>NZ_JANIDV010000009.1 GCF_026385505.1 Bombella dulcis | reverse complement strand
GAATGGCGAGCTGAGGCTGAGAGGTTTCAACCGGAAATATACGTTTGTCTCCGGCTGCGTGCTGGAACTGTCCGCCGTCCCGAATGGTGGCGAGCTTCTGGAGGAACGGTCCATTCACATCCGGTGGGAAAATGTCCTGCCTTCGGGGATTTAAGACATGAAGAGCATTGAATGGTCCCCTGCTGAAGGCCCAGATGCGGGCAAGCAGTTCATCATCACCCGTATGTCGGCCTTCACGGCAGACCGTTGGGCGCGCAATGTCGTCCGTGCTCTGGGGCGTTCCGGAGCACGGACACCCCGGGAGGCTCTGGATAGCGGCATTGCGGGCCTCTCCGGCCAGAGCATGGCCCTCTTCTCCCATCTCAGCGACGAAGAGTGCGACATGGCCTTCCAGGGCCTGATGGACTGCGTGAAAATCCGACGGGACCCCGGCAATCCATCCGTGGAACCTGCTCCCATCATTGATGCGGATATTGCAGACGCCAACACCATACCGGCCCTGCGCACGGAGGCATTCAAGCTGAACGTGGATTTTTTCAGGGCCGCAATCTACCAGATTTACCCAATGATCGCAGCTCTTCGGGGGCAGCTGGTGGACGAAAACCAGCCCGATGCGTGAATGTCTCGGCCCCCCTTTCTCTGGTGATGGGGGCACGACTGGCGACACTGCATGAGCTGAAGACCGTCTACGACAGCGAAGACATGTGGCTTCTCTGGGAAATTGCGGCCGTGGAGCGTGTAAATGGCTATTCTTGACGTATTGACCGTACAGATCCTGATGGACAGCTCTGGCCTTGTGAAGGGCGCAAAGCAGGCACAGGACGGCCTCGACAGAACCGAAAAAGCCGTCGAGAAAACCGGGAAAAGCCTTGAAGGAGTGGGCAAGAAAGGAGCGGATTCATTCGCCGCCTTACGTCGTGAGGCCCTCGGGGCCATCGCCCTGTTCACGGGCGGGGCTGGTATCGCTTCCTTCACCCACGACATTGCCGCCGCCAACACGGCCCTGGGCAGCCTTTCCCGGCAACTTGACATTGCCCCACAGAAGTTGACGCAGCTTCATGAGGCCATGAAAGCCTCTGGCGGGGCCGCCTCGGACGTGGACGGGTTCTTCAAGAGTATCCAGAGCAAGGCCAGCACGAATGAAGGGCTGGCCCAGCTTACCCGCCTGAGCCAGCTTACCGGGGTTGACTATCTCGACAGGAATGGCCGGGTCCGGGCCGACATCTTCGATCAACTCGCCCATTCGCAGAGATTCCAGGGCCTCACACGGGGTGTGCAGGACAATTATGTGCAGCAGCTCGGAGGTGGCACCGCAGTCACCAACCTAGTCACCCGCCGTGACTACGACGGCCTGCAAAAACGGTTCGCGGGCCTCGGCCCGACCGCTGAACAGATCAGGCAGGGAGAGCAGCTTCTGTCCGATTGGACGGAGTTGAAAGCCAACACCGATCAGGTGATGCAGCGGGTCTTTTCTGATCTGGAACCATCCCTGCACAGTTTCTTGCAGGCCCTGATCGCCATTGAGAAAGCGCACCCGCAGGAGATTGCGGACGGCGTGGCTGGAATTGCCTCTGCGCTCACCGTGCTGTCGAGTATCTTAACAGCGAGGTCATTCCTCCGTATCGTGCGGGGCCTGACAGGGATTGGGGGTGGGGCAGCGGCTGGGACCGGCCTTCTGGGGGCAGCCTCCCGTTTTGCGGGGCCTGCCGGGGTTGCCGTTGCCGCCCTTACCCCTCATGAGCTGGGAGCTGACGACGATTACGACATGAGCAGGCCCCATGCTGTGAGCCTGCGCCATGTCGATCTCGAACGCCTGACTGGTGCCGTCGCCATGCAGGAAAGCGGCGGGAACGCCAACGCCGTCTCCTCTGTGGGGGCACAGGGGCTGCTCCAGCTCATGCCGGGCACGGCACGAGACCTCGGCGTCACGGACCCGTTTGATGCGGACCAGTCATGGGCAGCCGGTCAGAAATATCTGGGTCAGCTCCTCCAGAAATACCACGACCAGATGAAGGCATTGGCGGCCTACAACTGGGGGCCGGGCAACCTCGACAAGGACCTGAGAAGGCACGGCGACCAGTGGCGGTCCTACCTTCCCCGTGAGACCTCGGATTACCTGATGCGGGTCGGACGGAACTATGAGACGGGGAACGTCGTGCATCACAACACGACCACGCACAGCCCGACCATCAACGTGTCGGTGAATGGCGGGGTCGGCACGCCGGATGAAATCCGCCGGATGGCCCGGCAGGGCGCATCAGAGGCACTGGCGAGGCATGAGACTGGGAAGATAGGATAAAATGGCTGATTTAAGCGCATCGCTGACCAGCTTCGCAGGGTCAGCCATTGATGGCTGGGCGATCCAGCGGGCCGCCCGGCAGTGGGGCATATTCCGCCGGTATCAGGACCGGGAGGCAAGCCCCGTCGCCCGGGTGCTGGGTGATGGATTGGACAATATCATCGGCAGAAGGCCTGACCGCATCCTGTCTGCGGCGCATGTCGAGAGCCTCGGGATTCATGAGGAGTCCACCATATCGAAGTCGCCTCAGGCATTGGGGAATTTCTCCAGTTATAACAAGGTCTATGAACCATTCACGGCGACAATCCGTTTCATCTGCGACGGCTCGGAGACAGGCAGCATTGTTGAGAACCTGCTTCCCGGTTTTGTGCGGGGTCTGCTCGGGGACGGTCCGGACACTGTACGGAAAGACTTTGTCGCCACTCTGGCCGCCCTTGTGAAGGATACGAACCTCTACTTCGTGGCAACGCCAGAGCGGGTCTACAAGCACGCCAACATCATCAGCTACCGTATTGACCGGAAAGCGGAAGGCGGCGTGGATATGATCGTGGCTGATGTGACGCTGCAAGAGGTCAGAAGCACGAAAAAGACCGGCTGGGTGACAGTGAAGCACCCCCAGGGGGCACAGACCCAGAATGGCGGGGCCGTTACACCGCAGGCACAGGGATAAAAAACGTGATCTACTCCATCCCTCTACAGCCGGTCCCGGCACAGAGCGTTACCTGCGCCCTCTCCGGGCGTCAGATCAGTTTATGGCTCCGGCAGCTCTCCACAGGCGTTTATCTGGATGTACGGATGAACGGACAGCCCTTGATAATGGGGGCTCTCTGCCTGAACGGGGTTGACCTAATCCGCAACGCCGCCTCCCTTCTGCCGGGGAAGCTCTACTTCACTGATACGCAGGGCAATGAAGACCCCTATTATGATGGGGTCGGAGAGCGTTTTATTCTTAATTACGACGATGGTGCAGCATGAGCGAACATCTCCGGGCTATCCCTCAAAGCCTGTCATTCACCCGCAAGCAGATATCTGTCACCTTCAACATCGCCCTGCCAGATGGCACAACGGATAGCCTCACGCTGGAAAGCGATTACCGCATCAAAGCGATTGTCTCACATGCGGGCATGAGCGTCGGCTCCGAGCTTGAGCTTGAAATCTGGGGCATGTCGATCAACGACATGAATCAGCTTTGTTACGTCGCCAACTACCCCAACGCTGAAAATCCCCGGACGGTGAACCAGAGCAATTCCACCGTGACCGTGCGGGTCGGGGATTACGGAAAGCCGTTGACGACCCTGTTCACCGGCCTGCTGACGGAAGGATCTGCCGACCTGAACGGCGGGGAGCCGGTATTCCGTGCCCACGCCATGACAAGCGTTATCATGGCCGCTGTGGTGCCAGACCCGATCAGCTATCGGGGGCCTCGGTCGGTTGTGTCTATCCTCAGCGATATTTGCACAGCAGCCGGTTTCCAGCTGATCGACCATGGCGGTTGGGGAAGGCACTCGACCCTGCACAACCACTATGCCGAGGGCACGACGCTAGACCAGATCAGAAGAACGGTCGAGGACTGCGGGGGGACATATAATTTCACTAATATCAACGCCCCAGCCGTCGAAGGAGCCGCCCCCTTAGGTGGGACCGTTGAGGTATGGGGACCGACATATGGCGGCGTCACAAAAGATATGTTGGCGAGAACAATCCCCCTTATTTCCCCAGAAACAGGCCTGATCGGTTACCCAGCCTACAACCGGGCCGGGATTTCTTTTTCGTGCTTCCTCCGCCCCGACATCGCCTACTATCAGCCCGTGAAGGTGGTAAAAGAGTACACTCCTGCCGGGTGGGTGGCCGGAGAAAACGGCCTGAACCAGCAGGGACAGCGCATCGCCTCGGCTCCGTGGAACGGGTTCTGGCTGCCATACAGCATCACCCATGAAGTCACGGCTGAAATACCGGGCGGAAACTGGCACACATTCGTGGACTGCCAGATGGCGAATGTAGGGCAGCAGATCGCTGTTAAATGATCAGTCGAGGTTCTTGCGCTCGCAGGTGCCAGAATGCTCGACAGACGCAATGAGCTTGTCGTCATAATCGGGCCGATCTAGGCCATTCTCATAATCAGCCGTAAGCTGGGCCACATAGTGAGAACATGCGCTATAGGGCTTGTGTTGCGTTGCCCACACAGCCTTCCGGGCCGTGTTGGGAGACATGCCCATTTGTCGCAGATGGATCTCTGTTTCCGCAGCCATACGATTTGAAACGGCATCCCAATCGCTTTGAGAGGGAACAATCTCGGACTGCACGCAGCCACGAGGGCCACAAGAGGCCATCGCCGCCTTCCTGTTGGCTTCCATTTGCCGCTCATTCCTCTGGGCAAGGGTCAGTCCATCATCTGCCCAAGCCACGCCGGACAGCCCGATGATAGCGGCGGTGATGAGCATTAGTTTCTTCATGGTCACTCCTTTTTCTCACTCTCCAGCCCCCGCTGGATAAGGCGGCGGATGGCTTCCGGGCGAGTGACACCATGCCGCTGCGCCCATTCATCAATCAACTCAGATAAAAAAACAGCCATCGTGAAATGCTGCGCCACAGTGTCTTTACGTGGCCGCCCCCTGCCCCGTTTTTTTTCTGTAGATTTTATTATTGCGTTGTCCATTATTTTTCTGTAGAGAAAAAAACAGGGCAGCGCAAGGTCTGGAACACCTCGCACCGCCCCTAACCCCTAACTGAAAGGTACTTCAGTCATGGCTGATGCCAAAAATACCACAATACCGGCTGCATTGCAGCAAATCCCGCTTCGGAACGTCATTGATTCTGCCAAAGAGTTCACCAACCATATGACGCTACTGCTCGATGCGCTGGAGGGGATGATCCCGGAGCCGGACGATGACGGTGCTCAGGCATATGATTTCGTCCAGATGATTCTCAATCATACGGAATACCATGGCGACATGCTGACCCGTGAAATGCGGACTATCGACAGCATTGCAATGGGAGAAGCCGCATGAGCAACATCATTCCTTTTTCCTTTTCCGGCCATGATGTGCGTGTCGTCCAGAAAGACGGTGAGCCTCTCTTTGTGGGGAAAGACATCTGCGATGCGCTGGGATTTTCCAACTCCAGCAAGGCAATGGACGATCACTGCCGTGGGGTAACAAAACGTTACCCCATCTCCGATAGCCTCGGCAGAACCCAGAAAGTCCGTGTTCTGACGGAAGGTGACGTGATGCGGCTGATTGTCCGCTCCAAGCTGCCAGCGGCGCAGGAGTTCGAGGCTCTGGTTTTCGATACCATCCTGCCGACAATTCGCCGCACCGGGTCTTACATCCCGGATTCCTCCGAGGCTCTGACAGCGCAGGCAACCGGTGGCATCGTGAAAAGCGTTGTCGCCAAAGCCCTCCGCACGGAGGGACCAAACATCGTGCGGGCCATTCTGGCCGAGCAGGGCTTCTCACTGGTGGAGGACTACAAGACGGCCAACGGCTGGCTGATTGAATACAAGGCCGTACAGAAAGGACGATCTGGCCTGACACAGAAGGTTGGCCGGACACTCCGCAAGCTGTGCGAGGAGCTGGGCATCCCCCGCCACCGCTGCGCCGTGTCCGGCAAGTGGCTCTATCCTTCCGCTGTGGCTCGCCCCTTTTTTCAGGGCACGGGCGGCCACTGGGTCAGGATGCACAATGCGGCCGTAGCCCTTGGGCAATCCGCCATTCGCTTTAAGGATGAGGTGGCCTGACAAGAAAGGGGGCAGCCATCCCGGCCGCCCCCTAAACGTATGTAGCTAGGGAAGACCCATGCCAACAAACAACACCCCCTACTGGGACCGCACGGGAACCGGGATCAATCTCAACACGATCATGAACGGGCGGATTCAGGACCATATCCGCAAGATCGGCCCCTCCATGCTGGTGCAGGTGAAGGCCGTGAAGGCCGGGGCAGCCTCCATCACTGGCATGGTGGATGTGCAGCCGATGGTCCACCAGCAGGACAAACAGGGCAAGGCCCACCCTCGCCAGATCATCCACAACGTCCCCTATCTCCGCATCCAGGGCGGCAGTTCGGCCCTCATCATCGACCCCAAGCCGGGGGACATTGGCTTCATCGTCATTTCTGGCCGGGATCACACCCATGCCGTCACCACACGGCAACCCTCTCCCCCCGCCTCGTTCCGGCAGTTCGCCATGCAGGACTGTGTCTATGTGGGCGGATTCCTGAATAACGGGCCGGATCAGTTCATTCAGGCCACGGATAGTGGATGGCGCATTGTAACACCGGGCACTGTCTCAATCGAGGCAGGCAAAGTGACCGCAAACTGCGACATCGAGACAAGCGGGGATGTGAAGGCGGGCGGCATTTCGCTCAAGCAGCATACGCATGGCGGCGTGCAGTCCGGCGGGAGCAAGACCTCTCCACCCTCTTAATCGAGGTTCTTACGCTCGCAGGTGCCAGAGTGCTCGATGGCGGCCACAAGGTCTTCATCGTACCCTCCACGGTCTGCCCCACTGTCATAATCAGCCGTGAGCTGCCGGACATAATGGGCGCAGGCACTATTGGGTCTATGAGATGCTCCCCATACAGCCAATTTTGCCGTCTCGGGCGACATGCCCATTTTCCTCAGATGAATCTCTGTTTCAGCATTTAGGCGGGCGGCTACAGCATCCCTATCCTCTTTGGATGGCTCAAAGGCAGGATGTCTATAAGTTCCGTCTGCCTTTTCTTCCTGAATGATCTTGGCAATGGAGGGATCATGCTTTGCCATCTCTTCAAGAGCATCCTCAGCCCAAGCCGTCCCCGCCAGCCCCAGCACGGCGGCGGTGATGAGCATTAGTTTCCTCATGATGTACTCCTACTTTCCCGACTCAAGCCCTTACTTCCCGTAGAACTGATCCAGAACTTTCAGAAGGTCTTGAGCCGCCATGATATTACAATGTGCGGCTGCTGCTGCTCCCCCGTGCCCGCCAGCTTCAGTATAGGATATCTCAACCGCATCACCCATTGCCTGCTGATAGGCCATCCAGGCCCTGATGGCCTTTTGAAAGGCAGCCTTGCTTTGGGGGCCTACTGAATTCCGTGTGATCGCAACCACCCGCTTGTTAAGCTGGAGATTCAGCTCAGCAGACTTAATGCTGCTATCTTCCTGATCCTGTTGGGCCACAGCCTGCATGGATTGCATCAGCTTGTTGACCTGATCGTCATTACCCTCAGCCCTCACCGGGAGAGCATGTCCCAACAGCCCAAAAGCCAGAACAAAAGCAACACCTGCGTTCTTCAAGGTTCTCTCCACGTAACTACTCCTCTTTTTCTGCCGCCAGTCCTCGCTGGATGAGGCGGCGAATGGCTTCGGAACGGGTAATGCCATGCTGCTGCGCCCATTCTTCTAAAGCCGTAATTAAGGAAACCGGTACACGACCTGTCAACAATGGATCTTTCCCTGTTGCTGGTCGCCCACGCTTCTTCTTTTTAGGTGTAACCCCTATTGGCGTATCCATAATTAGGTTATACATAAAAACAAGCCGAAAGGAAGCGGCTTGACCATTCTGGGGGGCGGCTCGAATGTGTTCCCCACCTTTGCGGGGATGGCCCGGGTGTCATAAGAGCCACATCCGATTATTGCCTGCAACGATGATAACAGCACATACTTGCACATTCGCCAATTTGGTATAAATCTTACTACAAAGATATCTTACACATTCAGGAGGATTGTGATGGCCCACATCGCTAGGCATATCTGTCAGAATGTCGTGGGTGTGTTTGCCGCCATGTATTCCCTTGGCGGCGCGCCCGCCTCTTATACAGCAACATCAGCCGATTCCCTTACGGCTGCGGCATGGCGACAGACTGGGGCCTCCCTACGATCTGCAATGCGAAAAGCAGACGACAACCACCTCGCATCAGAGAAAGCCATATCCACCAAATGACCAGCTCTGAGAAAGAGCCTCCCAAGAAGTATTCCCCCCCTACGGGGAATGTACACACCGTTTCTCTCAGCGGGGGAAGCATACAGGACAGGATCGTTCAGGCCTCTCATCAAGTTGTACACACTCAGAAACTACACGCTGGTCCTCTACCGCCTGCCAGTGATTTAGAGGCTTATTCAAGAATTGGGAAGGACGGTGAGGTTCTAGAGCTCATCTTGGCCATGGCCCGGAAAAACAATGAAACGCAGAACAAGACAGCCCATCGTGCGCAATTGTTCTCCTTTTTCAGTGATCTCTCCAGAACCGCCACAGGCCTGATTTTCGGTCTTAGTTGCCTGTACGCTGCGTATACTTTGGCCATGCACGAGCACCCATACATAGCCAGCGTTGTAGCTACAACTACTGTCTTCATTGGCTTGGGAGTTCTGGTGATGAGAGTCTTATCATCTCCCAAAGATGGCTCCCCACCGCCAATAAAACATAATGAATAATAACTGCGCCCCTCCCCCACCGGGAGGGTTTTTTTATGCCCGGAGTACCCATGAAAACCCTCTCCCTCACCAATGACTGGGACCTCTCACTGGACAGCACCGGAAACCTCGTCGTGCTGAACGACAGGGCGGCCATCCTTCAGGACGTATGCTCCGCCGCCCGCACATGGCTGGGCGAGGTCATCTACGACACCGGGCAGGGCATACCCTACGACACGGACATCCTGCGCTCGGACGTGGACCTCTCCTTCTACGCCTCTGAGATCGAGGATGCGGCCATGTCCGTCCCCGGCGTGGCGGCGGCCACCTGCCACCTCGCCAACCCCACGAAAGACCGGCAGCTCACCGGCGTCATTCTCGTAACCTTCAGTGATGGGAGCATGGACCATGCCCAGTTCTGACGCCACGACAAACGTCCCGGCCCCCATCCTCACCGATGCAGGCTTCACCGCCCCCTCCGAGCAGGACATCCTTGCCGGGGTTCTGGCTGACATGAATGCCGCTCTGGGTAGGGGAGCCAATACGGCCCTGTCCACCCCACAGGGGCAGATTGCGATCTCAGAAACCGCCATTCTGGGCGATTTCCTCTCGGCCATGCTGGCCGTTTTCAACGGGGTGGACCCTGCCTCTTCCTCCGGTCGGATGCAGGATGCCATAGGCCACATTTACTTCATGGACCGACGCCCCGCCACGGCCACGACCGTCACGGTTCAGGCCGTCGTGAATGCGCCGGGCCAGACCATACCAGCAGGCACGGTTGTGGCGCAGGGCAGCGACGGAAGCCTTTATGTGGCCCCACAGGCCATAACCCTGCCCCAGACCAGCACGGCCAGCCTGGACCTGACATGCCAGACGGCCGGGGCCATCACCTGCCCCTCCAGCAGCCTGACGCTCTATCAGGCGGGGCTGGGCCTTGCGTCCCTCACA
>NZ_JANIDV010000008.1 GCF_026385505.1 Bombella dulcis | reverse complement strand
CGTGAGGGACGCCAGACCCAGCCCCGCCTGATAGAGCGTCAGGCTGCTGGCGGGGCAAGTGATGGCCCCGGATGTCTGGCATGTCAGGTCCAGGCTGGCCGTGCTGGTCTGGGGCAGGGTTATTGACTGTGGAGCCACATAAAGGCTCCCGTCGGTGCCCTCCGCCACAACCGTGCCTGCTGGTATGGTCTGGCCCTGCGCATTCACGACGGCCTGAACCGTGACGGTCGTGGCCGTGGCGGGGCGTCGGTCCATGAAGTAAATGTGGCCTATGGCATCCTGCATCCGACCGGAGGAAGAGGCGGGGTCCACCCCGTTGAAAACGGCCAGCATGGCCGAGAGGAAATCGCCCAGAATGGCGGTTTCTGAGATCGCAATCTGCCCCTGTGGGGTGGACAGGGCCGTATTGGCTCCCCCACCCAGAGCGGCATTCATGTCCGCCAGAACTCCGGCAAGGATGTCCTGCTCGGAAGGGGCTGTGAAACCCGCATCGGTCAGGGACGGGGATGGGACATTCGTCATGAAATCAGAATTTTGCATGGTCCGTGCTCCCGTCCGTGAATGTTACAAGGATGACGCCTGTTAGCTGCCGTTCTCTGGTGGGGTTGGCGAGATGGCATGTGGCCGCTGCGACGCCGGGGACCGACATGGCCGCATCCTCGATCTCCGAGGCATAGAAGGAGAGGTCCACATCGGAGCGGAGAATGTCCGTGTCATAGGGGATGCCCTGCCCGGTATCGTAAATGACCTCGCCCAGCCACGTGCGGGCGGCGGAGCATACGTCCTGGAGCATGGCGGCCCTGTCGTTCAGCACGACGAGGTTTCCGGTGCTGTCCAGTGTGAGGTCCCAGTCATCGGTGAGGGAGAGGGTTTTCATGGGTGCTCCGGGCATAAAAAAAACCCTCCCGGTGGGGGAGGGTTTGCAGTTACTTCTCATCATTTTTTGAGAGTGACGGAGGGCCAGCTTTGGTAGGCAAGGTTCTTATCACTAGAACGGCTAAGCCAATTAGGAGGGTAGTCGTAGCTACAATGCCGGCCACGTACATGTGGTCATGTATGGCTAGTTTGTACGCAACGGACAGACAGCCAAGACCGAAAATGAGGCCTATGAAGGTTCGGGAGATATCACTCAAAAAAGCGAACCATTGCGCACGATAAGCCGTATCATTTTGTGTTTCATTGTTTTTTCTGGCCATTGCCAAGATAAGATCCAGTACTTCACCATTCTTACCGATCTTCGAATAAGCTTCCAAATCACTGGCAGATGGTAGAGGACCAACGTGTAGTTTCTGGGTGTGAACAACCTTAGAGGCCTGAACGATTCCAGTCTGTAAGTTCTCTCCGCCAAGGGAAATGGTGTGGACCTTTGCTGCACCGGCAGGAGAAGAATACTTCCTAGGAGGTGCTTCTTCAGAGTCAGTCATTTGGTGGATGCGGATTTTTCTTCTGCGTAGGTATTGTCTGCCTCTTTTATTGCAGCTCGCAGGGAAGCTCCAGTTTGTCTCCATGCCGCAGCTGTAAGAGAATTGGCTGACGTGGCTGCGTAAGAGGCGGGCTCACCGCCAAGGGAATACATGGCAGTAAACACACCCATGACACTCTGGCAGATGTGTCTGACGATATGGGGCATCACAAATCCTCTTAGGTGTGAAGTGTGTCTCATGCTGTGCACATATAGTGCACGAATCACTGTATGACGATTATACAAAATATGGAAGAATTTCTTTGGAACACATAGCGGGGATGGGCCATGAGTCTCCCTTAGATGGGAAGGTTTTAATATTTAGCTGCTAAAATGTTCTGGTCCAGCCCAGCATTTTGCACAGGCGGGGAACACGACCATGGAGTGTGCAAACACTGTTGTTGGTTGTGAATAATACTATCATGCACTACTGCCTGTCTGCTTATCTCCGCATGGGAGGCAAATATCGGCTGATGACGAATTTCGTCGGCAGTTAGCTGGGATGGTATCCTCGCTAAGGTGAGGAACCCCTTTATAAAAGGGGGATAAGGGATTCTTTTTATAGCCTTAGAGAAAACTAGAAGATGAACTGTATAGAGTCTGAAGTCTCAGGTATGGCTGGGCAAGGGGTGCAAAGCCGTGAGGAACGGCCGGAACTAGAGTGGTCATAAACTGCAACGTTGGGGAATCTCCCCTATCTTTAGTGGGTGTTAGGAAGGCGAGGAGGCGACGCCATGAGAATTATCGTGACGAGAATAGGCATAGTGCTAAGTCTGGTGCTGGGGCTGTTGGGTACGCCTTTGGCTGCCCAGGCTGATACGATCAATGATCTGAGCGAACGTCTCATGCAGGCCATGCGGGATACAGAGGAGCAGGATTATGATAGCAATGCTGCCGATCGAGTGGACCAGATCAAGCGTGAATTCGATAACAAGATTTCAGAAATTGCCAAGAAAGAAGGCTCTAAGGCGAGGGCGGCACTCAAGAAGGCCATTATAGCCTGGATGGCCTACCAGAAAGCTATGGGCAAGGCAGTCAAAGCTTCTCATTCAGAGTCTGGGGGAGATGACGGGGCCGTTGCAGTCTCTCATTTCAACGCCATGACATCACAGGAGCTATTGAAGATTCTTGATCAGTTTTTCCCCAAGCACCAGTGAAACACATCCTACTGGCAACGGCCTATACCCGGATATGGATGTCATCCTGATTGAGCGGAACCATCTGCGTGACAGGAGCAAGCTGGGCGGGTAAGCGTCATCCTGGCGGGGAGGTCTTGCTCCCGCCGGTTGTCCCCCGCATGAGCGGGGAACACCTTCCGTCTACGCTGCTTCATCCTCAAACGGAATGGCGGACTGACCAAGGGCTATGGCTGCATTGTGCATCCTCACCCAGTGTCCGCCGGTGCCCTGAAAGAAGGGGCGAGCTACAGCGGAGGGATAGAGCCACTTGCCGGATATAGCGCAGCGGTGGCGGGGAATGCCCAGTTCCTCACATAGCTTGCGGAGCGTGCGCCCCACCCGCTGTGTCAGGCCAGAACGCCCCTTCTGGTGCGCCTTGTATTCAATCAGCCATGCATTGGCTGTCTTGTAATCCTCTACCAGTGAGAAGCCCTGCTCGGCCAGAATGGCCCGGACGATGTTTGGCCCTTCCGTGCGGAGGGCTTTGGCGACAACACCTTTCATGATGCCGCCGGTCTCCTGTGCCGTCAGGGCCTCGGGGGAAGCCGGGTTGTAGGCCCCGGTACGGCGGATGGTGGGGAGGATGGTGTCGAAAACCAGAGCCTCGAACTCCTGCGCCGCCGGCAGCTTGGAGCGGACGATCAGCCGCATTACGTCACCTTCCGTCAGGACACGGACCCGTTGGGTTCCTCCGCTTGTTTGAAGGGGGTAGCGTTTTACGACCCCCTTACAATGCTTAGAGATGGCATCATTGGGGTTGGCGTATCCCAAAGCGGCGCATACATCATTACCCACAAAGAGCGGCTCACCGTCTTTCTGGACGACACGCACATCATGGCCGGAGAAGGCAAAAGGAATGATGTTGCTCATGCGGCTTCTCCTTCTGCGATGCGAATTTCTTGTACGAAGTCCGAATATTCTTCGTTCTGGTGATTGATAAGCAGGCGTACGAGACCAGACAGAGGAACACCGGCGTTTTCTCGGTCTGGGATGCTGTCTTCCACAATGGTGAGAGCAGAAATCAGATTATCCCAGTTCTGCTGCACAAGGCGGCAGGAAGAAAGCAGCCGCTCAAGCCGAGCCTCTGGCGTGATGGCAGTGAAGGCGTTGGTCTTGCTCATGCTACGCCTCCTTCACCTTCCAGCGCATCCAGAACGGACGGATACCATCGCCACTGCTGCACTGTCCCTTCCGCATGGGCTTTTGTCTGGTCCTCAAGGCGGGCATAAGCGCGGCCTTTTTCGGTAGGTGTCCAGACAATCCGCCCTTTGGCATCTCGGCTGTCGGTCTGGTAGCCGCTGCTTTTCAGTAGCAGGTTTGCGCCCCGTGCGTTGGTGCCGAAGTGCTGGCCGATTTCCGTGGCGTTCAGGGTGCGGGCCTGAACAGGAGCGGGCTGGCTTACCGCCTCCCAGCCATACGCCTTGGCAACATCGATGCCGGTTTGGGCTTTTGCTGTGGCCAACGCCTTCAGGCGTGCTTGTCCGACTTCCATCCCCATCTGCTTGTTGAAGCGGAGAGCAGCACTGAAAGCCAGACGTGCCCGGCGCAGGGGCAGGGTAGTGTCCATGTTCTTGGTGCGGGACATCTTCCCCTGCACCAGATCGTCAAACGCCCGGATGACCGTCAGGTTGAAAGAGGGGCTGATCCACATCGCATAGGCATAGACCAATTCTTTGCAGACATAGGTGCCGGGGGCATTGCCGCCTGTAACTGTGGAAACTGGCTGAAAATCGCCAAAGCAGGAATTCTTGCTTTGGCTGTTTTCTGCGATTTCCCGAACAAGTTCCTTAGTCTGCTTGTTTGTCAGCCATAGGCTCGGGCGTTTCCCATTTTCGCCGCCAGCGGCTCGGTGGCAATCGTTCAGGCAGAACCGTCCTTCAGCATCCTGATTGATTTTTGTGGATGCGATAGTCAGTGTTGTGGTATTACTCATCACAAGGTGTCCTTTCGAGGTTCATTGTTCAGAGGCGTTGGGTGTCTGTTTGGCGATAGGACCCAACGCCTTTTCTTTATCCATTTCCTGCCTCAGCACGAATACGGTCTGAGCGTTGATAGATCGCTCGTTTCGCTTAGCTTCACCCGCCAACCAACGCTTTATTTGCGCTGGGATGCGGATATGAAGCGCACATGTTGTCATGTTGCCTCCTGTTTATACCACCGTGGTATATTTAGTGTGTACCACCGTGGTATTATTGCGGTCAATACCATTTTGGTAGATGTTTGGGTTATGAGCAGAAACGATCCTCAAATTCACGTTCGCATTCCGCATGACCTCAAAATCAAGCTTGAGGAAAGTGCCAAGCTAGCCAAGCGTTCCATGAACGCTGAGGTTAGTAAGAGGTTACTATCGACTTTTTTTGATAGTAACAAAGGGTATGGCTATGATGAGGATGATTATGAAAGGGATATTTTTGAAGCTCAGCAGAGTATAAAAGAAAGAGAGGCGGATCTTGCTAAGTTGCCGCCTGATGCTGATCCTATAGAAAGGGCTATCTTTCGGTATGAGCTAAGAAAGGCAGAGCATTATTTAGATCATTTAGAAAATGAATTAGAAGATTTTCACAATAGAGAAAAATTATATCGGGAGATATATCACTCTAACGAAGAGGACGAATGACCATGAAACACTTCCTTATCATCACCGCCGCCGTGCTGGGGCTGGCGGGGACGGCTTGGTCGGCAGCCCCGCTGACATTGCAGCAGCAGATGGAGGCTAGTCGGAAGGCATTGGAAGAGACATGTAAGCCGAATTGCAGGCACCCTTCTTATGAGCCGTCTCAAGAGCAGTGGAATGCCTTTCTAGCTCGTGACCGCGCCGAAGGAGAAATCAAACTCAGGAAGATGGGCATGGCCCCAGATGTTGCCAGCAAGGCCATTTGGGCAGCCCAGAACAAGCCCGGGAGTGCCTGCACCCAGTACGTTCATCAGCTTCTTTCTGATTATGACAGCGGGGCGGACCGTGGAGGGTATGACGAAGACCTTGTGATCTCCATCGAGCATTCTGGCACCTGTGAGCGTAAGAACCTCGATTAAGAAGGGGGCGAGGTCCTGCTCCCGCCGGATTGCACGCCGCCATGCGTATGCTGCTTGAGCGAAATGCCGCCTGCTTTCACATCCCCACTTGTCTCAATATCGCAGTTGGCCGTCACTTTTCCTGCCTCGATTGAGACAGTGCCCGGTGTTACGATCCGCCATCCACTATCCGTGGCCTGAATGAACTGATCCGGCCCGTTATTCAGGAATCCGCCGACATACACGCAGTCTTCCATGGAAAACTGACGGAATGAGGCAGGAGGAGCGGGCTCCCGGGTGGTTACGGCATGGGTGTGATCCCGCCCCGAGATGATGATGAAGCCAATGTCGCCCGGTTTCGGGTCTATGATGAGGGCGGACGTGCCTCCCTGGATGCGGAGGTAGGGCACATTGTGAATCATCTGCCGGGGATAGGCTCTCCCCAGAGCGTCCTGCTGGTGGACCATCGGCTGCACGTCCACGGTCCCTGTGATTGACGCCTCACCCGCATGGACGGCCATTACCTGTACCAGCATGGAAGGACCAAGGTCACGGATGCGCCCATCGATGCGGCGGTCAATGGATGCGGAAAGGTTCGCTCCCGAGCCGCCCCGGTTCAGATAGGGGATATCGTTATTTGACGGCAATTTTCTCTCCAATATTCGTACGCTGGCAGTCAACAAAGGTGTGCCAGTTCCCGCCCGGGATTTCGGCCGTGACCTCATGGGTGATGCTGATGGGCAGCCAGATGCCGTCCCACGGCCCCCTGCCGACACTTTGCCCCTGCTGGTTCAGACCATTGGTGCCTGTTACCCATCCAGCCGGGGTGTAACGGTTCTTCATCTTGATGGGCTGATAATAGGCAATGTCGGGCCGCAGTAGGGTCGTGAAGGATATGCCCGCACGGTTGTAGGTCGGGTATCCAATCAGGCCTGTCTCAACAGAGATGAGGGGGATCGTGTCTTCAAGGGCACTTTTTGTTACCCCGCCGTAGGTAGGCCCCCACACCTCAACCAGCCCTATGGAGGCGGAACCATCTTTATCATTTCTGGCGGATATTGGTTGGGAGTTATATGTTCCTCCACACGCCTTGATGACCTTCTCGATCATCTGAAGGGTCGTCCCCTCAAGATAGGTGTTTGTCAGTGTGGCATGTCGGTCCCATCCACCGTGATCGATGAGCTGATAACCAGACGCTGTACATATATCGGATAGAATGGACACAACCGAACGGGGGCCGCGATAGCTTATCGGGTCGGGAAGAATTCCGGCCAGAAGAACGCTGGTCATGGCATGGGCACGGAAGACCGGCTCGCCGCCGTTCAGGTCGGCATAGCCTTCCGTCAGCAGCCCCATGAAGAGCGTCGTCAGCGGCCTGCCATAATCGCCCACCCGTACGATCACGGTGGAGTTGCTCTGGTTCACCGTACGGGGGTTCTGTGCGTTGGGATAGTTCGCAACGTAGGACAGGCGATTCATGTCGTTGAGGGACATGCCGTAGATTTCAATATCTAGCTCGCTGCCCACGCTCATGCCCGCATGAGAGACGATGGCCTTGATCCTGTAATCGCTTTCAAGCGTCAGGCTGTCCGTGCCGCCATCTGGCCGCACGATGTTGAATGTCACGGCAATCTGCTTGCGTGTGAAGGACCCCACGCTGGGGATGGCCCTGATATGTTCTCCGCTCATGCTGCACCATCGTCATATTGTAGGATGAACCGGCTGCCCACGCCGTCGTAATAGGGGTCTGCATTGCCCTGCGTGTCCGTGAAGAATAGCCTGCCGGGGAGAGGGCTGGCCGGGTTGCGGATGAGGTCCACACCGTTGAAGCAGATGGCCCCCATGATGAGCGGCTGCTCATCCAGCCACAGGTCCAGATACAGCCCCGTGGAAAGCTGCCGTACCCAGAGCCTCACCTGCCTTCCGGAAAGCGAACAGGTCACCTCCTGCGCCGGAAGAGGCTGTAACGGGATTGAATAGATCATGATGTTCCTTCCTGCGGCTCTGGTGAAACGGACCCGTTATTCTGGGTCTGCGCCCCCTGCGGGTGCCTTACGGTGACCCATCCGGTCTTCTTCGTGCTGCGGACTTCCTGAAGGGCGACATCAGCCACGATCATGTTGATGCCCTGATCAGATTTCCGCTCGATCCGGTAGTTGATGATGTTGGCGTGCTTGTAGATACGCTCTGGCGTGGCGACGAAATACAGGTTCGTATCCTTCACCAGCGCGGCCAGTGTTGCGACAAAATCCCTACGGACAGTGTCAGGGCCGTCCCCCAGGATGCCCCTGACGAACCCCGGGAGAAGATTTTCAGCAATGCTCCCCGTTTCGGAACCATCGCAGATGAACCGGACCGTTGCCGTGAATGGCTCGTACACCTTGTTATAGCTGGAGAAGTTCCCGTCTTCCTGTGGCGACTTGGAGATGGTGGAATATTCGTTGATGCCAAGGGTTTCCACATGAGCCGCCGAGAGTATGCGATCAGGGCCTTTTCCGAACAGGTTGTCGACATCATCTCCCAGAACACGGGCGGCAATGCTGGGCTGCCTGTCCTGATACCGCCGGAATATGCCCCATTGCCGTGCTGCCCGCTGGATCGCCCATCCGTCTATCGCACTGCCTGCAAAGCCGGACAGGGGTGCCTTCCAATCTGCCATTATCCCACCTTACTGGCTTCGTGTTGTTCCAGTGCTTCAGACGCCCCCTGGCGGGCCATGCGCCGGATGTCATCGGGTTTCCCCATCCCGCCGTTGACCACGACATTTACCGTCGGGGCGTTCGTCGTCGTGTTGTGGTGCACGACGTTGCCCGTCTGGTAGTTCCTGCCAACCTTGGCGAGGTAATCGGATGTCTCTCTGGGGAGATATGACCGCCATTGGCCACCGTTCTGTTTCAGGTCTTTGTCAAGGTTCCCCGGTCCCCAGTTGTAAGCGGCGAGGGCCTTTGAGAGGTCCTGGTATTTCCCCAAAAGCTGGCTCAGATATTTCTGGCCTGCCGCCCATGATTGGTCCGCATCAAACGGGTTCGTCACACCCAGCCAACGGGCCGTTGATGGCATGAGCTGAAGCAAACCCTGCGCTCCTGCACGTGAGACAGCGTTGGGGTTCCCGTGGCTCTCCTGCATGGCGACAGCCCCGGTCAGGCGTTCGAGATCGACATGATGCAGGGTAACCGACCGAGGCTTGCTCATGTCGTAATCGTCGCCCGTTCCCAGCTCGTGCGGGGTGAGGGCGGCCGCAGCAACGCCGACAGGACCAGCGAAACGGGCAACTCCTCCAACAAGGCCAGCCTCGGCTATGCCAGCCCCGCCGCCAATCCCTGTCAGCCCCCGGATTATCCGCATGAATGATTTTGCGGTCAGGAGTGCGGAAAGGACAGAAAGTGCGGAGGCGATCCCTGCTATGTCATCGGCGATCTCCTTGGGGTGTGCTTTCTCCAGTGCTATGAGTGCCTGAAGGAAATTGTGGATTGATGGTTCAAGGTCTGAAAAGACCTGCTGCATCACCTGATCCGTGTTCGCCTTCAGTTCCGTCCAGTCGGCAAGAAGCTGCTCGCCCTGCCTGATCTGTGCCTCGGAGGGGCCCAGGCCTTCAAATCTTTTCTTGAGGTCATCGTAATCCTTGCGATCGACCAGATTTGTAATGTCCGTGCTCCCGCCTAGCTGCTGGATATAGTGATCCTGCACGCCACGGCTGAGGCTCTGGAACTTTCTGGAATGGGCTAACTGATCCAGCGCATCTGCCCGGACCTTCCCGTTCTTGTCGATGAAATCAACGCCTGTGAGCTGGCTGATGCGCGTAAGTTGCGCCAACCCTTCATTGGTGCTGGCCTTGCTCTGGATGCTCCTGAAGAATCCGTCCACGTCCCCCGGGCTCACTCCGGCCGCTTTGGCCGCCTCATGAAGCTGGGTCAGCTTCTTTGGGGCAATGTCGAGCTGCCGGGACAGGCTGCCCAGTGCCGTATTGGCGGCAGCGATATCCTGCGTAAACGCCGCAATCCCGGCCCCGCCCGTGAAAAGGGCGATGGCCCCCAGAGCTTCCCGGCGGAAGTTGGCGAAGGAGTCAGCCCCTTTTTTCCCCACGCCCTCAAGGCTTTTCCCGGTTTTTTCAACGGATTTCTCAGTTTTCGTCAGGCTTTCCTGCGCCTGTTTCGCCCCTTTCATGAGGCCCCCAGCATCCATGAGAAGCTGGACGGTCAGGACATCAAGAATAGCCATTTACACGCTCCACGGCCGCAATTTCCCAGAGAAGCCACATGTCTTCACTGTCGTAGACGGTCTTCAGCTCATGCAGTGTTGCCAGTCGTGTCCCCATCACCAGAGAAAGGGGGGCCGAGACATTCACGCATCGGGCTGGTTTTCGTCCACCAGCTGACCCCGAAGAGCCGCGATCATTGGGTAAATCTGGTAGATTGCGGCCCTGAAAAAATCCACGTTCAGCTTGAACGCCTCCGTGCGCAGGGCCGGTATGGTGTTGGCGTCTGCAATATCCGCATCAATGATGGGAGCAGGCTCCACGGATGGATTGCCGGGGTCCCGGCGGATTTTCACGCAGTCCATCAGGCCCTGGAAGGCCATGTCGCACTCTTCGTCGCTGAGATGGGAGAAGAGGGCCATGCTCTGGCCGGAGAGGCCGGCAATGCCGCTTTCCAGAGCCTCACGGGGTGTCCGTGCCCCGGAACGCCCCAGAGCACGGACGACATTGCGTGCCCACCGGTCTGCGGTGAAGGCCGACATGCGGGTGATGATGAACTGCTTGCCCGCATCGGGGCCTTCAGCAGGGGACCATTCAATGCTCTTCATGTCTTAAATCCCCGAAGGCAGGACGTTTTCCCACCGGATGTGAACGGATCGTTCTTCCAGAAGCTCGCCACCATTGGGGACGGCGGAGAGTTCCAGCACGCAGCCGGAGACAAACGTGTATTTCCGGTTGAAACCTTTCAGCCTCAGCTCTCCATTG
>NZ_JANIDV010000007.1 GCF_026385505.1 Bombella dulcis | reverse complement strand
GCACCTTGCTGAATAATGAAGTCACACGGGCAAAGACGGCTGAAGCGGGGCTTCTCCCTCTCACGGGGGGCACGGTCACGGGGCCGATCACCCGTGATGGAGGCGGCGTTCTGCCAGAAGTCATCGGCCAGGGCCTTACAGGGCGGGTTGCCATTCAGGCATTCACGATTGACGGCAACGGGGCACCATACTGGGTGACATTCCCCAAGCCCTTCAAGGACGGAACAACGCCCTATGTAACGGCCCTTGTCAATTCGGAGGCTTCCTCCGGCACGCCCAGCACGGCGTCATCCCGTGTTGCCGTGCTTCTGAACAATGCCGATGGGACCCCGAACATAACCAGTGCCGGGTTCCTGTTCCAGGCCTGTTCCCTTTCAACGGTGTTCATTGGGAACACCAGCTATCACTGGCGTCTTCACGTCATCGCCGTAGGAGTATTGGCATGAACGGCCCCTATTATGTCATCGTCGACACTGACAGCAGGATGACAGCGACATGCTGTGGCCCGCTGAATGCCACTGGCAAGGGCTATATCCCCGTATCAGAGAAAGACTATCAGACCCTGTGCCGCCAGCCGGGGCCGGGTGCAAAGATCAATCCTGATGGGACGATCGCCAGTCTGGACGTCATCATCCCGCTTTCGGCAAAGCGGGACATTCTGGCGCAGACCACACCGGAAAAAATGGCTTCAGGCGTATATTTCCAGCCGTCCCGGAGCACGGCCCCGATCCTGTTCCCCACCGACAGCGCATCCTACACGAACACGCTCCAGCAGTCCCTTGTGGTGAAACTCGATGAGTGGGAAGACGGCACGCCGTGGACGCTCCCGGACGGATCGACCGTCCCGATGACAGGGCAGGACGTGACCGCCCTCTGCAAGAAAATCACCGCATACCGCAATGCCTGCCAGGCCCATGCCTCAGATATCAGCAGGCAGCTGGACAAGGGAGACGATGCGGACATCACGGCTGGATGGCCGGACAACCACTAGCCCTCCCCGCATCCACACGGATGGCCAGAGCAGTACACGCCGCCCTTTGAGGCGGTTTTTTATATCCAGAGGAAAGACATGACGGAGGAAAAAGACAATCGGCCTGCCAGACAGGCCGACATCACGGACCATGAACAGCGCATCACCCGTCTGGAAGCGAACGAGCGACACCAGAATGAAGTGATCGCCTCGCTACAGACAGTCATCAATACGCAATTCGCCCAAATCCAGCAGGCCCTTTCCAGTCTCCAGAGCTGGCAGGGCCGGGCCTTCACAGTGGCCGGGGCTACCGGTGCTGCCATCGTGGCCGCTGTGTCGGAAATCTTCAGATATTATCACGGAGGCTAATCATGACGGCAAAATCCACTCTCCCACCACGGGGCATCCGCAACAACAATCCGGGCAACCTGAATTTCGCTCACCAGAAAGGGGCCGTTCTTGAACCGGGGCCAAACGCCCGATTTGCCCGCTTCCCCACACCGGAGGCCGGGCTGGCTGCCCTACGGGACCAACTGTGCCTCTATATCGTACGGGATGGCATCGACACCGTAACAGGCATCATCAGCAAATGGGCACCGCCCAACGAAAATGCCACGGCGTCCTACATCAGGGCCGTTTGCAGATTCATGTGCGTAGGGCCGGATGCAAAGCTGGGGCCGCCCACCCCGAAGCTCCTCACCAGCCTGATGAACGCCATAATTCGGTTTGAGAACGGTCAGAACCCGTACGGCTCCCTGGTCGCACAGGTGGCGGCGAACCTCCCGCCCGGAGGGGTATCTGCATGACACCATGTTCCAGCCGGTCCCTCTACCCGGCCCAGACAGCAACCATCCAGAACTGGCCTGCAAAGAATGTCGGGGACGCTCTGGATTACAGCCTGTATCTGGCTCCCTTCTGCTGTGATCGGGGAGAGAGCGTGATCCGCCTGACGGTGGATGTTCAGGACGGAACCGGCCTCACCGTGCTCTGGTCCGCCCTCGGCCCCGACATGGCCACGATCGGCCTTCAGGGCGGCAACGTCGGGCAGCAGGCCATAACCATAACACTCGAAACCAGCACGGGCCGCCGTTACGTACGGATCGTCCAGATCACCGTCCTGCCGGACAGCGGGTCAATAGACGGGGTTCGGGCCAGCCTGGCCCCTCCGGATGGGGCCGAAACACAGCCGGCTGCCCTGATGCTGGATGATGGGAGACTTCTCACATTATGACAGCGCAGACGGTAGCAACAGAAGGCGGTCGCATCAGGGTTCCCGACCTGCCAAACTTGGGGACGCCACAGACAGGAGACACGATACTGGGCGTGAAGGATGGCCGGACGGGCCAGTTCCCCGTCAGCACCCTGGGCGGGGGAAGCCCCGATCTTTCCATCTATGCCAGATCGTCCGATCTCCAGACGGAGACGGAGGCCCGGGAAAATGCGGACACCGAACTTAAGAACAAGATCGATTCCCTGAACATCCCTTCCATTGCCGGACTGGCAAAAATCTCCGATCTCGACACGGAGACGCAGGCGAGGGAGAAAGCTGACAGTCAGCTGGAAGAGAAGATCAATGGTCTCAACATCCCGTCGATCGCCGGACTGGCAACGCAGTCGTCTCTTGACAGTGAGACGGAGGCCCGGGAACAGGGTGACAGAACTCTGGAGGATAAGATCAATGGCCTGAACATTCCTTCCATTGCTGGACTGGCGACACAGGGGGCCCTCAATGACGAGGCAACGGCCCGGGAGAATGCGGACAGCGCACTTGATAAGAAGATCGACGCCCTGAATATCCCTTCCACAGACGGTCTGGCGAAAAACTCCGATCTCGAGACAGAGACGCAGGCTCGTAAAAATGCTGATGCCGACCTTGAGAAAAAGATCAATGGCCTGTCCATCCCCTCAGTCGACGGACTGGCCAAAAGCGCAGACCTTTCTCAGGAAGCGGACGAACGGAAGAAGGCCGATGCTGACCTAGGCGTCAGGATTGACGACCTCACCACCAAAGTGAATGCCGCTCCTGCGGGGGGCGGGTCATCTGGTGGTGGCATCACCACGCATTACGACGTTCCCGGACTGACACCGAGCGGGACATTCGAGGGCATCATATTCCGCCGCTACGATGGGGGGGCCGGGAACCCGGGCCATGTCGATTACCCGGCAGACTGGCCGAAATTCGCCATACCCCCTGCGATCACGGCAACCTCGACAACAATTTCCCATGACGACTGGGATGCCGGGAAAATGGGACCGGGGGCCACGATCAACATAACCGGCACCAGCACGACAGGGTTCAATTTCCAGCATCCGGGGGGATGGCCCGGGTCCGGGCTAGAATCAATCACGTTCTGGATCAAAGGCGTTGTCGCCTGAAGGAGAGACAATGAGCAACATGACCGTGGACATGGATGGCGTGCCAACTGACATTGGCGACCCCACCAACTCGGATGAGGTCTATCTGTCTGGAGAAAGGCAGCTCTTCAGTGATGCCAGGACAGAGCTGATCAGCATCGGGCAGCTGGGGATGATCGATTACCAGCAGCGTGGCGGACCAAAAACAAGGGCTTACCTTCAGGAAATCAAACGTCTGGCAGAAAGCCGGATCATTTATGGGCGATGGCCCCAGGTGCCCGACCGCATCGAAGACTAAACGAGCTTTATACGAAACCCGCATCGCCCTGTTTCGTATTCACCAGCCGCCTCCGGGCGGTTTTTTCATGTCTGGAGAACAAAATGGACATCAATTCCATTCTCGACACACTCCCGGCGGCATGGGCGCTCCCGGCCTCCCTCCTCATCATCGCCTGCAATCTGGTGACGGTATTCGTCAGGCCACCCGCTGCCGGTTCCCGCTGGGTTCTGCCTTACCGGCTGGTCTCCACAATCGCCCTGAACATCGGTTGGGCCGCCAATCACATCAAACCGGGCCAGACCAGGCAGAATTGACTGACCCCTGATCCATCACAGCTACAGAAAGAGAAAACCATGACTGACACAACAACGACAGCAGCAACCCCGAACACCGTCTTCGAAGGCATCGAGGCCCTCATCACCAATGCTCTGGGTGACCACGAGAGTGCCGCCACAAAGGCCCGCATCCATGCGGCCACGTCCGCCCTGTCCGCCATCGGCTCCATCGTGGAACCATTTCTGGCAGATCATATGGATGTGCAGGGCCTGATGAACGGCCTGGTCAAGGTGGAACAGGGTGCCGGGCAGATTGAGGAAGGCGTGGAGGACATCATCGCCGCCATCCACAAGAAGAAGGACACGGCATCCAGCCCAGCGGCAACCACAAATTCCTCCTATTCCGGAGGCATTGGCTGACCCTGAAAGTGCCCGGGGAATTCCCCCGGGCATGTCACAGCCAAATCACCCCATAAAACGGCTGAAAACCGGGAAAAACAGCCCTGTCATAGGCAAAGTGATTCAGAAGGGCCTGATGCTAGATGGAGGGTACATGACCACATATTTTATCGGCGGCATTGCCGTCGCCATCCTGTCATTCATTGTCGGGATTGTCTGGTACGCCAACCGGGCCGGACGTAATTCCGCCCGGGTCCGGTCTGAAGCCGAGGCAACATCGGCGGCAAACGAAGAAGCCGCCTCATCCCGGAGAGCACTCGCTGCCCGAACGAACGGGATCAGGAGCAATAACCAGCTACTCGGAACGCTCGACAAGGGAGAATTCTGATGTGTGACCGATACATCGTCTCATATCTGGCCGCATGTGCTCTGATTGCGGCCTGCATTGCGGGAATGCTGTCTGGCTGCTCACCCGCTCAGGTCCGCTACACCTGCCCGCCTCTGGTCCAGTACAGCCATGAGGAACAGGCTGTACTGGCATCGGAACTTAGGGCGCATCCGGAACTGATAGAGGTTCCGGTGTTCCTTACAGATTACGGGAATGAACGAGCGGAGTGTCGAGCATTGGATGAGAAGCCTTAATTTTTCGCTCCCCGGCCTCCCCATTCCTCATCCGACCCGCAGTTTTCCACCCTACAATTCTGCTTGTTAGGGGAATATTTTTTGGGGGCCTCAGTGGGGGCCTTAAAAAATAGAGACATCAATTTTAATTGGGAGGCCCGCATTATTTTGCTCGCTATATGGCTGCCACCCCATCCGCCACAATGAATCTTCTGAACAGACCCTGATTTCATCCCGGAATGCGGACATTGCCCATTTCCGCACATGGGGTCATGAAACCGGTCAGGCCCGGCGGCCCCTTTCGGTACGCCTGCCAGCTTTTCAGGCTCATGGCTGGCCTTCCCACAAGAAAAGGCCAGCACATGGGTGACAAACACACACCATGCAAGGACTGACCTTTCTGTCAGTCAGCCATGCAGGCGACCGAGCAGCATCAGCATTCCCGCCGTGCGGTCTGCGGGCGGCACATGGCCTACGGTCTGGCCGGAGGCATTCTGCACCGTTCCATCATGCAGGATGAATCCAACAGAGGCACCACTGGGGCCATAAACACGTCCATCCACATCAACCGACCCGGCCATGACGCCACGGGCATCATACAGGTGCCCGTCCCGGCTGACATGCCCGGCAGACCGGCCCGCCGCATCATAGAGGAACCCGTCTCCATCCATCTGACCAACGGGCACGCCACGGGCATCCGTAAGACGACCGTCCTGACTGATACGTCCGGCTGACCGGCCCGAACCGTCATAGACAGCCCCTGCCCTGTCTTTCCCAACCTCTGCCGGGTTCTGATAATCATACGGCGTGGCCGTGGCGCAATGGAACGGCATCCCCACAATGCCCAGCCAGACGGCCATCAGCAATAATCCAGCATATTTCATGACATCCTCCCTGACATGAATTCCACCCACACAGTCAGCGAGGCAGCCGATGAAGCAGGATCAGGGCACCTGCCGTCCGATCTGCGTCGGACAGATGATTATTCCTGCTGCCCCGGTCTATGCTCCCGGCATAACCACCATTCCGGCCATACAGGGTGCCATTCCTGTCTATTTCACCCGCATAGCCACCATTGCGATCCCGCACGGTTCCGTCCCGGTCGATCCCCCCGGCATAGCCACCATCCCGGTCCCTCACGGTTCCATCCTGATCGATGCTCCCGGCGTAACCACCATTCGGGTCCCGCACGTCACTGATCTGCTGCACATGCCCCCACGGCATCGACTGGCCATCATATGCACCCGCAACACCCGGCATACCGGCAACACTCAGTCCCCCCATGACGACCAGAATACCAGCGTACTTCATCATATGCCTCTTCAAATGGAAATCTTC
The DNA here is from genome assembly GCF_026385505.1 of Bombella dulcis. Lineage (GTDB taxonomy): Bacteria > Pseudomonadota > Alphaproteobacteria > Acetobacterales > Acetobacteraceae > Bombella > Bombella dulcis. The sequence continues at coordinate 5,009 of NZ_JANIDV010000007.1, read as the reverse complement.
CCGTATGCCCTCGCTACACCATGCCTCATGACAGATGGCAACTGCGTTACGGAGCCATGAAGAATCCGTAACACACCTTAACGATTCCCTACCGCCCCGAAGACATGCCCCTTTCACTTCAGCAGGGCCGCCCATTCCTCAATGGTCTGCCCACTCTGGAAGCGGTCATCCACACGGCCATCCAGCATGACGGTTGGTGATACATGGATGCCATTCTTCCGGGCATGACGGGTATGGGCCTTCATGGCCTCCGTCACACTCGACAGCCGGAAAGGAACCGCCAGACTGAGCTGGGTATAGACCTCCAGACGGGCGATCAACTCATCTGGCGTCGTCTGCATGTTCAGCCCCGCACAGTGACCGGAAAAGTCAAACTCCTCCCGATGGTCGCCAATCGTCCGTAACGTCTGCCATGCCCTGTCCCGGCCATCAGGCAACGCTGCCGCCGCCAGGATGCAGCGTGTCAGAAATCCTGAAAACAGATGCCACGGCTGGGAGTGAATATGCACCTGAAGTGTCAGGGCATCTTCCCCTACATGCTCCAGAAAGGGCATGAGCTTGCGGGATGCACGGACACTGAAAGGGCATGTCGGCTCCAGAAAGAACTCCACTTTCCGTGGACCATGCCCCCAGATCAGGGCTGCTGGTTCGGGTGTGCTGTCAGTGCTCATGAAGTATCTCCATCATCCTGCGCGCCTCCACTTTTATGGAAGACGCCATACAGAAACAGCCCCGCAGAATGCGGAGCTGTCTGTCAGTGCCTGCATACCGGGCACACATGCCGACGTCATCTTCAGGAAGAGCGACGACGCCTGTTTCTGGAGGCCGCCTGCCCGGAAGCTGTCGGCCGGGATGACGGCGACCGGGGAGACCGACCCCGTCCACCGGCGTGACCTCCGCCACCGCCACGGCCTCCACGGCCGCCCCGTCCACCACCAAGAACCGGCGGCGGCAGGGTGGAGTTCTGTGCATCCGCAGAATGATAGGGATGATCGGTAATGACAGGCACGGCCTTGCTGATGCGCTTCTCGATCTCCCGCAGCCATGCACGCTGCTCGGCATCACAGAGGGACACGGCCCAGCCTTCACGTCCGGCACGGGCCGTACGGCCGATACGGTGCACATAGGCTTCCGGCACGTTCGGCAGGTCATAATTGAAGACATGAGAGACTTCATCAACGTCGATGCCACGGGCCGCAATGTCGGTGGCCACCAGCACACGGATGCTGCCATCACGGAAGCCCTGCATGGCACGCTCACGGGCACCCTGCGACTTGTTGCCATGAATGGCCGCCGCCGTAATCCCGCTTTTGTTCAGGAACTCGGCCACCTTGTTGGCTTCATGCTTCATCAGCGTGAAGACGACAGCCCGCACGACCCGGTCATTATTGACCAGCATCATCAGGGCCTCTTTCTTCTGGGCTGAATCCACGAACAGGACGGCCTGCCGGATACGGTCCACCGTGCTGGATTCCGGCGTGACCTGTACGGTCTCCGGGTCCTTCAGCAGAGAATGGGCCAGATCACGGATGGAAGGCGGCATGGTCGCAGAGAACAGCAATGTCTGCCGCTTCTCCGGAAGACGGGCCACGATGCGCCGGATGTCATGAACAAAGCCCATGTCCAGCATACGGTCCGCCTCATCCAGCACGACGATTTCCAGCGTGGACAGGTCAATATGCCCCTGCCCCACGAGGTCCAGAAGACGGCCGGGGGCAGCGACCATGACATCCACGCCACGTTTCATCGCCTCAACCTGCCTGTTCTGCCCCACGCCGCCAAAGATCACGGCATGAGAGAACTTCATGTGACGGGCATAGGCGGCGAAATTGTCGCCGATCTGGGCCACAAGCTCCCGTGTCGGGGCCAGAACCAGCACACGGGCACCCCGGGGGGCCGCCCTGCGGGGATGTTCCAGCAGGTAGTTCAGGATGGGCAGGGCGAATGCTGCCGTCTTCCCTGTTCCTGTCTGTGCCAGACCGAGAAGGTCTTTCCCTTTCAGGAGATGGGGGATGGCCCCGGCCTGAATGGGGGTTGGCGTCGTGTAGCCTTCTTCATCCAGGGCCTGCAAAATGGGGGCCGCCAGACCGAGAGCTTGAAAACTGCTCATGATTTTTCCTCAAAACCGGCGTCACTCCAGCAATCCATCTGGCAACACCGCATAAAATGGACGTTTGAACCTCCCACTGATCAGGAGGCCCCTGCTCGTCCCGTTCACAAATAGGACTATATTTGTCTTATAACAAGGAGAAAATCTCATTCCCTCCCGACGGCCCTGTTCCCTCCCCGGAACAGGTCTCTTATGACTGTTGGAAAAAGACATAAAAACAGACCGTTACGTCATAACGGCCTGTCCCATGAAGTCTCCGCAATACGGACCCGTCTGTTACGGTATCCTGCGACGTAAAAGAAACAGCCCCTGCTCTCCAAAAAGATTGGCCAGATGAGGCGACCACCCTGCCAGACGGGACTGGCGGTTGCCGTTCACGACCATCCATCGGCAGACTTCGTACCCGTCCTCCTCACAGAGGGCAAAGAAATCATAAATCGTACAGGGGTGAATATTGGCCGTTTCATACCACGGAGTCGGCCAGACGGATGTCATTGGCATACGGCCTGTCCGCAACAGATGCCAGCGCAGACGCCAATGCCCGAAATTGGGAAAAGAAACAAGAGCAGAACGACCGATCCGCAACATATGCCGCAGGACATCCCGTGGATATTCCACGGCCTGAAGCGTCCGCTGAAGCACGACATAATCAAACGTGCCATCCGGATAATCCGCCAGCATGTCATCCGCATCACCATGCATGACAGGCAGACCATGCGCCACGGACTGCGTGACAGCCTTCATGTCCAGCTCCAGCCCCTGCGCATCACAGCCTTTTTCCCGCGACAGATAGCCGATCAGGCTGCCATCCCCACAGCCAATATCCAGGACCCGGCTACGGGGGGCCACCATGTCGGCAATCAGCTTCTGGTCAAACCGCATCAGTGTGTCCCCCATCCGGCAGACCGGCATGACAGGCCGCTCCATTCAGGAATCCACGGATGGTCCTGTCGAAATCCGGTTCCTCCAGCAGGAAGGCGTCATGCCCCCGGTCGCTGTCAATTTCCACGAAGGACACATACCCTCCCGCCTGATTGATGGCCCTTACCAGAGTGCGGGAACGTGAAGTCGGGAAGAGCCAGTCTGAACTGAAGGACACGACACAGAACCGGGTCTTCACCCCACGGAAGGCTGCTGAAAGGCTGCCCTCATGCTCGCTGCCCAGATCGAAAAAATCCATGGCCCTCGAAATGCTCAGATAGGAGTGGGCGTCAAAACGCCGGGTAAAATTGGACCCCTGATAGCGCAGGTAACTTTCCACCTGGAACATGCCCCCGAATGGCAGGGCTGCCAGCGGATCGTGAGGACCGGGCATGGTCCCAGGCCGGATTTCCCGCCCGAATTTACGGGTCAGGGCTTCTTCAGACAGGTAGGTGATGTGACCGACCATTCTGGCCACGGCCAGTCCACGGGCCGGAATGACGCCATGCGCCTGATAATCCCCGCCATGCCAGTCCGGGTCTGCATAGATGGCCTGACGGCTGACCTCATTGAACGCAATGTTCTGGGCTGACTGAAAAGGAGAGGTGGCAATCGGCATGGCCGCAAAAACACGGTCAGGATAATCCGTGGCCCATGTCAGCGTCTGCATCCCCCCCATGGAACCACCGATGACAGCAAACAGCCGATCAATGCCAAAATGATCAACCAGCTTTACCTGGACCGCCACGATGTCATGCATGGTGATCGGAGGGAAATCCTTGCCCCACGGCTGCCCCGTGTCAGCCCGTACCGTCGTCGGCCCTGTTGTCCCCATGCAGCCACCCAGCACATTGGTGCAGATGACAAAAAAACGGTCCGTATCAACCGGCAGGCCGGGACCGACCATGCGGGACCACCAGCCCGGCTTCCCCGTGACGGGATGTGGACTGGCAACATACTGATCCCCCGTAAAGGCATGGCATATGACAATGGCATTGTCTTTTCCGGGGGACAGCGTGCCATAGGTCTGGTAGGCGACCTCCAGCGGAGCGATCCTTTCCCCACACTGAAGGGTGATCCCCTCGGGGAAAATCATGGACTGGACTTCCAACATCGGCTCCGGCTGTCTGTAACAAGAAGCCCGTATAAAAACACCGCCTCCCCCGTGGTTTCAAGACGGAATACGCACGGGGACCGGATAATATGACGGCTTTCTTACTCGGCGGCTTCCATCATCTCAGGATAATTGTCCTGAGCCAGAGCCGGCATCGGCATTCTCTCCATGACAGCCTGTTCTTTCTTGCGGACAGGCAGCCAGTGGCCATAAGCGGCCAGTGCCAGACCAAGATGCATCAGGGCCTCCCCCAGCTCGGAATGCAGTGTCTGTTCCTCCGGGGCGTTCTGCATGTCTGCCAGAATGTCCAGAAGATGGGCTTCCGTCGTGGAATATTCCAGTGAGGCCGTACCACAGACAGCATGCAGGAAAAGTGCCCTGAAGCGTTCCTGAAGCCGGTCAGCGTCCCTGCCCAGCAGCCCCGTCAGGGACATGGAACGCCGCCAGCAGCTCGGCCCCAGCAGATAACGCAACGCCCACAGGGCTGTCTGCTCTTCCCTGTCCAGTGTCTTCATGGACATGCCATAGCAGCCACGCTGTTCTGCAATCTGAATGACGGTCATGAGGCCTCTCCCTCTCTCTGCGAGTTGCTTCATGAATGACGTTAGATGAGAACTCTTCTCACTTTCAATGAAAAGATGAGACACCAGCCCACCATTTTCCCTCGGAGAGGCATGAAGGGCTGGGAAAACAGCCAATTATTGGAGTTATTAAAGTTTTTTATAAGCCGAAGAATCAAGATTCAGCAGCACAATATGCTGTGGTTTTCTAAAGCGACTCACACAAGATATTGCCCCGCCAGAAGGGACACTGCCCTTCTGGGCGGCTGCTTCCCCGCACTTATAATGATGAGACGGGAGGCTT
>NZ_JANIDV010000006.1 GCF_026385505.1 Bombella dulcis | reverse complement strand
CCTACACACAGCAAACCCCTGAACGAATCACCAAAACCATCAGAATCGACACAGACCCAGACCATGAAAAAAGGCCGCTCCCTTTAAAAAAGAGAGCGACCTTTTCCAGACGTCATGACGACAGAGTATCAGATAGCCTTCAGATCATTCTGCTGAACTTTCTGGGCCACCTCAATCTCTGCACGGGCAGCCTGAATCTGACGGCTCAGGCTTGCACGAAGCTCAATCTCATCAGGTCCCACCCGTGTCCACTGGTCCTTCAGCTGATCAAGCGTCTGACGGGCATCATCAATGGAAAGGTCTTCAAGTGCCCGCACCGAATCTGCAAGAATCGTGCAGTGATCCGCCGTCATGTCCACAAAACCACCCGTGACGAAGCAACGTTCCAGAACCTGATCGTCCTTGTACAGGGTCACGACCCCACCACGAAGCTGCAACATCAGCGGGGAGCGGCCAGGCATGGCCGCAATGTCCCCCTCTCCGCCCGGAACAACCACCATATCGACCTCACGGTCGGTATAGCGTCTCTCCGGGCTGACGATCTCGGTGCGAAGCGGCATGAATCAGCCCTCCTGCTTCATCTTCTCGGCCTTCGCCTGTGCCTCTTCGATGGAACCGACCATGTAGAAGGCACCTTCCGGCAGGTCATCACATTCACCATTCACCACGGCCTTGAAAGACCGCACGGTGTCTTCCAGAGAGACCAGCTTGCCCGGTGCCCCCGTGAAGACCTCAGCCACATGGAAGGGCTGGGAGAGGAAACGCTGGATACGACGGGCACGACCCACCACCAGCTTGTCCTCCTCAGACAGCTCATCCATACCGAGAATGGCGATGATGTCCTGAAGCTCCTTGTAGTTCTGGAGCGTGCTCTGGACAGCACGGGCCACCTCATAATGTTCCTGACCCACAATCTTGGGGTCAAGGGAACGGGAAGTGGAGTCCAGCGGGTCCACAGCCGGATAGATGCCCATTTCAGCAATGGAGCGGTTCAGCACCGTCGTGGCATCCAGATGGGCAAAGGTTGCTGCCGGGGCCGGGTCGGTAAGGTCGTCAGCCGGAACATACACAGCCTGGACGGACGTGATGGAGCCTTTCTTCGTGGAGGTAATGCGCTCCTGAAGGGCACCCATTTCCGTGGCCAGTGTCGGCTGATACCCCACGGCGGAAGGGATACGGCCCAGAAGGGCGGACACCTCGGAACCGGCCTGCGTGAAGCGGAAGATGTTGTCCACGAAGAAGAGAACGTCCTGACCTTCCACGTCACGGAAATATTCCGCAACAGACAGACCCGTCAGGGCCACACGGGCACGGGCACCCGGCGGCTCATTCATCTGGCCATAGACCAGTGCCACCTTGGAGCCTTCAGTATGGCCATTCTCATCAATCTTGATGACGCCAGCACCCTGCATTTCATAATACAGGTCGTTACCCTCACGGGTACGCTCACCCACACCAGCGAACACGGACACACCACCGTGCGCCTTGGCGATGTTGTTGATCAGCTCCTGAATGATGACGGTCTTGCCCACGCCGGCACCACCAAAGAGACCGATCTTGCCACCCTTGAGGTACGGGCAGAGCAGGTCGATCACCTTGATCCCCGTAACGAGAATCTCGGTATTGGCAGCCTGTTCCTCAAAGGAGGGAGCCGGACGGTGAATCGGGAAGCGGGTATCCGTCTTGATCGGCCCCTTCTCATCAACCGGCTCACCGATGACATTGATGATACGGCCCAGAGTGGCCGGACCAACCGGAACGGTGATCTGGCTGCCCGTATCCGTCACTTCTGCACCACGGACGAGACCATCAGTCCCTTCCATCGCAATGCAGCGGACCTGACGCTCACCAATTTCCTGCGCAACTTCCAGCACGACCGTCTGGTCGCCATTCATGACGTGAAGGGCGTTCAGAATATGCGGCAGCTTGTCCGTAAACTGGACATCCACCACCGGACCACGAATCTGGGTGATCCGTCCAACACCAACACCGGCATTTTCAGCAGAGCGGTTGAGTTCCTCAGACATCAGATTTCTCTCCTGCATGATCTCAGACGGCTTCTGCGCCGGAAATGATTTCGATCAGCTCGTTAGTAATATTAGCCTGTCGTGTACGGTTGTACCGCAGAGACAGACGTTCAATGGCCTTGCTCGCATTGCGACTGGCATTATCCATGGCCGTCATGCGGGCACCCTGCTCACCGGCAGCACTCTCCAGAATGGCAGCGTAGAACTGCACAAGCAGATTACGCGGCAGAAGCTGTGCCAGAAGCTGCCCCTCATCAGGTTCAAACTCATAAACGGCACCATCGGCCCGCTCATGCACCGTATTGTCATTCTCGGCCACAGGCAGAGGCACGAGCGCAAGAGACTGGGGAAGCTGCGTCATGGCATTGACGAAACGGTTACGCAGCAGGGAGCAGGCATCAATCTCACCTGCCTCGACCAGATCACCAACCCGCTTGGCCAGGTCCTGTGCAAGAGCATAGGCTGTCTGCTGTGTCCCGGAATTATTATGGAGCGAATCCACAATCATGTCCGGATAATACCGCCTGAAGATTTCGGCACCCTTACGCCCGACAGGCAGCAGCCGTACCGTACGCCCCTTGGCCTTCAGCTCTTCGATCTGCTGACGGGCCGTGCGGATGATGTTGGCGTTGAATCCGCCAGCCAGCCCACGGTCAGATGTCAGGATGACAAGAAGATGCACGTCATCCTTGCCCGTACCAGCCAGAAGCGGCGGCAGGGTGGACGGGTCCATCCCCTGTGATGCCGTGGCCAGCTCGCTCATCATACGCTGCATGGTCTCAGCATAGGGACGGGCTGCCTCGGCCTGATTCTGGGCACGCCTCAGTTTTGAGGCGGCGACCATTTTCATTGCGCTCGTGATCTTGCGGGTCGATTTGACCCCCGAGATCCTTCCGCGCAGTTCTTTCAATGAAGGCATGAGCTATGACCCTCAGGCAGAGAAACGTTTACCAAAGGCTTCGAGCAGAGCCTTAAGCTCGTTTTCGATTTCCGGCGTCAATTTCTGCTCGGTGCGGATCTTCTCCAGCACGGCCTTGCCACCGTGACGGAGTTCTTCCAGCAGGGCAGCCTCATAGGCCGTCACCTGGTTCACGGCAACGGAGTCCAGATAGCCACGTGTACCGGCATAAAGAACAGCCACCTGCTCCTCAACGGCCAGAGGTGACGTCTCAGGCTGCTTCAACAGCTCAACCAGACGGGCACCACGGTCCAGCTGACGGCGGGTTGCCGGGTCAAGGTCGGAAGCGAACTGGGCAAAGGAGGCCATTTCACGATACTGGGCCAGCTCCAGCTTGATGCTGCCTGCCACCTGCTTCATGGCCTTGATCTGTGCCGCAGACCCCACACGGGACACGGAACCACCCACGTTCACGGCCGGACGGATACCCTTGTAGAACAGGTCCGTCTCAAGGAAGATCTGGCCGTCAGTGATGGAGATGACGTTGGTCGGAATATAGGCGGACGTGTCACCAGCCTGCGTCTCGATCACCGGCAGGGACGTCATGGACCCGGCCCCGAACTCGTCGGACATCTTGGCGGAGCGTTCCAGCAGACGCGAATGCAGATAGAACACGTCACCCGGGAAAGCCTCACGCCCCGGCGGACGACGCAGCAGCAGGGACATCTGACGATAGGCCACAGCCTGCTTGGACAGGTCATCATAGCACAGCAGGGAGTGCATGCCGTTGTCACGGAAATACTCACCCATGGCAGACGCCGCATAAGGAGCCAAATACTGCATCGGTGCAGAATCGGAGGCGGTGGCTGCCACAACGATGGAGTATTCCATCGCACCGGCTTCCGTCAGCTTGCGGACGAGGTTGGCCACCGTGGACCGCTTCTGCCCGACAGCGACATAAACGCAGTACAGGGACTTTTTGGGGTCACCCTCGGCGTTGATGCTCTTCTGGGCCACGATCGTGTCGATCAGGATGGCGGTCTTGCCTGTCTGACGATCACCAATCACCAGCTCACGCTGGCCGCGCCCGATCGGCACGAGAGCGTCAATGGCCTTGATGCCGGTCTGCATCGGCTCGCTGACGGACTGACGCGGCATGATGCCGGGAGCACGGACATCGGCACGGCGATGCTCGATGTTCTCAAGCGGGCCACGACCGTCAATCGGGTTGCCCAGAGCGTCAACCACACGCCCCAGAAGCCCCTTGCCGACCGGCACTTCCACAACCTTGCCCGTACGCAGGACCGTGTCACCTTCACCAATGAGGTCACCCTCACCGAAAATGACCACACCGACACTGTCACTCTCGAGGTTGAGAGCCATGCCACGCACGCCACTCCCCTCGAACTCGACCATCTCACCAGCCTGAACATTTGTCAGGCCATAGACGCGGGCAATCCCATCCCCGACAGACAGAACAATGCCTGTCTCTGAAACAGCGGCAGGCTGATCGAAAGACGCGATCTGCTGCTTGAGAATTTCTGAAATCTCGGCGGGACGGATCTCCATCACGCGGCTCCCTTCATGGCGTTCTGCAGGCGGGCCAGACGCCCGGCGATCGATGTATCAAAAAGAACAGAACCGACACGCACGACCATCCCCCCGATGAGGGCCTGGTCGACATGTTCGGTCATGGCAATGTTAGCGTATCCGGCCTGCTGAAGGCTGGTACGGAGGCTCTCACGCTGTCCGTCTTCCAGAGGGCGTGCGGTCGTCACGTCGACACGCACCTCACCACGCTGGCGTGAATCCAGAAGAAGAACGGCGCACAGGATTTCATCCAGACCGGACAGGCGACGCTGACGGGCAATGAACCCGACAAAACGGCGCATCGCATCATTGAAGCCAAGCGCAGACCCCAGGCTCTTCACCAGCTTTTCTGTCTGGCTGACATCCAGCCGGGAGTCGGCCAGAGCAGCACGCAGGTCGGGAAGCTGGGCAATGGCCTCACGCAGCACGCACACCTGCTCCAGAGTGGCGGCCCTGTCCTGTTCACTTTCCGAGAGATACTCCTCAAAGGCCCGGGCATAACGCTGCGCCACTTCACCTGGCGTCCTGATCTGCTTTTCCTGTGCAACCGTCACGGGTTCATTCCGTCTTCATGAGGTTCTGCTTTCAAACCGGTTTCCCGGTTCTTGACCTAACCGGCATGCTCCGGGGCCACTGCACAGCGTACAGAGCACCGGAGCCGGAACCCGGCCAGTGTTTCGTCCTCGTTCACTAACACGGGCACCATATCCAACGCAACCTGATGGCCAGCCACCAGCACCCACATGGGACACCGCTCATCTGCCCCGCCGCACCGGCCATCATGACCCGGGCCAGCACGAACGGATGGACACAGCAGCAGCCCCATTCCACAGACGGAAAGGAGCCTGTCCAGCAAGATCAATATGTCAGGGAATCATCTGGAGCGGGCGAAGGGAATCGAACCCTCATCAGAAGCTTGGAAGGCTACTGCATTAGCCATTATGCTACGCCCGCTCTGTACAAAGCAGACCTATACTGCCTCTCATGCGGCAAGACAAGGGGTGATTCCGGCAGCTTCCGGAATATGAAAGGTTTTTTCATTATTCCTGGAGATAGGACTTGACTTTAAAGCGGTCTCGTTATCTTTTTCTGCCCATCGTCCAGCCCCAAGGGGCAAGACGGTTAGGTCGATTCGACCCTGAAGGGGTGTAGCTCAATTGGCTAGAGCGCCGGTCTCCAAAACCGGAGGTTGGGGGTTCGAGACCCTCCACCCCTGCCACGTCATACCTTGCCCGCCTGACAGCCTCACCCGGTGACAGGCCCCGGGCCGAGATAGATTTGAGGATAATGGTGTCGGTCACAAAGCCGAAAGGCAATTCACCGAAGATGCCTCCGGCCCAGAAAGGCCCAGGATTCAGCCTTCGCAGATATTTTGCAGATGTTCGTGCTGAGGCCAAGCGTGTCACCTGGCCAACACGCCGCAACACCATCATCACCACAGCTGCCGTGCTGGCCATGGTGGTCGCCACCTGCATTTTCTTTTTCATCGTTGATCAGGTAATCGGCCTGGGAATTAGCAAAATTTTGGGCATCGGAGGCTAAAGCAGCATCATGGCAAAACGCTGGTACGTTGTGCATGTCTATTCAGGCTTCGAGAAGAAAATTGCCGATCATATCCGCGAGCAGGCCGAGAAGAAGGGGCTGAGCGATCAGTTCGAGGAAATTCTGGTCCCTTCAGAGGAAGTGACCGAGGTCCGCCGTGGCCGCAAGGTGAATACCGAGCGCAAGTTCTTCCCCGGCTATGTTCTCGTGAAAATGGAACTGACGGACCAGGCCTGGCATCTCGTCAAGGACACCCCGAAGGTGACCGGCTTCCTCGGGACACGCAACAACCAGCCGACTCCCATCAGCAATGCTGAAGCCAAGCGCATTCTCCAGCAGGCCCAGGAAGGTGTTGACCGTCCCCGTTCCAGCCTCTCTTTCGAGATTGGCGAGCAGGTCCGGGTTTCCGATGGTCCTTTCACCTCCTTCAATGGCAGTGTCGAAGATATCGACACCGAGAACCAGCGTCTGAAGGTCAGTGTCTCCATCTTTGGCCGCTCCACACCGGTCGATCTGGACTATAACCAGGTCGAGAAGCTCTGACCCTTCCAGAAGTACCTCCCTTCTGAAACCACCCCTCCTGATCATGGAGCGGGTGGTTTTTTTTATGGAAACACTCTCCGCCCTTCATCATGTAACAGCCACAGAAAAGGCCCTGTACCACCGCACATGACGCAGCACAGGGCCTCCCTGGACCAAAAAACGCCTCTTCCCCCTTACAGGTGAGACGATCCTCCCCTCACGGGCATGGGAGGCAGGGAAGACAGCAGCTGGATGGCCTGATCAGACAGGACACCAACCCCCTCACCCAGCACCTTCACCATATCAACCGGCTGTTTCGTGTCGACGGACTGTGAAGAGACCCACTGTACGTTCACGGCACGGGCCTGTTCCGTCGGAGCATCAGCCCGATGGGCCGACATCACGCCAACAATGATCGCATGACCGGACTTGTCCTGTTCAAACCGTGACAGGCTCAGCTCCAGATAGGCTCCGGCCTTCACCCCCACGGAATCATTCTGCGAGAAAACCACATGCCCCGGAAGACGCTGTCTCAGATTGGCAGCCAGCGTGTGGCCGACCATTTCATTGAGCGGCTCGCTCCACGCGGCAGCCGGTACCATATGATCCTGCGAATCACTCATCACCCGCAGGAGGCCATCCCGATCCAGACGGGCTGTCGTGGACGGCGTCAGCACCTCGATCGCCTGGGGCAGATTCATGGCCTGCATGGGGGAGATCATGGCCCCGGGCTGCGGAGACAGCACGTAATAGGTGGTTGGCGTACTGCTGCACCCGGCCAGCATACCTGCGCCCATCAGGGCCGTGCCCAGCAGGGCGAGCGGCCCCAGACGGTTCGGGGACAGGCTCTCCCGCAGCGCAGAAAAGGAACGACGAACACGCATCATGAATCAGGGCCCCCGGCCAGTAATAAAGGATGAAGGATGGTGGTCCAGATAATCGGACAGCATACGGAAGGAGCGGGACATCCGTGTCAGCTGGACAATCAGCTCTTCCAGATTGCGCCGGAAATCCGGGTTCCCGCCATAGGAGGCCAGCATGCCATTCGCCTGCACCAGAGTCTCATTCAGATTCTTCATCAGGGCGGGCAGATGCTCGTCAGCATGATCCAGAAGATGGTTCAGGGCCACCAGAGACCCACGCATGGCCACCATGGACCGGGTCAGTTCCGGGCTTCTGATGCGCTCATCACCATGCTCCAGTATCTCATTCAGGTGATCGCCAATCTGGGTCAGCGGCATCTCGGATATCTTGTCCGCAATGACAGACGCCGACTGGAGGATACCATCCATGCCACCCGGCTGGCTCGGGATCACGGCGATGCCATTCTCAAGCTGCATGGCTTCCGGCGACTGGCCCTTTTCATGAACAAATGACAGGGCAATCATGGCCTCTCCCGTCAGGAAGCTGACATTCTGTACGGAAGCCCGCATACCCTCCTCCACGAGGTTCCCCAGCAGGTCGGACTTGTTGGTCCCCACCAGCTCGTCATCCGTAATGACACGTTCCGGTTCCAGCTGCATCTCGACACGGACACGGGGATTATGATGCGTGCTGTTCCCCAGCTCCAGATGGACGCCTGTCACCTCGCCAACCTGAAGGCCGAACATGGTGACCTTGCTGCCTTCTGTCAGACCGGCAACCGCCGTGTCCACATAGGTCAGGACAGGCACCTTGTGGCGGTACCGGGAATTATCGGCAGCCTCCTGCGTCTCATAGAGATGGAATACGGAATTGGGTGCCGCAGCAGGCGTATCCTCACCCTGAACCTTATCAGGACGACCGAACGCCACACCACCGGACAGCAGGGCCTGGAAAGACTGGAGACGGATATTCATGCCACCGGCACCAAACCCGATCTGCATTCCAGACACATTCCAGAACCGGCTGTCTGACCTCAGATAATGGTCATAGGGGGCCTTGATGAACACCTTGAGGAGAAGAGGACCTTCCCCGCCCGGTGGCATCGTATATCCGAGAATTTCTCCCACCTGTACATCCCTGTAGAAAATGGGTGCGCCGGCCCCCAGGGATTCCAGCCGTGGCGAAACAAGCCAGTATGTACTGCCGGGCTTGTCCGAGCGAACACCCGGCGGATTCTCCAGCCCCTTAAAATGATCCTTATAATGAGACCCTTCGGGCTTGCCTGGGTCCATGGCAATATAGGCACCCGAAAAGAGCGTATCCAGACCGGTAATGCTGGCCCCGTTGATCCTCGGGCTGACAACCCAGAAACGGGTATGTTCATTCAGCACATGGGGATCAATGCCGCTCATCTGAATGGTCACATCCGCATGGCTCATGTCTGGACTCAAGGACACGCTCTGCACCGTACCAAGATTCACGGCCTTGTTCTTGACCTGCGTCTGCCCCGGCACGATGCCATCGGCGGCATCAAAGGACACGACAATACGCGGCCCCATGGTGGCAAAATGCCGCCAGGCCAGCCAGCCCGCTATCGCCAACGCAAGGACAGGGATAATCCAGAGTACGGAAAAGCGTGGCAGCCGGGTATTTGCCTCCACACCACGCTTGTCTTCCGGATGTCGCTTCAGCTGCTCATCTCTCACGCTTTTTCAGGCTCCATATCCTGTAATTCCGTCACATCGGCCCCTGCATCCTGACGGGAGGGCACCAGCACTTCCTGATTATAGCCAGCAGCATCCCACATGCGCCGGGGATCATACAGGTCCGCTGCAAAAATGGTTAACACAACCACCGTGGCAAAGAACACCACGCCCAGCTCTGCCGTCACGCTCGCCATGAATCCAAAACGAACCACGGCGGCAAGAATGGAAATCATGAAAACATCAATCATGGACCAGCGGCCAATGAAGACCACGACCTTGTAAAGTCCTGTCAGACGCTTCAGCGATTTCTCCGAAGTCCTGCCACGATACTCACATCCGATCATCAAGGCCAACAGGAACACCTTGAGTACCGGAACGGTAATGCTGGCAAAAAGGACAAGCAAGGCCAGAAAAAAGAGATCAGCCTCCCAGAGCTGGATCACACCGGAAATAATGGTGCTGGGATGACCATGCCCCATCTTTATGAAAGCCATGACGGGAAGAAGATTGGCAGGAATGTAAAAGATGAAAGCTGCAACCAGAAAAGACAGGGCTGCCTGAAAACTGTTCCGCTTGCGCCGGCGCAGTATCTGGCCACAGCGAGGACAGTCCCCCATGTCCGCATCATTATCCACCGGGCCACGGGCCACAAAGGTCAGGCTGCAGGCGTGACAGGAGAGCATGTGCTTCTCCGGCGGCATACGCCGCCCTTCCGCCTTGTACAGCCCCAGCCCTTTCCGCCTCGTGACGGAACGGTGCTTCCAGATCATTTCAGCGTCGAAGGTCGAATCCATGGCGGCCATCATCACCATCAGGCCGCCCAGCAAGAACACCCCCGGCTGCAACGTGACCAGGGCGAGATCAACCAGCTTGGTGTAGGCCACCAGCACGCCAATGACATACACCTCGATCATGGACCACGGGCGCAGCTTCTCATACCATGTCAGCAGCGGGCGGACCCACATGGGCATGACAGTGCGGGATGCGCCATACAGGATCAGAGCCATGCAGACGAGCACGATGCCCGGCATGACGATGCTGGCCAGGGCCACCAGTATGGCAATCACCCCAAACCCCTGTCTGGCCAGCTCCGCCGGACCGCTCATGAGAGACACCATGTTCTCCCGGCCGAAAATGTTCAGCGTCATGAGCGGGCTGACCAGCAGCACGATATACAGGGCCAGGGACGCAAGGCAGAAAACCAGAGGACCACCAATTTCCGATGTCCTGCACCTGCGGGCAAGGGTTTCTCCACAGCGGGCACAGGTCAGGACATGTCCCGGTTTCAGATGGGGAACATGCTGGAACTGGCCACAGACGCCACATTCATGAACACCCTCCACGATCTTGAGAGGGGGCTGGTCAACCTCATGCCGGAGCAGGGAACAGGCCCCTCCCTGACTCCAGAGGCCTTTGTGAAACTGGTCTTTCCTGAACATCCGTTCCTCTTGCGCTGCCAGACAGGGGGCCGCAACACCTCCAAGCCTTATCCATAAATATTTTACGCACACCATTGCCCATCCGTCCAATTTTCTGTATAGGCTCGACCGTAAGCCGACATAGCTCAGGGGTAGAGCAACTGATTCGTAATCAGTAGGTCCTCGGTTCAATTCCGAGTGTCGGCACCGTTTCCTCCCCCCTTACGCGTCAGAGCGGGCGTGATAGAAAAGCTGGATAGTGGTTCTGTATCCCCATCGGGTCCTCTGCTTCCGGTCATTTCCGACAAAACCTTGAACCCTCTCTTTTACCCGGTCATGACATAGCCGTTCTTCCTACGAAGAATCCTCTTCGTACATGTTCTTCTCCAACGTCGGAAACGTGTGCGGCCAAATGCAAGGCATAAAAATACTATGCAAGCTGATTGCCCCGCATCAACATACCCTTGCCCAACGTCAACAGACCTGACTAGCCAAGGGCCATTATGGCCTTATCAATACGAAATGCTAAAATAAGAACTTAGTTACTTCTACATAGAGCATTCTTCTGGCAGCACTGAAACAGAAAAACCTTGTCGCCTTCTGGCAGCCGTTACGGAATCGTACCATCCGGCACATACAGTACATCACGGCAACGATCATCCAGCAGGAAGAAGAGCGGATCAATCAGATCCCTGCCGACACCGCACCACAGAAGTTCCGGTCCAACATGGACCCTCTGGATTATGAACGCCTCTGTGCGCATCTGCTCTGTCAGGCGGGCTGGAGGGCACAGGCCACACCTCCGGGAGCGGACCAGGGCCTCGACATCATGGCAGAGAAAAAAGGTGTCCGTCTCGTTGTCCAGTGCAGGCTCTATAATCGTCCTGTGGGGAACAAGGCCGTGCAGGAAATCTTCACCGCCCGCCAGCACCGTCAGGCCCATTATGCTGCCGTTGTCTCCAATGCCGGATACACACGCTCCGCCCGTGAGGTTGCCCATGCCACGGGCGTGCATCTGTTCCATCACAGCCAGCTTTCCACCCTGACCATTCTGGACCTCCAGCCACAGCAGGACCTCTGGTCATAAAAAAAGACCGGCCCGAAGGCCGGTCTTTCTTCTGCACGGAGCTGTTCAGCCCACCTGCAACAATCAGGAAGCAGCCGGAACGCGGATGATGTGGTCGAAGGCAGACAGGGCCGCCTTGGCACCTTCACCCATGGCCACGATGATCTGCTTGTACGGCACGGTCGTGGCATCACCAGCAGCGAACACGCCGGGGATGGACGTACGGCAACGCTCGTCAATGCCGATCTCGCCGATGCGGGACATTTCAATGCCGCCCTTCAGCCAGTCCGTGTTGGGCAGCAGACCGATCTGGACGAAGATGCCATCCACGTCGATGCTGTGATCGCTGCCATCCTTGACGTCCTGCCAGCTCAGGCCGGTCATCTTGCGGCCATCGCCACGAATCTCGGTCGTACGGGCATTCACCACGATGTCGACATTCGGCAGGCTGCGGACCTTGTTCTGGAGAACTTCATCAGCCGTCAGAACGGGGTCATACTGGAGCAGCGTCACGTGAGACACGATACCGGCAAGGTCAATGGCGGCTTCCACACCGCTGTTGCCACCACCAGCCACAGCGACCGGACGCCCCTTGAAGAACGGACCATCACAGTGCGGGCAGTAGGCAACGCCACGTGTACGATACTCTTCCTCACCCGGCACGTTCAGCTGACGCCAGCGGGCACCCGTTGCCACGATGACGGTACGGGCCTTCAGATGAGCACCGCTTTCCAGCACGATCTCATGCAGACCACCTTCCTTCTCGGCCGGGATCAGCCTGGCGGCACGCTGCGCCGTGATGACACGGACATCATAGCTGCGGACATGCTGTTCCAGGTTCTTGGCCAGGGCCGGACCTTCCGTCTCCGGTACGGAGATGAAGTTCTCAATGCCAGCCGTGTCCATGACCTGACCACCGAAGCGTTCAGCCAGCAGACCCGTGCGCACACCCTTGCGGGCCGTGTAGATGGCCGCTGCACAGCCAGCTGGACCGGACCCGATCACCAGCGTGTCGAACGGAGCTTCATCATTCAGCTTCTCGGACGCCTTGGCAGCACCTTCGGTGTCGATCTTGGCCAGAATCTCCGGCAGCTCCATGCGGCCCGTGGAGAAACGCTCACCATTCAGGAAGACCTGCGGAACGGAACGCACATCACGCTCGTTCACCTCATCCTGGAAGAGGGCACCATCAATGGCCGTATGATGGATGTTCGGATTCAGAACGCTCAGCGTGTTCAGGGCCTGCACGACATCCGGGCAGTTATGGCAGGACAGGGAGAAATAGGTCTCGAAGTGGAACTCGCCCTTCAGAGCCTTGATCTGAGCAATCTGCTCGGCCTCGACCTTCGGCGGATGACCACCAACCTGGAGCAGGGCCAGCACCAGAGACGTGAACTCATGGCCCATCGGGATACCGGCAAAGCAGACCTGAACATCTGAATCTGCGGCACGGATCAGGAAGGACGGACGGCGGGAGTCCGTGCCACCCTCCTGATAGGAAACCTTGTCAGAGAGTTCGGAAATTTCGTTAAGAAATTCCTTCATCTCACGGGACTTGTCGCCCTCGTCGAGGCTGGCAACAAGGATGATGTTGTGGCGCAGATGCTGGAGGTACCCTCTCAGCTGGCCTTTGAGTTCGTCGTTCAGCATGAATTCTCTCTCCAGAGTCTCTGATGCTCAAAGCATGGCAGGCCGGGGACTGACCCCATGAAAAAGGAGGCGCACCGCTACAGCACGCCTCCCCTCAGCGGTGGGGAGAGGCCCCCCACCAGACTTCCCGTTTCAGGGCGTGATCAGATCTTGCCAACCAGGTCCAGGGACGGGTTCAGGGTTGCCGTGTCGCCACCCTCTTTCCACTTGGCCGGGCAGACTTCACCCGGGTGAGCGGCGATGTACTGGGCAGCACGGATCTTGTCGAGCAGCTCGGCAGCACTACGGCCCACACCCTCGGAGGTGATCTCGATGTACTGGATCTTGCCTTCCGGGTCGATCAGGAACGTGGCACGGTCAGCCGTGTGGCTGCCATCGGCACGCAGGGCATCAAAGTTGCGGGCGATGTCACCGGACGGGTCACCGATCATGGTGTACTGCACCTTGCCGATGGCCGGGGACGTGTCGTGCCATGCCTTGTGGGTAAAGTGCTTGTCCGTGGAGACGCCGAAGATCTCGACGCCCATCTTCTGGAAAGTCCCATAGTTCTCAGCGAGGTCTTCCAGCTCCGTCGGGCAGACAAAGGTGAAGTCGGCCGGGTAGAAGAACACGACGGACCATTTGCCGCGCAGGTCGGCATCAGAGACCTGCAGGAACTTGCCATCACGGAAAGCCTGAGCGGTAAAAGGCTTAATTTCGGAACCAATAGCAGGCATGGAAACCTCCTCATTCACTATCAGAATTCTAGACCTCCGCAGGGCCTGCGGACGCCCCTCCTAGGGAGCAGCCCGACCTCTGGAATGTCAAGCACGTTTACCTTCTAGCCCTGGCCATTTGAAGCGTCTAATTGAGAATTGTTATCAGTATGATTAAGAATCATTATCACTCTTTGTGCGATTTGGGTCTTTTCCCCTTGGCCCTGTCTCAATCTCGGCTTATTGGTAGTATCATGTCCTATGTTCCTCTCTCCGGTCTGTCCCTCCGGGACATTGAATATGTCGTTGCAGTCGATGATCTGCGTAATTTTTCCCGTGCGGCTGAACGTTGTGGCGTCAGCCAGGCCGGGCTTTCCGAGCAGGTGAGAAAGCTGGAACAGCTTCTCAACGTCACCCTGTTCGAACGCTCCCGCCGGCATGTGGCTCCCACGCCAGAGGGTGAACGCCTCATTGCGCTAGGGCGGGACGTGCTGGCCTCGGCCCGCAACCTGCTAGAAGTGGCCCGTGCTCATACCGGCCCGCTGGATGGCCTGCTGCATATCGGCGTGATACCTACGCTTGGTCCCTATTACATCCCCGGCCTGCTGCCACGCCTGAGACAGAAATACGCCCAGCTCGGACTGCGCCTGAACGAGAACACGACTCCCAACCTTGTCCAGCATCTCCGCCAGGGCGATCTGGATGTCGCCTTCATGGCTCCCACGACAGCCACCGAATCGCTAGAACATGCACCACTCTTTCTTGAGCCGTTTCTGGCCGTCTTCCCCAAGGACCATGAACTGGCAAACAAGAAGCATCTCTCCATCTCGGACCTGGCCCGGCCGGACCTCCTGCTGCTGGAAGATGGCCACTGCCTGAGGGATCAGGCCCTGTCCCTCTGCCCCAGCAATTTCCGGTCGCAGGATCAGCGTCTGGCCACCAGTCTGGAGATGCTCTGGCATATGATCGGTGCTGGTGAAGGTTTCTCCCTCATTCCCCGACTGGCTCTCAACAATCGTCATGAGTTTGACAGCCTCGTTACCATCCGGGAGCTGAGCGAAACCGAAGCACAACGGACCATCAGCCTCGTCTGGCGTCCATCCGATCCTCGAGCAACGTCCTTCCGGGAACTGGCCAACTTCCTTCGGGTTGCCATACCGGATGGCTGCCTCTCTTTACCAAAAAGCAAAATACCAAACTAAAAAAACAGATTGGCACCAAAAAACAGGCGGAAGAAACAAACTCTTCCGCCTGCTTTTTTATTCATCTCGTGATGAATACACCGCCATAAACAGAATCGGACTAACAAGCGATCCATCCTTCCCCCGAGCTAAAAAATCAGCTCAAGGTCATCAGTTCAGCATTACCACCAGCAGCGGCCGTATTGATGCTAATCAATTTCTCCTGAAGCAGGGCCTCCGGCTGAAGTGTCTCTTCATCAGCCCAGTAAACCAAGGGCACAGGGGCTTCCGGATTCTTCAGATGGTCACTGACGATCTGCCACAGCCCTTCATTGATAGTCTCCGTCAGGATGACGGAGCAGCCCCCCACATCCTCCAGAGAATCCGCCGGCTGAATCACGCTCCGCAGCACGTCGGGCAGCGTATCCAGAGACCTGATCACGGCAGGAGCGGCCAGAGCCACGACCTCATTCCCACAGCTGACGGCATAACTGATCATACGCTTCAGACCACGAACCGTCTCGGCCACGATCAGCACACGGCCACGAGGCTCCAGCGTATAGGTGTTGCTTTCACCCACCGGGGATGGCAGCTCCAGACGACAGTCCAGCAGGCCATGATCCATCCACGGCGTCACCTCACGGGACAGTTCACGATCATCCGTACCCAGCCACAGCAGCCATGAACGGGCCATAGCAGGCATGGCATCCGTCCGGACCAGCGGCGTGCGGGGCGCATGGGCCAGCTGGCGACGCAGGGCCAGCGGACCACCAGCCTTCGGCCCGGTACCGGAAAGCCCATGCCCACCGAACGGCTGGACGCCCACAATGGCCCCGACAATATTGCGGTTGACGTAGATGTTCCCGGCCTCGACACGATTCACCAGATACTCGATCCGGGAAGACACACGGCTATGAACGCCAAAGGTCAGGCCATAACCACCAGCATTGCTGCGGGTAATCAGGGCTTCCAGCTCTTCACGCCGATAGCGCAGGACATGCAGCACCGGCCCGAAAATCTCACCACCCACATCGGCAATGGAGTTGACCTCAATCAGGGTCGGCGGAACAAAAGTCCCACCTTTGGTCTCTTCTGCCACAACCGGAGCCTGGAAGATCGGATGATTCCGGGCACGCAGAGCCTCGATATGGTCCACGATCCCTTTACGGGCGACTTCACTGATGACCGGCCCGACATCCGTGGCCAGCTTGGCCGGGATGCCGATGCGCAGCTCTTCCATCGCCCCCTTCAGGAGGGAGATGATGCGGTCAGCCGCATCTTCCTGCACACAGAGGACACGCAGGGCCGAGCAACGCTGCCCCGCACTGTCGAAAGCGGAGGACACGATATCCTTGACCACCTGCTCCGGCAGGGCAGAGGAATCCACCACCATCGCATTCAGTCCACCCGTCTCCGCCACGAGCGGCACGGGCTGGCCGTTCCGGCCCAGACGGCCCGTCAGCTGACGGGCAATGATCTGCGCCACGACCGTGGAGCCGGTGAACATCACGCCAGCAACACGCTCATCGGCCACCATGGCAGCACCGACATCCCCTTCACCGGGAAGGAACTGGAGGACCTCTTCCGGCACGCCTGCTTCATGCAGCAGCCTGACGGCCTGCATGGCAATCAGCGGTGTTTCCTCGGCAGGCTTTGCCAGAACGGTATTCCCGGCAGCCAGTGCTGCAGAGACCTGCCCAAGGAAAATGGCCAACGGGAAGTTCCACGGGCTGATGCAGACGACCGTCCCCAGCGGGAGATGCGTCTTGTTGCTGAATTCCCGCCGGACCATGCCACCATAATAGCGCAGGAAGTCGATCGCCTCACGCACCTCGGCCACGGCATTCGGGTAGGACTTCCCGGCCTCACGGACGGCAAGCCCCATATAGGCAATGTAACGTTCTTCAAGCAGGTCAGCCGCCCGTTCAAGGATGGCACCACGCTCGTCGGAGGACCGTGCAGCCCAGTCCTCAAAAGCCCCTTCGGCCACATCCACGGCGTGGGAAATGTCCTCCAGTACGGCAAAGGTCACCTGCCCGACCCTGTCGTTCCGCTCGGCAGGATTGGTCACCGGATGGACGGGACGTTCCGCCTTGCCCAGACCGGGCACCAACGGGGCTGCCTCATAGGTTTCCGGCAGGGTGTCCAGCTCCCTGCCAAGATGGGCCAGAACGGAATCATCGTTCAGGTCCATGCCCTTCGAGTTCTGCCGCTCCGGCTCGAACATGTCCAGCGGCTTCCTGATCTCACGATGAGGCGCACCAACCGGGCTGTAGGACCGTGTGACCTGCACCGGGTCTTCCACCAGTTTTTCCAGCGAAATCTTCGGGTCACCCAGCAGGTTGATGAAGGAGGAGTTGGCTCCATTCTCCAACAGACGGCGGACAAGATAGGCCAGCAGCGTGTCATATGTGCCCACGGGCGCATAAATACGGCACGGACGGTCAAGGTTCTTCGGCCCTACGACACGTTCAAAGAGGGCCTCGCCCATGCCATGCAGACACTGGAACTCATACTGCCCTTCATGAAAGTCCTGACCGGCCATCGCATAGATGGACGCTACCGTACGGGCATTATGCGTGGCAAACTGCGGGAAGATGGCATCCGTTGCACCCAGCAGCTTGCGGGCACAGGCAACGTAGCTGACATCCGTATGGCACTTGCGGGTGAAGACCGGGAAGTCCGGCACGCCATCAATCTGCGCCTTCTTCAGCTCGCTGTCCCAGTAAGCTCCTTTGACCAGACGGACCATGAGGCGATGCCCGGTCTCACGTCCAAGAGCGATGATGTAATCCAGCACGGAAGCGGCACGGCGGCCATAGGCCTGCACGACAAAGCCGATGCCGTCCCAGCCAGCCAGCTCGGGGTCACGGCAGAGAGCCTCCAGAATATCCAGAGAAATATCCAGCCGCTCGCTTTCTTCGGCATCAATGTTCAGGCCGAGATTGTAGTGCTTTGCCCGCACGGCCAGAGCCTTGACGGTCGGCAGCAGCTCACCCAGCACGCGCTCACGTTTGGCACGCTCATAACGGGGATGCAGGGCAGACAGCTTGATGGAAAGACCCGGCCGGTTATAGACCGTGTCACCCCGGGCACTGCTCCCGATGGCTTCCAGGGCCGCATGGTAGGCGGCCTGATACCGCTCGGCATCCGCACGGTCCAGAGCAGCCTCACCCAGCATGTCATAGGAATAGGTGAACCCCTGGGCTTCCCGCTTGCGGGAGTCTTTCAGGGCACCTTCAATGGTCTGCCCCAGGACAAACTGCTGGCCCATCATCTGCATGGCAAACTGCACGGCCTTGCGGACGACCGGCTCACCCCGCTTGCGGAGCATGTGATGAATCACGCTCATACGCTTTTTGGGAGCGACCAGACGGCTCGTAATGTCCAGACCCCATGAGGCCGCATTGATGATCAGGCCACTGTCACGCCCCATATGGGCCAGCCAGTCACCCACGCCGACCTGATCCCGGATCAGGGCATCACGTGTCGCATGGTCAGGTGTCCGCAACAGGGCCTCAGCCATGCTCATCAGGGCCACACCCTCGGCAGAGCCAAGGCTGAATTCCTGCACCAGTGTTTCCACCAGACCGGGCTTGCGGTGGTCACGCAGGGCACGGGCCAGCTCCAGCCCGACCCGACCGGCAACACGCTCCTCATCGAACTTCAGCTCGGCAGCGGGGAGCAGGGCCTCCACACAGGCCTGCTCCGGGTACCGGATCTTCTCAGCAATGGCCTTCCGCAGGACAGAACGTTCCGGCAATGTACCAAAATGACGTGCAAAATAAGCCATACCAAACCTTCAAGCTGATAGCGTGACAATCACTTCCTGTTGTTGTGGAGAAAGAACTTCTCTGTGCCCAGCCAGACCATGAAACATGGGGCTTTGTCCATATCCAAAAACAAGATTCATGCAAAATATATTTGGGAGCCGAAACATTCCTAAAAGCCAGCCATCCCCCATGATAAGGAATAGCCATTCCCCTCATCCTGAAGACCCGGCCATAAACGGCAGGAAAGCGTCATTTTTTTAACCGGAGGTAAAAACTGCGTGCAAAAACGGGTCTCCCCGCTCCCTTTTCAGTCCCCCATTCACCGGTCGGCGAGGATGAACCCTCCACCCAGTACCCGGTCCCCCTCATACATCACGCAGGCCTGGCCCGGAGCCGGCAGGGCGGGGTCCTCCAGCTGCACCTCGGCCCGGTTTCCCTCCAGGGGGCGCACGAAAGCCTGCCGCAGCCCTTCCCGTGCCCGGAGCTGCACACCGCAGCGCACCCCCTCTGCGGGAGCATCAATCAGCCAGTTCATGTCCCGCAGATGGACAGTCCGGCGGCTCTCGTCACTGGTCAGGGTCTGGCGGGGACCGACGATGATGCGGCGGGACGGCACGTCAATGGCCGTGACCATCTGCCGTTCTCCCGTGCCGGTATGAATGTCCCCCAGACGGCGACTCTGCCCGACCGTATAACGGGCAATGCCCTCATGACGACCCAGCACGTTACCCTTTTCATCCACGATGTCACCCGGCCCCTGAATCTCCGGCCGCATCTTCTCCACCAGCCCTGTATAGGAGCCGTTCGTCACGAAGCAGATATCCTGACTGTCCCGCTTGGTGGCAACGTCCAGCCCCAGCTCCTCCGCCAGTGCCCGCACATGGGCCTTGTCCGGCATCTCACCCAGCGGAAAACGCAGGAATTCAAGCTGCTCACGGGTCGTGGCAAACAGGAACCAGCTCTGGTCCCGGTCCCGGTCCACCGGGCGATGCATCTCCACACCCTCTGCGCCCTCCACCCGGCGCACGTAATGGCCGGTCGCCATGGCCTCGCAGCCAAGGTCACGTGCCATATTCAGAAGGTCCGTGAATTTGACGCCCTGATTGCAGGCCACACAGGGGACGGGCGTTTCCCCTCTGGCATACGCATCCGCAAAACTCTCGATCACGCTTTCCCGGAAACGGCTTTCCGCATCAATGACATAATGCGGAAAGCCGATACGCTCGGCGACCATGCGGGCATCCATGATGTCCCGTCCGGCACAGCAGGCACCCGGCTTTGCCGGACCGCTGTGGTCATAAAGCTGGAGGGTCGCCCCGATGACCTCATGGCCCTGCCGCTTCAGCAGTGCTGCCACGACAGAACTGTCCACACCACCGGACATGGCCACAAGGATACGCATGGTCAGACGCCTCAGCCAGCCTTGGGAAGATGGACGACAAGACCATCCAGCTCTTCCGTCATGACAATCTGGCAGCCAAGACGGGATGTCTTTTCCAGACCAAAGGCGAGGTCGAGCATGTCTTCCTCATCATCAGTCGGGCTTTTCAGCCTGTCCGCCCAGGCCGGGTCCACGATCACATGACAGGTTGCACAGGCGAGCGAGCCTTCGCAGGCCCCTTCAAGGTCGATATTATTCTCATGGGCAATCTCCAGCACGGAAAGACCAGTCTGTGCCTCCACCTCGTGGCGACTACCATCACGCTCAACAAAAACCATCCGGGCCATAAATCCCTCACTCCCTGTATCCATGCAGCAGCCTCACCACCCGGCAAGGCCCTGCCCAAAACGGGCCACTGCGCACTCCACGTCACCTGCCGGGGTAAAACGTCCTACCGACAGACGCAAGCTCCTGCGTGCCTCCGCCTCCGTCAGCCCCATTGCCTTCAGAACGTAGGATGGTGCCCCGGATGCTGCCGAGCAGGCCGAACCTGATGAAAAGGCAACTCCCGGCACGGCGGCCATGACCTGCCAGGCCTCAGGCCCGGCGGGCAGGCATATGTTCAAGACGCCCGGCAGCCGTGGGGCGGATGCTCCGTTAAGACGGGCTGCCGGGAACAGCTGCCGCATACCCTGCCATAGCCCATCCCGCAAGCCCGCAAGACGCTCCGCTTCAGCCTCCCCAGTCTCCACGGCCATCCGTGCGGCCACCCCCATGCCCACGATGAGAGGAACAGGCAGGGTGCCGGAACGCAGACCCCGCTCCTGCCCGCCACCGGACAGCAGCGGGACCAGCCGCACACGGGGCCTCCGCCGGACATACAGGGCACCCACTCCCTTCGGACCATATATCTTGTGTCCCGAAAATGAGGCGAGATCGACTCCCTCCAGCGTGCAGGGCAGCTTGCCGAACATCTGGGCCATGTCCACATGCAGCAGGGCACCGGCCTGCTTCACGGACAGCATGAGGCGGGGAATATCCTGCACCACGCCTGTCTCGTTGTTTGCCGCCATGATGCTGACCAGCAGGGTGGGTGTCTTCAGGGCCTCTTCCAGACGATCCGGCAGCAGGCGGCCATCCGGCTCCACGGGCAGGATGACAGGCTCGAACCCCTCCGCCGCCAGAGACCGCACGGCTTCCAGAACGCATTTATGTTCCGTCGCCACGGTGATGATGCGCCGCCGTCCGTCGCCCTGTTCCTTCAGGAAGCGGGCTGCTCCCTTGATGGCCAGATTGTTGGACTCCGTCGCCCCGGAGGTCCAGATCACTTCCTGCGGACTGACCTGAAGGGCTTCGGCCAGTTCCTCCCTGGCACGCTCCACGGCGTCCTCTGCCTGCCGCCCCGGAAGATGCAGGCTCCCCGCATTGGCAGGCTGCTGCGTGAACCACGGCAGCATCGCCTCCACCACGGCAGGATCACAGGGAGTCGTGGCAAGATAGTCCAGATAAATCACGTCATCCTGACGGGTCACTGGCTTCTCCCGCAGGACGATGTTTTTTTCAGGAGGCCCCGTTCAGCAAAACGCTGCGCCATGAGGCCATAAGCCCGCCCGAAGGCCCGTACATCATCAGCCACGACATTCCACGGCAGGGAGACACGGATGGCCTGCCCCGCCGCCTCACCCTGTCCCATCGCTTCCAGCACATGCGACCGGCTCACCTTGCCGGACGAACAGGCAGACCCGGCAGACACGCAGTAACCTTCAATATCCAGTGCCATGAGCTGCATCTGGGCAGGCACGCCGGGCAGGACGGCACTGACCGTGTTGGGCAGACGGGCCACCCCATGCCCCATGATGATGGCTCCAGCCTGTACCATGACAGCCTCCAGCTCATCCCTGAGGACGGCCAGAATGTTCCAGTCCTGCCTCCGGCTCTCTTCTAGGGCAGCGGCCATGCCCATGTGGGAAGCGAGGGCCGGTGTGCCGCCACGCCGTCCCCGCTCCTGCCCTCCACCGGGCAGCAGAGGGGACAGGGGCCTGTCTTCTGGCAGAAGCAGCACGCCTGACCCCTTCGGGCCTCCCATCTTATGGGCAGACAGGGCCAGACTGGCTCCCTCCAGTGAACCATCCTTCAGGGCCAGCAAGAAATCATCCTGTTCCCGCATCCGTCCTGCCGCCTGTACGGCATCAACATGCAGGAAAGCCCCATGACGGCGGCACAGAGCCGCAACCTCCCGCAGCGGTGCATGAACACCCGTCTCGTTATTTGCCGCCATGATGCAGACCAGTGGAGCTTCATGAGCCTCCAGCATCTCTTCCAGAGCCGTACGGTCAATCACACCCTGCCCATCCACAGGGATGATTCCAGCCTCCGGCACAGCCCTGCGGATGGCATCATGCTCGGTGGCCCCCATGAGGATGGGGCGTCCTTCTGCATGACCGAAGGCATGCAGGGCAAGCGTATCGGCCTCCGTCCCTCCCGACGTAAAGACACAGCTGTCCGCTTCCCGCCCGAAAGATGCTGCGATCTGACGCCTGGCCTCCTCCAGCATGATGCGGGCCTTACGTCCCGCCGCATGGACGGAGGCAGGGTTTCCCACCTGGTCCAGTCCTGCCAGCATGGCATCCCGTGCTGCGGGGCGCAGGGGTTCAGTCGCATTGGCATCCAGATAGACTGGAGCCTGCTGCATCGCCGCTGCCTGCTGAACCATCTTTCCCTTCCTCCGGCCTGATAAAGGGCCTCCGTGCCCCTGACATCCCGTGATAGGCTTCGCCCCTGTAAGGAGACAAATACAATCTTCTTTACCAATTTGAAAAAACCATCACGACAGAGTCGATTTTGGTAGAAATTACCAAGATGAAACCGATATACAACGCCGGTATGTTCCTCCCGGACAGGGGCCATCCTTCTGCCGGGGGCGTAAAATCATGCCCGGAGTCCTGACCCGACCGGGCATAGTCGGTTCGCACATCACTCTGGGCCTCCATCAGGCGGCGGGGTGGACAAGAAGATGAGAGACGCATGCCTGAAGTCATGTTCGCCGGCCCGGATGGGCGGCTCGAAGGCCATTACCATCACTCCGAAAACCCAGACGCCCCCCTCGCCCTGATCATCCACCCGCACCCGCTGCATGGCGGGACGATGAACAACCGCATTGCCTACACCATGTACCGGCGTTTCCAGACAATGGGGTTTTCCGTCCTGCGTTACAACTCCCGTGGGGTCGGCCGCTCCCAGGGGCGTTATGACGGTGGAATCGGGGAAATCTCCGATGCCGCCGCTGCGCTGGACTGGATGCAGATGATCAATCCCAATTCTTCGGAACTGTGGATCGCCGGCTATTCCTTCGGGGCCTTCGTGGGGATGCAGCTGCTCATGCGCCGGCCGGAAATCCGGGGCTGGATCAGCGTGGCCCCGCCCGCTGATGATTATGACTTCAACTTCCTTGCCCCCTGCCCGTGCAGCGGCCTGATGATCGCCGGTGGCAAGGACAGCATGGCCCCCGAGCCTGTCATCCGCAAGCTGGTGGACAAGCTCAACACGCAGAAGAATGTCACGGTCGATTACCGTGTCTTCGACAATGCCGACCATATCTTCTCCCAGCAGGCGGAACTGATTGCCGATGCACTGGAAGACCATGTGACAACCCGGCAGAAAAACCTTTTTGCCCCTGAAGAAACGCTGATGATCCAGCCTGCGGCAGAAGCTGTCGGCTGACCAGTCCCCGCCCGACAGGACATCCCTACAGGAAGGCCCTTCATGACCGATATACCGCTTAAAAGCCCGTTCCTGCGAGAGGCCAAGGCCCGTGACATGATCTTCCAGTGTACCGATTTCGAGGCACTGGACGAACAGATGCTGGCAGGCCCGATCACGGCCTATATCGGCTTCGACCCCACGGCGGACTCCCTGCATGTGGGTAATGCCATGTCGATCATGATGCTGCGCCTGCTCCAGAAGCACGGACACAACCCCATCGCCCTGATTGGCGGTGGCACGGCGAAGATCGGCGATCCCTCCTTCCGTGATGAAGCCCGGTCCCTGATGACGGACGAGACCATCACCCACAATCTCGCCGGTCTGCGGGCCTCTCTGGGGCAGTTCCTGAATTTTGATGATGGGAAATGCCGCCTCGTCAATAATGCGGACTGGCTGGACAGGCTCTCCTATATCAGCCTGCTCCAGGATGTCGGGGTGCAGTTCTCCGTCAGCCGGATGCTCTCCTTTGAAAGCGTGAAGCAGCGTCTGGACCGGGAACAGGGGCTGACCTTCCTCGAGTTCAACTATTCCATTCTTCAGGCATTCGATTTCCGGGAGCTGTACCGCCGCCACGGGGCCATCCTCCAGATGGGCGGCTCTGACCAGTGGGGCAACATCGTCTCCGGCATCGACCTTGCCCGCCGCACCGATGGTGCCCGCCTGTTCGGGCTGACAACACCGCTTGTCACCACCTCCTCCGGTGCAAAAATGGGCAAGTCCGCCAACGGGGCCGTATGGGTCCGAAAAGAGCGGCGGCCTGTCTTCGATTACTGGCAGTTCTGGCGCAATACCGAGGATGCCGACGTAGGCCGCTTCCTCAAGATGTTCACGGACCTCCCCGTAGAGGAATGTGAACGTCTCGGTGCGCTGGAGGGTGCGGAGATCAACGAGGCCAAGAAGATTCTGGCCACCGAGGCCACGGCCATCTGCCACGGCCGTGCTGCCGCCGAGGAAGCTGCCGAGACGGCCCGCAAGGTGTTTGAACAGGGCAGCGTTCAGGCCGCCCTGCCGGAAGTCACGCTGCCTTCCGGCCTGCCTGCCGAGGGGCTGCCCGCCTTCAAACTCTTCGCAGAAGCCGGGCTGGCCGCCAGCGGTGGTGAGGCCCGCCGTCTCATCCGTGGTGGAGGTGCACGGCTTAATGACGTGGTCATCAGGGATGAAAACCAGACCATCACCTCCGCCGACTTGACCGATGGAGCACTGAAACTCTCCTCCGGCAGGAAAAAGCATATTCTCGTCCGGGTGGGGTAACAGTCCACCACACAGTCAGGGAAGAATCAGACCCCTCCCTGACTGTGTGGCGTGCAGTAACGCATCTGGACAAAACTGGCCGTATGTGATTCGCTTTCCCCCTTATTCTTAATAAAGGGTTGATGGCGTGAATCCGACTGAAATCTATGATGCTCTCTCGGACCTCGCCTCTCAGCCCTACGATGCCAGTGCATTTCCCTATGATTTTGCGCTCGCCACGGATGCCGCCAGAGCGAACGTGGACCGGTTACGCAAGGGAGGAACCAATCGTTCCGACCTGCCTGATGGTGTTCTGCTGAACCGCCGGTTCCATTTTGCTCCAGCAGACCCGACGGCGGAAATGACAGTTGATTCCGTTCTGGACCAGCTGAAGGCCTCTCCCCGCAATAAACAGGCCAAACCGGCCATTCTCCTAACGACAGACGGCATCATGCTGGCCGCTTTCCACCCTGCCAGCGGGGAAAGCCTTCATTGCCGGCTGGATGAAATGGCCAGACATTTCGGCTTCTTCCTCCCCGCTGCGGGTAAGGAGCGTTACCGGGCCGTGGAAGAAAACCCCGTTGACGTGCAGGCCACGGGCAAGCTGGCCAGGCTCTATGACGCCCTCATCCGGCACAACCCGGAATGGAAGAATCCCAGCCATACGCACATCATGAACCAGTTCATGATGCGGCTGATCTTCTGCCTGTTCTCCGAAGATGTCGGCATCTTCCCCAAGGACCAGTTCACCCGCCTCGTGCTGGATTATGGCGGGAAAGAAGGTGAAGCCCTGCATACGGTCCTTCAGGCCGGGTTTGAAGCCATGAACCTGCCGAAGGACGGACGCAGCCACCTGCCGGACTGGACGGCCCCTCTGGAATACGTCAATGGCGGGCTGTTTGCGGGCGAAATTGCCATACCGACCTTTGATGTCACGGCCTTCCGCTACCTGAAGGATGCCTGCCAGCTGGACTGGAAGGACATCAACCCCGACATTTTCGGCTCCATGATCCAGTCCGTGGCGGATACGGGCATCCGGGCCGAACTGGGAATGCATTACACATCCGTCCCCAATATCCGCAAAGTCATCGATCCCCTTTTCCTGGATGGTCTACGCAGCGATATCCAGAAGGAGTGGGACAGAGCTGCTGCCCTACGGAAGCTCCGCAGCAAACTCGGTCATATCCATATTTTTGACCCCGCCTGCGGCTCCGGAAACTTTCTTGTCGTTGCCTACCGCCAGCTCCGGGAGCTGGAAATGACCATCCTGCAACGGCTGGCCACGCTGAACGGCAATGACACGATGGAGCTGTTTTCCATCATCCCGATTGCCAATTTTCACGGCATCGAATGTGCGGACTTTGCCGCAGAGACGGCCAAACTGGCACTGTTCATTGCGGAATATCAGGCCAATGCCCTCTTTGCCGAACGTTTTGGCCGGGCCATCGCCCCCCTGCCGCTACGGGAAGCTGCCCATATTGTCTGCGGCAATGCGCTGCGGCTTGACTGGGAGGCAGTCTGCCCACCACCGGGAGGTGATACACTGGTGTACATCATCGGCAATCCGCCTTTTCTGGGTTCGAACTACCAGAATGCTGAGCAGAAAGCCGACATGGCCATCACTTTCTCCGGTGCCGTGAAAAACTATCGGGGGCTGGATTATGTGGCGGCATGGTTCTTCAAAGCGGCCCGCTATATTCAGGGACGGCAGGCAGAGGCCGCTCTGGTTTCCACCAATTCGCTCTGTCAGGGGCAGGCCGTCAATGCCCTCTGGCCCGACCTGCTGAGGAAGGAGCTGGAGATCAGCTTTGCCCATACTTCCTTCAAATGGCGCAACAATGCCAGTCATAATGCCGCTGTTGTCTGCATCATTGTCGGGTTGAGAAACCGTCCGGAAACCAAGACCACAACACTACTAAAACGACTCTTCACCGGGGAGACGGAGCATCAGGCGCAAAACATCAATGCCTATCTGCTGGATGCTCCGAATGTGTACATTGAAAAGGCCAGCAAAAGCATCTTCGGGCTACCTGAGATGACTTACGGTAACAAACCTACCGATAACGGCCATCTCATCCTCTCACCAGAAGAAAAAATCCAGCTCCTGCAACAGGCCCCACAAGCTGAGCCCTTCATTCGGCGGTTCATGGGCTCCAGAGAGGCCATCAATGATCTTGAGCGTTATTGCCTCTGGATTGATGATGCAGAGCTGAAACAGGCAAGGCAGATTCCGCCCATTGCCGAACGCATAAAGGCTACATATGCAGCCCGTCTTGCCATGAAAGACGCCCGCAACAACCAGAAACTGCTGGACCGACCTTGGCAGTTCAGGGAGCATGACGCCCCACAAAACCACGCCTACCTCGTCCCCAGTGTCAGCTCGGAACGCCGTCCCTATCTTCCGGCCATCCGGGTTAAATCTGACACAATTTCCTCCAACCTCAACTTCGTCCTCTATGACGCCCCGGAATGGTGCTTTGCCCTGCTGATTTCCCGCCTCCATCTGGCATGGGCGGCCTCAGTCTGCGGCAAACTGAAAACAGACTTCCGCTACTCCAACACGCTCGGCTGGCACACCTTCCCCGTGCCCGTCCTCACGGAGGCAGACAAAGAGGTCCTGAAGCAGTCCGGGCGGGAGATCATGAAAGTGAGGGCGTCCTACTTCGACAAAAATATGGCCGAACTGTATGACCCGAACAAAATGCCCGCCGACCTCCAGGCGGCCCACCAGGCCAATGATGCCCTGCTGGAAGGGCTTTATAATAAAGGGCAGGCTTTCGCCAACGACACACAGCGGCTTGAGCATCTCTTCCGCCGCTATGCTGCCCGTGTAGAGCAGAACCGGAAGAAACAGACCGTCCGCAAAAAACGCTCCACAATGAAAAAGCAGGAGGGCTGACCCGATGGCACACATGCTCACCATGACCTATGGCCACAGCAGGGCAGGCACCAACGCACAGGGGATGCGCCCCATGCAGGAGCGTGTCTATAAGGTCCGGCAGGCCCAGCATATTCTTCTCAAAGCCCCACCTGCCGCCGGGAAAAGCCGTGCCCTCATGTTCGTTGCGCTGGACAAGATGCGCCATCAGCATGTGGAAAAAACCATCATCTGCGTGCCGGAGACCTCCATTGGTGGCTCCTTCAGCAGCACCGCCCTTCCCGGCTTTGAATGTGACTGGGTGGTGGAAGACCGCTGGAATCTCTGCCTCGACAGTGATGAAAGCTCCCCCCGCAAGGTACGGGCTTTTCAGGACTTCCTGAAAGATGACACGGCGCAGGTGCTGGTCTGCACCCATGCCACCTTCCGCTTCGGGTATGATGCCGTCATCGCACAGAAGGATGTGGAGCGTTTTGATTCCTGCTTCATCGCCGTGGATGAGTTTCATCATGTCTCAGCGGGAGATAACAACCGCCTCGGCTTCATCCTGCGGGAACTGCTGAGCCGGGACCGCTGCCACCTCATGGCAATGACGGGCAGTTACTTCCGGGGGGATTCCATTCCCGTTCTCCGCCCGGAAGATGAAAGCCGCTTCACCCCCATCACCTACAGCTATTACGAGCAGCTGGAAGGCTATGAGTTCCTCAAGAAACTGGGCATCTCCTACGAGTTCTATAAAGGCACCTACATCAACGGGCTGAAGGATGTTCTGGACCCCACACGTAAGACCATCATCCATATTCCGCATCGTGGATCATCCGAGGCCTTTGGTGACAAATATGATGAAGTCGGGCAGATCATCGACCTCATCGGCACGGTTGAAAGGCGAGACCCGGAAACCGGCTTCGACATCATCCGCCGGCCTGATGGCCAGCTTATCAGGCTGGCTGACCTTGTGGATGACGGCCCCGACCGGGACCGCATAAAAACCAGCCTTGCCAGAACCATCACCGGACCGGATGGCAAACGGGATGACGAAGCCGACCGGGCCAAGGTGGACATCATCATCGCTCTCGGCATGGCCAAGGAAGGATTTGACTGGGTCTGGTGCGAACATGCCCTGACCATAGGCTACCGCTCCTCCCTCACGGAGATCGTCCAGATCATCGGCCGTGCCACACGAGACGCCCCAGGCAAGGCACGGGCTGTCTTCACCAATCTGGTCGCCGAGCCGGGAGTGGAAACACAGACCGTACAGGATGCCGTGAATGACATGCTCAAGGCCATTTCCGGCTCCCTGCTGATGGAGCAGGTTCTGGCACCCAATTTCAAGTTTTACAGGCGGGAGGATGGTGACATCCGTGCCCCTGTCAGCACGGATGCGCAGGGGCATGTCACCATTGGCATCCACAATCTTGATGAACCCCCAACCCAGCGTGCCCGTGACATCTGCGAACGGGACATGAACGACCTTGTCGCCACCACCCATCAGCACATGTCCAGCCGTGCCCTGAACCCCGGCACGGCCCCGGAAGTCATCAACCAGCCCGTGCTGACCGGCATCATCACGCAGCGTTATCCTGACCTGACAGAAGATGAGACAGAATCTGTCCGGCAGCAGCTTTCCGCCCGCATCAACCTTCCTGCACTGGCTCAGAAGAGCCTCCCAGAAGACGATACCTCGCCGGCACAGCCCCATGAAAACGGGCCTTCTTCATCTGAAACATCAGAAGCCTCCTCCACAAAGGAAGAACGGCCTGCAAGTGCGCCCAATACCCTGCTCAGCCTCGTCCAGCGGCTCATCAACGTGAAAGAACTCGATATTGAGCTGATCGACAGCGTCAACTGCTTCCAGGAGCGATTTAAAGTCATCTCCCGGGATATGGATGCGCCCCTGCTGGCGCAGATCAAGACCGCCTTTGCCGCCCAGCGTTACGGCATGACGGATGATGAGGCCATTGCCCTCTGGCCCCGCATCAAGGCCTTCCGTGAGCAGGAGGGCCGCCTGCCCGATGCCCACTCACCCGATGAGCTGGAGCAGCGGCTGGCTCTTGCCCGTCTCCACCTCGCCAGGGCCAAGGCACGCCGCCAGCAGCAACAGGACTGACCCGATGAAACGTCTCACGCTGGATGATATTTTCGCTGAAGATGATGAACTCGGCCTGCTTCCGGATAGTGCCTCATCCATG
This sequence comes from Bombella dulcis, assembly GCF_026385505.1. Taxonomy (GTDB): domain Bacteria; phylum Pseudomonadota; class Alphaproteobacteria; order Acetobacterales; family Acetobacteraceae; genus Bombella; species Bombella dulcis. Next base: position 47,971 of record NZ_JANIDV010000006.1, on the reverse strand, counting down.
CAGCACGGGCAGAGCACCCGCAGGACAGGGCTGGACCTCTTGGAGCAGGTAAGCCGTTTTTACGAAGACCATGACAGACTGCCAGATGCCCAGGCTGAGGATCATGATGAAATGTGCCTCGCTGCGGCATGGTACCGTGCGGCTCCAGCTCCCTCCCCGGCCATGAAAGAGGCTGACAGGCTGGGACTGCTTGCCCGGTCCACCCGGCCATCATCTTCCCTGCCAGACTGGCGGAATGATCAGGCGTTTATGAATGCGCCCCAATCGCTGGAAGATATTTTCAGTGATGACGATGATCTGGAGATGGATACCAGCATCTTCAGCCTCCGCCATTCCAGCCCCGCAGCAGAACGGGCCGTGCCGGAGCATCAGGCCAACATCACACCTTGTGCCAATTTTCAGGATTATGCGGCCCTGTTCGAGGCCGTACAGCAGGAGATATCCAGCGGCATCCGCAAGGCAAAACGTGTGCGGAAAAATCAGATTCTTGAACCGGCAGAAGGTGATTTCTTCATCCGCAATGGTCTGATTGCCTATGTCGCCGAGAAATACGAGAAAACCTACCGCCACGGCGACCGGGAACATCGGCTCCGCATCGTTTTCTCCAATGGGACGGAAAGCGATCCACTCATGTCGTCCTTCCGCAAATCCCTGACGGAAGATAAAACGGCGCGCTTCATCTCCCGCATCGGCCTTGGACCGCTTGCCGGTAGCGAGACCGTCACCAATGCCACCGGTACCATTTACGTCGCCCGTTCCCTCTCCGAGGTTCCGGCCATCCGTAACCTGCGGAGGAGGCTTCATAAAATCGGCGTCACAAGTGGCGATGTGCGCCGCCGGGTCGCCGACGCCCGCAATGACCCTACCTTTCTCATGGCTCCCGTGGAGATCGTGGCCACCCATACGCTGGTCAATCTCTCCTACCGCAAGGTGGAAGACTGCCTGCACCGCTTTTTCGCCCCCTCACGGGCGATACTGCATGTCCGTGACCGTATGGGAAAGCTGATCTACCCGAAGGAATGGTTCCTGCTGCCTGTTGAGCTTGTCAGTCAGGCTGCCGATCTCATACAGAAAGGCACACTCCACCTGTACGAGTATGCCCCCCATCAGCAGACCATCTCCCGCAAAAACACATCCCAATAATCCCCCTTACAGGGGCACATGCTCCAGAACCCATTCCACCCGCTGCTGGCGTCTGGGGGGTTTCATGGTCCTGTTTTCTGAATCGGCTTCATCCTCTGCCACGGCCAGATTACGGCCGGGAAGTGCCCTGACGATGATCTGGGAGGTCTGTTCAGGGGCACCCCGCCCCATGTAGAAATCATCTTCTAGAGCGATGACACCTCCCACCTGGCGGAAACGCCATATCTCTGACGGTGCATGAAGGAGAATCTCTTCATCCTCCCGCTCCACCCGCACGTCGGGATGGACATGAAAACGCAGCGTGAAGGGAACATCACTCTCTCCCTCCACGACATCACAGCCCCGCAGCTCTTCACCAGAAGGCTCCAGATAAAGTGACCGGTACCAGATGGCCCCATAAGACGGGTAATAGCCATTATGGGACAGGTGGAGTTCCTGTACGTATCCCTGCCGCCCCTGCCTGCACCATACCTGCGACGGGCGGCGGGTCACATGACCATCCTCTCCGAAATCGGCAGATGAATCCCCATCCACGACCAGCACCGTATGCGCTGCCGAATGACGCAGGGCACGCTGCCATGCCCCGCCTTCCGCCGCTCCACAGTTGACGAACAGACGCTGCCGGTAATGGGAAAATTCAAAGGACATCGTTCCGGCATGGGCTGTCCGGTCCATCCCATGCGGGGCCGGAGCCGCCGCATCCACCAGCAGCAGGGCACGCCCTGCCGTCAGGCGGGCAAAGCCCCCCCTGCCAAGACTGGAGGCCACGACCTTGTACCGCTCCGCCTGCTCCAGAAGCTCCAGAACGTCTTTTTCTCCCCGCTCCTGTGAACCATTGAACAGGGCCAGCCCCCCATCCCCATGACAGAATGCCCGCAGCACGGCACAGGCCCGCCCCAGCATGACAGGAACACAGTCCGGTGGCATCCACTGCAGGGTCGTGAACATGCCCTGAATGGCCGTCAGCTGCTGTACGCAGCGATACTGTGCCTCCGGGCTGCGTTCGGCCACAATACCATCTTCACCCAGCAGCCGCTCCAGCTCCAGTGGAAGCTGCTGCTCGAACCGCTTGAAGAAGCCATCATAATGCGGCACGGCCATATAGACGGCCAGCAGCCCCCGCAGCACGGCCAGCCCTTCCCAGCCTATGGGGGGCAGGGGCAGCATGGCCGAGAGGCGGCGGGCCTCCCGCACTGCCGCATCCAGAACGAGCTGCTGCGCTCCCTCAGTGGCCGTAGAGAGACAGAATTCATAATGCCCCAGCCAGTTGGACAACCGCCGCCCCATCACGCCACTTTCCCGGGCGACAGGATCAGTCGGCGGACGGTCCGCCCATGATGCCACCATGGACCGGGCCAGAAGACGGGCACCATTCGTACCGAATGTCCGGAGGTCTTTCAGCCAGTCAAACCCATAGAACCAGCGACGCACTTCCTCCGGCCAGTCATTGCTCTGCCAGACACCACGCAGGGGCAGGCTGTAGGTCTTCTGGGCAAACCGGAACACGCCGCCAATCAGCAGCGCGCCCTGATCCACGTCACCCTCCTCCCTGTCCTGATACAGACAGACAGGGCTTGCCTCCCCATGCTGCCGCCGGGGCAGGGAGACAAGCATCAGCCTGAAATAACGCCTGCATGAGCTAAACAAGCATCATTCCCCTGCAGCTGACAGAAGGGCGGGACGGGCCGCAGCCCGCATTCCTTCAATCGCCGCACGGCGGTCATCCTTGCCGAAAATGGCCGAACCCGCCACCAGCATGGTCGCTCCGGCCTCCGTCACCAGTGGTGTGGTCTTTTCATCAATGCCACCATCAACACCCAGCACGATGTCACGCCCGGTCTGGCGGATCATCCCGGCAAGGGTGCGTATCTTGGCCAGCTGGCCATGAAGGAACTTCTGCCCCCCGAAACCGGGATTGACCGTCATGACCAGAATGATGTCGACCATATCCATGACCTCGGACAGGGCCTCCGGCGGGGTGGCAGGGCAGATGGCCACGCCCGCCTTGCAGCCCAGCGCATGGATGCTCTGAAGGGTACGGTGCAGATGGGCATTCCCCTCCACATGCACGGTGATATGATCCACCCCCGCTTCTGCCATGGCGGCCAGATAGGGGTCTGCCGGTTCGATCATCAGGTGGGCGTCAAACCGTGCCCTGCTATGGGGCCGCAACGCCTTGATGACGGGCATGCCGAAAGAGATGTTCGGAACAAAATGCCCATCCATGACATCAAGATGCAGCCACGGTGCCTCTGCCACACTGCCCATCTCATGACGCAGACTGGAAAAATCGGCGGCAAGCAGGCTCGGCGCAATAATGGGCATGTAACCTCCATGTAAAGAAATCAGCACAGGTATTCGCATTTAATATTGGCAGAATGAGGGTTTTTTACAAGAGAATCCCTGCCCTCCAGCCAATCCTCCGGACCCGCGTGAAAGAAACGTGAAAGAAAATGGACAGGTACCGTTCCATCTGCTAACGAGAAGCCTGTTCCGAGGGGTGCCTTCATCATGGAGGGCTGAGAGACTGGGTAAGACCATTCAACCCTTTGAACCTGATCCGGTTCGTACCGGCGAAGGGACAGGAAAACATCACGGGGCGGACGTCTGTCCGTTATTCCCCCTGAACTGACGCCTGCACAGCGAACCTTCACCATCGTGTCCCGAAGGCGAAGATTCCATGCGCTCATTTTTCTCCAGCCGAAAAACGGCCCCCCTCTTCCTGCTTCTGTGCAGCCCCGGCTGGGCACTGGCAGCCTCCGAGAAACAGGCTCACAAGCCCGCCACACCCCATCATCCCCCCAGGCATCAGGCACCTCATGCCGTGCAGGCCAGAAAGGTGGAATACCTCACCACTCGCGCCACGCCAGAGGTCGTCCAGCGTGGTGGCGGGCTGATCCGTCCCCAGCATGGCACGCAGTCCATCAGCGAGGTGGGGCGCAGCTACATGGACATACAGGCCCCCACGGCCTCGGCCTTCCAGCTCGTGTCCATCCTGCCGGGTGCCAACGTCACGACATCCGACCCGTTCGGCATTTCACCCAACACCAACATCAGCGTGCGTGGCCTGAGTGGCGATGCGCTGGGCTATGTGCTGGAAGGGATGCCCCTTAACGATGCTGCCTCCTATGGCGGGTATCCCAACCAGTTCGCCGATACGGAGAATTACAGCAAGGTCGGCCTCCAGCAGGGATCAGCCGATCTGGACAACCCGGTCCTCAATGCCGCAGGCGGGCTGATGAAACTCTCCTTTCTCGACCCGTCCCTCAGGCCCGGCGGCCTGGCCTCCTTCTCCTATGGTTCCTTCAATACCAGACGGGGTTTCATCCGGCTGGAAACGGGTGAAATCGGCCATAGTGGCGTGAGGGGGTTCGTCTCCTACTCCAACACCCATGCGGACAACTGGCGGAGCGGCGGATATGACACACGCCAGCACATTGATTTCCGGCTTCTCAAGGAATGGGGGCAGGGAAGCCATGCCGGCATTCTGGGGTCATGGAACAGGGCCAATACCAGCTATTACCCCTTCTCCTCCCTTGAAGACTGGAAAACTGACGGCATCCGCAGCGGCTGGCTGACCCGGCATTTTGACCCTGAAAATAGCACGAATTACTGGCGGCTCTCCCGTGACCCGGAAGAAACGCTCTATGTCGGTGCGCCGGTGCATTTACGCTTCAGTCAGCGTTTCTCCTTCGACATCACCCCCTATGCCCAGAAAGCCTACGGCAACTTCCCCTATGGCTCTACACTCTCCAGCACGGGGAATTATTACGGCACCCAGCCCGTTTCCTCCCTGCCCGTGGGAGACAGCCAGACTGTCCGGGCCGATTACACCCAGCGCAGCTACCGGTCCGGCGTGAACATGGCCTTCCATGCCCATTACAGATGGAATGACTTCGTCATGGGCTACTGGTACGACTATGTAGATGACAATGAGCCACAGCCCTTCACGCTGGTCGGCAATGATGGTTCTGCCACCAACATCTGGGCGGACAAGAAGCGCAGCCGCATCCTCATGCCGGATGGCAACCCCTATCTGGCCGGGGGCTTCCACACCATGTCCCAGACCAACGCCCTCTATGTCGGAGACCATATCTCCCTGATGAATGACAGACTGGCCATGGATATCGGCTTCAAGGAGGTCATGCTGCACCGCTGGGGCACCAATGATGTACCCGGTCCGCAGCGCAACATCTCCAGCAACAGGCAGGAACCCCTGCCCCGCTTCGGCCTGCGCTGGAACTTCACGAAGCAGGATCAGCTCTTCCTCAACGTGAACACCAATTTCCGGGCACCGGCCCTTTCCACCTATTACAACAGCTATGCCGGTGTGGATGCCAATGGCGTGCCCAACGGTTCCATCAGCCAGGCCGGGACCAACCGCCTGAAAAACGAATATTCAGTCTCCGAGGAGTTCGGTTACCGCCGCACGGGGGACTGGCTGACGGCAAGCCTGACCTTCTTCAACTACAATTTCCGCAACCGGCAGATACAGACCGGGGAAGCAAACAACCCCAACATCATCACGACCATCAACGCCGGGAAGCAGACCTCCCGTGGTGTGGATGTGGAGCTGGGCACACGCCCCTGGCACCATATCAGCCCCTATGCGTCCTTCGAATATCTCCATGCCACCATCGACAATGACATCTCTGCCGGAAGCGACACCCTGCCCACAGCAGGCAAGACAGCCGTCCGCAGCCCCCATTTTCAGGCCGGGGCAGGACTGCGCTATGATGACGGGCACTTCTTCAGCATGATCACCATGCATTACATGAGCCATCAATATTCCACCTTCATGAATGACGAGCGTATCCCTTCCATCATGACGGCTGACCTGACCCTTGGTTACCGCTTCAGCACTGTCGGCTTCCTGCATCAGCCCACGTTACGGCTGAACCTGAGCAACATCAGCAACCAGCGTTACCTGTCCGGCATCAATTCCACCACACTGAACGCCCATGACACCACGGGCCTTCATGGGAGCCGGGTCAGCGGATCCGCCCCAGGCTATTATATCGGTGCCCCTTTCGCTGCCCTTGCCAGCCTGACCGCCGGATTCTGAACATGTCGGCACGTCCCCTTGGTCTGGAGAGCGGTTACAATGGCTGTGTCTGGCCTCCCCTGACAGAGAATGACATAGCCGCTCTGCTGCCCCGCTGGGGTGTCCGCCCTGCCGCCCGTGATCCCATCCTCTGGCACAGCCGCCGTCCCTTCTCCGCCTCCGCCATCGTGGCACTGGAGGATGGCGGGCGGCTGTTCCTCAAACGGCATGGACGTGCCCTGCGCTCTGCTGAGACACTGACAGAAGAACATCTGTTTGCCCGCCGTCTGGCCGGGCAGGGCCTGCCCGTCTCCGCTCCCCTGCCCATGCAGGATGGCCGGACGGCTCTGGCCACATCTGACCACACATATGAGGCCTTTCCCCTCTACATGGAGGAAGACGCCTACCGGGGACTGGACTCATGGCGGCCCTATCACAGCACGGCACAGGCAGCCTCCAGCGGCACGCTTCTGGCTCGGCTGCATCAAGCCAGTGAAAGCTACCGGGCACCACCACGCCACAATCCCCCGCTCATCTCTGCACGCCATCCCCTGCTGCATGAGAATCTGGAAGAGGGCCTGATCCCCTGGGCCTCAGCACAGGAAGGACTGACGGAGGCTTATCCGCTCACTGCCCTGCGCCGGGATGTTCTGCCCCTGCTGGCTCCTTTCCACGAGGCCCTTCACCCCCTGCTCCCGGATGACCACCCGCTCTGGGGGCACGGGGACTGGCATGGAGCCAACCTGCTCTGGCACAGGGAAGGACAGGACATCACGGCGGGTCGTGCCTTCGATTTCGGCATGTGTGACCTGACCAGTGCCGCCTTTGATCTCGCTGTCGCCATAGAGCGCAGCTTCATCAGCTGGCTGGACCCGGAAGGCGCACCCGCCGTGCATGAAGAGCAGCTTCTGACCTTCCTGCACGCCTATGATGCCCGGCGTCCCCGCACTTTCATTGAAAAACAGCTCACCGCCTGCTGGCTGCCACTCTGTCATGTCACCTTTGCCCTCTCGGAAGTCGCCTATTACAGCCACATCCTCGGCAGCAGGGAGGCGGCGGACATCTCCTGGCAGGATTATCTCATCGGCCATGCCCGATGGTTCCACACGGGGCGGGGACAGGCCCTGCTGACCCTGCTGAAAGGGACCTGACCTCATGGAACTGATCGCTGCCCTGTTCAGTGCCTCCGGTGTCTGGCTGACGGCACAACGCCGCATGATCGGCTGGCCCATCTCCCTGCTGGCAACGCTCTTTTATGGCACGGTGTTCTTTCAGGCCCATCTCTATGCGGACACGGTGCTGCAGGGAGTGTTCAGCATCGCCATCCTCTATGGCTGGGCCTTGTGGGCACGGGAGAAACGGGCCGGACTGCATCTGCCCGAGTCCCTGCCCACCCTTCCGGCAGACGAACTCCCGGCCCGCCCCCTGGCTGCCGGTCGGGCCATGCTGGAAGCGGGCTTCTTCCTGATTCTTTCGGTCTTCTGGGTTCTGGCCCTCAGGAGGTGGAGTGATGACCCCACGCCCCTGCTGGATGGCGGCCTGAGCGGAGCCAGCCTGCTCGCCCAGCTCTGGACGGCACGCCGCTACCGGGTGAGCTGGCTGCTCTGGTCGGCCATTGACGTGATCTATACGGGCCTGTTCATCAACAGGTCGCTCACCATCACGGCCCTGCTCTATGCCGGCTATACCGGCCTTGGCCTCTATGGCTACTGGAAATGGAAACGCTGAATCCCCGGACCGGAGACCGGGTCAGCCCGGTCCTCACTGATCCATCCGGTCCATTTCTTCCTGAGTCAGACGCTGGATACGGACAGGCCTGCCACTGGCATCATAATAGACGATAGCTCCCCCACGGCGTTCACCGTAGCCATCCGGCTGACCGCTCTTCTTGCGAAAGAGAAGACGATCATGCTCGGGCTGCACGGTCACCTCATCTCCCCGGGGCACGAAATGGAACATGCTGTAATCAGCATGCATCCGGGGCAGGCTGGAAGCGGGCATGGGCTTCCTGACGATGGTGTCAACATCGTCAGCCCGCGCTGGAGCCAGTCCGGCCACGCCCGTCAGCATCATGCCAGCTCCTGCCAGCAGACCGGCCTGTTTCACAAAACGCATATGCTCTCTCCTCCAGACCACACATGCAGGAGCCGGGGACGTCAGTTGGTCCCTCTGCTCTTGCGGCTCCATCCACCACCCAGCGCACGGTACAGGGTCACCATGTTCTGGAACCGTGCCGCCTCGACCATGATACGGGTCTGCTGGGCCTGATAGAGCTGACGCTCCTGCACCAGTGTGGTCAGATAACTGTCAATGCCAGCATGATAGCGCATCCGGGCGAGATCGTAAGCCCGCTGGGCCTGCGTCTCCAGCACGATCATATGACTGTCCTGCCGACGGTAGGTTTCCCGGGCCGTCAGCGCATCAGACACCTCCCGGAAAGCGGACTGGACAGCCTTCTGGTATTCCGCAACGCTCTGTTTCAGCTTTGCCTTGGCGGTGCGCAGGTTCCCCTGATTGACACCCCATGTCAGCAGCGGAATGCTGATATTGGGCGACACGCCCCACGTTTCGGCCAGATGGCTGAACAGGCGACGGAACTGGAGAGAGCTGGTCCCTTCATTCGCTGTCAGCGTCACACGGGGATAGAAGGCTGCCCGGGCCGCACCGACGGACGCATTCGCCCCCAGCAGGTGATGTTCCGCCTCCATGATGTCCGGCCGCTGCTGAAGCAGGTCAGATGGCAGACCAGCGGGAAGATCGGCAATCATCGTCTGCCGCCCCATGGGAAGAGGCGGTGGCAGGGTGGCAGGCAGAGGGGCACCGACGAGCAGCTGCAGCGCATGTTCATCATCCGCTACCGCCCGGGTTTCCTTCTCCTCATCCGACCGGGCCTGCTCAAGCTCGGTCGCACTCTGGGCCAGTGTCAGGGCATCAAGCTCGTCATGGTCATATTCCAGTTTGTTGAGACGCCATGTATCCGCCCTCGTGCGGGCTGTGCGCTGGGCAAGGTCCAGCAGACGCCGGTCCGCCAGCCACTGGATGTAGGTACTTGCCACCTGCGACACGGTCGTGATCCACAGATTCCGCAGGTTTTCCGCCGTACCGAGCGTCTGTTCCTTCTGGGCCTGGCTCATGTTGCGGATGCGGCCCCAGAGATCGATCTCATAGGACGAAAACCCGATGGATGTCTGATAGAAACGCAGGGTGGAAACGGATTCACCTGCCCCCGGTGCGAAGGAGAACCCCGCCGTATCGGAAGGCCCCGCATACTGCGCCCCGGCCCCTACCGAGATGGTCGGGAACAGGGCCGCATTCTGCACCTGATACTGCCCACGTTCGGCAGCCACGGCGGCCATCTGGGCGGCAAGGTCCCGGTTATTGGCAAGGGAGAGGCCTATCAGGGCCTTCAGCCGCGGGTCCGTGAAAAAATCTTCCCAGCCCAGGTCAGAAACCTGCTGATGGGCCGGCTGGCCCGGTCTGATCTCCGCATCTGCCGGGTACGTCTTCGAGACGGCCGGGTCAGGCCGCTGATATTTCGGGGCCAGATTGCAGGAGGACAGCAGCAGGCTGCCAAGCCCCATCAGCCCCGCAAGAACTGCCCTGTTCCTGCCATGCAGTTTCATGTTCATGCGTGGTCTCCTTCCTGCGCTGCCTCATGCTGTTCCGAAAGCCGTTTGACCCTGAAGAGACGCAGCACGACCACGAAGAACAGCGGCACAAAATAGACAGCCAGCACGGTGGCGGTGATCATGCCGCCCACCACGCAGGTCCCGATGGCCACACGGGAGGCAGCACCCGCACCCGTGGCAATCGCCAGCGGAAACACGCCGCAGACGAAGGCGATGGAGGTCATCAGGATGGGGCGCAGACGCTCCCGCCCGGCCTTCAGCACGGCATCTTCCAGCGTGTCGCCGTGATCGTAGAAGAATTTGGCAAATTCCACGATCAGGATGGCATTCTTCACGGCCAGACCGACCGTTGTCAGCAGCCCGACCTGGAAATACACGTCATTGCTCAGCCCACGCCAGAGGGTTGAACCGATGGCCCCCAGCACGCCCAGCGGCAGCACGAGCAGCACGGCGAACGGAATGGCCCAGCTCTCATAAAGGGCCGCCAGACAGAGCAGGATCACGATGACAGCCAGCGCATAGAGCGGCCCTGTGGCATTGCCGGAAGCAAGCTGCTCGAAGGTCAGGCCCGTCCATTCATGCCCGACACCCGGCGGCAAAGTTTTGATGATCTTCTCGATCTCCTCCACCGCACGGCCGGAGCTGACACCCACGGCAGGCACACCCTGAATCTCATAAGAATTCAGACCGTTATAGTTTTCCACCTTCTGCGGGCCGACAATCCAGTGACCGCTGGCAAAGGCATTGAACGGCACCATGTCCCCCACATTGTTACGGACATACCAGCGGTTCAGGTCCTCCGGTGTCATGCGGGAGAACGGTTCACCCTGAATATAGACCTGCTTCACACGGTCATTCCGGGTGAACTGGTTGACGTAGATCGACCCGAACGCCCCCTGAATGGTCGTATTGAGGTCCGCATTGCTGATGCCCTGTGCATTGGCCTTCTCACGGTTGAGGTCCAGCACGAACTGGGGAGCATCCTCCAGCCCCATCGGACGCACGGCAGACAGAAGCGGATTTTTTGAAGCCGCAGCCAGAAGCTTGTTTCGGGCGGCAAGGAAGGCCTGATGGCCGATATGGCCGTTATCTTCCAGCTCCAGATCAAAGCCGGTGGCATTGCCAAGTTCCATCACCGCAGGCGGATTCAAGGCATAGATCTGCGCTGCCGGATCACCCCGGAAATGCTTCATGATCTTGTTGGCAATGGCCATGCTGGAATGTTCATAGCCCGGCCGCTCATCCCACGGCCTGAGACGGATGAAGAACGCACCGGCATTCTGGCCCTGACCGGCAAAGCTGAAGCCGTTCATGGTGAAGACGGATTCGACATCCCTGCCATAGGTCTTCAGCACGTAGTCCGTGACCCGACGGTTGACGGCCCCTGTCTGTGCATCCGTGGCCCCGGCCGGCATGCTGATCTGCCCGAAAATGAGGGCCTGGTCCTCATCCGGCAGGAAGCCTGTCGGTACCTTCATGAACAGGAATCCAACCAGAACCGTGAGACCGGCAAAAATGACCATCGCCAGCACCCGCAGGCGCAGCATGTGGCGTACCCCGCCAATATAACGGTTCGTCAGCCGCTCGAACTGCCGGTTGAACCAGACGGCCGGACGGAAATGGACCTCATTCTGGATCGGCTTGAGCATGGTGGCACAGAGAGCCGGTGTCATGACCATGGCCACCAGAACGGACAGCCACATGGCCGCCACCACCGTGATGGAGAACTGACGGTAGATTACCCCCGTGGACCCGCCGAAAGCCGCCATCGGCAGAAAGACCGCACTGAGGACCAGCACGATACCCACCAGCGCACCGGAAATCTCATCCATGGATTCACGGGCGGCCTCCCGTGGTGAGAGCTTCTTTTCACTCATCACACGTTCGACATTTTCCACTACCACGATGGCGTCATCCACCAGAAGCCCCACGGCCAGCACCATCGCCAGCATGGTCAGCGTGTTGATGCTGTATCCCATCACCGACAGGATGCCGAACGTCCCCAGCAGCACCACAGGTACGGCGATGGTCGGGATCAGCGTGGCCCGGAAATTCTGGAGGAAAACGAGCATCACGACGAAGACCAGAACGATGGCCTCAAGCAGCGTCTCGATCACCTCCTCGATGGAGTGGGTGATGAAAGGTTCCGTATCCAGCGGATAGACGACCTTCAGCCCCTTGGGGAAGAACTGGGACAGCTGGGCGATCTTGGCCCGGACAGCCGCTTCCGTCACCATCTGGTTGGCACCCGGGGCCAGCTTCAGGGCCATGGCCGTGGCGGGCTGGTTGTTATAGCGGGAGGTAAAATTGTAGCTCTGCGCCCCAAGTTCCACATGCCCGATATCCCGCATCCGCACCTGGCTGCCATCCTGCTGGACCTTCAGCAGCATGTTGCTGAACTGTTCCGGCTCCGTCAGGCGGACAGGCCCGATGATGTTCGCATCAAACCCGATCCCCTTGCGGGCAGGCAGGCCACCCAGCTCACCGGACGCCACCTGGATGTTCTGGCTCTGAACGGCACTCTGCACGTCCCCCACGGTCAGGCCATATTTGTACAGCTTGTCCGGGTCCATCCAGATACGCATGGCATATTCGGACCCGAAGAGCGTGTGGTCACCCACACCGGAAATACGGGAGAGCGGGTCCATAACGTTGGACGCCACATAGTCCGAAATATCCTTCCCGTTCATGCTGCCATCCGTGGAGATGAACCCGATGACGAGCATGAAGTTCTTGGCCGCCTTGGTGACGCTCAGCCCCTGGCTCACCACCTCCGGTGGCAGGCGTGGCTGGGCAAGCTGAAGCTTGTTCTGCACCTGCACCTGGGCAATGTCGGGGTTCGTCCCCTGCTCGAAGGTCAGGTCAATTTCCATATGGCCACTGCCATAGGACTGGGCCGACAGATATTCCAGATGATCCAGCCCGGACATCTGCTGGAGGATCGGCCGTACCACCGTATTGTTGACCGTATCCGCCGAGGCCCCGGGGTCATCCACGGCAACGGCGATCTGCGGCGGCGCAATGGTCGGATACTGGGCGATGGGCATGCGGGTGATGGACACGCCCCCCACCAGCATGATGATCAGCCCGACCACCCAGGCAAAGATGGGGCGGTCAATGAAAAAACGTGAAAGTGACATGTAGCGTTACTCCAGCCCCATCTCGGCCAGATTGGCCTCATAGGGCTTGACCGCCACCTCCGGCCTGACCTTCTGCAGCCCCTGCACGATCACCCGCTCCCCGGCATTCACGCCCTTGGTGGCGAGCCAGCTGGACCCCACAGTCTGGCCCAGCGAGACCATGCGCATATGGACATGGTTCTGCCCATCAACCACCATGACATAAGGGTCACCCTTGGGTGTCCGCTGCACGCCCACCTGCGGAAGCAACAGTGCCTTCGGGTCACTGCCTTCCTTGATGTGCGCATGGACGAACATGCCCGGCAGAAGCAGCTTGTCCGGGTTGGGCATGACACCACGCATCACCAGCGTCCCCGTGGCGGGGTCAACCGTGACTTCGGAGAGTTTCAGCTGGCCTGTCTGGTTATAGGTGGACCCATCGGGCAATTCCAGCGTCACAGCAGCTTCATTGCCTTTCCGCTCCAGCTGACCAGATGCCAGTTCACGACGCAGACGGATCATGTCCTCGGCTGCCAGATTGACGTCCACATAGATCGGGTCCAGCCGTGTGACCACGGCGATGGGCGTGCTCTGATTGGCCGTGACCAGCGTGCCCGCCGTGTAGAGTGTCCTGCCGATACGGCCATCAATCGGTGACCGGACATGGGTATAGTTGAGATTGACCTCGGCTGTTTCCACCGCGGCCCTGGCCTGCACAACCTCGGCATCCGCCTGCCGGGATGTCGCCAGGGCGTTATCATAATCCTGACGGCTGATCGCTCTCGGCCCGACCAGCTCCTTATACCGCTTCAGCTGGGCACGGGCACGGATGGCACTGGCCTCCGCCTCCATCAGCCGGCCACGGGCCTGATCATAGGCGGCCTGGAATGGGGCAATGTAAATCTGGTAGAGGGGCTGCCCTGCCTGAACATCCTTCCCTTCCTCAAAGGTACGGGACACCAGAACACCACTGACCTGCGGGCGTATCTGGGCCTGCTCATACGCATCCGTCCGCCCCGGAAGAGATGTTTCCAGCGGGACGCTCTGCGTGTGCAGGGTCACGACAGCTACGGACTGCAGCGGCAGTGCCGGTGGGGCTTTTTTCTGACACCCCGCCAGAACACCAAGGCCCAGCAGGGCCGTACTGCCATAAAGGACCGTTTGGGACAGACATGTAGCCAGTTTCGGACGGAACATGGGCATAGACGGGCAGGCTCTCTAAGGATATGGACACGGACTGACAGGACTACAGGCAAACGGTCTTGCCTGCATCATGTCTCACCACGAAAAAACCGGGTGGGTGCGGAAACTACCCAGTTTCCACCCATGAGGTCAATCCCATTCTGGGCCGACCCAGAAAAACCGTACCCTGAGACCCCGGTTTCATCATCCAAAAAAACCGTACTCTGAGGCTCCGGTTTCATCATGGGGCTTGACAAACCCATGCCAGCATCAGGCACAAACCAGCATCTATTGTCCATCTTGCAAGGAGTTTGGTGCCGTGCAGCCCCATGATGATACGGACCGCCGTAAAACCATCCTCCAAGTTGCTTGCCTGCTGTTGCAGAAACAGGGCTACCACCACACCACAATGGACCACATTGCCCACCATGCGGGCATGTCAAAAAAAACGCTCTATCTTTTTTTCCCGTCCAAACGGAACCTGCTGGAGCAGCTTCTCCTGGCGGAGCTGTTCATCCCGCTAACCCCTACCCCCATTCCGGAAACCGGGCTAGAAGAGCAGCTCCGGAGTCTAGTCTTCCAGATGACAGAAATTCTACTCTGCGAAAAGAGGCTTAGCCTAATGCGGACCATCATCGGCGAGACCAACCGCTCCCCCTCCATCCAGCAGCTCATGACCGAACTCTTCCATATCTCCGGCAACAAGACAAAAATACAGGACTGGCTTGATAAACAAAAACGGGCCGGAAAGCTCCAGTTTCATGATGCAGCTGATGCGGCGGACCATCTTTTCGGCCTGACTGTCGGGGGGCCGATGCTGTCCCTTCTGGCCCACTGTGGTCCTGCACGGGACCAGCAAAGCCTTCACTGCTATCTGAATGAAGGACTCCGCATTTTCCTGCATGGCTGCGCACCATCATCATCGGGCCAGCAACCAGTAACCAGATGATAATGAAGCATTAAAAACAGCTTTCCCGGTACGGCGCATTGGCAAAGCGTCTGCTGTTAGTTATAGAATCTATTCGTAAAACACATGGCAGACCAGACGGAAACGAAAAGGTATCCCCCCTGCCCGGGCTGCGACCCTCCAGACTGATCATTGCAGGATTATCGCATGACTACATCCCCTCCCGACCAGCACAGCCCCAGACGCGCCAACACCCCCGATGAAGGTTACCAGAAGGACCTGAGCCGGCGGCATGTACAGATGATCGCCATTGGCGGGGCCATCGGTACCGGGCTGTTCCTGGGGGCAGGGTCCCGTCTCCAGATTGCCGGTCCCTCCCTTGCGATCACCTATGCCATCTGCGGTCTCTGCGCCTTCATGATCCTGCGGGCAATGGGCGAACTCGTGATGTACCGCCCCAGCAGCGGCAGCTTCGTCACCTACGCCCGGGAATTTCTGGGGGAAGGAGCCGCCTATGCTGCCGGGTGGTTCTTCTTCCTCAACTGGGCCATGACCGGTATCGTGGACATCACGGCCATTGCACTCTACGTCCATTACTGGCCCGTATTCGGGCATATCCCCCAGTGGCTGATCGCTCTTGGTGCGCTGCTTGTGGTGGGAGCCGTCAACCTGACCGGCGTCCGCTATTTTGGTGAGATCGAGTTCTGGTTCTCGCTGGTGAAGGTCCTCACGCTGGTCATCTTCCTTGGCGTAGGGGGCTATATCCTGCTGAGCGGGACACATGTCGGCAATTACACACCGGGCATCCACCTCATCACCGAGTCTGGTGGCATCTTCCCGCACGGGATGGTCGCATCTCTCATGCTGATCCAAGGTGTCGTTTTCGCCTATGCCGCCACGGAACTCATCGGTATTGCCGCCGGTGAATGTGAACAGCCCCGCAAGGTCGTGCCCAGTGCCGTCAACAGCGTGATCTGGCGCATCGTGGTCTTCTATGTCGGCTCCGTGGCCCTGCTGGTCTGCCTCATGCCGTGGTCCGCCTATCATGCCGGGGAAAGCCCGTTCGTCACCTTCTTCCACAAGCTCGGTGTTCCGGCTGCTGACAGCATCATGAACTTCGTCGTGCTGACAGCCGCCCTGTCCAGCCTCAATTCCGGCCTGTATTCCACGGGGCGCATCCTGCGTGCCCTGGCTCTCGGCGGGTCCGGGCCACAGGCCATGAGCAGGCTGAACCGCAATGCCGTCCCCTATGTCGGAATTGGCGTGACGCTCTTCATCTATCTGGTCGGCGTGCTGATGAACTATCTGTACCCGACACAGATTTTTGAAATCGTGCTGAGCATTTCTTCTCTGGGCATTCTGGGCACATGGGCCACCATCCTGCTCTGCCAGCTGCGCCTGCATAAGGCCATCAGGATGGGCCGGATCGCCACCACCGGCTTCTCCATGCCGGGCGCACCCTATACGGGATGGCTGACACTGGCCTTCCTGCTGATGGTGCTGGTCATGATGGCGTTTGACTATCCTTCCGGCACCATCACCATTGGGTCCATCCCCGTGCTGGCCCTGATTTTCTACGGGGGCTGGGTGCTTCTCAAACGCAGGAATGGCGGTTCCGAATCCTGACAGGCAACGGAATCACCCACAGAAAAACCCCGGCGGGACAACCTGCCGGGGTTTTTTGATAATCCAATGAGGAAGCGGCTCAGCCTGCATCTTCCTCCAGCCCCACCCGTGTCGGGCTGCCACCACGAGGGCGGGTCGTGGGCAGATTCTCGCCCGTCACGGCGTAATAGACACGCTCGGCAACATTGGTGGCGTGGTCGCCAATACGTTCCAGATTCTTGGCGATGAAGAGCAGCTCCGTGCAGGCCCGGATGTTCCGGGCATCCTCGATCATGTAGGTGACCAGCTCACGGAAAACCGTCACATAATGCTCATCCACACCACGGTCGGCGTGCCAGACTTCCATGGCCTGATGGGCGTCATGCTCAATGAGGGCATCCACCGTCCGGCCCAGATTCTCCCGCACCAGACGCCCCATGCTCCGCAGGCCGGACAAGGAAATATGACCGTCCCCTGACGCCGCCTTGATCGCCTTGCGGGCAATGGACGCAGCATAATCGCCAATGCGCTCCAGATCACCCGTGATCTTCAGGGCGGCGACAATCTCCCGAAGGTCAGCCCCCATCGGGCTGCGCAGAGCCAGAAGACGGATGACCAGCCCTTCCACCTCCCGCTCCAGCTCATCCACTTCCGGGTCCAGCCGCATGGCCTCCTCGGCCGCCGACTCATCGTGGTCGGCAATGGCCCTGAGGGCCAGCCCGACCTGTTCCTCCACGATGCGGCCAATCTTCACCATCATCGCCCGGAGCTGTTCCAGCTCCTGCTCATAGCTCGAAACGATATGAGAACGCTCGTGTGGCATGGTCTCTTTCCCTTCCCGCTTATCCGAACCGGCCGGTAATATAATCCTGCGTCTGCTTCTCACGGGGGTTGGTGAAGATACGGTCAGCCGTATCCACTTCCACCAGCCTGCCAAGATAGAAGAAAGCGACACGGTCAGCACAGCGTGCCGCCTGCTGCATGTTATGCGTCACGATCGCAATGGTGAACTCTTCTTTCAACTCATCCAGCAGCTCCTCAATCCGGGCCGTGGAAATCGGGTCCAGCGCAGAGGTCGGCTCATCCAGCAGAAGGACCTCAGGCCGGGTCGCAATGCTGCGGGCAATGCAGAGACGCTGCTGCTGCCCACCGGAAAGACCGGTCGCCGGGGCGTTCAGCCTGTCCCGCACTTCGTTCCAGAGGGCGACACGGGTCAGCACGTCCTGGACACGCTCATCCATTTCCGTCCGGCCCAGCTTCTCATGCAGACGCACCCCGAAGGCGATGTTGTCATAAATGGACATGGGGAAAGGGGTCGGCTTCTGGAACACCATCCCGATGCGGGAGCGCAGCATGTCCAGATTGATGGAATCATCAAGGATGTTGCGGCCGTCAAACATCACCTCGCCCGTAGCCCGCTGGCCGGGATACAGGGCATAAATCTTGTTGAAGACACGCAGCAGGGTGGACTTGCCACACCCGCTGGGGCCGATCATGGCCGTCACGCACCGGGCGGGAAAATCCAGTGAAATGCCATGCAGGGCATGGTGGCTGCCGTAATGGAAGTTCAGGTCCCGTACTGCAAGGGCCACATCCTGTGCAGGTGCCTTACCTGACAGCTCGGCAGACGACATTGAAGCAGGAGTCATGAAAATCTCTTCCCTTGATTTCAGTGACGGGATGAAAGCCGCACGGTGATGTTGATGAGCAGCACACCAAACGTCACCAGCAGAGCACCCGTCCAGGCCAGCTGCACCCAGTCCTCATAGGAGGCACCAGCATACTGGTAGATGGCAATGGGCAGGCTGGCCATGGGGCGGGTCATGTCCGTGGACATGGTCTGATTCCCCAGTGACGTGAAAAGCAGCGGGGCCGTCTCACCACCCATGCGGGCCAGAGCCAGCAGGATGCCGGTCGTCACCCCCTTGCGGGCAGACCGCAGGCAGAGGAACAGGATGACCCGCCAGCGGGCCGCCCCCAAGGCCGCACCAGCCTCCCGCATCGCTGTCGGCACCAGACAGAGCATGTCCTCCGTTGTCCGCACGATGAGCGGCAGGGCCAGAACGGCCAGAGCCACCGCACCGGAAAAGCCGGAAAAATGCCCGAACGGCACGACAAGCAGCTGATAGATGAACAGGCCGATCAGGATGGAAGGAGCCGACATCAGCATGTCCGCCACGAAACGCACGACACTGGCAAAATGATTGCCCTTGCGCCCGTACTCGGACAGGTAGATTCCACACATCAGCCCGACAGGAGCCGCCATCAGCAGGGCAAGGCCCGTCTGGAGAAGACTGCCCACGATGGCATTGGCCAGCCCGCCACCGGAACCGGGAGGCCCCATCCTGTGCGTCACCGTCGCCCATGAAAGACCGGCCAGACCACGGCTCAGCAATGTCCAGAGGATGGAGACCAGTACCAGCAGCAGGACACTCCCTGCCGCAATGCTGACACCCGTCGCCACATAATCCAGCATCTGCCGCCGCATGGCCTTGCGGCCCGGACGCCACCGCCCGGAATCAGAACCGGTCCTGCCTGCCCCGCTGGAAGATGCCGGAGTTACAGATGCCGTCATTGGCGTTTCCCTCTGAGACAGCGTGCCAGCACCAGACTGACACAGGAAAGAAGCATGAGGATGAAACCAAGTGCCATGAGAGAGGAAAGGCGTATGGACCCTTCCGGGCTTTCCGGAAACTGGAGGGCAATCAGTGAGGCCACGGTACTGCGTGGCGCAAACAGGGACCAGCCCACGGTCGTCACGTTGCCGATGATGAAGGTCACGGCCATGGTCTCACCCAGCGCACGCCCCATGCCCAGCACGATGGCCCCGATCATGCCATTGCGGGACCACGGCACAACGATCTTGCGCATCATCTCCCAGCGTGTCGCCCCCAGCCCGTAAGCACTTTCCCGCAGCATGGGCGGCACGGCACCGAAAACATCCACCATGACGGCCGTGATGAAGGGAGCCACCATGACGGCCAGCACGATGCCGGATGTCACCAGCCCCGTCCCCACCGGCGGGCCGGACACAATCGGCCCCAGCCCCGGCACATGGCGGAAATGATGGTTCAGGAAGGGCTGCACGTCACGAGCGATGAAAGGCACGATGGTCTGGAAGCCCCACATGCCGAATATGATGGACGGCACGGCTGCCAGAAGCTGGATGGTCGTCCCGACAATGGACGAAAACCGTCCTGAGGCAATGTAGGTCAGCCAGAAGGCCGTACCGAAGGCCATGGGCACGGCGATCAGCATGGCAATGAGCGTACTGACAAGCGTCCCCAGAAGGGGAGCCAGCACCCCGTACACATCTCTGACCGGATTCCATGATGCTTTCGTGAAAAAGGAAAGACCAAATCTGGCGAAAGCCTGCCATCCGCCTGTCGCCATCAGCAGGATCAGCCCGCCCAGCATAGCCAGCACCAGCAGCGAGCATATCAGCAGCAGCCCATGAAAAACGGTGTCAAACCCCGCTTTACGGTGTGATGAACGCAGTACGGGCGTCATGCGCATATGTCCGAAGCCTTGGCCGTTTCAACTTCAGGGGCATCACCCTATCGTGCAGGCTGCCTCCGCCTCCGTGCATTACCGTTCCTGTCCGCAAAGGACAACCGTCCGCCAAAGCGATTACATCACTTTAGGGTCGGAACTGCCCGATTTTTTCCATCATCTCCACATCTGCAGTAGAAAACGCCGTGCGCTTGTCCCGGCTTTATTTCATAATTATGAAAGTAGCATTCCTATTCAGGTCATACCGTTCAGGAGGGGTCAGTGCCCGCACATCAGTTCCGGGGCCATGTCGAGGCAGTGGACAGCCAGACCGGCATCATCAGCGGCTGGGCCATCGACCTGCACGAGCCGGGAAAGCCCGCCCTGCTCCATGTCCTGATGGATGGTCAGGAAATCATGCAGGTTCTCTGTGACCTGCCACGGAAGGACATCCGCAGGATTCTGCTGACACCCGGTGACAGGCTCGGCTTCCGGTTTGCACTTCCCGCAGAGGCCCATGACGGGCTGCCGCATGACTTTTCCATCCGCTTTGACGACCGCCGTGCCCTGCCCTTCCCGGATGAAAAGGCGGACGGGGACGGGCAGGAGGTCATCAGCCTCACCCTTTCCCCACATACCCGCTACATGAGCTACATAGACGGGCTGGAGGAAGGCCGTCTCCGGGGCTGGATTGTCTCCCGCACCCCGGCCAGTGAGACCTGGTCCGGCAGTGTCATCGTGGGCATCAGGATTGACGGCGTCACCATCGGGACCGTCCGGGCTGACCGGTACCGGAGCGACGTTTTCGAGGCCCTGCACTGCGACCCCGACTGCGGCTTCGAGTTCGCCATCCCGCAGCGTTTCCATGACGGCTTTCCGCACGAAATCACTGCCGTGAGCCTCCCTGACGGCACACCGCTCTCCGGCAGCCCGCTGAAAACATCGCTGGCCGATGACCAGCTGACGGCCAGACTGGTGCAGATCGAAAGCAACATCGCCCAGCTGCACCAGCAGCTGACCGCCCTGCGGAACAGTGCCCGCTCCCTGATTCCCCGTCAGCCGCTCGACCTGCGCCATTATGACCAGTGGGCACAAGATTATTACCGACTTCTGCATGAACAGGCGGCCCTCCAGCGGGAAGCCAATCCCCTGACGGAAACGCCCCTTGTCTCCGTCCTCTGCCCGACCTACCGGCCTGACGAGAAAGACTTCCGCACGGCCCTCGATTCCGTCCTGAACCAGACCTATGAAAACTGGGAACTCATCATCATTGATGATGGCAGCCGGTGCCGGCGGACAAAAGCCGTCATCGACGACTATGTCCGGAAAGACAAGCGCATCCGTGCCTTCGCCCTGAAGAAGAATCAGGGCATTGCCGGAGCCACCAATGAAGCCATCGGAAAGGCCAGAGGCGACTACATCACCTTTTTCGACCATGATGACGTGCTGGTGGACATCGCCCTTGAACGCATGGTCCGGGCTGCCCTGAAGACGGGTGCCAGGCTGCTCTACTGCGATGAAGACAAGGTGGACACGACGGGCCGTTTCATCGAACCCAATTTCAAGCCGGATTACGATTACCGCTACCTTCTGGGCTGCAATTACATCTGCCACCTCACCTTCATGGAGGCTGCGACGGTCCGCAGGGTCGGCCCTCTGGAAGACCGCTATAACGGGGCACAGGACCATGATTTCCTCCTGCGGGCCACGGAAATCATCCCCCGTGAAGACATCCATCACGTGCCGGAAGTGCTGTATCACTGGCGCAAGACACCTAATTCCACAGCCAGCAGCATCAGCAGCAAGGACTATGCCATCCGGGCCGCCACGGACTGCATCACGGAACATCTGAAACGGCGCAGGCTGAAAGCCAGTGTCTCCGCCGTGGAGCGTCTGAGCGTCTATGCCCTGGACTGGTCCTTCCGCCGCCAGCCTTCCGTCAGCATCATCATTCCTTTCCGGGACCAGCTGGAGATGACACGAAGCTGTGTCGACGTCCTGCTGGCCTCCCAGACATACCGCAAGTTCAGCATCATTCTCGTGGACAATTTTTCCGTCCAGCAGGACACGCTGGCCTGGCTGGACAGCATCCGGAAACACAGGCAGGTCAGCGTCCTGCGTGTGGAAGAACCTTTCAACTATGCCCGGCTCAACAATCTGGCGGCCAGACAGAGTGAGAGTGACCTGCTACTTTTCCTCAATAATGACGTCATTGTCACGCAGCCGGACTTCATCGGAAAAATGGTGAAAGAAACACAGGCCTCACCCGAGGTCGGAGCTGTGGGGGCACGGCTTCTCTACCCCAACAACACCATCCAGCATGCCGGTGTGGCGGTAGGGCCTGAGATCATTGGTATTCATGTCCACAAGCTAAGATCTGCGACCTTCATGGGCTATATCGGGCGGCTACGCCTCACCCATGAGGTGACGGCCGTCACGGGGGCGGCCATGATGGTCCCCCGTTCCGTCTTCAGTGACCTTGGCGGCTTTGATGAAGTCGGGCTGGCCATAGCCTATAATGACGTCGATCTGTGCCTGAAAATCCGCAGCTCCGGCCGCAGGGTCATCTTCTGTGCCGAAGCCGAGGCCATCCATCATGAAAGCCATTCCCGTGGGAGTGATGACCGCCCGGAACATGAGGCCCGCTTCTTCCATGAAAAACAGGTCATGATGGAACGCTGGAAAGACAATCCGCTCTTTAAAAATGATCCGGCATACCCACATTATTTCAGACAGGACCTGCGGACCTTCTTTGACCTCCGCAACCCCGAGGATTTATGGTCCTGAAGGGTGAGGAAACACGGTAGAGTCCCGTCCGGTTTTCTGAACTTTCCTTCCCCTCTCCCCGGAGGGGAAAGAAAACCTGAAGGAATGACATGATGAGCAAGATCAATCATTATCACACGAGCAACAACACGCCGGACAACACGAAGGCTGTCTCCATCGAGACACTGAATGCCCGTCTGGCTGACCTGATCGACCTGGCTCTGGTGACCAAGCAGGCTCACTGGAACCTCAAAGGCGTCAACTTCATCGGTGTCCATGAGATGCTGGATGGCTTCCGTGGTGGGCTGGATGGCTTCGTTGACACGGCTGCCGAACGTGCCGTCCAGCTGGGTGGTGTCGCTCTCGGTACGGTGCAGAACGTGCAGAAGCACACGAACTGCGCCCCCTACCCGACAGACATCTACACCGTGATTGACCATGTGAAGGCTCTAGCCGAGCGTTATGCCGTGGTGGCCAACAAAATCCGTGAAGCCATCAAGGTGACGGCTGAAGCTGGCGATGAAGACACATCCGACATCTTCACCGAGATTTCCCGTGGTCTGGACAAGAACCTCTGGTTCCTTGAGGCCCACCTTCAGGCTGAAGCTGGCCCGCGCTGAGCGTGCATGAGGGGGACGTCAGTCCCCTTCTGAAAGAAAAGGGCGTATCCCTCCACGGGGTGCGCCCTTTTTTCATGCTTCGCTTAACAAGGCAGAGGCAGACAGGCCTGCCTCCAGAGTCCCGACCCTCTGCTCCCGTCAGAGAGACAGGGCCAGATGGAGCTTTGCAAAATAGAAGGGGTCTTCCTTCAGGACATCCTTCACCAGCCGCCCGTCAGCCAGCACGTCATTCCCGGCCACATCATCGGCAGACATGTAATCAGCCCGCCAGTCCTCGACTTTCACATCCGCCGGGAAAGAAGGGAAAACGGGGTCAGGCTGTTCAGGCTGTTCAGGCTGTTCAGGCTGTTCAGGCTCGACATGAGGGGGCGGCCCGATTTCATCAAGCCTCAGACTGTTCATGATGGCCTGAAGATCATCTTCCAGAAGACGCCCCGGAACGCCACCCCGCTCACGCTGCGCAATCCATTCACCCGTCAGGTCCCGCAGAGCCGTCCTGTCCGCCATGTCACCATCAGGCCCGGCCCTCATGGCCCGCCAGCTGCGCTGCGCTGCATCCGCAAGCTGGGCACAGTCCTCCTCCAGCAGTCTCTGCGGTGCAGAGGAAGACGATTTCTTGACGATCCAGCCCGCCACAAGCTGCTGCAAGGCGGCTCTATCCATCTCTGGCATGTTCATAGCACCTCCCGACCTGTCATCCTGCATATCAACGCCTCATACTGGGCGAGATACTGTTTCATATCCAGTAACTTTTCTGCACGCCGCCGCACATTATGGCCCAGCCGCTCGGCAAGGCTGCGGCTCTCCAGCAGGCGCAGCACGGCCTCCCCAATGGCCTCCGGCCTGAGAAACGGAACCATGAGGGCCGTGTCCTCATGAGTGAGATATTCCTGCACCGGTGCCGTGTCACTGGCCACGAGCGGGCAGCCAACCGCCATCGCCTCCCGCAGCGACCATGAAAGAACAAAAGGATAGGTCAGATAGACATGGGCATCCGACCGTTGCAGCACCCGGACCATCTGGTCCCGTTCCAGCCAGCCGACAAAATGGATGCGGGACAGATCAAGCTTCCCCTTCAGCTCCTTCAGCATGGTCTGCCGCCAGGTACCGCCTCCCGCAGGCGGAATTCCGTAACTGACATCCTCCTGCCCCATGAGAATGACCTGACAGTCCGGACGTGCCTTCATCAGGGCGGGCAGGGCACGCATGAAGCTATGGAAACCCCGGTATGGCTCCAGATTGCGGGCCGCATAAGTCACCAGCTTCTCATAGGATGCGATGGTCACATCCCCCAGCTGGAACGGCCTCTGCCGTACGGATGGGTCCGGACGGTACTGGACTAGATCAACCCCTTCATCCAGAAGGTTCAGCTTTTCCTGTGCCCAGCCCGGGTATGTATCACGCTGGAAACGGGTTGGCGTCTGCCCAAGGCCAGGGCCTTCCAGAGCCTGAAGATTGACGGCATTCTTGCAGCGAATCAGCAGGCTGGCTTCTTCAGGCATGGGGAATTCCGGGTCAAAACCAATGTCCCGCCCTTCCATCCCATAATAGAACTCGAAATAGCCCAGCAGGGGCACACCGGGGAACACTGAATCCAGATTCAGCAGCTCTCCCCAGCCGTGATGACCGATGATGATATCCGGCTGGAACCCCAGATTCTTCAGGGAGCGTGCCACGAACGCAATGGACTCGGCCCTGTGGATGGCGTGATCGAACTCCCTGACGAAATAATGGGCACCATCTCGCTTCAGCTCCGGAGGCCGGTACAGCACACGGCGGACACCGGGAATGTCATCCCCCTTGCCCGCCGTGATGAAAACGACGTCATGTTCCGGCCTGCGGGCAAGGTGAGCCACCATGTGGGCATACTGCGCCGGGAAACTCTGATGAACAAAAAGAAAACGCACCACTCCCCCCCGGCCAGCCTACGGCTACGCCCCCCTAGTAGATACCCCCCGTTTTTCCCTCCCCTTCATAGATACAACCTCAAGTCGAAAACTCTCCAGCGGAGCCAGACTTTCCGCTTGAAGAACCTCCTCCCTCCCCTCCGGGGAATCAACTTTCGTCCCATCTGTAAAGCTGGCAGACAGCTTTATCCTCCATTTGGAGGAAAGATCACCTCTCAAACGAACCCGCAGCCCCAAAATCGGCAACGACATTCCCCGTGATCCACAAAATTGGCCACCTTCGGCCCACGGCGACAACCAACCACGCCCCAAAACGGCTTGATACTCTATATCCTTGGCTAGGAGACCTCCTTCAGGCCGAATGGAGAAACCTTCGATCCAACGTTTACTGCCAGGCTGCCCCACCCATTCACCAATGGCCCCACCGACATCGCCACGCCGCTGGACATGGACAACGACCTCGCGGACTGCTTCACTACCAACGACACCGGAAACAGACGCTTTGCTCGCCTTCCCAGTCGGCTGCTGTAATTCCGGACTAATCTTTTCGACTTCCTCATCCACGGTCTCCTCCGTAAGAGGCCGATCCACCGGAACACCACCAATGAGACGGATTACCTGAAGACGAGGAGAACTCCCCCCTGCATTATCTTGATAAGTCGTCACCATCACGCCAGCCGGACCACGCCGAACCCGTATCAGAGCCGCACTGTTGGCCGCCCCCATCCAGCCATCCGCCTCAAAAGTCACAACCTCAACGGCATCCTCCGATATTCCCGGTGCTCGGGAAATACGGACACCCGGCAAACCGCTCGGCCCCGCCTCCATCTGACCAGGAGCATGAAATACACAGAAGACACCGGCATCCAGCGTCATCACGTGGGCACCTGCTTTCAGGTCTACGATGGGATGATGGGGCTGTTCTTGGTCTGTGTCTGACATAGTATCTCCGGCGACCGTAATTTGCACAAGGACAGACCCCTTATACATGAAAATACTTAGGATGTCTTCGTATTCGTATATTATTTTTCAATACCCTGCAAAAAAGTCTTAAGCTCTCCACGACACGTCATCGACATGAAAACACCTGCCAGACGATCAGCCGGCAGACCCAGCGGCACAAGCTGCCCCCAGTCCGGCCCTGCCTGCCGGATGCGCTCCGCAGACGCCCCTATGTCGAACCCGACCACGGCCAGCCCTGCCTTCCACAGCCAGCCCAGCGTGTAACACCATGTCTCCGGAGCGATGGACGTGATGAAACCAACATCAGCCTTCACCGCCTGAAGGGCCGGAAGGACAGTCCTGTCATCATATGGCCCCGTCACCTCTATGCCCGCATCAAGGCAGGCATCATCATCATGTGTCCCGCCCATCAGTATCAGACGCAGGGGCAGGGCCTCCTGCTGGATGTATTTCCCCAGTGACAGGAGAACATCATACCCCTTCCACCGGCTGATCCCCCCAAGCACCAGTATCCGCAAGGGCCGTTCCCATGTCGGAGGCCTGTTTCCCCTTGCAGGAGACCCTCCCGCCCTGATCTGCCGGTCATCCTCCAGAGGGTCGATATGAACATTGATGGGGCTGGCGATGTGCCGCATCAGCCGGCGGGCGGCGTCCTCAGATGGAGCCACCACCCGGCGTGCCCGCACCAGCTCCGTCTCCGAACGGGCCAGAAAGTCCGGCAGAGGCAGGGCGTCCCCCGCTGGCACATTGCCGCCACTCAGACAGTCCACGCAGCCCGCCACGGATGGCTCTCCGCAATAACGGCCATGCCTGTCCAGAAGGGCAATGCGGGGGCAGAACCAGACATGATCATGCACATAAACATCATAAGGCACATCCAGCTGATGATGCAGCTCCCGCAGACCGGTCTCATGACCCAGCATGTGATGCCATATGACGAGATGGACGCCCATTTCCCTCAGGAAGGACAGTAAAACGGGCTGCTCTCCGGGCAGGTCAAACACCAGATTGGGCACTGCCAGCCCTTCGATGGGGCTGACGACCCGGCAGCCTGTCTCGATCGGTTCCAGAATGATGGGTAGACATTTTTCCTGCCCCAGACGGGCAGCCTGCTCCCGCACGGCACGGGCCACGCCACCTCCACCCCGGTGCTGGAGCAGGACCACGGCCCCGGTGAAATCCGCCCGATGCTGACGGATCCGCCGCCAGTCCAGCATCCTGCGATGGTCCCGCAACGGATTGACTTTCTTCCATCGCTGAATGGCTTCGTCATAACCGGGATACAGGCGGTTCAGTATCTCCAGATTGCGGAGCAGAAGCGGAGCTGCCTCTGCCCCGAAAGAGCAGTGCCCGTAATGCAGGACATAAACATCCATGCCTACCAGATGCCGGAACCCTGCCTCACTGGCCCGAAGGCAGAACTCGTTTTCTTCCGCATAGCCCTGGGCAAAGAAAGCCCGGTTCAGCGTCCCGACAGCGGCCAGACAGGCCGCCGAGATGCCCATGCAGAACCCGTTGGCCGTAGGCAGGTCAATCTCCTGCAGGGTGGCCTCCGCCTGACTCCGGAACAGCCCGTCCAGAGCCTCCGCTTCCGCCGGGTCTGGAGCGGGATTGTCACGGTTTCTGGCCGGATAGGCCGTCAGCCCGCCAGCATTGGAGAATGGCGTAACCGTGCCCGCCCTTTCACGCCGCAGCCAGTGGCAGAGACGTTCCACCCAGTTGCCGAACACCAGCGTATCACTGTTGAGCAGGATGACATCCCATCCGGCGGGCACATGCTCCAGCCCCGTGTTGATGCTGGCGACAAACCCGCCATTCTGCCTGTGACGATGCAGCTTCACACGGCCCGTTCCGGCCAGACCCTCCAGATAGTCCCGCAGCCCCTTTTCAGGTGAGGCATCATCCACGACAATGATGCGGCTGGAGGCCGGGGCCGTCGCCATGACGCTTTCCAGACAGGCCCGCACCACAGCCTCACCCCGATAGACCGGTATGATGATGGCACAGCCCCTCATAACAGCTGCATCCGGAAGGCCATCCGTCCTTCCCCGTCGGACAGCGGCACGGCAGCCCTGTCTCGTCCAGCCTTTCCGCAGGCTGCCTACCTGTTCCGGCTGCTGCATCAGCCGCACGAGAGCCGGATCAAGCGGTGCTCCCATCAGCAGACGGCCATACTGATCATAAAAACTGGTCGGCTGGTTCGTCAGCCGGGGCCAGTCCACATAAGACAGGTAAAATCCCCTCGGCCGTTGCAACAAAGCCGTACTGCTGAATCCCTCCGCCAGCGTCTCTGCCCGCAAGGGGGCTTCATGCCCTTCCACCCGGAAGGATGGCAGAAAATCAGGCTCGCCGGGATACCACAGCCAGCCCCGGACACCCTGCACCTCCGCCGTGACCAGAGACTGGCATCGTGTCACACTGCCTACGTCGAGAGGACTGCCCAGAAGAGGCTGTCCATCACAGGCTGCTGTCAGCTCCTGTCCCCGCCACCATGGGCCAGCTTCATCAGGTACCAGCACAGCCAGATCATACAGCCCCGCCGTCAGCCGCCCCAGCGGCCTGCCATCCAGAGCCAGCTCCACCTCTCCCGCTACCCGGAGGCGTATCTCCCCACTGTTGGACAGTACCATCCACCCTGGCAGCCCGGCGGGAAAAGACAGGCTGTCTGCCAGAGCATAATGGTCGACGGCCAGACTGTTGCAGGACATGACCTGCCCCATGACACGGACGGCCTCTTCCGTCCTGCCACCACGGAAACAGCCCCCTGCCAGAGCCAGCCCCGCTTCTCTCAGTCCATACCGGGTCCAGAGCGTCTCCAGCCGTGGCAGGGCCTGCTGGACATCACCATTTTCCAGCAGGACCACGGCACAGGTGAAGCTGATATTGTCATCACGGCCTGACAGGGCCTCGGCCCGTTGCAGCCAGAACAGGCCATCATGCCGTCTGCCCTGTCTCAGGCAGGCCACCCCCTGGCTGAAAGCCTTCTGGATAGCCTCCATGTGCCGGATTTTCCAGCGGGCTTCCTCCTGCGGACGATAGAAGCGGCCATATCCCGGAATGAAACTGGCCTGCCGTCTCACGAGACGCTTTCACCCTCCCGGGCTGACATGCCGGAAAGGCTGTCCAGCAGCTCCTGCGCCTGTTCAACATCCTGCTCCGCCGCCTGCTGGAGCCAGTAACGGGCCAGCTCGCCATTCTCAGATCCACCCAGCCCCTTGAGCAGATACCGGCCAAACATCATCTGGGCCAGCCCATGACCACGCTGTGCAGCCTCTTCAAAATAGTCACGCGCCTTCGGAAGGTCGGCAGGTACATCATGGCCCCCGCCATACATGGCTCCGAGCGAAAAATAGGCCTCGGGCAGCCCCTCATCGGCCGCCCTGTGATACAGCTCCAGTGCCCGTACATGATCCTTCACGCCGTCCACCTGACCGGTAATGAGCATTTGCGCCACGCTGACACAGGCCTCCGGCAGCCCCTTGCGGGCAGCCTTGTCCATCCATGCCAGCCCGGCCTGCATGTCCCTGGCGACACCCCGGCCCTCAAACATCATGCGGCCATACCAGTACTGGGCATTCACGACGCCATCCCGTGCCAGACCGAGCCAGTAGAAGGCCTTCGCCTCATCCGGAACACCTCCGACACCCTGTGCCAGACAGACCCCCAGATTGAAGGCCCCCAGCGGGTTCCCGCCTTCAGCCTGCCGCCTGAGACGCTGCTGGAGGCTGCGCTGTTCCTCATCCGGACGGGCCACCCCGGCCAGCACCAGATTGCCAAGGTCCGCATCGGCCAGATGGTCGCCCAGCACGGCCGCATGATTGAACCAGAAGGCCGCCTTGCGCTCGTCCCGTGGCACGCCCGTTCCGGTCAGATACAGGACGGCCAGCGCACGGGCCGCCGGCGTATGATGCTGCTCCGCCGCAAATTCATACCAGCGGGCCGCTTCCATCGGGCGACGGAACAGCTCTTCACCACGGATATACAGGTCACCCAGAAGGGCCGCCGCCTCGGCATCTCCACCGTAGGCCGCCTTGCGCAGCCAGCTTTCAGCCCGTATGGCGTTCGCCTCGTCGACCCCGACCCCTTTCAGAAGCATCAGCCCATAACGGGCCTGGGCGGAAGGAATGTCCTGTTCCGCTGCCTTGAGATAATAGGCGGCAGCCCTGTAGGCATCCCGTGGCTGACCACTGGCCCCGTGCTCATGAATCCAGCCCATGGCCGCACTGGCCAGCCCCAGATTCCCTTCATCAGCCGCACGCTGGAGAAGCTCCACGGCCTGTGCCTTCTGGCTGTCATCCTCGGCATCATCCAGCAGGATGAGACCAAGCCCGAGTGCGCCCTGCATGGAACCACCCCGGACGGATTCCCCATACCAATGACGAGCAGCCTCCCTGTCCTGAATGCCTTCAGGCCCATGATTGAAGATATGCCCCAGCAGGGCCTGGGCCTCGACATTCCCGACAGCGGCACTCTTCTCCGCCCAGAAACGGGCCTGCACGAAGTCGGGCTGGTATCTGTCTACATCCTCGGCCCTGGCATGGTCGTACAGACCCACATCACCCGAGACAGACCGTGACGGGTCAAACCCTTCGGGTACCCCCATGGCAAACAGAGTCGCCAGCGTGAAGCTGGCCTCCGGGATACCCATTTCTGCTGCATGATAGGTCCAACGTGCCCCTTCCTCCAGCGAAGCTGGCGTTCCCTGCCCAGAAAGATAACACTGCCCAATCCTATAAGCAGCCTCTGGCACTCCTGCCTTAGCCAGCTTCGCAAACAGGGAGAAAGCCTGCGAAACTTTCCCAGCCCCCAGCAGCCGCTTAGCACGATTTAACCGATGGGATCGGCGGGAAACAAAAAAGGCTAACCTACGCACCATGACCAGCCCCCCCCTCCCCTCAGGAAGGCTCTCTCATACCTTCTGTTGCTGCCGGGATTGCACGGCCAAACAAATAATTCAAGATTGTCCGCTTGCCGACATCAATATCAGCCGTCACAGGCATACCCGCACTGGGATGGAAGAAAGAAGGCTGACCATGCAGAGTATATTTATCAATCTTTAGCCGCACACGATAGAAAAGGACAGAGTTACCTTCCTTCATAATGGCAGCAGGATCAATCCCGGCCCTGATATTCCCCTCAACCATCTCAGGTGGTAGAAACGTATCAGCACTAATGAGGTGAACCGTGCCCTTCGCCCCACCGTACTGAACATATGGGAAGCTGGCAAATTTGATGATAGCATGATGCCCCTGCCGTACATAAGCACTATCCTGGGGACTCATAAGAGCTTCCACCTCCAACCCACTTGCTGTCGGTTCCAAGGTAACCACACGCAGAGTTGGGGCGACCATCGCCCCAACAGAGATAGGAGCCACCGTTAGCACGACGCCATCAGACGGAGCCCTCAAATCGATTTCCTTCTGCTGCACCCGCCCCTTGCGGTAATCACTTCTCAGTTGGTCCAGCCTCCGCTGACCGACCACCAGAAAACCATATATCTTGGTCTTCCAGCTCTGAATATAGCTTTCCCGCAGGGCACGGAGTGCATCAAGGCGGTTCTGTGTGCCACCTACCGTCTGCTGGGCCGCAATCAGGGCACGCTCCGTATCCATCAAAGCGTCCTGTGCTCCCAGAGTGGACAGGCGGGACCCCACTTCTTCCTTCTGCTCACGCTCTCTCATGTCCAGCACGGCTTGGGTTACCCTCAACTTACTGGCATACATGGCGGCACTCCCGCGGGCAGCCTGAAGGTCATTCAGCATCCCAGCAATGCGGCGGTCAAAATCCTCAACATGGGCCTGATAATCCGTCTTCATCTGACGGAACACCTGTTCCTGTTGGATGGAAGCAGGAACATTCATATCCGCATGATAATCCACATCTGCCGCTTGTGCCTTCAAACGGAAGACCTCTGCCTGCTGGGATTCCATCTGCGCGGACAAATTATCCATATCTACATCATTCAACGTCGGATCAAGTCGGACCAAAACCTGCCCTTTGCGGACATACTGTCCAACAGATGCGTAAATCGACCGAACACGCCCAGCAGACAACGGTTGGACGACCACGATCGGCGCCGTCGAAATAATCCGGCCTGTGACAGTCACGACCTTATTAAGTGGGAACAATGCCATTGCCAGCACACTCGCCAACACTAACGACCCAACCAACCAAGTAATGTAACGCGCCGAAGCCGTCATCGGCATATTAACCATCCCCAGTGTAGGGGAATGAAACTCCAAAAGAGCTACGGGCACATCATCCGGCGCAAAAGGATCATTAGCCTTGCGAGGCCCTTTATGATTTTCCCCTTCTTCCATCTCCGGTTCAATTCGCTGATCAGCCCCCTGTTGCACAGGACCAACACTGCCTGCCTTTCTCTTCTCCCTCATCAATTTTGTCCTCCCCCTCCAGGCCGTTCTTGCTCCACCTTTTGTCCTGGGTCGCCAGACGACCGAGCATCGGTGGAATTTAACGCCTGAGGCGGCTGCGCCGTCTGCTCAAGATGACGATTCTGCTGAAGCCACAAGGTCCGATATACATCACAGCGTTCCAACAAGACGGTATGAGGCGCAATATCAATAGCACGCCCCTGCTCCATCACAGCGATCTGATCACAATCTACCAATGAAGATAACCGATGGGATACGATCACCATCGTCCGGCCTTTGGCTAGATTCTTGAGGTTGGCATTGACCAAAGCCTCGGATTCTGGGTCAAGAGCCGACGTAGCTTCATCCAAAATCATAAGTTTGGGATCAGAAATCACGGCACGAGCAATAGCCAGACGCTGCCTCTGCCCACCAGAAATATTAGTCGACCCCTCCTCGATCCACGTCTCATAACCCGCCGGCATACGCTCTATGAACTCCTCGGCACCCGCCAGACGGGCAGCCCGGATGACGTCATCTAGCGTCAAGCCAGGACGACCGGCCGTAATGTTGTCATGAATGGTTCCACGGAACAAGAAGTTATCCTGAAGCACCACACCAAAGGACCGCCGTAGATAATGCAAGTTGATCTCCCTCAGATCGACCCCATCAAGACGCAAGTAACCCTGATAGTCACGACTGACCCCCTGAAGGAGACGGGTAATAGTCGATTTACCCGAACCAGAACGCCCCACAAGCCCCAGCATGGTCCCCGCCGGAATGTCAAAATTCACCTCGGATAGTGCCCGAGTAGAAGCCCCGGGGTAGGTAAAGTTAATGTTGCTGAAGCTCAGTGCCCCCTTGATAGGCGGACGCATGCCATGGGTAAGGGCATAGGTTTCCGTCGGCTGGTTCAGCACCTCACCAGCTTCACCCAAGGATACGGTTACTTCATTGAGGGATTCCATGATCTTGGCCAGACTGACCAGTGGAGACGCCACACGGCCACCCAGCATCATGAAGGCCATGAGCGCGCCACCCTGCATGCTGCTCGAATCCGTCAGCACCAGATAGGCACCCACAAGAATAATACCCCGGTTGATGAACATATTGAGCGGCTGGACCATCGTGCTGACCCAGTTGGCCAGACGCTGGGAGGCCAGACGCCAATGAATGACGACAGCCGTACGATTGTCCCATTCGGCCCGGCGGGTATTCTCGAGAGCCAGTGTTTTGACGGTTCGGATACCAGCCACGGTTTCATACAGGGTGGCTCCGCGCTGCATCTCCGCACGAACCATCTTGCCCGCCACGCGGCTGACTACAGGCAACATGATGACCACGATGAGACCGATAGCCCCTGCACTCACCAAGGTCAGCCACGCTAGAGTGGAACTCATATAAAACAACACGGGCATGACGACCAAAAGCATGAACATATCCAGCAGAGTATTCAGTACCTGCCCGGTCATGAAATCACGCACCTTGAAGATAGAATTAAACCGCCCCAACACCTCACCAGCCTGCTGCCGCTCATAAAACTCCAACGGCAAGGCTAACAGACGGTTAAAAGCATGGAGGGAAATGCGAGCATCAAGCCGAGTGGTAACTACCAAAGTCAGCTCCTGCCGGGCATAGGTTAATAAAACTTCATAAAGACTGAGGATAACGACAAATCCAGTCAAAGAAACAAGAGTTGCCATGGAATGATAATTGACGACCCTATCCACCACCTGCATGACGATCATCGCTGGGAAAAGCCCCAGCACGCTCAGAATCATGGACGAGAAAACAATGTCTCTCAGACCCTGCTTTTCTCGCAGAACCATCTTAGCGAACCAGTGGAAATCGAAATTAGCATCAGCTTCCGATTCATCACTACGCCGTTTGATAAGAACAATATCACCAGTCCAAAGCTGCATCAGCCGCAGCTCATCAATTGGAACAGGCGGCTCCCCCTCACCCTTTAGAGGGTCGCGCAGCCAGACGATACCCTTCTCAGGGTCCGTGCGAACCAGCAAGCCCGCCGAGCCATCACGAAATAGCAAAACAACAGGTGGCGTGTAACCCAGCTTAACAAGATACCGCCACCGCAACCGCATCCCCTTGGCAACGGCACCAAAATCCCTCAGCCAACGAACGAGGGTGGCAGGTGACGGAGATGATTCACCTGGTTCTGCAGCAAAATCCCGTATATCAAGCTCGATCCCGTGATACCGTGCAGCAGCCATAACTGCATACAAGCGTATATGAACAGGGCTGATCCTCTGAACTGACGACCTCTCTGCGCTGTTACTTTCCACCCCTTGGGTGCAAGACGCACGCCCTCCAGCATTACGCCCGGAAGACTGTTTGCCAGTTGGAGGCTGGTTCTCCACAGGATATCCTTAATCTTGTCTCAATTATCCGCGTTAGAGCTCTATCAATTTTGGCACACCCACACGCAACATGGTTTACGAATTCTATAGGGTATTATACCCTACAGCAAGGGTACATTACGAATGTTGCTAAAACTTTTTTATCCGAATGATACATATCCACCCTAACTTTCTTGCATCTTTCTTCCATTCCTTTCATCTCCTTAACTCATCTGGAGGAAACTCCATACATCAGATAAGTTGCCCCTATTAACAACGAAAAAAGACCGCTTCATGCCTATTCCCCCTCTTTATGCGACATCCCTACCCGATCTTTTTCACCGCACTATTACTCCAGCTACATCTTCATCCCCCCGGATTATTACCCTGAATATCACACTCGCCCAGCATCTGGGACTGGATGTGGACTGGCTGCACTCTCCATCCGGAATAGCCTTCCTCTCCCGTGGGGTTCTGCCGGAAGAGGGACGGAAGGACACCCCCTGGGCGGGCCCCGTCGCCACCGCTTATGCGGGGCACCAGTTCGGACATTTCGTACCGTCTCTGGGGGATGGCAGGGCCGCCCTCATCGCAGACTGCCGGACAGACGACGGCCGCACCGTGGAACTCCAGATCAAGGGAACAGGGCCAACCCCCTTCTCCCGTAGTGGCGACGGAAAGAATACACTTGGCCCCGCCCTGAGAGAATATCTTGTCAGCGAGGCCATGCATGCCCTTGGTATCCCCACCACACGGGCACTGGCCGTCCTGACCACTGGTGAAACGGTCGAACGGGAAAGCGGCCCCGTTCCCGGTGCCATGATCATACGGACAGCCCGCAGCCATATAAGGGTTGGAAGTTTTCAGTATGCCGCCGTTCATGGCGGGCTGGACCATGTCCGGCAGCTGGCCGATTTCACCATCCAGCGTCTCTATCCTGAACTCTCCAAAACGGAAGGCCCGGAGCGTTACCTGTCCCTGCTGAAAACCGTCATCAGGCGGCAGGCACAGCTTGTGGCCCGCTGGATGGAAGTCGGTTTCATTCATGGTGTGATGAACACGGACAACTGCGCCCTCTCCGGGGAAACACTGGATTACGGCCCCTGCGCCTTCATGGACCGGTTTGACCCGATGAAATGCTTCAGCTCCATCGACCGGGAAAGCCGCTACGCCTATGGCCGCCAGCCTGCCCTGGCCCTCTGGAATCTCAGCCGTCTGGCAGAATGTCTCTTCCCGCTGTTCGACGCTGACGAAAACAGGGCCATCGAACAGGCCCAGGAGGCCCTGCACGACTATGACAGCCTCCTCCACCATTACTGGCTGGCCGGTTTCCGCCGCAAGCTGGGACTGGAAGAACATGACGAGCATGACATCCGCCTGCTGGAACATATTCTGGAAACCATGCATACGGGCAAAGCAGACTTCACCAATGCCTTCCGTATGCTTGGCTCTCCCGGTGTAGCCATCGGAGGCAATTACACGGCCCTGCGGGAACTGTTCCCCGGCAATAAAGGCCATTTCGACCTGTGCTGGACCGAAATCCTCCACCGCCTGACGCTTGAGAAACGCCCTACCGACATCCGCCAGCAGGCCATGCAGGCAACAAACCCCCGCATCATTCCCCGGAATCATCAGGTCGAGGCCGTTCTGTCACAGGCCCTCAAAGGCAATTACCAACCCTTCCATGACCTGCATGACGCCCTGAAAACACCTTTTGCAGACAGTCATGACGGGCTGGATGCCCCACCCCGACCAGAAGAAGAAATCAGCTACACCTTCTGCGGGACATGAAACCGGCATGATCCCTGTGCCCCACAAGGCGAGGGGCGGGGATCATGCACAGGCACTCACTGCTGCGTCAGGACACGAATACGCTGAAGAGCGTGAGCCAAACCCTGCGTCGAAAAGAAAAGTTTCATCGGCTGGCCAGAAAACGTCATGGCCGTAAGAACAGCTCTCTTCTCTTTCAACAGAGTGCTCCACTGCCGTTCGTCAAAAGAAAGCGGTACAAAACAACCCATTGGCAAACAGGTTGAAAAAGCATAACTATCACCCACCGGCTCAGAAGCATTAGTCAAGGTCACACCACGCACAAGGTCCAAGCCGAAGGGAACGGTAACCAGACCACGCACCTGCACACCATCTGGCTCCAGACGTATACTCATGACTAATCGGTGTGACTGGCTGTCCAATACCTGCTGCCGTGCAAAACACTGCTTGCCCCTACCACCACTTACCGCACTAGGAGTCTGACAAACAACCTGCCAGTCCTGATACCTTTCTAACAAAACACTGGGATTATTAGAAAGATTCAACGTCGCATGAGCAGATGCTCCCAACAAAAACGTCAGGCCACACAGCCCCCCCAGCAACCGCCCTATCTTCATACCTCGTCCCATAACGCTCTGCCCCTGAACCATTTCAATCACTTGCGGATCCTATAGACCACAGAAACTGGCGCATCACCAGTCTGTCAGTTGCTTTCCCACCAATGACGTTGCTCCATCTTGGCAGCTTCACCGAGATCGGACTTCAGCTTCGCATCCCCCTGCGCACTCTGGAGCACGCGGTCCGTCTCTGCCTGCTTCTGGGCCAGATCAGCCTTGATGACATCATCTTCTCGGCTGGCACGGGCCTCCAGCATCTTCAGCTTGAGCTGCTGCTCCTGAAGCTCAAGCATCCGGCTGGCTTCCCGGTACCGCCTGTCATTTTCCCAGTCCGTCTGGGTACGGCTGTTCCGGCTGGCGGCGATGCGGGCCGCACTGTCCGCAGCCTGCCTGCGCAGACGTTCCTGCCGCTGCTGCGCCTGCCGGGCGGCCTGCTGCTGGGCGGCTTCCAGTGCCAGACGCCGCTGGTCCTGACTGTCCTGAATCCGTCCCAGAAGTTCAAGCTGTGCCGGATCTGTCGCCTGGGCATGGGCCAGATGCCCCAGACTCCCAACACCGCTCACCCCCAGCGCCAGACACAGCAATCCGACATTCCATCCAGAAAGACGTACCATTTCATCCACCTTTTCCGCAGTATTCGTTCCTTAACGCCGAACTGGGCAGGCGGCATTGGGCTGGATACGAGTCCCATTACCACCCGTCGAGACCAGAAGTGCCGTACCCGGCTTATACTCACAAGTCCTGCCCACCTGCGTAGAGAGCAGAACATCCCCACCCGCTCGATCCTGATAGGCAATCGTCACACCATTAACGAGCGTATGGCCACCAACAACCTGCCCACCGACCATGGTCCCCCCAATGGCCCCGCCAGCACCGGCCGCCAGACCACCACCCCAGCCAGAATGGCCAGCCCCAACGGCCAAGCCACTGCCCAGAGCCGCCCCCAGAATGCCGCCAATGATCTTTGCCGTCTGCCGGTTGCGGGAATTGTCGACATTCACCCGGGCAGCAGACACGGAAATGATCTGCACGGCACGCCCCCGCTGCAACGTATTGACCTGTGACTGGTCATACACGTCCGGCCGTGATTCCAGACCCGGCGTCGTGCAGGCCCCGAGAGCCAGAAAAGGCACGATCATGACGGCCATCAGGCCACGAATTTTCAACATGGTCTCTCCATTTCTCCAGAACAGTCTGCCACCACACAAGATCGTCATGCAGGGCCTGATGGCGGGCCCACCAATGATACAGACTATCGGACACCAGCCATCAGGAGCCTCGACCGGCCCTTTTTCCAGAAACGGGAACCTCATCGTCAAGTAAGATTTTTGCAAACTTTTCCAACCCTTGCCCTGACTCCTGGCTACCATTCCACCTTTACGGAACGATACGGGTCCGATAGTGAACCTCTTTGTCATCCCTGACTGTCAGACGGACACCTCTCCATGACCACTGCCAGCACCCTCCTCCATCTCTGGCTGCCCTATAGCCAGATGCAGACTGCTCCCATGCCGGTGGAGGCCGCCTCCACCTCTGGCAGCACCATCACCCTTGCGGATGGGCGGACACTTGTTGATGGCATCGCCTCATGGTGGACAGCCTGCCACGGCTACAATCATCCCCATATCCGGCAGGCCCTCGTGAAACAGGCCGAGGCGATGCCGCATGTCATGTTCGGCGGCATGGTCCATCAGCCCGCCATGACACTGGCCCGGCGTCTGACAGACCGGCTGCCGGGTGATCTGGAGCGGGTCTTCTTCACGGATTCAGGGTCGGTGGCGATGGAGGTCGCCGCCAAGATGGCCATCCAGTACCAGCTCAATCGGCGGCGGGAGGGACGGCACAAGCTGCTCTCCTTCCGGGGCGGGTATCATGGCGATACGCTGGCCATGATGGCCGTCTGCGACCCGGAAGAAGGGATGCACCGCCTCTTTGGAGACGCCCTGACACCGCAGGTCATTGCCGACCTCCCCACCACACCGGAGACACTGGCTGCGCTGGAGGCCCTGCTTTCCGAACGGGGGCACGAGATTGCCGCCATCATCACCGAACCGCTCGTGCAGGGAGCAGGCGGGATGCTCTTCCATGAGCCGGAAACCCTCCGCCATCTCCGCCGCCTCTGTGATGAACAGGGCATCCTGCTCATCATCGATGAAGTCTTCACCGGTTTCGGCCGGACAGGGACGTTCTTTGCCTGCGAGCAGGCCGGAATCACGCCGGACATCGTGGCTCTCTCCAAGGCCCTGACAGGCGGTACCATGCCCCTTGCCGCCACCATTGCCCGGAAACATGTGTTTGAGGCCTTCCTGTCGGATG
Organism: Bombella dulcis; assembly: GCF_026385505.1. Lineage (GTDB taxonomy): Bacteria > Pseudomonadota > Alphaproteobacteria > Acetobacterales > Acetobacteraceae > Bombella > Bombella dulcis. The sequence continues at coordinate 8,163 of NZ_JANIDV010000006.1, read as the reverse complement.
ACCCGCTCCATGCCCTCATGCATGGCCCAACTTTCATGGCCAATCCGCTGGCCTGTGCCGTGGCCAATGCCTCGCTGGACCTGTTCGATCAGGAGCCACGGCTGGAGCAGGTCCGGGCCATCAGTGCCCAGATGACTGCGGAACTGGAACCCTGCCGCTCCCTGCCCGGCGTGAAGGATGTCCGTGTTCTGGGAGCCATCGGCGTCGTGGAACTGGACAGGCTGGATGACCCGGAAACCCTCAAACGGGCCTTCATCGAAAGAAGCGTCTGGGTGCGGCCTTTCCGGCGCATTGTCTATCTCACGCCCGCTTTCACCATCACGCCTGATGAACTGAGCAGACTGACCAGCAGCATCCATCATGTCCTGAAGGACCATCTGGGATGAATGCCTTCCAGTCCGCCCTTCAGGCCGCCCTGTATGAACGGGACCAGCAGCAGACACGCCGCCATCTCGTCCCCGTGGAACGGCAGGACGGCTCCCTGCTCCGTCAGGGCCGCAGGCTGGTCGATGTCACCTCCAACGACTATCTCGGCCTTGCGGACCATCCCCTGCTGCGCCAGCGTGCAGCGGACTGGGCAGAACGCTACGGCACGGGCGCACGGGCCTCCCGCCTTGTCAGCGGCACCCTGCCCCTGCACACGCAGCTGGAAGAAAAGCTGGCCCGCTTCAAGAAAAGTGAGGCCGCCCTGCTCTTTGCCAGCGGATGGCAGGCCAATGCCTCGCTGCTCCCAGCTCTCAACCACCTCTCCCGCCAGCAGATGGGTCATCCGGCCATCCTCTTCATGGACCGTCTGAACCATGCCAGCCTGCATCATGGCTGTCTGGCAGCCGGGCTGCGGCAGGTGCGCTTCCGCCATAATGACCTTGCCCATCTGGAAAATCTGCTGGAACGCCATGCCGACCAGCCGGGCCTGAAATTCATCATCACCGAGAGTGTCTTCTCGATGGATGGAGACCGGGCCGACATCCCCGCCCTGCGCAGACTGGCGGACCGTTACGGGACTTTCCTCTATGTCGATGAGGCCCATGCTACTGCCGTGCTGGGGCCGGAAGGATGCGGCCTGTCCAACGGACTGGCAGACATTACCATGAGTACCGCCAGCAAGGCCCTTGGTGGCATGGGAGCGTTCGTGACAGGCAGTCAGGCCCTCTGCGATTATCTGGTCAATCAGGCATCCGGTTTCATTTACAGCACGGCCCTGCCGCCCGCCTGCCTCGGGGCACTGGATGCCGCCCTTGAAATCGTCCCCCCTCTGGACGCTGAACGCCAGCACCTCCAGCATCAAGCCGACCGCCTGCGCCAGCGGCTGAATGATGCGGGCTGGGACACCGGGCCTTCCAGCACGCAGATCATTCCGGTCATGATCGGAGAGAGCGGAACGGCCCTGCATGTCGCCCGCTCTCTGGAAAAGAAAGGCTTCCTCAGCATTGCCATACGCCCGCCTACTGTTCCGCCCGGCACGGCCCGCCTGCGGATCGCTCTGGAAAGCCGCCTTTCCGCCGCCACCATAGACCGGCTCGGTGATGCCCTGCTGGACAGCCTGCGGAGTGTGACGCCCCGATGACGATACTCTATTTCCAGCATGGCTGGGGCTATGACGCCAGCTTCTGGACGCCCCTGCGAAACCACCTGCGGGACTTCCAGCATGTCTGCGGGGAAGCGGGCTATTTCGGGGCGGAGGCACGGTCTGACCTGCCACAAGACCCCTTCTGGGCGGTGGGACACTCTGCCGGAGCCTGCTCCCTTCTGGCTCTGGATGCCCCTCACTGCCTTGGTCTCATCAGCATCAATGGCTTTGCCCGATTCACCAGGACCGAAAATTTCCCGGAAGGTGTCCCGGAACGCATTCTGCATCGCATGATCCGGCAACTGGACCGCCAGCCGGAACCTGTCCTGCACCAGTTCCGCCAGATGTGTGGTGAAGCTGATCCCGCCCTCCCGGCCACGCTGGATCATGACGCCCTGAAGGCTGGTCTTTCCGCCCTGGCCGCCATGGAGCATCGCCCGCTCCTGTCCCGATGGAAAGGACGGCTCCACAGCCTGCACAGCCCGGATGACCCCCTCTCTCCCGCCAGAAACGGGCTGGGACTGGACGCAGCCAGCATCAGCCTGCCCGGCGGGCATCTGCTGCCATGCACCCATCCGCAGGACTGTGCCGCTCTTCTGACACGCATCATCAGAAATACTTCTGCTGTATGACAGACAGCCGCAGGACCAGCATCGCCGCCCGTTTTGATGCCGCCCATGACTATGAACGGGCTGCTTTCATCCAGAAACAGTGCGCCCGGATGCTGGCCGGACGCATCCGCCAGCATCATGCCACTCAACCGCCCCGCCGGATTCTGGAATTTGGCTGCGGCACGGGCCTGCTGAGCCGGGAACTGGTCTCTTCCTTTCCGGAGGCAGAATTCCATCTCACGGACATTGCTCCTGCCATGCTGGAGCGTACCCGCCGTAATCTGGCTCCTCTTCCGGCAGCCGTGCATCTCCATGTCATGGATGGCGAAAATCCGCAGCTACAGGGAGCAGAGGACGGGTTCGACCTCATTATCTCCAGTCTCTGCCTTCAGTGGTTTGAAGACCGGGCAAGGGCTTTCCGTGCCCTTATAGCTCTCTTACGGCCCGGAGGACGGCTGATGGTCAGCACCCTGCTGGCAGGCAGCCTGCGTGAATGGCGGGAGAGCTGTAAAAATGCCGCCATCCCCTGCGGCGTGCCCGACTACCCCAGTCTTGCCCAGCTTCAGGAAGACTGGCCTCCGGATGGTCATGGCACATGGGACGTCTGCACGCTTCATGATCCTGCCCCTTCGGCACGACAGTTTCTTCAGGGCCTGCGCATGATCGGGGCCTCCCTGCCACGGGAAGGGCATCAGCCCGCCCACGGGCTTCGCAGGGCCATGCGGCATTTTGACAGTCATTTTGACCATGTGACCTATCAGGCCGCCTTTGGCGTCTTCCAGAAAGGATGCTGACCCCATGCTGCTTCAGCCGCCACCAGCCCTGCCACGCACCGCTCCCAGGGGCATCTTCATCACCGGGACGGATACCGGCATTGGCAAGACCCTCACCAGTGCCATCCTGACAAAAGCGTGGCAGGGAACGTACTGGAAGCCCTTCCAGACCGGCCTTGCGGAAGAGGCGGGCGATACGCCCACCATCCAGCATCTGACCGGCCTGCCCGCAGAGCATATCCTACCCCCGACCTATGCCCTTCAGGCCCCTCTCTCCCCTGCAGCTGCCAGTGTTCTTGAGGGCGTGACGCTCGAGCCTGAACAGCTCACCCTGCCCGAAGCCCCACATTCACCACTGATTGTGGAAGGAGCAGGCGGCCTCATGGTGCCTCTCACGGATGACATGCTGATGATCGACCTCATCGCCCAGCTGGGCCTGCCTGTCATTCTGGTCACAAGAAGCGGGCTGGGAACACTCAACCACACGCTGCTCAGCCTTGAAGCCCTGTACCAGCGGCGGATTCCCGTCCTGGGATTTATCACCAACGGGCCGAAGATGCCGGAAAACAGCCGGACACTGGAGCGACTGGGCCAGTGCCGTGCCCTCCATCACATTCCCGCCCCACCCTCTGCACCCGAAACAAAAGATATCAGCCGGATAGCAGCACAGATTCCACCATGGAAAAGCCTGTGGTAAGAATAAATCTCTTTCAATGAGGGGAAAACTACATATTTTTAATGTAGCCTGCCATGAAAATACCATTCCCCCGCCTTCCGATGACAGGCTAGACAGGGTCCACATTACAGACTGCAGGGTTTTTAAATCTCATTATGAAAATGCATCGTCGTGAACTTGTAAAAGCCGGTCTGGGGCTTGGAGCTGGACTGACCCTTGCGGGAGGACGCTCCCTGAAGGCCCAGACAGTGGACGTGGCACCGACACGTTTTGATGACAGCACCGTCCGGTCTCTGGCGCAGGGGCTGGCCAGCAAGAGCTATCAGCCGCCACAGAAGGACCTGCCGGATGCACTGGCGCATATGACCTTCGACCAGTTCTCATCCATCCAGTTCAATCCGGAAAAGACCCTCTGGGGGCAGGACCGTCTTGCCTTTGACATCCAGTTCTTTCCCCGTGGCTATCTCTATAAACAGAAAGTCGATGTGTTCGAAGTCGAGAACGGGGCAGCCCATCCTGTTCCCTGCACGGCGGACATGTTCAGCAGCAGAACTTCTTCCCTGAATGTCAGTGCCGAGACGGGCTTTTCCGGACTGCGCATCCGCTATGCTCTCAATCAGCCGGGCGTGATGGAAGAATGCGCCGTGTTTCTCGGGGCTTCCTACTTCCGGGCTGTAGCCAGGGGCCAGAATTACGGCCTGTCCGCCCGTGGATTCGCCAAGGATACGGGGACATCCACGGGAGAAGAGTTCCCCGTATTCCGTGCGTTCTGGCTGGAGAAACCCGCAGCAGGCAGCCAGTCTCTTGTGCTCCATGCCCTGATGGACAGCCCCTCCCTGACGGGGGCCTTCCGCTTCACCATCCGGCCGGGTGAAACAACCCTGTTTGATGTCCAGTCCTCCTTCTTCCCCCGGGTGGACATCACGGCGGGTGGGATCGCCCCCCTGACGGGCATGTACTACTTCGATGCCAATGACCGGAGGCATGTCAATGACTGGCGGCCAGCGGCCCATGACAGCGAAGCCCTCCAGATATGGACGGGTGCCGGCCAGAACATCTATCGCCCGCTGACCAACCCGACCGACCTCCAGCTGTCTTCTTTCAGCGATGCCGGGCCTTATGGTTACGGGCTGATGCAGCGCAAACGGTCTTTCCATGATTATGAAGACCTTGCCCTGCATTATGAGAAACGGCCTTCCCTCTGGGTGGAGCCTGTCGGCAACTGGGGAAAGGGCAGTGTCAATCTGGTGGAAATCCCCACCCCCAGCGAGGTCAACGACAATATCGTGTCCTTCTGGCGTCCCCAGAATCCCATGAAGGCTGGACAGGGCTACAATTTCACCTACCGCATGTACTGGGGCTGGGATACGCCCTGGCCGACCCATCTGGCCCGCATCCATGATACCCGTGTCGGAGCCGTGACGGATCATCCTGACAAGGTGCAGTTTGTTCTGGACTTCAACGGCGAGCCATTCCGTGCCCTGCCGAATGATACGGCCTATCATCTGCTCGTGCAGACATCTGCCGGAACGGTCGAGGCCACGGCACTGATGCCCAATCCTGAAATCAACGGCATCCGTGCCTTCTTCGAGCTGACTCCCGGCACGGCAAAACTCTGTGAACTCCAGGCTCAGCTGGCCAATGCACAAGGCCCCGTTTCCGAAACATGGCTATACCGCTGGACCCCGTAAGACAGATGACCACACATACCCAGCAGAATTCCTTCCTTCCACCTGAAGCCCCGCTGGCCATGCCGGTGCAGGACCTCCACAGGGCACCAGACCGGCATGGCCGGTCCTTCTGGTGGCTGCCTACGACACCCACACTGCTCTGGCTGCGGCGTCTGGCCGTCTTCGGCACGGCCTTTCTGCTGACCGGCTACAGTGTGGTGAAGATCAATGCCGTCTTCAACTCACTGGGAACGAGTACGCTGGGGATCATCATGCTGGGGCTGTTCAGCATCCTCAGCTTCTGGATTTCACTTTCCTGCGCTTCTGCACTGGGTGGGTTCTGGGCGATGCTGCGTCATGGCGGGCTGGGGCTTGGCATCCGCCGCACCGGTCCTCTGCCGGAACTTTCCAGCAAGACTGCCATTCTGCTTCCGACCTATAATGAACCGCCCCAGCGGGTGATGATCAATCTCCGGGCCATGCTCAAAAGCCTTCAGGAAACCGGGCAGGGCGAGCATTTTGACATTTTCATCCTCTCCGACACGACGGACCCGGACATCTGGATACAGGAAGAACAGGCTGTTCTGGACCTCCACAGACAGGATTATGCCCGCAGGCACCTGTTCTACCGTCGCCGCTTCAAAAACACGGATCGCAAGGCGGGGAATATTGGTGACTGGGTGACCCGTTTTGGCGGAGCCTATCCAGCCATGCTCACCCTTGATGCGGACAGTCTGATGGATGGCGGGCTGATCGTCCGTCTGGCTGCCGCCATGGAGCAGCATGAACAGGTTGGTCTCATCCAGAGTCTGCCCGTCATCGTGGGCGGGCAGACACTTTTTGCCCGGATGCAGCAGTTTGCCGGACGTGTCTATGGTCCCCTGATTGCACAGGGCATTGCCTGGTGGCATGGCTCTGAAGGCAATTACTGGGGTCATAATGCCATCATCCGTACCCGGGCCTTTGCCGAACAGGCTGGTCTGCCACATCTGCCCGGCAAGCCGCCTTTTGGCGGGCACATCCTCAGCCATGACTTCATTGAAGCGGCCTTGATGCGCCGTGGCGGCTGGGCCATCCATATGGTTCCGGGTCTCAGTGGTTCCTATGAAGAAAGCCCCCCTTCCCTGACGGATATTGCCGTGCGGGACCGCCGCTGGTGTCAGGGGAACCTCCAGCACGCCCGTATTCTCTTCACCAGAGGGATGCACTGGGTGAGCCGGTCCCACATGCTGGTGGGTATTGGCTCCTACATCATGTCGCCGCTCTGGCTGCTGTTCCTGCTCTTTGGCATTCTTATCGCCCTGCAGGCCCATTTCTATCATCCGGAATATTTCAGCACGCAACGCAGCCTCTACCCACACTGGCCCCATGTGGACCCCATTCTGGCCCGGCTGGTCTTCATCCAGACCATGATCGTGCTTCTAGCCCCTAAGGCCCTGGCATTCATTGCCATCTGTTTTGACCCGAAAGAGCGGGAACAGGCTGGTGGTGTGGTGCGGCTTGGCTGGTCCATCCTTCTGGAAACATTAATTGGTGCGCTGATTGCGCCGATCGCCATGCTGATCCAGACCTCAGCCATCCTGTCCATTCTGCTGGGACGGGACTCCGGCTGGAAAGCCCAGAACCGTGACGATGGCAGTCTGCCCTGGGCTGATACCATCCGGAAATACTGGTTCTACAGCCTGTTCGGCCTCATTCTGAGTGCCGCGGCATGGTCCGTCTCCCTGTCCCTGTTCCTCTGGATGCTGCCTGTCCTGATCGGACTGCTGCTGGCCATTCCACTGGTGGGCTTCACCAGCAGCAGCCGTATCGGACAGGCAATGCGCAAAGCTGGTCTTCTTCTCATTCCTGAAGAAACAGCCCCTCCCCCGATCATTCAGCGTGCCCTTGAAGAGCGGAATCACCCTCATCCCGTGATCGTGGAGGCCTTCCATGCGCTCCGTAGCAATGGGGAACTGAGACATGCCCATCTGGCTACCCTGCCAGCCCCCCGCAAAGCTGGAGACCCGATCTCCGTTCCCCTGTTGACAGGCTCTTTGAAATTGCAGGAAAGCTCCACTCTGGAAGCTGCTCTCTCCCAGCTGACGCCTGCTGAAAAAGCGGCGGTTCTCAGCTGTGCCAGTGACATCGCCATTCTGGCCGACCTGCCTGTCCACACGTCCAATCTGATGGATGAAGACGGCCCGAGCCATATCCATTGACAGTGGTCTTTAGGGGTTACATGCAATTTTTATGCAGTAACCCCATTGTCTGTCCAATCACGCACCCCATCTCTTAAACAGACGTCTTCGCTGGGACTGATTGAATCTGCGAGACATCTGAAAACCCTCTAAGGAAGGCCCATGGGGGCCGGGAGTGCATTTATGTCCATCAATGTTGTTTACAAGACCACAGCCCGTGCGACCGGTGGCCGTGATGGGTCTGCCGAGACCACCGATGGCAGCTTCCGTGTCAATCTCGGCGTGCCCAAGGAAATGGGTGGCGATGGTAAGGGTAACAATCCGGAACAGCTTTTTGCTGCCGGTTACTCTGCCTGTTTCCTCGGTGCCATGAAGTTCGTCGCCGGTGAAGAGAAGATCGACATTCCTGCTGATACACACGTACAGGCAACGGTTGGTATCGGTCCCCGCTCTGATGGTGGGTTCGGTCTTGAAGTTGCCATTGAAGTCTCCCTGCCGGGCATGGACCGCACCAAGGCTGCCGAACTGGTGAAGAAGACGGAGTTTGTCTGCCCTTACGCCAATGCTACCAAGGGGAACATCAAGACGGTCGTTACTCTGGTCTGATGGGCTGGATTTTTTCAGCCGAAATAAAGGAGGCGCATCCCGCAGTGGATGCGTTTTCTTCGTTTGAGCAGCTTCAT
>NZ_JANIDV010000005.1 GCF_026385505.1 Bombella dulcis | reverse complement strand
TCCTGCCTCCTTCCCCATCAGAGAATATAGTCTGTTTCATTTCCCCCATAATAACCTCCAATATAAAATAAGAACTCATTGAACAATCTCTCAACTAATGAATATTTCTTTAAATTTCATATAAAATTACCCTATTACCTTAACCCGAAACATATAAATTAACGTAAATCTCTCCAATTGTATGGAAATGTTCGTTATGATTTTTCCAAACAAAACCACATTATAAATTATTCTATTCAAATTTTGTTTATTTTCATAGGAAAATATGTCAATGAAAAACAATATAGAATAATTTCTCCTTGTTCTCTTGACGGAAGCCCCTCTAGTTAATGAAGTGGATACCTCTGTAAACCTTTTCCGGAAGACATATTTCATGACCCACATTCACCTCATCAACGGTGCAAAACCCTTTGCCCACTCCCCCGGAAGGCTGAATCGGACCCTCCAGAGTCTCGCCGCCACCTGCCTTGAAGAGGCAGGCATGACCGTAAGCCAGACAGCCATTGATGATGGCTATGCAGTGGACGAGGAGATTCGGGCCATCCAGAAAGCGGATACTGTCATCTATCAGTTCCCCGGCTGGTGGATGGGGACTCCATGGCCCCTGAAGAAATACATGGATGAGGTCTTCACAGAGGCGCATGGCCTTTTTTACGGCAGCGATGGCCGCAGCCGGCATGATCCTTCACGGCATTATGGCTCCGGCGGCCTGCTTCAGGGGAAACGCTTCATGGTCTCGACCACATGGAACGCCCCGCTTGAAGCGTTTGAGGACAGGGAACAGTTCTTCGGTGGCGGGGGCATTGATGCCGTACTCTTCCCCTTCTACAGGGCACATGCCTTTCTCGGCATGGAACGCCTACCCACCTTCCTGGCAACGGACGTGATGAAGAATCCGGACATCGACGCCATAAAAACGGCCTACCGGCAGCATCTCGAACGGGTTATCATCACCCCGTGACCTGTCAGGTCAGGAAGGACCGGAACCGGGAGGCAACGCCATGTCCTGCAGCCAGCTTGCCGCCCTTCAGGCTGCCGTCAGCCGCCATTGTCCGGAAAAAGTCACGCACACGGCTTTTGACTTCCTGACCCTCTACCGTACCGAAACCGTGACGGACCCCGTTCTGGTCGTCTACGAACCCCGCATCTATATTGTCGTGCAGGGGCAGAAAATTCTCCATCTGCATGACCAACCCCTGCCTTATGGTGAAGGCCAGTATCTGATCTCCACCCTGGACCTTCCCGTTTCCGGCCAGATCACCCGTGCCTCGGCAGAAAAGCCGTATCTGGCCCTCTGCCTCAGCTTCTCCCCTGCGGAAATGGAACAGCTCCTCCGGGAAAGCCAGTCCGCCATCAGTCCGCAGGCCCGGAAACTGACCTTCCGGGAAGAAAGCAGTTCCCCTATATCCGCCATGGGCGTCAGCCAGATCACGGATGACCTGCTGGACGCCCTCCTTCGTCTGGTCAGTCTGCTGGCCAGAGAGGGCGACCAGACATTTCTGGCCCGTCTCTACAAGAAGGAGCTTCTCTATCTCTTTCTTCATGGCCAGCAAGGCCATGTTCTTCATGAAACTGCACATGGAAAGAGTGATCTCTCCCGCATCAACCGGGCCATCAGCCATCTGCGCCTCCATTTCCAGCAGCAGTTCGAAATCGGGACGCTGGTGAAGATCGCCGGAATGGGCCAGTCCAGCTTCTATAAACGTTTTGGCGAACTGACGGGCATGACGCCTGTCCAGTACCGCACGAAGCTCCGCCTCCAGGAAGCACGCCGCCTCATGGTGCATGAGGACATGAAGGCCGCCAGTGCCGGATTTCAGGTCGGCTATGACAGCCCCTCCCAGTTCAGCCGGGATTACCGGAAGACCTTCGGCCGCCCCCCACAGGCAGACCTCCGCTACATCCGCCGCATGGGCGTGGATGCCTACAAACAGCAGCATGAAGATGTCTGGTTCTGAAGCAGAGCTGCCATCAGCTCTCCATCATTGAACAGAAGGTGAACAGGCCATAGGCTCATATCCTGCCACTTTTTCAGAGAAGGATGATTCCATGCGCACCATCGGCTTTGCCTGCAGTTCCGCCGAAGAAGACCTCGCCCCGTTCCATTTTGACCGCCGCAACCCACGCTCCAACGATGTGGTGATGGAGATTCTCTATTGTGGTGTCTGTCATTCCGACCTGCACTGGGCACGCAATGACTGGGGCCAGACATGCTACCCCACCATCCCGGGCCATGAGATCGTGGGCCGTGTCATCGAGGCCGGTCCGGATGTCACCCGCCACAAGGTCGGGGACATCGTTGCCGTCGGCTGCATGGTGGACAGCTGCCAGACATGCGACCAGTGCCGCAGGGGCGAAGAACAATATTGCCGTGAAGGCATGAACGGCACCTATGGCGGCTTTGATGTCGTCGAGAAGACCCCCAACATGGGCGGCTACTCCAAGCACCTGGTCGTCCGGCAGGAATTTGCCCTGAAAATGCCGGAAGGACTGGACATCTCCAAGGCGGCCCCTCTACTCTGCGCCGGTGTCACCACATGGTCACCGCTCCGTACATGGCAGGCCGGACCGGGCAAACGGGTGGCTGTCATCGGTCTTGGCGGGCTGGGCCAGATGGCCGTGAAGCTGGCTGTGGCCCTTGGGGCGGAAGTCACCGTCATTTCCCGCAGTGACAGGAAGAAACAGGAAGCCCTCGCCCTCGGAGCGGACCAGCTTCTGGCCTCCAGCAATGAAAAGGCCATGCAGGACGCTGCCAACGGTTTCGACCTCATCATCGATACCGTCCCTGTGAAACATGACATCACCCCCTATCTCCCCCTGCTGGACATAGATGGTACGATTGCCATGGTCGGCCAGATCGGCCCCCTGCCGGAAAGCTCCAGCCTGCCGCTGGTCTATGGCCGCCGCCGCATTGCCGGGTCCCTGATCGGGGGCATCCGTGAAACGCAGGAGCTTCTGGATTTCTGCGCCCGCAAGAACATCCTGCCGGACACGAAGACCATTGCCATTCAGGACATCAACAAGGCCTTTGACGAGCTGGAAAAAGGAGCCTCCTATTACCGCTTCGTCATCGACATGAGCACGCTGAAAGAAGACTGATCTTTCAGGGCTGTTCCGCCCCACCGGCATTCCAGCCGGTGGGGCGGGGCATCATTCCCCGGCCAGAACTACCTTCAGATACGGGCCGGTCCGGCTGGCGGAATTCCGGGCCACCTCTTCCGGGAGGCCGGATGCGACAATCTGCCCGCCTTTCTCCCCGCTGCCGGGGCCAATATCAATCACCCAGTCACTCGCTGCGGCAACACGCATGTTGTGTTCGGTCACAACCACGCTGTGTCCCTGTTCCACCAGCGTCTGAAGCTGCCCCAGAAGCCTGTCCGTATCCGAAGGATGCAGACCGGCCGTTGGTTCATCCAGAACATAGAGCATGGGGGCTGGCCGCCGCTTCTGCAACTCTGTCGCCAGCTTGAGCCGCTGCGCCTCGCCACCGGAAAGTTCCGGCGCAGGCTGACCAAGGCGAAGATAGCCCAGACCGGACTGTTCCAGCGTTTCCAGACCACGGGCCAGTGCGCCTTCTCCTGCAAAGAAGGTACAGGCCTCCTCCACCGTCATGGCGAGCACATCAGCGATGTTTTTCTCCCGCAGCGTGATGGCCAGCACCTCATCCTTATAACGTGCCCCATGACAGACCGGACAGGGAGCCTCCACACCGGGCATGAAGAGCAGCCCAACCGAGACCGTCCCCAGCCCTTCGCAATGCGGACACCGCCCCCTGGTCACATTGAAGCTGAAGCAGCTTTCATCCAGCTTCGCCTTGCGGGCTGCCTCTGTTGCGGCAAAGAGTTTGCGTATCTGGTCAAAAATCCCCGTATAGGTAGCCAGATTGGAACGTGACGTCCGCCCGATGGGCTTCTGCGTGATGATGGACAGACGGCGCACATGCTCCAGCCCTGCCACGACATGCCCTTCCGGCTGGGTCTCCACGGCCTCACCGGCTAAAGGTGTCGTGTCCGCATCATCCTGCGGCTCATCCGCTTCCTCAATCTTCTGCCCCAGAGCACGCCCCACCAGACTTACCAGAGCCTGACTGATCAGGCTGGACTTGCCCGAGCCTGACACACCCGTCACGCTCACCAGCACACCCAGCGGCAGCCTCAGGGACAGATCCGCCATGTTCCGCCATGTAATGCCGTCTATCTGGAGCCACCGCTCCACCTGCCGTCCAGGCCCACGCTCCAGCGGCGGCGGCGCAAAAAGATAGGGCCGTGTACGGGACGCCTCCACGTGCTTCAACCCTTCCGGCGGGCCACTATAGAGCACCTGCCCGCCATGACTGCCCGCTCCGGGGCCAATATCCACCAGCCAGTCCGCCCGCCGCATGACGACGGGATCATGCTCCACGACCAGCAGGGAATTGCCAGCTTTGGGCAGACGCCCCAGCACGTTCAGGAGGGCTTCAATATCCGCCGGATGGAGACCCGCAGCAGGCTCATCCAGCACATAGGCCACACCGAACAGGGCAGAATGGACCTGCGTCCCCAGCCGGAGCCGCTGATATTCGCCGGGAGACAGGCTGTCCACGGTCCGGTCCGTCTGGAGATAGCCCAGCCCCAGTTCCAGCAGAATCTCCAGCCGCCGGAGCAGGGCCGTACCGATTTCCTCAATCACACGCCCCTGCGCATCAACCCGTCGCTCCCCTGCCAGCTGGTCCTTCAGCACGGCATGAAGCTGTTCCAGAGGCAGATGGGAGAGAGTGGCAATGTCCTGCCCTGCAAAACGCACGGCCAGAGCTTCGGGTTTCAGGCGGGCACCGTGACAGACCGGGCAGCGTGTCGCCTGCATGAAGGTCGCCGCACGGGCACGCATCTTCGCACTTTTGGAGCCATGAAAACTCTGCATCACATGGCGGCGTGCGCTGGCAAAGGTACCCTGATAGGTCGCCGGTTCCCCCCGCTTCATGGCCGCCTGACTCTCGGCGTAATTCAGCCCCCGGTAGATCGGCTCTGTCGGGGTTTCGTCCGTGTACAGAATCCAGTCCCGGGTTTCTCTGGGCAGGTCCTTCCAGGGTGTATCCAGATCGACCCCACGCATCAGAAGAATGTCCCGCAGGTTCTGCCCCTGCCACGCACCGGGCCACGCCGCCACGGCTTTTTCCCGCAGGGTCAGGCTCTGGTCAGGCACCATTTTTTCTTCCACGACATCATAGAGCCAGCCTGTACCCTGACAGCGTGGGCAGGCCCCCTGCGGCGTGTTGGCGGAAAAGTCGTCACTCTCCAGCATGGTCGCACCGGCTGGATAGGTTCCTGCACGGGAATAAAGCATCCGCAGCAGATTGGAGAGAGTGGTTACACTCCCCACGGACGAGCGGCTGCTCGTTCCCGCCTGCTGCTGAAGCGCAATGACGGGCGGCAGACCTTCAATGCTGCTGATTTTCGGTGGTGGCAGCTGATGGAACAGCCGCCGTGCATAAGGAGCGACCGTCTCCAGATACCGCCTCTGCGCCTCTGCATAGAGCGTCCCGAATGCCAGCGATGACTTGCCCGACCCGGACACGCCGGTGAACACCACCAAACAGCCCCGTGGGACCTCCAACGAGACGTCCTTCAGGTTATGCTCCTGCGCGCCTTCTATACGGATTATGCCCTGCTGCTCCGCCTTATGGCTTTCCAAGAGACTGACATGATGATCTGATGATGACATTCTGGCCATGACGGCCTCCCAACCCTTCGCTAACAGAGTGGAAAGATTAACATATCTTACAGCAGCGTCATGCCTGCAAAATTCTCTCCCACCCCGTGGGCAGATGGCTTTGCAGCCAGTATTCAGGGAAGAAGAGTGTCATCCACATAGTGAGAACGTATCTCTCAATAAATTAGACAAAGCTGCTCCAACATTAAGAACCACCAACCATCATCCCACCATTAAAGGTAACTTAGGAAAATAAATCTCTCTTTCTATCTGTAGTAGGCCATAATAAGCCACTGCATCAAAATCCCTTCCCGAGGACCCTAACACGCTAAAACATACAAATACCCGGCAATCCCCGCAAACATAACAACACCTCAGTATCATATTCCTCACAGGCTACATACGAACGGCAACGAAACCTTCAAAGCACCATCACAAACCCCTCAAAATTCTAAAAAGTGACCTTTTATCTGGATTAGATGACATCTAATGCCCTTTGTCTCCGAACGAACAACCATAGCAGTTCTGGAGACTTCGCATATCTTTCTTCCAATCATCTCTCCTATATATTTGCTGCCATTCATACGCTCTGAGAAAAATATAATAAGTATTCATAATTCACAATCGAAATAAATCGACAGGAACAGGCTTCCCTAACTCCAGTCCAAGTGACGGAATAAAGTCAATCCAAGCATCGCAACCCACATGGATCAACTCCTATGAATCTGCTTCTACATATTTAATATTAATTAAAAATTATTGTCACTTGAATAAACAATATTTTTTAAGAGTATTAATGATCGGAATAAACACAACTCACACCCCTATCTTAAATAGGGTTACGCCAATAAAAAAATAAATAATCATTCAAATACCATTCTATGATAAATCGAAAAATATATTCCTTCTTCAAAAGAATTTTATAAATTATATTAATATCATTTCCAATGACCAATCCCATAATTTCTATTCCATGCAAAATAAAACCTTATTGAAGAAATTTTCACCCATTAATTACTCAATAATTATATTGACGCTTATATCAGACAACGGAATAAGATAAGCGGATCCTAATAACTGTACAAGAATATCTTCATTCTAAAATAATTAATGTATTACATCCTTGCCTGTAAAATCTCTAGAGCCTTCTTCAACGCCGTTCTGCAGCTCCCATCACATTCAATTATGTCATTCAAACAAAATCAATCCAAAGCAGCGTACATAACAGTCCTACCATTAACAACATATCATCAGAAACATCCCGTGAACCTGCACAAAACACACATCTCACCCCCCCTGCCCCTCTCCGTTCAACTCTTATGTAGCCACACTTCAAGAAAAATCATATTATGCCAATCTCACCAGTATTATTCCCGTACGTCTCCACACAAAACCACGTCTATATCGGGATACTTTTCAACAACCAACAAATCAAAAAGAAAGAAGAAGTACCATAATACCAAACATTATTACCTTGAACGGCACCAGAATCGAGACCAACTGTGACATCACCACCCCCGGTGAGGTCCGGGCCGGTGCCGTTTCACTGAAACAGCATGTTCATGGCGGGGTACAGGCAGGCGCAGGCACCACCTCTCCCCCGCAATGATACCTCATTTCGGAAAAGGCATCCCTTCACGTTCGGCTGTCTGTGTCAGTTCATGGACGAACTCTTCACCACGGTCATAATCGACATGTGCCGTGCCGCCAGCCCATGTCATGCTCACGGAATCACTCGCTGCAAGAGCATTGAACAGGGCACGGCCTTCCTCCTCGGAGACATAGCACCCCCACTGCGTGCCCCGGTTGATGATCCCGGTATAATGGAAGCTCTTCACCTCATACCCGCTGGAGAAACGGACCGACAGGTCTGACGTGTCGATCTCCCGCCCCTTGATGACAAACATGAGGAAAACCTCACCACCCCGGCGGGGAGATATGGAGAACATGACATCACCATCAGCCAGAAGGGCTGTCAGGGTATGATCCAGCTCCAGCGTCTGCCATTTGCCGATCTGTCCCAGACGCTGCCCGCCATTGGGAGACACGCCAAGGGCGGCCACGCCGCTGGTCGTCACCGTGCCATCCTGCCCGACTTCCAGAGGAGCCTGGGCCGAGGCTGAAGAGACAGGCCCGCACAGGCTGCCACCCACCATCAACAGACACAGACCCGCCATGCACAGCTGCTTCTTCCGCATCATCATATCCTTAATCTCCCGTGAGGCCGGACTGGACAGACAGGCCACACTCAGTCAGCCACATTCTCGGATTCATCACTGGACACTTCATCAAGAAGCTCGTGATGACGCTCGTGCGCCTTGTGACGCTCATCCGCTGGCATGTCCCTGATGACGTCCTGCACTGCTTTCACGGGATTTGCAGCCGGTTCTTTCTTGTCAGACACGATGTTCCCTTCCGTTCATGATCCAGTGGGTGGCCGCACCCTCCGGGCAGCCACCGCAGCACACCACTGGACCATCAGGCAGGTCTGATCAAGTGGGTCTCCCCTCCATCACTGCACGACTGCATTGCAGAGACCTCACTTCTACCGCCTTACCGGGTCGCAGATGCCAGAATTCTCGACATATGTGACAAGCCTCTGATCCCCCTGGAGAAGAGCTGCAGAGGTTCCCTTCGCATCGGCTGTCAGCTGCCGGATATACTGGGCACAGGGAGATTTGGGACGATGTGCAACAGCCCAGAGGCCATTTCTGACCGTCTCATCTGACAGGCCCAGACGACGCAGGTTCATGTCATCCGTCCGGACTTCCTGATGCTCCGGCCCCCGGTGGGCTTCCATCTTTGCACTATGCAACGCCTGGGAGAGAGTACCCTTCGTCTCCGGCATATGGCTCAGCTCATCGGCACTGGCCACACCACCCCACGCAACGACCGCAGCGACAACAAAAAGAAGATGTCTCATGAACAAGGTTCCCGCATTACATTGTAAGGACGGAGCATGATACGCAACCATTCTCCACCCAGCATGGTCTCAGGCAGACGGCCTGTTCCCTAGCGAAGCTTTATGGCAAAATTGGCCCGCTTCAGGGAGAGCGAAGCCCCTGTGGCTCCTCAGTTACGGCATGATCATCCGCAAGATCCGGCCTGTAGCAGTATTTCACGACATTGCCTGCCCCGTCATCAAAATACCTGAAAAGATGGATGACGGCATCATAGCAGTTGCCACGTCTCCTGTTCATCAGCACGTCATAGGCATTGTCGGCAATCCGCCTGCTGGAATAGGCCTTGTGCAGAAACTCATAAGCCTGATGCGGGTCTATCGCGAAGGACCCATTGTCATTTCTCAGATAGGTCGCTTCCTCAGCCCGCGCCACCCCGGACAGAGCCAATGCCATGACGGCACACAACACCAGACGTTTCACGGCCATATTCCCCATTCACTCCCAGATGCCATTTCCCGGCAGGATGGCCCGAACTTTTTCATCCGGAACCATCCCTTGGCTTCGATTCACAAATGATCAGACCGCTCCATCCATCGTATCGAATATAGGGCTTACACCCAACAGATTTTCGAAAAGGCGTCTCTATAAACTCTGCCAAAACAAAAATGCGAAAGTTAGATTCGGCAAGCTTCCGCCGTTAAAACAAGAAAAGCAACTCTTACTCTAATGATACGCGAAGTGACGAGGAATCCCCTGGCACTTCTTATAATCTACACAAAAAAGCAAACGACACACAAGACGCCGGAAAGAGCCAGCCACCTCGCCCGAACATCAAGCAGTCGGCACAATATCTCTACTAAACCAATCTCAAGAGCCCGATAAAACGAGGACTGCTCCTTGGCATAAGGGAACTCTATGGTCTTCAAGCATGCATGGTGGAGGGGGTTGGATTCGAACCAACGTAGGCGTACGCCAGCGGATTTACAGTCCGCCCCCTTTAGCCACTCGGGCACCCCTCCGAACTCAGGATGAGCGTGTGATAATATGCATTTCCTACTATGTCAATGCGATCAGGAAAGATTATACAAAGGATTATGGCTAGAAAAACATCCTCCCGCCGTGTGGCCCTGCCCGAGACACAGAATCTCTCCCGCAACCGCTCCCGTCGCAGTACGACCAAACACGGAGCCCCCGCCACCGGCAAGGGGTACTGGATATATGGTCAGCACGCCGTGGAGGCCGCCCTCCTGAATCCGGCACGGGTCATCTACAGCCTTCTGGCCACGAAAGAGGCGGCAGACTCCCTGCCCGATACGGCACACCAACCCCGCATTGTCAGCCGGGAAGAGCTGGATGCCCTCTGCGGGAAAGATGCCGTGCATCAGGGCGTCTGCCTGAATGTCGAACCGCTGGATAATCCTGCCCTTGTGGATGTCATCGACCGCCCCGGCCCCATTCTGGTGCTGGATCAGGTAACGGACCCCCGCAATATCGGGGCCATCCTGCGCTCTGCCGCCGCTTTCGGGGCCGCCGCCCTTCTGGTGCAGGACCGTCACACCCCCGATGAAACCGGCACCATGGCCAAGGCCGCTTCCGGCGGGCTGGATGTCGTGCCCATTATCCGGGAAACCAATATTTCCCGTGCGTTGCAGGGGCTTCAGAAGGCCGGGTTCTGGGTCGTGGGGCTGGATGCAGGCGGCACAAGACTGAACCGCAACCAGCTTGGGGAACGCCGGGTCGCTCTGGTTCTGGGAGCCGAAGGAGCGGGTCTGCGCCGCCTGACACGGGAAACCTGCGATGAAATCGCCTCCATCTACATGTCCGGCCCGATGGAAAGCCTGAACGTCTCCAATGCCTCCGCCGTGGCCCTGTACGAACTGACCCGCCCGCTGGACTGACCCTCTCATGAAAACGGGGTGGGACCGGGAACACCAGTCACCACCCCGCCATCGGGCATTATCGCCTGTTTTTATCTGGCAAACGGATAATCCGTATAGCCTTTTGCTCCAATCGGGCCATAGCGTGTTTCCATATCATCTTCCTGAAACGGCAGATCATCCTTCAGGCGGCGTACAAGGTCAGGATTGGAAATATACAGACGCCCAAAGCTGATGGCATCGGCCCTGCCTTCCGCTACGGCCTTCAGGGCCTCGTCCCGTGTATATTCCTGATTCAGCACCAGCGGACGGGTAAAGACCTTGCGGATTTCCGGGGACAGTTTGGGCTGTTCAGTCGCCACGCCATAGGTGCTGGCAGGGCTGGCCTCACGCAGCTCCAGCCATGCCACACCGAGGTCATTCAGCATCTTTGCCGCCGGGATGAAAACAGCCTCCGGGTTGCTGTCCACCGTGCCCTGCACTTCCCCATTGGGAGAGAAACGGACACCGACATGCTCGGCTCCCACTTCCCCGATGACAGCTTCCGTCACCTCACGCAGCAGACGCAGACGGTTCTCAACGGATCCGCCATACGCATCCGCCCGGTGATTGGTGCCATCCCGCAGGAATTCATCCAGCAGATAGCCATTGGCGGAATGAATCTGCACGCCATCAAAACCGGCCTTCATCGCATTGCGGGCCGCCTTGACATAGCTCTCCACAACCCCCGGAATTTCATCCAGACGCAGCGCACGGGCTTCCTCATAGGAGGCCTTGCCCTCATAGGTATGAATGTGCCCCGGTGCCGTTGAGGGAGACGGTGCCACCGGCTGCTCTCCCGTAACGGAAGAATGCACCATCCGCCCCATATGCCAGAGCTGGCAGACAATTTTGCCGCCTTTTTCATGCACGACATCGGTAACGGCCTTCCAGCCCTTCACCTGCTCATCATTCCAGATGCCCGTGGCATAGGCCCAGCCCAGCCCCTGACGGGAAATGCCCACAGCCTCGGAAATGATCAGCCCGGCACTGGCCCGCTGGCCGTAATATTCCGCCATGAGCGGCGTTGGGACGGCATCCTTGCCCGCCCGTGCCCGTGTGAGCGGAGCCATGACGATGCGGCTGGCGGCCTTGATGGACCCGAAAGAAATGGGGTCAAAGAGTGTTGGCATGGTTTTCTCCTCAAAAACATGGCCATGATGATGACAGGGGCCGATGATGCCGAACGGCACCACCCCTCTTCATCAAGGGCTAACATGTTCTTATTGTTCCATCAACATGGAACAATGAAACCTTGACAAAATGCCCCCCAACTCCGGATACACACCCTCATGGCTGCGCTGTATCATCACCCCGCCCCGGAAGAGATCACCCTCCTGCCCCTGTTGCGGGCCGTAGCGGACCCCGTGCGTCTGGGGATCATCTACCACCTGCACAGTCTGGGAGAGGCCAACTGCACGACCCTCCTGCGGGGACGGCCGAAATCCAGCATGTCGCATCATTTTCAGGTGCTGCGGGAAGCCGGAATCCTCCAGACACGGGTGGAAGGCGTGCAGCACCGCAACACGCTCCGCCTGGATGTTCTGGAAGAGCGTTTTCCCGGCCTTATGTCCGCCATCCTCCGGGAATGTCCGGCTGATCTTCCAGAAAAAATCTGACAGCTCTGCCTAATGTCCGGCAGGGCCAGCCAGTGTCAGCTCTGCCACCAGGCGGGCCTGCTCCGGCTGCCAGAGCAGAATTCGGGCATTGCCCTGGTCATCCCTGAGCGTCACGGCCAGCATTCCGTCCGGTCGGGCCGTCACGGCCATGACCTGCTCATCCTCATGCCGGGGCAGCTTCAACAGGGCCGGTCCGGCCAGTGATGATGCTCCCGCGGCTGCCTGTATCGCCGGAGAAGGCACCGGAGCTGAAGACGCCGCAGAATGGTTCATCATCCGGTGAATGATGATTCCTACCAGCAGGACCGTCCCCAGAATGATCATCACCCCCATGATGATGACCGCCGCCACCAGAGCCTTGGGCGTACGGGGGGGGTTCGACTCGCTGTTTTGCCCAGGCTCGACTAGATTGGGGGACATGTCCGACTCACTCATTTCCGATTCTCTCCCGGCGGATGCACCCGCACTCTTCTCTTTCACCATCACGCACGAGCAGACAGGGCAGCGGGCCGACCGTATGCTGGCCGATGCCATCGGTACCCTGTCCCGCTCCCGTGTCAAAGCCCTGATTGAGACGGGCCACCTTACCTGCAACGGCACACCCCGGCGAGACCCTGCCTTCGCCCTGCGTGAAGGAATGCGGCTGGAACTGCGTCTGCCCCCACCGGAACCTGCCCGCCCACAGGCCGAAAGCATCCCGCTGGACATTCTCTTTGAAGACAGGGACCTCATCGTGCTGGACAAGCCAGCCGGACTGGTCGTCCATCCTGCCCCCGGCAATGAGACGGGCACACTCGTCAACGCCCTGCTGGGCCATTGCGGGCCGGACTTTGAAGGCATCGGCGGAGAGAAACGCCCCGGCATCGTCCACCGGCTGGACAAGGACACATCCGGCGTGATGGTCGTGGCCAAGACTCCCCTTGCCCATGAGGCCCTTTCCGAGGCCTTTGCCAACCGCACGATGGAGCGGGCCTATCTCGCTCTGGCATGGGGGCTTCTGCCTCCTTCAGGTGAATTTGAAGGGGCCATTGGTCGTGACAGAAAGGACCGCAAGCGCATGGCTGTTGTTTCCCAGGGCGGCAAACACGCCCTGACACGGTTCACCACGAAAGAGACCTTCCATGCTGGCGTATCCCTTGTGGAATGCCGGCTGGCAACCGGGCGGACCCATCAGATCCGTGTCCATCTCTCCCATAATGGGCACCCCCTACTGGGCGACCCGGTCTATCTGCGTCGTGTTCCGGCTGCTGCCCGCAAGCTGCCTGTAGATGTGCGCCACCAGGCCCTCGACTTCCCCAGGCAGGCTCTCCATGCCGCCACGCTGGGTTTCATCCACCCCAGAACGGAGGAATTCCTCCGCTTCGAGGCCCCCCTCCCGGAAGACTTCCAGACGCTCATGAACGCCCTCTCGGGAGAGCAGTCCATCTAACTTTTTATTAAGTTTGACTTCCCGAAAGAATCAATTAGAGACTTATAGGACAAAAAGCGTCCTATAATGAACGGGAACATGCCTCCATTGTCTTATTTGCGGTGGAGACAACAGCAGACCGGCTATAAACTGCACGGGCTGGTCTCATCGTTCCTGTGGTGGATGGGCTGGTCTGGTTTACCCGCCTCTTCACCAGCTGGGTGCAAGGAGTCGAAGTCGCATGAAGTCTCCCTCAACTCTTCCCGCCATCGGCCCGGAGACCAACCTGTCCCGGTATCTTCAGGAAATCCGCCGGTTCCCCCTTCTTACCTCCGAGCAGGAACTTGCTCTCGCCCGCCGCTGGCGGGACAAGCATGACAGCAGTGCCGCCCACGAGCTGGTGACATCCCATCTTCGTCTCGTTGCCAAGATCGCCATGAGCTACCGGGGCTACGGCCTTCCCGTCAGCGAGCTGATCAGTGAAGGCAATATCGGCATGATGCAGGCTGTCCGCCGCTTTGACCCGGAGCGTGGCTTCCGTCTGGCCACCTATGCCATGTGGTGGATCCGTGCGGCCATTCAGGAGTACATCCTCCATAGCTGGTCTCTGGTGAAGATGGGCACGACGGCTGCCCAGAAGAAACTCTTCTTCAATCTCCGCCGCCTCAAGGGCCAGATGCAGGCGTACGAGGAAGGCGACCTCCAGCCGGAACAGATCGACCACATCGCCAAAACGCTCGGCGTGCCGGAACAGGACGTCATCTCCATGAACCGCCGCCTCACGGCACCGGATCACAGCCTGAACGCCCCGCTCCGTGTGGATGGTGAGCAGGAATGGCAGGACTGGCTGGTGGACCAGAACGAAAATCAGGAAGACACGCTGGCCGAGAGCGAAGACATGAGTGGCCGCAAGGCCCTGCTCGCCGAGGCCATGCAGACTCTCAATGAACGTGAGCGTCACATCCTGACGGAACGCCGCTTGAAAGAAGACCCTTCCACGCTGGAAGAGCTGTCTCATCATCATGGCGTATCCCGTGAGCGTATCCGCCAGATTGAAGCCCGGGCCATGGAGAAATTGCAGAAGGCTATGGCTTCCGCCGTCAAGGAACGCCGCAGGGAGCAGGGTTTCACGGAAGACGAGGAATAACAGCCCGTCTTTTCCACAGCTTCATCATCAGGGAAACGCAGTCAGGAAAATTCCTGCTGCGTTTTTTCATGCCTAGCACTTTTCAGAACTGACCTGACCAGCAGATACAGAAAAAGGCGGCACTCCGTAGAGTAGCCGCCTTTCCCATGAAAATCAGTTCAGACTGATCTTACTTGGCGCGCAGCACCTCAACACCCGGAAGGGTCTTACCTTCCAGCCATTCAAGGAACGCACCGCCAGCCGTGGAGACGTAGCTCATACGGTCGGCCACGCCAGCGTGACGCAGAGCGGAAACGGTGTCACCACCGCCAGCCACTGTCAGCAGCTTGCCCTCTTCGGTCAGCCTGGCAGCGGCACGGGCCACATCCACAGTCGCCTTGTCGAACGGAGCGATCTCGAAAGCACCCAGCGGACCATTCCAGACCAGTGTCTTCAGATCAGCGAGATGCCTGGAGATCAGCTCGGCCGTCTTCGGCCCAGCATCGAGGATCATGGTGTCTTCCGGCACCTTGTCCACCGGCACGACCTCGGAAGCGGCACCAGCCTTGAACTCACGAGCCACGACGGCATCAACCGGGAGAACCAGCTTGCAGCCCTTTTCTTTGGCATGAGCAGCAATCTTGCGAGCCGTCTCGTGCATGTCGGCTTCCTGGAGGGACTTGCCAACCTTCACGCCCTCAGCAGCGAGGAAGGTATTGGCCATGGCTCCACCGATGAACAGAACGTCCACCCTGTCCAGCACGTTGCCGATCAGGTCCAGCTTTGTGGAAATCTTGGACCCGCCGATCACGGCACCAACAGGACGCTTCGGGCTTTCCAGAGCAGCGGAAAGGGCCTTCAGCTCGGCTTCCATCAGGCGGCCAGCATAGGCGGGCAGCAGATGGGCCACGCCTTCCGTGGAGGCATGGGCACGGTGAGCGGCAGAAAAGGCATCATCCACATAGATGTCCCCGTTGGCAGCCAAGGCCTTGGAGAACTCGGGATCGTTCTTCTCTTCCTCAGCGTGGAAGCGGGTGTTTTCCAGCAGGAGAACACCGCCGTCCTTCAGCGCATCCACGGCTTCCTTGGCCTTGGGGCCTACGCAGTCCGCAGCGAAAGCAACCGGGCGGCCCAGAAGCTCACCCAGACGTTTGCCAACCGGTGCCAGCGACATCTCAGGAACGACCTTGCCCTTGGGGCGGTCGAAGTGGCTGAGAAGGATGACCTTGGCCCCCTTCTCAGTCAGCTCACGGATGGTCGGCAGCACACGCTCGATACGGGTCGTATCGGTAATGGCACCCTCATGCATGGGAACATTCAGGTCAACGCGGAGAAGTACGCGTTTGCCACGTACCTCCGCCTTATCAAGCGTGCGAAAAGCCATGATCAGAGTTTCCCGAACAGAGAAGCCGTGTCAGACATGCGGTTGGAGAAGCCCCACTCATTGTCGTACCATGCGCAGATACGGACCAGCTCACCACCGTCAACCAGTGCTGTCTGCGTGGCATCGAAGGTGGAGGAGAACGGAACGTGATTGAAGTCGTGGCTCACCAGCGGCTCCGTGTTGTAGCCGAGGATGCCCTTCAGGCGGCCTTCGGAAGCTTCACGGATGGCCTCGTTGACTTCCTCGACGGAAGACGGCTTGCGCTTCGGCACGAAGTCCAGGGACACGAGGGAGACGTTCGGTGTCGGCACACGGATGGCCGTACCGTCCAGCTTGCCCTTGAGGTGCGGCAGAACCAGACCAACAGCACGGGCAGCACCCGTGGAGGTCGGGATAATGTTGACGGCAGCGGCACGGGCACGACGGGGGTCCTTGTGCAGCGTGTCGATGGTGCGCTGGTCACCCGTGTAGGAGTGAACGGTCACCATGTAACCACGCTCGATGCCGAATGTCTCGTCCAGAACGGAAGCAACCGGGGAAAGGCAGTTGGTCGTGCAGGAAGCGTTGGAAACAATCTGCATGCCCGGCTTCAGGGCATCGTTGTTCACACCGTACACGATCGTGGCGTCAGCATCCTTGCCCGGAGCGGAGACCAGCACATGCTTGGCGCCAGCCTTCAGCAGGGCGGAAGCCTTGTCACGGGCCGTGAAGAGGCCTGTGCACTCCATGGCCACATCAACGCCCTGAAGCGGAATCTCTTCCGGGTTGCGGTGGGCTGTCACCTTGATCGGACCGATCGTGCGGCCCTGATGGGTCTTGATGAGCAGGTCACCATTGACGACCTCAACCTCAGCCGGCAGGCGACCATGGACGGTGTCATATTTCAGAAGGTGAGCGTTGGCCTCCACGGAACCGAGATCGTTGATCAGAACCGGCTCGACGTCAGTGCGTCCGCTTTCGATGATGCCACGAAGAACCAGACGCCCGATACGTCCGAACCCGTTGATTGCAATTTTAACGGCCATTGGTCGCTTCCTCCATATTGGTAGCTAAAGGACTCTTTTATCCATAGCACCACTGCGACAGAGCAACAGGGGGAAAATGAAGTTTTTGAAGCAGGCCTGCTTCCCTCTTGCGTCATGCCCCGCTTCCTGTAACTAATTGTTTTATGATGGCTCTCTCTGTCCACCGCTCCGTTTTGCGAGTCCGCTCTGCCGCTCTGGCAGTGCTGGCGGCGTCCCTCTGTGGCTGCAATCCCATTGACCAGCGCACCTTCGACCCCCAGGCCGGCAGGCCGCCGAAGGTGGCCGCTCCTGCTCTACCCGCCACGCCTCCCGGCAGGCCCGCCTTCCTTCAGATTGCCGGTGGCACACCGGAGGACGACTACGGCCCGCAGGTGGAAAAAGCCACGAAACTGGCACTGAGCCGCAAGCGCAACATCCTGTTCATCGTTCAGGGCATGGCTCCCATGCAGGAGACGCCGGAGGCCGAGACGAAATCCCTCCAGAGTCTGACAAAAGACCTCGTCAACCCTGTTGCCAGCCACATTCTGGCCGCCGGTGCCCGCCCCATCCAGCTTGACATGCGTGTCAGCTCCAACCCAACCATTCAGAACAATATGGTCTACATATATGTCCGCTAAATGCCCACGTTTTACCTGTGCTGTTCTCGTCAATCAGGCCGACCGTCACCTCATGGGATGGCTAGCATGGCATCTTTCTCTGGGTATGGAACATATCACCATCATTGATGCTGGAGTCTGCGACGGAGGCAGACAGATCGCTCAAAGCCTCAGTCCAAACTGGCCTGTCTCATGGTGTCCAGTAGAACTTCCAAACGAACTTTCTGCAGAGGCGCGCCGATTAGAACTGACCCGGTGCGCTATAGATCAGCTACATCAGGTTACACAAAAAATCACTCCGACCACCGACATCGTAGACAACCAAAAGCCATCAATAGAAAATTGGATTCTAATCTTAGATGCAGATGAATACCTCAAACCCGACCATAATCTGAGTGACTTAGTCCGTAACGCTACAACCGATACGACCGCTATAGCAATACATTGGCGAATTCACGGGACCGCGGGGCATCTTGCTACGCCACCCGGTCACATAATACCCAATCACCTTTGGCATGCCCCTCCTACGTATGCCGATCATCAGTTTGTCCGCCTTCTCACTCGTCTTGACGCTATCCCGGAACCGCTAACCCTTAACAATGCGTTCACACTAGACCAACCGATAGATCAAATCATTCGACTCGACGGTTCACTCTACGAATACGTATCAACTCCAATATTATGGGAAGGCGGATGCATTCAGCATTACATTTGTGCCCAAGCCCACGATGGTGAACTTCCCCCTTTTATGCATGCCTATTATGATAGGAATGAAGAGCTAGCCCCTGTACCTCACCGTCAGCTTGAAACCATGCGCCCACTAGCCAACCAAATACGAGAAAGCGCTTTAAAAACGGGCCTCGCACGCTTACTTCATCTAGCTAAGAACCATTATGCACAATCACAATGCTCTGCTGATCAATGGAATATTGATCAAGCTCTCGCTAACCATGTCCAGCATGATACATTCCATTATGAACGGATTCCCCCTTCATTCCGTAATACGCTATTATTGAACGAACATTTTTCAGCCGAATACGAACCAGAATATGTAGTTTTACTTCGTTCTGCTGAGGGGCGCCTTTTGAAAGACGACCCGCCGAGCCATCAAGAGCCACTTATCGGTTTGTGGCAAAAAAAGGTACCATCTATTCTCTCCCTCTGCTTACAAGATATGTCACCTTTTACACTCGGCGACGTCCCTTGCCCCTTCGGAATAAGTAGCCTTCGAATTAGTTTCGATTCTCAAGAAAAGATCATATACCTTCCTCAAGAAACTGGTTACAATCATACCCCTTTAGAAATAGTGCCCGCGAATATGCCATTTCCCTTCTTATTTACCCCTCTTCCTCCAGTCGATGAGCCTAATGGATTAAGTATCAAGGGATTATTTACATGGCTACTTGGACATCCTTATCTACACCCCGTTGATTTGCGACGTACCCTCTTGTTACTATCACCGAGCTCTGTTCAACACCTGCGGAATTTAGTTCCAATTTTGGAAGAATTCTTCCCGCTTCATTCTGCAGCAGACTTCCTACCTCGGTAACTAGCCCTTTCCAGTCCCATTAAACGAAAAACGAGAGGGTCTGCCTTCAACCAAGGAGCTCTCTCAAAAGCTTCAAAAAATATACAGGCCCATCGTTCAATACAAAACAATTTCTATCTTATAGAATTATATATTCAGCATTCCAGCAATCTCTGCCCTAATAAAAATATGACATTTTATTTGTAAGTGTCTAACCATATACCGAAAAACATACTTCCTTTTTCTTCACGTTAACGTTCACAAAAAACACAAAGAGCCGTCACCTCTCACTACGTCCCCATTAGACTCTCCCTAAATAAGCAAACCCTCATACTTCTTTAGCTGGAATCCAACAATCACCGTCTTTCCTGCCTCAAGAACAGGGCGACGCACCAGGGTTGGATGCTCCAGCATCAAGGCCAGAGCCTTCGCCTCTGTCATGTCCTGCTTTTCAGCGTCATCCAGGCGACGGAATGTCAGGCTGGACCGGTTGAGAAGCTTCTCCCAGCCCACGACCCCACTCCATATCTCCAGCAGAGCAGCCGTCAGACCATCTTTGCGCACATCATGGTAATGGACCGTAATACCCTGGTCTTCCAGCCACTTCAGGGCTTTCTTTACTGTAGAGCAGGTCTTGATTCCATAAAGGACCACCACATCAGCCATAATGAACATGCCTCGTCATGAAATGAAAAAAATAACGGAACAGAGGCCAGAGGTACTACATCCCCAGCACCGGAACATGATCTATTTTTCAGGAAATATCCGGAACAGCCTGCCGCCTCAACAGAGAAATGACTGGAAGCCGGGAAAGGATGGTGCTGCTGGCGAGGATTGAACTCGCGACCTCTCCCTTACCAAGGGAGTGCTCTACCACTGAGCTACAGCAGCGTTGCTGTCCTATGGCGGGTTAACTAGCCTGTTCATCCCCGCCATGCAACCCCTAATCAGTCGTCCCGATAAATCTTTTCATGCCGCTCATGCCGCTCCTGCGCCTCAAGTGACAGGGTGGCAATGGGGCGGGCCTCCAGCCGCTGAAGGCCGATCGGCTCGCCTGTTTCCTCACAGTAACCGTATGACCCGTCCTCAATCCGAGCCAGAGCCATGTCGATCTTGATGATCAGCTTGCGGGCACGGTCACGGGTCCTGAGTTCAAAGGCTCGGTCCGTTTCCACCGTGGCACGGTCGGCCAGATCAGCTTCATGGATACCACCTTCAGAAAGACTGGCCAGCGTTTCCCCGGCCTCCTTGAGAAGATCCATCCGCCATAGCAGCAGTTTCTGACGGAAATAGGCGAGCTGCTGCTCATTCATGAATTCTTCATCTTTGGAAGGGCGATAATCAGGTGAAAGCGTTATCATGCGCAACTCCTTCTCACAGAGCCTCCTCCACCTCACCGTTCCACCACGACACGATCCAGGGAAGGTGGCGTCCTGGTTTATATCGGCCTCACTAGAAAAGGCCAAGACTCACGTCACGTTTTTTTGACGGATATTCCCCTTCAGGAGAAGGTTATTGGGAATTTTCTTATGAAGGCACCAAATGGACTATTGAGACCTCATAAATTCCACTATCCGTTTACACAAAATCTACTGTCTCTTTATTCAGATTTAACAGTCCGCCTTGCCCGAAAAGAAGGCCAGATGGTCAGTTCTTGGCCAGTGCCCATCGGCTGACACGCACCCGCAGGACACGGCGGCGTTCCATCTCCAGCACTTCAAACAGCCAGCCGGAAAAAACGACCTTGTCCCCCTTGGCAGGCACACGACGCAGAAGAGCCATCAGGGCACCACCCAGCGTATGATAACGACCATCCTCCGGCGGGACGGCAATTTCCAGACGGGCACAAACCTCATCAACAGGCATGGTGCCATCAAGGATGTATTCTTCCTTCCCGTCGGCTTCTTTGCCCCGCTGGGTCGACACGTCCAGAGCCTCATCCCCGATGATGGCCTCGAACACGTCAGACGGCGTCACAACCCCCTCGAACGAACCATATTCGTCAAAAACGAAAACAATACCTAGGGAAATGCCCTTGAGCCGCTCGATCATCCCCTGAGCGGTCAGACTGTCCGGAATGGCAGGCGGGGTCCGCAGCACAGCATCAACGGACAGGGGAAGCCCCAGCAGAAGCCGGTCCATGACATCCTTGGCCAGCATGACACCGACAGGATGATCCACGTCCCCATCACAGACGACAATGCGCCCATAGGAAGACTGACGCAGCTTTCTCGCCAGCGTTTCCTCATCCGCATTGCGGTCAATCCAGAACAGTTCATTCCGGGGTGTCATGATGGCCCGGACAGGCCGGTCCGCCAGACGCAGGAGACGTTCAATGATCGCCCGCTCTTCCGTCTCCAGAATGCCAGCCTGCATTCCTTCCTGGAGGACCGCCTTCAGCTCCTCCTCCGTCACGGTTGCACGGGGCAGGGAACCAATGCCGATCAGGCGCAGGACAAGGTCTGACGTCCGGCTGAGCAGCCAGACGACCGGCCTCGTACACCAGGCCAGCATCAGCAGGGCCGAAGACAGCTTGATGGCAATGGTTTCCGGCCGCCGCAAGGCGATCTGCTTGGGAACAAGCTCACCAAAAACCAGCATGGCAAAGGTGATCAGAGCCACGACGACGATGATGGACAGCTCACCAGCAAAAGGCTGGAGAACGGACCAGTGCTCTATGAAATGCCGGACAGTCTCTTCAATCTGGCTGCCCCCGAAGGCACCTTCCAGAATGGACACAAGTGTCATGCCGATCTGTACGGTCGGCAGAAAATTCTGGGGATTTTCGGCGAGCTTCAGCGCACGCTCCGCCCCGGCAACCTTCTTCTGTGCCAGATTGGCCAGCCGGGCACGTTTGGCGGAAATGAGAGCCAGTTCTCCCGTGGCGAAGATGCCATTCAGGAAAATGAGCAGAATGATTGTCAGAACAGAGATCATCATGAGGCCCATCCTGCCCTGATCTGCCCCGCATCACAAGAAGGGACCAGATCAGGACAGATGGCAGAAACCGCCCTGTTACTTGGCGGCAGAGGCCGCCGGACTCTCCGCACGGCCATTGATGCGCACGCGCGGACCACGGGCCGGCTTGTTGCCACCCTTGGCTTCTTCGCCTTCAATGCGCTCCAGCTGACGGGCCACCTCGTCATCATAGCCGTAGGAAGCCGGACGCTGGTTGGCCAGAGAAATCTCCGGAGCCATCGGCTTTTCCGTCTCAGGCCCCTGAAGGGCAACCTTGATGAAATGAAGAGGACGCCGGACAGCATCCATCACGGCCGTGGACTCATAGCCGGAATGAACCATGCAGTCGGCGCACTTCTCATAAGCACCTGTGCCGTACTGGTCCCAGGCCGTGTCGTCCATCAGCTCCTTGAAGGTCTTGGCATAGCCTTCACCCAGCAGATAGCAGGGACGCTGCCAGCCGAACACGGTACGCAGCGGCTTGCCCCACGGCGTGCAGTGATAGGTCTCGTTCCCGGCCAGGAAGTTCAGGAACAGGGGAGACTGCGTGAACCGCCATTTATGGCCTTTGCCAAGACGGAAAATGTCACGGAACAGCGTCTTCGTCTTCTGACGGTTCAGGAAGTGTTCCTGGTCCGGAGCACGCTCATAGGCATAGCCCGGTGCCGTCATCACGCCATCAACGCCCAGCTTCATGACTTCATCAAAGAAAGCAGCAACACGCTCGGGCTTCACGCCATCAAAAAGCGTGCAGTTGATGGAGACACGGAACCCCTTGGACTTGGCGAGCTTGATGGCCTTGACGGCCCGCTCATACACGCCTTCCTGACAGACGGACGAATCATGCATCTGCTGGTCACCATCCAGATGCACGTCCCATGAGAAGAAGGGGGACGGCTTGTAGTCGTCAATCTTCTTTTCCAGCAGCAGGGCGTTGGTGCAGAGATACACATACTTCTTGCGGGCCACCAGGCCCTCGATGATCTGCGGCATCTCCTTGTGAAGCAGCGGCTCACCCCCGGCAACGGCGATCACGGGTGCCCCGGCCTCGGTATCGGCATCCATGCATTCCTGATAGCTCATGCGCTGGTTGAGGATCTTCGCTGGGTAATCAATCTTGCCACAACCTGCGCAAGCCAGATTGCAGCGGAACAGCGGCTCAAGCATCAGTACCAGCGGATAACGTTTACGCCCGGTAAGGTGCTGCTTGAGAACGTACCGTCCAACTCGGACAGCCTGCATCAATGGTACGGCCATTATAATCCTCTGATAATTCTCCATCGGGGCTGCACACGGTATCAGAACACCCGTGCCCGGCCTATGGACTCCCCCATCACGGCCGGGACCTGCCACGAAACCTGTCCGGTTCCTTCGCAGAAGCAGCACACAAATGCAAGTGAAGCGGGATACTGCACCCCCCTGTGCAGAACCCTCGCACTACTGGCCTTCGACTATACTCCCACCAGACTCGTTCATTCAATGATAATGCGTTATGGTGCCTTCTCGACTGTAACATATTCATCACAGTTGTTCGGCGTCATGCCGGGGTCTCTCTTGCAAAAAAGCCTCATGGCCTCTTGCATAAACAGGCGCATAGGAGGAAAGAGCATGCTTATGAAACGTTGTCTTATGTCTTCCATTGGTATGATGGCCCTGCTGGCAGGTGCCCTTGCCACTACCGGCCACCACCCCGCACAGGCAGCAGGCCGTGCGCAGGTGGCTCCGTCGTCTGCGGCTACCTCCACGCCACAGGCCCCGATTGCGGGACTGTACAAGGCACTGGAGCAGTCCGAACATTCAGATACCAGCACCAGCATCAGCCAGCGCAGTGCCCTGATCGCTCCGATGGTCACCCGGGCCTTTGACATGGATGCCATCCTGAAGCGTTCCGTCGGCCTGCATTATGACCAGCTTTCGGCTGAAGAGCGCAGCACGCTTGTCACGGCCTTCAGGCGTTTCACCGTGGCCCGCTATGCCTCCACCTTCAGGCCGGGCACGGATGCCACCTTCACCGTTGCGCAGAGCAGCGTGCAGGATGGCCGGACCATCGTCCACACGACCATCGGCAACAAGGGTGACCCTGCCGATTCCGCCACGTCAATCGATTATGTGATGGTCAAGGGACCGGATGGCTGGCGCATCGTGGACATCCTGCTGGATGGCCATATCAGCCAGGTGGCCGCACAGCGGTCCGACTTCAAGGCCATCTTCAGCCAGAGTGGTGCCACCGGTCTGGCCCATACGCTGACGAAAAAAGCAGACGACTTCCTGCGCGAATAACGTCCGCATGGCTCTTCCCCTTTCCGCAATGCCCGCTCCTGCCAGATTCGCCATGACGGACCGGCAGGGCCGGGGGTTCCCTGCGGGCCGGAAAGGGGAGCCACCCTCCGTCACCCCTTACCATCCCGATGAGTACCCAAGCTGATGCCTTCACTGCTTACGCTTGCGTCTGCCGTGAGCGGCGTATTCTCACTGGCCGGATATATACAAGAAGCCATCGGCACCATCCTGCTGGACCGCTTCCGCCGTACTGTCCGGGTTCCCGGTGCCCCTGCGCTTTCATCTCAGCCCCAAGCCCGGCATGACATCCTGCCAGGTGTAACCCTTATGAAGCCCCTTCATGGGGACGAACCGCTGCTCGAAGAGGCTCTGGAAAGTTTCTTCCGACAGGATTATCCCGCCACCTGCCAGATCGTCTTCGGATTACAGGATGAGGCTGACCCAGCCCTGACCGTGCTCCAGCGTCTCAAGCAACGCTACCCGGAACGGGATGTGACTGTCGTCATCAACCCGACCCACCACGGCCCCAACCGCAAAGTTGGCAACCTCATCAACATGTATCCGTCCTGTCGGCATAACATCCTGATCATTTCGGACTCTGACATCCATGTCAGCACGGATTACATCAGCAGCATCGTCCATGCGCTCCATCAGGACGGCGTGCAGCTTGTCACGACCCTTTATGCCGGTCTTCCGGCAAGTAACACCCTCATCCGTAAGCTGGGTGCCTACAGCATCAATGCCAATTTCCTTCCCGGAGTCATGATATCCCGCCTCATGGGGCGAGAAGACTGCCTGGGGGCCACGATGGCCTTGCGACGGAAGCATCTGACAGACATCGGCGGACTAGAAACTCTCGTCCAGCATGTGGCCGATGACGCCCTCTTAGGGCGGCTCATCCGCCAGAATGGCGGCAAAATCACCCTTGCTCCCACAATCTGCCAGACCACCGTGGCTGAAACCAGCCTGAAGGATCTCTTCCACCACGAACTGCGCTGGGGGCGCACCGTCCGCAGTGTGGAGCCAGTCGGTTATGGGCTTTCCGCCCTTCAGCTGCCACTGTTCTGGGGCAGCCTCTGTGTCCTTTTTGCACCAGCACGCCTTTTTCCCTGGGTCATGCTGGGAGCAGGGCTGCTATGCCGCAACGCTATGACCCGTCACATCGGGCGGCTGACAAACTGCCCCATGCCCGGTCTTTTCCCATTTCTTATCTTTCGGGACTGGCTATCTCTCTCCGTCATGCTTGGCAGTGCCCGTGGCACACGAGTCACCTGGCGGGGGCAGTCGCTGCATATCTCCCGTGGCAAAAAACTTCCGAAGTCCCTATAAGAAAACCCAACCAGCCTTGTGCCCTTCTTCCCCTGTCAGCGATACCGGCGTTGACAGGCCCGACATTATCAGGAGTGTCCGTTCATGTTGAGAACACTGTTTCTGCAGCCCCCATCTTTTGATGGCTTCGATGGTGGTGCTGGCTCACGCTATCAGGCAAAACGGGAAATCCGTTCTTTCTGGTATCCCACGTGGCTGGCCCAGCCTGCAGCAATGGTGCCCGGTTCACGCCTGATTGACGCCCCCCCGGCCAAGATGGGCATGGGGCCTATCCTTGAGGATGTGAAGAATCGTGATCTGGTGATCATGCACACCTCCACCCCCTCCTTCCCGTCTGATGTCCGTGTGGCCAAGATGCTGAAGGAAACCAACCCGAAGCTGAAGATCGGAATGGTCGGGGCCAAGGTGGCCGTCCAGCCGGATGAGAGCCTGGCCCAGGGCAGCCCGATCGACTTCGTGGCCCGCAACGAGTTCGACTTCACCATCAAGGAAATTGCCGAAGGCAAACCCCTTGCCGAGGTGGATGGCATCACATGGCGCAATGAAAATGGTGAGATCATCACCAACAAAGACCGCGCCATGATCGAAGACATGGACAGCCTCCCCTTCGTGACGGAAGTCTACAAGCGGGACCTGAAGATTGAAGATTACTTCATCGGCTATCTGAAGCACCCTTACATCTCCATCTATACGGGCCGTGGCTGCAAGTCCCGCTGCACCTTCTGCCTGTGGCCGCAGACCGTGGGTGGGCACCGTTACCGCACGCGCAGCCCGGAGCATGTGGCAGCCGAGATCAAGCTCGCCATGAAGTACTTCCCTCAGGTGAAGGAATTCTTCTTCGACGATGACACCTTCACCGATGACCTGCCCCGTGCCGAGGCCATTGCCCGTGAGCTGGGCAAGCTGGGTGTGACATGGTCCTGCAACGCCAAGGCCAATGTGCCTTACGACACGCTGAAAATCCTTCGTGACAATGGCCTGCGTCTTCTGCTCGTCGGGTATGAGAGCGGCAACCAGCAGATCCTGCACAACATCAAGAAGGGCATGCGCATCGAGACAGCCCGTGAGTTCACCAAGAACTGCCACAAGCTGGGCATCAAGATTCACGGGACCTTCATTGTCGGCCTGCCGGGTGAGACAAAAGAAACCATCCGTGAAACCATCGAATACGCCAAGGAAATCAACCCGCACACCATGCAGGTTTCCCTTGCAGCGCCCTATCCGGGCACGTTCCTGCACAAGCAGGCTTCCGAGAATGGCTGGCTGAACGAAGATGAGGCCGAGCTGATCGACGAGAACGGCGTGCAGATCGCTCCGCTGCATTATCCACACCTGTCCCACACGGAAATCTTCAAGAGCGTTGAGACCTTCTACAAGGAGTTCTACTTCCGCCCCTCCAAGATTTTCGCCATCGTCAAGGAAATGGTCACGGACCCGCAGATGCTCAAACGCCGCCTGCGTGAAGGCGTGGAGTTCTTCCAGTTCCTCCGTCAGCGTCATTCTTCCTGAAGACAGGCTGAAACAGTCGGACAGACAGAAGGCGATCCATCAAGGGTCGCCTTTTTTCATGACCTGCCCTGACATTCCCATGACGGTCTGATTAAGGCATCATGGCCCCTGTCCGCTGCACATGACGTGCCATGATGTCCTTTCCCTTTCTCCCATGAGTCAGACCATGACTATTTCCTCCCCCCGCCGTGTCATTTTCTCCGCTGACGATTTCGGCATGAGTGTGGAAGTCAATGAAGCCATTGAAGAAGCACACCGCAAGGGCCTTCTCAGCACGGCCAGCCTCATGGTGGCCGCCCCCGCCTTTGAAGACGCCCTGAAACGGGCACAGAGAATGCCCAGCCTGCGTCTGGGGCTTCATCTGGTTGTCATTGAGGGCGATTCACTGCTCCATCTGCCCATCATCACGGACCAGCAGGGCTGGTTCGGACGGAACCAGCTTCAGCTCGGCTTCCAGTATTTCTTTTCTCCGGCAACACGCTCGGCCCTGAAAAAAGAAATCCATGCCCAATTCCAGCAGTTTGCCCGCACGGGGCTGCGGCTGAACCATGCCAACGCCCACAAGCACATGCACCTGCATCCGACCATCGGGCACATGATGATTCATATTGGCCGGACATACGGGCTGAAAGCCGTCCGCACCCCGATGGAACCCGCAGGCCCGCTGGGAGAAGCCCCCACCCTTGGCGATCAGGCCCTGGAACAGTGGACCCGTGTCCTGCGTCACCAGATTCACAGGGCAGGCATGAAGACCAATGATTCCTGCTTCGGTCTGCGCTGGTCCGGCCACATGACGCCAGAGCGCATCCATCAGCTCATTCCACAGCTTCCGCCCGGCGTCAGTGAAATCTACTTCCATCCTGCCAAGGGACAGAATGCGCAGATGGCTGACCTCATGCCCGGCTACCAGCCGGAGCAGGAGCTGGCCACACTGACCAGCCCCGCAACGAAAGACCTTCTGGCAGCCAGCGGTATACAGACCACCACATGGGATGCCCTCTGAAGCGGAGCCATGAAAAAAGGCCAGTTCCATCCATCACGGAACTGGCCTTTCCTTCATCATGAAACCAGCATCATGCCTTCAGGGCAAAGCCTTCATCCGGGCGGCCACCGAGGCGGGCAATGACATGACCGGCCGCCCTGTTCCCCAGCGTGGCACACTCCACCAGGGACCGCTTCCGGCTGTATCCGGCAAGGAACCCGGCTGCGAACGCATCCCCGGCACCGGTCGTGTCCACAACCTTCACCGGTTCTGTCGGCACTTCATGACGGGTCTCACCAGCCTGCACGATCGCCCCCTTCTCCCCACGGGTCACCACACCAAGGGCCACATCAGCGAAAAGAGCCTTCAGGGCTTCATCAAGGTTTTCAGTCCCATACAGAGCCAGAATCTCGCCTTCATTGGCAAAAAGAATATCCACGGATTCCGCCACGAAAGACCGGAAAGCCGCCTGATGACGCTGGATGCAGAAGCTGTCCGAAAGGGTCAGGGAGACCTGCCGCCCGGCCTCATGCGCCAGCCTTGCAGCCGTGTAGAAGGCTTCCTGCGCCTGCGGGCGGTCAAACAGGTAACCTTCCAGATAGGTGATGGCAGAACCAGCCACCACGTCCGCCACCACATCCTGCGGCGTGAATTCCACACAGGCCCCCAGATAGGTGAACATGGTCCGCTGGCCATCCGGCGTGATCAGGACAATGCAGCGGGCCGTGGGAATGCTGCCATCTCCCACCAGGGGAGAGGACGGGAAAGCGATCCCCTGTTTCTTCATGTCCGCCGTGAAATCCTCACCGGCCCTGTCGGCAGCAACCTTGCCCAGATAGGCCGTCTTCGTGCCCATGCGGGCCGCCACGACCGCACTGTTGGCAGCCGAACCACCCCCCGCAACCTGCTCGACACGGATGCGCTGCTCGATCTGCGCCATCTTCGGGGCGTCGATCAGGGTCATGCTCCCCGGTGCAGCCCCCAGCTCGGCCAGCAGCTCGGTGCTGACCGTGGCCAGGACATCCACGATGGCATTACCGACAAAAAGAAGATCATACTCTGGAGTAGTAGAAGGCATGATAAGACAGGTTCCATTCATCTTTCAGGAAATTCATCTGCCACCATAACGTTCACGGCGGGCAGATCAATCCATCTTTACAGTGCCCGCCCCGGCCCTTACACCCTTCCCTCATGCCTGACGGCATTGACAGCCCATGGAAAAGCACCCTTACTGAACAGCCCGCCTAGCCAAGGTCACGTCTTGGCTCTATTTTAAGGCTCAGACCTTCTGCTGGCGCAGGAGGGTACCATCGTCTGGTGAAACAGAGCCACCATCCAGCACCACCCTAACCGCCTGACTAAAGGAAATCATGTCTCTACCTACCCCTCCCTCCCCCATGCCCGGTTCTGCTCCCCGTCAGCGTGCTTCTTCCAGCCGTCTGAATAATCGTGAGAATAGCAACTATACTGACAACAATCGTACTCTCATCGTCCATAATGGGATTGCTATACGCGGCATTATCGAAAGTATAGAACGTCTAATCATCGAAGGAACAGTTGAAGTAGAACACTTAACCATCAAAGAAATATTAATTGCTCCTGAAGGTGTGTTCCGTGGCGTCGCAGAGGCAGGCACTGCCGAAATTGCCGGTGTTATGGAGGGAAAACTGACCGTCCGTAACACACTTACTATTCGAGCAAGTGGACGCTTGATTGGTGATGCCGAATGTCGTCGCCTTCAGGTAGAGGAAGGAGGACAAATAACCGGAAAACTAGAAATGACCTCCTCCGCCCTCCCCGGAACGAAAGAATACTCCCACGAAACAACTAAAAACTAACTTTATAAATACGAAGGCAAGGCTGTCACTTTACTCGAAGGCGACAGTCTTGCCTTACAATCCCCCCTAAAATGACTAAATTCAATGCCGACGATCTCGAACCTTTACATAGGCGATGGCGGCGTGCTCTGCGCAATACGGTTTTCCTGGGAGCGGCGTTACACCACAAAAATGAAAATCGGGTGCACTAGGATCGCCTATTGGCCATTGACACACTGGTCCTTGGCGAGACGAACGATCCATTACATCACTCACGCAATGAAGCGAAGCCCTCTTTCTCCGTGAAACTTGTTCCCCCGGACGGATAGACGCCTTATCAGCCTCACTTCCTTCAACTCTTCCAGTATTTTTTCTATCTTTTGTCCCCTTTAAAGGAGCCTCAACTTTTACTTTCTTAGTTTCCTTGACCCCTTTCACCCTAACCGCCTTCTTCTCCTCGCCGAACGTCGTTATAGAAGAAGCTATTTTTTCCTCTGTGACCTGAGAAACAGCCCTCCAACCTACCTCGGCGTTTTCCTCTGTCTCTACACTCTCCCTAACCATAACCAGTAGCTTATCAGACCTATCGACACGAGGCTGCTTCCTAGTACCCTCCGCAGCGGCCTTATTACGGATGGGCGACGGGCGCGGCGGCAGCCCCAGACGATGAGCCTTACCGACAACCGCATTTTTCGTAATAGAAAGCTGACGGCCAATCTCTGCCGTCGAGAGACCCTGTTCCCAAAGCTCCTTAAGCCGTGCGATCAGCTCGTCTGTCCATTCCATAGCCATCCACGTTTTCTCCACTCATTTCCACGGCACGTCATCATGGCGATCCTGCACCATGTCTAGCAGAAACCGGGTCAACCCAAAACCAGCCCGCTTTCCTCATCCGATACGCAGCTCACCCGGCCTGCACGGCCATCAGATGGAAAGGCATCACCCTCTGTCCACTACCTGCAACTGCCCCCTGCTGACAAACAGAACTTTCTCCCCTCTGAGCAGGGCCTGGGCCTCATACCCGAACAGCTCGGCACGCCAGCCTTTCAGGACAGGCAGGTCCGTCTCGCCCTGTGCCAGACGCTCCAGCTCGTCCGATGAGGCAATCAGCCGTGCGGCAACACGTCCTTCCTCACTTCGG
This sequence comes from Bombella dulcis, assembly GCF_026385505.1. Lineage (GTDB taxonomy): Bacteria > Pseudomonadota > Alphaproteobacteria > Acetobacterales > Acetobacteraceae > Bombella > Bombella dulcis. The sequence continues at coordinate 90,871 of NZ_JANIDV010000005.1, read as the reverse complement.
GCTGTCAGCAGCACCTTGAGCAGGGCCAGCACGCCGGAAGGCGCACGGGGACGCTCCATCCTGCGCTTTGCTGGCGGTTCGGGCCGCTCGCTTTCAGGGCATGCCTCGCCCCGCTGCACGGCAGCCAGCAGATCACGCCCCAGCGCACTTCTGGCAAAATCCGCCGTGACGCCACGAATCCGGGCCAGTACTCCCTCATCATGCGGGCGAGCCACGGCCACTTCCAGCAAGCTCTCATCCCGGATGATGCGCTGACGGGGCATGTCTTCCTGCTGGGCCGCCTCCTCCCGCCATGCGGCCACTTCCCTCAGGATGGCCAGCACCCTGCGGTTATTTGTCCGGGGCTTCAGCTTCACCCACAGCCCTCTGGGATCAGGCCGGAACAAGCTGACTTCGCCCAGAGCCGCCAATTCGCCCTTTACCCAGGAAAGACGCCCCTGCTCTTCCAGCTGACGGGTCAGTGTCTCATAGATGACCCGCAGATGGGTCACATCCGCACTCGCATAGGCAATCTGCGCCTTCGAGAGAGGACGGGCAGCCCAGTCACTGAAACGGTGCGACTTGTCGATGGTCTGTCCCGTCAGAGCGGAAACAAGACTGTCATACCCCACCTGCTCACCAAAACCGGCCACCATGGCAGCAACCTGTGTATCAAACACATTGACGGGTAGCTGGTCGAACAGGTGAAGGAAAATCTCGAGGTCCTGCCGGGCCGCATGAAAGACCTTCACGCAATCCGGCTCAGCCAGCAGGGCTGCCAGAGGAGACAGGTCAATCCCCGGCACGCAGGAATCAATCAGGGCAACATCTTCAACACCACCAAGCTGGACGAGGCACAGGCGGGGCCAGTAGGTCTTTTCCCGCACGAATTCCGTATCAACCGTCACGAACGGTTCGTGGCGCAGCTTCTCACAGAGTGCTGCAACCCCGGCAGATGTGGTGATCAGGACTGGTGCAGGAAAATCGGGCTTTTTTGACATGGCGGCCATCTTACACCGTCCATCAGACGCTGACCATCTCCCCCATGCGCCCCTCACAGAAATGGCCTGCCAGCAGGGGTCATCCCCTCACCAGCAGGCCATCATCACGCCTGACGGAGCGGAATCAGCCGATGTGGGAGTCCAGCCATGCCTTGAGCTGGCTCTTCGGCAGGGCACCCATCTGCTGGGCAACCGGCTTGCCATCCCTGAACAGGATCATGGTCGGGATGCTGCGTACGCCAAATGTCGTCGGTGTCTCAGGGTTGGAATCAATATCCACCTTGGCCACCGTGACACGCCCCTTGTAATCCCTGCCGATCTCATCCAGTGCCGGGGCGATCATGCGGCAGGGGCCACACCATTCCGCCCAGAAATCCACCAGAACGAAACCATCCGCCTTCAGCACATCCGCCTCGAAGCTCTGGTCTGTCACCGCTACTGTATGCTCGCTCATGATATGGTCCTTCCCCTCAACAAATATGATCTCTCACCCTGATGTCTCTGCCATACATCACGAACAGTAGCCACCAGCCGACAAGCAGTGCAGACCCTCACAAAAAGGCATCCAACATTGCGTACTCATCCAGTCCTGTTAACCTTTGCAGACGACCCGTCGAAATGAGAAACAGGTATTATCGTCCTGAGTAACCTGTTTCCTCTATAACAAACGAACGGTAACAGGCCGTTAGCAGGCAGTCTCAGCCGGGCACCATCTTCTGCTCATCCAGCAGGGCCGCAGGCAGTTCCGTCACGGCCGGGCCATCCACCCAGACAAGAAAGCAGCGTACGGGATGACCGGGATACAGCCCCTGCATGACACGCCGGTAACTGGCCATCTGCCCCAGATAGGCCGCCGGAACACGATCCGGCCGGGAGGGAGACCGGCCCGTCTTGTAGTCACAGAGCCAGACCGTCTGCCCATCAAAGCAGAAACGGTCCACCTGCCCCAGGACAACCCGTCCCGTCCCGTCCCCCGGATGGCCCAGCGTGCCGGAAATACCCTGCTCCGCCCGACTCCCCGGACCGAAAAGAGGGGCAAGAACGTCCATCCCCACGACGGACACGACATGCCCCGCCAGACTGACCACATCCGCCTCAGCCAGCCCCGGCATGGTATGCCGCAGCCATGCCTCGGCCTTCCCCTGCCGTTCCCCCGCAGGCAGGTCCGGCAGGAACTGGAGCAGCCTATGTACCAGTGTTCCCCGTTCCATGGCGTCCTGACGGCGGCGGGCAGGCTGGGGAATGACCAGCCCTTCCCGCATGATCTCCAGCGGAGACCGGGCCGCAGGCAGGGGACCATACGCCATCGCCTCCGGCCGACTCGGTGCCAGCGGGCGGGCCAGAGCATCTTCATGAGGCGCAGGCTGCACCTGCCAGTCCGGTGCCTGTCCCATCCAGTCCGGCAGTGCGGGCCTGACGAAAGAGGACCCGGAAGCTCCATCGCCCGTCCATGATGCCGTGACAGGCATCTCCAGCACGAGCTTCTCATCCCCCCAGTCGCCTTCAAAAGGCAGGGCTTCCGCAACGTCAAGCCGTTCCATCCCGGCACGGCAGTAGTCATACCAGCTGGAATCTCTCCCGGCATTTCTGGGTTCCCAGCCACAGATGAGCAGCGCATCACTGGCACGGGTCAGGGCCACATAGAAAAGACGGTTTTTTTCCTCTCTCTGACGGACCTTCTGCTGTGACAGCAGCTCCCGTGTCCGCTCCGTGCCCATCCTGACCTGTGGTATCCAGAGCGGCCCATGTAGGGCATCACCCGCAAGGTTCCCCTCCGGCGGCATGTCGGCTTCCAGTTCCGTCCAGAGAAGAGGATCAGGTCGGCCAGTCGTGCTGGTCGTGTCCGGCAGGATGACCAGACGGGCCTGCAACCCCTTGGACCGATGAACCGTCATGATGCGTACGGCATCAATCTCGGCCTCCACTTCACGTCGGCTGTCCACCATGCTGGACCGCAGCCAGTGCAGGAACCCCTGAAGGGAAGGCGGATGCTGGGTTTCATATGTCAGGGCTGCCGTCAGAAGTTCATCCACCGGCTCGGCAGCCTCTGCGCCAAGACGGGCCAGAAGACGGGCACGCCCCCCCTGCACACCCAGAGCCTGCATGAGAATGTCATACGGCGTGTCGTAATCCACCCGCCTGTAAAGGGCCTGCAGCCGCTGCCACGCCGCCCGCCATTCAGTCCGTTCCTCATGCCTGCGGGCCAGGACACTCCAGAGAGGTGTTCCGTCCCGCCCCAGCTCCCGCCTCTGCCCGTCCGCCGTGGCCAGGGCCATGAGAGACTCATCCGTCAGGTCACCAAGAGGGGATGTCAGCACACTGGCAAGGCTGAGATCATCCTGCGGCAGCAGCAGGGCATCACATAATGTCATCAGGTCCTGCACGGCTGGCTGTTCCACCAGGCCACTGCTGATGAAGCTGGCCACCGGCACATCCCGTGCCTTCAGGGCGCGGATCAACGCCCGCAGGAAGGCAGAACGTTTGGGCACCAGAATCATCACTTCGCCCGCCTTCAGCGGTGCCGTGCCCGGCTGGAGCGGATGACCGATCTGTCCCCTGAGATATGAAGCCAGCGCATCCGCCAGACGCTGCTGGGCACTACGCTGGTCTTCATTCTTTTCCGGTGCCCGCCACGGGTCCAGCACCTGTCCGGCAGGCCCGCCTTCCACACCCGCAGCAGCCACCCTGTCAGCAGGAACCAGCGGCCACAGCTCCACGCGTCCACCGCCGCCGGAACGGGCCGATTGATGCTCAAGCCGGTTGCTGTCCCCCTGTTCCCTCAGGCCATCCAGTGCCTCATTGCCTCCAGCATCCGCATCATCCTCAAAGACGGCATCGACGAATGTCAGCACCGGCTCCAGAGACCGGAACGACACATGAAGTCCCGGCTCCTCCCAGAACAGGCCGGCACTCTGCACACGACGGGCAAATTCCTGCCGCCATTTATGAAACTGCTCCGGTTCCGCCCCCTGGAAGCTGTAGATGGACTGCTTGAAATCCCCCACCGCAAAAACGGTCCGGGGCCGGGGCATTTCCTCCCGCCCACCGGCACCAGAGAAGAAATCCGTTGTCAGGGCACCGGCAATCTCCCATTGCAGGCCGGAATTATCCTGCACCTCATCCAGCAGAAGATGATCTATGCCGCCATCCAGCTTGTACAGAACCCATGCTGCGCCCGGTTCCCGCAGGACATCCCTCGTCCGGGCGATCAGATCGTTATAGTCAACCGTACCACGGCTTCGTTTCTCATCGGCAAAACGCCCCATGACAGGAAGAGCGAGGGCCAGAAAAGCCGTATTGATCTCCAGAAGACGCTGGGTGCGGATACGCTCCTGCATCTCCTGCTGGCGTCTGGCTTCATCCAGAAGACGCTGTTCCAGCCCGGGAGCGGCATTGCGGGCCTTCGCCCCCAGATGACGGCTCATGTTCCTGATCTCGCCCTTCTGCGTGAACAGGAGGGATGTCAGGAACAGCCTGTCCCGTCCGGCAGGTGTCTGCTCCAGCCATGCCAGAAAGGTCCCGAACTGCTCCCGTTTGAAATCCGCCAGCTGGGGTAACGCCGCCTGAATGTCCGCCCGCCATGCCGCTTCATCCTCCAGCCGGCAGGCTTCCACCATCAGCTCTTCCGAAGATTCACTTCCCGCATCAAGAAGCCCTTGATAGGCCTGTTTCAGCCGCTCCGGCCATCGCTCCCACAAATGTAACAGAGGCTGAAGCAGACCGGACTGGGCATTGAACTGCTCCAGAAGCCCCATCAGCCTGTCGAAACCCGTCAGCGTGGCCAGCACCTGCACAGGGTCCTGATTCCGGGCCAGGCTGTCCTCCAGCGCACGGCGGAGAGCCATCTGGCTGTCCGCTTCTTCCATCAGGACAAAATGCGGGTCCAGGGCCGCCTCCAGCGGGAAACGCCGCAGGAGGGACTGGCAGAAGGCATGGATGGTCTCGATCTGCAAACCGCCCGGCGCATCCAGCACTTTCAGGAACAGCCCACGGGCACGCTCCCGTGTGGCAGCCGTGTTGGGCACGTCCAGTGCGGCCAGAGCCTCCCCCAGTTTTTCATCCGAAAGGGACACCCAGTGACCAAGATGGCTTTGCAGACGGTGCGCCATCTCGGCGGCGGCGGCTTTCGTATAGGTCAGGCACAGAATGCGGGACGGTTCTGATCCCCCCAGAAGGACAGGCTGCCCATCCTCACCGATCTGCTCCAGCGGCAGCATGAGGCGTAACAGCCGGTCAATCAGCAGCTTCGTCTTCCCCGACCCGGCCGAGGCCGACACGAAAACGGACGCCATGGGATTCGAGGCCCTTTTCTGCGCCTCATTGGCAGCATCAAGAGCCTTCTGATGATCGGCCTTTCTCTGTCCTGTGCGCTGGGTCATTCCTCATCACCTCCTGACAGACGCCACTCTGCCACACGGGCAAGCTGGGTATAATCACTGTAGCGGGCCTCCCGCCCTGCCCAGGGCTGGGACCGGTAAGGCCGATCCGGATCATCATAATCCTCCAGCAGCGTCCGCAACTGCCCGAGAGCCGGGTCAATCAGTTCACCCAGCGTCACTGAAGCTCTGGCAGACGGAATGACCGTCTCTTCGCCCGCCGTCTCACCACCGCTCAGCTTCCAGTATGTCAGTGCCTCCGTCGCTGCGGCAGGCAGCCCCTCAAAGGCTCCCTCGACCAGCAGGGCGGCCTCCAGCACCAGCTGGGATGACCAGCCTTCAACCACATCCCTGCTGCTGGGAGGTGTTCCCGTCTTGTAATCAAGAATGCGTCCTGTTGGCTCCTGCCCCGGTACGGTCCACAGATCAATCCGGTCGGCCCGCCCCGTGATCCGGAAATCACCCCCCGGAAGATTCCGCAGCGTGTATGTCAGAGAGACTTCAGTATGGGACGTGCAATTCAGCCGTCCCACATGCCGCCAGTGTTCCTGTGCCAGCACCCAGTCAGCAATGCGATGGAGCCGGGGCCGCCACCAGCTGGCAAGAGCCGGATTTACCAGAGCCTCATCAAGCGCATCATCAAAATGGCTGTGCAAGGTCTTTGCAGCATAATCCGGCCATGTACCGGGATGCTGCCGGATCATGCGTTCCAGAGCCGTATGAACGATTTTCCCGTAATCGGCGTGTTCCGCCCCTTCTTCCAGCGGGGCCAGAGCCTTCAGCCCCAGCACATGGCGGGCATAGATGGCGTATGGGTCCAGCTTGAGCGTGTCCAGCTGGGTGATGCTCAGCCGCCGGGGCCGCAGAGGCAAAGGAGGACATGGTGCAGGAGGATCGACAGGCTTTGCCTCCCCGGCGGGCATGTCCAGCATGGTCTGCCATGCCAGTGCCGGGTGAACGGGAAGTGTGATCTGCCGTCCTTCCAGAAATGCTGAGAGACGCATCAGCCACCGGGCCGGAACAGAAGGTGCCCCTTCACGCCGCTGGGCATTGGACAGGATGACCTGCTCCGAAGACAGGGCAGCGGACACGAAGTCATGCGCCTGTGCCCCGATGCGCCGCTCCGGCGATGGCAGGCCGACACGCTGGCGCATCGGGCGGCTCATCCACGGACCGGATTCCGCAATGGGAGGCCAGATGCCTTCATTCAGCCCGCCCAGAATGACCGTATCAAACGCCAGCAGACGGGCTTCCAACACGCCATAGATGGAAATACGGGGATGGGCGAGTTCCACACCGCCCTGATAGCCCCGCAGGCCCGTCAGCGTCTTGCCTGCCATGCTGCCCGTCAGGAACCCCTCCAGCGCACCCGGAGGCTGGGGAGGAAGATCACCCGTATGGCTCATCAGCTCCACGAAATGCCGGGACAGGGCACCACCATCCTCCCCCAGCCAGAGGCGGGAACCGGGACGGGACTGATCGTCCTCATTCCCCTCATCCTTCACCGCCGCAAGACGTTCGGCCGTTTCCAGAAGGGCTGACAGAAGGTCCGGCACACGGGCCGTACCCTCCAGAACCAGCAGGGGCCTGAAGGCAGCCTCCACCTGATCCAGAAATGTCTCGAGACTTTCGGGACTGTCCGGAGCATCAGCCTGATAGCCGTTATCCGTCCTCTGTGCTTCCTGCAACACCCCCAGGGCACGGCGCAGCCCTTCCAGCCCCGGCTGGGGCGCAGGGCCACGCAGAAGCCGCCTCTCCAGCAGGCGGGCACTCGCACGGGCACGGCCGGGACTCATGCCCAGAGCCGACAGCGGATGTTTGAGGACGGAAAGCAGCGCAACCGGGCTGAACCGGGCCGTCACGGCCTGGGCGATCAGCCGCAGGAAAACAGCCGTGGGGGTACGGACCAGCGGTTCCCCCGCACTGTCATCCGCATGGATGCCGAAACGCAGAAGCTCAGCCCGGACACGGTCGGCCAGCCCACGGTCCGGCGTCACCAGCGCACCGGAACGCCCCGGCTGGCTGGCCACATCCCGCAGGATCAGCGCAATGGCCTGCGCCTCCTGCTGCGAATCCGCTGCTGGCAGCAGGCTGATCCCCCGAGGGCGGACATCGCCCACCGGCTGCCCCCAGCGGGAAATGCCCGCCTCCGGCAGCATGACGTACCGGAAGAGATTTTCCCGCTCCGGACGCAGCGGCTCTCCCCACCGGGCAATGTCCGACCGGTCTGCCCCAGCCCGAGACAGAAATTCCTGAAACAGGGCCTGTGGATGGGTCGGCGGGAGCTGCTCCCACAGCCCGTCATCCATGCTGCCATCCATTCCCTGAAAGACCACCATGCCCTGCGGCAGGGCCGCCACGGCCTCCAGTGCCGTTGCCACACCGGCAGAACCATCCACGAACCCCACGGCCCAGAGAGGATAATCCGGTGGCATGTCTGCCCAGAGGCGGGCCTGCGCCTCAATCAGGGCGACCTGACGGGCCATGACGTTGCTGCGCCCTTCCTCCCGAAGGATCGCAGGCCATGCCTCCGTGACGATCGTGAGGAATTCAAGGGTCTTCTGCCAGTGTCCGGCAAAATCATCCGCCACAGCTTTCGGCAGGGCCTCATGCAGGTCCACGCCATTCCGCTCGGCGTCATCCATCAGCTCCGCCAGAGCCTGCGCCAGCGGCCAGACCCGGTCAATCGTTCCGCCATCCCGGCCCGACACGCCCGTGAAGAACGGTGCCGCCAGAATCAGCCGGGCCAGAATGGCCAAACGGAAGACCGGCCCCACGGCGGGCGGCACGGTCTCATCCACCGTCATGGGGAACAGGCTCTGCTGCTCCACATCCCCCAGAGCGACAATGGCCGGGAGCAGGGCCGAACGACCATCCAGAACCCTCAGAAAGGCCTCCATGAGGGCACGGGCCACACGGCGGCCGGGAACCAGAATCGTTCCACTGTCACCACCACGCCGGTCCAGCCCCCCATCACCGCCCGCACGGGCCAGCCAGTTCCGTGCCACCGTATCCAGAAACGGACAGGATGCCGGAATGGTGGCAATGTTCAGCGGGCGGGACCGTGTCATCGGCCCTGCCCTCCTTCCAGAAGAGCAGACAGGGCTTCCAGCCGTTCCTCCGGCCATCCACGCAGGGTCACGATCCGTTCCTGCTCTCTCACACCCTGCATGAAATGAAGGTGGAGGGCACTGGCTGGCAGAAGGTCTCCCGCACGATCGGGCCATTCCACCACCATGACACTCTCGCAGGCATCATCCCATGACAGCTCATAAAGTTCATCAGAACTGGACAGCCGCCAGAGGTCGTAATGGAATATCAGGCCTATCCTCGTATTATAGGGCTGCACCAGCGCAAAAGTCGGGCTGGGAACCTCCAGAGCTTCATCCCCGGCCAGACTGCGGATGAGTGCACGGGCAAAGGTGCTCTTGCCTGCCCCCATCTCTCCCTCAAGGGCCACGCAATCCCCATACCGCAACATGCCTGCCAGATGCCACGCCAGAAAAACCGTCTGCTGCGGCGATGAAAGATGCATTTTCATCAGAAGAGCTGCCCCGTATCACGACCTTTGAAACATCCGCCAGCATTGCCGAAGCCTCACCCGGACACAAGACTGGTATAGCTGGCTCCCCCGGAAGGAAAGGGCGGCATAAGAACAAACCTCTACTCTGCAAGGCGAAAAATGCTTATGAATATGCGCATGATACACGAAGCCTCTACCCACACGACAGATGTCGCCATCATTGGCGCAGGCCCAACGGCGCTTTTTGCCGCTTTTGAATGCCGGATGTTACGCTTGGACTGCATCCTGACGGATGTTCTCGACAGTGTGGGCGGGCAATGTGCCACCCTGTACCCGGAGAAGCCGATCTATGACATTCCGGCCCATCCCTCCATCGCGGGTGGAGACCTGATCACCGCCCTTGAGGAGCAGATCGCCCCCTTCCATGTGCCCCGCCTGCTTGGCAGCCGGGTCAGCCATCTGGAAGGTGAAGCCGGAGCCTTCACCCTGAAGAACGAGCGTGGCGATACCATCCATGCCAAAGCCATCATCATCGCCGCCGGTGCCGGTGCTTTCGGGCCGAACCGCCCTCCTCTGGAAGGGCTGGACGCCTACGAACGCAGCGGTACCGTGCAGTATTATGTGAAAAAGCGGGCCGAATTCACCGGCAGACGCATCGTCGTGGCAGGCGGTGGAGATTCTGCCCTGGACTGGGCACTCTCCCTCTCCGACATTGCCGAGAAGGTCTATCTTGTCCACCGGCGGGACCGCTTCCGTGGAGCACCGGAAACACTGGCCCAGATTGATGCGAAAATCACCGCTGGAGCCATCGAAAAAGTCGTTCCCTACCAGCTGCATGGCCTGCGGGGCGACAATGGCCAGCTGACCCATGTGGACCTCATCGCCATGGATGACACGATCCGCTCTCTGGAAGCTGACGTGCTTCTACCCTTCTATGGTCTTTCCACCGATCTTGGCCCGGTTGCCTCGTGGGGACTGGAGACTCAGCGCAGCACCATTGCCGTGAATCCGGCCACCATGCAGACCAGCCTGGAGGGCATCTTCGCCATTGGTGACGTGGCCCAATATCCCGGCAAGATGAAACTGATCCTTCAGGGCTTCTCCGAAGGAGCCGTGGCCGCCCATGCAGCGCATCATGTCGCCCATCCTGACAAGGCCCTGCGCTTTGAACATTCCACAAGCCGGGGCCAGCCGGGCACACCCTGATACGGCCCTGACCATCCTTCACTAAAAAAAGCAGGTGCCCGGACCGGGTCACCTGCTTTTCTTTCATCCGCCTGATGGCACGTCCTGTTCAGGCAATTTCCTTCAGAAAGACGACCTTTGAGGCTCCCCCTTCAACAAGGGTCTCGATCGCCTTGTTGAACACACGGCCATGCTCGGTCCCCATATGCGCCCTGAAAGCAGCCTCATCCCGGTAGCTTTCCTCAACATGGAACAGGTCCGGCTCATCCTCCAGCGTGTAAACAACAAACCGCACACAGCCCGGCTCGGCCCGTACATTCCCGGCAAGGGCTGTCAGCAGACTGGCAACTTTCTCCCGATGGCCGGGCAGTGCTTTCATGGTGGCGTATAGGCTTCTGGTCATGACGTCATTCCTTCCTCATTCCATAAGATGACACCATCATGCCACAAGGAAACAGCTACAATACAGTCCGAATACAAAAAGGCCGGAGCAGATGCCCCGGCCTTTTCTATAACCCGAAAACGGATGCCTGAACCTCAGCCCTTGGCACCACGGGCAGCGCGCTTACGTTCATGCGGGTCCAGATAACGCTTGCGAAGACGGATGGCAGACGGTGTGACTTCCACCAGCTCATCATCCTCAATGTAGGCAATGGCCTGTTCGAGGCTCATCTTGCGGGGCGGAACCAGCACGACGGCGTCATCCTTACCGGAAGCACGCATATTCGTGAGCTTCTTCTCACGCACGGCGTTCACTTCCAGATCATTCTCACGGGAATGCTCGCCAAGGATCATGCCAGTGTAGATCTTCTCACCTGCATCCACAAAAAGCGTCCCACGATCCTGAAGGGAGAAGAGCGCATACGGCGTGGTTGCACCATCCTCGGCAGAGATCAGGGAGCCATTACGGCGGCCTTCAATCGCACCAGCATGAGGCTGGTAGGAATGGAAGAGACGGTTCATCAGACCGGACCCACGGGTGTCAGTCAGGAACTCGCCATGATAGCCGATCAGGCCACGGGATGGAATCATGAATGTCAGACGGACCTTATCACCGCCGGACTGACGCATATCCTGCATCACGCCCTTGCGCAGGGACATTTTCTCCACGACCACGCCGGAATAAGGCTCATCCACATCGATGACGACTTCCTCGAAAGGCTCTTCCTGCTCACCCGTCTCCGGATTCTCACGGAACAGCACACGGGGACGGCCGATGGTCAGCTCAAAGCCTTCACGGCGCATGTTCTCGATCAGAACGCCCAACTGAAGCTCACCACGGCCAGCCACCTCGAAAGCCTCGCTTTCCGGGCTGTCCGTCACCTTGATGGCCACGTTGCCTTCCGTCTCCTTGAAGAGACGATCACGAATCTGACGGGACGTCACCTTCTTGCCTTCACGGCCACCCAGCGGACCATCATTGATACGGAAGGTCATGGAGAGGGTCGGCGGGTCAATCGGTGTGGACGGCAGCGGCGCATCGATGGACGGGTCGGCCAGCGTATCAGGAATGGTGGCTTCGGACAGACCGGCAATGGCGACGATGTCGCCCGCTTCGGCTTCCTCGACAGGCACACGGTCCAGACCACGGAAGGACAGCAGCTTGGTGATGCGGCCTGTTTCGACCACACTGCCATCAGCACGCAGCGCACGGATCGGCATGTTCACCTTGGCACGGCCCTGCTCGATACGGCCCGTCAGGATACGGCCAAGGAAGTTGTCGCTCTCCAGAATGGTGGACACCATGGCGAACGGCTTGTCCTTGTCCAGCCCCGGGCTTGGCACGTGCTTCAGGACGAGGTCGAACAGCGGATGCAGGTTCTCACGGGGGCCTTCCAGCTCCGTATCCGCCCAGCCCTGACGGCCGGAAGCATAAAGCATCGGGAAGTCCAGCTGCTCGTCATTGGCACCAAGGGCGGCGAAAAGGTCGAACACCTCATCATGCACTTCGTCCGGGCGGGCATCACCACGATCAACCTTGTTGACGACGACCATCGGGCGCAGGCCACGGGCCAGAGCCTTGCCCAGCACGAACTTCGTCTGCGGCAGGGCACCCTCGGCGGCATCCACCAGAATCACGGCACCATCCACCATGCTCAGGATGCGCTCCACCTCGCCACCAAAGTCGGCGTGGCCTGGCGTGTCGATGATGTTGATGCGGGTATTCTTCCACACGACGGAGGTACATTTGGCAAGAATGGTGATCCCGCGCTCACGCTCGAGATCATTGCTGTCCATCGCACGCTCGGTGACGGCCTGATTCTCACGGAAGGTACCGGACTGCTGGAGCAGCTGATCGACGAGTGTCGTTTTCCCATGATCGACATGGGCAATAATGGCAATGTTACGGATGTCCATGAACGATCTTTCAGGAAGTGACAGATTGGGACAGAATGGTGCCCTTACTGCACCGAAACTGATTTTTTTGCAAATCCGAACCGTGTATTAAGCCGCACAGCATCAGATTTCATGCCATCATCTTTTCATTCAAGCGACAGAGGAGCCGCCCATGCCTGACCATCACCCCAAAGGCCCCACCACCCCCGGCACGGAAAAACTCAGCCAGCTTGGCCGGCAGACCATCCAGCCGGAGTCGCCTGAAGTCGCCGAACTGGAACGTGTCCCGGCTCCCCACAAGGGGCGGCGTTATGTCGTCCGCTTCACGGCACCGGAATTCACGTCTCTCTGCCCGGTGACGGGACAGCCGGATTTTGCCCATATCGTCATCGACTACATCCCACGGGACTGGATCGTGGAGAGCAAGTCCCTCAAGCTCTATCTCACCAGCTTCCGCAATCACGGGGCTTTCCATGAGGACTGCTCCGTGACCATCGCCACACGCCTTGTCGAACTGCTGGACCCGGAATGGCTGCGCATCGGGGCCTACTGGTACCCCCGTGGCGGCATGCCGATTGATGTCTTCTGGCAGACAGGCCCCGCCCCGGCTGATGTCTGGATTCCCGCACAGGATGTTCCCGGCTATCGGGGACGTGGCTGAAACCCCATGATAGGGCACGGAACAGACCGTGCCCCATTCCGTTCCTCAGAAACCGAGCGTCACGTCTCCACCGATCAGGATGCGATTCTGGTGCCGGAAATCAGCAAAGGGACGGGTATTGTTTAAAGAGCGATCAAACCGGATTTCCGGGCGTATCTGAAGCAGCTTGACGTGATGGCCGATATTCGGCCGCCATACGGCGTTGAAGGACAGGTCTCCATAAGTCGTTGCCGGGGCCGTGTAGGTACGGGCGGACAGGCCCAACAGTGACCGGCCATAGCCCGTATCCTCCGGATACTGCACGACAAACTGGCCCGTGCTGTCCCGATACACTTCCGCACGGGCATTGAAGGTCAGGGTCGGGGTTGCTGCATAGGCTCCCCAGACAACGCCACTCCACGTATTGGCATCCAGCCCTTCATCATGCACCTGCGTAGCCTCAGCCGTCAGGCTCCATTCTGGATTGATCTGCCATGTGGCATTGATGTCATTCCAGAAACGCTGCGCCTCATGCGCCCGGTGGCTGCCCAGAAGACGGCGGGGGTCTTCCGGCCCGACACGCAGCAGATAGGTCACGGACAGGGCACCCCCAGCCAGCTGGCTGGCATTGAACCCCACATAACCCGCCGGCTCACCATTATTGTTCCCACGCCCAAAAGATTTCTGGTTCCCCGCATCCATTCCGAACAGGACGGCGTAATGTGAATTCAGGTGCCATTGCCCGTAGAATCCGACATGCTCGAACGGATTGGAATACTGCGCCGTATAGGACATGGTGTAGAAGGCACGCCCTGCCGGGTTCAGCACTTCCACCCCCATGGGGGAGGACAGGATGCCCAGCTGCATGTCCAGCCCGTCTTTCGTCAGCCACGGCATGTGCAGGGCAATATTGGCCTGAATGGGGGTCAGCTGGTAACGATGATGGTCCAGCCAGCGGTCTGAAATCCCCGTGATGATGTAGGCTCTGGCATCGGAGCCATAGAGCATCTGGATATTGGCCCCCAGACCATAGCCACCACCAATCGGGTCCACGGGCTTGGTGACCGTCAGGGCCACCTGATTGAGCATCGCCGTATCACTGTGAGATTGCAGAAGCTGGCCGAAATTCATGCCATTCTCAGGATGACCCGTATTGGCCATCGCTCCACCTTCTATCTGAAGGCCGACATCAATGTCGGAGAACCAGCTCTTCCCAGCTGATGGGACCGTAGCAGGCTGCACGGCACTGGAAGCCGCTACCGGAGCCGGAGAGGAAGCCGCCATGCCGGAAGCGGCAGAGCTGGCCAGCGTGGCCTGAACCGGCCCTCCCTGCTCGCTGGGAGCCGCCTGCGCGCCTTCCAGCCCCAGATCAGCTCCGCCACACAACCCCATCATCATCACAAAATACCGCCAGTGCCGCATGACCCATCCTGCCTATTGTTCCGCTTCCGTAAGTATATCCATCTTCTGAAAAACGGGACAACAGCAAAGCAGCCTTCCGGAGCAAAAAACCGGACATGAAAAAAGGGGCCACGCAGATGCATGGCCCCTCATCCACCGTCCCTCATCCCTCAGAAAGAAATCGAGGATTCCAGATCAATCAGCATGGCATCCTTGTACCGCTTCACGGCTCCCGGACTCCAGAGATACTGAAGCCCCGGCCGCAGCAGCAGCCAGCGGGTGGGGCGATACCCGTAATTGAGTTCAATGGCTTCTTCCGAATGGGGAGCATACAGCCCGGCCCCCCGGCCCGTATGCTGGAGATGCTCGATCCAGTGCGTGACCTTCGGATTGGCCCAGAGGGCCTTCATGCCAAGGCTGATCGTATCATCGGGGCGGCTGGCAAAGGTGCCCTTGCGGGTAATACCGGCCGTCACGAAATAAGGAGCAATGGCCGTACGAGGGTCACCCCATGTGAAGGAGGCAAAAAAGGCCGTGCCACGGTGCGGGTCAGCCCCGTCACGCTGCAGCATGCGATCAAACTGGAACCATCCACCAAACCGCCCCCGCACCTTGGAGACTGGTGCATCCTGCGCCGCTGATGCCGGAATGTTGTACGTCCCCATCTGGCCATAGACATTCTTGACCTCGGATGTGTCCCAATATCCGCCAATCTTCACGTTCGTCTGCATCGGGCCGCTGTAATCGTCATTTCCGCCCTGGTGCCAGCCAAGCTGGAACGGCAGGAAGGTACCCGTCGCCCCATGCAGGTTCATCTTCCAGCCATTCCGCACGCCGGAAATCGTCGGGTCCACACTGTAAGCCCCGAACTGCACCAGATAATGGTCATTCCCTGCCGGATAAAGCTTGATCCATGCTCCCGGATGGGCCGTCGGGTAGAAACCGTACCCTGAATTCATGGCGATGGACTGGGGCATACCGCAGATGCCGTTATTCTGAAACTGACAGTACAGATTGGCTCCCCAGTAGGTGGAAGACTGCTCGAAGTCATTCTCCGTATTGATTTCACCAACCTCGGTCTGCACATAATTGTTCCAGTGCATTTCCCAGCTGAGACGGCCAAGGCGCATGGTCTCACCAGCACCGTAAATCTCCATCGGACTGTCGATGACAGGCAGCGTATTCCCCAGCCCGGCCCCCTGGCGGGCCAGGGTCAGGAAATGCAGCACACCGGCATTGAAGGCGACACCCGTCAGCTTCTTCAGGTCGAAATCCAGAGACAGGGCTTCCTCATCCGCATAGCGGGCCGCCCTGGATTTGCCTCCGAACGGATTCCCTGCCGTATCCTGAAAATAACGCCCGCCGACGGTCACACCATGATCAGCCAGCCAGCTCCGTGCCCCCCACGGATCACCGAAGAAACCATCCTGATTGACGAAATCATGCCAGCTGTTGGGGAAAAGACCCTTCTGCTTCTCCGGAGCCGCCTGCTCGGACGCCCCGCGAGAGAAGACGTCTCCCGGAATGGGAATCGGCACGGAACCGAAGGCACGCTGCTCATTCCGGGCCGGCGCACCAAAATTCCCCGCCTTCAGAAGTTCCTGACGCTGTGCAGGCGTGACATCCCCACTGGAGGCTGCTGCCTGCACCACACCCGGTGAACCGGAAGCGGTGCTCTGGGCAAAAGTGGCACGGCTCCCCAGCATCAAGGTAATACCTATTGCCGCTGCACCAGCCTTTTGCCACGTTCCACACATATACTAGCCTTCATAGCCGTTGATCTGAGAGGGGCCAAAGGCTAGGCGCGTCACGGCAACCTTCAGCACGACATGCCGGACAGGCTACGGAAAGCACTGCGGCAACAGACAAGATTGCCCCCTTTATATAAATTTTATCGCTAACTTCCAGTGGTGAAATTTGTCTGTACCGATCCAGTCCTGTTATATTGCGTCAAGTTCATGTGACTGTTACCGGCTTTTTCACCATCTGTTCACGGTGCTTCTGCCCGAGGCGACGGGTATAAGGCAGCAGCACCGCCAGCACGGCACACAGGCCGACACATCCCAGAAACAGCCCCCTGAACAGGGCCACATAGCCCGCCAGACTTCCACCACCATCAGCAGGGACGCTGGCGAGGTCTGCCACCAGACTCCCCAGATACATGCCAATCCCCCAGAGCAGGAACAGTGCCCCCATCAGCACCGCACTGACACGGGCCGGGGCATAGCGGGCCACGATCGCCAGACCGAGACCGATGGTCAGAAGCTCCCCGAGCGACATGGTGCCATACCCCGCCACCATGACCCACGGCGAGACCAGACCCGTGCTGTGTCCTGCGGCCAGCCACCAGATGAGGAAGGCCAGCCCGACCAGAGCATAGCCACACAGTATTTTTGCAGCCGGGGGTGCATCATGCCCCCTGCTGGCACTGCGCCGGTACAGCCATGCCAGAACAGGACTGAACAGCATGACGGCAATCGGATTGAGTGCCTGAAACTGACCTGCCGTCATGGTAAACAGCCGATAAGGCCCCAGCTGATAGACGCCGGAAACATCCCGCATCGCAAACAGCGTCAGGGATGTCTGCATCTGCTGATAGAAAATCTGATAGGCCATTGTCTGCGCACAGAGAATGTAGGCCAGAAGCAGCCCCGGCCTTTCACTTTCCTTGGCCCGCAAATAGAGCCAGACCCAGAGCAGGATCAGCCCGACTCCCGCCAGAATGATGCAGAGCCGGACCAGGGCCGGGCTGTACAGCACCCAGGTGCAGAAAACCCAGACAAGCAGGACAGCCAGCAGAATTCCCACACCCAGCCCTCCTTTCTGCACGGGGCCGGAGAGACGCTCCATCCACGGCACGGGCATGACGGTCGGCCCGTGACGCTTCACCGCCTCGACCGCCCGCCCAGCCAGAAAACGGCGCATCCGCCCACCCCGCACGGCATAATAGCCCAGCCCGACCAGAAGCCCCCCAGCGCAGGCAAGGAACGCCACGGCCGCCCCGTAACGCTGCTGAAGCCAGGGCATCAGCAGCATGGAAACGGTCGAACCGACATTGATGGCCATGTAATAGAGCGTGAAGGCGGCATCCAGTGCCGTGCCATCTCCGGCATAGATACGCCGCACCAGCGTCCCCGCATTGGGCTTGAACAGTCCGTTGGACAGGGCAATCAGTGTCAGGGCGGGGAGAAACACGGCCTGATGATCGAGCGACATGGCCAGCAGGCCATAACCTGCCATCAGGCCGAACGCCCCCATGAGCATGGTCCGGCGTGTACCGAGGCCCTGATCCCCCAGAATCCCGCCCAGTACCGGAAGGCTGTAAATAAGGAACCCCAGCCCGCCCTGCATGAGATTGACGTCATGATCCCGCATGTGCAGCTGAGCGACCATGAAGACCGTCAGGACGGCCTGCATCCCGTAATAACCGAAACGCTCCCACAGCTCGATGGCCATGACGACGGCAAAGGCCCGCCGTCGGGCGGAAAGGAAAGTCGCCGCAGAGTGCTGTTGATCGGTCATGAAGGCACGCATCCGTTACGGGAAAGAAACTGATCTTCCTTCCCTAGCGCAAAAATCAGCCGCCTGCGAGATGGAACCCGTTGACATGTGAAACGCCAAGCAGGCCCAGCACGCACAGGGCCACGACAAACAGTACGGCCACGAGTGCCCCCAAAATACTAGACTGCCTGATGCGCTGCCAGAAAGACACTCCCCAGACCATAGCCATCTGTCCTTTCCCTGCCTGCCCCGGCCCGGTGCGGCCTTCAACATGACGAAGGCAGGTCTTCACTACCCAGAATGGGCCGAATACCTGCCTTCCTCTTTTCACGCTAACATAGCCCCGCTTCAGCCAGGGTCTATATAATATTTTAACCTTTAATCAGAAGTTTCTTCTCCCGCTTCCTTGCGCATGAGGGCTTCCAGCTCCGGCGAAATGCTCCCCAGCACGACCCGAAGCGTGACAAGCAGATTCCCGGCCTCATGACGCTTGTCGGCAGCAATGCCACGGCCACCCAGACGCAGGACCGTACCACTGTCAGAATGCGGCTTGACCTTCAGGGCAACCGTTCCGGCCGGAGTGCGGACATGAACCTTGCCCCCCAATACAGCCGTCTGGAGATCAATGTCCTGCGTGACACGAAGGTCACGGCCCTCACGCTTATAGTAAGGGTCCTCCGCCACATGAATCTTCAGCAGCACGTCACCAGCAGGACCGGGGCGACCATCCATGCCCGGAGGGCCAGCCTGACCCTTCCCCTTCAGCCGCAATGTCTTGCCATCCTCGATACCGGCCGGAATGGCCACGGAGACCTCACGACCATGCCCGAGGCTGACTTCCCGGCGGGTACCCAGCGCGCATTCCTCCATGCTGATGCGCAGCTCGCCATGCAGGTCTTCGCCACGGCGTGGACGGGCAGACCGGAAACCGCCGCCTCCACCGAAGGCCCCGAAGATGTCCCCCAGGTCTTCCGGATTGAAACCACCACTGAAACCGCCGAACCCGCCACCGGGGCCACCAGCTCCGCCGCCACCAAAGCCACCACCGAAAGGACCACGGGCCTGCCCGTCAGCGTCTATCTCGCCCCGGTCAAACTGTGCCCGCTTCTCCTCATCGCCAATGACCTCATAGGCCTTGCCGATTTCCTTGAAGCGTTCCTCCGCCTTCGTGTCACCGGGATTGCGGTCAGGATGATACTGCTTGACCAACCGCCGGTAGGCACTGCGGATTTCCTTGTCTGAAGCTGTCCTGCTTACACCAAGAACCTTGTATGGGTCAGTCGCCATTACTGTCCTGTATCCTCCAGTTCCGTCGTCTCCAGCAGGTTGATCAGCACGGCCAGAACCCTGCTTCTGGAATAACCGGCCGTTTCTGCCTCTTTCATCAGAGTCTCCACCCGTGGGCGCAGGAAATCGGCGGCTGACTCTACTGGCGCATCTGTCATGAGAAAAAACCTTTCTTTCCTGAAGAGGTGGTGTGCCTATAAGATAAGGTCAATAGAGACTGAACGTTCACTTTCCCATTTCCTGCTCCCTTCCATGATCCTGTCAAAGACCATCCTTCATGCCTCATGCTGACAGCCTTTCTCCTGCCGATGCGGTACCCCGCCGGCTCATCATTACGGGCAGTGACAGCCGTTACTTTCCTCTTCTTCAGGAGCTGATCGCCTCCATCCGGGCTTTCCCGGTACTGGCCGGTCTGGAAATCGGCTGCATTGATGGCGGGCTGAAGAAGAAACAGGTCACATGGCTGGAACAGAACGGCATCACCGTCCGCTCCCCGAAACAGTTCCCCCATGTCTCACGATGGGCCTTGCGGCGACGGCCCAATCTAGCCATCGAACTCTCCAAGATGTGGCTGGACCAGCTCTTCCCGGAACATGACACGCTCCTGTGGATTGATGCGGATGCATGGGTGCAGGACTGTCAGGCCGTGGAGCTGCTTCTCCGGGCCGCTGAGCAGACCCCACATACTCTGGCCATCACGCCGGAAATCTTCCTGCACAAACCGCTCTTCCGCCTGCGCTGGCTGCCTTTCGGCCTCGTGAGGCTCCGTTCCATCCTGTACAAGAATGCCCGGCTGGCACGGCTGCCCCGCCCGATCTGCCGCAGCATCGGCGTCCGTCCGACCCTCAATGCCGGTGTGTTCGCCCTTTCCCGCATGGCACCGCACTGGCCCCGCCTGCAATACTGGCAGGGCGTGGCCCTGCGTCATGGCAAGATATTCAGTTCCGGCCAGCTGGCCCTGGCCCTGACGAGCTACCATGATGGCTACGCCACCGCCCTGATGCCTGCCGGATGCAACTATCTGGGACCGTGGCAGCTTGACCCGCAGACAGGCCTGCTCTGCGAAATCACGTTCCCTCATGATCCCGTCGGCATCGTTCATCTGGCTGGTCATGATGCCATGCGGCTGGACCCGGCCACCACGCTGGACGTCCCCGACCGGATGGGAGGAACACACGCCCTCAATCTGCGTTTCAGCACGATGCGGACCTACCGGACACTGCACGGGCTGGACTGACCAGCCTACCGGCTGAAGGCCCGCAGGATCATGTCTTTGCTTTCATGCTGTTCCACCTTCAGGGTCGTACTGGACAGCTCCCGCCCCTGCCAGCCAGCACCGAAGGCAACATAAAGCGAGATGGCGTCATCCATGCGCTTTCCCGTTGCCGAAACGGCGGCGACCCGGCGGGACAGGTAGGTCTGCTGGGAATTCAGGACATCAAGATACCCTGTCAGCCCCGCAGCATAGAGCTTGCGGGCACGGGACAGGGCCAGGCCAGCCTGTGCGGCGGCTTCCCGTTCCTCACGCACCAACTCATTGTCCTGATGCCAGTCATCCAGACTGTCCTCCACTTCCCGGAACGCATTCAGGACGGTCTGCCGGTATTGCAGGCGGCTGGCTTCCGCCTCGCTTCTGGCCTGGGCAATCTGGGCACTGTATTTCCCGCCATGCAGGACCGGCAGGGACGCCATCATCATGACGTTCCAGCTCATTCCCCCCAGCTGGAACGCCTGATAGGCCGCTGACGCATTGGGATTGAATGTCAGCGGAATGCTGAAATTGGGATACAGATTGGAAATCGTGATCCCGATGCGGGACACACTGGCCGCATAACGCCGCTCGGCGGAACGGATGTCAGGCCGGTTGGTCAGCACGGTGGAAGGCAGCATGGCCGGGAACGCAGGCAGGGTCGGTATGGGCCGCCGCTCTTCCAGGTCAGGCTGCTCCTTGCCGGGCATCTCGCCCATCAGCACATTGATGGCATGGATGAGCTGTTCCTGCCGTGCCCGCAGGGGGGGAAGACGGGCCAGCTCGGCATGTTCTTCCGTCCGGGACTGGGCAATGGCAAGGGTATTGCCGACACCATTATTGAAGAGCCGTTCCACCAGATGGGTGCTGTCACGGGCCGTGCGGATGGAGTCTTCCGTCACGCTCATCCGTGTCTGGATGGTCCGCAGCTCGACATAATCCGTCACCAGCTGGCTCAGCAGGGAGAGAAGCAGCCCCCGCCGCTCCTCGATGCTGACTTCCACCAGCCGCTTGCGCTCCTGCACCTGCCGGGAAATATGACCGAAAATGTCGATTTCCCAGCTTGCCCGGGCACCGTACGTCAGCACAGAGGCATGGGGATGGTTCGCCGGATTGCCCGGCCGCAGGGGCCAGTTATCGACATTGATGGAATAACGGTTGTCCCCGCCCCCTGCATTGGCATCAAGCTGCGGATACCAGTTGGACTGCGCCTGCCGGCGGACGGACTGTTCAGCCAGAACATGCTCGGTCGCCACCTGAAGATCGTAATTCCCCCTGATGGCCTGCTCCACCAGCCGGTCCAGCACGGGGTCCTGAAACTGTGCCCACCAGTCCCGGAGACTGGCCTCCGTCTCGGCGATTTCTTCCTTTGTGGCCGGGTGCGGCTCACTGGCAAAATGGCCCGGCACTTTCATCCTGTCCGGTTTATATTCCGGCCCGACCATGCAGGACGTCAGGAAAAGACAGCTGCTGACAGCAAGGGGAAGAAACCGCATCTTCATTTCACAGATGATCCTGCAACCATGTCGTCAGCAGGCCACGGCCACCCGCCCTTTCCTGCCCAACGGCCACGGTCGCCGTCATGCCGGCAGAGAGGATGACCTCCGGCGGCATCTCGTCAATCTCGACACGGACGGGAATACGCTGTGCCAGCCGCACCCATGTGAAGATCGGGTTCACGTCCGGCAGGCCGAGTTTGTCGGGCATACCATTCGTGTCATTGATGCCTCGGCCAATGCTGACGACATGGCCCCTGAGAATATGCCGATAACCCATCAGCTTGATCCGTGCCCTGTCACCAACATGCACGCCATGCATCTTGGTTTCCTCAAAATAGCCGTAGACCCAGTAACTGTTGGCATCGATCACGGCCATGCGGGGCTGGCCAGCCGTCACATAATCCCCGACACGAAGATTCAGGTTGGTCACATAGCCATCCACGGCCGCATAGACGGTGGAACGCTGGAGATTCAGCAGGGCCATATCGAGAGCGGACCGGGCCTCTTCCACCCGGGCACGGCGTACCTCCATTTCCGAATCAAAGACATCCTGTTCTTCACGGGAGACCACACCACCCAGCCCCTTCCGCCGCCTGGCATTCATGACGCTGAGCCTGTAATCCTCCGTCACCCCGGCCAGACGCGCTCTCGCCTCGTCTATCCTGAGCCTGAAACGCAACGGATCGACCGTGAAAAGAGGGTCACCCTTATGGACGAACTGGTTGTCCACGACCGGCACCGCAACAACCGTTCCCGACACTTCAGGCGTTGCCGTAACGACATAGACACGGACACGGCCATCACGTGTCCAGGGGTCGAGGACATACAGGTCCCACACGACATACCCCAAGCCAATGGCCAGAGCGATGACGACCAGTGTCAGTAATGGACGTACAAGACGCCGTAACCAGTTCATATCCCTGCCTCCACCTCAGACAAAAATAACCAGCAGACAGAGAACGCAGACATAAAGCGCAATCTCGAACAGGGCGACATGCCAGAACCAGCTCAAGACTCCAAGACGCCACAGCACGTAGCGCAGTGCCAGCGTCACCAGCACCGCACAGACGGCATAAACGACTATGGGAGAAACAAAAACACCACAGAGGCTGACTTCTGAGAGCATCATGCGCCGCTATCTCCCCAGAGACCGGGATAATGCAGGCCATATGTCTGACGCTTCGCTCACGTTGCTCCCTATCGCACCTGCAAAAGGTCCGGCTTTCAGCCGGACGGGCCAGACTCTTCCTGTCCGGAACGGATCATACCGGACTTTACTCAAACGGCCAGCGCGAAACACCCTGTCCAGGCCTTTCCCGCCTGCCCACAGGGACAGAAACAGCCCCGCCACCCCGTGGCATCAGTCACGGACCGGACTGACCGGAACAGACGGACGGCCCATAGCAGAAGCGGCCCCTGAAGGCCGCTTCTTTTTTCCCACAAACTGCTGGAACCAGCAAAATCACTTTTTCCGGCGTGCGAAGATACCCCTCACGATACGCCATGTCTGCCCGCCAGCGTAACGGCCCACCGGCCCACTGGCGAGACTGAACAGGGAGGCAAACGCAAAGCTCTGCTTCAGCTCATGCAGCTTCCTGTCCCGCTCCATGCGGGCACGCTCCTCTGCAAGACCTGAGTGACCAGCACGCAGGGCCAGAAGCAGGAAGATGACGGCCAGCAGCACATCAACCCCCAGCACGCAGGCAGCGGAGGCCAGAAGCCCCAGATGGCAGACCTGCTGGAAGAATGCCCAGAAGACCCCATGCAGGCTGATGGCGGCAAACCCAAGGAACACGACGGCTACAATGACGAAAGCAACCCGAAGCCCGTGACGCTTCGCACATTCCTTGAAGATTTTCCCCTGGGCAGCAAGAGCTGCCTGACCAATTTCCAGTAGACCATTCATGATACGACTCCTGCCTATTCCAGATTCATGAAAACGTGCAAAGCTCATGCTGGAGAAAAAACTGGCAAGGCCGTATCCCTCCGCAGGCTACCGCCCCATATAGCACTGCACCAACGAAAACCAAAGCACTCCACCGGTTCCGGATGGAAGAACTTCATCTTCAGAAAAACAGTATCTCTTTTCGAGGATACCTCACAAAAAAGGCACAAAAATGTTCGTTCACACTTTCTCCCGCCATATGTAACGAAGTTTCAAGGATTATTATATACTCTCCCGCCACTTCGACCAGTTCCCGACTTGGCCACTACATATCATAACTGCTCTCACCCTTCATGTCCGTATGGTGCCGCAACACTATGAGAACATCCCGTCCCCAGGGCCACCAACGTCTGCCCCCCCTCTCTACCTGGAGGCCGCCGTCTGTCCTGCCCCGCTACGGTACGTCACGCCTTCAGCCATCTCCTGACGGACATCTGCCCGACCATCCGCTGCGTGGTCATGACCATACTGGCCCTTGCGGCCCTGATGGCGACTCCGTCCCCTCTCAGGGCTGCGCCAACCTATTACTGGGCCATACCGGGGCATAATTTCGTCACCACAACGTCAGAAAATCGCCCCTTCCATTTTCTGAACCGCAGCGGAAACAGCCTGGATGACATTGAACAGCTGACGCTTGCCCGCCCGCAGCATGTGCAGGCCATCATGCTGGACAGTACGGAATCCGCCATTGCCTGTGCCCGGGCGTGGCTTCAGCCCATCCATGCCCTTGGCCAGTGCGGCCAGCCTGCCGGTTTCTTCCGCAGTGTCCTGTTCTGGGACTCCTCCCGCCTCACGGCACCGCCGCACTGGGCCGCCCTGTGGGACGTCGCCCGCTATCCCGGCCAGAGGGCCTTCTTCCGGGGGCCACGCCTGACGCTGGAACTCGCCCTGCTGGCTGATGGCGTCCCGCCAAAGAAAATCTACGCCCAGCTCTCCACATCAGCAGGGATCGACAGGGCCTTTCACAAGCTCAGCCAGCTCCGGCCCTATATCATCTGGTGGCGTTCTCCTGCGGAAGCCTATCATATCCTCCAGGAACAGACGGTGCTGATGGGCATAACGCCCAGTGCCATCATTCTCTCCCCCCAGACCAGAAACACCCTGGCACGCCCCTATCAGGCCCAGATGAAGAACATCCTGTACAGTCCGGCTGTCTGGAGCATCCCGGCCACGCTCCCTGCCGAAAAATCCAGCGAAACAAGGAAAATCCTCCTGACCGGCCCGCCACGTCTGGCCAGCATTCCTGACCCCATGCCGACCGAATCACTTGAAATCAGTGACAGTTTCTGGGCAACACATGCCATCTTCCTGAGTGAGCGTTTCAATGCATGGCTTGCTCAGTCTCCACCACCCGCTCCTTAAAGGCAGAGCCGTTCCAACGATGACAGATCCGCTTCCCTTCTGGCAGACCACTTCCCTTCAGAACATGACACCAGACCAGTGGGAATCGCTCTGTGATGGCTGCGGCCGCTGCTGCCTGAACAAGCTGCGGGATGAAGATACGGATGACATTGTCTGGACGGACGTGTCCTGCCGTCTGCTCGACACCAAGACATGCCGCTGCACTGATTACGAGAAACGCCACCGCCGTGTCCCTGACTGTGTCTCCCTGACACCTGAGCTTCTGGATGACATAGACTGGCTCCCACCCAGCTGCGCCTATCGCCTGCTGCATGATGGCCTCGACCTGCCGGACTGGCACCCCCTCCGCAGTGGCACCAGCGAAACGGTCATCAGGGCCGGAGCCTCTGCCAGTGGCCGCTGCATCAGCGAACGGCGGGCCGGAATGCTGGAGAATCACATCGCTGACTGGCCCGGGGAATGGCCGGAACATTCCGCACCCTGCATCTCCCTGCCCCACAGACATGACGGCTGAAACCTGATGCTCGCCCCGCCTGTTCTCTGGCGTGTGTCTTCACGGGCAAAGCGGATCATTCTTCGTCTGGACATTCGCAGACGGGCCATCATCGTTACCCTGCCCACCGGCGTCACCCGCCAGCAGGGAATGCGCTTTCTCCAGAGCCAGTCCCAATGGGTCGCACAGGCCCTTGAAGACCTGCCCCACTCCGCCGTGGAACAGGGACTGATATGGCTTGAAGGCACGCCCACGCCCATCCTGCCCACCATGACACTGGATGGCCGCACACGCCTGACGAATGATGGGCTGCATATCGGCCACCCCTCCGAGGAACATGCCCGCTATCTGCTCTCCTTCCTGAAACGTCAGGCGGAAGCTCTTTTCCCGCCCCTCTTCCAGCAGCAGAGCCTGCGCATGAACGCCCGCCCCACGAAACTCAGCCTGCGTGATGTCAGAAGCCGCTGGGGCAGCTGCACACGACAGGGGTGCATCATGCTCAGCTGGCGGCTCATCATGGCCCCACCGGACATCTATACTTATGTCATGGTGCATGAACTGGCCCATCTCAGCCATTTCAATCATGGGCCGGACTTCTGGAAACTGGTGGATCAGTACTCTCCGGGCGGACAGGTGGGCCGCAAAAAAGCTGAAAAATGGCTTACACAGAATGGTGCCCGCCTGCTGGCTATGGTATAAGCCCTCCACTTCCTCTGCGCGCTTGGCGGAATGGTAGACGCACGAGACTTAAAATCTCGAGTTCAGTTAGAACGTGCGGGTTCAAGTCCCGCAGCGCGCACCAAGGGGGCTTTCCATAACAAAAACTTCCACCTTGCAATTTAGGATATAGTGCCTACCTTTCCGGGAATTAATCCCATATAGTTCGTTGGCAACATCTCATGATCGAAAACATAAAACTTAAATTTGGCTCAGGCCAAAACACCCCCTCTTTAAAAATTAATCCTCAAAATATTACGATAATTGTTGGCCCGAACAATTCAGGAAAAAGCAAACTACTCAGAGAAATCTATATTGAACTTATGAAGGACGGCATTGAGAATTCGTTTGATGACGAATATTCGTCGCCATTACATGAAAATGAACCCGATGAAAAATATAATGAAAATCTTTTATTGGAAGAGATCATATTTAAAAAAAAGATGAAAAAACCATAGAAGATTTTTCAAAAAATTCAGTAGAAGTTATATATGACTACCTTGATAAGCCTTACATGAATGAATATCAAGAGTGTTTTTTAGAATTAGATAAGGATGATAGAAAATCTTTTTTAGAAGAAGTTTCTTTCTACCCAAACTCACCAGATCACAGACCTTTCTTCATAAGCACTTATACAAACCAATGTACAATTTTTCTTGATGGCCACAATCGTATGGATATCATCAATCAACAACCCATAGGCAACTTACACAATAGACCTGTACTTAGTTTCCAAAAATTATTCCGCAATAACAACTTACGTAACGAATTTAGAAATATAATTTTCAGAGGATTCAATCGCTACGTAGTCATGGATCCGACAGATGGAAAGCACCTTCGCCTCAGACTTTCTCCCACCCCTCCAATATCCGATGACTTAGAAAAAGGACTCAATGAACCATCCATTGAATTCCATAAAAAAGCTCATCTCGTTTCAGAATCAAGTGACGGATTAAAATCTTTCATTGGTATCATATCAGAAATAATTGCAGGTGATCCACGTCTGATTTTAATAGACGAACCAGAAGCCTTTTTACATCCCCCACTTGCTTTCAAACTAGGCCTCGAAATAGCTAGATTGTTGTCTCAAACCGACGGTACAAAGCAGATGCTTGCCGCAACACACAGCTCCCACTTCCTCATGGGGTGCATACAGGCCGGTGTGCCAATCAACATAGTCAGGCTAACACACCGTGAAGGCCATGCAGCCGCCCGTATGTTAGAAAGCAAACGCATATCTCATTTAATGAAAAATCCCTTACTCCGTTCAACTGGTGTAATGGCGGGGCTTTTCTACGAAAGTGTCATAGTCACTGAAGCAGACTCAGACCGAGCTTTTTATCAGGAAATCAATGAACGTCTATTAGAAGCAGGAAGGGGAATACCAAACTGTCTTTTCCTGAATGCACAAAACAAACAGACTATCCCTGAAATACTTGCTCCACTCAGAGAAATTGGCATCCCGGCCGCCGCTATATGTGACATCGATTTCTTCAAATGTGGAAATGATGAACTGAATAAATTTCTAAAATCTGCAAACATTCCTGAACCAAAGAAAAAATCACTTAGGGAAGAAAGAGCAGATATAAATGAAAGACTAAAAAAATCAGAAAAGGAATACAAATCAAAAGGAGGAATATCCATTCTCAAAGGCGACGACCTCCAATTTGCCAAAGAACATATCAAATACTGGAAAGATTATGGGATTTTCATAATCCCCCATGGTGAGTTGGAGAATTGGCTACCTGAACTACAAATACCCAAGTCTAGACACGGTTCAAAATGGCTAATCCCCGCATTTGAAAAAATGGGAGACGACCCAAGTAAGGATGATTATGTCAGACCAGCAAAAGGCGATGTCTGGGATTTCATTGATCAGATTGCAGAATGGCTGAATAATCCCAAGAGAAAAGGAATTCCCCCTCAGACTCCTCCCATGCCCACAGAATAAGGACCATCATGGTTTTCAACCGGCTCAACCAGTTCTTCACCAAATCTTCAGCCTATCGGCCCGAGAAGCCTGACCTGCCGGACAATCTGGCGGAAATATACCGTCAGGCACAGAACGGGCATGTGCTGGAACAGGTGCTCTGGGGGAAAGCCCTGCTGGACAGCCAGTATGTGCCCCGGGATGTGGACCGGGCACGGGAATGGTTCTCCATTGCAGCAGCGGCCAATTACGGGCCTGCCTATAACATGCTGGGCCGCTGTGCCCAGTTCGGCTGGGGATGCCCTCTAAGCCTTGAAGATGCCGTACGCTATTACCGGAAGGCAGCGGAACTGGACGACCTGTGGGGCACCTATAATCTCGGCATCTGCCATATGCGGGGCATGGGCGTGGAAGCCAGCCGACGGGACGCCTTCATGCTCTTCCGCCGTGCGGCTCTGCGGGGCCATGCGAAATCCATGAACCTGCTGGCCCGTTTCATCGAAGAAGGATGGGAAACCCCCGCCAACCCCATCGCCGCACTGGAATGGTATCAGCGTTCCGCTGATGGTGGCGATTACCGGGGCCAGCACAACTACGCCACGGCCCTGGTTGGCCTGGGTCGACCGGATGAAGCCCTGCGTTACTGGCGCATGGCCGTGCAGGACGCCACGCCGGACATCCTTCAGGCCATGTACCGGGAACTGACCCAGCCCGATGCCCCTCAGGACCCGGACCTCATGAAAACGCTTCTTGCACGGCTGGATGCCGCCATGCCGAAGACCAGATGACTGGTCTCCGGCTTTCATCAGACACGTTTCAGAGAGACACCGTGTGAACCCAGCCGAACGGGTCTGCCTCTTCACCACGCTGAAGGGCACAGAGGGCATTGCGCAGCTTCATGGTGACCGGACCAGCCGTTTTGCCATCACCAAAGGCCACGGAACCGGATTCCCGGCGGAATTCGCCAATCGGTGAAATAACCGCCGCCGTACCACAGGCAAAAGCCTCCGTGATCTCACCTGCCTCAGCAGCCCTGAACACGTCATCAATGGCCAGAGGCTCCTCCACCATCGTCAGACCCATCCTGCGGCCCAGCTTGATGATGCTGTCCCTCGTGATGCCCCGCAGGATTGTGCCACCAAGCGGCGGCGTCACCACACTGCCATCCTTGCGCACAAACATGACGTTCATCCCACCCATTTCATCAATGTAGCGGCGTTCCTTCGCATCAAGGAAGAGCACCTGGCTACAGCCATGATCCGTCGCCTCCTGCTGCGGCAGCAGGCTGGACGCATAATTGCCACCACATTTGGCCTCTCCCGTCCCACCGGGGGCTGCACGGGTATAGGTCTCGGACACCCAGACCGGAATGCTGCCATTCCCGCTGAAGTAGCCACCCACAGGGCTGGCCAGCACGATGAACAGATATTCATTAGCCCGCTTCACGCCCAGAAACACTTCATTGGAGATCATGAACGGGCGCAGATAGAGGCTCTGCTCCGGATTGGACGGCACCCAGTCATGGTCAACTTTCAACAGCTCCCTGATGGCACCAAGAAAAAGCTCTTCCGGCAGTTCCGCCATGGAAAGCCGGCGGGCCGAAGCTGCGAAACGGGCCGCATTGGCCTCCGGCCGGAACAGGGTAACGCCCCCGCCCTTGCCACGATAGGCTTTCAGCCCTTCAAAAATCTCCTGCCCATAATGCAGCACGGTAGAAGCTGGATCGATCTGCAGAGGCTGACGGGGAATGATTCTGGCATCATGCCAGCCCTTCCCGTCCGTGTAGCGGATGACCGCCATATGATCCGTGAAGACACGCCCGAACTTCGGGTCCACCATCAGGGCCTGTCGCTGCTCGGCTGATGTGGGGGTCGCTGTCCGCTCAATGCTGAACTCTGCCATGATGTTTCCTGCCTTACCGGTCAATTCAGAGGAGTTACATTTCGGAAATTATGTGCTGTTCCGTCAAGGGGATAATATACGAAATACTGTGTCCCATAATAACATATTTTTGAAATTTTATTTCATCCAGCCCAAACGGCTGCCGCCATGACACCAAGAAAAAACCCCCACCCGGAAGGGTGAGGGTTTTCCCGGCACAAGCCAGTTTTCCGTGAGACTGAAAGATCAGCGTTTGGAGAACTGGAAGGAACGGCGAGCCTTGGCCTTACCGTACTTCTTACGCTCGACAACACGGCTGTCACGGGTCAGGAAGCCGGCCATCTTCAGCACGCCACGCAGCTCCGGCTCATAATGAGTCAGGGCACGGGAAATGCCGTGACGGACAGCACCGGCCTGACCGGAAAGACCACCGCCAGTAACCGTGCAGTACACGTCAAACTGGTTGTAGCGGTCTGTCAGCAGGAAAGGCTGTGTGATCAGCATGCGCAGCACGGGGCGTGCGAAATAGTTCGTGACCGGACGGCCATTGACGGTGATCTCACCCTTGCCCGGCTTGATCCACACACGGGCCACAGCGTCCTTACGACGGCCCGTTGCATAGGAACGGCCCTGCGCATCACGCTTGGCTTCGTAGACAGGAGCTGCATTGGCAACAGCAGGAGCCGCATTGGCCAGGTCCTGCAGAGTGCCGGTAAGCTCGGCGGCGGGACGCTCTTGAGTTTCTGACATGTTGGCAGGCCTTACTGACGTTTCAGGGTATTCTTGCGGTTCAGGGAAGCAACGTCCAGCTTGACGGGCTTCTGGCCCTCATGCGGGTGCTCCGTACCGGCATAGACATACAGGTGCTTCATCTGGGCACGCTGGAGCGGACCACGGGTGATCATGCGCTCGACAGCCTTCTCCACGACCTGACCGGGGTTCTTGCCCTCGAGACGCTGCGTGATGGTACGCTCCTTGATCCCACCCGGATGGCCGGTGTGGTAGTGGAAAAGCTTCTGACCGACCTTGTTGCCTGTCAGGGCGATCTTCTCAGCGTTGATGACGACAACCGCATCACCACAGTCAACGTGCGGTGTGTACTGCGGCTTGTGCTTGCCACGCAGACGGGTGGCAATGATGGTGGCGAGACGGCCCAGAACCAGCCCTTCGGCATCGATCAGGATCCAGTTTCTCGTCACCTCCGCGGGTTTCAGCGAAAGTGTGGTCTTCATGACGTATCATTTCCAGTTTGAGGTGCCGCAACATCGCAGCACCAGGAAAAGGGCTGTCCCCGACGATGCCCCGCCCGTGACAGGCAGAACATCCCGAAGCCGGAAACAGATTCAGGATGTGGCCTTATTGCGGGTGAGACGGAAAAGGTCAAGCCCTCCTTTTCATACCGGACAGCCCAAAAGGGGCTGGAAACTGCCATTTTTCTTCATGTGGTATCTTGATACCGTAAAATAATTCTGCACGGCCGGTGTCACCCCCCGTTTGCCCACAGCCCTACCAGCGGCTATTGTGCTGGCTCATATCCAGAGTGCCCAAGTGAGGTATGTCAGCATGCAACGGTTAAGGCTTCCCTTCTGTCTGGCCATTCTTGTCCTCATCATGGGGGGGCTGGGCATTTACCGGGAAGCCGGAAACCGCCTCTCCCATGCGCTGGAACGTTTCAGGACGGCCCTGCCCGCCGGAGCCGTTTTCCATTACAGCAAAGTCCGGCCTGCCCTCCTGCTTGGCGGGGTGACCCTGTATGACGTCTCCTTCCATTATCAAGGGACGGATTTCCACGCACAGCGGGTCCGCTTCGGCTATCCCAAGCTCCTTTCCAGCGGAACGCTGAGTCTGGCCAGCCTGCTGCTGGAGTCTCCCAGCTATACGGACCACACTCACCACATCACTGCCACCGAAGCCTCCTTCCACCACCTCCTCATCCCCTCCTCGGCCGAAACCCTTCATGAAGGGCATGGCGAGGCGGACAGCATGCGCTCCCTGGCCGCCATCATGTCTTTTGAGCCGGAAGATGTGACCTCCCTGCGCTTTGAACACATGCAGCTAAACAAACTTCAGATCACCCGTACGGAGGATGCCCCTGCTGCAACCAGGAAAACCCTGTCACGCCCCTTCACCATCCAGACACTTTCAGCCGATACGCTGGTTGTGGAAGGCTATGGGCAGGGGATGCGTGTCCATACACTCATGAATGGCCTGTCCCTTGCCCTCCAGCTGCCCGGTGGCAATGGCGGAGCCATTCCACCCGTTCTGCGGCAGATTCTCCTGCCCAATAGTGGCGATGCCGTCCTCCAGCCCGAAGCTCCCATAGAGATGCATCTGGCCCTCCAGCATCTGGAAGCCCGGGAAGGCTATATCCAGTGGCTGAAACGCCCGTTCCAGCATTCCGGAAATCCTGCCGAGGCCTTCTGGCAGGACCCCGCTGGCACGCTGTGGCAGAAGCCCGGCAAGCTGGAGATTGCCGGACTTTCCCTTCTCTTCAACCAGAATCACCTTCGTCGCACCCTCATCCTCAATCATCTCTCCGGTGAACGGAGGGCAGGCGAAAATGGCGACCTGCGTACAGAAGGGGACCTGCACGGCCTGACAACCCGCATCTCGCCCCCTCCTTCACTGATGGCCTCGCCCGTCAGCATGCCGGCGGATTATCACATCACCACCTCCTCCCAGAGAAAGATGGGTGAATGGCAGGAAACCCTCCAGCTACGCACCGTCTTCGGCAAGGATAGCCCCACCCAGTTGGTCTCTGACGTCAACCTGCCAGACATCAATCCGCTCCATTTCTCGGATGACAGTGCATCCCGCTTCCTTCAGGCCGGACAGTGCTTTGGCACGGAACTGACCGTACAGGGGCTGGACATCTTCTCCTATTACGGCGTCCTGATCCACCAGATCACGCCCGCCTCGAATGGCACAAAACCGGCAGAAGCGGCAGACAAACCGATGATAGCCACCCCGAAGGGTTCCCTCATGGCCGAACAGGGTTACGTCATCACGCCACGCTTCAACGCTCTGGCTCTTCAGAGGCCAATCCTGACACCGGTTCTCGACTTCCTCTTCAGCCCGGAGCGGCGCACCCTGTCCTTCAAAACCGGCCCGCTCTCCCTTGAAGAGCTGGCCCATATCGCCGACGACACCAATGACGAAATACGGTTCGACCGGCTGCATGTCGTCAGTGTCGTCACACAGGAACAGTGAGGGACTGGCCCGCCACAACGATTCAGCTTTTCGGGGAAAGGAGACTGGGGCGAATGACGGGATTCGAACCCGCGACCACCGGTACCACAAACCGGCGCTCTACCAACTGAGCTACATCCGCCACACAGCAGTCGGATACTTATTAAATCCTGCTTTTCTCGTCCAGCCCTCAAAAGCATTTTTTTTGTCATATTTTTTTGACGCTTTTCCATCACCCCCGTGAGTCCACGGCTTCATCAGGCTTCCTGCACCACACGGCCATGATGCTTCACAGCCCTCCACGGGCAGCCTATAAGTCACGGGACAGTCAGCCGCACACGGTGATCTCCCGGCAGTGCCGTACACCTGCCCATACAGCCGCAACAGAGAGAAGGACCCGCCGCATTCATGGCCAGTGATTCCTACATCCAGCAATGGACCCAGCGACCCGTCAAAGACATTCTGGCAGGCATGGTGGGGACCTTCGCCCTCATCCCCGAGGTCATCGCCTTCTCCTATATTGCCGGGGTTTCCCCGGCTGTTTCCCTGTTCGCCTCTTTCGTCATTTCCGTTTCCATCGCCATATTTGGCGGCAGACCGGGCATGATCTCCGGAGCAGCGGGATCGGTCGCTCTGGTGCTGGCACCGCTGGTTCATGCTCATGGGCTTCAGTACATGCTGCTGGCCACACTGATGGCAGGAGGTTTGCAGGTCCTTTTCGGGCTGCTGCGCCTTCATTCACTGATGCGCTTCGTCTCCAGTGAGGTCCGCACCGGCTTCGTCAATGCACTGGCCATTCTCATCTTCTCCGCCCAGGTGCCGCAGATGCTGGGCGTGAGCTGGCAGACCCATCTGCTCATCCTCATCGGGCTGGTCATCATCTATCTCCTGCCCCGCATTTCCAGGGCCATCCCCTCACCACTCATCTGCATCATCGTTCTGACGGCCATCACCATCATCCATCCGATGCCCGTGCGGACTATTGCCGACCTCGGTGCCCTGCCGACCGGCCTGCCGCAGTTCACCCTCCCCCATATCCCCCTGAACATGGAAACGCTTGCCATCACCTTCCCCTATGCGCTGGCCGTAGCCGCCGTGGGCCTGCTGGAATCCCTGATGACCGCCAGTGTCGTGGATGAACTGACAGACACACATGGCAGACCACAGAGAGAATGTACGGGTCTGGGCATTTCCAACATCTTCGTGGGCCTGTTCGGCGGCATTGCCGGATGCGGCATGATCGGCCAGACGGTCGGCAATCTGCGCTATGGCGGGCGGGGGCGGCTTTCCACCTTCACGGCCGGAGCCTTCCTCCTGCTGCTGATGGTCGTGCTGCATCCCTGGGTCGCCCGGGTGCCGGTCGCCGCCCTCGTGGCCATCATGATCATGGTCTCCATCAGCACCTTTGCCTGGGGCAGCCTGAAAGACCTGTTCCACCACCCAAAACTGACCAGCCTCGTGATGCTCGTCACTGTCGGCGTGGTCGTCCTCACCCACAATCTGGCGGCTGGCGTGCTGGTCGGCGTACTGCTCTCCGGCCTGTTCTTTGCATGGCATACGGCCAGACTGGTGCAGGTCCGCTCCACGGAAGAGCATGACATACTGACCTACCACATACAGGGGCAGATTTTCTTCGCCTCGGCCGACCTGATGGCTGAAGCCATGACATACACGACCCATGCCCACCGGGTGACACTGGACCTCTCCCACGCCCGCTTCTGGGACATCACCGCCGTGCAGGCCCTGGAAAAGATCGTCGAAAAATTCCGCAAGCATGGCAAGGATGTCACCGTCTGCGGGCTGGATCACGCCCAGCATGGCATCCTGACGGAACAGTCCGATGAGAAGGCCTTCACCATCTGAAGGCCATGTCATGCACGTTACACAAAACCCCCGGCCGGTTTCCTGCCGGGGGGTTTCTTCATCAGCCTGCCTGTTCCGGAATGAGCTTCAGGGCCGGGAACTGCCGGGCAAAACGCTGCTGATCTGCCGGAAAGAGACGGACCCGCAGATGCAGCGTCTCTTCCCCGTCCAGCCGTTCCATCACCTCGCCATGCTCATGGAGCCATGCCAGTGCTGCGCCATCCGTCACGGGGACATGCACTGAGAAATGCTTCATGGAACGTGTCATGAAGGCATCTATGGCTTCCATCAGGTCCGGCAGGCCTTCACCCGTCAGGGCGGAAACCGCCACGCTGCCTTCACGCCGAGGCACGGCCTCCGTCCCGCCCAGAAGATCGGCCTTGTTCAGCACCTCAATCGTCCGTTCCGGCCAGGCCTCATCCAGCATGTCATCCGCCGTCATGTCACCCAGGACGGACAGCACATCTTCCCGCTGGGAAGCACTGTCCGGATGGGCCGCATCACGCACATGCAGGATGATGTCCGCTTCGGCCACTTCTTCCAGCGTCGCCCGGAAAGCCGCAATCAGCTCGGTCGGCAGGTCACTGATGAAGCCCACCGTATCGGAGAGGATCACCCGGCGGCCTGACGGCAGGGTCAGGTTCCGCATGGTCGGGTCCAGCGTGGCAAAGAGCTGGTCCTGTGCATGGACACCTGCCCCGGTGATCCGGTTGAACAGGGTGGATTTTCCCGCATTGGTATAGCCGACCAGTGCCACGACCGGGAACGGCACCTTGCGGCGGGCATGACGGTGCAAGCCACGGGTCCGGCGGACCTGCTCCAGCTCCTTCCGCAGCTTGACCAGACGTTCATCCAGCATCCGCCGGTCCGCTTCGATCTGCGTTTCACCCGGCCCGCCAAGAAAGCCGAACCCGCCCCGCTGACGCTCAAGATGGGTCCAGAGCCGGACGAGACGGGACCGCTGATATTCCAGATGTGCCAGCTCCACCTGAAGCACACCTTCCCGTGTGGCAGCCCGTGCGCCGAAAATGTCCAGAATCAGGCCTGTACGGTCCACCACCTTGCAGCCCATCTCTTTTTCCAGATTGCGCTGCTGGGCAGGAGACAGGCGGGCATCCATCACCACGACACCGACCGATTCCGCCCTGACGATCTCCGCCAGCTCTTCCAGCTGTCCTGCTCCGAGAAGTGTGGCAGGCCGCCTGGTCCGCAGCGGATAGATGGCCGTATGGACAATCTCCAGCCCGATGGACGCTGCCAGCCCAACCGCCTCCTCCAGACGGGCCTCGGCGGCACGTCCCTCCGTAAAGGCCTGCTTCTCCGCAGGGAGAATGACAGCGGCGAGGGTGGGTTTACGGGCGGTTTCCTGGGGCTGGCGTCTCAAATCCGGAATATCCTGTCTTTAAACTCTGTGGCTACCTGTCTTCAGGCCGGCCTCATATGGGATGGCCACGCACCAGACACAAGAACTCCGAAACGCGGAAACGGGTCAGGGCAGGTCTGACAGGGCCGCCACGGGCATGATGGTGCTGACAGCATGTTTATAGACAAGCTGCACGTGCCCGTCCCGGCGGAGCAGCACTGTCCGGGCATCAAACCGTGTGATGACCCCCTGAAGCTTGACCCCATTGACCAGAAACACCGTCACCGGCTCTTCCCGCTGCTGAACATGCGCCAGAAACTGCTGCTGCACGTCATCCTTCATCTGTTCCGACATGGATTCCTTCATCACTTCCCATCCTGCCCGTGACGCCCTGACAGAGCAGCGGACCGGTCTTCCTGTGTTACACCAAGCTGCTTGAGCTTGCGGTGCAGTGCGCTCCGCTCCATGCAGACAAAATTGGCTGTCCGGCTGATGTTGCCACCAAAGCGCATCAGCTGGACCTGGAGATACTGCGTCTCGAACTGGTCCCGTGCCTCCCGCAGGGGAAGGCTCATCACGTCAGCATTGGGCGTCAGGTAGGTCATGGAAGGGGCACCCTCCCGCACGACATCCGGCAGCATGTCCGCCCGGATGACGTTCTGCGCCTCGCCCTCCCCACCGGGAGCCAGAATGAGCATCCGTTCCATCAGGTTCCGCAGTTCCCGGACGTTCCCCGGCCACTCATAGGTCTGGAGACAGGCCAGCGCATCAACGGCCAGCGTCCGGACCGGAAGGCCGGAAGACCGGGCACAGCTCTCCAGAAAATGCTGCGCCATGACCGGAATATCCTCCGGCCGTTCCGAAAGGGCCGGAACCTGCAGCGGCACGACGGCCAGGCGGTAATACAGGTCCTCCCGGAAGCGGCGTCTGGCAATTTCGGCCTGAAGGTCCCGGCTGGTGGTGGCCAGGACACGGACATCCACCTTCACGCTATGCGTACCACCCAGACGCTCGAACGTGTTGACCTGCAGGGCACGCACGATCTTGCCCTGCGTCTCCAGCGGCATGTCGGCCACTTCATCCAGCAGCAGGGTGCCCCTGTGGGCACGTTCCAGCAGCCCCGGCCGCCCGGGCTGGTCGCCCGTTCCTTCCACCCCGAACAGTTCTTCCTCAAGATGGTCCGGGGCCAGAGCCGCACAGTTCAGCACCACGAACGGACCTTCCGCCCGTTTTGACTCCGCATGGATCGTCCGGGCGACAACCTCCTTGCCGGCTCCGGCAGGACCGGTGATCAGCACGCGGGAATTCGTGGGGGCCACCCGGCTGATCTGGCTGCGCAGCGCATTGACCAGCGCACTGTTGCCCATGAGGGTACTCTGTGCCCCGGCCCGCAGGCGCAGTTCGGCATTTTCCTTCCGCAGGCGGGCGGCCTCCAGCGCACGGCGTACGATGACCAGAAGCCGGTCGGACTGGAACGGTTTCTCCAGAAAATCATAGGCCCCCTGATGGAGGCTGGAGACGGCCGTCTCGATCGTCCCGTGACCGGAAATCATGATGACCGGAACATCCGGCTGCTCCTCCCGAAACAGACGCAGCAGTGCCAGACCATCCAGTCGGGAATTCTGAAGCCAAATATCCAGTATGACCAGCGAAGGGCGACTCTCCCTGAAGGCACGGATGGCCTCATCGGACTCCGCAGCACTCCGGGTGACATAGCCATCATCCTCCAGAATCCCGGCCAGCAGGAAGCGGATATCCGGCTCGTCATCAACGATCAGAATGTCATGCTCCATGGGATACCTTCAATGCTCCGCTCACGCCCTCTGCCGCAGGGACCCTGCCCGCCAGCGGGAAACTCAATGAAACCAACGTGCCCGCTATCCCCCTGTCTCCAGTGCCCGCCAACGCCTGACGTTCCTCTTCTGTCAGGGAACGCAGGTGCAGCTGCCCCTGATGGGCCTCCATTGCCCGGTGCACGATGGCCAGCCCCAGCCCCGTTCCCTTTTCCTTGTGGGTGACGTAAGGCTCGGTCAGACGCTGATGCTCCCCGACAGGCAGACCCATACCATTGTCGGCCACGCCAATGATTGCCGCTCCATCCTCGAGCGTCAAGCTGAGGACGATCCAGCCCACCACCGGCCTCTCCTCCGTGACATGACGTCCTGTCATGAGGACGGCATCCGCCGCATTCTGTAGCAGATTGATCAGGGACTGACCAATCAGGCGATGGTCACACCGCACCATGACCGGCCCCCCGGCAGGAACATCCAGCCTGTAGGCGATCTCGGGATGGGCATTCTGCTGGAGGAAAAGCGCATCCCGGCACAGGCGGACAAGATCATGCTCGGCCATCTCCGGCTGCGGCATCCGGGCGAATGACGAGAACTCATCCACCATGCGCCCGATGTCACCGACCTGCCGCACGATCGTACTGATGAGCTGGTCATAAATCTCCGGGTCGCTGGTAATTTCCTTGCGGAACCGCCGCCGCAGCCTTTCCGCCGCAAGCTGGATGGGCGTCAGGGGATTCTTGATCTCATGGGCAATGCGGCGGGCCACATCTGCCCAGGCCGCCTTGCGCTGAGCCACCTGCAACAGGGTGATATCATCAAAGGTGACGACATAGCCCCGCTTGTCTTCATGACCATTCTGGTCCGCCACGGCACAGACAAGCAGGGTGCGTCCGGCCCCGGCTCCCCCGCCACTGCCCGGCCCGCCTGGCGCACGGGCACCTTCAGTGTCAATCTGTATCTCGGCCCCATGTTCCTTTTCAGGGCATTCCCGCACGGCCCGCAGGAGCGCAGCAAATTCCGGCACATGATCCACAAGCGGGCAGCCCTTGGCCTGTTCCAGATTCCGCTGGAGGATGGAGGACGCCGCACGATTGGGCAGTTCAACATTCTGGTCATGATCCAGTCCGATCACGCCCGCTGACACGCCTGCCAGAACAGTCTCCGTGAAACGGCGGCGTTCATCGATCTGGTCATAGGCCAGCATCAGTTCGGCACGCTGGCTCGCCAGCTGGTCAGTCATCAGATTGAAGGCCCGGGAAAGGGCAACCAGCTCATCTTCCCGATTCCCCCGGCTCTCCACAGGTACACGGGCTGTCAGGTCCCCTTTGGAAATGCGGCGGGCCGCCCAGATCAGGCGGCTGAGCGGGCGGGTGATCCCGTTGGCCTGAGAAAGGCCGCTGAGCATCCCCACAGCCAGGACCAGCAGCCCCATCAGGGCCAGAAGCACGACCAGTGTCAGCTGTGTCTTGCCACGATTGTTGAGCATCCGCTGATAATCCTG
This sequence comes from Bombella dulcis, assembly GCF_026385505.1. Classification (GTDB taxonomy): domain Bacteria; phylum Pseudomonadota; class Alphaproteobacteria; order Acetobacterales; family Acetobacteraceae; genus Bombella; species Bombella dulcis. The sequence continues at coordinate 50,856 of NZ_JANIDV010000005.1, read as the reverse complement.
CACCAGCGTGTTCGTCCGGGTCATGTGATGGAGGATTTCCGGGTCCACCGGGCGGGTGATGACCAGCATGAGGCCGGAATTGCCGCCCAGCGACACGACACCCCGCACCACCCGTGCCTCCGGCTGGTCCAGCAGCACGACCTCACCCGTCCGGGCCATGGCCGCAACGGACCGGGGAGGCAGCTCTTTCTCCGGGTCACCGGCCCGTATGGCCAAAAGCCCCCCCGTGGCAATGATCTTGTAGGTGATCGGGTTGAAAATGATCGCATCATTCAGCCCCCGTTCCGTCACCTCATCTTCCAGAAGGGCCTGAAGGCGGGACTGGTCATGAAACAGGTCCGTTCCATGAGCGAACATTTCATCATTCTGGACCGTCAGGAGCGTATTGGCGAGGGCGAAGGCTTCCGTCCTCGTATTCTCGTTATGCTCCCGCAGATAGCCAGCCGCCACGGACCGTGCTTCACTCAGGGCCGTGTTGACCCGGTTCGAGAACCAGATTTCCACGCCATAATGGAAGAACAGGGCCGACAGGGCACCCACCATCAGGGTAGGCGCAACAGCCACCACGCCAAACAGCATGACAAGCTGGCTGTGCAGCCGTGCCCCTGCCTGCCCCATGCGCCGTTCGGCCAGCATGCGGCCGATCTGCCGCACCGCTGCCGCCCCGATGAGCATGATGATGATGAAATCCATCAGGAACAGCAGGGCCTGTGCCCGTGGTACCCGGGCCAGGGACACGCCACCGGCAAGCACGATGAAGGTCACGAAGGTCAGGATCAGGGCAATGACCGTCAGCATCACCACGCCATCCGGACTGGTCAGCCGCCCGATGAACGCACGCGCCTTGCCGGCAAGAAATCTGATCATCACGATAACGTCTCTTTTCAGCGGTCCCCTGACCGGGAACCGGGCCGGGGCACGACAATGTGCAGTTCCCTGATACGCTTGCGCAGCGTGTTGCGGTTCAGCCCCAGCAGGGAGGCCGCCCGCAGCTGGTTGCCTCCCGTATGCTGGAGGGCCATGGCGATGAGGGGCCGCTCCACGGCTCCCACCACGCTGCCATGCAGATTGCAGCTTCCTGCTTCCAGCCCCGCCCGCACATAGCTCCGCATGACAGGCTCGAACATCGCCGCCAGCCCGCCACTGCGGTCACCGGACAGGGCACGGACAGCCCGCAGCCGCTCCGGCCCGAGGCACTGTGCCGCTGGCAGGGAGGCCAGCCAGTGTTTCAACCCGTCTTCCAGCTCACCATGCCGCAGAAGGGTGGCCTGATCATGGCGGCTGGCCACCACGATGCGCACGGCATCTTCCCGTCTGGCCTGTGCCCTGTGCGCCAGAAAGGCGGCAAAACGCTTCTGAAGTTCCGGACAGAGACAGTCCAGCTCATCCAGCAGGAGCGTACCACCACGGGCCTGCTCCAGCCAGCCATTCCCTGCCGTACCGAAGAGCCGCTCCTCCCGCAGGGCACGGGGCACGGCTGTCAGCCCCGCAACAACGAAGGCTCCCTCGGCACAGGGGCTATGGGAATGAATCCTCTGAGCCACATCCAGACGCTCCTGCGAACTGGCCCCGTACAGGAACAGGGGCCGCATGGCACGGACCTCACGGGCGGTCTGTTCCCCCATCACGCCACATGCCGGGCAAGGGCGGCTTCGCGGTCCCGCCTAATGCCTGCTGCAATGGCTTCATCATAGAACTGCTCCAGCAGGGTAATGACGGCCGTGGCGTCATCCAGCCGGTTCACCTCCGCACGGAAGGCCGCAGACCCCGGAAGACCGGCGGAATACCAGGAGACATGCTTGCGGGCCAGACGCAGGCCGGGCCGCTCGCCAAAATAGTCCATCATCATGTGGTAATGCTTCAGGACGATCTCTTTCTCCGTGACAAGGTCAGGGTCCGGCACATCCACACCACTCCGCAGGGACTGGACCAGCTGGGCCAGGAACCAGGGCCGCCCGTAACAGCCCCGCCCCACCATGATGCCATCCGCCCCAGAATCCGCCAGGGCCTGACGGGCCGAGGCCATGCTGACAATGTCACCATTGACGATCACCGGCAGCGTCACGGCGTCCTTGACCTTGCGGACGAACTTCCAGTCCGCATGGCCATTATAGAACATCTGACGGGTCCGCCCGTGAACCGTAATCATGCGGATGCCCACATCTTCGGCAATCCGGGCCAGAGCGGGGGCGTTGAGATGGTCATGATCCCAGCCCATCCGCATCTTCAGTGTGACGGGCACCTCCACCGCCTTGACGGTCGCCTCCAGCAGACGGGCAGCCAGGACTTCGTCCTTCATGAGGGACGACCCGGCCATCTGGCCGATCGCCACCTTCTTGACCGGGCAGCCGAAATTGATGTCCACGACATCCGCCCCACCGGCCACGGCAATCTTCGCCGCCTCACCCATCGCCTGCGGGTCACACCCTGCCAGCTGGACCGCATTGACACCACCGGCCCCCGCACTGCGGGCCATGCTCAGGGTCCGTTCATTCTCCCGCACCATCGCCCATGAGGCAATCATCTCCGAAATGACCAGCCCGGCCCCCAGCTCCCTCGTCAACCTGCGGAAAGGCAGGTCCGTGACACCGGACATGGGCGCGAGGATGACGGGATCATCAATCACACAGCCCGGCCCCAGAGTGATGGGAGGCAGAGAAATAGAATGCGGCATGGATGCAGGGTACCTGTCAGACTGTCATGGAGCAGATCGGGCGGCGACTTTACCGGCCTACCCTCCAAAGCGCAAACCGCCGCCGCTCTCACCCATGCCTGCGGCGGCGTGCCCGTCTCATGGAGAGAATTTCCCGCTCATGCCTCTTCTCACCATCCCGGGTGACTTCAAAACGGCCATCATCCCTCTGGCGGGCCAGCCCCATCCCGGCCAGCCGGACAAGACAGGACCGGTCCTTCAGGGGAGCACGGAAATCCGGCATGCGCCCTTCTGGTGGAGGCCCCACCGGGCGGCCCGTCGGGCCGCTCAGCACCAGCCGGTGCAGGGCCGACCGGCAGCAGGTTTCCAGATACAGTTCGTCCCAGCTCATGATCCTTGCTCCTGACGTCTCAACATCTCATAATTCCTCATTGTCCGCAGCTCAGCCCCACCCGCCAGTGCCGCAAATTTCCTTGACAAGAGGGGCCATGCGTTCTGAAAGGTTTTTTAACCGCCAGTAAGGGAAGAGTGAATGCTCGATATCGGAAAAACAGCCACATGGCTTCTGCGCCGTCTTGATCCCGAAACTGCACATGAGCTTGCCATCCACAGCATCGCCCGTGGCCTCGCAGGACATGGGCGGCCCGATCACTCTGCCCTGCGGACTGACATTCTGGGGCTGTCCTTCCCCAATCCGATCGGCCTCGCAGCCGGGTTTGACAAAAATGCCCGTGCCGTACGAGGGCTGGCCAATCTGGGCTTCGGCTTCGTGGAGACAGGCACGGTCACGCCCCGCCCCCAGCCTGGCAATCCCCGCCCCCGCCTCTTCCGGCTGACCGAAGACCGGGCGATCATCAACCGCATGGGGTTCAACAGCTGTGGTATTGACAGATTCTGCCAGAATCTGGCTCCGCTCTTCCGCCCCGACAGGAACGGTCAGGTACAGCCAGCCAGCGCACCACTGGGAATCAATCTGGGCATCAACAAGACAGGGGCTGATCCCCTTGTCGATTACCCCGCCCTGGTAGGCCGGACCAAATCCTACGCCGATTACATTACCATCAACCTGTCCTCACCGAACACACCGGGCCTCCGGGACCTTCAGGCCGCCGACATGCTGAGCCGCCTGCTGGAGGCCATCCAGACCGCCCATCCGGACCGGCCACCCCTTCTGGTCAAGCTGGCTCCTGACCTGGGTGACAAGGCCTATGCGCCCATCCTTCAGACCGCCATTGATGGCGGTGCGGATGGCCTCATCCTGACCAACACGACCCTTGCCAGGCCTGAAAGCCTCCGCAGCCCGCACCGGGCGGAAAGTGGCGGCCTCTCCGGCGCACCACTGACCGAACGGACATGGGACGTGCTGGAACTCGTGGGCCAGCTCAATGCCCGCCGCCTCTGCCTCATCTCTTCCGGCGGCATCGAGACAGGCCGGGACATTCTTGCCCGCCTGAAGCTGGGGGCGGACCTCGTGCAGGTCTACACGGCCTTCATCTATGAAGGACCGGCCCTCCTGACACGCCTCAAGCAGGAGCTGCTGCAGGAAATGAGCCGTTCCGGCATCCACAGCCTCGCCGCTCTTCGCCGCTGAACCACAGTCACGCAGGACACCGTATCATCTCATGAAAATCGCCCTAATCAGCATCATCAAGAACGAAGCCCACGACATCCTGTATTGGCTGGCGTGGCACGCCCTGCTTGGCATCGACAGTTTCATCCTCTTCGACGATGACTCACAGGATGGGACACGCGACCTCATCAGGGCCGCCTGCCTGCACTGGGATATACACCTGTTCCATATCAGCGAGCACAGCCTTGACCTGACGGAACAGGGGCACATCAACCGCCAGAAGCAAGTCTATATGGATGCCCTCACCGCTATTGGTGAGCATTATGACTGGGTTGGCCTCCTGGATACGGATGAATATGTCCGGCTGCGCACGCATTCCTCCTTGAAGGACTTTCTCGGCTCAATGGGGCCGGATATCGGGGCCGTGGCTCTCAACTGGCAGACATATGGTCATAACGACCACATCACGACTCCCAGCCTTCCGCCTTTCCACAGCTTCAGCCGTCACGGCCCTTCCAGCGAGAGCATCAACCGTCATGTGAAGAGCTTCATACGTCCATCCTGCTGGCAGGCGGGAGGATGGATCAACGTGCACTATTTCCCGCTGAAGCAGGGGCGCTACGCCACGCCATCCGGCCAGCCCGTCGACTGGTCCGACACGCCCGGTATCATACGGAACCAGCCAGACTGGTCCGTTGCCAGCCTCATGCACTTCCAGAACAGAAGTCTGGAACAGTTCGTGGAACGTGCCCGCAACCGCAAAGACATTCAGCTGACACTGGCAAACCACCAGCTCAACCAGTGGAATGAAATTGAGGACGCCTCTCCCCGCAGGAAAACGGCCGAGACCCTGCGCTGGATCAGGCCTGTCGTCACGTCAGGCTGCATCATGGCTCTGGAGCAGATACGCCAGCAGCATCCGCCCATAAGCAGGCTCTCCCCACCCTGCCCGAAGCAGAAACCGGCCCAATTCAAGATTTTTGCGCTCTATCCGAAGGAAATGCGCCGCCTCTCCGTCGTGGACGACCTGCTCTACGATACGGGCGAACCCACCAAGGAGCACGACGACTTCCAGCTCTTCATGCTCCAGAGCCGACAGCACCCAAGAGCAGCCTTCCTTTTCGGGCTGGACGGGTCCCAGAAGATTAGAAACTTTTTCATTCTTCAGGATGGCCGTCTGACAGGCCTACCCCGCTATGACATTCTACCGGTTGTCGAACAGACGGCTGTGGCCCTAAAACAACAAAGGAATGCTCCCCATAGCGGGCAATTCCTGTGTTCAGCCCCTAGGGAGCCGCTCACCCCCAACCGAATGAAAGCCAATCTTTGGGAATGCTTCCTTGCCGTTCCAAGAGATGAAACGCCATTAGGAACTTCATGGCTAAATTTTCCTGCTTTCCATCTGGCAGAAATGGCCCTAGAATCTTCTTCCTTTTCTCTTGAGACCATCATGGTCCTCGCAGAAATTGACCGTAAAGCCACAATTTGGCTCCTCCCCCTACTGGCGGTTCATCTGAATGACCTGCAGCTCAGGGAACTGCGTGGCTATCTGGGGGCACTGTCACCCTTCATTCTGTGAAGCTGACAGACGAAAGTCTATTCACTCGACCTCACGGCCACTAAAAAAGGCTCACCCTCTTCACGACGGTGAGCCTTTTCCGTTCAACCGAAAGCAGCATGTCCCCTTCCGGCAGGGATTACCGTCCCAGCTTGCGCAGCTTCACGCCACTCATCAGCCGTTCCTCGATCTTGGCCAGAGACATCCCTTTCGTCTCAGGAACATACAGGAACGTCAGGCCAATGAAGAGGAAATTCAACACGGCCAGCAGCCAGAACGTACCGGATGCCCCAAACATCTCCATCAGGGGCAGGAAGCTGACACTCACGCCCATATTGGAAAGCCAGTTCGTCAGTGTGGAAATGGACATGCCAAAATTGCGCCCCTGAATGGGCTGAATCTCCGCACAAAGCACCCACATCAGCGGACCAGCGGACATGGCATGACCGGCACAGAACACCATCAGCACAAAGACAGCCATCATCTGGGACGCCTGCTCTGCCATCCCTTCATGAAGCAGGCCAGCTAGGGCTGCCATCGTCAGGGTCATGACGGAGAAACCGACATAGAGGATCGGCTTGCGCCCCCAGCGGTCCACCAGACCGATCGCCACGAACGTCGCCAGCATGTTCACCAGACCGATGATGGCCGTACACCACATCTGGGCATGTGAATCAAAATGCGCCGCTTGAAGAATCTTCGGCGCATAGAACATGACAATATTGATACCTGCCAGCTGCTGCATGGCCTGGAGAACAACCCCCAGCAGCACCGAACGGCGGAAATTGCTGTTGCGCTTCAGCAGGGACCAGCCTTCCTGCTTGGTCTCAAGCTGCTGCCGGATCGCCTGAATCTCCTTGGCGGCTTCCAGCGGGTCATTCCGCAGGTCGAGAAGGATTCGGCGGGCTTCCTTGTGCCGCCCCTTCATGACCAGCCAGTGCGGGCTGTAGGGCAGGAACAGCACCCCGATGAAGAACAGGACGGCCGGGGCTGCCGCAAAGCCGAACATGCCCCGCCAGCTGCCACGATAGGAAAAATACGTGTCCGCCAGAAAGGCCGTGAAAATCCCGATCGTCAGCATCAGCTGGTAGGTGGAGATCATGGCCCCACGGGATTCTTCACTCGCAATCTCGGAAAGATAGAGCGGTGCGGTAAAGGCGGACAGGCCGACAGCATACCCCATGACCACACGGAAGAAGATCATGGACGGAATCGACCAGCTCAGTGAACAGCCAAGAGCACCCAGCACGAACACGCCTGCCCCGCAGATCAGCGCACGCTTGCGGCCGACTTTCTGGGCAAGCTTGCTGGCACTGATGGAGCCAAGGGCCGCCCCCGCCATCATGGCACTGACCACCCATGACAGGGCAATCGTGGAGGGATGGAACTCCCGTGAGAAAAGGTCCAGAGCACCGGAGACCACGCCGATGTCGATGCCGGACATCAGCCCACCCAGCGCAGCCACAATGCCGATGACCAGAATCTTGAACTTTGTTGGATCGAAGAATGACGTACCGTCACCATCATCGCCCGTACCAGCAGGCACGGTGCGGGGATCGACTTCATCTACCATGTAAAGAGACAACCTCTCCAGAACTGACAGGCTGGCCCCGGACAGCCAGCACCCTACGTGACACGGCCCCATCAGCCAGACATGACAGCCCGGGCGGAGAAAGCGGGCTGCTTCCCCCGCCCGGCAGAATAGAAAAGGGCCGACCTCTTACTTAACGACCAAGGTCACGCAGTTTTACACCACTCATGAGACGCTGCTCAATAGTTTCGAGAGATACGCCTTTTGTCTCAGGAACGAAGAGATAGAGTAACACGATCCCAAGAGCATTGAATCCAGCAAACATCCAGAAAGTATTGGGGCTGCCAATCAGCTCCATCACACTGAGGAAGGTCGTCCCGATCAGGAGGTTACTCAGCATGTTCGTACCGGTGGAAATGGAGATGCCCAGACTGCGGCCCGCAGCAGGCTGAATCTCCGAGCAGATGACCCACATGAGCGGCCCGGCCGACATGGCAAACCCACCCACGAAAATGATGATCATGCCCAGAGCCAGAAGCTGCAGCAGCAGGCTGCCCGTACCGTACCAGAGCAGGAAGGCAAGAATGGCCATGCTGGCAGCCATGCTGAAATAACCGGCATACAGGATCGGCTTGCGGCCCCAGCGGTCGGAATACCCCACGGCAACGAATGTCATCAGCACGTTCACCAGCCCGATCAGGGCCGTGCACCACATCTGGGCTTCAAGGCTGAAATGGGCAGCCTCCAGAATGCGGGGGGCGTAATACATGATGATGTTGATGCCGGCAAACTGCTGCATGATCTGAAGCAGCATCCCCAGCCCGAGGGAACGACGGTAATTGCTGCTGGTCCGCAGCAGCTTCCAGCCCTCTTCCTTCGTCTGCAGCTGTTCCCCGATCGCCGCCAGCTCCTGCCGGGCCTGGGCCGGTGCGTCACGCAGGCGGGTCATCGTCTCCAGGGCCTCTTCCTCACGCCCCTGAATCATCAGCCAGCGTGGACTCTGCGGCAGGCAGAGGAAGATCACCAGAAAAACCACCGCCGGCACGGCCTCAACCACAAGCATGGACCGCCATGACCCGGACGCTGCAAACCAGCTGTTGGAGAAGAAGGCCAGGAAAATGCCGATCGTCTTGAGGAGCTGATAGAGCGACACCATCGCACCACGCTGCTCCTTCCGGGCCACCTCGGACAGATAGAGCGGGGTCGAAAAATCGGACAGCCCCATGCCGATACCCACCAGAATGCGGCAGACAATCATCATAGCCACGGACTGGGACGCCGCACAGCCTGCCGCCCCGATGGAGAAGAAGGCCGCAGCCACGGTCAGGGTATATTTGCGCCCCAGACGCTGAGTCAACTGGCCGCCTGTCAGGGCACCAATGGTAGCCCCGACCAGCATGCCACCGACAATCCACTCCAGAGCCACCGTGGACGCATGAAACTGACGCCCGAATGGCCGCAGGACACCGGAAATGACACCGATGTCCATGCCGCACATCAGACCGGCCAGAGACGCCAGAATACAGATGAGCAGCACACGCCGTCTTACAGCAGGATCAATGGCGTGGCGAGGAGACTCAGTTGTCCCGTTCATAATATTTGGACCTTTTCACTGGAGGAACACCCTCCATTGGATGGAATCATCCCTATCATAAAAAACAGTTTACCCTAGAGGCTACATCTACCCGCTGAATCACAGTTATGCGAGCCACCGGAAACGCCTGATTTACCGCCCCCGCAGAAACAGGGACAGGCCTTCCTCCACGGCCCCGGAACGCCGTCCCGCTCTCACTCTCATGCTGTCGGCTGTTTCCCATCACAGCGGGCACAGAGTCCTTCAATCTCAACCGTCGCCGCTTCCGCCCGGAACCCCTGCCCCCGGGCCGACTGCAGCAGCACGGCAGCCACGACATCCTGTTCCAGCTCCTGCACCTGACCACAGGCACGACAGATGAGAAACTGTGCCCGATGCCCCCCCCATGCCTTATGGGACGTACAGCATTCCTCACAGTCCAGACGGTGACGGCAGCCCACGAACGCACTCAGACGCTCAATACGATGGATCAGCCCCTGTTCCAGCAGAAAATCCAGTGCCCGATAGACGGTCGGTGGCACGGCCCTCGGCTGATGGACACGCAGAAGAGACAGAATGTCATAGGCCCCGAGCGGCCTGTCCTCTGACAGGACAAGCCCCAGCACCAGACGCCGGACAGCCGTCAGCCTCTGGCCATGATGCTGGCACCAGTGCGCCACGTCATCCAGACGGGCCAGAACATCCCTGCTGAACGCCTGCTCCCCTGCCTGCACGCCCTCTTTCACATCAGGCCCAGCGTTCATGATGTCCCGTCCGGCGGCACGGCCCAGCGGCATGACGTCAGGCCATTACGGGCAAGCTCCCGGTGCAGCACCATCACGGGGGCACGCAGCCTGCCAATCATGGGGTCATCAGCAAGGTCCCGTGCCAGAGCTTCCACAACCGTGACGGAACGGTGACGCCCCCCGCTGCACCCCACGGCAATGGTGACATATTTCTTCCCTTCCTGTGCGAAGCGGGGCAGCACCGTCCGCACCAGTCCCAGCACATGGTCATAGAAAGACTGGTAGAACGGATCCGCCTTCACATAATCCGCCACAGCGGCATCCAGCCCCGTATGAGGGCGCAGCACGTCATCATAATGCGGATTCTGGAGAAAGCGGGCATCCAGCACGATGTCGGCCTCCCGTGGCAGACCGGCAGGATAGGCAAAAGACATCAGGGCCACGGACAGCATGGTCCCGACCCCGGCACTGAAACGGGCCTCGATCATCTGCCGCAGATCAGGCAGGGGAAGGTCACTCGTATCCACCACAAGGTCCGCCAGGGCACGCAGAGGCTCCAGCAGCCCGGCTTCCTGCTCCAGAGCAGGCCTGACACCACCTTCCCCCGCCAGCGGGTGACGCCGCCTCGTGGCCGTGAAACGGCGCAGCAGGACATCATAATCCGCCGTGGCGAACAGGAGCTGAGCCGAGCAGTTCCGCTCCCTGCGGGCCAGTGTCAAAAAATCCACGATACGGTGTGATTCAAACCCCCGGCTTCGGACATCCACCCCGATGGCCAGACGGGGACCGGACTGGGTAATCAGGGCATCGAACAGGTCAAGCGGGGGATTGTCCACAACCTCATAATCAAGGTCTTCCAGCATACGGAGGATGGACGCCTTCCCTGCACCGGAGAGTCCCGTCACCAGCACAATATTCCGTGAAGACTGATCCTGCGTCTTCATGCCCATGCTCTGTTTCCCTGTGCCGCAATGGCCAAACTGCCATGATGGCCGCACCATAACACAGTCTCCATCCGGCAAGAAACAGCCCCGCCGGAGGACTCACCTCAGGGAGGCAGGAGCCGTCGCGGACATGAAACGGGGCAGACGGATGACAAAACGGGCACCACAGATACATGTTCTCCCGTAAGCCGCCCCAGTCAAGTTGGTCACAGAACTTCACCAATCCCAGACACACGACCAACGCTTTCCCAAGAAGAAATTCAGGCACAGTCAAGACAACTTCTCTCCCATTCCAGCATTGCTGGGGACAGACTTCATTTGCCAGAGTAGTAATGAGGACCTGCTCCGTTTTTGGACCATCTGTCTCTATCGATGTTAGATGACGCTTCGGGAAGGAAAAAGGACCTCTTTATGCAAAATCCTGTCCACGCAATAAGAAAAACAATTAGAGTATAATATAATTAAAAACAAATTGATGATAAAAAAATATCCCAAAATTAGAAAAATCATACATTTTTCTTAATTTTTATGTATTATATTAGCTTTTATTTAACGTTCTGCCGAGAGCGTCCTCCCCCTTGTTTTTACGGTACAGGATACTATCTCCTATAAGCATGAAAGGGGCCTGTTGCCCTGCCATGCCGGCCATCCGGGTGATGGGACGGCCCCGCAGGAAACCAGCCCGACAAGATGAAGACAGGGTCACAACATGACAGAAAAGACGTCTCATAACGAAACGCCACAGGCCAACGCCCCACAGCATGAGGCCCAGCCTCACGAAGCGGCAGCACAGGCGGAAAATCACGATTCTCACGGTGAAGACAGTCTGGCCGGGGCAGGCAGTGCCGAGGAGCGCATCGCCGCCCTTGAGGAGAGACTGGCCGAGATGGAAGACCGCTGGAAGCGGTCCGAGGCGGACAACCAGAATCTCCGTTCCCGCCACAAGCGGGAGCTTGAAGACACCCGCCATTACGCCGTCCAGAAATTCGCCCGTGACGTGGTCGAGGCGGCCGAAAATCTTCACCGTGGCCTTTCCGCCCTTCCGCCACAGGCAGAAGGTGAGGATGCCCTCATCACCCGCCTGCGTGAGGGTTTCGAAGGGACGGAACGCTCCTTCCTCTCCATTCTGGAGCGGAATGGCATCACCAGAGTCGACCCGACTCACGGGCCGTTTGATGCCAACCTGCATCAGGCCATGCAGGAGCAGGAAGTTGATCACCTGCCACCGAATCATGTCGTGCAGGCATGGACACCGACATGGATGCTGAAGGATCGCCTGCTGAAGCCGGCCATGGTCATCGTCTCCAACGCTTCCTCCACGGGGTCTGCCCCCGGGAAGGACTGATCCTTCCAGATGAATCCTCCGGAGCATCATGCCACGTAAGATACTGGTTATCCGTCATGGTGCTCTGGGGGACACCTGTCAGGCGTTCGGGGCCTTTGCCTCCATCCGCCATGCGTTTCCCCACGCCCACATCACTCTTCTGACGGCCAGCCCCTATCACGGTCTGGCATCGTGCTGCCCGTGGTTTGATGCCATCGCCACGGATGACCGCCCCCCCGTCACCGACCTGCGCCACTGGCTGAGAATCCGCCACCTCCTGCGGGAAATGGACATGGTGTTCGACCTCCAGAACTCCGGCCGGACAGCCCGCTATTTCCACCTTGCCCGCCCCGGTACGGCATGGTCGGGCCAGAACGGAAAAGCCAGCCTGCCCCATCGCAACCCGCAGGCCCGACAGATGCATACACTCATGCGACAGGTCGACCAGCTCCGGGCCGCAGGCATAACCCCACTCCCCCGCACTGTCCCGGACTTCCTGAAAGGGCTGGGACCACAGCTGCCCTCTCCTTATGTCATCCTTGTGCCCGGAGCGGCCCCGCATCGCCCAGCCAAACGCTGGCCTGCGTCCCATTTTGCGATACTGGCCCAGGCCATCAGTGCATGGGGCCACCAGCCCGTCATCATCGGCAGCGCAGCGGACCGCCCTCTGGCAGACATCATCTGCTCCCGGACCCCACAGGCTCTGGACCTGACAGGCCGGACAGACCTGCCCTCTCTGGCAGGCCTGCTCCACCGGGCGGCCCTCTGCATCGGCAATGATACCGGCCCGCTCCACATGGCCGCCATGATGGACTGCCCGACCCTGACCCTCTTCTCAACCGACAGTGACCCCAGACGCTGTGCCCCGCTCAGCATCACGCCCGGACGGAGCCAAATACTGGACGGCCCGGACCTGTCCACCCTTTCACCAGACCGTGTCATCCGGCTGGTCCGGGACTGGGGACTGCTTGCAGGACCTGCCTGAAAATGGCGGAAAACACCCCTCCAGTCCCCTGCCTGTAATTAAGGCTTGCAGAATGAAGCCATAAAAGGCCATTTTCGCTGCACCTGTTCCTGCCGTTTTCCCTGTTTTCACCAGAAACACGGCATCTTTTTCTGATCAATGACCAAGGAGTTCCTCCATGCCCGCCATTACCCTACCCGATGGAAGCATTCGCACCTTCGATAGGGCCGTGACCGGGACAGCCATCGCCGAGGCCATCGGGCCGGGCCTCGCCCGTGCCGCCATGGCCATGGAAGTGGATGGAAAAGCCGTGGACCTCGGCTTCACGGTCAGCAGGGACAGTGCCGTCCGCTTCATCACCCGCAAGGATGATGACGTGCTGGAAATGATCCGCCACGATGCCGCCCACGTCATGGCCGAGGCCGTGCAGGAACTCTGGCCGGGGACGCAGGTCACCATTGGCCCGAGCATCAAGGATGGCTTCTATTACGACTTCTTCCGGGACAAGCCCTTCACACCGGCGGATTTTGAAGCCATTGAAGCCAAGATGGCCGAGATCATCACACGGGGTGATGCCTTCACCCGTGAGGTCTGGGACCGTGACGAGGCCATCGCCTTCTTTGAGAAACGTGGCGAAAAGTTCAAGGCCGAACTGATCCGGGACCTGCCGAAGAGCGAGGACATCTCCATCTACCGTCAGGGTGAATGGCTGGACCTCTGCCGTGGGCCGCATCTCCGCAGCACGGCGGATGTGGGCAATGCCTTCAAGCTGATGCGTGTGGCCGGGGCCTACTGGCGTGGTGACCACCGCAACCCCATGCTGACCCGCATCTACGGCACGGCATGGCGCGACAGGAAAGAGCTGAAAGCCTACCTCCTGCGGCTGGAAGAAGCCGAGAAGCGGGACCATCGCCGCATTGGCCGGGACATGGACCTCTTCCATATTCAGGAAGAAGCCGTCGGGCAGATTTTCTGGCACCAGAAAGGCTGGCGTCTCTATACGGCCGTGCAGGACTACATGCGCCGTGCCCAGAACCGGAACGACTATCAGGAAGTCCGCACCCCGCAGCTCGTGGACCGGACCCTCTGGGAGGCCTCCGGCCACTGGGACAAGTATCGCGAACACATGTTCATCGCCACGGTGGAGGATGAGGACAAGACCCTCGCCCTCAAGCCCATGAACTGCCCCTGCCATGTGCAGATTTTCCGTCACGGCCTGCGCTCCTACCGTGAACTGCCGCTGCGTATGGCCGAATTCGGGGCCTGCCACCGGTATGAGCCGTCCGGCTCCCTGCATGGCATCATGCGGGTGCGTGGCTTCACGCAGGATGACGCCCACATCTTCTGTACGGATGATCAGATTGCTGAAGAGACGGCCCGTTTCGTCACCATGCTGGGCGAAGTCTACAAGGATTTCGGCTTCGAGAGCTTCCGTGTGAAATTCTCCGACCGCCCCGAAACCCGTGCAGGCTCTGACGAGGTCTGGGACCGGGCCGAAGGTGCCCTCAAACGGGCCTGCGAGATGGTCGGCGTGGAATATGAACTGAATCCCGGTGAAGGCGCCTTCTATGGCCCGAAACTGGAATTCGTCCTGACGGATGCCATCGGGCGTGACTGGCAGTGCGGCACGCTTCAGGTGGATTATGTCCTGCCGGAACGTCTGGATGCATCCTATATCGGGGAAGACAGTGCCCGTCACCGCCCCGTCATGCTGCACCGGGCCATTCTGGGCAGCTTCGAGCGGTTCCTTGGCATCCTGATCGAGCAGTATGCAGGCAAGTTCCCGCTCTGGCTGGCCCCGACCCAGGTCGTGGTGGCCAGCATCGTCACCGATGCCGCTGATTACGCCCTGGACGTCACCGAACGCCTGCGCAGGGCCGGTCTCCATGCCGAGGCGGACATCCGCAATGAGAAGATCAACGCCAAGGTGCGTGAACACAGTCTGGCCCGTGTGCCGGTCATGCTCGTGGTTGGCCGCCGTGAAGCTGAAGAAGGCACCGTGAGTGTCCGCCGTCTTGGTGAACAGAACCAGACCGTGACGGCCGCCGATGCGATCATCACCGCCCTGGCAGAGGAAGCCACACCGCCGGACATCCTGCGTGCCATGTCTCAGAAAACGGCCTGATCTGCACCCTTCCTGCCCCCCTTGCACCATACCGGTACGGGGGGTATGAATCTGAACAGGTAGTTTGAGTCCCGTTGCTCTTCCATCGTGACAGGGCCGTAGCATCAACAGGAGATGACCATAGCTAGACCGCCGTTTCATGCCGCCCCGAACCGCGATGGGCCGCGTGTCAATGAAGAGATCCGAGTGCCGCAGGTACGTGTTATCGACGCCGAAGGCGAAATGATCGGCATCATGTCGACGCGCGAGGCCCTGTCCCGTGCTTTCTCCGAGGGGCTGGACCTTCTGGAAATCAGCCCGACGGCGGAGCCTCCGGTTGCGAAGATCCTCGATTACGGCAAGTTCAAATACGAACAGCAGAAAAAGCGTAACGAAGCCCGCAAGAAACAGAAGGTCATTGAAATCAAGGAAGTGAAGGTCCGCCCCGGTACGGGCGAGCATGACTTCCAGACCAAGGCCAAGGCCGTGCGCTCCTTCCTGGAGGAAGGCGACAAGGTCAAGGTTTCCCTGCGCTTCAAGGGCCGTGAAGTTGCCCATCAGGACCTCGGTGCCAAGATGATGCACCGCATCCGTGAGTCCGTGGATGACATCGCCAAGGCTGAACAGATGCCCCGGCTTGAGAACCGTCAGATGATTATGATTCTGGCTCCCAGCAAGCAGCGGGACACCAAGTGATCTTCATGGCTGGCCTCTGACAAGTCGGCCACGGATTGCCCCATGAAAAAAGCCCCGCCCCTAGAAAACAGGGAGCGGGGCTTTTTTCATGCCGGTTCCTGCCTCTCAGGCAACATTCTCAACCAGTGCATGAGAACGCTGCCGCCCCAGAAGCGTACAGAGGGTCGATGTCGGCGCACTCTGGTTGAGCGTGTAGAAATGGAAATGCTCCACCCCTTCCGCACCAAGCCTCTGGCAGATGCGGTCCGTCACCACGGCACTCAGGCGGGACCGGATCGGGGCCAGATCGTCCACGCCCTCAAACAGGGCCTTCAGCTCATCCGGCACGGATGCCCCACACATTCTGGCAAAACGCCACGCCTGTGAGGCCCGGCCAATCGGCAGGATTCCCGGCACGATCGGCTTCGTGATCCCCGCCTTCACCGCCCGGTCCCGGAAACGCAGGAAACTCTCCGGGTCGAAAAAGAACTGCGTGATGGCCCGGTCGGCCCCGGCATCGAACTTCTCCTTCAGATGGTCAATGTCAGAGCTGGATGACACCGCCTCAGGATGAGTCTCAGGATAGGCCGCCACGGAAATTTCAAACGGGGCAATTTTCTTCAGCCCTGCCACAAGGTCCGCTGCATACCGGTACCCATCCGGATGCGGCACATAAGGAACGGGAGCCGCTCCCTTTGCAACAGGCGGGTCTCCCCGCAGGGCCACGATGTGCCTGACGCCAATCTCCCAGTAGGCTCTGGCCACGTCATCCACTTCCCCACGGGACGCATTCACGCAGGTGAGATGCCCTGCCAGTGGCGTGGACACCTTCCCTGACATCTGCCGCAGGGTCTCAAGAGTACGGTCCCGGGAAGAACCGCCAGCCCCATAGGTGACGGACATGAAGCGTGGCTCATAGGCGGTAAGCCTCCGGGCGACACGCAGCAGGGCGGCGGCCTTTTCATCCGTCTTCGCCGGGAAAAATTCAAATGAGACCTCAGGCATGATGCCAGTTCCTTTTACATACGGTTCTATGTAACCCTTGATTGCTGATCCGACGGCAAGCGGCCCATCCAGAGCTTTACCGTCAATTCTCCGTCGAGAGAGACAGGGGCATCCATGTCCAGCCCTGCCGCCTCGAACCATTGGCGCATACGTTCATCACTGAAGCCGAGATACATGTGAGCATCCCGCGTGCGGAGTTCCTCACGGTCATGCAGGGCGAAATCCACCACCAGCAGGCGCCCGCCGGGACTGAGAATCCGGGCCGACTCGGCAATGACGGCAGCCGGATGCTGCGCATAGCGCAACGCCTGGTGCAGGATGGTCAGATCCGCCGAACCGGCAGCCAGTGGCAGGGCATAGAAATTCCCCTGCCGCAGCTTGATCTCTTCCCCATCGGCCGTCCGGTTCTCTTCCAGCTTGACCCTGGCCAGCCTCAGCATGGAGGGGCTGCGGTCAAACCCGATGGCACTTTCGCACTGCAGGGCCAGAAGCTCGAGCATACGCCCGGTTCCTGTCCCGATATCCACAACACGACCGAGCGGCCCGTCGCCCACCAGTCTCATGATGGCCGACTCGACGGACTGTTCCGAAACATGCAGGGAACGAATCGCATCCCACTCCGCTGCATGGACCTCAAACCAATCCTCGGCCTCACCCATACGGACATTGCGCACGGCCTGGAGGCGTTGCCGGTCCGCCCGGCCCATCTCGTCATCATCCTCTTCATGATAACGCCGCCAATGGTCCAACGCTGCAAAGATGGGTTCCAGATCATTCTCATCCCCGAGGGCAAGAAAAACCCAGCTTCCTTCCTTGCGGCGTTCCACCAGTTCGGCCTCGGCCAGCACCTTTACATGCCGGGAGACCCGCGGCTGGCTCTGGCCCAGAACCTGAGCCAGTTCGCCAACTGACAACTCCATTTCACGCAACAGGCGCAAAATTCTCAAACGTGTCGGCTCTGCAAGAGCCTGAAAGATTATAAGAGCACGATCCATACAAACTATATATAATGACTTCATTATATATGCAATATCTGTTGACACATTTAAAAAGCCCTGCCACTTCTGGTTCCCGAAACGCACCCCGGCCCGCTTCTCCATCCTTCATGAGAGCGGGCAGGACGCATCTCCCGGCTGCCTCACCTGAGGCAGTCCTGATCTTTTTCGGTGGGGCACAGACTCCCGCCCGTTTGCCTTTCTCCCCCTGCGGGTTCCCCGCAGGGTGGTGGAAGGCAAATGGACCGGTCCCCGCCAAACGCCAGGAGGCATGTCATGACCGTACGCGTCGCAACATTGGGCTTTCCCCGTATCGGTGGCCGCCGTGAACTGAAGAAGGCTCTGGAAAGTTTCTGGGCCGGCAACAGCAGCGAGACCGAGCTGCTCCAGACGGCTGCCGGCCTCCGCAAGGAGAACTGGACCCGCCAGAAGGAACAGGGAGCGGACATCATCCCTTCCAACGACTTCTCCCTCTATGACCATGTGCTGGACACCAGTGCGCTGGTCGGAGCCGTGCCGGAAATTTATGGCCACAAGGGCGGCAAGGTGGACCTCACCACCTATTTCGCCATCGCCCGTGGCCGTCAGGTTACCGGTGGTGAGGTGGCCGAAGGTCACGCAGACTGTTCCTGCCATCACCATGCAGCCACCGATGTTCCCGCTGCGGAAATGACGAAGTGGTTCGACACGAACTATCACTACCTCGTGCCGGAATTCAGGGAAGGCCAGAGCTTCAGCCTCTCCTCCACCAAGATCATTGACGAATATAAGGAAGCCAAGGCTCAGGGCATCGAGACACGCCCTGTCCTGCTGGGGCCGGTGAGCTTCCTGCTGCTGGGCAAGGCACACGGCAAGGCCTTCAACAAGCTGGACCTGCTGCCTGCCCTGCTGTCCGTCTATACGGAGGTGCTGCGTGAGCTGCGTCAGGCGGGTGCCGAATGGGTCCAGATTGACGAGCCGACGCTGGTGCTGGACCTTGATGACGCTGCCCGCAAGGCCTTCGCCCTTGCCTATCAGAGCCTCACCAGTGCCGTTCCGGACATCAAGCTGCTGCTAACGACCTATTTCGGTGGTCTGGGTGACAATCTGGACACGGCCCTGTCCCTGCCGGTTCATGGTCTGCATGTTGATCTGGTCCGTGCCCCGCACCAGCTGGAAGAGGTTGTTGCCAAGGCACGCCCGGACCTGCTGCTCTCCCTCGGCGTGATCAATGGCCGGAACATCTGGAAAGCTGACCTTTCCAAGATTCTGAAGCACATCGCTCCGGTTGCCGCCAAGCGTGACATCATCGTGGCACCGTCCTGCTCCCTGCTGCACACCCCGATTGATCTGGAGCGTGAAACGCAGCTGGATGCCGAGGTGAAGAACTGGCTGGCCTTCGCCGTACAGAAGATTGCGGAACTCGCCACCATCGCCAAGGCCCTCAATGAAGGCCATGACAGCGTGAAGGCCATTCTGGATGCTTCCGATGCTGCTGCCGAAAGCCGCCGCACCTCCACACGCATCCATAATCAGGATGTGAAGAAACGTGCCGCCCAGAAGGATGCCAAGCTGACACAGCGTCAGTCCACCTTCCCTGTCCGCCAGAAGGCACAGGAAGAGGCCCTGAAGCTGCCACTCTTCCCTACCACCACCATCGGCTCCTTCCCGCAGACGAAGGAAGTGCGTCAGGCCCGTGCCCGCCACGCCAAGAAGGAACTCTCCACACAGGATTATGTGGCTTTCCTTCAGAAGGAAACGGAATCCGCCATCAAGTGGCAGGAAGAGGTCGGGCTGGACGTGCTCGTGCATGGTGAGTTCGAGCGTAACGACATGGTGCAGTATTTTGGTGAGAAGCTGTCAGGCTTCGTCTTCACCAAACATGCCTGGGTGCAGTCCTATGGCTCCCGCTATGTCCGTCCGCCCATCATCTTCGGTGATGTCTCCCGTCCGGCAGCCATGACGCTCGACTGGTGGCAGTATGCGCAGTCCTGCTCCAAAAAGCCGGTCAAGGGGATGCTGACAGGCCCGGTCACGATCCTGAACTGGTCCTTCGTCCGTGACGATCAGCCGCGTTCCGAAACCTGCCGTCAGATCGCCTTCGCCATCCGTGACGAAGTGCAGGACCTTGAGAAGGCTGGCTGCCCCGTCATCCAGATTGACGAAGCCGCCCTGCGTGAAGGTCTCCCCCTGCGCCGCAAGGACTGGCAGCACTATCTGGACTGGGCAGTGGAGAGCTTCCGTGTCACGGCCAGCGGCGTGCAGGACAGGACACAGATCCACACCCATATGTGCTACTCCGAGTTCAACGACATCATCCGGGCCATCGCCGACATGGATGCTGACGTGATCTCCATTGAGACGGCACGCTCCAAGATGGAACTGTTGGAAGCCTTCACCGACCACAAGTACCCCGCCGAGATCGGCCCGGGCGTGTATGACATTCATTCCCCCCGTGTCCCGTCCGTCGAAGAAATGGTCGAGCTGCTGCGTGCCGCTGAAAAGAAGGTGCCCCGCCGCCAGCTCTGGGTGAACCCTGATTGTGGCCTGAAGACCCGTAACTGGAAGGAAGTCCGCCCGGCCATCACCAACATGGTCAAAGCTGCCGAAATCCTGCGTGGCTGAAGGCTGAGAGATGGAACCCGGCTTCGTTACCTAGCACGATCCATCCAATGAAGCCGGGTTCCGGGGGGCGATTTAGAACAGTCTCCTCCACATGAAAAGGGCTCCCTCACCGGGGAGCCCTTTTCTGTATGCTCATCCAGTCATCCCGCTGGATCAGTGATCGGCTGGTTTCCCGACAGACGGAACAACGTGACAGGTAAAGGACACGCCTTCCTTGTCCTCCCGGGCAAAAGTGACCTGATCGCCCCTGGCCCACCAGCTGTAACGGTCCCCCACATATTTGGCCCCATCACCCGCCACGACATTGGCAAAGACCATCACCCTGCCATCCACGGGCAGAACAGCCAGAGCCATGATGTCCGCACTCAGATAGGTCACCGAAAAACAGTCCGCAGGCAGGGACATCCGCAGGGAACGGACATCATCACCAGCCTTCTTCTCATCAAGGCTGCATGTGTACTCGACATCCTGCCGCCCCACGACTTCATCAGCAGGAAGAGGAATGAGCAGATGATTATCCACCCTATGTGCTGGGCCAGACCCGCCATGAGATGCACCATGCACAGCCCGTCCTCCTGAAGAAGCAGACGCACCAGAACCGGCAACATCATCTGCCAGAACAGGGCCGCCCCAAAAGGCCACGCCCAGCAGCCCCCATGCGGCCATCGCCTTCACTCTGTCAGATACCATCTGTCACGGTCCCCCTCAGCTCGGCAAGACGTGTCCTGGTCCTGCGCTCTTCACCCGGCGGGCGGGGCTGGCAGGCCATGAAATACAGCCCCGTCACGAAAGCCAGCTGCGACAGCAGACCCAGACGGTTCCACAGCCACATGGATGGAGAGGCCGGGGAGACAAGAACGGATATCGTCTCATAAACAAGAAAGGCCAGACAGACCAGCCGCAGGCTCCGCATGAGCGGACGGAGAGGATTGAGCGTGTTGGGCCTCACCAGGGGACGGAACCGCTGGAACCCGATGAACAGGACGACACTGCATAACAGGATCAGGACGGACTGCACGCTTTCACTGAGGGACCCTCCATACAGGGCCAGCGGTGCCGCAATGCAGGCAAACTGGAGGATGACGGAACCAAGTTCAAAATTGATCCCTATGCTCCAGGCCGACATGCTCTCGGGCATACGGTCCGCCACAGGCTGGAACAGCCTGTCCAGAATGAAATCATCCAGTGCCTGAAGAACCCCCTCCTTCATCCTGTCTCCCTTTCTCTGGTATCATGCCCTGCCCAGCATGATCTGTTCTGGCTGCGACTATAACAGAACACGCCCCCTTGACGATATGTCACCGACACACCGAAAACAGACGACAACCTTCCCCTGCTGAAAGGATGCGTAGCCCTCATGGCTCTGCCCGCTTCACTGTTCCGCCCGGCCCTGCTTGCGGCCTCCCTTCTGACCACCAGCCTCACGGCCCTGCCTGCCCTGGCCGATACGGCAGCTCCCTCCCAGCCTGCTCCGGCAAAAGCCAGCACCATCTCCACCACGTCCGGTGATGAGGAAGGCGTCACCCGGGCCACGCTGACAAACGGCCTGCGTGTCATCATCGTCCAGAATCATCTGGCTCCGGTCGTGCAGACCATGATGAATTATGAGGTCGGGTCCGTTGACGCCCCCAGAGGCTTCCCCGGCACGGCCCATGCGCTGGAACATATGATGTTCAATGGTTCCAAGTCTCTCAGCCGGGACCAGCTGGCCACACTCAGCGCACGGCTTGGCAATAATGACAATGCCGACACGACGGCGGACGTCACGCAATATTACTTCACCGCCCCCGCCAGTGATCTGGACATCCTTCTGCGCATTGAAGCAGGCCGGATGGAGGGCCTGACGCTGAGCAAGGATGAGTGGGCCCATGAGCGGGGTGCCATCGAGCAGGAAGTCTCCCGTGATCTGTCCAGCCCGATCTATCGTTACCTCTCACAGGTAAGGGGCCTGCTTTACAAGGGCACACCGTACGAGGCCGATGCTCTGGGCAGCCGTCCCTCCTTCGATTCCACAACGGTTGATCAGCTGCGGCAGTTCTATGAGAGCTGGTACGCCCCCAATAACGCCGTTCTGGTCATTACCGGGGATGTGGACCCGACCGAAACCCTGAAGAAGGTTGAAGCCACCTTTGGTGCCCTGCCTACTCGCACCCTGCCGGACCGCCCACAGGTCACACCAAAGCCCGTCCCCCATCAGACCCTGTCCCTGCCGACGGACCTTCCGGCCGGACTGGTCACGCTGGCCTGGCAGATGCCCGGACAGCGTGACCCCCGCTATGCTGCGGCAACCCTTCTGGCAGACGTGCTGGCCAGCCAGCGGGCCGACCTGTTCGCCCTCGTGCCACAGGGCAAGGCCCTCGAAACCGGCTTCATGTACGACCCGGAAGCACAGGGGGGCATTGCCACGGCCTATGCCGTCTTCCCGCAGGGGGGAGACCCTGACCCTGTCCGGGTAAAAATGGCCTCCATTCTGGAAAATTACCGCTCCTCCGGCCTGCCCGCAGACCTCATCGAAGCCGCCCGGAAGCGTGAAATCGCTGCGCTGGAATTCAACGCCAACAGCATCAGCGGGCAGGCCGAAAGCTGGTCACAGGCTGTGGCCATCCAGCACCTGCGCAACCCCCGTGACATGATCCGGGCCTTCCAGACCGTCACCAAGGCGGACATTGACGCCCTGGCCCAGGAATGGCTGGACCCCAGCCATGCCATCAGTGCCACGCTGACACCCAGCAACTCCGGCAAGCCTCTGGCCGACAAAGGGTTCGGCGGGGCTGAATCCTTTGCCAATCCCCCCAAAGATCACGTCACCCTGCCGGACTGGGCTGAGAAGGCCCTCGCCCGCCTCACCCTACCCCCGGCCTCGCCGCAGCCATACGCCACCACGCTGCCCAACGGCCTCCGGCTGATCGTCCAGCCTGAACATGTGAGCCATACGATCGAGCTGTACGGCACCATCCGCCAGAATCCGGCACTGGAACAGCCTCCGGGCAAGGAAGGCGTGGCCGCCCTGACAGACCGTCTCTTCCTCTATGGCAGCACGCAGCATGACCGGCTGGCCCTGGCCCGTGCCCTTGATGACATTTCCGCCGAGGAAGAAGCCGGGAGCAGTTTCAGCCTCAGCACGTTGACGGAATCTTTCGGCCAGGGCCTGTCCCTGCTGGCCGAACATGAACTCCACCCCGCCTTCCCGGCCCAGGCCTTCCTCATCACACGGGAGCAGGAGGCCAGCAGCCAGCAGGGTACACTGAAATCCCCGGCCTATCATTTCAGCCGGGCCATCAGGAAAGCCCTGGTACCCGTCAAGGACCCCACCCTGCGTGAAGCCACGCCGGACAGCATACGGGCACTCAAGCTCAGTGACGTGAATGCCTATTATCAGCTGGCCTACCGGCCTGACCTGACCACCATCATCATCATCGGGGACATCACCCCTGAAGATGCCGTCCAGAAGATCACGGCAGCTTTCGGAGGGTGGCAGGCCAGAGGCACGGCTCCGGAGGTTGACCTCCCGCCCGTTCCACTCAGCCGTGCCAGCAGGACGGTCGTTGCTGATCCTGGCCGGTCTCAGGACAAGGTGACCCTGACCGAGACACTGGGGCTGACCGTCACCAATCAGGACCGGCACGCTCTGGCCGTAGGGAATACCATTCTGGGCGATGGCTTCTCATCCCTGCTGATGCAGGACCTCCGTGTCCGTACAGGCTATGTCTATGGTGTCGGCAGCAGCCTGAACTACGGGCGCACCCGCAGCAGCTTCTCCATCACCTTCGGGGCAGACCCGGCCAAGGTCTCCGCCGCCCAGGCCCTCGCCATGAAGGACCTGAACAGGCTGCGCACGAAACCCGTCTCTGACGACATGCTGGACCTGGCCAAGGCCAGCCTGCTCCGCAGCTTCCCGATGAACCGGGCCAGCTTCGACTCCCTCGCCGGTCTCTGGCTCTCCCTGATTGATCTGGACCTGCCGCTGGACAGCCCGGACAAGGCCGCCAGAGCCGTTTATGAGATGAAGGCCACGGACGTACAGCAGGCCTTCGCCCGGTGGATCCGCCCGGCGGACATGGCCCGCATCATCATGGGGCCGGCTCCCGCCAGATAAGTCTTTTCCATCCCACCCATACAGAAAGGGCACCCTCATCGGGTGCCCTTTTTCATTCCCTGCCTGACAATGACACTGCGTATCAGAGCAGGTTTTCATCCATCAGATAATCCACGGCCTGAAGAATGCGGTTGCCGTACAGATGCTCCTTCATGGTGCGTTCCTGCGCCTTTTTGACCATCTCGAAACGCTTTTTGTCATCGTGGAGATAGAGCCTCACGATCCGCTCGAAATCATCCCGGTTTGAAAAAACCGGAATCTCATCCGCATCGTAGTAACGGCGCAGTTCATAGGTTTCTTCATGAAATACCTGGAAGGCCCCGGCGGCGGCGGCCTCGAACGTGCGTGGCCCCGGCGTGGAAGGCGAGATCATGAAGCGTTTGTTCTCGAAATGCAGGGAACGCCCCAGATTCAGCACAAGGCGGGACCGGCTATAAAGATCAATGAGCTGCTGCTTCTCGATCCGGGCATCGGAGAAACCAACCCCCATCTCGCCCCAGCCCGGCCCGATGATACGGATGTTGAGCTGCTGGAGGACAGGCATGAGATTGCCGATGACCTCCTTGCGGGAACTGAACGCCACGCCACAGAAGAGAACGTCAATGGTCTTTTCCACCTGCCGGTCGATCGGCACATAATGCAATTTCGGGCACGCCCCCAGCGGCAGATGGAACACCCGGTCACGCTGGTAGAAATGATGGCCCCAGTGATCGCAGGAAAAGATCACATCAAAATCATTGCTGATCTGATAATGAGCATCCTGCTCGTAAGGGTCTTCCGTAGCCCAGAAGGTCGTCACGGCTCCCACCGTCCTGGCTGCCCGTGAAACCTCACCAAAATAGGTACTTTCCGGCAGATAGGACCCCATAGCAAAGACCAGTGTCGGCTTCAGGATGGCAATGGCCGCGGCAGCGGCCGTCACGTGAACGGAAATCACGTTCCCCTTGCCAAAGCAGTCCTCCAGCCCGTCCATGATGGTGGCGCGCACCTGAGCGTTGGCATGGCTCTCATAACGGCCACCGCTGCAGAGCAGAACCTTATGCTCCTTTTTCACCTTGGTCTCTTTCTGACTGCCCGTCCCGGCGGCCTGCTTCTTATCTGCGCTCATCTGTCACTCATCCCCACAACTCCTCACCCTGTGTCAGTTCAGGGAGGCATCCACAATCTGTTTCACTCTATGTCGGAACTGCTCCAGGTCCGTATCCCGCATGACTGCCTCCAGGGCTGACTGGCGGACACGCTGCCAGAGTGCTTCATCACCATAAAGCCGCTCCACCGCTGCGGCAAAACCCGCCGGGTCATCCGCCGCTGCGCTGAGCAGGCTCTCTTCTGCCTTCCAGCCCACTTCCTGCTGAAGCAGGTCCGTCACGACCATGGGCAGCCCCCGTGCAGCGGCTTCGTGAACCTTGAAAGGCAGCCCGCCAGCAAAACGGGTCGGTGCCACGAACACCCTGTAACGGTCAAACAGGGCGTCCAGATCGTCCACGGCCCCCAGAATTTCAACACGGGGATGACGGCCCAGCGGCGTCATGTCCACTGAAGGATGCACATAACCGGCCACATGCAGGCAGGCATCCTCCGGCAGGGTCTTCAGAAGAGGCATGACCTCCTCCACAAACCATACCATACTGTCATAATTGGGGGCTTTCTCACAATGGAAGGCACCGAGGAAAAGAATGTCCTTCCGCTCCCCATAAGGCCGGGCCGTCGGGGCAGGCTCCATGCCATGCCCCAGCACCATCACGTTCGGATAACCGGCACGGCGGACCAGTTCCGCATCATGCTCGGTCACGGCCACGATCTGCTGGCAGTAATGGGCACAGCGCAGCTCTTCTGCCAGCAGCCTGTCCAGCTCCTTTTCTTCCTCGGCAGGCGTCAGCTCCGGTGCGGGCTGGCCTTCCGGCGTCACCCCCAGCACCTTCTGCTGAAGGAGCGTTCTGGGGGCCGCCACGACCTCCGTATCCAGCACGGAACCACAATGTGGCAGGAATCGGCTGGCCTCATTCAGCAGCGGCAGAAGGCGGGCCATGTTATGGGTCCGCCCGACCCAGAGCAGGTCATAATACCCGGCCCGTTCTTCCAGAAACGCCGGCAGAGTGGACATGTCCTGATTGAAGACCAGCTCCACCTCTTCCGGGAAGTCCCGGTACAGCAGGAAAGAGGGCACCGGGTCCCGCATGACGGGGAATACCGTCACATGATAGTCCAGTGCCACCAGTGCCCGGACAATGTCATTGGACCGCACATAGCCCGATCCCAGACCACGCAGGGGAATCCGGTCCTCGATCAGCAGGACACGCTGACGCTCCGGCCTGCGCCGTTCACGCCCCAGCAGGGCATTACGGATATGCTGGGGCTGTTGCTGCCGCAGGAACTCCTGATGCTGCTGGGCAAACACCTTCCAGTGCCGCTGGATCAGCTGATGGGACCCGCTCTGCCCGGAACTGCCGAATTCCAGATGCTCGACCATCGCCAGAGGCTCATAGACAATGCGGGCCCCGATTTTCTGGAGCCGGACGCACAAGTCCGTGTCCTCGAAATAGGCAGGCCAGTACCGGGTATCATACCCCCCCAACCGCCGGAGCAGACCCGTCTTCACCAGCAGGAAAGCCGCAGACCCGTAATCAACCTCCCGGCTGAAACTGGCCTCCGGAATATTGGGGTCATCCTGCCGCCGATAACCATAAGTCGCCCCATCCCGCCAGATGATGGACCCGGCCTCCTGAAGATACAGGTTGGTCCGCACCAGCCGTGCCGCCACGGCTCCGGTCGTCTCCAGCCGGTACAGACGCTTCAGGGCATGGTGCAGGGCATCGGGATAGAGACGTATGTCATTGTTCAGATACAGGACGGCCGGAGCCGTGACATGCTCCAACGCCTCATTACAACCCAGCAGATACCCGACATTGACCTTGTGGCGGAGGATGATGGCCCCCTCCACCAGCTCTTCCAGCCCGGATGTTTCATCACGAGAGCCTGAATCGACGATGATGAGTTCAATCGCTCCCTCATACCCGGCCCGCAGGGAGGCCAGAGCCTGAAGGGTCAGGTCGATCTGGTCATGCACGACCATGATGACACTGACCTCCGCCATGCCACGCACCCGGAAATCCAGTTTCTGACGGGCAATTGCCGGAAGATACAGGGCCGCCTCATCCCGGAAGAGCTGACGTGTCTGGTCCTCGTCCAGCGGTGGCTCCTCATGCCCCACCGGCACGGCCAGACCATGCTGCTCCGCCACGAAGCGGGTGAAAGGGCTGTCATGAACACCCCCTTCACAGTCCGACCAGACAAGAGGGTGACGTCTGTAAAGAGCCAGATCAATCCCTTCTGCCGGGGAACGCCCCTCATGGGCACCGAACAGGACGAAATGCTCATAGCCATTCCGCAGGCCACCAACACCGACAGACGGCAGAATATCCGGCGATGTCCGGCGATAATACGCCTCATCAAACCAGGGAGACGGGCTGAACGCATCCGGTGTCGGGTTGGTCAGATAATGGTGCAGGGCATTGCCATACTCCCCTGCGGCAATGGCCTCACCGACCTGCGGATAGGTTCTCAGATACCATCCCGCATCGAAATACCACGACATCGGCATGGAATCAGCAACATGGGACGGCAGGGCCAGCCATGAGGCCAGCAGCCCCTCCGGGCCGAACCACTCCCCATGCTGCCGGGCCATCTTCTGCAACAGGGCAACATCAACAAACGGCCCGGCCCGGAAACCATGTCCCTCTCCATAAGACAGGTAGTGATCATACCCGTTGCAGAAACCACGCTCCACCAGATGCTGGTCCGTCAGCTCCAGATAACGGCGGCGATAGGCAACCTCGCTGAACAGCCAGTGCGGAGAGAAACTATGATAGCCCTCCATGCAGTAATGCTCAAAGCCGGACTTCCACCGCTTTTCCAGCAGGCCACGACGGACCTCCGGGTAGGTCTGGCGGTACCAGACCTCATCAAAATACCGGTTGGGTGAGTGCCCCCTGTGGCAGCCGATCTCCTCATAAAAGAGCTGTGCATCACTGTAGCCATACTGATGCATCAGCTCCTTCACGTCGGAATGACGCAGAAGGTACCAGTCCTCATGAAACTCCAGCCAGCGGGGAGACAGCCCCCCTGCTGGTATGGCCTCCGAACCTGAAATGGCCAAACTCATTGACTAGACTGTTGATCAGACAGCTCCACCACCAGTCGTCTGATGCGAGCCTGCTGCTCGTCCGTTGCCTCCTCATGATAGATGGCCTGGCACCGCACGCCCTCCAGATGCAGGCAGATGTCTGTCACGGCCAGGGCAAAATTTTCCCCGATGACATTCACGATGGCCAGACGCCAGACACCCGTCATCGGTGTGGTACGTCCCTTCCACGGCCGCAGGATACCGTCAAACCCGGAGCAGAGCGGTGCGTCATGGTGTGCCCGCCGCACGTCATCACGGGCAAAGCGGGACATGGCAAACAGCACCACCTCACCCCTGTCATCGCTCACCATGGCGGCATAGACCATACCGGCACGACCATGCCCGGCCATGAAGCTCCAGCCTCGCAGCTCCACAGCACCCAGATCGTCCGTCCTACCCCCCACATCCGCTTCTTCATCAGCAGTGATCAGTTCAAGGCGATCAATGAAATAAAACTGTCCCACCTGCTCCTGTGCAAACAGCCGTCCTCGCGGGAAGCGAGCCAGCGGAACACCCCGCAACACGTTATCATTATTGACGACCCTATGAAAGTCACTCAAAATAATGTCATTATCCGGCCTGCAGGCACGGATGCTCCTGATCTTGCCACCAGCAACCTCCAATCCATAGGACAGCATCTGGAAAGCACCCCGACCATTAATCGAATTGATAACACCAATACGATACCAACCTTCGCACCATTTGCCTCTCAAGGCCGCCTTAGCAGAAAAACCGGAACGACGAGGCACGTCATTGCCGAAAAGCTCTGAAATGTCCGTACGGATTTCACGCTCGCTCTTCAGGAAGATGAGCGGGCTGTTCCTGTCACCATTAATGAGCACGACGTGAATCTGCCCTGACGTGGTCACACCGGGCAGGAACAGCCAGCCACGGAGATGAAACTCATCCGCTGGCTGGAAAGTCTTCTCCGCCCCTTCAACCAGCACATGATGGCAGATGTCATCCAGATAGCAGTTAGCTCCCTGGATGGCGAACCAGTCATTGATATGCGAAGGCAAACTAACAGCAAGATCACGTACTAGCGGCGGATCAAAGATGTGACGCGGCGGGGCCTGATTCTTCCATGAAGAAATAGGCAAAAGATTAATCTGGCCAGCATCCAACATAAGATCAGATACGCCGAGCAGCCGCCGAGGTGCCAGATCATGATAGAGCTTCAGCAGCCTCTCGGTATATTCACTCTCACGCGTCCACAACTCAGGTGTGATAGCCTCCATCATGGCCTTACGTATCTCCTCTACGGACCGCAAAAGCTCTAAGCACTCCAACACATTGTCTGGTCGATTAAGAGGTACTTTGAAGCCATTAACACCATCCGTCACACGGTCATTCAGGGCACCAACGCTCGTCACAATAGGAACGAGTCGATACTGCCATGCTTCAGACAGAGAAATACAATAAGTCTCAGGCCATATGGAAAGGAACAGAGCCACATCGGCCTGCTTCATAACATCCGTATTGCCTATTTCATACCGCCCATGAACCGTCACGTTTGGTCGGCTTATCATGCCTTCCATGACGGTTTGATAGTCCGGATGAATATAACCGAGAATATGAAAGTGAAAATGATCAGGATGGGCCGCTTCAATCAGAGAAATGATGCTGTCTGCACCCTTAGTGCGCGCAAAATTACCAACCACGGCCACACCTAGGGGGCGACCATCAAGGGGCCTGTATTCATTGGGAACGACCGGCAATGTTACATCCGGGCTGGGAATACCATTGATCAGGCTGATCTTTTTATCCAGCACGGGATAAACATGATGGATGAAATCACGGGAATGTCTCGTGCCGAACATAACCGCATCGACATAATGCAGCATCCGGTCCACAAAGGCACGGCGTGTCTGCTCCCCACCATATCCAATTCCTTCAGCCAACTTCAATACGATATCCATTGACAAGACGGAACCGAACTCACCTTCTACATACCGCATGTCCTGATTCAATAGATTATATCGAGACGACACCAGCCAAAAATCGTGCGCCGAAAACAAAACACCCGTCCCGCTTGCCTTGGCAATGAGAGGCAAAGACAAAGCATGATGCCCAAGATGCTGGAAATGGACGACATCAATATTGTACTGGCTCAACACGCTGGAGAACGCCGTTTCCTCCTGGGCATCACAAACGATGTCATCCCAACCACGTTCGGCAATGTCAAAACGCTCCAGCTCATGCCCGTTGGCAGACAGAAGGCGGCAGCAGGTACCCCGCCGCAGCCAAAAGAAGAATTCTACATCTCGGCCCAGAAAAGAACAAAGCTCCCGCTGATAGACCTCAACACCACCCCAGACCTGTTCATGGATGGTGGAATGTGTGCAGAACAGAACACGCAGACGGTTGCGCCGTGGTGTCGGCACGACCGCAGCCGGAGCACAACACCCGAACTCTGCTTCCGTCACCTTCTGAATAGTCTTCAGGCGATGAATGTAAAGATGCTGGCTAAGTACCGACTTCTGCGAAGCAATGGCAGAACGCTGCCGCAGCTTGCTGTCATCCAGCAGCTTCGCAATGCTCTCCACCACGCCGTCATCATCATGGGCAAGATGGATACCATCCACGCTCCTGAAATGCTCAACATCCATCCCGGAGGCGACTTCAACCACCTGGGCCGTACCGGCCAACCCCAACTCGAAATAACGGGGACCTGGGGCCGTAGCCTGACTGACATCACCATGACTGGCATAGTCACGGAACATTGTCAGCGTCACGGCACTGACATTGGCAAAGTCAATAAAGGCTTCATGGCTGACGGGCCGCTGTAAAGCCAGAGCAGCAATGTCATCCGGCAAAGGGGGAAGATATTCATTGCTCGGGCAAACAAGCTTCAATCGCACATCTGGGAAGCTAGCCAGAACACGGCGCAGGGTCCGCACACGGTTCGGCCACATCGTCCCTGCAAAGAAAAGGTCGTAATCACAGTCAGGCCGGTTTCGGACAGGACGCTCATGCAGGCTCGGACTGGCAGCCAGCGGCAGGTAGTATCCCTTGCCCTGATAGACATCCACGGAGGCGGGATCATTCGTAAAAATATAGTCAAAAAGCGGTACAAGTTGAGCGTTAATCCCCTGCATGAAGGGATCTTCAAACGTCCAGAGGATAACAGTCTTGAAAGCAGAACGAACACGACGGATCAAAGCCTGATTAAGACGCTGACCATCAATACAGAGCAAGGTGTCATGCTGACCGGACGCCGCTGCACTTGCCAAGCTCATGTTATCGGCGACAAAAATATTCTTCTTCCCAAAAAGCTCTTCTGCCGCACGCTGTATCGCCAGTGTCAGGTAGGCGTTCGGGTTATGGGTATAATTTGTGTTATAGATAATTGCCATTAATAACCCCACAACATGATAGAAAATCCTACCTTACAGTCTAGCTATACCAAGCAGACGGCAATGACGACTTGCCTATAACAAAATACCCTCGCTTAGAGCATGCTCCGAACAGGGACTTATCACCATTACCCTCATGAAACAACATAAAGGGTGGCCTCCCAACCACCCTTTATGTTTCCCCAACTCGAGGGGGACTAAAACAATATCTCCCCCATCTAAACGATGTCGTTCTCAGTCTTCCGTGCTGCGGCGACGGATGGCCGCACCCAGAATGTCACCGAGGGAAGCACCGGAGTCAGAAGAGCCATATTCGCTGATGGCCTGCTTGTCTTCCTCGACCTCACGACCACGGATGGTCAGGGACAGCTTGCGGGAAGAACGGTCCAGACCAACAACCTTGGCATCAACCTTCTCGCCAACAGCGAAGCGTTCCGGACGCTGCTCGCTCTTGTCACGGGCCAGCTCGCCACGGCGGATGAAGCCTGTCAGGACGTCATCAACCTTGACCTCGATCCCGTTGCTCTGAACAGCGGTCACGACGCAGGTGACAACATCACCCTTATTGATGCGGTCCAGCACATCGGCCGCCGGGTCTTCCTGAAGCTGCTTGATGCCCAGGGAGATGCGCTCTTTCTCGGCGTCCACATCGAGAACCTTGGCCTGAACGACCTGGCCCTTCTCGTAACGCTTCATGACCTCTTCGCCGGACTCATCCCAGGACAGGTCGGACATGTGAACCATGCCGTCAATGTCAGCGGACAGACCGATGAACAGACCGAACTCGGTGATGTTGCGGATTTCGCCTTCGATGACAGAGCCAACCTTGTGCTCTTCAGCGAACTGCTCCCACGGATTGCGCTGAACCTGCTTCAGGCCCAGGGAGATGCGACGCTTCGCGCTGTCCACATCCAGAACCATGACCTCAACTTCCTGAGAGGTGGCCACGATCTTGCCCGGATGGACGTTCTTCTTCGTCCAGGACATTTCGGAGACGTGAACCAGACCTTCAACACCCGGCTCCAGCTCAACGAATGCACCGTAATCCGTGATGTTGGTCACACGGCCCGTGAAGCGGGCATTGACCGGATACTTGACAGCCACGTTCTCCCACGGATCAGCCTCAAGCTGCTTCATGCCCAGGGAGATACGCTGCGTATCGGAGTTGAAGCGGATCACCTGCACACGGACAGGCTGGCCGATCTGAAGGGCTTCGGACGGATGGTTGATACGCTTCCAGGCAATGTCGGTGACATGCAGCAGGCCATCAACGCCGCCGAGGTCAACGAACGCACCGTAATCGGTGATGTTCTTGACGACGCCGTCAAGGATCATGCCTTCCTTCAAGCCCTGGATCAGCTCGGAACGCTGCTCGGCACGGGTCTCTTCCAGAACGGCACGACGGGACACGACGATGTTGCCACGGGCACGGTCCATCTTCAGGATCTGGAACGGCTGCGGCTGGCCCATCAGCGGTCCGACATCACGCACGGGGCGGATGTCAACCTGGCTGCCCGGCAGGAAGGCCATGGCACCACCCAGATCAACCGTGAAGCCACCCTTCACACGGCCATAGATCGTGCCATTGACACGCTGGTTGTGAGCAAAGGCACTCTCCAGAGCGGTCCATGCCTCTTCACGACGGGCCTTTTCACGAGACAGCACGATGGAACCGTCACGGTCCTCGTAACGCTCGATGAACAGCTCGAACACGTCGCCCGGCTTCACGTCCGGGGTTGTGCCCACAGGGCCGAACTCGCGCAGAGCCACGCGGCCTTCACTCTTCAGGCCGACATCGACAATGGCGTGATCGTCTGTCAGACGGATGACACGACCGCGGACAACGGTACCGTCAAACGCACTGTCGCTGCCCAGTGTTTCTTCCAGCAGAGCAGCAAAATCTTCTTTACCGTGTTCCGGTGTATTCTGAGTGGCAGAAGCCATGTATTTCCAGCATTCCAGGGGGCCGCAGCAGCCAGTGCCCGGCACCCAGCCATGCGCCGCATCCTCCGGCCAGCAGAAATGCGGAGCGGACCGGACAAGACGGCGTCTCCTCCCTGCTCCACAGCCCGAAGCGGGAGTCGTCATCATTACAGATACCCCATGCCCGGATGGCATGAGGATTCACGATGCCGTGGGCTGTACGGCATCACATTCCCCCTCACCAACACGCATAAAGGGGGAACTGTCAACACCGAAGATGTGAATCAGCGGCGGATGATGCCCTTCTCCTGCAAAATCGAGCAGACACGCTCCAGCACACCGGCCGCATCGAGACTGTCCGTGACGATCTGCACGGCATCTTCAGCAGGGCGGAGCGGAGCCGTCTCACGGGCGGAATCCTGCTGGTCCCGGGCATTGATGGCCGCCACTTCCTCCGCCAGCTCCGCCGGGTCCGTGCAGGGATGCCCGTGACGCTGCATGTACCGCCGCTGCGCCCGGACCTCAGATGACGCCGTAATGAAAAACTTTGCGGAGGCATCGGGGAACACGACCGTGCCAATGTCACGCCCATCCACCACGGCCCCACGGGCACGCCCGAAGTGACGCTGCCGCTCCAGCAGGGCCTCCCGGACCTCAGGATGGCGGGCCACGGCAGAGGCTGCCCTGTCCACCTCCGGCTCCCTCAGGTCCGTCCGGCGCATGTCTTCCGGCACGAGCTGGCGGGCCTGCTCCGGCCCGTCATGAGCAGGATCGCCCCCCTGATCCAGAACCCGGCGGGCCACGGCCCGATACAGAAGACCCGTATCCAGATAGGGCAGCTCCAGCACCTCCGCCAGCTGGCGGGCCAAGGTACCCTTGCCCGCTGCTGCGGGACCATCAATCGCAATGACCGGATATTTCATGCCCCGCCTGCTCATACCTCCAGCCCTGCCCCAAGACCATTCATCAGGGACACGAAACCGGGGAAGCTGGTCTCGATGAAAGCGGTATCGTCAATATGGACAGGCTTTTCAGCCGCCAGCCCCAGCACGGTGGCACTCATGGCCAGACGGTGATCCATATGGGTCTGCACCTTTCCACCACCGGGCAGGCTCTTCTGCCCTTCGATGATCAGGTCATCCCCTTCGACATGCACTTTTGCCCCGTTGGCCTCCAGCAGGGCCACGGTGGAGGCCAGACGGTCGCTCTCCTTCACCCGCAGCTCGGCAAGACCCCGCAGGCGGGATGTCCCTTCCGCAAAGGCACAGGCCACGGCCAGCACCGGATATTCGTCGATCATGGACGGCACCCGCACGGCGGGCACATCCACGGCCTTCAGCCGTCCCGCACGGACATGCAGGTCCCCGATGACCTCGCCGCCCTCAACCCGCTCATCACGAATTTCAAGGGACGCCCCCATTTCCTTCAATGTCCTGAACAGGCCAGTCCGCAGCGGATTCTGCCCCACGGCCTCCACGACAATCTCCGATCCCGGCACGAGCAGGGCCGCCACAACCGGGAAAGCGGCTGATGACGGGTCTCCGGGGACCAGAACGTCCTGTGCGACCAGACGGGCCGGGCCTTTCAGCGTGATGCGCCGTCCGGCCTCAGGCAGCTCCTCAACCTTCACCTCCGTGCCGAAATGACGCAGCATGTTCTCGGTATGGTCACGGGTCGGGGCGGGTTCTTCCACCACCGTCTCACCTTCACAGTTCAGGCCCGCCAGAAGAATGGCGGACTTCACCTGGGCCGAGGCCACCGGCAGACGATAATGCAGCGGCTTACCCTTGCCCGTTCCTTCCACGGCCATCGGCAGTTTCTGCCCCGCACGGGTGACGAATCGTGCCCCCATCTCACTCAGCGGAACACTGACCCGCCCCATCGGGCGGCTCCGCAGGGACGCATCGCCCGTCATGATGCTCATGAAAGGATGTGTCGCCAGAACACCACTGAGCAGCCGGGCTGCCGTGCCGGAATTGCCCATGTCCAGCACGTCGGAAGGCTCTTTCAGCCCATCTACGCCACAGCCATCAACAATCCAGCAACCATCCTTCTGCACAACTTTCGCACCAAGGGCACGCATGGCTTCTGCCGTCCGCAGCACGTCCTCACCTTCCAGCAGGCCGAAAATATGGGTCCGCCCCTCGGCGAGGGCGGCGAACATCAAAGCACGATGGCTGATGGATTTGTCTCCGGGAACACGAACCCGCCCTGCCAGCCCGGTCCGGGCAGAAGAAACGGTCAAGGGACGCTGTGCTGTCATAAGCCTGCTTCACATCATTCAAGGGTGGATCATCTATGTAAGACCAGATTACTCCATTCATCAGGAAAAGTCTGTCCCCTTCATGCTGCAATTCTGCCTGCGGGAGCAGGCCACAGGGCAGGACTTTGCGTCTTCTGCCATCGGATGGAGAAATATTTGACAGCAGGACATTTCAGTGGCATGGCCCAGACACTTCTCTTTCTGTGGCAATACGGGCTTCCAACATTATGGCAAAACCAGAACTCGGTCTGAAACGGACATGCGTCGATTGTAATGCACGCTTCTATGATCTCAACCGCGTGCCAGCCGTCTGCCCGAAATGCGGGACAACCCAGCCGACCAACCTCTCCCGCCTGAAGAAAGAAGATGAACTGGCTGACGAGAAGGACAAGAATCTTTCCCAGGAAGACCACGAGGATGATGTGGACATCGACACCGGTGATGACGATGATGTCATCTCCGATGACGATGATCTGGATGATGACGATGACATCAGCAAGGACATCGAAGTCTCCACCGACAAAGATGACCGCGACGATTCATAAGAGGCAGACCCCTCTGCATGGAGAGACCGGCCCCCGGCCAGGTCTTTCCTTTTTCAGAAGCCGCATCCCCGCCCGGATGCGGCTTTTCTGTGCGGCCGGCATCCTGATGACCGGCACGGCACCGGCCCGTGCCATACCTTCCCGCCCCACCACGGCAGATGCTCTGGCCTATGAACTGGCCCAACGTGACAGTGCCACGGCCACCCTGCAGCAGCACTGCCCCACCCCCATCACGGCACGCCTGCTGGACAGGCAGGCATCACCAGCCCTGCAGCAGGACGCCCGGCTGGCCCTGAAAACCTCCTCCACGGCACGGCTGGACATCCGACACGTTCAGCTTCTCTGTGGAACGGACATGCGCTCGGAAGCATGGAACCTGTATCTACCGGACCGTCTGACGCCACAGGCCCGCCGGACACTGGCCAATGGCCGCACACCGTTCGGCAGGGCTGTCGGGGAAGGAAATTTCACCCGCCAGAGGCTGGGCGGCCGTTTTGCAGACCTGCCGAACGGTATCGTGCTGGAAAACCGGGCCATCCTGCACCGCAGGACGGATGGCAAAGGCTTCGCCTATCTGATCGAGCGTTATACGGATTCAGCACCCGGTTTCAGGGAGACACCGGAGACCAGTTCAGATGCTGCCCCCCATCAGGAGCCAGCATCTGCCCCGTGACAGACGGCAGCATCAGGAACAGACGGGCAATGGCGGCGATCTCATCCGGGTCCGCCCCCCGCTGAAGGGGCGTGCGGCGACACATGCTCTCGAAATGCTCCAGAGACTGCCCCGCTGCGGGCAGGACCGGCCCCGGCCCGATGGCGTTCACCCTGATGTGGGGAGCCAGCCCCAGAGCCATGCTGCGGGTCAGGCTCCACAGAGCGGAACGGGACACGGTATAGCTGACAAAATGAGGGGTCAGATTCCAGACCCTTTGATCCAGCATGTTGAGGATCAGCCCTTCAGCCCCTTCCGGCAGGGAGTCTGCCACGGCCTGGGAAAGGACGAACGGTGCCCGGAGATTCGGCTCCATATGCGCATCCCAGCTCTGGCGGGTCACGTCACCCAGCTCATCCCGCTCAAAAACGGACGCATTATTGATGAGGACGCCCACCGGCCCAAGTTGGGCCTCGACTTCCGCCAGCATGGGCAGCAGAGCCGCTTCCTCGGCCAGATCGGCTTGGACGACACAGCCATGCCCACCAATATGCTTCAGCAGGGCCTCGGCCTCATCACGGCTGTGGCGACAGTGAATGGCCACGGCAAACCCTTCACGGGCCAGCATCTCCACCATCGCACGACCAAGGCGGCGTGCCCCGCCCGTCACCAGCGCAACACGGGGCATGTGAGGCGACAGACCGATCATGTCTACAGAACCTTCCGGGAA
The DNA here is from genome assembly GCF_026385505.1 of Bombella dulcis. Lineage (GTDB taxonomy): Bacteria > Pseudomonadota > Alphaproteobacteria > Acetobacterales > Acetobacteraceae > Bombella > Bombella dulcis. Next base: position 12,862 of record NZ_JANIDV010000005.1, on the reverse strand, counting down.
GACAGGGCCGCCGCCAGCGTGCCTTCATCCAACACATCCAGCGCACCGCCCATCGGGACACCATGCCCCAGGCGGCTTACTGCCACACCATAAGGGGCCAGTTTCTCCTGTAGCCAGTGGGCCGTGGTCGCCCCGTCCACCGTGGCCCCAAGGGCCAGAATGACCTCTTCCACCACACCGGACTGCACACGTTCCATGAGGCCTGCCAGATTGAGGTCTTCCGGCCCCTGGCCGGAAAGGGCAGACAGCACACCGCCCAGCACCTGATACCGCCCCCGATGCATCCCGGCCCGCTCCAGTGCCCAGAGATCACCCACACTCTCCACCACACAGATGACGGAGGGATCACGCTGCGGGTCCGCACAGAGGGAACAGGGCGTGCAGCTGTCCAGATTGCCGCATTGCGGGCAGGTATGAATCGACCGGGCTGCTTCCTGCATGGCCGCAATCAGCGGCTGGAGACGTGTCTCCGGGGCCTGGAGCAGGGCCAGTGCCGCCCGGCGGGCTGAACGGGGACCAAGACCGGGCAGACGGGCCAGACGGGAAATCAGGGTTTCAATTTCAGGGCTTATGCGCACGTCAGACCCTCACCCTCTCTCCTGCTTCAGAACGGAAAGTCCATGCCCGGTGGCAGCTGGAGGCCACCCGTGACCTTCTTCATCTCTTCCTTGCTCATGGCCTCCGTCTTCCTGCGGGCATCAGCAAAGGCGGCAAGGATCAAGTCCTGCATGGTTTCCATGTCGTCCGGGTCCGCCAGCTTGGGGTCGATGGTGAGGGTCTTGAGTGCACCTTTCCCCGTCAGGATCAGCCGCACCAGCCCGTTACCGGCCTCACCTTCCACCTCTGCCGATTCCAGCTTCGCCTGAACCTCCTTCATGCGGGCCTGCATCTGGGTCGCCTGCTTCATCATGCCAGCAAGATTCTTCATTACGTCACTCCTTGGTTACAGAACTGAACCGGAACCATGACAGCCCCTGTTTCAGTAAAACTCATCCTCATCAGAATAGTCGGCATCTGGCGGGGCAAATTCAAAATCAGGCGGAACATCCTCCCCCAGGGACACGATCGGCTCTTCCGGCGGAAGGCCGTAATCATCCAGACTATGATCCCGCACTTCACCGATCTGCGCCTGCGGGAAACGCCGCATGATGGCCTGGACCAGTGGATGCTGCATTGCCCTGTCCTGATGCAGGGCAATGACTTCCGCCCCCTGCTCGTCCAGTGTCGGTTCACCCTGCTCTTCTGAAGCGATCACCTGCCAGCGGCCGGGATAAAGCCTGTCCAGAAGACCCGTAAGGGCACGGAAGGCCTGCCTCTTCTGCTCCCCGTCCTTTTCGGCAAGACGCAGCACAAGCCGGGGCGGGGCAAACTCCACCGGATGCCCCAGATGCCGCAACGTCCCGTGCAGGCGGGCTTCCTTCTGCTGCCCCACGAGAGCCACCAGCTCCCGCCAGCTGCGGGGCATGGGCGGTATGATGTCACCTCCGGAAGGCTGTTCCTCCTGCGGCTGGACAGGCGTACCATTATGCGTGGCCAGACGTAACGGCTGCGGTGCGGGGACTGGCTCCGGCACGGATTCAGCCAGCTGTGGCTTCAGGACCGTGCTGCCCTGCCGGACTGCTCCCGCTCCGGCCACTGGCCCACCCCCCTGCACGGACGCTGAAGGCCCGGCATCATGCCCGCCCTGCGCCGGAACAGGACGGGACGAAGAAGCTGACCCGCCACCAGCAGAAAAGGCTGCCCCCTGATGACCCGATGACGCTACCTGCCCCTGCGGAAGCGGCGCACCATCCGTCCGGGCAGCCCCGGCTGGAACCTCCTGCAGCTGGCGGATCAGCCTGTCCGGTGTCGGCAGCATACTGGCATGACAGAGACGGATCAGCACCATCTCGGCAGCCTGCCGCCGGTCCGGTGCGGCATCCACCTCGGCCAGCCCCTTCAGGAGAAGCTGCCATGCCCGCCCCAGAACCGTGACCCCCACATGGTCCACGATCGCCCCGCCACGGACACGCTCCATTTCCGGCAGTTCGAGGCCATCACGCAGCTCCGGCAGGGCCTTGATGCGGGACAGGAGATGAAGCACGTCCATCAGGTCCGTCAGCAGGACACCGAGATCGGCTCCACGGGCATAGGCCCGTCCGGCAATCTCCAGCACGGAGGCCACCTGCCCATGCAGAGCTACCTCCAGCAGGTCGAACACCATGCCCCGGTCCGCCAGACCCAGCATGTCCGCTACACTGGCCGTATCAGACGCCCCCTGCGCAATGGCCTGATCCAGCAGGGAAAGGCCATCACGCACCGAACCATCAGCGGCCCTGGCAATGAGGGCCAGAGCACCCTCTTCCAGTTCGGCCCCTTCTTTTCTGGCGATGCGGGCAAAATGCTCGGCCAGCATGGTCTGTGGCACACGCTGGAGATCAAAACGCTGGCAGCGGGACAGCACCGTGACGGGCACTTTCCGCAGCTCCGTCGTGGCAAAGATGAATGTGACCTGTGCAGGTGGCTCTTCCAGCGTTTTCAGCAGGGCATTGAAGGCATTGCGGGACAGCATGTGCACTTCGTCAATCACGAAGACTTTCATGCGGGCCTGCATGGGCCGGAAGCGGGAGGCCTCGATGATCTCCCTCACATCATCCACGCCGGTGCGGGAGGCCGCATCCATTTCCAGCACGTCCGGATGACGGTCTGCCAGAATCGCTTTGCAGTTGGGGCAGACACCACACGGGTCCGCTGTCGGGCCGCCTGTGCCATCCACGCCGGTACAGTTCAGGGCACGGGCGATGATGCGGGCCGTGGTGGTCTTCCCCACACCCCGGACGCCTGTCAGCATGAAGGCATGAGCCACACGTCCCACGGCAAAAGCCCGGCGCAGGATGCGGACAAGACTTTCCTGACCGATCAGGTCATCAAATGTCCGGGGACGGTATTTGCGGGCCAGAACACGGTAGGGCGTGCCGCTACCTTCCGGCGAAGGGTCCGCCTCGACAGGGGATGTATCGGAGAAAAAACCGGTGCCGCCTTCAGGGGGGAGGGGAATCTCTTCTTCACTCACGGCTACAACGTGCCTCCCACAGCTTTCATTGTCTGGAAAGGACGCCCCGGAGGCACTGCGGCCTGCTCTGCTCCCTGCGTCCAGAGGCCTGCATGGCAATCAGAGGAGACCGGACACCCGACCCGATATGAACCTGCTACGGCTGCTCCCTTCCGGGCCTGACCGGGTTTGCAGGTCAACCGCCCAGGGCCGATCTCCCAAGCGGGCTTCTAGCACAGGAACAGGGGGGGCAGGCAAGCCTTACTTTCACCAGTACCCCCTGCCTCTTCAAGGCCCCCTTCAGGGAGCCACGGCCCCACCACCGGGATGGCGGGGGTCTGCCACACCATAGAACGGCCCCGGCTCCTTCGATGAGGCAGCCTGCCCATCCAGCCGTGACCCGCCCACCAGAATCGCCTCCGTGATGCCCCACGGACGATGGGCAACGAAATGATACCCTTCCTGCTCCAGCGTTTTCTGGACCTCCGGACTCAGGGCACCCGTTTCCATTTCCACGTCATCAGGCTTCCACTGCTCATGCAGGCGGGGCAGATCGACCGCCTGTGCCAGATCAAGCCCATAATCCACGACACCGAGCAGGCTGGACAGCACGATGGTCGGGATACGGGAACCACCGGGGCTGCCCGTCACCATCACGACATGCCCATCCCTGCTGATGATGGTTGGCGTCATGGAGGAAAGCGGTGTCTTGCCCGGTGCGATGGCATTGGCCACAGACCCGACAATGCCGAACATGTTCGGTTCACCCGGCTTGATGGAGAAATCATCCATCTCATCATTCATCCAGATGCCGGTACGTCCCCCCATGACACCCGCCCCGAACCAGCCATTCAGCGTATAGGTGGTGGAAACTGCCATGCCACGGGAATCGATCGTGGAGAAATGAGTCGTCTCATGCTTCTCCACCGCCGGTTCAGCTGCTGGCTGCACCTTGCCCGGAGCAGGACGGCCAATCTGGAGCGCATCAGACGGCACGGCCCTGTTCGCTGGCAGGGCAGCCCGTATCTGTGCCGCATAGGCCGGATTCAGCAGGTACGATACCGGATTGACCACAAAGGCCGGGTCACCAAGGTCCCGCCTGTCGGAATAAGCATGGCGCATGGCCTCCAGCTCCAGCTGGACGGCAGACGCACTGTGCAGGCCAAGACGGCCCATGTCATAGCCGGACAGGATGTTGAGTATCTCACACAGGGCCACACCACCCCCGCTCGGCGGCGGTGCCGTCTCGATCTGGTAGCCGCGATACTGGCAGGTAATCGGCTTCAGGAAACGTGGTTTATAGGCATGAAAATCCGCTTCCGTCAGGAAGCCCCCACCCAGACGAGCGGCACGGAGGATTTCTGCAGCGATGGGACCACGATAGAAAGCCTGTTCACCTCCTCTGGCGATCAGTTCCAGCGAACGGGCCAAGCCCGGCTGGACCAGCCGGTCACCCACGGCAAGCTCGCTTCCATCAGGCCGCAGGAAAACGCCACGGGCATACTCATCCTGACGGAAATAGTCGGTTGAGGTGTGCAGCAGCTCCACATCACCTTCTTCCAGCACGAACCCGTCCCGTGCCAGGGCAATGGCCGGGGCCATGTCCTTCGCCCGGCTCAGCCGTCCCCAGCGTCTGCGCACGGCTTCCAGCCCGGCGACTGTCCCCGGCACGGCCACGGCCTTCCACCCCACGGTGGAAAGACCCGGTTTCACATGACCGGATTCATCCAGATACATGTTCGGCTGGGAGCGCAGGGGGGCATGTTCCCGGAAGTCGATGAACACGGCAGGCTCATGCGGGGGGCGCAGGGTCATGAATCCACCGCCGCCAAGATTTCCGGCGGCCGGATAGACTACGGCCAGCGCATAACCGACGGCCACGGCAGCATCGGCCGCATTACCCCCTTCCCGCAGAATCTGCGCCCCCGCCTCGGAGGCCAGATGCTGGGCGGAGACGACCATGCCTGTCTCACCCTTCACCAGCGTGCCGGGACGGGTGGTATCCGGCCCATAGGCCAGAGGATCATGCGCTGCACTCAGCGGTTCAGCGTGGGACAGGGAGACACTGCCAAGCAGCATTCCCCCCAGGGCCAGCCGGGTGGCCAGTTTACGCAATGCCATCATGAATGCCTCCCATTCCGCAGATCAGACTCAGAGAGAATAAGGCGGTTTCGTATACCCACGGGGAGACAGGGTGAAGATTTCATACCCGTCTTCCGTCACGCCAAGCTGATGCTCGAACTGGGCGGACAGGGAGCGATCCCGTGTCACGGCGGTCCAGTCATCAGCCAGCACCTTCACGTCCGGACGGCCGAGATTGAGCATCGGCTCGATGGTGAAGACCATACCCGCTTTCAGGACCGTTCCCTGACCGGGGCGGCCATAATGCAGGACGCTCGGAGCTTCATGGAAATTGCGGCCAATGCCGTGGCCACAGAAATCCCGTACCACGCCCAGACGGTTCTTCTCGGCAAAACTCTGGATGGCATGGCCGATATCACCCAGCGTGGCTCCCGGACGCACCTGCTCGATCCCCAGCATGAGAGCCTGATAGGTCAGGTCAATCAGCTTCTCAGCCTTACGGGGGGGCTTGCCCACCACATACATGCGGGACGTGTCCCCATACCAGCCATTCAGGATGGACGTGACATCAATGTTGAGAATGTCACCTTCTTGAAGGCGGCGGTCGCCGGGAATGCCATGACAGACAACATGATTGAGGGAAATGCAGCAGGATTTGGGAAAGCCATGATAATTGAGCGGAGCCGGCGTGGCACCATGCTCCAGCGTGTAGTCATGAATGATCCGGTCCAGCTCGCCCGTCGTGATGCCGGGACGGACATGCTCGGTGATCATGTCCAGAGTGGCGGCGGCAAGCTGCCCGGCTGCCTTGAGATGTGTGAAATCGTCTGCTGTGTAATGCTGGATGCTGCGTCCGTCCTGAGAAGACATGAAGTAACGTGATCCCTGTTTTATCTGGATGTTGCAATGAGCCGACCTGTGTCAGAAACTTCCGACAGAATGCGCCCTGCCCTGCCACAGTGCAAGGGCCTGCGGATGATGGACGGCTCTTTCAGAGATCACAGGACAGAATGAGAGACCATCAGAGACGGCCCGCCTGCCGTCATCAGGAACGGTGATGCCCCCGCCGGGACGCCCATGAATGATGCAGGCCCCGCGGTGCCCCGTGGGAACGGTATGACACCAGTACGACACCCCGGCGCATGTGCAGCCGGTGCCCGGCCCCATGACGGGCCATGGCATAGGAGACGGGCCGCTTCACCAATGGCAGGGGAGCCTGCCCGGAAGCGGAAAACCCGTCATCCAGCAGGGAAATCATCGTCTCATTGCGGCTCTCGTTACTGGGTGCCCCCAGAACCACCCCAATCAGCCGCACCTGACCCTGCTGGGCCGAGCTGACAAGGTTATGACCGGCGAGATCGGTATAGCCTGTCTTGAAACCGTCCGCCCCCTGATACAGCCCCAGCAGCGGATCATGATTGGGAATTATGTGACGGCGGAACGGAAATTCCCGCACGCCGAAATAGTGATAATATTGTGGGAAATCCCGCAGCAGGGCTCGGGCAAGGACGGACAGGTCCCGTGCCGTGGTGACCTGATCCGGGTCAGGAAGGCCGGAGGCATTGCGGAAGGTCGTATGCCTCATGCCGAGCCGTCGGGCCTGATAGGTCATCAGTGCCGCAAACCGGGTTTCATCCCCACCGCCCAGATACTCGCCCAGCACACAGGCGGCATCATTGGCAGACTTGGTCACGAGGGCCAGAATCGCCTGCTCCACAGAGAGATGTGTTCCAGGACGCATCCCCAGCTTGGACGGAGCCTGTGTGGACGCATGGATGGAAACGGGCATCTCATCACCCAGCGTGATACTGCTGCGCTCCAATGCCTGAAATGTCATGTACAGCGTCATCATCTTCGTCAGCGACGCCGGATAACGCTCGAGATCCGCATCGGACTCGGACAGAACGCCCCCCGTCCGTGCATTAATGACTAACGAAGAAATATGCCCCGTAAACTGTGCCCGCGCCGTACCAGCGAACATGGACAAAACAACCACACACAAAAACCGGGCACGACTGAAAGACGGGCGCATCAGAAGGCATCATCCTTAAACTGGCGGGACTCACTAAGACTGAAATCCAGGCAACTCTAATATTCTACGCCTTGCCATGTCCAGATTTTTCGTCCGTGACGCAATAACTACTGGATATCGGTTCAATAAAGAAATCCAGTCCATCACAAAGCCGTTACAGGCACTGCCTTAAAATGAAGTCACAAACAGCAGAAGAACGCCACGGCCATACCCGAGACACCTGCATCAGGACTGTTCCAGCTTCATGACAGCACCGTATGATTGCTACCTTTTCCTGATTAGGATGGAGCCATATATTTATCCTCGAATCAGGAGGGTTCCCATGCAGTTCAAGTCATATGCAATGACACGTGGGGCCCCATAACTTATGCCGTGGCAGACATGACCATTGACCTCCCTACCCTTGCCGCGCAGGAAGACATCCTCACGGCCCGGAAGACAAACCTTGTCCATCCTTCCATGTACAGGGTCATTCTCCTGAATGATGACTACACCCCGATGGACTTCGTCGTTTTCGTGCTTGAGCAGTTCTTTGACAAGTCTCCGGATGAGGCCCGGGCCATCATGCTGGAGGTTCACAACCGGGGCAGCGGGGTCTGTGGCATCTTCAGCTATGAAATTGCCGAAACCAAAGTGGGGCAGGTCATGGACCTTGCGCAAAAGAACCAGCACCCCCTGCAATGTACCCTTGAGAAAGCCTGAACCCGTCGCCACCTAAATACCCAACGGATTTCTCTGCGGTCATTTCATCATTCTGACATTCCTTCATGTCACAAGGAGCGCCTTATGTTGTCCTCCACACTTGAACAGACGCTTCAGCGCGCGCTTATCCTTGCCGGTCGGAATCACCATGAATTTATCACACTGGAACATCTCCTGTTCGCCCTGTGTGATGACCGTGATGCCGTGGCCATTTTCACGACCTGCCAGACTGATGTGGAACAACTGCGACAGGACGTCGATCACTTTCTCTCTCACGAACAACAGGCCATCGTCCGGCCGGAGCTGGAAGATGCCCCCCAGCCGACGGCTGCCTTCCAGCGGGTCATCCAGCGGGCTGCCGTCCATATCCAGAGTGCCGGCCAGTCCATCATGACCGGGGCACATGTTCTGGTTTCCATGTTTGCCGAGAAGGAAAGTCACGCCGTCTTCTTCCTCCAGCAGCGGGGCCTGACACGGCTCAATGCCATCCATGCCATACAGCATGATGACGTGGCAGCCGGCCCGCACCGAGAAAGCCGCAGCCACCGGAAAACAAAAACCAGCCGCAAGGAAAACACTGACAGCACGGAAACCGTGGAAACCGACACCAGGGATGCCCTGCAGACCTACTGCACGGACCTCAACGAACGTGCCCACCATAACCGGATTGATCCGCTCATCGGCCGGGAAAAGGAGGTGGAACGGGTCATCCAGATTCTCTGCCGCCGGACAAAGAACAACCCCCTGCTGGTGGGGGACCCCGGTGTCGGCAAGACGGCCATAGCCGAAGGACTTGCCCAGAGAATCGTGCAGGGTCAGGTGCCTGACATTCTTGCCGATGCCCGCCTCTACAGTCTGGACCTCGGCGCCCTGCTGGCTGGCACACGCTACCGCGGGGACTTCGAGGAACGCCTCAAGGCCATCATGAACGAGCTGGAGCAGAATCCCGGCAGCCTGCTCTTCATTGATGAAATCCACATGCTTATCGGGGCCGGAGCCACCACCAACGGGTCCATGGATGCCTCCAACCTGCTCAAGCCTGCTCTGGCGACGGGAAAACTGCACTGCATCGGCTCCACTACCTATCAGGAATACCGGAAGCATTTTGAAAAGGACCACGCCCTGACACGGCGTTTCCAGAAGATCGATGTCGAGGAACCCTCACAGACCGACACCATCCGCATCCTGCGGGGACTGAAAGAGCGGTATGAGGAACATCACGACATACGCTTCACCGACCCGGCCATCCGCTGTGCCGTGGAACTCTCCGCCCGGTACATTCATGACCGCAAGCTGCCGGACAAAGCCATTGACGTAATTGACGAGGCCGGGGCTGCCTGCCGCCTCCTGCCCAGCAGCCGCAGGCGGCGCACGGTCGGCGTGAAGGACATCGAGGCCACGGTGTCCCGGATTGCCCATATCCCGCCCCGTCACCTCTCCACGGATGACCGCACGGCCATCCGCCATCTGCCGACGGACCTCCGCAAGGCCGTATACGGACAGGATGATGCCCTGGATGCCCTGTCCTCCGCCGTCATACTGTCCCGTGCCGGGCTGCGTGATACGGAGAAAACCATCGGCAGCTATCTTTTCTCCGGCCCGACGGGAGTTGGCAAGACGGAAGCTGCCCGTCAGCTCGCCCGCTCACTGGACATCAAACTGATCCGCTTTGACATGTCCGAATATATGGAAGCCCACTCCATATCCCGCCTGATCGGGACGCCCCCCGGCTATGTCGGCTTTGAACAAGGGGGCCTGCTGACCAGTGCGATAGACCAGACACCTCATGCCGTCCTGCTGCTGGATGAAATCGAGAAGGCCCATCCTGACCTGTTCAACATTCTGCTTCAGGTGATGGACCACGGCAAGCTGACGGACAATACCGGGAAGACGGTGGATTTCCGTAACGTCATTCTCATCATGACCAGCAATGCCGGAGCCAGCGACCTTTCCAGGGAAGCCATCGGCTTTGCCCGCACGGCACGTTCCGGCGATGATGAGGAAGCCATCAAACGGCTCTTTTCACCGGAATTCCGTAACCGGCTGGATGCCATCATTCCCTTCTCGCCCCTCACGCCGGCAGTCGTCTCTCACGTCGTGGAGAAATTCATCGAACAGCTGACCACCATGCTGGCCGCCAAAAATGTCTCGCTGCATCTTACGGCTGCTGCCAAAGCATGGCTGGCTGAACATGGCCATGACCGGACGAACGGTGCCCGCCCCCTCGGCCGCCTGATACAGAACCACATCAAGAAGCCACTGGCCGAGGAAATCCTCTTCGGCAGACTGACGGAAGGAGGGTCCGTCAGGATCGGGGCACGGGATGGACAGCTGACCTTCGCCATCTCCTCCACTTCGCAGGCTGCCACGGACAGGCAGGGCCGCCGCCCTACGAAGACGCTCGCCCCGGCCTGAACCCGTTCAGCCGGAGCGACAGTCCCGTCATTCTTACTCGTAACGCTGGCCGTTCACGGTGACATAACCGGCCCACGGCCATTTGCGGCTTGTTCCGTGATGGGTCCAGTCCAGCCCCTGCCGGCTGGGGCCATCGTAATAATACCGCCCCTGGACCTCGACCTGATCCCCGGTTTTCACCCACGGCCAGGAGGGGGCCTTCATTTCATCAAGATTGGAGACCACCCGGATCGGTTTCCCACCGGGAATGGCCATCAGAAAATAGCCATGCATACCGCTCCGGCTACGCCGTGCCCGATATACCTGTGCAACAGTGCCACAGACATGCTCCGGCAGATCCAGATGCTGGCCGTAAGGCACCTGCCTATGGGAAAACTGCTGTGCATAGGCCGTCTGGTCTTTCACGAACTGGCCGTTGTCACATTGTGCCGGCATGGTGGATTCAGCCCGTGCCTGCCCGACACCCACACCACCTGTAAGTGCGCCCAGCAGCACGACCCCCAACAGGGCAGAATGAACAGATCGCATAGCACCTCCTTCTCCTCTTCCCCCTTTCCCCATGGACGAGGCGGGAGTATCCTTGATGACATCCATCATTACTGGATGACGCCGCAACGGCTCAACCACATTCACGACCAGACGCTTCCGTCACCCGTCTGACTGCCAGGGAGGACAAGACCCATGCCCCTACATCACCTGAAAACACTCCGTGACCGGCTGAAGAAAACACAGACAGGAACAGCAGAAACACCCGTCACCTTTGCTGACAGCCATCCCGTGTTTGAAATCGTGGCTCTTGGGGTACGGAGCGGCGTGGCTGATGGCAACCTCTCCTCCTATCTGGTGCGCCCCTTGGGAACACGTGAATCTGTCATCTGTGATGCCGGTACCCTGGGGCATGGACTGAAAAAAGCCGAGGCCAGAGGTGTTCTGGACGACATTCCCATCATGCCGGATTCTTCGCTGAGCCGTGCGGGGCATGTCCTCAAGCAGAGTGTCCGTGCCTATCTGATCAGCCATGCTCATCTCGACCATGTGGCCGGGCTGGTCCTGTCCTCCCCGGAAGATACGCCGAAACCCATCCATGCCCTACCGCAGACCAATGCCATCCTGTCCGAAAATCTCTTCAATGGCCGTGTCTGGGGTGTCATGGGGGATAAAGGCCCTGAACCCCGTATCAGCAAATACAGCTATAGGGACATGGAACCAGGGCAGAGCCAGACCATTGAAAACAGCAAGCTGGACGTTACGGCCTGGCCTCTCAGCCATGCCAGCACGACCTCCACGGCTTTCCTGATCCAGCATCATGGGCAGGCCATCCTTTATCTGGGTGACACGCAGGCCGACCAGCCTGATGGACCACAGAACCTTCTTGACCTCTGGAAGGCTGTCTCCCCGCTGGTACAGAAAGATAAGCTGCGGACCATCATCATGGGGGTCACCTATCCGGACGGGCAGCCTGACGATGCTCTGTGCGGCCAGCTTCGCCCCAAAGACCTTCTGAAAAGCCTGCGGGACCTCGGACATGTCTGCGGTGGCCGCCATCACATCCGTGGTCTGCGGGTGCTGATCAGCCATGTGAAAGAGACGTTCCATGATAACGGGAACCCTGTCCAGCAGATTTACCGGGAGCTTCAGGACGGGAATGACATTGGCATTCACTTTATGATGGCAGAACAGAGCGCACGTTACCTTGTCTGACAGTTACAATTGCGGACCCCTGATGAAGAGACGGGCCTTCCTCACCGGCTGTGGTGTGGGAGGCCTGATTTTTTGTAACCCGTCTCTGGCTGACGCACCGCCCCTCAGTGCTCTGTCGGAGTCAACCCGCCAGCAGATCAGTCACCTCGTCTCCATAGCTCCTCTTAAATCAAGACAGGAACGTATTGTACTGATCTCACAGCGCATGAAGGGCACGCCCTATCTGGCCGCGCCTCTCATTGGCTCTAATACCACGCCAGAAGAACTCATCCTGTCATGGCGTGGCGTGAACTGCATGACCTTCGTAGAAATTGTTCTGGCCGCCAGTCAGAGCCTTACTGTCGAACAGTTCATCCATGCCTTGATTGCCACACGCTACCGTCATCATCACGTTGCTTTTGCAGAACGACGCCATTTTCTGAGCGACTGGCTGCATGGCACACCCGTTCTCTGCCATGACCTGAGCGTGACATTCCCTTATGCCCAACACGTGGAAAAAACACTGAACCTGAAACTGCCCGCTGATGGTTCCGGAACGTCTCAGCGTACTACGTCAGAACGTTACCTCCCCGGCATTCCACTCAGGAAACGCCTCATCACTTATCTGCCGACACATCCATTTCTGAGTGATCTTCACGCCGGTGGCGTGCATGGACGGATAAAAACCGGTGATGTCCTTGGAATTTACAGTCCACTACCAGGACTGGATGTTTTTCATATTGGCCTGGCCATTTGGCATAAGAAGAAACTATTTTTCCGCAACGCGTCGTCCCTACCCGAACATCGTTATGTCGTAGATAGCCCCCTAGATAATTACCTAAAAGAACGACGGGGGTTACTAGTGTACCAACCAATAAAATAACAACTCAAAAAGATCCTCAACACTCATCACTTTCAAC
>NZ_JANIDV010000004.1 GCF_026385505.1 Bombella dulcis | reverse complement strand
AGGTTCCGGGAGGCACCTTCTTCCAGCACGGCCCGTACGAGGCCACTGGCGGCGTCACTGGTAACCGTTGCGTATCTGTCATGGTTCCGGGCTGTCATGAGATAGCTCCATCAGTTCCTGTGTGGGGGTTACGGCATCGTCTTCATCACGGCGGCCATGATCTGCTCTTCATCGGGGATGTAGGCTTTCTCCAGAACAGGTGAGAAGGGCACGGGCGTATGAGGGGCACTGACCATCTGCGGAGCAGTCTCCAGGCTGGTGAAGCACTGTCCGGTGACCTGTGCCACGATGTCGGTTGCGATGTTGCAGCGGGGATGGGCCTCGTCAGCAGCCACCAGTCGTCCGGTCTTCTGCACGGATTTCAGGACGGATGCGATGTCCAGCGGGGAGAGGGTCCGCAGGTCGATCACCTCTGCATCAATGCCCTTTTCCGCCAGTCCGGCTGCGGCTTCCAGTGCCCGGGGCACCATCGGCCCATAGGTGACGATGGACACGTCACGCCCTTCTCTGGCGCGATGGGCCTGCCCGAAGGGGACAGCATAGGGGTGTGCCGGGACAGGGCCGGTGGTCTCGTAAAGATATTTCGGCTCACAGAAAATGACGGGGCCTCTGTCCCGGATGGCCTCGATCATCAGTCCCTTGGCGTCATGGGGTGTGCTGGGACAGACGACTTTCAGGCCCGGAACATGGGTGAACATGGCTGTCAGCATCTGGGAATGCTGTGCGGCTCCGTTGATACCTGCCCCGACCATCGTGCGGACGACGAGCGGTATTTCAGCCGTGCCGCCGAACATGTAGCGCATCTTGGCAGCCTGATTCAGGAGCTGGTCAAAACAGACGCCCATGAAGTCGATGAACGGCACTTCCGCAACGACGGGGAAGCCGGAGAGGGCTGCACCGATGGCGGCCCCGACATAGGCCATTTCTGTCGGCGGGGCATCGATCACCTGGTCGCCATATTTCGTATAGAGGCCTTTCGTGACACCGAGGACACCGCCCCATGTGTCCGTTTCACCGCCAGCGTCGACACCACCGGCCGTATCCTGTCCGAAAATGAGCAGTTTCGGGTCTCTGGCCATTTCCTGATCCAGAGCTTCATTGATGGCTGATTTCAGCGAAATATGTCTGGTCATGACTGATTTTCCTTCAGATGCTGTTTCAGTAGGAGACGTACACACCGTCATTGAGTTCATTCAGGGCCGGGTGGGGTGCCTTGAGCGCTTCCTGGACGGAAGCTTCGATCAGCTGCTCAACGTCACGGTCCACGGCGTCCAGTTCGGCTCTGTCCAGACCGGAGTTCCGGGCAAAAATGTGCAGGCAGTCCCGGTCCTTCCAGGCGTCTTTCACTTCCCCGGCAGGGCGATAGGCCTGGCTGTCCCCTTCAAAATGGCCGTAGAAGCGGACGGTCCGGCATTCCAGAAGCACCGGTCCACCACCGGCCCTCATTTTTGCGATCAGCTCACCGGCTGTGCGGTAGACGGCCATGAAGTCCAGCCCGTCCACCGTGACGGCGGGCATGCCGAAGCCCCTGGCACGATCTTCATAGCTGCTGACGGAGGTTGTCCTGTGCTGGGGCGTGGACTGGGCGTAGCCGTTATTTTCCACGACGAACATCAGGGGGAGTTTCCAGACACTGGCCAGGTTCATGCTTTCCAGCACGGCCCCTTCATTCACGCCGCCATCCCCGCCGAAGACCACGGCGACATGGCCTTTCCCTTCCAGTCTGTCGGCAAGGGCGGCACCACAGGCCAGCGGGGCACCGGCACCCAGAATGCCGTTGGCCCCCAGCATTCCTTTGCTCAGGTCCGCAATATGCATGGAGCCACCCTTGCCCTTGCAGATGCCGCCCTGCCGCCCGTGAATTTCTTTCATCATGGCCATGACGTCCACGCCCTTGGCGATGCAGTGGCCGTGCCCGCGATGGGTGCTGGCGATCTGGTCCTGATCAGTCAGATGGCTGCATATTCCGACAGCAACGGCCTCCTGCCCGGCATAGAGATGGGTGAAGCCCGGAACGATACCCGCCTTGAAGTCCTCATGCAGACGGTTCTCGAAGGTACGGATCGTCTTCATGCGCCTGTAGGCGGACAGCAGGATTTTATGGGATATGTCCGTGTTTTCAGTATGATTCATGACTGCCTCCATAATGACTCTAATAAGGGGCCGATGCCTCATGGGGTATGGCGTTACAGTCTTTTTCTAGATGTCCGTTGTGGAAGGGCGGTAGAAAGATTTTGTGTAAAACTTGCCTTATTTTCCAGAAATGAAAGATGTCCCCGAGGAATCAGGTATGAAAAAAGCCGCCTCCCGCAGGGGAGGCGGCCTGTCACCCGGCAGATGCCGTGCCGGATGTGGCGTCAGAGATAATCAGCCAGCGACATGTTCTTCATGTCCGCAATGAGCGAGAAGGAGGCTTTCAGCTGGAGGCTGAGATCGGATGACCGTGTGGCGACTTCGGCAAGATTGACGTCCAGATTGTTGGAAAGCTGCTCCTTGATGGAGAGCTGGACGCTGGAATAGATGCCCTGCCGACGGGTCAGGGTGTTTTGTGTGACGCCAATGGTGGTGTTCATGTGGATGAGCTGATTGGTTGCCTGACCGGTAAAAACGGATAGAAAGAAGGAAAATACATTCATGCTGGCAGTATTATTTGCGGAAAGATAAATTTTTTAGGAAAAATGAGCAGAAATCGATATTATATTTATAATTTATAAAATTGAACATTAAATATAATTTTATCTTGTATAAGACTACAATATTAATCTAGAATATATTAAAAATTATTTCCTGTGATCGCTATTTTTAAGTAATATTTTAATATAGGTGGCGTTTCTGTACGTTTTGGTCATTTAATAGTGGAAATTTGCGAGGTCCTTAGAGGAGCGGACCGAAAGTAACGTTTGTTGCAGGATAAATCGTATTAAATGTACAATCGGCTATTTTATAGAGGGTAAGGTGGATTGTGAACCTCTGCGATTCAAAATAAATTTGACCCTTGCAAACTCGCTTCGAGGTGCTGGGCAAAGGCATCTTAGGTAAGTTATTCTGTTTTAAGAGTTAAGTAACCGGGTCAGAACACTTTTTTTTTTGAGTGTCTTTGTATAGAGACGTAGGATGGTGTTTTTGCTCAGTTTATCGGAGAAAAATAAAAATATGAATATCTTGGCTGCGTTGAATATTTTGTTTGTTATAGGGGAAAAAGTGCGAGGAAGGGAGAAAGTTTGTCTAGCATTGGCTTTAGTTTTCTCATGTTTGAAGGCTGATGCTCTCTGGGCTGCGGATGGAACTCTGAGCGGGGGGCAGGTCCAGTTTCGTTCGGAACAGGCCACTGCTATTGTGGAGCCGCCTCGGAAGACGTACGGAAGGGAAGCTTTGTTCATACGCAATGGAAAGCAGGTACAACCAACGTTGGTGGGTCGGGAACCGGTAAGAGGCGAGGTTGAGCATGCGGCTAAGGTTTATTTTAAGCAAGTTAAACTTCGTCCATACTCTAATTATCCGTCAGAGGATTTCGGTGTGTATGGCGAGAATGGACGAGAACTTTTGCAGCGTGTGAATATTCCCCTTCATGAGGGCGACCCAGTGACGAATGATGGTCCGCCTCTGCCTCGACCTGAAGCCCTGTTTCGCAAGATGCGTTGGAATGAATGGCTGCGGGACCGTGGTGTGGCCTTTATGCTGGATAATACTAATGAGTTTGCCGGTGCCATCACTTCTCCCACGAAAGGACTGGGATTGAAGCAAGGAGCGTCCAACTCTGGTCAGTACAGTCTTGAGAATGATATTGACTGGTACAAGCTGGCCGGCATCCGGGGGTTCCAGACTCATGTCATTGGTGTTGGCCGTTACGGCATTTCAGCCAGCAAGATGTTTGGGGACAATGTGAACCCCAGTCAGGAAATTTACGGTGGTGGTGGCAATGTGGTGTTCCACCTTATCCATTTCTACGGGGAAGAAACACTCTGGGGCGGGCGGTTGAATATTGCTGCAGGCCGCATGTCCACCAATACGGACTTCGCCAATAGCCCGATCTACTGTAACTTCATGAACAATGCCTTCTGTGGGAACCCCAAGGCGGTGACGGATACGTATACACGGTCATCCTATCCGGGGACGAGCTGGGGTGCCCGTGTTCGTGGTCGCCCCACGAATAGCACCTATATTCAGGTGGGTATCTATTTTCCCGAGCGTGGCATTTATGGCGTGCAGGAAAACCGCACGGGCTTCAAGTTCAATGGTGCCAATATCAGTGGCGTGCTGACGCCGATTGAAGCGGGTTGGGAGCCCGAGTTTGGTAAGAAGCATTTGTTGGGACATTACAAGGTTGGTTTTGCTCCTGATACGTCTGACCATTATCTGGGTGTGTATAACCCGCCGAACCGTCGTAATGGCTGGCGGACTCTTATGACTATTCCCAACTGCCCGACCTGTTGGGGTGTGGGTGATGAGGTGCCGGGTACGGGTGTTCGTCGTAATTTTAATTGGAGCTTGTGGTTTTTGGCTGATCAAATGATCATGCGGAACAAGACGCAGGATACGCCTGAGGGTGGTTTAGTCGCCTTTTTCGATGCGTATTGGAACAAGGCCTCCACGGCTATGCGTGGTAAGCTTTATGCGTTCGGGCTTGTGGACACTGGCTTTTGGCCCGCTCGTCCGCTGGATACAGTGGGTGTTTCCTTCTCTTATACGGGGTCTAGCCGCTACACTCGTGATGCACAGCGTTTCCAGATTGAACATGGTATGGCTCCTGCACCGGGGAGTGCCTATTATGAGAGTGGTGGGGCACCACTGATGTGGGGGTCTTATGGTGTGCAGCGTTGGGGCAGTACGTTTGAGGCGACGTACCGTATTCACGTCATGCGGGGTGTGACCTTTGCTCCGGATTTCCAGTATTATTTCAATCCGGGTATGCAGCGTGTCCTGAAGGATGCGGCCATGCTGGGCTTCAAGTCTCACGTCCAGTTCTTCTGATCTGATGACGTGTGCCTGCCGCTTTTTGTGGGCGGCAGGGTGATTGTCCCCTTTCCGGCTGCTGGAGCTGGAAAGGGGTTTTTTTTATTGTGGGATGATTTGTTACGGGCTGGGCGGCGTCTGGGGGGCGGCATCAGCCCGTGTCATGGCCTTGCCACGGACCAGCCAGTAAGCGGCGGAGAGGGACAGGACAGCCGCCGAAAGGGCCAGAAGTTCACTGACATTCACGCCATTCAGGTCCAGCACGATGAATTTCCGTACGGCTGCCATCATGCCGATGAGCAGAACGGACCGCATACGGATCATTCCCTGTGATTCCGAACCGGGAAGCACGAGAATGGAGTGGCGGAACTCCAGAGCGATCAGGACCGTGAAGAACAGCCCGAAGATTTCCTGAAGAATGGCAGGTTCCGTGGGACTGAGACCGGCATGGAGGACAAGCCTTGCAACGGCTACCACGACATGCAGCAGCCCAAGGCAGGCCACTAGCGTGATGCAGATGGACAGGATCAGCATGGCTGCCCCTTCGAACATGTCGAACAGGCGGGCCAGCCCGATGAAGCCGGGCAGGGTGTTTTTCATGGGAGGAGATGCCTCTGTTGTGGGTGGGAAGTTTCTTGGGACTTATAGTGGTTTTTTGGTAGGATGCTTCTAACAGTTGAAGAAGGTGTATGTTAGCCTTTTTCATATTGAGGAATTTGTATAACATTAAAGCTGTTAGAGGTGCATGGGAGTCTTTTGTTAAGGCATGAAAATGGGTGATTGGAGCAGATATTTTTCTTTCTTGGTGAGAAGGAGATTATATAAATATGGAGGATAATAGAGGTAATTTTTTACAAATTTTCCCTTCTTTTTTGAAATTTTTTGTAGGTGAGGATTTTAATGACAGTGACTAATATTGCTTTTAGGCTTGAAGAAGTCTTTTTAGGATTTAATAGGGTTTTTATTTTTATGAGGGATCAACTTAAACCTGTGACTATACGTCAAATATGGAGTTATAATTTTGATCTCCAAGGCGAGTTAGACAATAAAAATATTGATAGGAAAATTTTTGATGTAGGAGACGATTTAGATCTCTTGTGTGAGCAGATACGCAGTTCAAGAAAGATGAAAGAAACACAGAAGCCTCCAGCTTTGAATAAAGTGGAATACTTTTATGATTTTGTTAGACCTGAAAATTTTGGAAATTTTGCCCTTTCCGGTGGTGGTATTCACTTCGTTTCACATATATCCATAACGGCTGATAAGTGTGGTGAATTGGGTTTTTTAGGTCACGCTTTAGAGGTTGATTTCCCAGAGTTTGCTTGTCCCGTAGAAAAAACGAATGATTTAATTGAAGAGCTTGAGTGTGTCCTCTCTATTTTGGATAGTGATTGCTTGGATATTGGATTGAAAATAAGAATTAAAAGAAAGGTTGATGCTGTAATATGGTGTTTGCAGCATCCAGAAAGTGGAAGCTTACAAAATGCCTATGAGGCCTTAGGAGCTGCAACTTTGAATGCGTATCAGATGGAAAAATTATGTCCTTCTGAGGGGGGAAGTGAGCAGGCCAAGGTTATAACGGAACGTCTTCTTTCTGCAGTAAAAACAGTGGGGACTTGGGTAAGTGCTGCTGATGGAGCTATGAAACTGGTACACGGTGTACGGGCAATGTTAGGGTCCTAAGTGTTATTTTGAGGTATAGTTATTCTTCTAATGGATGGAGGAAGGGTCTGTTTCTGTGTGAGGGTGTCTGGCGTGTCTTTATGTGGAACTTCCTAGAATAGGAGTACGTTGCGCTTGTTGAATGTGGCTTGCTCATTCGTGAAGCGGTTTATAGCCTTCAGTTGCAGCTTGGTTGGTCCAGCCCCTTGCCTGACCCCGATTAGGGAGTACATCAAGTTTCACGCCAAGGTATTTATTTGAAACACTGTTATTGATGGGATCGGCGACGTAAAAAGAAGACCAATAAGCCGTAAAATCCTAAGGGAAAAATCTGGTGCCGGATGAGAGATTCGAACTCCCGGCCTTCGGTTTACAAAACCGCTGCACTACCACTGTGCTAATCCGGCGACGGGGCCGTACATCTCATTTTTCCTGTCAGGAATCAAGTGGAAAATGAGAGAGTGGAGGGAAAATCTTCCGGTCCGCAGGCCCGTTGGGACCTCATGAAAGAGGGCCTGCGGGACAGGTGTCAGTGTTGGCCTGGTACGGACGATGGGACTGGTGACTGGTGCTGTACCAGATGTTCCGGAGGAGCCAGAACGGGACCATTCTGCACGAAGCCATAACCATCAGGAGAAAGGCCCGGGTGGCTGGTTCTGGAGCCGGTATCCGTGCAGGCTGTCATGCCGGACAGAATGGACAGGGAGAGGAGGAGAACGGACAGACGGAGCATGGCGATCATTTCATGGGCTGGTCAGGATGGCGTGAAGAAGGGGCTGCCTGCTGTCCGGAGATGGCCAGTTTGTCCATCAGGGTGCGGGCGATGGCCCTGTAAGCCTGCGAGGCAGGATGCTCCGGGTCACGCAGGACAAGGGGCGTCCCTTCATCAGCACTGCACCTTATGTCCCGTAGCAGGGGAATTTCCCCAAGGAAGGGAATGTTGAGGGCTTCGGCTTCTTTCCGGGCACCGCCATGACCGAAGAGGTCGGTTTTTTCCTGGCAGTGAGGGCAGCAGAAATAGGACATGTTCTCAATCAGTCCCAGAACAGGTGTCCCT
The DNA here is from genome assembly GCF_026385505.1 of Bombella dulcis. Taxonomy (GTDB): domain Bacteria; phylum Pseudomonadota; class Alphaproteobacteria; order Acetobacterales; family Acetobacteraceae; genus Bombella; species Bombella dulcis. Next base: position 211,885 of record NZ_JANIDV010000004.1, on the reverse strand, counting down.
GTCTTTTCAAACAGGGTGACACCCCGGCGGGCATCAAGCAGGGCAATGTCCTGCGGCGTGGAGACAATGACGGCACCGTCAGCCTGGAGCCTGTCCGAGAGCTTGCGGGTCAGGGTCAGCTGGGCATCGCCCGTGCCGGGGGGGAGGTCCACGACGAGTACATCAAGTGTTCCCCATGAAACATCACTCATGAGCTGGGTGAGGGCACCCATGACCATGGGTCCGCGCCAGATCATGGCCTGTTCCTTTTCGACCAGATAGCCGATGGACATGGTCTCCATGCCCCATCGTTCCAGCGGGCGCAGCCTGCCATCTTCCACGGTGGGCTTTTGATCTTCGCCCAGCATGTGGGGCAGGGAGGGGCCATAAATGTCGGCATCCAGGAGGCCGGTCCGGGCACCAAGACGGGCCAGAGAGCAGGCCAGATTCACGGCCGTGGTGGATTTCCCGACCCCTCCCTTGCCGGAGGCAACGGCAATGACGGCTTTGACATCAGGCAGGCAGGCCTCTGGCGGCGCAGACCGGCCGGTCGGACGTTTGCCCAGTGCGAGGGGCCGATGGCCTTCCGCTGCACCGGCACGTTCAGGCTGACGGGAAGCGGGGCGATGGGCCGTCAGTGACAGTGTGAGGCTGCTGACGGCAGGATGCTGCGTTACCTGTTCCTCAAGCGTCGTGCTGGCCTGCTGAAGAAAGGCCGCTCCCTGTGCCGTAGTCCGCAGGATGAGATGGGCATGACCATCCTCCAGTGTCAGGGCTTCTATGGTGGTCTGTTCCGTCGGGCCGTGCGAGGTGAGGAAACGGGCGACGTGATCCTTCAGGGAGGAAATGTCGGAAGCTGTCATGGGGCAAGAACTCTCATGCAACGCCCCTCATGAGGCAAAAAAACACAGATGCCACAGGCCGGAAAGGATGACGTCCAGCCTGCCGTGGGGTAGATTTTACAGCATGAGCCGAGTCATGTCTTCTTCTCTTCTGTCTTCCTCCCGTCCCTGGCTGGTGCGCCTGCTGGCCTGTGCGGGGCTGGTGGCTTCCAGTGTTCAGGCGCAGGACGCTGCCCCCGGACCGTCTCCTGTGGCGGAGGGGCCGCCATCGGGAGGGACTGTTGCCACGGCCACCCGTGCAGCGCATGAAGCGGCCATGATGCCCGGTTTTGCTGCACTGGTGGAGAAGCTCCTGCCAGCCGTGGTGAACATTTCCGTTTCCAGTGTGATTCATCCTGATACTTCCCAGCCGGAAGGACCGGATGGCAGTACCCCATCAGGGCCGCAGTCATCGCCTTTCCCGCCGGGATCGCCGCTGGAGAAGTTCTTTCATGATTATCTCCATCACCGTCACGGGGATGGCAGGCCGGGGCGGCAGGTGCAGGCTCTGGGGTCCGGCTTCATCATTGATCCTTCCGGCGTGGTGGTGACGAACAATCATGTCATCGACAATGCCCAGCAGGTGAGCGTGACGCTTTCTGACGGAACGGAATATCCCGCCAGCATCGTGGGGCGGGACAGCAAGGAAGACCTCGCCGTTTTACAGGTGAAGGCGGACCGTCCCCTGCCGTCCGTTCCGCTCGGGCATAGTGATGAGGCCCGCATTGGCGACTGGGTGCTGGCCATCGGCAATCCGTTCGGCTTGAGCGGTACGGTCACGGCGGGCATTATTTCGTCCCGCAAGCGCAATGTGGATCATGGTCTGTATGATGACTTCATCCAGACGGATGCAGCCATCAATCATGGGAATTCCGGGGGACCGCTCTTCAATCTCAAGGGAGAGGTCATCGGGATCAACACGCTGATCTATGGTGGGTCCGGTGGTGATTCCATCGGGATCGGCTTTGCCATCCCTTCGGATGATGCACGGGGCATCATCAGTCAGCTGAGGCAGACCGGTTATGTGCGGCGTGGCTGGCTGGGCGTGCGCTATCAGGATGTCACCCGGAGCATGGCGGAAGACCTAGAGTTCCATAAGGCTGATGCGGGCAGGGAGCGGGGCACGGGGGCCATCGTGGCTTCAGTTGACAGGGATGGTCCGGCCCAGAAGGCGGGCCTGAAGGTTGGGGACATCCTGACCGTCCTGAATGGTCAGCCCGTGACGGGTCAGACGCTGCCCCGCCTTGTGGCGGGGTACCAGCCGGGAGAGACGGTTCATTTTACCCTCTGGCGGCGGGGCAATTACCAGAAACTGGACCTGACACTTGGGAAGAACCCGGAGGAGAAAGACCCGCTTCCTTCGGACACGCATCCGCCGGAGCATCCTGTGAAGACGCTGCGTGAGCTGGGCCTGAAGCTGGGCGTGATCGATCAGGCGGCCCGCACCCAGTATGAGCTGACGGACAGCCAGAGGGGCGTACTGGTCATGCGTGTCTATGAGGGCAGTCCTGCGGCAAGCCGTGGCCTGACGGAAGGCAATCTGATCCTTCAGGTGGGGCAGCAGGAAGTCAACACGCCGGAAGCCCTCCAGACTGCGCTGGACCGTGCCCGTGAGATGAAGAGAACGGACATTCTGCTTCTGGTGCAGGACAAGGACGGTCTGCGCTGGGTCGCCGTGCCGCTGGGGGACCAGCCGTCGCAGCAGTAAAGGTGGTGGCCTGTATTTACAGGCCCCGGTCCCGCTTGATCTGATCCCATGCCGCATTGATGCGGGCCACACGCTCCTGAGCCGCCAGCCGTTGGGCGTCCGTCATGGGGCGTTGGGCAAGCCGGTCTGGGTGGTGCTCACGGATCAGCACCCGCCAGCGGGCACGGATTTCGCCATCGCTGGCCGTCGCACTGATGCCCAGAACACGGTAGCATTCTGCCGATGACGAGGTGGAGGCAGCACGGGGCTGCCCGCTTTCCGCCCGGTCCCAGGCCCGTTCTGAAAGGCGGAAGGCTTTATGCGTCCGGCGGAGGAAGTCCGTCTCAAGGGGATGAAGGGGGGCCTTGGGGGGCAGATCGGCCCTGGCAATCATGAACAGGACGCCGAGAAGTGTTTCCAGAGGTTCCGGCTTGTCGGCAAAGGCACGGCCCAGTTCCTTGGCATACATCTCGAAATCGTCTGTCCGTTCTCTGGCACGGTCAAAAAGAAGGCCGATTTCTTTCTGATTGTCGTCCGGGAAGCGGAAAGACCGTTTGAAGGCATCAATTTCAGCCCGGTTCACGGGGCCATCCACCTTGGCCAGCTTGGCGGACAGTGTGACCACGCCAAGCCCGTAGAGCTGATCTGTCTTGCCCAGCAGGGCAGAAAGTTTCGCAGCGGTGAAGAAGGCGGCATTATGCGGGTCCGGCTGCCCCCGTGCGGGAAAGCGGTCCCCCCATGTGCCGGAAAGAGGGGTAAGCAGTTTGTCCGTATCGGACATATGACCGAGAATGACACCCAGAAGGCCACCTATCGGCCCTCCGGCTGCAAACCCGGCCACACCTCCAAACATTTTCCCCCAGAAAGCCATTGCCGCCCTCCCTGTTCATGCAGGCGTGAGTCTATCACGAGGATAGGAGAAGCGGGAATAGGGATATCATCGTCCGGACTGGGCCGATGTCTGCGGAAGGTTGGTTATGGCAGGCTGTTGCAGGGCAAAACGGAGGGCCGTGAGGCGCAGCAGGGAGGCAAGGGCCTGTTCCGGCGGGCGGTGCCTGTCCAGCCGGGCGATGAAGGCGGCGAAAGCCAGTCCTTCACGCTGCGCTATGACTTCCAGAACCTGCCAGAATTCCCCTTCTAGGGCGATGGAGGTCCGGTGCCCGTAAAGGCTGAGGCTGCGCTTCTGCAGGCGGGATGGAGAGGAGGCCTCGTACATGCCGTGTCCGGGGGTCAGTCCTGCTGGTAGCGGGGCATGGGCCATTCATCCTCGCTCCAGTCCCCTCTGGCCCAGTTCCGGCGGAGTTCAGCGGCGGTCTGTTCCAGCGTTCCGGCCACGATGGCGGCCCGTATCTGGCGCATGAGCCGTTGATAATAGGCGAGATTATGGAGGGTCAGGAGCATCGGCCCCAGCATCTCATTGGCCCGGAAGAGATGATGCAGATAGGCCCGGCTGTACCGGCCTGCCATCGGGCTGTCATCCTCGGGGGAGATGGGACGGGTATCTTCGGCAAAGCGGGCGTTGCGGAGATTCAGCGTGCCCCGCTCGGTATAAGCCCGGGCAGTCCGGCCTGCACGGGACGGCATGACGCAGTCGAACATGTCGCAGCCACGCATGACGGCTCCCAGCAGGTCATCCGGGGTTCCCACACCCATCAGATAGCGGGGCTGATCTTCGGGCAGCATGGGGGTCGTGTAATCCAGCGTGGCAAACATCAGCTCCTGCCCTTCGCCCACGGCCAGACCGCCAATGGCATAGCCTTCAAAGCCGATCTTCCGCAGGGCGAGGGCGGAGCGTTCCCGCAGGTCCTGCTCCGTGCCGCCCTGTACGATGCCGAACTGCCCATAGCCGGGCCGGGCGATGAAGGCCTCACGGGAGCGGGCGGCCCACCGCATGGAGCGTTCCATGGAGGCTTCCAGAACGTCTTTTGTGGCGGGGAGGGCAGGGCATTCATCAAAAGCCATGGTAATGGTGGCATCCAGTTTGTACTGGATGTCCGTTGAACTTTCAGGCGTCAGCCGGTGGGAGCTGCCATCAATATGGGAGCGGAAGGTGACGCCATCCTCATCCATTTTCCGCAGCGGTCCCAGAGACATGACCTGAAATCCGCCGGAATCCGTCAGGATGGGGCCGGGCCAGTCCATCATGCGGTGCAGCCCGCCGAGACGCTGGACCCGTTCAGCCGTAGGGCGCAGCATGAGGTGATAGGTATTGCCCAGCACGATGCCCGCTCCGGTGGCCCGGACATTGTCCATCGTGATGCCCTTGACGGTCCCGACCGTACCAACCGGCATGAAGGTCGGTGTCGGCACGCTGCCGTGGCGGGTATGCAGCCAGCCAGCCCGTGCCTGACCACACTGGGCCTCTTTCTGCCAGTGCATGTGGTCGGACGGGGTCAGGGTGGGGCGGATGGGGACAGTCGTCATGGGGCACGTTCCAGAAGGCAGGCATCACCGTAGGAATAGAAGCGCAGCCCTTCGGCAATGGCGTGATGATAGGCATGGCGCATGGTCTGTGTCCCGGCAAAAGCGCAGACCAGCATGAAAAGCGTGGAGCGGGGCAGGTGGAAGTTGGTCAGCAGCGCATCCACGGCCCGGAAGCGGTAGCCGGGCCTGATGAAAATGGAGGTTTCCCCGGTCCAGGGATGGACGATGCCCTGTTCATCTGCTGCACTTTCCAGGAGGCGCAGGCTGGTCGTGCCCACGGCAACGACACGGCCCCCGTTGGCACGGGTCTCGTTGATGAGACGGGCTGTTTCTTCATCAATATGGCCCCATTCCGCATGCATCTTGTGTTCGGCAATGGTGCTGCGGACGGGCAGGAAGGTGCCAGCTCCGACATGCAGGGTGAGGGTCTGTTTTCTGATGCCTCTGGCAGCGAGGGCCTCCAGCAGGTCTTCCGTGAAGTGCAGCCCTGCTGTGGGAGCAGCCACTGCGCCACGGAAGCGGGAGAAAATGGTGCGGTAATCGCTTGTATCCGTCTCGGTCGGGCCATTGGGGCGGGCAATGTAGGGCGGCAGGGCCAGAGTCGCTCTGCGTTCCAGGAAGGCATCAAACTCATCGCCCTCGACCGAGAAACGGATGGTCACGGCCCCGTCGCCTTCATTGGTCAGGACGTCAGCGGTGACGGGATCATCCTCAAAGCGGAGTTGATTGCCGGGGCGGAGCTTGCGGGCATTGCGGGCCAAGGCGTGCCACTGGCCTTCCGGCAGGATGCGGTCCAGCGTGATTCCGATTTTGGCGTCGCCCCGGCGGGCCTCCATTTTTGCCCGGATGACTTCCGTATCATTGGCGATGAGCAGGTCGTCTTCTTTTAGCAGGTCGGGCAGGTTGCGGATGCGGTGAAGGGAGAGGGTGGCGTCATCGGTTCCGGCAAGGGCGGGCGGGACGACATGCAGGAGTCGTGCCATGTCCCGGGGGCGGGCAGGCTCCGTGGCGATATGATCCCGGGGGAGGGTGAAGTCGAAAAGGGAGAGGTCGTCAGTCATTCAGGGCGAGATGGTCGGAGAAACAGGCATGTCAGTGAAAAGGGGGCTGACGCCCCCTCCAAGCTGCTGACTCGTTGTGAAATGAAGATCAGTCACGCCCCAGCTGATGCTTGAGAGCATTGATCAGCGTCTGCACCTGCCCGCCATGACGGGTAAGATAGGTGGTGTAATCGCTGCGCTGTGTCATGCGCATGCTGGCCCCTTCACCATACAGGTCGACCACTTTGGGTGGCTCGCCATCAATGACGGCGGTCATCAGCACGTCAGGCTGGTGTGGACGGGAAATCTGGAGTGTCACCTTCTGGCCAGCCGGAGAAGGGACGCTCTCCACGAGACGGAAGGAGATGTTCTGATATTCGCCCATGCGGGCCGTGACGGCGTTGAGCAGCACATCCTGAAACAGTTCCAGATAGAGCTTCTGCTGTTCCGGTGTGGCGACTCGCCAGTAGCGGCCGAGGCAGTAGCGGCCAATGCCCTGCACGTCCACATTTTCACGCAGGAGGGGGAGCAGGGCGTCCCGTTTCTTGGCCAGCGGGACGTTGCTGTTCAGGACAGTGACCAGCCTGCTACCAAACCTGCCGACAAAAGCCTTGGCCTCATCGCTGGAGGGCGCGGCGAAAGCCAGTGTGGGCACGAGAGCGAACAGGCTGGCAGCTCCCAGAATGGTGCGGCGTGTAAGCTGACGGAGCATCATGTTGAGGGATCCTTCCAATAAAGGCTTCCTGGCGGGACGGAATGGTCAGTACCAGTCGGGTGTGGTGGCGCGGTGATCAGCCTTGAGGGCGTCGATCTGGCTCTGACGCTGCTGCTGCCATGCACTGCGCATGAAAGCGTAGGGGTCGAGGCTCTGATGTTCCAGCTGGTCCAGCTGGTCCGTGCTGTCGGCAAAGCTGTTGAAGGTTCCGAGAATATTGTATCCCCAGTTGAAGCTGATGAGGGCATACCCGCTCGGGACATAGTTGATGGGTGTTAGTCCCTGACTGATGGCATACCCTGCGGCATCACGGAAGCTGCTGGGACCGAATCCCGGCAGGAAAATATAGGGGCCGGACTTCACGCCCCAGAGGGCCAGAACCATGCCGGGGTCCGTTTCGTGCTGCTTGTACCCGAGATACTGGGCAACATCGTAGAAGCCGGCCGTCGTCATGTTCAGGAGGAACCGCATGAAGGCATCGCCCGCCCTGCGGGGGCGTCCTGCCCCGACGTCGGAAAAGAACACGGCAGGTTCACGCCAGGTCTCGTTCAGCGTGGCAACGGAGGTCCGGATGGGCTGGGGGATGTTGTTCTTCCAGAAGCGGCCAATCGGGCGCAGGGCCTTGTGATAGACCCACATGTTGAGGTTGAACATCTTGCGGTTGAACGGTTCATAGGGGTCATTGACCGCCTTGTAGTCTGCCAGATCATCAGGGTCGGTCGGCGGCTTGGAGTGGAGGGAACCGCATCCGCCGAGGGAGAGCAGGGTCAGACAGCCGATCAGTGTAAAAAGGGCAGGAAATCTGCCCCGATGATGCTGCGTTGTGCTGCCTGTGCACGCCATGTTGCTGCCGCTCCTGCTTCTTCAAAGGCCCGGCTATGGCGGCAACGCCACAGCTATTGCTGGGGTAGCGTGCCTGAAGGGGAACGGGCCGGGACTGTAACACACATTTGACTCTACCTATGCCAGTCATGAAGACCAGCACAATTCAAGCATATGGCACTTGTCTGATGCTGCCTACCCCTTTCGATTGTCTCTCTTGTATAAGAGGGAGAAGTATTGCATTTTTGCATCGTTGGGTTTTCTCATGGGAACCAGCCCTGGCGTGGACGGCTTTTTTTTAAGCCCCCCTCTCAGGAGAAAGGGCCTGTTGTTTTGATGGGTCTATAATTTCATGAATTGTTGAGAGATTTTATGTCCCGTTTTCATAAAGGTCGCAGCTGGCTTCTGTCTGCCAGCGCACTGGTGGCCAGCCTTGCCATCTCCGGTATCGCCTGTGCGGATCCCACGGTGCAGGTGAAAAATTGGGGAAAACTTTCCACAGGCCAGAAGGTGAAGGCTATTACTCTGACTAACGATCATGGTATGAAGGTCACCGTGCTGAGTTATGGGGCCGTTGTCCAAGAGGTGGATGTGCCGGATCGTCTTGGCCGTCTGGGTAATGTGGCACTGGGCTTCCCCAATATTGCCGCCTATGAGAATCACAATTCCGATCCCCATTTCGGTGCCGTGCTGGGGCGTGTAACGAATCGCATCTCTGGTGGTGTGTTTACACTGGATGGGCAGACCTACCATACGAGCATCAATGAAGGACCGAATACCCTACATGGTGGTACGGAAGGTTTTGACCGCAAGCTCTGGATCATCAAGCGCAAGGGTGTAGATTCGCAGGGTGCTTACGTCGTGCTGCAACTGGTCAGCAAGGATGGGGATCAGGGGTTCCCGGGTGATCTGACAACGCAGGCGACCTATCGTTTAAGTGCCAATGACACGCTGAGCCTGAAGTTCCAGGCGAAGGTGAAGAAGGCTCCGACCGTCGTGAACCTCTCCACGCACAATTACTGGAACCTCAATGGCGAAGGGTCCGGGACCATTGCGCCGGAAGTGGTGCAGATTTACGCCGACCGCTACCTGAAGACGGACGACCAGTCCATCCCGACGGGTGATCTGGCCTCTGTTGATGGAACACCGTTCGACTTCCGTCAGCCCCGCACGGTGGGTGAGGGCCTGCTGAGCCGTGACCCGCAGATGGTGCCACAGGGTGGTTATGATAAATGCATGGTGCTGATCGGCCCGTCCCAGCCCGGCAATACGGAGCGTGTCGTCGCCCGTGTGACGGACCCCCGTTCCGGCCGTGTGATGGAAGTGGCCACCAACATGCCGGGGATGCAGTTCTATTCCGCCAATCATCTGATCGGCAATTATCAGGGTACGTCAGGCCGTCCTTACAACAAGTGGGATGCTCTGGCATTCGAGCCGGAATTCTACCCCAACAGCCCGAACACGCCGAGCTTCCCGAGCATCGAGTTGAAGCCGGGCCAGACCTACGATTACGGGATGAGCTTCCACTTCACCCATCAGCAGTAAGGTCCGGGGCCTTCATGGTCCTGATCTGAAAGAAGGGGCCGGACGGGTGCGGAGGTACTGTCCGGCCCTTTTATATATGCGCCGTATGTTCCGGAATGACTCATCAACAGCCACATGGAGCGGACTTTCAGGAGTCCCCTGAATCTGTCCACATTTCTCCCGGCTCAGCGCACAGGATGATGCCCCGACCTGTCCCCTGAACTGGGGATAAGTTTGAGGAAGGGTAGACGTCATTTAGGCTTACGAGGATTAATTTTGGGATAGAAGGCAGAGAACATTTTTTCAATTTCTGTATTTTTGTATATTTCATCTAGATTCTTTATAATTATCTATTATTCGCTCTGAAAGAAGGGCTTTTTCTATTATTTTATAATTATCTTCTAAATTTTTTATGTTGTAATAGTGATATTGTGGAATTTTTTTGTCTTATGATAAGATTTTTGCATGTTCTATTAACTCAAGCCAGATTATTGCATCTCCAGCTTGAGATATAGAGGAGGGTTTTTGGGAGTCTTTTCCACTAGGGGCGTGGCCGTCTTTGATTAATTTTTGGGCATCTTCTTGGGAAGGAATCTCATGTGTCAGAACTTTATCTGAAAATATCTCCTGTAAACGTTCTACAATCTTTAAGCGTGATTCCAGATTATACTCTGATGATTTTTGTGATTCTTTTAGCTCTGAGATTACGAGATCTATTTCTTTATTCATGGATTTCTTGAGTCTTTTAATAGTTTTCTCTGGAATAATTCCGCTTGATTTTAGATGTCCATAAATATCTGATTTTAGTTTGTTTTTTGAATTTTCTAGAAACTCTTCTGACTTTTTGAATTGGTCATGTGCATATTTCATGGCCATACGAATATTACTTTTGAATTCGATTAGGACCTGTTTTGTTAGGAAGAGATTTTTTTCTTTTAAAGAGGCGCACTCTTCAAGAGTCTGCATAAGTTTGTTTGCGGTATCATTCGTTAAACGGAACATTCCAAGCAGAACATTCGTATCAACGCTTAGCATAGCAGTATCCCAAGCCTCTTCGGCTCTGGAGGGATGTGTGGCGAAGAAGTATTCAAGAGACTTTTTCATATCTGATAGTTCGTGAAATCCTGATCCATGTCGCCGAAGCGGACGATGCGGGCAGGGTTGCCGACGGCCGTGGCACGGGACGGGACATTGCCTAGCACGACCGAAGCCGCCCCGACACGGGCATGGGCACCGATTTCCAGATGGCCCAGGATTTTCGCTCCAGCCCCGATCAGGCAGCCCTGACGGATGATGGGATGACGCTGCCCGCCATTCTTTCCGGTGCCACCAAGGGTGACACTCTGGAAAAGGGACACGTCATCTTCAATGATGGTGGTCTCCCCGATGACAATGCCCGTGCCGTGGTCGATCGTGATGCGCTGGCCGATCTGGGCGGCAGGGTGAATGTCGATGCCGAATTTTTCATTCACGCGGCTCTGGAAGTGATAGGCCAGTGGCCTGCGGCCTGCTTTCCAGAGGTGATGGGAGATGCGGTAGGCCTGTAAGGCGTGGAATCCCTTGAAGAACAGGAAGGGCGTGGCGAGGTCCGGGCAGGCCGGGTCTCTCTGGAGAGTGGCCACGATATCCGAGGCGGCAGCCCGTGTGATGGCGGGGTCAGCCTTCAGTATGGAGGCAGTCAGCTCCATCAGGGTCTGTTCCGACATGGCACGGTCGGTCAGCTTGGTGCTGATCAGCGAGGCCAGGGCAGAGGCAAAATCAGCATGATTGCAGATGTTGACGGCGAACAGGTCCCGGATCAGCGCATCGGCACAGCCGCAGGCCTGTGTCTGCATGACGGACCAGAATCTGTCCAGAAATTCGGGGTCTGATGAGGAATCAGGAAAGGTGTCGAGAAAATCGGCCATAAATGATCGCAGTTTTTTTATAGTCCCATGGCCTTCTGGACAAACCCATGCCGCAGGGAGGGCAGGCGTTTCATGGCCATGAGTCCGGCATGTCGGGCATGACGGATGAGAGGCATGTTGGTGCTGAAGAGACGTTCCATCAGGTCGCAGCCCGCCAGCATGGCAAGGTTGCCCGGACGGCTGAGCCGCTGATAGTGCTGGAGGAGAGCCGGGGCACCGAGGTCCTGCCCCCGTGCATGGGCGTCTCCCAGAATGTCGTTGAGGGTGCGGACGTCACGGAAGCCGAGATTCATCCCCTGTCCGGCAACGGGATGAAGCCCGTGTGCGGCATCGCCTGCCAGAAGGAGGCGTGTGGCATGATAACGGTGCGCATACTGGGAGGCCAGAGGATACGTCCAGTGCCTGCCGGCCAGCGTGATGGTTCCGAGGTCTTCCCCGCAGAGGCGGTCTTCCACCAGCCGGGTGAAGCTGGCGGCATCAAGGCTGGTGAAGTGGGCGATGCGCCCGGGCCGGTCCGTCCAGACGATGGCGGAGCGGTGAGGGTGTGTCTCCGTGCCGGGGAGGGGCAGGCGGGCAAAAGGCCCCTGAGGCAGGAAATTTTCGAGCGCACTGCCATGATGGGGCTTCTCATGAGCCAGCACGCTGACGAGGGCGATCTTGTTGTAGGGGATGCGGGTCAGTCCGATCCCGGCCTGCTGGCGGAGGAGGGACTGCCGCCCGTCCGCCGCGATGACAAGGGACGCCGTGACGGTTTCGCCCGTATCAAGGGTGATCCGGGCTTCATCCCGGGAGAAGGTGAAACGGCCCGTGGCCGGGGCACGGACATCCAGTCCCGGCTGGTTGGTGAGGGTGCGGGCAATGGCGGCCAGAAGATTGTGGGCTTCCACCATCCAGCCGAAGGGGCGGTCTTCGGGGGCGTCATCGCCGGTGAAGCTCAGCCCGTCGGCAATGGTGCTGCGGGATGCGGCGGGGATGCGGCCCTGGCTGTCCGTGACATGAATGGTGGTGATGGGCTGGGGCGGCAGGGGCAGGGCCTGCCAGATTCCGGCATCTTCGAGCAGGGGGCGGATGCCCTCGGCAAGAGCATAGGCACGGCCATCGGGATTCCGGGCCGGTGTGGTGGAGAGGGGGGAGCGTTCCAGCAGAAGGATGCGTAGTCCCTTCCGGGCCAGCAGGCAGGCCAGTGTCGCCCCGATGGGGCCACCGCCATTTATGCAGAGGTCATAATCTGTACCCACGACAGGTGCTCCTTCCCGGCCTGACGGATGGCAGGATACTCCCGCCTTTGCGGTCCTTCGGGACCGGGGGAGCAGGTCTATCGTGTCTAGCCTTATCTTTGCCGAAAAGAAAGTCTTGCAGAAATCGTTATGAAGGTGGCACGATTTTACTTCGGATCAGCGAAAGACCAACGGGAGAAGGGTCGGAGGGGATGAAACTTGTAACGGCGATCATAAAGCCATTCAAACTGGATGACGTGCGGGAAGCCCTTGCCGAGCTTGGCGTGCATGGCCTGACAGTCACGGAGGTGCGTGGTTTCGGGCGGCAGAAAGGCCAGACGGAAATTTATCGTGGGGCGGAATACACGGTCAGCTTCATTGCCAAGATCAAGATTGAGACGGTCGTGCCGGATGAGCGCGTGCCTGATATCATCGATGCCATTACTGACACTGCCCGGACGGGGCGGATCGGCGACGGCAAGATCATGGTGACGGATGTGGAACAGATGGTCCGCATCCGGACGGGTGAGACCGGGGAGGGTGCCCTCTGATGCGTGCGATTGATACGGGTGATACCGCATGGATGCTGGTCAGCACGGCTCTGGTCCTGCTGATGACCGTTCCCGGCCTTGCCCTGTTCTATGCCGGGATGGTGCGGCGGAAGAATGTGCTGTCCACCATGATCCAGTCTTTCGGCATCTGCTGCATTGTCAGCATCGTCTGGATGGTGCTGGGCTACAGTCTGGCCTTCTCGACCGGTACGGCATGGATCGGGGACCTGTCCCGTTTCTTCCTGCGGGGCATTGCGGATCACATCCATCAGGGTGTTGACGGTGCCTTCACGCTGGGGGCGGGCACTCCGGCAGAAACGCCCATGACCATCCCCGAGAGTGTCTATCTGATGTATCAGATGACCTTTGCCATCATCACTCCGGCTCTTCTGACGGGGGCTTTTGCGGGCCGTGTCCGGTTTGCGGGCCTGTGCGTGTTCACCGTTCTCTGGTCCCTGCTGGTCTATTCCCCCATTGCTCACTGGGTCTGGAGTCCGCTGGGCTGGGTGGCCGGTCTCGGTGCCGTGGATTTTGCAGGTGGTACGGTCGTTCACATCAATTCCGGTGTGGCCGGTCTGGTCTGCGCCATCATGATCGGCCGCCGGTACGGGCTGCATCGTGATGACATGTCCCCGCATAATCTGGCCTATGCCATTATCGGGGCGTCCCTGCTCTGGGTGGGCTGGTTCGGCTTCAATGCTGGGTCGGCACTGGGGGCGAACGGGCGTGCCGGTATGGCCATGCTGACGACGCAGGTCGCTGCGGCTGGCGGTGGCATGGGCTGGATGCTGGTGGAATGGTGGCGGCATGGCAAGCCGACGGCACTGGGGATCATCTCCGGTGTGGTGGCGGGCCTTGTGGCCGTGACCCCGGCCGCCGGTTTTGTCCTGCCTGGCGGTGCCCTTGTCATCGGGCTGGCTGCTGGTGGCATCTGTTTCTACAGTGCTGCCGTCCTGAAGAACAGGCTGGGCTATGATGACAGTCTGGATGCTTTCGGTGTGCATGGTGTGGGAGGCATCGTCGGTGCCCTGCTGACGGGCGTATTCGCCTATGGGCCGCTTTCTGCCACACCTTCCAGCCCGGCTGGCATCAGCGGGGGCTGGGCGCAGCTTCTTCGTCAGGCTGAGGCTGTGGGTGTCACCATCGTCTGGTCCGTCGTGGTGACGGCCGTGATCTTCTGGGTTGTGGACAGGCTGATCGGGATGCGTGTTTCCGCCGAGGAAGAGCAGGTGGGTCTGGACCTGACCCAGCATGGCGAACGCCTGAACTGACACATCCGTAGGCTGTCCTGTCTCCTGCCGGGGCAGGACAGCTTTATGGAAATCAGGACCGGGTGATTTACGGGCTGGATGAAAAAGGGTGCGGGTCTTTTTGGCCCATGCCTGTTATGATCGCCACGTAATCATGAGATGTGAGGATTGAATTCATGAAGCTGACACGACTGTGCCTGCCTTTGGTGGCCTGTTCCATGCTGGGTGGCACGGCTGCACTGGCTGCGGCCCCTGCTTCCGCTTCTGCCCCGACAACGGGCAAGCTGTCTTTCATGGCCTGTCACCGGGCCTTCAGTGATGCCAAGAGGGCTGGCACACTGAATGGACAGAAGTACGGCGACTTCAAACAGAGCCACTGTAACGGGACGGCTGCACCGGCACAGGCCCCGGCCTCTGCTCCGGCTGCGACCGGCACGCCCTCCGCTTCCACGGCGGCTCCTGCTGCGGCAGCCGCTCCTGCCCCGGCAACGGGCAAGCTGTCTTTCATGGCCTGTCATCGGGCCTTCAGTGATGCTAAGAGGGCTGGCACGCTGAATGGACAGAAGTACGGCGACTTCAAACAGAGCCACTGTAACGGGACGGCTGCACCGGCACAGGCCCCGGCCTCTGCTCCGGCTGCGACCGGCACGCCCTCCGCTTCCACGGCGGCTCCTGCTGCGGCAGCCGCTCCGGTTGCCAGTGGCAACGTCGTGTTCCCGGCCCGTGTGTCTCCCGAGTTTGCATCGCTTACACCGGGGAAAGCCCGGATGCAGACCTGTCTGGCACAGTATAATGCCAACAAGAGCACCGGCCGCAATGGCAGCCTGAAATGGATACAGAAGGGCGGCGGGTATTATTCTGAATGTAACAACCGTCTGAAAACGGCCCAGTAAACTCTTTCTGAGACGATGAAAAGGCCCGCTCTCATGGCGGGCCTTTTTTGTTGAGAGCGGGTCAGGGCAGGACAGGTCCGGCCCAGTGCCACCAGTCTCTGGCGGCGTCCTGTCGGGCAAGATGCCGTGCGGCTTCGGCGGCTTTTTCGGCACTGTCGAACAGGGCGAAGCATGTGGCTCCGGAGCCGCTCATGCGGCTGAACCGGACATCCGGGAGAGCCGCAAGCTGCTCCAGCACCGTGGCGATGACAGGTTCCTGAGCGATGGCATGGGGCTGGAGGTCGTTTTCCGTGGTTCGGAGGAACGCAATGAGGGCGTCCAGCGTCGGCCAGCCTGCTTCCGGGAAAGAAAGAGATGGGCGGACGGTGATGCCGCCCGTGGCCGCCAGTCTCCTGAAGATGCTGGGTGTGGAGACGCTGACGCCCGGATTGACCAGCAGGATGCCCATTTCCGGCAGGGAAGGAGCGGGTGTCAGTATGTCGCCAATGCCTTCCATGCGTGTGGCTTTCTGTACCAGACAGACGGGAACATCCGCTCCAAGGGTGGGGGCTGCCCTGGTGGCCATGTCTGCCGGGAGATGCCAGTAACGGGTGAGCAGCCGCAGGGCGCAGGCTGCATCGGCGGACCCGCCGCCAATGCCTGAAGCCACGGGGAGGTGCTTTTCCAGCCGCAGGGCGGTAGCGGGGAGTGTCCGGCCTGTCGTTCCCATTTCGTGCCGCAGGGATCGTGCGGCCTTCAGGATAAGGTTGTTACTGTCGGCTTCCAGCCCCTCCGAGAAAGGCCCCTGAACTGTGAGGCTGTCCTCATCATCCGGTGTGGTGGCGGAGAGGGTGACATGATCGCCTGCACCGGCGAAGACGGCCAGACTGTCCAGCAGATGGTAACCATCATCACGACGGCCCGTGACATGGAGAAACAGATTGATCTTGGCGTGGGCCATATCCTGAAGCAGAGCCATGACAGGGCAACTCCGGGTGAGGGGTGTTCATTTGAGATGAGGCTATGTAACAAATTGGGCGATCAAAGGCCATGAGGAGGCGTATCCGGCGTCTCCATCCTCCGGAATCGTGACGAAAGGATTCTTGTTCACTATGGCATCTTCCCCGGCACTTCCTGCTCAGGATGTTCTTGCAGCCCTCCGCCTGCATCAGGAATGGGGTGTGGATGGCATCATGGAGGACATGCCGTGGGATGTCTGGGAGGACAGTCCCGTATCGTCCATCCGGGCCAGGGAGACACGGCCCGCCCCTCCGGTGAGGCAGCAGGTGACACAGCAGCAGGCTCCCCGCCAGGGTCTGAAAAGCCGGGAAGCTGTTCTGGCAGAGATTGCCGGTGCCCCGGATGTTGAGGCCCTCATGAAAGCCAGTCTGAATCTTCCGGGTATCAGTCTGATGCGTATGGCCAAACATCATCTGGCACCGGTTCTGGTGGAGGGGGCACCGTTTCTGCTGGTGGGGGAGGTGCCCAATGAGGATGAGGACCGTCATGGCATCTTGTTTGCAGGGGCGATGGGGACTCTTCTGGACAGGATTCTGGCGTCAGCGGGGTTGGAGCGGGCGCAGCTTTCCATGGCTCCGGCCATTCCGTGGCGGCCGCCGGGCGGCCAGCGTGTTTCGCAGCGTGATCTGGAAGCCTGTCTGCCGGTTCTGCAGAGGGCGGTCGCTCTGGCAAAGCCCAGGCGGATCGTGACGATGGGGGCAACCCCGGCATGGATGCTGCTGCAGAAAAATTCCCGTCTGAGCCAGCTGCGTGGCCGCTGGCATGAGGCGGATATTCCCGGCTTGGAAGAGAAGGTGCCGTTACTACCCCTCTGGCACCCGGCCCAGCTTGGCGGGAATGCGGGACGCCGGAAGACCCTCTGGGCGGACATGCTTCTTTTGGCCGGGACCTTGTTTCCGGAAGCATGAGCGTGGAGTCGCAATTCCGATTCGCATCTTGTCATGCTCCCTGATGGAGGGGTGGAATGTGGAGATGAGAGTAAAATTGGTTATTCTTTAATAATACCGGAAGTGAACCGTAAAAAAAACACTAACAGTGTGTAAAATCAGAAGAATATTCTGGATTCCTCACTAGGGAGATATTAGCATGAAAGGCACACTGGAATTTTTTGCTTAAACGTCAAGGGTTGCCAGAGGCGCAAAAGCGGGTTAGTCCACCGGCATTATGCGATGGATATTTCCATGTGGGTCTCCCGCAATGTGGTCCGGCGTCGTTCTCAGCGCAGCTATTTTGGCGGGATGCACTGTTTCCCCAGCGCAGGGGCAGACATTTCCTCTTTCGTCTCGTGCAGTTGAGCATTCAGGTGGCTGGGGTTGTGATGCGTGTTTTCTCAACAGAGAGGGGGCTTCTTTGCCGCATCCGTTGCCTCCCTCTGTGGCTGAGCACTATCTCGTACTCTTTGCAGCAGTTCGTGAGGGTAATGCGGTTCGTTTGGAGCAATTGACTCGTGGGTCGGGAACAGATGGCACGGCTGGACAGTTGCTTTTGCCAGACTATTTGGCTGAACGTTATTTGAACACAGCGTTTCATCCATCGGTGACTGAGCTGACTGTTTGGCTTCAACATTACCCCAATTTACCTGATGCTTCCTTGTTGAAGCATCGGCTGAGCCAGCTCCGTAAAGGTTCTTTCGTGGATGATCAACCTTCATTTGGATACGGGGATGTACTAGATTTTCAGCAGTCGGATAGGGGTACCTCCTTTTCTCAGATACTAATCCGCAACGGGCTTCTGGAACGGGAACTGCTGGACAAGGCCTCCTCAGGTGAGGCCGGGGTTCGCAAGGCCCTCAGTCAGCTTTCCCGCACACCGGGCATGACGCCAACCTATGCAGCGCAGCTTCATGGCGAAATAGCCATGCAGGCTCTCAGCCAGGGAGATACACGGACAGCCCTGAGGGTTGGCTCTGCCGGGCTGGAGAAGGGACAGTACAAGGTCGGCCTGCCCGCCTTCGTGGCGGGGCTGGCTGCCTGGCGTGAAGGGCAGCTCGATGCGGCCTACAGCCTCTTCGAGACGGCGGCCAATGCCGACCAGACGGATGGTGACGTGCAGGCTGCGGCATCCTTCTGGGCAGGCCGTGTGGCCGAGAGGCACGGGGACCGGTCCCTGTACCGGACATGGCTGCACCGGGCGTCCATACAGGGTGAAAGTTTCTACGGCCTGCTGGCGGGGCGTCTCCTGCATTCGGCACATCCCCAGACGGAGATGTTGTCAGGTGCCCTGTCGAATATCGGGCGTGCAGGGGCAAAACAGACGGTCCTGAGCGAGGTGGACATCAATGTTGTGTCCTCCATGCAGGAGGGTGCCCATCTTTTTGCCCTGATCCAGATTGGCGAGCAGGGGCGGGCCGAAATGCTGGCCCGGCAGATGTGGCAGGATGCGCTGGTCGATCCGGTCCGTGCCCATTCCCTTCAGCTGGTCGTGCGAAAGGCTGGGATGCGGGTGCTGGCCGACCAGATGCAGCAGGCCCTGGAACGGCTGGATCACAAGGAATACAAGGAAGTTCTCGGGCCATTGCCGGACCTGCATCCCTATCACGGGTTCCGCCTGTCCTCGGCACTGGTCTATGCCGTGGCCCGGATGGAGTCCAATTTTGACCCTCTGGCATCTTCCTCGGCCGGGGCGTATGGCATGATGCAGGTCCGCCCGATGACGGCCAGCTTTGTCAGTGAGCAGTATCACCTGCCCCAGAGCGTGGCCGTGGCATCCGGCAATGATTTCTACCAGGCAATGCAGCGTCGTCTCCGGGAGCCGGGCTATAATCTGGAGGTGGGGCAGCTTTACATGCTCTATCTGGCCCGCAGCATCGCCCAGGGCGAACAGCGTGACGAAGCGTCCCTGCTGAAGGTTCTCGCTTCCTATAATGCGGGGCCGCAGGCCATCCTGCGGTGGGAAAGCGGGCAGAAGGGCCTTCAGGACCCGCTGATGTATATTGAATGTCTGCCCAGTCAGGAGACCCGGCAGTATGTCCGGAATGTCCTGACCAATGACTGGGTGTATGGCCGCCGCTTGCATGTGGCCACGCCTTCCCTCATGTCCCTGGCTGATGGCCAGTGGCCGAGCTTCCGGGAGGAGGAGCAGGGGCGTGACTCGCCCAGCTGATGCCTGACCCGGCATGTCGAGAGGCCCGTTTCGCAAAGCCCAGACTGGAGTTTCATGCATGGCAGCATGAGGGTCCGTCTGGGTTTTTCATTGAAAAACCCTTGGGAACCGCCTCTTTTTGATAAACGGGGCGTGCAGGGCGGCAGGGTGATGACTGAGATGTGCATGGGAGGGCCGCTTGCCCGGTAGGGCGTCTTTCCTTACAAAAGGCAATGCGTGCTTTCCTTGCAGGAATGGAAAGCGAGCGGATGATAATATGATACCGTGTCTCTCAGGGGGAATTATCCGTCTGTCTGTGGGGTGTCCAGCCGAACAGCGAGTGCTTCAATGTCTCTGAATTCCGTTGTTGAGAGTGTAACGTCCAGAATTATTGAGCGGTCCAAGACGTCCCGCCGTCGTTACCTCACTCTTATGGAGCGTAACCGTGAAAAAGGTGCAGACAGGTCCCGGCTGACCTGCGGAAACCTGGCTCACGCCGTTGCTGCATCCAGTGCTGCTGACAAGCAGGAGCTGGTGTTTGAGCAGCGGCCTAATCTGGGGATTGTTACGACCTATAACGACATGCTCTCCGCACACGAGCCTTATGGCCGTTATCCGGAGCAGATGAAGATTTTTGCTCGTGAGGTTGGTGCCACGGCGCAGGTTGCCGGTGGTGCGCCGGCCATGTGTGACGGTGTCACGCAGGGGCAGGAGGGGATGGACCTGTCCCTGTTCTCCCGTGACGTGATCGCCCAGTCCACGGCCATCGGTCTCAGCCATGCCATGTATGATGGCGTGGCCCTGCTGGGTATCTGCGACAAAATCGTCCCCGGCCTGCTGATGGGTGCGCTGCGGTTCGGTCATCTGCCGGGCATGCTGATCCCGTCCGGCCCGATGACCTCCGGCCTGCCGAACAAGGAAAAGGTCCGTGTCCGCCAGCTTTACGTACAGGGCAAGATCGGCAAAGATGAGCTGATGAAGGCCGAAATGGCCTCCTATCACAGTGAAGGCACCTGTACCTTCTATGGTACGGCCAACACCAACCAGATGATGGCTGAATTCCTTGGTCTCATGATGCCGGATTCCTCCTTCATTCCGGTGGATACGTCCCTGCGTCAGGCCATGACCCGTGCCAGCGTGCATCGTCTGGTCGAGATCAGCGCGAAGGGCAAGGACCCCCGTCCGATGGCCGAGGTCGTCAATGAGAAGGCCATTGTCAATGCGATCGTCGGCCTGATGGCAACGGGTGGGTCCACCAACCACACCATCCATATTCCGGCCGTGGCCCGTGCCGCTGGCATTATCGTGAACTGGGAAGACTTCGCCGAGCTTTCCGCCGTCGTGCCGACGCTCTGCAAGGTTTATCCGAGCGGACCTTCCGACGTGAACAAGTTCAATGAGGTTGGTGGTCTGCCGACCGTCATTTCCGAACTGTCCGGTGCCGGTCTGCTGCATCGTGATGCTCCGACCATTTCCGAAAATGGTCTGGATGATTACGCCAGACGTGCCCTGATGGGGAATGACAAGAACGTCGTCTACACACCGGCCAAGCCGTCCAGCGATCTGGAAATCCTGCGCAGTGCGAAGGAGCCGTTCCATCAGGGTGGTGGCATCCAGCTGCTTCAGGGCAATCTGGGCCGTGGCGTGTACAAGTCCAGTGCCGTGGCGGACAACCTGCTGACCATCGAGGCTCCCGCCCGTGTCTTCCAGTCCCAGACAGCCGTGAAGGAAGCTCAGAAGGCTGGCGAGCTGCATCGTGACGTCGTGGTGGTCGTCATCGGTCAGGGTCCCCGTGGCAACGGGATGCCGGAGCTGCACAACCTGATCCCGTCCCTCGGCGTCGAGCTGGACCAGGGCTTCAAGATCGCACTGGTGACGGATGGCCGTCTCTCCGGGGCCAGCGGCAAGGTTCCGGCCGTGGTGCATGTCGGGCCGGAAGCACAGGTGGGCGGTCCGCTCGCCAAGGTGCGTGACGGTGACGTCATCCGTGTCTGTGCCCGCAGCGGCAAGCTGGAAGCTCTGGTGGATGAGAAGGAATGGGCAGCCCGCACGCCGACCAAGCCGCACCGTGCAACAGCCGGTACGGGGCGTGAACTTTTCGCCCTCATGCGTGAGGCGGCTCCGTCCGCTGAAGAGGGTGCTTCACCGATGCTGTTCATGATGGATCGTGAACTTGAAGAAATCGGTGATGATGTTGAGAAAGGAACTGAGGTATGAGCTACATCGAGAGACTGGATGCGGTAATGGACCGCAGCCCGATTATGCCTGTTCTGGTCATTGAGGATGCGGCTCAGGCCCGTCCGATCGCCGAGGCTCTGGTTGCCGGTGGCATCTCCACTCTGGAAGTGACACTGCGTACGCCGGCTGCTCTGGATGTCATCTCTGAGATGTCCAAGGTTGAGGGTGCCCTGGTTGGTGCCGGTACGGTGCTGAACACCGAGCAGATGGACAAGGCCATGAAGGCCGGTGCGAAGTTCATCGTCAGCCCCGGCATCACGCCGGCTCTGGCCAAGGGTGCGCTGGAGCGCGACGTGCCGTTCCTGCCCGGTACGGCCAATGCCAGTGACATCATGATGGGTCTGGACCTGGGGCTGCGTCGCTTCAAGTTCTTCCCGGCCATGACGAATGGTGGCATTCCGGCCCTCAAGGGGCTGTCTGCCGTGTTCGGCAACCTTGGCGTGCGCTTCTGCCCGACTGGTGGCATCACCGAAGCGACCTACAAGGACTGGCTGGCCCTGCCGACCGTTGCCTGTGTGGGTGGTTCCTGGCTGACCTCTGGCGATGCGTCCGCCGAGGAAGTGGCCAAACGTACGAAGGCTCTGGGCCTGCGCTGAGAGCAGCGTCTGATGGACCGGGGAGCTTCGGCTCTCCGGTTCCGGGGGGGCGGGACATGTGGCATGATCGTGTGTTCCGCCCTTTTTGTATATTTTGTCCGGGATGGACTGAGGAAAAGGCAGTCCGTTGTTTCTATGTAACAGACTGGTCGAATAATCAGGAAAATGTGATCTTTTAGTTAAACCCGTTTCTGTTCCCTGATACAGCTCTGACCATTTAGTCAGGAGGAGCTGTTGAAAACCGTCCGTGCTCACATGACGTCCATTGCCGGTCTGGCCGGTGTGCTCCTGACGGCCATCATGACGACACTGAACGAACAGGTTTCAGCGCAGGGACTGAATGATGTCATGGGGGGGATGGGGCTGAGCCATGATCCCTCCCGCTGGTTTGTCAGCCTCTATACGTCCGCCCAGGTCATCGGGGCGGGGCTTTCACCGTGGATGGCCATAACTTTCAGCCTGCGGCGTTGGGCCTTTTTCGTGCTGGCCCTGGCAGTATGCAGTATCGTGCCGACCGTTTTCTGTCAGACACCCCTGCTGCTTTATGTTCTGCGGAGTTTTCAGGGGCTGGCCGGTGGTTTTGCCATTCCTCTGCTGATGTTCTCCATCCTCAAGATACTGCCCTTCAGTCTGCGGAGCTATGGGCTGGTGGCCTATACGCTGGTTTCCACATGTTTTCCCTATCTCGGGACAATGCTGGCAGGACTGTGGACGGACCTGCTCAGCTGGCAGTTCATCTTTCTTCAGGCCATTCCGCTGGGGGCACTGGCGGGACTGCTCATCTGGTACGGGATGCCCGTCATGGAGCCGCAGCATCACAGGCTCCAGATTTTCAACGGGTATGGTCTGCTGTTTTTTGCCGTGGCGGCCTGGTGCCTGACGACGGTCCTTTCTCTTGGGGACTGGCTGGACTGGTTCAATTCACCGCTGGTCTGCGTACTGGGGGCCATCGGATTGGCGGCTGTCCCGCTGCTGATCTGGAATGAATGGACGCATCCTCTGCCCTTCTTCCGCTTTCAGCTTCTCAGCCGGAACAACTATATTTACGGGGTCGGAGGGATCAGCCTGTTTGTGGTGGTGTCCCTTTCGGCGTCTGCCGTGCCTTTGCAGTTTCTGACCAGGGTTGTGGGGTACCGGCCCGAGCAGAGCTATCTCGTGACGCTGGAAGTCGCCGCCGTGGAGATCGCCATAGCCCCGCTGGTGGGCTATCTGCTCAACCGGCGTGATGTGGACTGCCGGATCGTCGGTTTCTCCGGCATGGTCTGCATGTTCATTGCCTGCTGTGGTGATTCACTGGTCACCTCCGTGTGGCAGAGGCCGGAATTTTACATCTGGCAGTTTCTCCAGGGCATTGGCGGGGTGATGGTGCTGTCCTCCCTGCTGCTGATGTCCACCAATGCCGTGGTGGCAGAAGAATCCCCCTTTGCCGTGGCTCTGGTGAACATGCCACGGGCTTTCATGATGGTCGGTGGCACATGGCTGATGGAGCTGGTTGGCCGCTGGCGTGGCGGCCTTCACTCAGACAGGCTGGCAGATCATCTGGGTCAGTACCGTTATGCGCTGGTGCAGGGCAGCAGCCCACTCATCCAGAGTCCGACACCGCTTCTGCCCGATGGAAGACCCCGCTACCGGGGCAGCATGAGTTACCTCAAGGAGCAGTTCCACCATCAGACCGCCGTGCTGACCCTGTCGGACCTGTTCTGTGTTCTGGCGGCCCTGCTGGTGGTGATGATGTTTTTCATTCTTCTGGTCCCTGTACGGACCTATCCACCGTGGATCGTTTTTGCCCCCCGCAAGGTGAAATCTCCTGATCATCCGGTGGCTCATCACAAGGAGACCATCAGGGCATGAAGGGAAAGCACGTGCAGGATGATGGCCGGAACAGGGCGGGAGAGACGGGAATGACACGGAAAGCGGATGAACAGACGGGTGCCGGTGCCGTCCGGCCACAGGCCAGTGTCACGAAGGAGGTTCCTGCTGACGGGACGGCACTGGCCAGGGAAAGGCGGCGGCGTTGGCCATTCCTGCTGGCTGGAGGGATCATTCTCGTTTTCACAGTCAGCGTGCTGGCCATCGTTTTCGTTCCTGCCGCACGGGTCTGGACGAATGATGCCTATGTGACGGCACATTACAGCGTCATTGCGCCCCGTGTGCCCGGTCAGGTCATTGCTGTTGCCGTGGATGACAACCAGACCGTCCATGCCGGGGATATTCTGGTGCAGCTTGACCCACGGGATTATCAGACCACACTGGATCAGGCCCGTGCGGTGGAGGCGCATGACCGTGCCCTCGTGATGGATGCCGCCGCCAGCGTGGCCCGTCAGCCTGCCATCATTGCTGAGGCGAAGGCCCGTGTGGCCCAGCTGTCCGCCCAGCTTCTTTTTGCGAAACAGAATGCCAGTCGTTACGCCCATCTGGCCCTGAATGGCGCAGGCAGCCGGGAAGAGGGTGAGCGGACCCGGGCCAGTCTGGATGATCTGACAGCGTCCCTTCAGGCGGCGGAAGCCCAGAGAGATGCCGCCGAGGCGCAGCTCCGTGTGCTGGAGGCCCGTCAGGATTCCAGCCGCCGTCAGGTGGATGTGGACCGGGCACGGGTGCATCAGGCCGAGCTGAACCTGTCCTACACGGCCATCCGTGCCCCCTTTGACGGCATGGTTGGGGAACGTACCGTCCAGAGTGGTAATTACGTGCCTGATGGGGCCGCCCTGATGGTCGTCGTGCCGATGGACCAGCTCTGGATTGAGGCGAATTACCGGGAACTTGCCCTCCAGCACATGCGTCCCGGCCAGAAGGCCCGCATCCATGTGGATGCCTATGACATTGATCTTGATGGCGTCGTGGACAGCATGCCTCCGGCTTCCGGTGCTGCTTTCGCACCTCTGGCCCCGGAGAATGCAACAGGCAACTTTACCAAGATTGTCCAGCGTCTTCCCGTCAAGATCACGCTGGTGCCGGGCCAGCCCCATGCCCGCCTGCTGCGGATGGGACTTTCTGTCGAAACGACCGTGGATACGGGGCTGGTATCCGTTGTGCGTGCCCAGACACGGACTGATCGGGCGGTGACGGACAAATGAGCATGAAAGGTCTGTCTGCCTGTGGTCGGGGCGGCGTGATGGGGCTGGTCCTGTTCGGGCTGGCGGCTCTGGGCGGATGTGTGCGGATGGGGCAGGACTACCACACGCCGAAGGAGGATGATCAGCCTGTCGCATGGCAGAAGGCTGCTGATGCACGGGAGAAGCGGAGCCGTGGTTTCACAGGCCCCGCCACGGTGGATGTCAGCTGGTGGCAGCAGTGGCATGATCCGGTCCTGAACCGGCTGGTTGACCGGCTCTCACGGGACAATCTGGACATCAGGCAGGCGGCCACCCGTGTGCTTCAGGCCCGTGGGCAGCTGAAGGTTGTGGCCGCAGAAGGTGTGCCGAGCCTGAACTGGGCCGGGTCCTATACATGGACACAGCAGAGCCGGAAAGGCTTCCTGACGCTGGCCCAGCCCGCCCCGGGGTCCAACCTGCAATATGAGCAGTATGCCAATATTGGCTCCGTTTCGTGGGACATGGATGTTTTTGGCCGCATCCGCCGGCTTGTGGAAGCCGGAAAGGCCCGTGTGGACGAGCAGCAGGCCTATGCCCGTGGCATTGCGCTGGCCCGTCTGGCTGATTTCGTGGAGGCCTATCTGCGTCTGCGGGCGGTTCAGGCACAGATAGGCCTGACGGAACGGCATCAGGCTCTTGTAAGGCATGATCTGGCCCTCGTTCTGGCCCGTCAGAAGGAAGGGGCGGCGAATGATTTGGAGGTGGCGCAGGCCCGTGGGCAGGTGGAGCAGACGGACAGTGCCCTGCCGCCTCTGCGGGACATGCAGGCGGTCCTGATCAATACGATGGGTGTCATGCTGGACCTCCCGCCCCGTGCGTTGGAGGAGGAGCTGATGCCGGTCCAGCCGCAGCTGGATGTGCCCGTTTCTGTCGGGGTGGATGTGCCCTCCAGTCTGGCGCAGCGGAGGCCGGACATCATGGTGGCGGATGCCCGTCTCCATGCGGCCACGGCTGAGGTCGGGGCGGCAAAGGCGGCGTTCTATCCGGACATCAACCTGGCGGGCAATCTGGGGACGCAGAGCCTTTCGGCAGGCGATTTCTTCATGCCTGCGGCCAAATATTTCACGCTCGGCCCGACCGTGAATGTCCCGATCTTTGAGGGTGGACGCCTGCGGGGAACACTGGCCCTGAAGAAGGCCGAGCAGCAGGAAGCCGCTCTGGCTTACCGCCAGACGGTCCTGAATGCATGGCGGGATGTGGATGATGCGATCACGAGGCTGGCCCAGCTCCAGCTCCGCTATCAGCACGTCACGGGGCTGGTGCAGCAGAACCGGAAAGCTTACCGGGCGGCCCGCCTGCAATATGAGGATGGGGCCGTGCCGTTTCTGGAGGTGGACAGGGCGGAATCCATGCTGCTTTCCAGTCAGGTGACGCTGGCGGACCTGCGGATGGAGACGACGCTGGCCGCTGTCAGCCTCTATCGTGCCCTGGGTGGGGGCTGGCAGCCTGTTCTTGCCGCCACCGAGCAGCGCATGACCGCCGATGCCGGAGATGGAAAGGACGGGAAGGGGACCCGCTAGGGGCAGGTGACGGGAAAGTGGCTTTTTGCGGTCTGTTTACGTGAATCTGTCTTGCACAGCGGGAAGGCCGGGGATATGCCACAAGCATGACTGATACACGCTTTTCTCCCCGTCGTGCCCTTCTGTCCGTTTCTGACAAGACAGGGCTGGTTGATCTGGCCCGTGCCCTGGTGGCCCGGAATGTTGAAATCCTGTCCACTGGTGGGTCTGCCCGCACGCTGCGTGGGGCTGGCCTGCCGGTGAAGGAAGTGTCCGAGCATACGGGTTTCCCCGAGATTCTGGATGGCCGGGTCAAGACGCTGGTGCCATGGATTCATGGTGGCATTCTCGGGCGGCGGGACAGGGAAGAGCATAAGGCGCAGATGCAGGAACATGGCATTGCGCCGATTGATCTGGTCTGCGTCAATCTCTACCCCTTTGCGGCCACGGTGGCTTCCGGTGCGGATGCAGAGCAGTGCGTGGAGAATATTGATATTGGTGGCCCCGCCATGGTGCGGGCGGCTGCCAAGAATTTTGCCTCGGTCGCCATTTTGACAAGCCCGGCCCAGTATGCAGACTTCCTCGCCGCTCTGGAGCAGGGTGGCACGACACTGGCGGAACGTCGGGACTGGGCTGCGGCTGCCTATACCCATACGGCAGCCTATGACGGGATGATCTCCGCATGGTTCATCCGGCAGGGGGATGAAGAGGGCAACAAGGTGGCTCTGCCGCCGGTCCTGACACTCTCCGGCCAGCGTGACGAGCTGCTGCGCTATGGTGAGAATCCTCATCAGGCGGCGGCCTTCTATCGTGATGGTAGTACACGGCCCGGTCTGGCGACGGCAAAGCAGATTCAGGGCAAGGCCCTGAGCTATAACAACCTGAATGACACGGATGCTGCCTTCGAGGCTGTGGCAGAGTTTGATGAACCGACGGTGGTGATCGTCAAACATGCCAATCCGTGTGGCGTGGCCTCTGCCGCTACACTGGTCGAGGCATGGAAGGCCGCTCTGCGCTGTGATCCGGTTTCTGCCTTTGGTGGCATCGTGGCCCTGAACCGCACGCTGGATGAAGCTACGGCGGAACAGATCAGTGCGATCTTTACCGAGGTGATCGTGGCTCCTGATGCAGACGAGGGGGCAAAGGCCATTCTGGCAAAGAAGAAGAATCTACGCCTATTGCTGACGGGTGGCGTGCCGGATGCACAGGCACCGGGGCTGTCCTTTCGGTCCGTTTCCGGTGGGTTCCTGGCCCAGAGCCGGGATAACGGGCATGTGACGGAAGAGATGCTGAAGGTCGTGACGAAGCGCAAGCCGACGGCACAGGAAATGGCAGACCTTCTCTTCTCCTTCCGTGTTGCCAAGCATGTGAAGTCGAACGCCGTGATTTATGTGAAGAATCAGGCTACGGTGGGCATCGGTGCCGGGCAGATGTCCCGTGTGGACAGCGCACGGATCGCCGCCCGCAAGAGCGAGGATGCGGCCCAGGCGGCTGGTGAGTCCGAGGCCCTGACCAGAGGGTCCGTTGCGGCTTCCGATGCGTTCTTCCCCTTTGCGGACGGGCTGGAGAGCGTGGTTGCGGCAGGGGCCACGGCTGTCATCCAGCCTGGTGGGTCCATCCGGGATCAGGAAGTGATTGACGCTGCGGATGCTGCCGGTATCGCCATGGTCTTTACGGGGATGCGCCACTTCAGACATTGAGGTTTATGATGATCACCCGCTTTTCTGCTCTTTTCGTGCTGGCATGTGGTCTGTCCGGGATGCTGTCTCCGGCAGCCCGGGCGGCGGACTGCCAGTATGACGTGAAGCCCGTGCCGGTTTTTACGGGCACGGTCAGCCGGATTACGGGTGATGGCGTCCTGTTCTCTGACGGGCGGGATGTTGTCATGCCGGAATCCCTGCTGCCATTCGTCCGTCTGGCCAATGAGGTGAAGCTGCATGGGCTGCTCAGCCTTGATGGAAAGAAAATCTGGGTGCTGGCCCTGTATGACAAGGACAGGCTGATCTGTCCTTCGGCTCTGGATGTGCGCAAGGGGGCTTATCCCGGTTCGGCAGCTTATGATGTGATCGAGCATCAGGGCAGTGAGTCTCCCTGAGACGCCTTATGAACATAGCCTTCGTTGCGGCTTCGACTGAGGCGGCGCAGAGTGCCCTGAAGCGTTTCACCAGGCGTTATGGCAATGTTCCACTGGAGCAGGCCGAAGTGCTGGTGTGCCTGGGGGGTGATGGCTTCATGCTGGAGACCCTGCTGCATATTCCCGGGCGCAACATTCCTGTTTTTGGCATGAATTACGGGACGATCGGCTTCCTCATGAACAGCCCCGAGGAAGATCATCTTCCGCAGCGTCTGGCCTATGCCCAGCATACGGAGATTGCCCCCCTGCATATGTGGGCGAGGACGACCTCCGGGGAGATGCATGAGGGCATCGGGTTCAATGACGTGTTCCTGTATCGGGAAACCCGACAGACGGTGCATATCGGCATCGAGGTTGATGGCCGGACACGCATGTCACGCCTGACCTGTGATGGAATCATTCTGGCAACGCCGGCAGGGTCCACGGCCTATAACCGTTCGGCACATGGGCCGATCATTCCTCTGGGGGCGGAGCTTCTGTCCCTTACGCCCATTTCACCGTTTCATCCCCGGCACTGGCGGGGTGCCCTGCTGCCAGCGGATGTGACGGTACGTTTCACCCTGTCCGATACGGGCAAACGGCCTGCCTCTGCCGTAGCCGGACCGGAGGAAATCCGGAATGTGGAAGAAGTGGTCGTCAGGCTGGATCAGGAAAAGAAAGTGACTCTCCTGTTCGACCCGGATCACAGCCTGTCTGAACGAATTATAGCGGAACAGTTTGCGGAGTGACCGGGGGATTCGGCCCGCCTGGAAGCAGTCTGACTGGAATGCCGTTTCATTTATCCTGACATGGCCCTGATGGTTGCAGGGCCTGCATGTACGGAGACAAGAGATGCGTGGAACAATCCTGACTTACGATGCGCAGAGTGGTGAAGGTCTCATCAGCGGTGATGATGGCAGACGTTATTCCTTCAAGGGAGCCAGTTTTGGTTCTGACAGCAATCTCCTGAAAAATGGGACGGCTGTTGATTTTGAAGTGCGTGATGATGAGGCTCTGTCCATCTTCACGGTGCTGGAGAGGGGCGGCAACGCTTTTGATGAGATTGGTGGAAAATCCAAGATGGTGGCGGGTATTCTGGCCCTTTTCTTTGGTGGGCTGGGCGTTCACAAATTCTATCTGGGCTATAACTGGGCCGGTGTCATCATGCTGCTGCTGACGGGTTCTGGTCTGTTTCTGTTCGGAATTCCGAGCCTCATCATCGGGGTCATCGCCTTCATTGAGGGGGTCATCTACCTGACGAAATCCGATCAGGACTTCTATCTGACCTATGTGAAGAACCGCCGTTCATGGTTCTGAGGTCTTCCCTCTGATGAAGGGATGAAGTGTGCAGCCAGAGGAGCCGTAATACCGGCTTCTCTGGCTTTCGTGATTCTGGAAGGTTCGTTTTTCAGCAGACCGGGGTCAGCAGGGGCCTGCCACTGAAGAAGGCGAGCAGGTTGTCGATGATGTTCTGCCCCATCGCCAGTCGTGTCTCGATGGTGGCGGATGCCTGATGCGGCTGAAGCACGACATTGTCTAGCGTGAGAAAAGCGGGATTGATGGTCGGTTCGTTCTGGAACACATCCAGCCCGGCCCCGGCAATGGACCTGTTCTTCAGGGCGTCCAGGAGAGCCTCTTCATCAATGACACTGCCCCGTGCGGTGTTGATGAGAACACCATCTTTTCCAAGAGCCTTCAGGATGTCGGCATTGATGATGTGTTTCGTTTCCGGGGTGGCAGGAAGGGTGATGACCAGAACATCCGCCCATGTGGCCAGTTTTCTGAGGTCAGGCTCGAAGGTCAGGGGACTGTGTTCACGAGGATGGGGGTTGAAGTAGGCCACATCCATGTTGCTGGCTTCTGCCCGTCTGGCCACGGCCTGCCCGATGCGTCCGAAACCGGCTATGCCCAGCTTCCGCCCATTGAGGGAATGAGCCAGCGGGGGGAGCTTCCCGGCTGCCCAGCTGCCATCAAGCAGGAACTGTTCATTGCTCTTCAGGTTGCGTTTCAGGGCCAGCAGGAGAAGCATGGCCATGTCGGCCACGTCGTTGGTGGAAATGTCCGTCGTGACAGTGACGTGAATGCCACGCCGTCTGGCTTCGGCAACATCAATCCTGTCCAGTCCGACACCATTGACGGCAATGATCTTCAGATGTGGCAGGGCGGCCATGACCTCAGGGGCCACACCATAGGAGCCACCCGTGGCGATGGCCTGAATGTCCGGCGTAATCTTTTCCAGCTCCTGCATGGTGCTGAAAGGATGGATGACAAAATGTTCTGCCAGAGTTCTGAGTGTAGGCTCAGGGAGGGGTTCCAGCAGGAGAAGGGGCCGTTTTGTCTGACTGGTGTCCGTCATGATTGATGTCTCTCGGTGAAAGGCGGAAGAGCCTGTTTTGTGGCGGCTGGCTGGTCCAGATAGCGGGTGGCAAGAGCCTTGCAGCCTGCCTCGACATCCCGCCATGTGGTCTCGAAGTTGTCTTCAGAGCCGTAATAAGGGTCAATGACGTCACGACCCTGCTGCCCTTCAACATGGTCCAGCAGAAGGGTGATGCGTGCTTTACTGTCAGCGGGTCTGAGTTTTTTCAGGGTAGCGAGGTGGGAGCGGTCAAGGGCGATGATGTGATCGAACCGGTCGAAGTCTTCCTGCCGGACCTGACGTGCCCGCAGGACATCGGCATTCAGCCCATGCCGACGGGCTGTGGCACGGGCACGGGGGTCTGGCCGGTCGCCTTCATGCCAGTTGCCCGTCCCGGCGGAATCGATGTCGATCATCAGGCCACGGGCTTCAGCTTCCCGGCGCATGGCGAGTTCGGCCAGTGGAGAGCGGCATATGTTGCCGGTGCAGACAAAAAGGAAAGATGGTGCAGGGGGTGTATCTGTCATGAGTGCGTCAGCCATATGAAGAATGCCAGAGTAAATATGGAGCTGATCGTGCCGAAAAAAAGGACCGATGCAATTTCACGCTCCATCATGTGATAGCGCATGGCGAGGATGACATTCATGGCGGCACTGGGCATGGCCATGGCGAGGACGCCTTCCTGCAGGGTGAGAGACGGGAGCCGCCAGAGAAAGGCCAGAGCGCAGACGCCAAGGGGAATGAGGATCGTGCGCCCCAGAACCATCAGCCCGACCGGGAGGTTGAACCGGACCTGTCGGGCACAGAGGACCACGCCGGAGGCAAAGAGGGCTGTTCCACCCGTGGCATGACCCAGAAGCTGGAGGGAGCTTTTCAGGGGCAGTGGAAGGTGAATGCCTGCGAGGACCATCACGAAAGCCAGCATGGGTGCCCAGACAACAGGTTCCCTGCAGGAATGGAGCAGATGGCCACCCAGCTCCCGTAATGTGGCCTGCCATGTAGGGGGTGCATCATCCTGCCGCTGCTGGCGTTGCTGGTCATGATTCATCAGGATCAGCGTCAGGGGAATCTGGCACAGATTCATGATGAGAGACGCTACCGAGATGGGGACCGCACTTGTGGGGCCGAAAAGCTGGCCCAGCACCGGGATGCCAATGAAAGGAACGGAAGGTCCGGTCACCGTCATGGAGATCAGGGCGGCTTCACCCTGTTTACGGCCCAGTCCCCAGCGCAGAAAGGCGAAGAGGAGGACATAGACTCCCAGCATGGCAATGAGAATCAGCACGGCGAGCGGGCCGGCCGCGAGGACACGTTCCCGTGGCGTGCTGAGAATGGAGGCCAGCAGAGCGAGCGGCAGGGCATAGAGCATGACAAGCCGGATGAGAACACCGGCCTGATGGGAATCGAAATCCCGTCTCCATGCTGCCAGATACCCCAGCCCGAGCGTCACCAGGATGGGCAGGATGGCTTCTATGATTGTCAGGAAAAGGGCTGTTGTCACGGGCTGCCACTGAGCTCCATGTAAAGGAGGGAGCGGCAGGGGATAGCCTACAACACTTCAAGTTCTGGGGGAACAGATCGTTCCCCCGAATATGTACTTTAGGCTGCCTTGTATGGCCCCCCTGCTTGGACTTCGATACTTAGCATGTGCTGACCTATGTCAGAGGCAGGAACATCATGCAGAAGAAGTTCTGCTTCACCTTTAGTCCAGCGATGAGGACCAGCCTCGATTACATCCCAACCCTTGAGGTTTTTCTCAGTTAAGTGGCGAGTAACGATATGTTCCTTTTCACCAGTCCAAAGAGAGACTTGGCCGATCAGCATACCAAGTTCACGTCGATCGTCCAAGTGGGGGCCTACAGTCTCAGAAGGACGGAATGTTCGAGAAC
Source organism: Bombella dulcis (assembly GCF_026385505.1). Lineage (GTDB taxonomy): Bacteria > Pseudomonadota > Alphaproteobacteria > Acetobacterales > Acetobacteraceae > Bombella > Bombella dulcis. Next base: position 179,132 of record NZ_JANIDV010000004.1, on the reverse strand, counting down.
CAAGAATAGCTTTGCGAGCATGAGCAGGTAGGGAGAAAAGATAACGACCGGCCTCGTGACGCTGAGGCTGAATGGTTCGGCCATCATCAAGTCTAATGTAAGGAGCAGGATCCGCACTCATGTCACTTGATAGGGACTCGTTGGAGAAGGACTGTTTAACAGGAGTGAGTTTCTTAGCACGGCTAGAAAACCTGGAATGTAGTGGCTCTACGAAAGCTTGTGAGGTATCAAGCGGAGCTGCCGCATGTTCATCCCAGTTAAGTTTCTGCTGCGTAATTAAACGCATGATTCCTTCTGCGGAGGAATCCTGTTTATAGATGTCCTGCACCTCTGTATCCAACCAGCTTTCGGTTAACGTATTGTTGGCCCACAGAACGGAATGCGGCTCGGTTTTAATGTGGTAATAATCATATTCGACTTGACTGTGATCGTACCGGATAGACTCGCCATTTACGAGCATACGCACAGGAACGAAACGGCCTTCAAAATAAAAACAGTGCTCAGGTGTAACAGAGAGATCTTTATTAGGAACACCTTGGGCAAAGGCATCCTTTGCAATAATGATAGACCAACCAGCAATATCTTCTGGCTGTGAGCTGTTAACGCGAGCCCGGCGTTGGATAACGCTCGTAATCTCCCTTGTCTCTTCCTTCCCATCCACATAGACACATACCGTCTCTCCTTTGCGGAGCCGTTCCACAGCCTTCTCTCCTTTAGGAGTACGGATCATGCTACCAGCGAGGAAACACTTCTGATAGATGAGAACGGTGTTACCAGCCCCATCATTATTGAGAATAAAACCGCTTGGATCATAATTGCCAGAGATACTCATCTGCCAATTTTGTCCATTTTCAGAAACAGTTAAGATATTATTGCTGACAGTAACTGAGCCACCGCTGTCGTAGGACAACCCATTTACTTTAATGCGGGCATTATAACCCATGGATGTATTAATCAGGACAGCACCCGATTCAACTGTTAGCAGTCCCCCTAGATTAGAAGCTCCTTCGCCCACACTTCCAGCACCTGCGACGGTAGCATTTGCGACAGTCCCTCCAGATTGAACCATAGTGTAGGGGTTTGTAGCCCACATGCCACTGTCATATTTAATCAAACTTTGTATGGCGGTCCCGCCGGACGAAACAACTAGTTCTCCATTGTTGGCAACAGTCGCACCGCTAATCCAACCGCCATTGGCGACTTCAATATGTTGGACAGATGCACCAGGCATCAAGACACCTGATGCGCCACTTAGCACAGTTAGTTTGCTGACGAAAACACCGGATGCGATAGTGGCATTAGCGGAAGAAAGAGAGACGCTATTAAGACGAGCACCAGAGTCGATGATACCTGTGGCTCCGGAGATTGCCGAAAGAACGCTGACGCCCGCTCCACCTCTAGGAATTTCAACTGTTGCACCACTTGCTAGGACTACATTTGGGACTGTGGCACCGCTTGAAAGGAAGGCCGATGCATTTGCTCCAGTAACACTGAGTGAACTAGCAAATACCCCAGAGCCAACTGTGCCCATACCGTTATTTGTTATATTAACGCTGCCAACTGACGCTCCGGAATCAACAAATGCCGACGCACCACTTCCAATATCAAGTTCTTTAAACTGGTTCGGCGTATCAACATAAAGATAACCATCGTAGGGGGAACCGTTGGTAGTGCCACCCGATACTTGCATCGTAGCACCGCTAGCTACATAAACTCCTTTTAGAAGAGTACCGGTCCCGCCACTAATACTAACTCCACTCGTAATCGTTCCACTGTTGGCGAGGGCGGTAGCCCCCCCTTGTGCTCCAAAGGTGGCCGCAGTTCCCCCACTATCGAGAATAACAGTACCATCACCATTGGCCAGGGGATTATTAGGATCAAATCCAGCTAAGAGAGTGTTAACGGAAATACCGGAAGCAACGGACCCTACACCGCTATTAACTGTATAAATGCTCCCGATCGTTGCACCAGGGACGGCGAGTACTGTCCCATTGCTCGCAACAAGATAATCTGCAGTAGCACCGGAAGAGAGAGCAAAAGACGTGTTTGCGTAATTAAGGGTAGCCCCACTATATATAACAGCTCCGGAAGGAACGGTGAGGGTGCCACCACTGTTCAGAAGAGAACGACCGAGAGAGCCTCCGCTGTCCACCACGACGGTACCACCGCTGTTGGCTACGAAAGCATATCCAGTTCCGCCAGATAGAACTTGAGCAAACCCAGTGGAAGAAACATTTAAACTGGAGGCGGCACCGGCAGAAGAAACGAAGACGCTGCCTTGACCGCTTACACTGCCGCTGCTGAGGAGACCCCCTGCACTGACCGTTTCCGTTCCACCACTTATAACCGGAAAGAGGCTTGTTCCACCCTGGGTAACAATCCCAACTGCACCAGAAGTTAGAACAGAGTTAGAGGTAATACCATCTTGACCCACTAATTCTGTCGCTCCGGAACCGATATAGTCATTGCTAGACGTTCCAGTCCCGTAACCGCCATATTGAACTTTAAACTGCGGATGCAGCCAACTTGTGTATGTCCCTCCTGTAACGTTAAGGGAACCACCACTCAGTATAGTTGCACCAGATGTCGTCCCGCCCGAATTTAAGACGGTCCCGCCAAGGACAGTAGATTGCGAAGCGACACCACTACTATAAAGGGTTTGTACAGCGTCACTTCCAACGAAAAGTTGGTTTATGGAGGTTCCGGTTGCAAAAATAGCCTGACTGCCGAATATAGTCCCGCCAGTTCCTACACCAGCATTACCGATACCGTAAACACTTCCTGGGTTAAACGTGCCACCTGACATGACGCCGCCCTGACCATCAACGGAAAACCCTTTAACGACAAAGTCTCCAGCACCACCCCCTACGATAGCGTAACCCTTGGAGGCAACATTAGGGTTGATAACCGTACCGTAACCGGAAACCTGTCCCCCGCTTGTAAGAGCTCCAGCGAAGACAGCCCCAGAGGAGCCAACAACCCCACCAGAAATGACACCTCCACCAACAGCCTCAATGGATCCTTTATTTAGAGCAGTTCCACCGAACATGGTTGCGCCGCTAGCGACCGCTACATGCCCACCGTTTATTGTGATAGCATTGGTAACGTTATTGCCGGTTCCGAAACCGTAGGCAAAAGAATTGCTCGTACTGGTGCCGCCAGAGGAGTCTATGTTGATCGAGGTGCCACTGACATAATAATTACTGAGAGGGACAGCCGTACCAGAACTAACGGTGTTACCGGACAGCACCGTAACCCAATTGCTCGGAACTTGATTGAGAGCTACTGCCTTCAGGCCATCATATGAAGAGTTATAGGTGTATGTGGTGGAGTTGTAGTTGTAAGCGGGCATATCGGTATCCCTCAGCTATGGTAGAGGTTGGGTTGTGATGAGCAAGAGGTAGACGAAATTTTTACAAAAATCCAGAGGAATCCGTGTGAGTTTTACGGATTTGATGAAGTTTCTCCACGGGAAAAATGGAGACGTTCAAATATGCTCAAAGCAGTGTCAGTATCTTCCTGATAAAAACTGAAAAAAAGAAGAACACCATCTCCGCGAGGGGTGGAGAAAGAAGAGTTGCTTTCCTCGCCCTTTGAGAGGGGAAGGGTGTATCTGTCTGCTGTTTGAAGCAGAAGGGGATGAGGTTGCTCTAGTCTTGGTTTGTAGGGATTTTCTCCCATTTGTATTAGGAAGCCATCGGGCAACGAATCGCTGTTCGCCATTTGGGGAAAATGAGACAAGGTAGAAATGTCACAATCAAGTGATCCACCGAGGAATGTGAGTATTACAGGCATTCCCTCTGGGAGACTCAATCTACAGTCGTAGCCTTGTGGTATTAGGCAAAGCTCTGCTTGGTATCCATTTCGCCGGTAGAGGGTGATAGCCATTGCTCCCTCTTTTTTGTTGGTTGGATAGTATAGGGGAATATGCAACAGATTTGGTCCGCTTGGAGAGAGGAACCAAGCTTGGAAGGCTTGTAGAGCGGCAATATTTCGTTGCTTCATACTAGTGTCTCCTTTGCGGGATTCATGTTTATACCTCCCTCCCTCTATGGTCAACAATGTCACGGGATTGTTAAGAGCGAGAGCGACTCTGTGTAGCTTTTTTGCCTTCTAGATTGCAAAATATCGGGTATTTTAAACTTATTGTTGTTGTGTAAATGTTTAACGGCCTTCTTAATGAAGAAAATATATATATATATATTTATAATTAATATTTAAATTAAATATCGCAATGCATTAATTAATAGACGGAGATAAAATACTATCTCTATATTTATAGAACATATAAAATTGTGTATCTGAGATAAAGCATCTTCTACAAAAAGTGTTTTTTGGGATGCGGATAGATTTATTTATAAATTTACATTTATTTTGCAAAATTTAGGAAAATTAAAATAAAATTTTGATATTTAGTATTCATTTAAAATAATAAATTATCATAATTTAATTATCTATTTACGATAATTCGCTGGCGTATTTTGAGAATTGCATTTCAAAAATTTATTTGTGCGGTTGATATGAATATAATATTGAGTATGGTATTAATTTTTTATCTTTAGTAATATTTTGTTTTTTTATGGGTAAACTTTACGGAGGTGCTTTCTGGGAAAAAATTTTTATTAATGATTTGGAAATATAAATATTATATTTTTCTATGGAGACGAAGATAGCTGTAATTTATTGGAATTTCTACTTAATTGTTATAGGGATTGTGAATTAATATGGCTGTTTTATTGTTTTTATATTAAATAGCAGGTGAGCGTTTGGGAATTTTTTAATTCACTTGAATTTTAAGATATGGCATTGTTTACTTAGTATCGATTGTGTTCGGTGCTGCAATGGTTAAATAATTGTGAATCGTATCGCTGGATAGCGTGAAATACCCTAGAAAGGGTTGTTTCCTATAAGTAGTGTTAACACGTGTTATGAATTTGTTGGGGTTGGACCTTTTGGGAATCTCTTGAAATCTTACCCATCTACCTACCTATATTGCCCATCCTAAAATACGGCTTTTTTGAGGAATAAAGTAGGGTGTAGGTGCGCCATGATCTTGAAAAGCTGACGTTCGTACGGAGAGGATGGTAGCGGTCTACATCTATGAGTTAGATGAGCCTTCTAGGGCACAAAGGTTATTTGCCGGTCTGTATCGATATGAAACTACAATTTAAACATTGTGGGATAGGATTGCTCTCATGTGCTGATAAGTCGGAGTGCAGGCTTCTTATGCTTTGGCTCTAACTTTCTATTAATTGGTAATAGTAAAATATTGAATAGGAGATTCTCAATTTATATTATGAGAATATTTAAATATTTACCACATAGTGTTTTATCAAACGTTTTCTCCATAATTGTGCTAGTACCTTTTCTCAAACAACTGATTTCTCACGTGGCATGGGGTTTGGTTCATCTGCCAAGTGTTGACACCTAGTTATGCCCATATTCATCATCCGGTATTTCCAATTTCTGATGGTTCTTATTTGTGTACTCTATAGGTAAGTGCAGCTGTAGAAACGCCCAACGTTTTTTGCATGGACAATTTGAGTGAGGGACGACATGAAGGGAAGATGTGCTCTGATATTCAATTCTGGCATTAGGAGTGAATAGGCAAAGCAATTAGTTTCTGATTCAGCTTGTCTTCTGTATTCAATAGAAGATGCCCTAATTCATGGGCAGAAGCAAAGTGAATGCGTTCGGCTGATTTTATTGAGAAATATATAGGGTGTTTTTCATCTCCAGCAGGAATAACCATTGACTCTTAGAGTATTTTTGGCCAGTGGAAACACTTAGAAACCTTTGGATTCCATAAGTTTGATTATATCGCGACTGTCTGCTTTCCTAATGTTCAAAAACTGCTAAGGAAGCGGGCAGCATTGTCGAGGTCAGACTCAGGAGAAACATTGAGTAAATTGTGTTGAGGAAGGTTGAACCATTCTTCAGCCCAGTTTTGAATGTTGTAAGCCAACGGAGCCGCTACACTCGCTATGCTACGTTCACGAGCGGTCATTGTAATCATGCTGCGGAAGCTTAGGGCTCTTTCTTCCGGAAAAAATAATGTGGTTACTGTAGCTTGGCCCCTTTGGGGGAAACCTGTAGCGAGTCCTTTGTTATTGGCCACACGGTACTCCCGGTCCTTTGACTTGAGGTCCCGTGACCTTGCGTCTGTTAGTTGATTGCGGGTCATCTACCTAGCCTCCCAAAACCTGCCCAGAAATCTACCTTGATGGGTGATAGCTGCTATTGTGCGTTAATGTTACTAGGTGACATGAAATTACGCCAGAAATGGCGGTTTTCTGAGGTGTTTTGATACTTATTGTCGCTTGTTGTGGGTAATATTGGTGTCCGCGGAGGGATTCGAACCCTCGACCCCAGGATTCATACCACTTCAGCTTTCGCCGCCGGACCTCCCGATGGTAAGGCCTCGTTCGTGGTCTGGACTGTCTCTTCACCACAGGGCGGCTGCCCTGCCACGGTGTCACCCGTACAGTCTCTACACCTTCCAGCCTGTTGACCTAGGCTGGCTTGGCTCGGGATTGGCATGGCCTGAAACGGCGTTAGCGTTCCCCGACTTTGAGCGAATTCACCGGGCGGTTTGCCATCCCGGTGCCCAATTATTTAGGAATCCTGTGCTCTATCCTGCTGAGCTACGCGGACACGCAGAGACGGCCTAGCGTTTTTTTTACAGTTCCGCAAGCCTGCTCTCCCACCATGCCCCTTGGCCTGTGCGGGCGGGCAGGATATGAAGGGGACAGTTCTGATCTGTTCTGACAGTTGATGCTTCCACGCCTGCCATGCTGGAAGCCTTGTTCAAGACCGGCCCTGGCACGGCCTTCCGCAGGTTTGCCCATGTTCTTTTCGTCATCGTATCCAGTACCCCGTCTATCTGTTCTCTGGTGTGGCCTGCGCCGCCCCATGGTCCTGTCGCTGATGGCAGTGGTGGCTGTCGGGGGGCTGGCTGGCTGTGGTGGGGGCAAGCGCAATCCGTCTTCGCTGGCCTTGCCCCGCAATCACCTGCTGGGCGTGGACCGGGGGGCGCAGGGGGGCGACGACCAGCTCCGTGGCGGCGTGAATGCCTATCTCTGGCGTGGGGCGATCGATACGCTCTCCTTCATGCCGATGGTCTCCGCCGATGCACAGGGTGGCGTCATCCTGACGGACTGGTATCAGCCTTCCGGTTCGCAGGATGAGCGTTTTAAGATCGCTGCTTACATCTTGGATCGTCGTCTACGGTCGGATGCCATCCGGCTGAGCGTTTTCCGCCAAACCCGTATCAATGGTGGAGAATGGCAGGATACGCCCGCCGCCTCCAATACGGCAGCGGACATCATATCCCGCATCCTGGAGCGTGCCCGTCAGCTGCGGGCCGAAAATGGCGGCGGAAAATAAGATAATCTGATGAGTGACATGACAGCCAGCAACGCTTCTGATTCCAGTTTCGACTTCCATGCCCGTGAGCCTCACTGGCAGGCCCGGTGGGCGGAGGCCGACATTTTCCATGTGCCGGATGTTCCGCCTGCCGACAGGCCGAAATATTATGTGCTGGAAATGTTCCCTTACCCGTCGGGGCAGCTGCATGTCGGGCATGTACGCAATTACACGCTGGGTGATGTGGTTGCCCGGTACAAGCGGGCACGTGGCTATGCCGTGATGCACCCGATGGGCTGGGATGCTTTCGGCCTGCCCGCCGAAAACGCCGCACGGGAACGGGGCGTTCATCCGGGCAAGTGGACCCTCCAGAACATCGCCACCATGCGGGGGACACTTCAGCGGCTCGGTTTCTCGCTGGACTGGAAGCGTGAGATTGCGACCTGCCTGCCGGACTATTATGGCCAGCAGCAGAAGCTGTTCCTTGACATGCTGGCTGCCGGGCTTGTAGAGCGGCGTGATTCATCCGTCAACTGGGACCCTGTGGACCAGACCGTTCTGGCCAATGAGCAGGTTGTGGACGGGCGGGGCTGGCGGTCCGGCGCACTGGTGGAGAAGAAGACACTCTCCCAGTGGTTCCTGAAGATCACCGATTTTGCCGAGCCTCTTCTGGACGGGCTGAAGGACCTGGACAAATGGCCGGAGCGTGTCCGCATCATGCAGGAACGCTGGATCGGCCGGTCCGAGGGGGCGAAAGTCCGTTTCAGCCTGCATAATCCGCCGCAGGGTTATGATGTGGATGAAGATTCCATCGAGGTCTTCACCACCCGGCCGGACACGCTGTTCGGTCTGAGCTTCATCGGGATTGCGGCGGATCATCCGCTGGCCCGCAAGGTCGCTGCGGGCAATCCGGAAGCGCAGGGCTTCGTTGAGGAATGCCAGCGTGTCGGCACGTCTGAAGAAGCCCTGAGTACGATGGAGAAGCGTGGCTTCGATACCGGCCTGCGTGTGGTGAATCCGCTGAATCCGGAGCAGACGGCTCCGGTCTGGATCGCCAATTTTGTGCTGACGGAATATGGCACGGGTGCCGTCTTCGGCTGCCCCTGTGGGGATCAGCGTGATCTGGACTTTGCCCGTAAATACGGCCTGGAGGTTCCGTCCGTCCTGCTGCCCGCAGGGGAAGAGGAAGCCAGCTTCACGGTGGGAAAGAAGGCCGTCACGGGCGAGGCGACACTCTATAATTCCGGCTTCCTGAGCGGGAAGACCACGAAGGAGGCCATTCGGGCTGCCATTGAGCGGGTGGAAGAGCTGGGAGTTGGCCGTGGCGTGACCAACTGGCGTCTGCGTGACTGGGGCATTTCCCGCCAGCGGTACTGGGGCTGCCCCATTCCCATCATCTACTGCGATTCCTGTGGGGCTGTTCCCGTGCTGGAGGAGCAGCTTCCGGTGACGCTGCCGGAGGATGTCAGTTTCGACACGCCGGGCAACCCGCTGGATCATCATCCGACATGGAAGCATGTTTCCTGCCCGAAATGCGGCGCAGAGGCACGGCGTGAGACGGATACCTGCGATACGTTCGTGGATAGCTCATGGTATTTTGCCCGCTTTACGGCTCCGAAGGCAGCAACCCCGACTGATCGCAAGGCTGCGGATGGCTGGCTGGCCGTGGACCAGTATATTGGTGGGATTGAACATGCCATCCTGCATCTGCTCTATGCCCGGTTCTTCACCCGTGCGATGAAGAAGACGGGTCATCTGGATGTGAGTGAGCCATTTGCGGGTCTCTTCACGCAGGGCATGGTCACGCATGAGAGCTATCGTGACGGGAACCAGTGGCTCTATCCCGAAGAGGTCGAGCATCGTGGGGATGCGGTTGTCCGCAAGGATAATGGCAATCCCGTCACGGTGGGACGCTCCGAGAAGATGTCCAAGTCCAAGCGGAACACGGTGTCCCCGGTGGAGATCATCGAGCGTTACGGGGCTGATACGGCCCGCTGGTTCGTGCTGTCCGACAGCCCGCCGGAACGGGACATGGAGTGGACGGCGGCCGGTGTGGCGGCGGCCGGACGTTTCATGCAGCGTCTGTACCGGCAGGTTCAGGCCGTTGCGGCCAGGGATGGAGCGGATGTGGCACATGGTGCAGCCGGGGAGGAGCTGCGTCAGGTGACGCACCGTACCATTGCTGCCGTGACGGAAGCTCTGGAAGGCTTCACGCCGAATGTGGCCGTGGCCCGTCTTCATGAGCTGTCTTCTGCACTGGGTGACGCTGAGGGCAGGGAGGGTGACGGTCTGCCCGCCGCCCGCCGTGAAGCGGCCTATGTGCTGGCCATGCTGGTCTCTCCCATGATGCCGCATCTGGCTGAGGAACTGATGCTGCTTCTGGAGCCGGAAGGCCCGATGGTGGTGGAACGGAGCTGGCCGGAAGCTGATGAGAGCCTGCTGGCTGTCAAGAAGGTGACCATTGCCGTGCAGGTGCTGGGCAAGCTGCGTGGCACGATCACCTGTGCGCCGGATGAGGCGAAAGAGAGCGTGCTGGCACAGGCCAGAGCCGAGCCGAATGTTGCGAAGGCACTGGAAGGCAAGCGGATCGTCAAGGAGATCCATGTGCCGAACCGGATCGTCAATTTCGTGGTTGCAGGCTGAGCGGGAGAGGCTGGATGAGCAATAGCTCCCGGATGGAGAAGATGACCCGCTGGGGTCTGGGTGTCCTGCTGGCCGGGGTGGGACTTGCCAGTCTGGGGGCGTGCGGGTTCCAGCCTCTTTATGGCAGGCAGGCAGGGCAGCAGAATGCTGATGTCAGCCGGCAGATGAAGGATGTGTTTGTCGCCAACATTCCGACCCGTTTCGGTCAGGAGGTCCGCCTTGGCCTTCAGAAGGAAATGGCAGGCGATGGCCCGGAGCGGCCGGAAGGCTACATTCTGCGTGTCAGTGCGACGGCCTCTCTGGAGTCGATCGACATTCATCAGGACAACACGTCAGGCCGTACCCGGGGTGTCGGCTGGGCTGACTGGCGGCTCTATCGTGTCGGGGACACCAATACCGTTCTGGCCAAGGGTTATGCCCGGACGCTGGACGGGTACAACATGTATATCGAGCAGTATTTCGCCCAGACTCTCAATAATGAGACCCTCTACAAGCGTATCGGGGAAAATCTGGCGCACGAGATCACCACGCAGGTGGCCATCTGGTTCCGTGCCCATCAGTCTCTGGGGGAGGAGAAATCCATCCGTCCGGGCCGGGACCCGTATCTGGACCAGCTGCCCGGTACGCAGAGGACCAATCTGCGGTCTCTGGGTGTTGATGGTTTCCCGGCCAATGCCGTGGGCCGCAGCAGCAACAATGCCTCCACCTGGACGGGTGAGGACAGCCGGAATCTGGAGGAAGACGAGGATAACGGTCTGTGAAGATCATGGCGCAGGCTGTCGGGCAGACTCTGAAGGATGCTGGCAGCTGGCGTGTCATTCTCCTTCATGGGGATGATGGTGGGTTGATCCGGGAACGGGCCAGAGAGGCCGTCCTGACGGTGGTGGATGATCTGGATGATCCGTTTCGGCTGGCTAGACTGGAAGCGGAGGAACAGGACCGGCTGGAGGAAGAGGCCCTTGCCCTGTCCCTGACGGGGGGACGTCGGGTTGTCTGGCTGCGGGGTGTGCAGGATGGTGCCCTCGGGCCGCTGAAAACGGCTCTGGACCATGAGAGCGATACGCTGATCGTTCTGGAAGGGCCGGGGCTGGGAAGCCGCTCCAAAGTGCGGCAGTTTGCGGAAAAGCATAAGAAAGTGGCGTCCATTGGCTGCTACCCGGAGGAAGGGCGGAATCTTGCCCGGACGGTGGCGGACATTCTGGCGGAAGATGACATCCGTCTGGATCGTGATGGCATGGCATGGCTGCTGGGGCATCTGGGCCATGACCGGACGCTTGTCCGGAGCGAGGTGGAGAAGCTGTGTCTTTATGGCGAACCCGGTACCACCCTGACGGCGGATGACGTGCAGGCCTGTGTGGGGGATTCCGGGCAGGCGTCTCTGGATGATGCCGTCTATGCGGCTCTGGCGGGGAACCGTCTGGCGGCTGACAGGGCTTTCGAGCGGGCGATGGGGGATGGAGCTAGCCCCGTCGCTTTTGCCCGCGTGACCCTCTCCGTGCTGGACCGCTTCCAGCAGGCCCTGCTCATGGTGCAGGAGGGGCAGACCAGGCAGGAGGCCATGGCGTCCCTGATGCCGCCGGTCTTTTTCCGCCGTAAGGATGAGTTTCTGGCGGGGTTGAGGCGGTGGCCTCTTCCAGCCCTCTCACGGGCAGCGCAGGCGACGCAGGCACTGGAGCTGGCCTGCAAGCAGAGTGGAACACCCGAAGAGCTGCTCTGCTGCCGTCATCTGGTCAGGTTGTGTCATCCCCGGGCCTTCGAGCAGGACTGAGGGTGGTCCTGACCGGGCTTTGACGGGCTGATCTATCATAGAAAATGTCACAATCTATCACGTCTGTGATTGGTTATCCTGTTTATTGCGGATAGTTAATCTTCTGAAAAATAGGGTTTTTTCATCTTACATCCTGAAATGATGGGAGATGTGCTGCAACATTAAATTAAACTTTAGTATAGAATGATAATGATTATCATTTAGATGGACACAATCTTTCCCTTTTTCTGGTGGTGTTCATGAGTCGTTTCATCCGTAGTGGTCTCAAGCCGTTGTCAGCAGCCCTGACACTGGGGGGCGTTGTCGGTGGTGCCCATGCTGCTTCAGAGACGCAGGCCAATGTCACGCAGGATGCGGCCGCTCCCATGGGGTCTGCTGAAGATGCGGATGAAAGGAAGGGTGTTCAGGCCAGGGGTGTCGAGCAGATTCATGTTGTCGGTCATCCGTTCAACACGATGCACGCCAGCAACGACATGGGCCGTATGCCGCAGGATGTCATGCACACGGCGCAGACGATTGATGTGGTGCCCCGTGAACTCATCAGGCAGCAGAATGTGAAATCCCTTGATGAGGCCCTGAAGAACGTTCCCGGCATCACCTCTTCGGTCGGGGAAGGGGCCGGTGGCATGAGCGGTGACCAGTTCCTCATCCGTGGTTTCCCTGCACAGAACGACATTTATGAGGATGGCCTGCGGGATTTCGGTGTCTATACCCGTGACAGCTTCTTTCAGGACTCCGTCAATGTCATCAAGGGGCCTTCATCGGAGGTCTTCGGTAACGGGACGACAGGCGGTGCCATCAACATCATCACCAAGACCCCAACCCTGAAGGACCATTACGGTGTCGATTTCAGTGGCGGGTCAGGCAATTTCTATCGTGGTGTCGTGGATGTGAATCAGCGCATCAATGATACGTCAGCGTTCCGCATCGCAGGGATGGGGAATTCCAATGAGGTGGTGGGGCGTGATTACGTCCATTCCCATCGCTGGGGTTTGGCTCCGTCCATTTCTTTTGGAATCGGAACAAAGACGACCGTCGTCCTTCAGGTCATGCACCAGACATCCCGGATTACGGTGTGCCGGTCGTGAATGGCCATCCCATCACGGAAAGATCATCGGCTTTTGGCGTGTCCCGGAGCAACTGGTACGGAAAGACGCAGGACCATGACAATAGTGATGACACGATGGAGACGTTACGGCTGAAGCATGTCTTCAACCGGCACTTCACGTTCCATAATGACCTGCGTTTCGGGGAATATAGCCGCGACTTTGCGGCATCCACGCCGCAATGTGCCAATGCGTCCTGCTCGGAAATGCAGATCTATAATCCGGGCTACAAGAAGGTCGATCCGGCAGCCGGGATTGGCCTCAATGGTGGCCCGATGCCGTACAAGCAGTCGAGCTGGTCTTTCCAGGATGTTGCTTCCCTTCAGGCAGACTTCAACACGGGCTTCCTGCGGCATCAGCTCGTGACCGGGTTCGATATGGAATATGTGCAGGATTCCCGGCGTCAATATGCTTATGATGCCGTTGGGGCGCACCGGGCCATTCCGTGGCAGAATACCTATAATCCGCAGCGTGACAACTATGGTTACTCAACCTGCCGTGCCGATTCCGGGAACTGCTGGAAGAATACCAATTACAATCTGGGACGGCCGGATTCCCGTGGTTACGGATTTGATACGGGGCTGTTCCTGTATGACCAGATGTGGTTCACGAAGTGGCTGTCCGTCAAGGGCGGGCTGCGCTGGGACCGCTGGCAGACCATGTACAAGACATGGGGTGCTGATGGACAGGAAAGTGCAGCGGAACGTGGCCCGCAGGGGAAGGCCCCTTCGACGGCTCTGGATTATCATGACACGAAGGGCGTCATCAATCCGACCGCCAGCCTGCTGATCACCCCCAACAGCTGGCAGACTTTCTATTTCACCTATGCCAGTTCCACGACGCCGATGGGCATGTACGTGACGAACGGTGCCCTGCCGATCCGCCCTGTGAACGGGCAGGTGGCTACGCAGCCGGAACGGTCTCAGCTTTATGAAGTCGGGTCCAAGATGAGCCTGCTGCATGACCGCCTTGGAGCCACGATCTCGCTCTTCCGGCTGGACAAGAGCAACGCCCTGACCACGGACCCGATTGCCGGGCAGGTTTTGGCTACAGGCGTGAAGGAACGCAACCAGGGGCTGGAACTGTCTCTGGACGGCATGATCCTGCCGGGTTGGAACATCACGGCGACCTACGCCCTGTATGACCCACGGGTGATGTCCGGGGCCAATCATGGCCGGAACATCCAGTATGTGCCGCATAATCAGGCAACCGTCTGGTCCGCTTATGAGGCGTTCCCCGGCAAGCTCTGGAACTTCACCATTGGCGGGGGGCTGACATGGCGTGAGGGCGTGTATCTGGACCTTGCCAATACGGCCAAGGTTCCGGCGAATGTGGAGTTCGATTCCTACATTTCGCACCGCATCAACCGGCACTGGGTCGTGTCGCTGAATGCCTACAACCTCTCCAACCGTCTCAACTATAACTCGCTCTTCACCAACCGTGTGACACCGGCTCCCGGCCGTGCCTTCCTCGGGCGGCTGAGCATGGATTACTGATCCCTAGCCAGTCAGAGGGATGGTCTCTGGAGTGCGCTCTTCCTTTCCGGGAAGGGCGCACTGTTTTTGTGGGGCTGTCTGTGTTCATTAACAGGCACCGGACGTGGCAGGGCGTTGATTCATAGGAAGTGAAATGAAGATTAAAGTAAATGTGTTGTTTCCGACACATTTACTGGCCTTCCATGGAACGGGAACAGCTCCTTAAAGTTAAAATTAAGAATTAATCGCATTTATGGAGCGGCTGTCCCGCTGGGACGTGCGTGACCCTTTCAGCAGAGGTTGTTCCATGAGTCGATTTATCCATCAGTGTTTCAGACCGGTTTCAGCGGTAATCACTTTAGGGAGTGTGACAGGGGGAGCCTGTGAAGCCGCTGCCTCATCACCGGAAGAAACCATCCCTGTGGGACAGGGAACGGTCATGCCACCACAGCCTGTCCAGGATGCCCGGACACAGGGTGTTCAGGCCACGCAGGTGGAACATATTCACGTCATCGGTCATCCCTTCAACACGATGCACGCTGGGAATGACATGGGGCGTCTGCCGCAGGATGTCATGCACACGCCGCAGACGATTGACGTGGTGCCCCGTGAACTCATCAGACAGCAGAACGTGAAGTCGCTGGATGAAGCCCTGCGCAACGTGCCCGGCATTACGGCGTCCGTCGGGGAAGGGGCCGGTGGCCTGAATGGAGACCAGTTCCTTATCCGTGGGTTCCCGGCCCAGAACGACATCTATGAAGACGGTCTGCGGGACTTCGGTGTCTATGCCCGTGACAGTTTCAATTATGATTCGGTCAATGTCATCAAGGGGCCGTCTTCACAGGTTTTCGGTAACGGGACGACGGGCGGTGCCATCAATGTCGTGACGAAGACGCCCACAGCCAATGATCACTACAACGTGGATTTCAGTGGCGGCTCAGCGGACTATTTCCGTGGCACGGTGGATGTCAACAAGACCATCAATGACAGGACTGCTTTCCGTCTTGAGGGGCTGGGAGCCTCCAATAACGTGGTCGGGCGGGATCATGTCTGGGATCACCGCTGGGGCATTGCGCCTTCCATTGCCTTCGGGATGGGGACGAAGACGACGGTTGTCCTTCAGGTCATGCATCAGACCGATAACAGCGTGCCCGATTTCGGGATGCCGGTCGTCAAGGCACGGGGATCAGCTTACGGGCGGCCGCTTTCTGAATATGGCGTGCCACGGCATAATTTCTTCGGCAAACAGCAGGATCATAACCATACGGATGACACGATGGAGACGCTGCGGCTGAAGCATATCTTCAACCGGCATTTCACCTTCCATAATGACCTGCGTTTTGGGGAATACAGCCGCAACTTCGAGGCTTCCAAGGTCGTGTGCAGGGCAGGATGTGTTCAGGCCCTCAATAGCGGGGATTATGGCCGGGGGCTGGTGAACCGCACGACACCAGGCAACAGCGTGCCTCTGCCCTACAAGCAGAACAGCTGGTCTTTTCAGGATGTCGCCTCGTTGCAGGCTGATTTCAAAACATGGTCTCTGCGGCATCAGGTCGTGACCGGATTTGACATGGAATATGTCCATGATTCCCGCCATCAGGATGTGTATGCGGGTACCATTCCGGCCGCCAATCTGCTGTATTCCAACCCGCATGAGGTGACGGATGCGCAGGCACGGCGCATTCCGGGAGAGAACAACCCCAGGAAGATGCCCTACATCGCCGGTCTGGGCAGGAAACCGGACAATCATGGCTACGGGTTTGATACGGGCATCTTCCTGTATGACCAGATATGGCTGACGAAATGGGCGTCCATCAAGGGCGGGTTCCGCTGGGACCGCTGGCAGAGTGGCTATGACGTCACGGGCGGCCCTGCCACGACCCTGAATGACAGGAACCGTCCCGTTTCCAATGCGGATCAGCATTTCCCGCAGACGAAGAACACCTTCAACCCCACGGCCAGCCTCGTGCTGACGCCGACCAGCTGGCAGACGGTCTATTTCACCTATGCCAGTTCCACCACACCGACGGGCATGTATGTGACCAGCGGGGCCGTGCCCGTACGGCCGGGGAAGAATGAGGGGACGGTGGACAATCATCCGCAGCACGCCCGTCTCTATGAGGTGGGCAGCAAATTCAGCTTCCTGCATGACCGTCTGGGTGCGACCATCTCGCTCTTCCGTCTGGACAAGGACAATGCCCTGACGACTGATCCGGTCTCCAACTCCACCATCAATACGGGTGCCCAGCAGCGCAACCAGGGGATGGAGCTGTCACTGGGGGGCATGATTCTGCCGGGCTGGAACATCACCGGGACTTACGCCCTGTATGACCCCAAGACTTCCGGTGATGGTGGCGGGAAGATGCATGACCAGATTCAGTATGTGCCGCATAATCAGGCGACGCTCTGGTCCGCCTATGAAGCCTTCCCCGGCAGGCCGTGGAACTTCACGATTGGTGGGGGCCTGACATGGCGGCAGGGCGTGTATCTGGACAATAAAAATACGGCCAGAGTGCCTGCGAATGTGGATTTTGACACGGTCATTTCCCATCATTTCGGACAGCACTGGCAGGTGTCCCTCAACGGGTACAATCTGGCAAACCGCCTGAATTACAATACGCTGTTCAGCGGCTATGCCACGCCAGCCCCGGGACGGACCTTCCTTGGCCGCCTGACCATGGATTACTGAGCGTTCTTTTCAGGCCGGACTGTCTGTCCGGCCTGGATCATTCCGGATTCGTTCTGCATTACAGCACTGTAGAGAATTCCTGTTCTCATGTCCGGTCTGGCTTATGTCATGTGATGACATATCAGTTCCATCAATCATTAACGGGACTGTGACAGGTTCTTGAGCAGCCTGAAGAAGGCAGAAAACCGGCATTGTGCTGGCAATGAGGCGGAATGTGACAATTAAGACACAATCGCTTTCATAAACAGTCTGTCATGTTTTTTATGGTTTGAAAGTGAGAATAATTATCATCTATGGGTGTGCGTCGCCTCCTGATGAGGTCATGTCAGTTCTGCCGTGGAGCATCCCCTTATGAGTCGTTTCATTCATCAGTGCCTCAAGCCGGTTTCAGCTGCCCTGACGCTGGGCAGTGTTGCTGGGGGGGCCTATGCTGCTGATACAACAGCCCTGCATCAGAGCGGTTCATCCACTTCGGAAGAGAAGCGCACGTCTGCTGCTGGTGGAGCTACCACGACACCGGCCCAGTCCACTGGCGATGCTCAGACACAGGGCGTGCAGGCCACGCAGGTGGAACGCATCCATGTCATCGGCCACCCGTTCAACACGATGCATGCCGGGAATGACATGGGGCGTCTGCCGCAGGATGTCATGCACACGCCACAGACGATCGATGTGGTGCCCCGTGAACTCATCAAACAGCAGAACGTGAAGTCGCTGGATGAAGCCCTGCGGAACGTTCCCGGCATCACGGCGTCCGTCGGGGAAGGGGCCGGTGGCCTGAACGGGGACCAGTTCCTTATCCGTGGCTTCCCGGCCCAGAACGACATCTATGAAGACGGTCTGCGGGACTTCGGTGTCTATTCCCGTGACAGTTTCAATTATGATTCGGTCAATGTCATCAAGGGGCCGTCCTCACAGGTTTTCGGTAACGGGACGACGGGCGGTGCCATCAACGTTGTGACGAAGACGCCGACGGTCAATGACCATTACAATGTGGATTTCAGTGGCGGGTCAGCGGACTATTTCCGTGGCACGGTGGATGTCAACAAACGCATCAACGACACGACCGCCTTCCGTCTTGAGGGGCTGGGAGCCTCAAACAACGTGGTCGGGCGGGATCATGTCTGGGACCACCGCTGGGGTATTGCCCCCTCCATTGCTTTTGGTCTGGGGACGAAGACGACGGTTGTCCTTCAGGTGACGCATGAGACGGACAACAGCATTCCGGATTATGGTATGCCTGTCGTGCAGGCCCGTGGCTCCGCCTATGGGCGGCCCATCTCGGAATATGGCGTGCCCCGTCAGAACTGGTACGGCAAGCAGCAGGACCACAACCACACGGATGACACGATGGAGACGCTGCGCCTGAAGCACATCTTCAGCGATCATCTGACATTCCATAATGATCTGCGCTTTGGTGAATATAGCCGTGACTTTGAGGCCTCCAAGGTTCAGTGCGGCACGAAATGCGTCAATGCGCTCAACAGTGGCAATTATGGTGCCGGGGTGATCACCCGTAACACCAACGGAAGCGTGCCGCTGCCTTACAAGCAGAACAGCTGGTCTTTCCAGGATGTCGCCTCGTTGCAGGCTGACTTCAATACGGGGTTCCTGCGTCATCAGGTCGTGACCGGGTTTGACATGGAATATGTCCATGATTCCCGTCATCAGGATACCTATGCAGGGGCTTCGCTCATCCATGCGGTGCCGACAGCCAACATGCTGTATCCTGACCCGCATAATGTACCGGATGCGATGGTCCGTCGTGTCTCGGCTCAGGCGGACTCCATGCCCAATATTGCCGGTATCGGAAAGAAGCCGAACAGCCGGGGTTACGGGTTTGATACGGGCATCTTCCTGTATGACCAGATATGGCTGACGAAATGGGCGTCCATCAAGGGCGGGTTCCGCTGGGACCGCTGGCAGAGCAATTACTGGACTTCCGGTCTTTCCGAGCTGCCGGACAATCCGGACAAGAAATTCCCGCAGACGACCAACACCTTCAACCCCACGGCCAGCCTCGTGCTGACACCGGCGAAATGGCAGACGGTCTATTTCACCTATGCCAGTTCCACCACGCCGACGGGCATGTATGTGACCAGCGGGGCCATTCCGGTCCGTCCGGGATCACAGGGAACGGTGGACACCAGGCCGCAGCGTGCCCGTCTGTATGAGGTGGGCAGTAAGTTCAGCCTGCTGCATGACCGTCTGGGGGCGACCATCTCGCTCTTCCGTCTGGACAAGGACAATGCCCTGACGACTGATCCGGTCTCCAACTCCACCATCAATACGGGTGCCCAGCAGCGCAACCAGGGTATGGAACTTTCCGTCGGTGGCATGATCCTGCCGGGCTGGAACGTCACGGCAACCTACGCCCTGTATGATCCGAAGACATCGCCGAATGGTGGCGGGAAGATGCATAACCAGATTCAGTATGTGCCGCATAATCAGGCGACTCTCTGGTCTGCCTATGAGGCCTTTTCCGGCACACCGTGGAATTTCACGATTGGTGGTGGCCTGACATGGCGTCAGGGCGTGTATCTGGACAACAACAACACGACCAGAGTGCCTGCAAACGTGGATTTCGACTCCGTCATTTCCCACCATTTCGGGCGGCACTGGCAGGTGTCCCTCAACGGGTACAATCTGGCGAACCGTTTGAACTATAACAGCCTGTTCAGCGGCTATGCCACGCCAGCCCCAGGCCGGACATTCCTTGGTCGCCTGACGATGGATTACTGAGTGTCGGGACCGGTCCGGCAACTGACAGGGCCGATCTTGAAACAGGCGGATGATGGTGTGAAGGTTTCACATGGAGCAGGCGGCCCCGTCTGCTCTTTTTCCTGTAAATGGCGGTGCCGCCGGGCCTGCCTGAAAGGCATGATCTCATGATGTTGCATATTCCGGGTGTTCTCACGGCAGAAGAGCTGGCTGACCTGCGCTCCCGTCTGGCAGCGGGGGAGTGGGTTGATGGCCGGGGTACCGCCGGGTCACAGTCCGGCAGCGTGAAGAACAATCTTCAGATCGCTCCGGACAGCCCGCTGGGGAAGGAACTGTCCACCTTCGTGCTGCGCAAGCTGGGGACGAACCCGCTCTATAACAGTGCCGTGCTGCCCCTGCGTCTCGTGCCGCCACTTTTCAACCGCTATGATGTGGGAATGAATTTCGGAGCGCATGTTGATAATGCCCTCCGTCCCATTCCCGGTACGGGGCAGCGCATCCGCACGGATGTGTCCAGCACGCTCTTCATCTCCGATCTTGATGAGTATGACGGGGGAGAGCTGGTCCTTCATGGTCCGTCAGAAGAAAAGCGGGTGCGCCTGCCTGCGGGGGACATGATCGTCTATCCCACCACGGCCCTGCATACGGTCACCCCCGTGACACGGGGCAGTCGCTGGGGGTCCTTCTTCTGGGCACAGTCCGTCATCCGCTCGCAGGAACATAGGTCCATCCTGTTTGATCTGGACCAGAGCATCATGGCCCTGACCCGGAGCCACGGCCCCAAGGACGCCGAAGTGCTGCGTCTGACCAATGTCTATCACAACTTGCTGCGGACATGGGCCGAGATGTGAGGTCTGGCCCGTTTCCTAGAAGCGGGCTGACACATCCAGATAGTAATAGCCGCCATTGATGCCGAGCTGGGAGGTACTCATGTAATATTTGGGTGCTCCCAGATAGCGGTTCCCACGGGGAACCTTGCTGGGCGGGAAATTTTTTAGTTTCTTCAGTTAGGTAGAGCAAAGAGTGGGATTCAGGAAGCTAATTTTCTTCTTTCTTGGAGGAGGAAAGACGATTTATCGGAAGGTTAAGCATTCATTGAGGTTTTCCAGTTGTTAGGGGACGAATTTTGGTCTGGAGTAGGCACACTATTTGCGGTGAATGAGTTATGATTCTCTATTTGATGTTACTGTGGATACTTGTGCTCTCAAACCGCTTTTTGGAACTTGGATGTCAATTTCTAATTTAGAGTATTTGTGTCCACGATCCATCTTAATCTGTACATTATCTTCATCAACGGGAACATGACGAGCTAGAACTTCAAGTATTTCGGTATGAAGTGTACGCAGGAGAGTTGAGTCCCCACCTTCTTGGGCTTGCCGTTCTTGAGATAAAAGGATTTGCAATCGATCACGGGCGACATTACTAGTTGCAGTTTCAGATCGCTTACGAGGAAAAAAAGTATCTAGAAAAGTCATGAGCCCCTCTTTTTAAAGATGCGGCTCAACAAGCCACGTTTTTCGGTTGGGATGCTGATAGGGATATTTTCACCCCTCAGGCGGTTAACAGCCTCGAAATAAGCAATGGCTGGACCACTTTCTGGAGAAGCAAAAGTTACAGGAGCTCCTACGTTAGACGCTTTTAGAACATCCTCACTCTCAGGAATTACTCCGAGCAACGGTAGAGAAAGAATACTTACTACATCTTCGATACTTAACATTTCTCCCCGGGAGGCGCGATAAGGATCATAGCGTGTTAGGAGTAAATGCTTTTCAACGGTTTCACCTTTTTGAGCATGGGCAGTTTGGCTGTCGAGCATGCCAATGATGCGATCGGAGTCACGAACAGAACTAATTTCAGGATTGGTGACGATGACTGCATGGTCAGCGTGATGCATAGCTAAACGTGCTCCGCGCTCGATTCCCGCGGGACTGTCGCAGAGTATCCAGTCGAAGCGTTCCCGGAGCTCATTCATTACTCGGGTTACTCCATCGTCGGTTAATGCATCCTTGTCGCGTGTCTGGGAAGCGGGCAAGATGGATAGGGTGTCACAGCGTTTATCACGGATTAAAGCTTGATGGAGTGCCGCCTCCTCTTGGATGACGTTAATCAGATCAAAGACGACACGACGTTCAACGCCCATGATGAGGTCAAGATTACGTAACCCGACATCAAAATCTACGACAACCACATTTTGTCCATTTTGTGCTAGGGCAGCACCAAGGGCAGCCGTCGTCGTGGTTTTACCAACGCCCCCTTTACCAGATGTAACAACAACGATTCTTGACATGAAATTGTAGCTTTCCTAAAGCCGGCCCAAATTGGTCTTGGAGTCATAACGGTGTAATAGGCGATAGAGGTCTTCGGAAAGGAAACCCCGTCCGTCGTATCTTACAAGAGTATTTATTGTTTGATAAGGCATATCCAGTAAGAAAAAGTCGATTGATGTCGTCCAGTAGGTTTTAGGGTGGTCATATTTTGATGGGGACGATCTTAACGTGGTTCTTATCTAAGAAGATTTGCGCTGCTTGTCCAATTGGGCCGTTAGGCATTTCTTCGGGAACCATGTAAAAGCCATCAATGGCGAGAAGTTCGGCCTCCATTCTTGTAGTATAGATGCGTGCGTGCGGATGCCCGTTTATGCCGGCGATCGCCCTTCCACGTAGAGGCCCGTAAACATGGATAGACCCTCCAGCAATTACTTCAGCCCCAGATGAGACGGCTCCTAGAACAATAACATCTCCAGTAGAATGTTGGATAGATTGGCCAGATCTTACTACACGGTCAATCACGAGTGATTCGGTTAAGGGGGAGGTGGTGGGTAAAGGAGGTATTTGGCCATTGTGTTCCGGTATTTTCATAGGTCCCTGTGGACGCCCCCCACGAAGTTCGAGGGGCCATTCCCATTTTTCAAGAGCTTCCCAGTGTTTGTTCCCGCCTTCGATGCCAATGAGATGGATGTGTCGCTGACGCAACTCCTCTTGGAAAGAGGCCAAGCCCTCGGTTGTTTCATTTAGTAGGCTGAGATCCAGAATGATGGGTTGTTGATGAAAAAAGTCAATGGCATGCTTTATATGTTCATCTAGTTTGGCCAACCAGTCCTTTAGGGGTGGTTCGGGAGAGAGGATAAGAGCAAGGAAGGAGCGGCCTCGAGCGCGAATGGTCATGGTATTCGTATTGGGGGCTCGTATTGTTGGGGCATCTGAGGGATGTAGGGGCTGGGGAGTTAACGAGGTAATGGACATGAATTTAAGGTCACCATGGTTGTGCCTGGATGGGCTGGAATGCTGCTTGTTCCCTAGTGCAAAAGTGCCGTAGGAAAGACATATGCGTATACTGCATCACTTACCCTTGTCTCCGCAATCGCGTTTTGTACGGCTCATGCTGGCTGAGAAAAAGCTGCCTTTCGAGCTGATGATCGAAAAGACGTGGCAGCCGAACGAGCGTTTCCATGAGCTGAACCCGGCCGGGGAGGTTCCCGTGCTGGTGGAGGACAACGGCATGGTCGTGCCGGGGGGGCGGGTGATTGCCGAATATCTGGAGGATGCCTACCCGGAGACCTCCCTCATGGGGCGGAATCTGGCCGAACGTGTGGAAGTCCGCCGTCTGATGGACTGGTTTGAGCGGCTCTTCCAACAGGAGGTCATGGTCAATCTTCTGGGGGAAAAGGTCGAGAAGCGTCTGTTCGGGCAGGGGCATCCTGACGGGAAAATCCTTCAGGCCGGTTACAAGAATCTGCGTTTCCATCTGGATTATATCGGTTATCTGGCCGAAACACGGACATGGCTTGGCGGGCCGGTCCTGACGGCGGCTGATTTTGCCGCAGCGGCCCATTTTTCGGCACTGGATTTTCTGGGGGACATTGACTGGCGTCGCGCGCCCTGCGTGAGGGACTGGTATGCCCGCATCAAGTCCCGTCCCTGTTTCCGTGATCTCCTGAGTGACCGTGTCAGTGGCGTGAAACCCCCGCCCCATTACGCTGATCTTGATTTCTGAACGGGTATGAGGGAGCCAGTGCAGGCATGACGATATGGGACGTGGCCGTCATGGGGGCCGGGGCTGCGGGCATGATGGCGGCAGCCACGGCGGGGCAGTGGGGGACACGGACCATTCTTCTGGACCATGCGGACCAGCCGGGGCGCAAGATACTCATTTCAGGTGGCGGACGCTGCAATTTCACCAACCTGAAGGCTGACTGGACGCATTACCGTTCTGAAAATCCCCGTTTCTGCCGGTCTGCTCTTGCCCGGTACCGGCCACAGGATTTTCTCTCTCTTGTCGAAAAACATCGCATCCGCTGGCATGAGAAAGAAGAGGGCCAGCTTTTCTGCGATGACTCAGCCCGACAGATCGTCACCATGCTGGAGGAGGAATGCCGGGCGGGGGGCGTGCGGTTCCAGCTCGGCTGTTCATTGGGTGGGATCAGTCATGACGGTCACGTGTTCACGCTGGACACGTCATGGGGGCCGGTGCAGACACGTTCCATCATCCTGGCCACGGGCGGGCTGGCCATACCCAGGCTGGGGGCAACGGATTTTTCCCTGCGCATGGCCCGGCAGTTCGGATTGCGGATCGTGACACCGGCTCCGGCACTTGTGCCTTTCCGGATTGAGGATGCGCAGCCTGAGCTTGCCGGTGTGTCCCTTCAGGTCACGGCTTCACTGGTGGGGCAGAAGAAACCTGTCTTTACGGGGGGAATGGTGTTCACCCATCGGGGCGTGTCCGGTCCGGCCATCCTCCAGATATCCTCATGGTGGGAAGGCAGGGAGGCCCTGCGCCTGAATCTGGCACCGGGCCGGGATGTTCATGAGGACATGCGGACCATCTGTGAGCAGCGGCCCAGGGCACATGCCCCGGCTCTGCTGGACGCCCTGCCTGCCCGACTGGTGAAGGTGCTGGTGGCAGGAAAGCTGGATGATCGCCCGCTGGCCGAGCAGCCTGCAAAGGCCGTGCGCGCTCTGGCGGCGCAGGTCAGTGACTGGGTGCTGAAGCCGACCGGGACGGAAGGTTACCCCAAGGCGGAAGTCATGCGGGGCGGCGTGG
Organism: Bombella dulcis; assembly: GCF_026385505.1. Lineage (GTDB taxonomy): Bacteria > Pseudomonadota > Alphaproteobacteria > Acetobacterales > Acetobacteraceae > Bombella > Bombella dulcis. Next base: position 154,325 of record NZ_JANIDV010000004.1, on the reverse strand, counting down.
ATACGAGAGACCTGTCCTCCCGGACGATGGAAGCCCGTACGGTGCCGGGCCTGTATGTTGTTGGTGAGGCCGTGGACGTGACGGGCTGGTTGGGGGGCTATAACTTCCAATGGGCCTGGGCCAGCGGTGTGGCGGCAGGACAGGCGGCGGCAGAGCGGGCTGGTGCGTGATGGCGGGCGTGGTAATATGTCCGCCGGAAGAGAGGCTATGAGATGGCGGCAGAAAAGAAGATCAAGAAAACGGAGCGGCAGCCCTGGCCCAGTGACGCCCTGACAGAGAGTGAAGAACAGGGCCCCGTGAAGCTCCTGCTGGTTGAGGATGATGACAGCCTTGCTGAAGAGATCGTGGGTGATCTGTGCGGGCGGGGCTATGAGGTTTCACGTGCAGCAACAGGAACGGAAGGGCTGGAGATGGCCCGTACGGGGGAGTATGCCCTGCTGGTGATGGACCGTATGCTGCCGGGAATGGACGGGCTGAGCGTACTGGAGACCCTGCGCGAGCAGGGCATGACGGTGCCGGTTCTGGTGCTGTCCGCCCTTTCGGCGGTGGATGATCGGATTAGTGGCCTGAAGGCGGGGGGTGATGATTACCTGACCAAGCCTTTCGTCATGGAGGAACTGGCCGCCCGTCTGGAGGCCCTGCTGCGCCGCCCCATCTATGGCCGGACCTCCATGCTGAAACTGGGGCCTCTGGAAATGGACCTGCTGGAACGGCGGGTGCGGCGTGACGGACGGGAGATTGACCTTCTGCCACGGGAGTTCCGTCTGCTGGAATATATGGTCCGCCGTCCCAATACGGTGCTGACCCGTACCATGCTGCTGGAAGATGTCTGGAATTACCGGTTCGTGCCCCGCACCAATCTGGTGGATGTGCATATCGGCAAGCTGCGCCGCAAGGTGGACAGGGATGGGGAAACGCCCCTGATTCACAGCATCCGTGGTGCCGGGTTCTGCCTGCGTGTCCCGGAGTGACCTGTTCCGCACGGCGGCATTCCGGCTGACGCTGGGGCTGGTCTGTGTCGTGGTGCTGGGGATGCTGTTGGAGCTGGTCCTCCTCTATGGGCAGATCAGTGCCTATGAGCAGCTCCGCACGAATGATCTGCTGCGCCGGTCGGCGTCCGTTCTCATGCAGGAAGCTCCGGGCGATCTGGAAGTCCGGCTGAAGGAACGCAGTACGAGCGAGCTGCGCATTTTCCTGAATGCCGCAGCCCTGTTTGACAGGGACCATCATCCCATAGCTGGAGACATGACGGCCTGGCCGGCCGGACTGGTGCCCAGCCAGTCCACGCAGAACCTGTCTTTTGTCCTGCCGGATCATTCCGTGACGATCATGCGGTTTCTGGTGGTGGAAGTGCCGGGGATGCAGCCGGGCAAGACCCGGCTTCTGGTACTGGGGCGGTCCCGCCACATGGTGGACGAGCTGCGGCGTGTTGCCCGGCAGTGCGCCCTGTTTTCCATGGTGCCGGTCGTGCTGTTTGCCCTGACGGCCGGGATGATCCTCAGCCGTCGGGCACTGGGACGCATCAGCAAGATGCATCATTCCATCGAGCAGATCGTCAAGGGGCAGATGCGGGAGCGTCTGCCTGTCGGGCGTGGGTATGATGATCTTGACCGTCTGGCCGGGTCGGTCAACCGGATGCTGGACAGGCTGGAACAGCTGATGGGCGAGATGCGGGATGTGGGCAATGACATTGCGCATGATCTCCGCACGCCTCTGGCCCGTGTCCAGGCACGGCTGGACCGGGTCAGTGGTCTCGCCCGGACGCTGGCAGCTCCCCCGGAAGAAGGTGAACGGTTCGAGCGGGCCATGAATCTGTGCCGGAGGGACCTTGAGCAGTGCTTTTCCGTCATCACGGCCCTGCTGCGGATTGGCGAGATTGAGAACGGTCAGAGGCGGGCGGGGTTCAGGCGCATGGACATCATGCCGCTGATTGCCGACATGGCGGACCTCTATGAGCCGAATGCGGAGACACAGGGGCTGATCCTTTCCGTCGTGCCGCATGAGGGGCCTGTGGAACTGTGGGGTGATGCGGACCTTCTGAATGAAGTGCTGGCCAACCTGCTGGATAATGCCCTGAAATTCACGGAAGAAGGCGGCTCCGTGACCTTGCGGGCGGGCTGCAACGAGCTGGATGAACCGTGGTTCGAGGTGCGGGATACGGGGGTCGGCATTGCGGTGGAAGAGCGCAAGGCCGTGATGAGCCGCTTTTACCGGGCGGACAAGAGCCGTCACATTCCGGGCAGCGGTCTGGGACTGAGCCTCGTGGCGGCCATTGTCCGGCTGCATGAGGCCCGCCTCGTGATTGAAGAAAACTGTGAAGGCGAGGTAAAGAGCGGGACGGTATTCCGCCTGATCTTTCCATCCCTGAAAGAAAGTTACAGCGGCTCCTGAGGCCGGGAGGGTGGCGCAAAGTAAAACGTGCGTAGCGAAACCGTGCTTCTTAAAAATCTTTTCAGATGAAAAGCGTTTTTTCTTCGGGCCGTGTCGGTATAATCCCCATCCGGACATGAGGCATGAGACGGACAGGCTCATGCCCGACCAGGTGGAGAGGCAGATTGCTCAGCGGCATTGTGACAGAGACGAGACCCCATCACGCAGGACTGGGGGATGGGGGTGGACCCGTCCTGTCGGGAGGATACCGGTCTGATGGGCGTGGCCTGACGTCATGAATGCCATTGTCCTGACGGCCCTGCGGCGGCCCTACACGTTCGTTGTCATGTCCATCATGATCCTCATTTTCGGGGTGAGGGCCATTCTGGGAACGCCGACGGACGTGTTCCCCAACATCAAGATTCCGACCGTGGCGGTCGTCTGGTCCTATACGGGGCTGATGCCGGAGGAAGTCTCAGGCCGTATCGTCTATTATTATGAGCGGACCCTGACGGCGACCGTCAACAACATCGAACATATTGAAAGCAGCTCCTATTACGGGCGGGGGATCGTCAAGGTCTTCTTCCAGCCCGGAACGGATGCCAGCGTGGCCCAGACGCAGATCACCTCCGTCTCCCAGACCGTCATCAAGCAGCTTCCCACCGGGGCCACGCCACCGCTCATTCTGGCACTGGATGCCTCGTCTGTCCCGGTCCTGACCCTCCAGGTCAACAATCCCAACATGTCCGCCTCGGAAGTCTACAACATGGCTTCCAACCTCATCCGGCCGGAGCTGGTCTCCGTGGCGGGGACGGCCATTCCCAACCCTTATGGTGGCGTGGCGGCGGACATCATGGTGGATATCGACCCGGTGAAGCTGCTGGCGCACCGGCTTTCCGCCGTTGATGTCGCCACGGCCCTGAACAAGCAGAACATCGTGTTGCCGGCCGGTGACCAGAAGGTCGGGGCCATGGATTTCATGGTGAGGACCAATTCGGCCCCCATGGATATTGCGGCCTTCAACCGCATGCCCATCAAGCAGGTGGGCAATTCCGTCATTTATCTGCGGGATGTGGCGTGGGTGCACAAGGGTGGCCCGCCGCAGACCAATGCCGTGCTGGTGCGGGGCAAGCAGGCCGTGATGATCGTCATTCTGAAGAGCGGCAATGCCTCGACGCTGGATGTGGTGAGCGGAATCAAGAAGCTGCTGCCGGACATCAAGAAGACGCTTCCCCCCGGCACGAGCATGGACGTCCTGACGGATGCCTCCAGCTTCGTGAAGGAATCTGTGGTCGACGTGGTGCGGGAAATGATTACTGCCGCCATCCTGACCAGCCTGACCGTCCTGCTCTTTCTGGGGTCGTGGCGTTCCACCGTGATCGTGGCGGTGTCCATTCCGCTGGCCATGCTTTCAGCCCTGATCGGCCTCAGTCTGGCGGGGCAGTCCATCAACGTGATGACGCTGGGCGGGCTGGCTCTGGCGGTCGGTATTCTCGTGGATGATGCCACGGTGATGATCGAGAATATCGACGCTCACCTTCATATGGGCAAGGAACTCGAACATGCCATCATTGATGCGGCCAACCAGATTGTCATTCCGACCTTCGTTTCGACCACCTGCATCTGTATCGTCTGGTTCCCTCTTTTCGAGCTGACGGGTGTTGCGGGCTGGCTGTTCATGCCGATGGCCGAAGCGATCATCTTTGCGATGATCGCTTCCTTTGTCCTGTCCAGAACGCTCGTGCCGACAATGGCAAACTGGCTGCTGGCAGCACAGGTGGAAAAGCAGCGTCATCCCGACCATGCCAGCCGGAAGAAAGGGGTCTTCGGCAGGTTCCAGGAAACATTTGAGACATATTTCGAGCGGTTCCGGCAGGGCTATCATGATGTCCTGCTGGCCGTTCTGGCCATACGGACGAAATTCATCGTCCTGTTCCTGTCGGGTGCTCTGGCGTCACTTCTTCTTCTTTTCTTTGTCGGGCAGGATTTCTTTTCGGAGATCAAGTCCGGCACGATGCAGATGCATTTCCGGGCACCTGTCGGTACCCGTATTGAAGAAAGTGCAAAGCTCAGCGGGCTGATCGAGAAGAAAATCCGGGAGACCCTGCCCGGTCAGGTGAAGCTGATCGTCAATAACTGCGGCCTGCCGATGAGCCAGATGAATCAGGCGATGGTGCCCTCGCCCACGACGGGGGCGCAGGACTGTGATGTCACCATCCAGCTGGAGGATGATGAAAGCCCGATCCCTGATTATCGCAGGAAGCTGCGGAAATCCCTCAGCACGGCATTTCCGGGGATCGGTTTCACTTTCCAGCCGGGTGACCTGACGGCCAAGATTCTCAATTTCGGCCTGCCGTCCCCCATTGACGTGCAGATTGTCGGGCGTGATCTCCAGCACAATTATGATTTTGCCGTCCATCTGGCGCAGCGTCTGCGGAAGATTCCCGGTGCCGTGGATGTCAGCGTCCAGCAGCCCATGACGCAGCCGACCCTGCTCATCAATGCCCATCGCAGCTTCGCTATGGGGACGGGCATTACCGAAAAAGACATCGCCTATAACGTCCTGACGACCCTCTCGGGGAGTTCCCAGGTCGGTCAGACCTACTATCTCAACCCGCAGGGAACATCCCAGCTGATCGACGTTCAGGCTCCTGCCACCTATCTCCAGACTCTCAATGATCTGGAGAAGATGCCGCTCGACAAGGGAGACGGAAATCCCCAGAACGGGACCATGCAGATTCTGGGAGGTGTCAGCCATATCGTGCAGACGGGCACACCTGCGGAGGTCTCCCATTACAACATCATGCCGGTTTTCGACATTTACGTGGCGGCGGAGGGGACCGACCTTGGTGCCCTGTCCCGTGCCGTCGGGCGGGAGGTGGACAAAGCCAGGCCCGCACTGCCTCATGGCTCCAGCATGGTGATGCGGGGGCAGGTCGTGACGATGAACAATGCCTATATCCAGCTGATTGGCGGGCTGCTGCTGTCCATCGTGCTGGTCTATCTGATCATCGTCGTGAATTTCCAGTCATGGCTGGACCCGTTCGTCATCGTCATGGCCCTGCCTGCCGCCCTGGGCGGGATTTCATGGAGCCTGTTCCTGACCCATACGACCCTGTCCGTCCCGGCCCTGACGGGAGCCATCATGTGCATGGGGACAGCCACGGCCAATGCCGTGCTGATCGTGGCCTTTGCAAGGGAGCGTCTGGAGGAGCATGGCAATGCTGTCCTCGCCGCATCCGAAGCCGGGTTTGAACGCATCCGCCCCGTGCTGATGACGGCTCTTGCCATGATGATCGGCATGATCCCCATGTCCGTCAGCAATTCCTCCAATGCCCCACTGGGCAAGGCGGTCATCGGGGGGCTGCTGATGGCGACGGTGGCGACGCTGCTGTTCGTTCCCTGTGTTTTTGCTCTGATCCATGGCGGTGCGCCGAAGGGTGACCAGACCACTCCAGAAGGAGAACCTTCATGAATCCTCCCACCCGTCAGACCCAGCCTCCCGCCCGTGGCAGGGGACGCCTGCTGCTGCTCATCTTTCTGGTCGTGCTGGCAGGGCTGGTCGTGCTGGGGCTTGTGCAGCGTGCCCTTCATAGGGGGGAGCTGGAACGGGAGACGAAGGACAGTGCCATCGCCCGTGTCGTGCTGATCAAGGCCCAGCCGGGACCGAAAACCCGGAACGTGGACCTGCCTGCTAACCTGGCTGCCTGGTATGAGGCACCGATCTATGCGCAGGTCTCCGGTTATGTGAAGATGTGGTACAAGGACTACGGTGCGCATGTGAAGCGGGGCGATCTTCTGGCAGAAGTCAGCACGCCGAGCATTGATGCCCAGTATGCGGCGGCCAAGGCGCATTATGAGGTCGTCAATGCCCGCTATCAGCTGGCTCTGATCACCACGAAACGCTGGACGGCCCTGCGGGGGACGCAGGCCGTGTCCCGTCAGGAAGTGGACGTGCAGGCTGCCAACGCCGCCGCCCAGAAGGCCGAACTTGATGCGGCCGCCCATGATGTCGAGCGGGTGGAGGCTCTGGAGAACTTCAAGCGGATCGTGGCCCCCTTTGACGGGATCGTGACATCCCGTCTGGTCAATGTCGGGGATTACGTGAACGCTGCCGGGGGCAATCTCAATTCACGGGGGGCCATCGCCGAACTCTTTTCCGTGGCGGATGTACACAAGATACGTGTGTTCGTGTCCGTGCCGCAGGATTTTGCCAGCGTCATTTCCCCTCGCATCAGTGCGGAGCTGAGCGTGCCCCAGTATCCGGGCCGTGTGTTCAAGGCACGTTTTCTGGCAACAGCAAATGCCTTTAACGCCTCCACCCGGACCGTGACGACCGAGCTTGTTCTGGACAATCCGGATGGGCTGCTCTGGCCCAATTCCTATGCCACGGCCCATATTCAGGCACCGGGTGACCCGGATGTGCTGATCGTGCCGACCAGTGCGCTCATCTTCCGGGCGCAGGGGATGCAGGTGGCCAAGGTCGTTAATAACCATATCAGGCTGGAGACCGTGCAGGTTGGCACGAATTTCGGCATGACGACGCAGGTTCTCTCCGGCATGTCCCCGCATGACGAGATTGTGGCCAACCCGACGGCAGACATGCTGGATGGGGATGAAGTCCGGGTCGTGACGCCAACCCGCGGCTATAATGACGTCAAGCCGAAGGAAGCGGAAAAGCCTCTCCCGAACGTGACGTCGAATGATCTGCGGCGTGTCGGTGCCATGCCCCCGCCGGATGACAGCACGCCCGACGAACCGACGAAGCCGGGTGATGGAGGGGCGGCTCCTGCATCCACACCAGCCAGACAGGAACAGGGGCAGTACTGATGGTGACGGGCTTATGGCGGAAACTGCCGCTGCTGGCAGGGGGACTGTCCTTTTTCCTGGCATCATGCGATCTCGCCCCACGATATCACACGCCGCATTTCATTTATCCTGATGGGTGGGAAGGCAAAGGCATCATGGGGAATGCCCGGCCTGCCGATGCCGTCGTGCGGGGTGAGTGGTGGAAGGTGTTTCATGACTCCCAGCTTGATGAGCTGGAAGAACGGCTGAACAGCTATAATCCGGACCTTCAGGCAGCGGCGGAAGTCTTCACGCAGGAACGTGACATTGCCCGTGAGACGGAAAGCCGGCTGTATCCCCAGCTTGCCGGTGGTGCACAGATGAGCCGGAACAAGCAGTCGGAAGGGCGGCTCTTTCTGCGGCGTGCCAATAACACGCCCATTTATGAGTCCAATGTTGCCTATAGCGGGGCTGCGACATGGGAGCCGGATTTCTGGGATGCCATCCGTAACCAGACGCATATGCAGAAAAATCTGGCACAGGCCGGGGCGGCTGAATATGCGCTGACGAGGCTGAGCCTTCAGGCGGAGCTGGCGTCAGATTACATGGCACTGCGTGGGATTGATGCACAGCTGGCCGTTTATGATGACTCCATCCGGTACTTCCGCACCGCTGTGGAGATCACGAGGCTGCGGCAGGGGGGAGCCATCGGGGCGGGGTTGGACGTGTCCCGTGCCGAGAATGAGCTGTACTCCGCCCAGGCGGCGCAGAGCTATCTATTGGCGACCCGTCAGGTGCAGGAGCACGCCATTGCCATCATGGTGAACATGGTGCCTGCCAGCTTCCATATTCAGCCGGTCAAGGATTTCCGGCTGCATTTTGATACGGTCCGGGTCAGGGAAGGGATTCCCTCCACCCTGCTGGAGCGGCGGCCGGATGTGGCCATGAGCGAGCGGCAGATGGCTGCGGCTGCACGGGCCATCGGGGTCTCCAGGGCAGCTTTCTATCCACATATCACCATCAGTGCGACGGGTGGATTTGAGGATGCCGGGTTCGATCTGGCCAGTATTTCCAAGGCGTTCTGGCGGGTGGCCGTGCAGGCTGTGGAACCACTCTTTACGGGCGGGATGCGGCGTGCGGCCCTGCAACGGGCCTGGTCACAGTACCGGGAACGTGTGGATGCCTACCGGGCCACGGTTCTCGCAGCCTTCCAGGATGTGGAGGATGGCCTGAGCCAGACGGCCCTGTATCATCAGGAACAGTTGCAGCAGCATCAGGCCGTGGATGCCGCCCTGAGAACGCAGGCCATGACGATGGCCCTCTATACTGGCGGGCTGACGAACTATCTGGATGCGCTGGTGGCACAGCAGGACGCCCTGAAGGCCCGTCTGCTGGAGGTTCAGGCACAGACGAGGCAGGTGCAGTCCACGGTCAGGCTGATCCGTGCCCTCGGTGGTGGCTGGTCCAGTACGCTTCTGCCGGACATCAGGAGCATCGATCCGATCGGGCCGCTACAGTATGAGGGGCTTCATCATGCCCGTCCTGCCGGTGAGGTGCCGGTGGGCACGCAGCAGAAAGGCTCCGAGATTCAGCCGCCTGCTTCGGAAAGTGACCTGACGGGCAGGGCGGCCGTACCGGCGCACCCCTGATTCGTTCTTGACGGTCCGGGGGGAATGGTCTAGGCACCCCCTCAGTCGAACGTGGGAGGCGGGGATGATCCCTGCCGTCTCAACCACGGTTCGGGAACTATAAATCAGGGAGTCCCGGATATGGCCAAGAAAGTAGTTGGCTACATCAAACTGCAGATTCCGGCTGGTAAGGCTAACCCGTCTCCGCCGGTCGGTCCGGCGCTGGGTCAGCGCGGTCTGAACATCATGCAGTTCTGTAAGGAATTCAACGCAAAGACGCAGAGTCTTGAGCCGGGCATGCCGATCCCGGTCGTGATCACTGCCTATGCGGACCGCACCTTTACCTTCATCACGAAGACACCGCCGAACACCTACTTCCTGCTGAAGGCTGCCAAGATCACCAAGGGGTCTCAGACGGTCGGGCGTGCTTCGTCCGTCGGGTCCGTGACGACTTCCCAGCTGCGTGAAATCGCTGAGAAGAAGTTCCAGGACATGAACGCAAACGACATCGATGGTGCCGTGCGTATGCTGGCTGGGTCCGCCCGTTCCATCGGTCTTGATGTGGTGGAGGGCTGAGAACATGGCCAAGAACAAACGTATTGCTGCCCTGCGTGCCAAGGTTGACGGTGACAAGCTGTATTCCCTGAACGAGGCTGTGGCTCTGGTGAAGGGCAACGCAACAGCCAAGTTCGATGAGACGGTTGAATTCGCCATCGGTCTGGGTGTTGACCCCCGTCATGCTGACCAGATGGTCCGTGGTCTGATCTCCCTACCGCACGGCACAGGCAAGACACTGCGTGTCGGCGTGTTCGCCCGTGGCCCGAAGGCCGAGGAAGCAGCGGCTGCTGGTGCCGAGGTTGTCGGTGCTGAAGACCTGGCCGAGAAGGTGCAGGCTGGCGAGATCGAATTCGACCGCTGCATCGCCACACCGGACATGATGGCTCTGGTTGGTCGTCTGGGTAAGATTCTTGGTCCGCGTGGCCTGATGCCGAACCCCCGTCTCGGTACCGTGACGATGGACGTCAAGGGTGCCATCGAGGCTGCCAAGTCCGGTCAGGTTGAGTATCGTGCAGAGCGTGCCGGTATCGTCCATGCTGGCGTCGGCAAGGCCTCCTTCTCCGAGTCCCAGCTCGCCGAGAACGTGAAGGCTCTGGTGGATGCCCTCCAGAAGGCCCGTCCGTCCGGTGCGAAGGGGACCTATCTGAAAAAAGCTTCCCTTTCCTCCACAATGGGGGTAGGTGTGCGTATCGATCTCTCCAGCTTCGAAGGCTAATCGACGAGATCAAGGAATCGCCATTCTCCGGAATGGTGCGGGAGCGGTCCTGCCGCTCCTTTTCCTGTCCTAGAACGCATGTGGAACGCTGTTCCTTAAAGCCCTGAGTGGCGCAGGCGTGAGACGGGTGGAACGTATTGCAGCCTTTCGGGTGCGGATGCGGTCTTCCTCACATGGACAGGCGAGCGGGTCCTGTCATGCCGCATGGCGGGCGGGACCTAATGGGTAACCTGGTCCGAGATGATCGGACTAACCGAGGAGACAAGGTTTTGGACCGTACGGAAAAACGGGCCTTTGTCGAGTCCCTCAGCAAAGTGTTCGGCAGCACGTCCATGGTTGTCGTCACCCAGAATCTGGGTCTGACGGTTGCTGATGCGACAGAGCTGCGTCGTAACATCCGCGCTGTGGGTGCGACATACAAGGTTGCGAAGAACCGGCTGGTCAGCCGTGCTCTGGATGGGACCCAGTTCGACGGCATTGCGCCGCTGCTTAAAGGCCCGACGGCCATTTCCTGGTCGGACGAGCCGGTTGGCGTGGCAAAGGTGCTGGTCGAGTTCGCCAAGAAGAATGACAAGCTGGTGGTACTTGGTGGTGCCCTTGGCAATCAGACCCTTACGGCTGATAGCGTCAAGGCACTGGCATCCCTGCCATCTCTGGACGAGCTGCGTGCAAAGCTGGTTGGTATGATCAGTACCCCGGCAACCCGCATTGCAGGCGTCACCCAGGCTCCGGCTGGGCAGCTTGCTCGCGTTCTTGGTGCCTATGCCAGAACAGGCGACACGGAAGCCGCTTGATTAACAGGGTGGCCCGCATGAGCGAAGCCGCCTGACATTTACGCATCTTAGAGGATATTATCATGGCCGATCTGGCAAAACTGGTTGACGAACTCTCCGCTCTTACCGTTCTGGAAGCTGCTGAGCTGTCCAAGCTGCTCGAAGAGAAGTGGGGCGTTTCCGCCGCTGCTCCGGTTGCTGCTGTTGCTGCTCCGGCTGCTGGTGGTGAAGCTGCTGCCGAGAAGACAGAGTTCGACGTCGTTCTGGCCAAGGCTGGTGACAAGAAGATCAACGTCATCAAGGAAATCCGTGGCATCACGGGTCTGGGCTTGAAGGAAGCCAAGGACCTGGTCGAAGGCGCACCGAAGACCATCAAGGAAGGCGCCACGAAGGACGAGGCCGAGAAGATCAAGAAGGCTCTGGAAGAAAACGGCGCAACAGTCGAAATCAAGTAAGAGCTTCATCCATGCGGTGCCCTTCGGGGAGGCCGTTGGAGCGAGTGGGCGGGTGCTTTGCGGTGCCCGCCCCATTTGCCGTTGACAGGGAAATTGTCTATACAGGGCATTCCGTCACGCATCACGGGCAGGATTAAACCAGCCGTTCAAGTCGTCTGATATTCCATGGGGTAATGGGATGGTCATATAGCGGACGACTTGAAGGTCTGGTTCAGAGGCAGGATAAGATGGCGATCACAAAATCGTTCACAGGGCGTAAGAGGATCCGCAAGAGTTTCGGGCGCATTCCCGAGATTGCGCCGATGCCTAATTTGATTGACGTGCAGCGGGCTTCTTACGAAGCTTTCCTGCAGATGAATGTTCGCCCGGACAGTCGCGAGCCGGCTGGCCTTCAGGAGGTGTTCCGTTCAGTTTTTCCGATTCATGATTTTGCTGGCCGTGGTCGGCTGGATTTCCAGCATTATGAATTCGAAGAACCGAAATATGACGTTGAGGAATGCATTCAGCGTGGTCTGACCTATGCAGCTCCGCTGAAGGTCATCCTGCGCCTGACGACATGGGATATTGACGAGGATACGGGGACCCGCTCCATTCATGACCTGAAGGAGCAGCCGGTCTATATGGGCGACATGCCGCTCATGACGGATAACGGGACCTTCATCATCAACGGGACGGAGCGTGTCATCGTCTCCCAGATGCATCGCAGTCCCGGCGTGTTCTTCGATCATGACAAGGGCAAGACACATTCCTCCGGGAAGTACCTCTTCGCTGCCCGCATCATTCCTTATCGTGGTTCCTGGCTGGATTTCGAGTTCGATGCCAAGGACATCATTCATGTCCGTATCGACCGCAAGCGCAAGCTGCCGGTCACCACGCTGCTCTATGCACTTGAAGGCGAGAACTATCTCAAGGCCCGTGAAGCCAAGCTGGCTGAGGGTGGGGATGTTGACGCCCTTGAAGTCACCGGCATGGATGAGGATGAAATCCTCTCCACCTTCTATGAGGTCGTACCGTTCACCCGCATGGGTAGTGAATGGGCACGTCCGTTCGAGCCGGATGCCTTCCGTGGTCTGAAGCTGCTCAGCCCGCTGGTCGATGCGGATACGGGCGAGGTCATTGCCGATGCCGAGACCAAGCTGACGGCCCGTGTCGTCCGCAAGATCGCCGAGAAGACCCGTGTCGTGCAGGTTGGCCGTCTGGACATTCTTGGCCGTTTCGTCGCTCATGACCTCGTCAATGAGAAGACCGGCGAAATCTACGCCGAGGCTGGCGAAGAGCTGACGGAAGACAAGCTGGCCGAGCTGGAAGAGCTGGGGCTGAAGGAGCTTCCGCTTCTGGCCGTTGACGGCACGCATGGCCCGTGGATCCGCAATACCCTGATGGCGGACAAGAACACCACACGGGAAGAGGCCTTGATCGACATTTACCGCATCATGCGCCCCGGTGAGCCGCCAACCCGTGAGACGGCAGAAGCCATGCTGCGTGGCCTGTTCTTCTCTCAGGACCGTTATGACCTGTCTGCCGTTGGCCGTGTGAAGATGAACATGCGCCTTGATGTGGATGTTCCCGACACGCTGCGGACGCTGCGCAAGGAAGATATCCTGCGGACGGTCAAGATTCTGTGCGACCTCAAGGACGGTCGTGGCCAGGTCGATGACATTGACAACCTTGGCAACCGTCGTGTCCGCTCCGTGGGCGAGCTGATGGAGAACCAGTACCGTATTGGTCTGCTGCGCATGGAGCGTGCCATCCGTGAGCGCATGGGGTCTGTCGATATTGACACGGTCATGCCGCATGACCTGATCAACGCCAAGCCTGCCGCTGCTGCCGTACGCGAGTTCTTCGGGTCATCCCAGCTCAGCCAGTTCATGGACCAGACCAACCCGCTCTCCGAGGTGACACACAAGCGTCGTCTGTCCGCGCTTGGTCCGGGCGGCCTGACCCGTGAGCGTGCCGGCTTCGAAGTCCGTGACGTTCATCCGACCCATTATGGCCGTATCTGCCCGATCGAGACGCCGGAAGGGCCGAACATCGGTCTGATCAATTCTCTGGCCACCTACGCCAAGGTCAACAAGTACGGCTTCATCGAGACTCCCTACCGTCTGGTAAAGGATGGTGTCTTCCAGGATGGCTGGAAGTATCTGTCCGCCATGGAGGAAGAGCGTCTTCTGGTGGCGCAGGCTGATGCCAAGCAGAGTGACAACCGCCTGACGGATGAGCTGGTTGCCGTTCGTCAGACCGGTGACTTCCGTCTCGTGCCGCCGGAGCAGGTGACTGCCTGTGACGTCTCGCCGAAGCAGCTCGTTTCCGTGGCGGCCGCGCTCATTCCGTTCCTGGAAAACGATGACGCCAACCGTGCGCTGATGGGGTCCAACATGCAGCGTCAGGCCGTGCCGCTGGTGCGGGCTGATGCGCCTCTGGTTGGTACCGGCATGGAAGGCCCCGTGGCGCATGACTCTGGTGCGACCATCATTGCCAAACGTGGCGGTGTGGTGGACCAGCTGGATGGTGCCCGTATCGTGATCCGTGCCACGGACGAGCAGGGGGCGACCCAGGGTGTCGACATTTACCGTCTGCGCAAATACATGCGGTCCAACCAGTCCACCTGCCTCAACCAGCGTCCGCTGGTGAAGGTTGGTGATCTGGTCGCTGCCGGCGACATCATCGCTGATGGTCCGTCCACTGAACTCGGTGAGCTGGCTCTGGGCCGTAATGTGCTCGTGGCCTTCGTGCCGTGGAACGGGTACAACTTCGAGGACTCCATCCTGATCTCTGAGCGTATCGCCCGGGATGACATCTTCACTTCAATCCATATTGAAGAGTTCGAGGTCATGGCCCGTGATACCAAGCTGGGCCAGGAAGAAATCACCCGTGACATTCCGAATGTCGGTGAAGAAGCTCTGCGCAACCTCGATGAGGCAGGCATTGTCTATGTCGGTGCCGAGGTCAATCCGGGTGACATCCTGATCGGCAAGGTCACACCGAAGGGCGAAAGCCCGATGACGCCGGAAGAAAAGCTTCTGCGTGCCATCTTCGGTGAAAAAGCCTCTGACGTGCGTGACACCTCCCTCAAGCTGCCCCCGGGTACGAGCGGGACGGTGGTTGATGTTCGTGTCTTCTCCCGTCGTGGTGTGGACAAGGACGAGCGTGCCATGGCGATCGAACGCTCCGAGATCGAGCGTCTGGCCAAGGACCGTGATGACGAGCGTGCCATTCAGGAACGCAGTTTCTACAACCGTCTCAAGGAGCGTCTGATCGGACAGGAAGCTGCCGCAGGCTTCAAGGGCGTGCGTGCCGGTACGCCGATCACGGCCGAGCTGCTGGGTGAGCATCCCCGTGTGACGTGGCGCAACATTCCGGTGGCAGACGTGGCCGTCATGGCCGAGCTGGAAACGCTGTGCCGTGAGTTCGATGGGGCCATCAAGCGGATCAACAACCGCTTCGACAACAAGGTCGAGAAACTCCAGCGTGGTGACGAGCTGCCGCCGGGTGTGATGAAGATGGTCAAGGTCTTCATTGCCGTGAAGCGCAAGCTTCAGCCGGGTGACAAGATGGCCGGCCGTCATGGCAACAAGGGTGTGGTCTCCCGTGTCGTCCCTGTTGAGGACATGCCGTTCCTCGAGAATGGTCAGCCGGTTGACCTGCTGCTGAATCCTCTGGGCGTGCCGTCCCGCATGAACGTGGGTCAGATTCTGGAGACGCATCTCGGCTGGGCCTGTGCCAATATCGGTCAGAGCATCGGTGCGATGGTCGACGAGTACCAGCGCACGGGTGAGCGTCGTCAGGAGCTGCTGGACCGTCTGAAGGATGTTTATGGTGACAGGATCTTCAATGAAGATATTGCCACGATGGACAATGACCAGCTGATCGAACTGGCCAACAATCTGCGCAAGGGCGTGCCGATCGCAACGCCGGTGTTTGATGGTGCTTCCATTCCCGACATTGAGGAAATGCTGAAGAAGGCCGGTGTCAGTGAGAGTGGTCAGTCCCAGCTGATTGACGGGCGTACGGGCGAGAAGTTCGAGCGTCAGTCCACGGTGGGCTACATCTACATGCTGAAGCTGCATCACCTTGTCGATGATAAGATTCATGCCCGCTCGATCGGTCCTTACTCGCTGGTTACCCAGCAGCCGCTCGGTGGTAAGGCGCAGTTCGGTGGTCAGCGTTTCGGTGAGATGGAGGTCTGGGCACTGGAGGCTTACGGTGCGGCCTACACGCTTCAGGAAATGCTGACGGTGAAGTCGGACGATGTGTCCGGCCGTACGAAGGTCTATGAGGCGATCGTTCGTGAGCAGGACGACTTTGAAGCTGGTATTCCAGAGAGCTTCAACGTTCTGGTGAAGGAACTGAAGTCGCTTGGTCTGAATGTCGAACTTGAGCAGGGAGGGCTGTGAGGGCAGTGCTTTCCGCTTCTTCTTCATTGTTCATGTTTAACGTGCCGGCGGGACGCCGCCCGGCACAGTGGGGTTTCGGCAAATGAACGAACTCATGAAGATTCTCGGTCAGTCTGGTCAGTCAGGCACATTTGACCAGATCCGTATCCAGCTCGCTTCCAGCGAGCAGATCCGGTCATGGTCTTATGGCGAGATCAAAAAACCGGAAACGATCAACTATCGTACCTTCAAGCCGGAGCGTGACGGGCTGTTCTGTGCCCGCATTTTCGGGCCGACCAAGGATTATGAGTGCCTCTGCGGCAAGTACAAGCGGATGAAGTTCCGTGGGATCGTCTGTGAGAAGTGCGGTGTCGAGGTGACACTGGCCAAGGTCCGCCGTGAGCGGATGGGCCATATCGACCTCGCTTCACCGGTCGCTCACATCTGGTTCCTGAAGTCCCTGCCGAGCCGTATCGCCACGATGCTGGACCTGCCGCTCAAGGATGTTGAGCCGGTCCTGTATTTCGAGAAGTTCCTGGTGCTCGATAAGGGTGTCTGTGAATCCGATCAGGTTGAATCCTACAAGCACGGCAAGCGTCGTGACCAGTATCTGCTGGATGAAATCCGCTGCGAAGAGCTGATGGATGAATTCGCTGATGACGGTCTGGATGTTGGCATCGGTGCCGAGGCGATCAAGCGTGCGCTGTCCAGCTATGACTGGGGTCTGCCGAATGCACAGGAAGCCGAGCTGAGCCGTGCCGCCCGTGAGCGTGGCGAGCCGGACCCGTTCGACTATGACGCCGAGGTGATGGAAGGCGATTCGGAAAAGACGGTCATGCGCAAGAAACTGCGCAAGGCCACGTCCGAAGCGGCCCGCAAGAAGCTGGTCAAGCGTCTCAAGATGGTCGAATCCTTCGTGGAGAGCGGTGCCCGTCCGGAATGGATGATCATGGACATCGTGCCCGTGATTCCGCCGGAACTGCGTCCGCTCGTGCCGCTGGATGGCGGGCGTTTCGCCACGTCCGACCTAAATGACCTGTACCGCCGTGTCATCAACCGTAACAACCGTCTGAAGCGGCTGATCGAGCTGCGTGCGCCGGACATCATCGTCCGTAATGAAAAGCGCATGCTGCAGGAAGCTGTTGATGCGCTGTTCGACAATGGTCGTCGTGGCCGTGCCATCACCGGGGCCAACAAGCGTCCGCTGAAGTCCCTGTCCGACATGCTGAAGGGGAAGCAGGGCCGCTTCCGTCAGAACCTGCTCGGCAAGCGCGTGGACTATTCCGGCCGTTCCGTGATCGTGGTGGGGCCGGAGCTGAAACTGCACCAGTGCGGTCTTCCCAAGAAGATGGCACTGGAGCTGTTCAAGCCGTTCATCTATTCCAAGCTGGAGAAGTACGGTCACGCCACGACCATCAAGGCTGCAAAGCGGATGGTCGAGAAAGAGCGTCCGGAAGTCTGGGATATCCTCGAAGAGGTCATCCGTGAGCATCCGGTGATGCTGAACCGTGCGCCGACCCTGCACCGTCTGGGCATTCAGGCGTTTGAGCCGAGCCTCGTGGAAGGCAAGGCCATCCAGCTGCATCCCCTGGTCTGCACCGCCTTCAATGCGGACTTTGACGGTGACCAGATGGCCGTGCATGTGCCGCTTTCACTGGAAGCCCAGCTGGAAGCCCGTGTGCTGATGATGTCCACCAACAACATCCTCAGCCCGGCCAACGGCAAGCCGATCATCGTGCCTTCCCAGGATATCGTGCTTGGTCTGTACTATTTGAGCCTTGAGGTGCCTGAATACCGCCTTACGCCGGATGAAGCCGAGATCAGGGATGGCAAGGTCATCAAGGCGGCTCCGCCTGCCTATGCCACGGTTGCGGAGATCGAGGCTGCCCTGCTGTCCAACGCCCTGAAGCTCCATGACAAGATCCGTCTGCGTCTGGATGCCCAGGATGAGGACGGCAAGCCGGTCCGTCAGACAATCCTGACGACACCGGGCCGCGCCCTGATCGCCCAGATCCTGCCGAAGCACCCGGCCATTCCGTTCAGCCTGATCAACCGTCAGCTGACGAAGAAGCTGGTATCTGACGTGATTGATACCGTGTATCGTCACTGCGGACAGAAAGAGGCCGTCATTTTCTGTGATCGTCTCATGGCTCTGGGTTTCCGTCATGCAGCCCGTGCCGGTATCTCCTTCGGCAAGGACGACATGATCGTTCCGGCCGAAAAGACCACGCTGGTGAACAAGACCACGGAAGAGGTCAAGGAGTTCGAGCAGCAGTATCAGGAAGGTCTGATCACGGCTGGCGAGCGTTATAACAAGGTGGTGGATGCCTGGTCCCGCTGTACGGATGAAGTGCAGGCGGCCATGCTCAAGGAGATTTCCAAGCAGGTACCGGGTAAGCCGACAAACTCTGTCTGGATGATGAGCCACTCCGGGGCCCGTGGGTCACCGGCCCAGATGAAGCAGCTGGCCGGTATGCGTGGGCTGATGGTGAAGCCGTCCGGTGAGATCATTGAACAGCCGATCGTGGCCAACTTCAAGGAAGGCCTGTCGGTTCTCGATTACTTCACGTCCAGCCACGGTGCCCGTAAGGGTCTGGCCGATACGGCTCTGAAGACCGCCAACTCCGGTTATCTGACACGTCGTCTCGTTGATGTGGCGCAGGACTGCATCATCACCGAGATCGACTGTGGCAGTGAGCGTGGTCTGGTTGTTCGTGCCGTGACGGACAGTGGTGAAGTTGTGGCCTCCCTTGCCGAGCGTGCTCTGGGGCGGACACTGTCTCATGATGTCTTCCATCCGATGACAGGTGAGAAGCTGCTTCCCCGGAATCGTCTTCTGGATGAGGCTGATGTCGAAATGCTCGAAGGGGCGGGGATTGAAGCGGTTGAAATCCGTTCCGTCCTGACCTGTGACAGCAAGGCCGGCATCTGCGCCCACTGCTATGGCCGTGATCTGGCCCGTGGTACGCCGGTCAATATCGGTGAAGCTGTCGGCGTGATTGCTGCCCAGTCCATCGGTGAGCCGGGCACGCAGCTGACGATGCGTACCTTCCATATCGGTGGTGCGGCGACCCGTGGTGCTGAGCAGTCCATGGTCGAGGCCTTCCGTGACGGCAAGGTGACCATCCGTAACCGCAACGTCGTCCAGAACTCCCAGAATGTCCCTGTGGTCATGTCCAGGAACTGTGAGATTCTGCTCATTGACGAGACTGGTGCGGAGAAGGCCCGTTACCGCGTGCCTTATGGTGCCCGCCTGATGGTGTCCGAAGGGCAGGAGGTCAAGCGTGGTGACAAGATGGCAGAGTGGGATCCGTACACACTGCCGATCATCACCGAGCAGGCCGGTACGGTCGAATATCAGGACCTGATCGACAGCATCACGCTGGTTGAACGGGTTGACGAGGTGACCGGTCTGACCTCACGCGTTGTCGTGGACTACAAGCAGGCGACCAAGGGTGTGGACCTGCGTCCTCGCCTCCAGCTGAAGGATGCGGCTGGTAACGTGGTCCGTCTGGCCAATGGCAATGAGGCCCGTTACTTCCTGTCTCCTGACAGTATTCTGTCCGTGGAGAATGGAGCCGTGGTCCATGCTGGTGACGTGCTGGCACGTATTCCGCGTGAAGGGTCCAAGACTCGTGACATTACCGGTGGTCTGCCACGTGTGGCCGAACTGTTCGAGGCTCGTCGTCCGAAGGATCATGCGATCATTGCCGAAGGTGATGGCCGCATCGAGTTCGGAAAGGACTACAAGTCCAAGCGTTGTGTCATCGTGCATAACGATGAGACGGGTGAGCGGACGGATTACCTGATCCCGAAGGGCAAGCATATTTCCGTGCAGGAAGGTGACTTTGTCCAGAAGGGTGATCCGCTTGTGGATGGTCCCCGTGTGCCGCATGATATTCTCAAGGTCATGGGGATGGAGGCTCTGTCCGACTATCTGGTCAATGAGATTCAGGACGTCTACCGTCTGCAGGGCGTGAAGATCAACGACAAGCACATCGAAGTGATTGTCCGTCAGATGCTGCAGAAGGTCGAGGTGCTGGAGCCGGGTGATTCCACCTATCTCATCGGCGAGACTGTCGACCGGCTCGAGTTCGAGCGGGACAACAGGGTACTGCTGGAGCAGGGGCGTGAGCCGGCCAAGGCCATGCCGATCCTTCAGGGTATCACCAAGGCCTCCCTGCAGACGCAGTCCTTCATTTCTGCGGCCTCCTTCCAGGAGACCACACGGGTGCTTACCGATGCTGCCACATCCGGCAGAATCGATACGCTTGGTGGCCTGAAGGAGAACGTGATCGTGGGTCGTCTCATCCCGGCAGGGACGGGCGGTGCCATGCGGCGTCTGCGCAATATTGCGGCAGACCAGTCTCCGGTGCGGCTCGGCAAGGGTACGGCCGAGGTGGAAGACGCTGCAGAATAAGGAAATTCTGCTGGTCAGGCCTCCCTGCGCAGGCAGGGAGACTTGACTCTCGGCCCAACCCCACTTAGGGTCCGCGGCTTAGACAGTTCCCCCTTATTAAGGTGAAGGAATCGTCCCAGAATAAAAAAATAGCATCTGGCACTACTTTTGTTTCTCAGAAAAAAAGGTTAAGTCCAGAGGCAAGTAGCTTTGGAGGAGGGAAGATTCTTTCCTTTCTTCTGTGCAATCGTGCGAAGACAGGCGGTTCAGCCGCATGTCGGTTTGAACGGAATGTCGTGGTGGGAGTTGCTCCCGCCAGCATATGGACAAGGATTGGGAAGGGCGCATGCCGACCATCAACCAGTTGATCGCAAAGGGCCGGGAGCCGGCCGCAAAGCGGAACAAGGTTCCTGCTCTGCAGGGATGTCCGCAGAAGCGTGGTGTTTGCACACGTGTCTATACTGTAACGCCGAAGAAACCGAACTCCGCCCTGCGTAAGGTCGCTAAGGTGCGCCTGACCAACGGGTATGAGGTGGTGAGCTATATTCCGGGTGAGGGGCATAACCTCCAGGAGCATAGTGTCGTTCTTATCCGTGGTGGTCGCGTGAAGGATCTTCCCGGTGTGCGTTACCACATTCTTCGTGGTGTGCTGGATACGCAGGGTATCGCAAAACGCCGTCAGCGCCGTTCGCTGTATGGCGCCAAGCGGCCGAAATAAGGGGTATTTGGAATGAGTCGCCGTCATCGCGCTGTAAAGCGTGAGATCCTTCCCGATCCAAAATTCGGAGATGCCGTCATTACGCGCTTCATGAATGCGCTGATGTATGATGGCAAGAAATCTACTGCCGAACGTATCGTTTATGGGGCACTGGAAGTGCTCCGCAAGCGTGGCGGGTCCTCTGCTGACCCGGTGGCCATGTTCCACTCGGCACTGGATAATGTGAAGCCGGCTGTTGAGGTCCGTTCCCGCCGTGTTGGTGGTGCGACCTATCAGGTTCCGGTAGAGGTTCGTGCAGAACGCCGTCAGGCACTGGCTATCCGCTGGCTGATTGAGGCGTCCCGCAAGCGTGGTGAGAACACCATGCAGGACCGTCTTTCCAATGAGTTGATGGACGCGGTGAACAACCGTGGCGCAGCCGTCAAGAAACGGGAAGACACGCATCGTATGGCTGAAGCCAACAAGGCATTCAGCCATTATCGCTGGTAATAGTACCAGTAATAGGGCTTCTGGCCACTGACCGAATTTCCGGGTGGCCAGCATGAAGTTTCAGTCATACCTCTGACCCTTGCCGGGTCAGGGTTTTGGAGAGCGACGATGGCAAAGGCTAAATTTGAGCGTACTAAGCCGCATGTTAACATCGGCACGATTGGTCACGTTGACCATGGCAAGACCACGCTGACGGCTGCAATCACAAAGACACTGGCCGAGACCGGTGGTGCAACCTTCAGTGCCTACGATCAGATCGACAAGGCTCCTGAAGAGCGCGCTCGTGGTATTACGATTTCCACGGCTCACGTTGAGTACGAGACGGAAAACCGTCATTATGCTCACGTGGACTGCCCCGGCCACGCTGACTATGTGAAGAACATGATCACCGGTGCCGCCCAGATGGATGGTGCCATCCTGGTCGTGTCCGCTGCTGATGGTCCGATGCCGCAGACCCGTGAGCACATCCTGCTCGCCCGTCAGGTCGGTGTGCCGGCTCTGGTGGTCTTCCTGAACAAGGTTGACCAGGTTGATGATCCGGAGCTGCTGGAGCTGGTGGAGATGGAAGTTCGTGAGCTTCTGTCCTCCTACGACTTCCCTGGCGACGATATCCCCATCGTCAAGGGTTCCGCTCTTGCCGTTCTGGAAGATGGCAACCCGGCACAGGGCAAGGAAGCCATCCTTGAGCTGATGAAGGCTGTTGACAGCTATATCCCGCAGCCGGAGCGTCCGGTTGACCGTCCGTTCCTGATGCCGATTGAAGACGTGTTCTCCATCTCCGGTCGTGGTACGGTCGTGACCGGCCGTGTCGAGCGCGGTGAAGTCAATGTTGGTGACGAAGTCGAGATCGTTGGTCTGCGCGCTACCGTCAAGACGACAGTTACGGGCGTCGAAATGTTCCGTAAGCTGCTGGATCGCGGTGAAGCCGGTGACAACATCGGTGCCCTGCTGCGTGGTACGAAGCGTGAAGATGTTGAGCGTGGTCAGGTTCTGGCAAAGCCGGGCACCATCACCCCGCACAGCAAGTTCAAGGCTGAGGCCTACATCCTGACGAAGGAAGAGGGTGGCCGCCATACGCCGTTCTTCACCAACTACCGTCCGCAGTTCTACTTCCGTACGACGGACGTGACCGGTGTGGTGACTCTGCCGGAAGGCACCGAGATGGTGATGCCGGGTGATAACGCTACCATGGATGTCGAGCTGATCGCTCCGATCGCCATGGACGAAGGTCTCCGCTTCGCTATTCGTGAAGGTGGCCGTACAGTGGGTGCCGGCGTGGTGGCTTCCATCACCGCCTAAGTCCCTGCCGACTTCGGAATCTGGTGCCCCGGTCGATTTTTCTCGGCCGGGGTTCCATTTCTGAAAGAAATGCAGTAGGACGGCATCCGGTTTATTAAGGATGAAGTGAAATCATGGACGACCAGAACATCCGCATTCGCCTCAAAGCGTATGATCATCGCGTGCTGGACAACAGCACGAAAGAGATCGTCAATACGGCGAAGCGTACGGGTGCGCGGGTTCGGGGTCCCATCCCCCTGCCGACGCATATTGCCCGGTTTACTGTGAATCGTTCACCGCATGTGGATAAGAAGAGCCGCGAGCAGTTCGAGATGAGAACTCACCGCCGGCTGCTCGACATTGTCGAGCCGACCCCGCAGACCGTGGACGCCCTCATGAAGCTCGATCTCGCCGCTGGCGTAGATGTCGAGATTAAACTCTAAGGTCCAGACGATGCGTACCGGATTGATTGCAAAAAAGCTGGGGATGACCCGGCTCTTTAAAGAAGACGGCACACATGTGCCGGTGACGGTGCTGCACCTTGACAATGTTGAGGTTGTGGATGCCCGTACACAGGAGCGTGATGGCTATACGGCTGTCCAGCTCGGTATGGGGGCTGCAAAGGCCAAGCACGTCACGAAAGCGAACCGTGGGCATTTTGCCCGTGTGAAGGTTGAGCCGAAGAAGAAGCTGGCCGAGTTCCGCGTGGCAGAGGATGCCGTGCTGGAGCCGGGGACAAAGCTTTCTGCCGCCCATTTCGTGGTTGGTCAGAAGGTGGACGTCACAGGCCGCAGCAAGGGTAAAGGTTTTGCTGGTGTCATGAAACGCCACAACTTTGCCGGGCTTGAAGCCACACACGGTGTGTCCATCAGTCACCGTTCTCACGGCTCTACAGGTCAGCGTCAGGATCCTGGCAAGGTCTTCAAGGGCAAGAAGATGGCTGGTCACCTTGGTGACAAGCGTGTGACAACACAAAACCTCGAAATTGCCGCTGTGGATGAAGAGCGTAACCTGATCATGGTGCGCGGTGCCATCCCAGGTGCCAAGAACAGTGTTGTTCTGGTTCGCGATGCAATCAAGAAGGCCCGTAATGCGGACGCGCCCTATCCGGCAGCGACCGTTGAGGCCGCCGGGTGAGGGATATGGAATACGATATCAAAACCCTCGAAAACGGAAGTGACGGCAAAGTCGCACTGCCGAAAGAGATTTTCGGGATTGTTCCCCGCAAAGACATCATGGCCCGCGTCGTCAACTGGCAGCTCGCCAAGCGTCGCGCCGGGACACATGCAACACTGGGCAGGGGGGTCGTCTCCGGTACGACCAAGAAGCCTTACCGCCAGAAGGGGACAGGCTCTGCCCGTCAGGGGTCTCTGAGAGCTCCCCAGTTCCGTACTGGTGGCGTCGTGCATGGTCCGGTCGTCCGTGATCATGGCTTTGACCTTCCGAAGAAGGTGCGCCGTCTTGGGCTGCGTTCTGCCGTGTCTCAGAAGGCCGCTGAAGGCAAGCTGATCATCCTGAAGGATCTGGCTGGCGTTGAGAAGACCCGTGATGCTGCAGTTCGTCTGAAGGCTCTCGGCTGCTCTTCTGCTCTGATCGTGGACCAGGTGGCTGACCAGCCGTTTGCCCGTGCGATCGCCAACCTGCCGAAGATCGATCTCCTGCCCACGATCGGGGCCAATGTTTACGATATTCTCAAGCATGATGTTCTGGTGATCACCCAGGCCGCTCTTGAGGGTCTCAAGGAGCGTCTGGCATGACAACGAAAACAGTTCTGAATGCACGCAAGGCGGCTGCTGGCCTGTCTCAGGAAGCTCTGTTTGATGTGCTGCGTGCACCGCTGATCACTGAAAAGGCAACCATGGTTTCCGAAAAGAACCAGGTTGTGTTCAAGGTGGCTCTGGAAGCAACGAAGCCGCAGATCAAGGTCGCTGTCGAGAAGCTTTTCAACGTGAAGGTTGCTGCTGTCAGCACCCTGATCCAGAAGGGCAAGACAAAGCGTGTCAAGGGTCGTCCAGGTCGCCGTTCTGACATCAAGAAGGCTTATGTCCAGCTTGCTGAGGGTCAGTCCATTGACCTCACAGCGAAGCTTGGTTGAGGCGCGGGGTAAGATACCATGGCATTGAAGCACTTTAATCCCACGACACCAAGCACTCGTGGTACCGTGCTGATTGACCGGAGCGAGCTCTGGAAGGGCAAGCCCGTCAAGCAGCTTACGGAAGGCAAGAACAAGACTGGTGGCCGTAACAACTACGGGCGTACGACCGTGCGTTTCCGTGGTGGCGGGCACAAGCAGTCCTACCGTTATGTTGATTTCAAGCGTCGCAAGTTTGATGTTGTCGGCACGGTGGAACGTCTGGAATATGACCCGAACCGTACGGCCTTCATCGCACTGGTCCGTTATGAGGATGGTGAGCTGGCCTACATTCTGGCTCCGCAGCGTGTGAAGGCAGGTGACCGTGTGGTTGCTGCCCATCATGCTGACGTCCGTCCGGGTAACGCCATGCCGCTGGCCTCCATGCCGGTTGGTACGATCATCCACAACATCGAGCTGAAGCCCGGTGCTGGCGGCAAGCTTGCCCGCTCTGCTGGTAACTATGCCCAGCTCGTCGGTAAGGATGCCGGCTACGCACAGATCAAGCTGCAGTCCGGTGAGCTGCGCATCGTGCGTGCCGAGTGCATGGCTACTGTTGGTGCGGTTTCCAACCCGGACAACATGAACCAGCATTTCGGCAAGGCTGGTCGCCGTCGCTGGATGGGTCGTCGTCCGCACAACCGTGGTGTGGTCATGAACCCTGTTGACCATCCGCATGGTGGTGGTGAGGGCCGTACCTCCGGTGGCCGTCATCCTGTCACGCCGTGGGGTGTGCCGACCAAGGGCTACAAGACCCGTACCAACAAGAAGACGGACAGCCTGATTATCCGTCGTCGTAAAACCGGCAAGTAAGAGAGGGGCATAGAAGATGGCACGTTCCGTCTGGAAAGGCCCGTTCGTCGACGGGTATCTGTTTGGCAAGGCTGAGAAGGCCCGTGCATCGGGTCGGAATGAGGTGATCAAGATCTGGTCCCGTCGTTCCACCATCCTGCCGCAGTTCGTCGGGCTGACGTTCGGCGTCTATAATGGTCAGAAGTTCCTGCCTGTGCAGGTTACGGAGCACATGGTTGGTCATAAGTTCGGTGAGTTCTCACCCACCCGTACTTATACCGGTCATGGTTCCGATAAGAAGTCGAAGCGAGGCTGAGCATGAGTAAGCCTAAGTATATCCGTACCCTGGCTGATACAGAGGCACAGGCTGTTGCCCGCAACATCCGTGTCAGCCCGCGCAAGCTGAACCTGGTTGCCGCCACGATCCGCAACCAGCCGGCTGGCAAGGCCATTGCTGCGCTGACGTTCTCACGTCGCCGCATTGCACAGCAGGTCAAGAAGGCTCTTGAGAGTGCCGTGGCCAATGCAGAGAACAATCACCAGCTCGATGTTGACAAGCTGGTGGTGAAGACTGCTGAGGTCGGCAAGTCCATCGTGATGAAACGCTTCCATGCACGTGGCCGTGGCCGTTCTGCTCGTGTTGAGAAGTTTTTCAGTCACCTGAAGATTGTTGTTGCCGAGCGTGCCGAAGCTGAAGAAGCTCCGAAGGCTGGCAAGAACTCCAAAGAGCAGAAGGCAGCCTGATCTATGGGACATAAGGTTAATCCGATCGGGCTTCGGCTCGGTGTCAATCGTACATGGGACAGCCGCTGGTATGCCGGTGGGGACTATGCCCGCCTGCTGCATGAGGACCTGAAGCTGCGTGCTTTCCTGCGCAAGAAGCTTTCTGGTGCCGGTGTTTCCCGTGTGGTCATTGAGCGTCCGGCCAAGAAGCCTCGCGTGACGATTTATGCGGCACGTCCCGGTGTCATCATCGGCAAGAAGGGTCAGGACATTGATGCTCTGCGCAAGACTCTCAGTGCCATGGCCAAGGCTGATGTCGCCCTGAACATCGTCGAGATCCGCAAGCCGGAAATCGATGCGACTCTGGTGGCGGACAACATCGCCCAGCAGCTGGAGCGTCGTGTTGCCTTCCGTCGGGCCATGAAGCGTTCCATCCAGTCCGCCATGCGTCTGGGTGCCCAGGGTATCCGCGTGACCTGCAGCGGACGTCTTGGTGGTGCCGAGATTGCTCGTGACGAGCAGTATCGCGAGGGTCGTGTACCGCTGCATACACTGCGTGCCGACATTGATTATGGGACTTCCACAGCGCACACCACTTACGGTTCCTGCGGCGTGAAGGTCTGGATCTTCAAGGGTGAGATCCTGGCTCACGACCCGATGGCCCAGGACCGTCGTGCTGCGGAGCAGGCTCCTCAGCGTTAAGGGGCGGGGGTTTCCCCCGTCTTTTATCCGAGGTGCTTGATGTGAGGATAGAAAATCATGCTTTCTCCAAAGCGGACAAAGTTTCGTAAGGCCCACAAGGGCCGTATTCATGGGATGGCCAAGGGCG
Organism: Bombella dulcis; assembly: GCF_026385505.1. Classification (GTDB taxonomy): domain Bacteria; phylum Pseudomonadota; class Alphaproteobacteria; order Acetobacterales; family Acetobacteraceae; genus Bombella; species Bombella dulcis. Next base: position 127,306 of record NZ_JANIDV010000004.1, on the reverse strand, counting down.
GTACGCAGCTGAATTTCGGTGCGTATGGCCTGAAGGCTCTGGAGCCGGAGCGTATCACGGCTCGTCAGATCGAGGCCTCCCGTCGTGCCATTACGCGCGCCATGAAGCGTGCTGGTCGTGTCTGGATTCGGATTTTTCCGGATACTCCGGTCTCGACAAAGCCTGCAGAAGTGCGTATGGGTTCCGGTAAAGGTAACCCCGAATACTGGGCAGCCCGTGTGAAACCGGGCCGTATCCTCTTCGAGATTGAAGGGGTTCCGCCGGAGGTTGCCCGCTTGGCCCTGAGTCTGGCTGCTGCGAAGCTGCCGATCAAGACCAAGTTCATTCAGCGTATCGGGGAGGCTTGAGAATGGCTGAGACGACCTATAAGGTTGCCGAGCTGCGCACGAAGAGCGAGGATGAGCTTAAGGCTCTCCTGCTGGATCTGAAGCGTGAGCAGATCAACCAGCGTTTCTCTGCGGCCACAGGCCAGTCCGAGAACACCAGCCGTGTCAAGATCGTGCGTCGTGCTGTCGCCCGTATCAAGACGCTGCTGACCCAGTCGAAGAACCGTGCGGGCGCAAAAACGTCCGCCGCCAAGTCCTGAGAGGAGACGGACGATGCCCAGGCGCGTCCTGACAGGGCGAGTGACAAGCGACAAGATGGACAAGACGGTTACCGTTCTTGTTGACCGTCGTGTGATGCACCCGCTCTACAAGAAGTTTATCCGCCGTTCCAAGAAGTATGCTGCGCATGATGATGCCAATGCATGCAAGGTTGGCGATGTGGTCCGCATTGTCGAATGTGCACCGCTCTCCAAGCGTAAGACGTGGACGGTCGTTTCCCGCAATGGAGTCGATGTTGCTGGTGCAGCCCCGACTTCTGTCGGCGCATAAGGGGGTAGACACATGATTCATCCCGAGACCAACCTTGACGTGGCTGACAACTCCGGCGCACGTCGGGTGCAGTGCATCAAAGTGCTGGGTGGCTCCAAGAGGAAGACTGCCTCGGTCGGCGACATCATTGTCGTATCCGTCAAGGAAGCGATCCCCCGTGGTAAGGTGAAGAAGGGTGAGGTGCATCAGGCCGTTATCGTCCGTACCTCTTACCCGGTGCGTCGTGCTGATGGTTCTGCCATCCGTTTTGACCGGAATGCTGCCGTCCTGCTGAACAAGCAGCAGGAGCCGATTGGTACGCGTATCTTTGGCCCGGTTGTTCGTGAGCTGCGTGCCCGCAAGTTCATGAAGATCATCTCCCTGGCTCCGGAGGTGCTGTAATGGCTGCACGTATCAAAAAAGGCGATCAGGTTCTGGTCCTGACAGGGCGTTCCCGCGGTGTGCGTGGGGAGGTCCTTTCCGTTCTGCCGAAGGTGGAGAAGGCTATCGTGCGTGGCGTGGCTGTTGCCAAGCGTCACAGCAAGCCGAACCGCATGGGCGAGGGTGGTGGCATCATCGAACGTGAGATGCCGGTTCATCTGTCCAATCTGAAGCTGATCGACCCGAAGAGTGGCAAGCCGACCCGCGTCGGTTTCCGTGTTCTGGAAGATGGTCGCAAGGTTCGTGTCGCCAAGGTGACCGGCGAAGTGATCGAAGGCTGAGGAGCGAACGATGAGCGATAACAAGAATGCCGTTCTGCCCCGTCTGCAGCAGGAATATCAGGACAAGCTCCGCGCTAAGCTGCGTGAGCAGTTCGGGTATAAGAGTGACATGCAGATTCCCAAGCTCGAGAAGATTGTCTTGAACATGGGTGTCGGTGAAGCCGCTGCTGACCAGAAAAAGCTGGATGCCGCTGTTGAAGAAATGGCCCTGATCTCTGGTCAGAAGCCTGTCAAGACTGTGGCACGCAAGGCTGTTGCGGGTTTCCGTATTCGTGAAGGGTTGCCGATCGGTTGTAAGGTGACGCTGCGCAAGGCTCGTATGTACGAGTTCCTTGATCGTCTGGTGACGATTGCCATGCCGCGTATCCGTGACTTCCGCGGTCTTCCGGCGAACAAGGGCTTTGATGGCCGTGGCAACTTTGCCATGGGCCTGAAAGAGCAGATCGTGTTCCCGGAAATTGATTATGACAGGGTTGATGCCATCCGTGGTATGGACATCATCTTTGTGACGACGGCAAAGACTGACGAAGAAGCCAAGGCTCTTCTGAAGGCATTTGACCTGCCGTTCGTGTCCTGAGCGACAATTTTTCGTATCAATCACGGAAAAATGGGCTTTCCCCCTTCACATGAGGGGGGAATCTCCGTTACAAGTCCGGTGATTGGAAAACCGTCGGGATAGGCCTGACAGGTTCCGGGAGAAGATTCGAGATGGCGAAAGTCTCTGCGGTGAACCGTAATAATCGTCGTGCTGCCATGGCGCAGCGTGACCTTGAAAAGCGGACCGCTCTCAAAAATACTATCAAGAACCGCTCTCTCTCCATGGAGGAGCGTTTTGAAGCGACACTTAAACTGGCCAAGCTGCCACGCAATGGGTCCCAGACCCGTGTACGTCTGCGTTGTAAACTGACTGGTCGTCCCCGTGGGAACTACCGCAAGTTTGAGCTGTGCCGTATTGCTCTGCGTGACCTTGCTTCCACGGGGCAGATCCCCGGCATGGTCAAGTCCAGCTGGTAAAAGGGTAGTCTGAATGTCTATGTCTGATCCTTTGGGTGATATGCTCACCCGGGTCCGTAACGCTCAGCGTGCCCGCCATGCTGCCTGCGTTGCTCCGGCGTCCAAGCTGCGTGCCAGTGTTCTTGAGGCACTGAAGCGCGAAGGATATATCCGCGGTTACACCACCGAGGAAGTCCGCAAGGGCATTTCCCAGTTCCGCATCGAGCTGAAGTATGCTGATGGCCAGCCCGTGATCCGCGAGATTCATCGCGTGTCCCGTCCGGGTCGCCGTGTGTACTCCAAAATCAAGGAACTGCCGCGCGTCTATGCTGGTCTGGGTGTTTCCATTCTCTCCACGCCGCGTGGTGTTCTTTCAGACGTCGAGGCCCGGGCTGCCAATGTTGGTGGCGAAGTCCTCTGCCGCGTCTTCTAAGGAGGGAATATGTCTCGCGTAGGTAAGTATCCTATTGACCTCCCCGCAGGCGTGGAAGCAGCTGTTAAAGACGGTATGTTCTGCGTCAAGGGTAAACGCGGTGAACTGAGCGTGCCGGTATCTTCTCATGTTGATGTGAAGATTGCCGATGGCAAGGTTACCGTGTCCCCGCTGGGTGGCCGTACCAACAAGAGCTGGACGATGTGGGGGACATCCCGTGCGGTGTTCGCCAACATGATCAAGGGTGTTTCCGAGGGCTTCCAGAAGGGCCTTGAAATTCAGGGTACGGGTTTCCGTGCTGCTGTTCAGGGGGGCAACCTGGTCATGAACCTTGGCTTCTCTCATGATGTGATTTATCCGATCCCGTCCGATGTGAAGATCACGACACCGCGTCCGACAGCCATTCTGGTTGAAGGTAACGACAAGCAGCGCGTTGGTCAGGTGGCTCTGGATATCCGCAGCTTCCGCAAGCCTGAGCCTTACAAGGGCAAGGGTGTCCGTTATGAGACCGAAGTTCTGCGTCAGAAAGAAGGTAAGAAGAAGTAATGGCATCGCTGCAAGGATTGCAGGAACGCCGCCGCAAGCGGCTGCGTTTCCAGCTTCGTCGCAAGAGCGGCGGCCGGCCGCGTTTGTCGGTCTTCCGTTCCAGCAAGAATATCCACGTCCAGGTCATCGACGATGCCCGTGGGGTTACGCTGGCCAGCGCCTCTACGCTTGAGAAGGCTGTCCGTGAAGCCGGCAAGACGGGTGCGGACATCGCAGCAGCTACCGTCATCGGTAAGCTGGTTGCCGAGCGCGCTGTAAAGGCTGGGGTCAAGGAAGTCGTATTCGACCGTGGCTCCTATCTCTATCATGGCCGGGTGAAAGCCCTGGCAGAGGCTGCCCGTGAGGGCGGGCTGTCTTTCTAAGGAGGATCACACATGGCACGTGAGCCAAGAGAAGGCGGCCGTGGTGGTCGTGAGCGCGAGCAGGGTGATGAGCTGGTTGACAAGCTGGTAACCATCAACCGTGTCGCCAAGGTTGTTAAGGGTGGTCGGCGTTTTGCCTTCGCTGCTCTGGTCGTCGTTGGCGACCAGAAGGGCCGCGTCGGTTACGGTGCCGGCAAGGCACGTGAGGTGCCTGAGGCCATCCGTAAAGCAACCGAGCGTGCCCGCCGCAACATGATCCGTGTACCGATGAAAGAGGGCCGTACCCTGCATCATGATGCAGTGGGCCGCTTCGGTGCTGGTGAAGTTGTCGTGCGTGCGGCTGAGGCCGGTACGGGGATCATCGCTGGTGGTCCGATCCGTGCGGTCTTCGAGAGCCTGGGCGTGAGCGACGTTGTTGCCAAGAGCCTGGGAACCCGGAACCCGCATAACATGATCAAGGCCGCTTTTGACGCTCTCGAGCGTGCAAGCAGCCCGCGTCAGGTGGCGGCACGCCGTGGCAAGAAGACATTCGAGCTGTTCGGACGTCGTGAGCAGTCAGAAACGGAGGCTGCCAATGTCTGAGACAAAAGGCAAGACAATCCGGGTGACGCAGATCGCTTCAGTGATCGGCTCCAAACCGGGTCAGGCGGAGACGGTGAAGGGGCTGGGCCTGCGTGGCATCGGTTCCAGCCGTGAGCTGGAGGATACCTCTTCTGTCCGTGGCATGATCCGCAAGGTGTCCCACCTGGTGAAGGTGGAGGGTTGATATGAACCTGAATGAATTGCGTGATAACGCCGGGGCTCGCTATCGCAAGAAGCGTCTCGGACGTGGTATCGGTTCCGGTAAGGGCAAGACTTCCGGGAAAGGTCACAAGGGTCAGAAGGCCCGTTCCGGTGTGTCCATCAATGGCTTTGAGGGTGGTCAGCTCCCGATCTACCGTCGTATGCCGAAGCGTGGCTTCGTCAACATCTTCCGTAAGGAATATGCGGCGGTCAATATCGGTGCAGTGAGCAAGGCTCTGGAAACTGGCAAGCTTTCCGCTTCCGCCCCTGTGACTGAGGAAGCACTGCGCACGGCTGGTCTGATTGGTAGCCGCAAGGTTGCCGGCGTCCGGCTTCTGGCAAAAGGTGAACTGTCTCAGGGCGTGAACTTTGAGGTTGCTGGTGCTTCCGCTGCGGCTGTGGCTGCGGTTGAGAAGGCCGGTGGCTCTGTGAAAGTTCTTGCTGTGAAGAAGGAAGCTCAGGCTGAGGCCTGAGCCTGTCCTGCCCAGCCTGCTGGGACGACGGTGAACTAGTGAACAGCGTCCCGTACTGTGTGCGGTGACGCTGTTTTCATGAAAGGACGGGGAGATGGCTTCTGCCGCAGAACAGCTGGCCGGTAACCTGAATATGGGTGCCTTTGCGAAGGCGACGGAGCTGAAGAAACGGATCTGGTTTACACTGGGTGCGTTGATTGTTTATCGACTGGGAACATTCATCCCGGTTCCAGGTATTGATGCGTCCGTGCTGGGGCAGCTTGTCGGGGAGCATCAGGGTGGCATCCTGGGCATGCTGGACATGTTCACGGGTGGTGCGCTGGCGCGCATGACGATTTTCGCCCTCAACATCATGCCCTATATCAGTGCATCCATCATCATCCAGCTTCTTTCAACGGCTCTGCCTTCCATGGAGGCACTGAAGAAAGAAGGGGAAAGTGGACGCAAGAAACTCAACCAGTACACCCGCTATCTGACGGTTCTGATCGCCATTGTGCAGGCCTATGGCTTTGCCATGGGGCTGAGCAGTCTGCATACGCAGGCAGGGCTGAGTGCGGTGATTTCACCGGGGCCGACCTTCCTCGTCTCTTATGTTGTCATGCTGGTGACAGGAACCCTGTTCCTGATGTGGCTGGGTGAGCAGATCACGTCCCGAGGGATTGGCAATGGCATTTCGCTGATCATTTTCTCGGGTATCGTTGCCAACCTGCCCCATGCTCTGGGCAGCCTGCTGGAACTGGGACGGACCGGGGCCTTGTCTCCGATTTTCGTCGTGGTCTTCCTGCTGCTGGCACTGGCGGTCATCGCCTTCATTGTTTTCATGGAGCAGGCGCAGCGGCGTGTGGTGATCCAGTATCCCAAGCGTCAGGTGGGCAACCGCATCTATGGCGGTGATTCCACGCATATGCCGCTGAAGGTCAATACGGCGGGCGTCATTCCGCCGATCTTTGCGTCATCCGTGCTGCTGGTACCGGCAACCCTGTCCGGTTTCATGCATAATAATGGTGGGGTGCTTGGGCGTATCGGGCAGTGGCTCTCTCAGGGGCAGCCGCTCTATATGGCCTTCTACGCCTTCATGATCGTTTTCTTCTCCTATTTCTATGCAGCGGTGACCTTCAATCCGGAGGAAACGGCCGAGAATCTGAGAAAACAGGGCGGTTTTGTGCCGGGCATCCGTCCGGGTGCCAATACAGCCCGTTATTTTGATCAGATTCTCTCACGGCTGACGACCATTGGTGCTGCCTATATGGTGCTGGTCTGTCTGCTGCCGCAGTTCCTGATCAACAAGTACAATGTGCCGTTCTATTTTGGTGGTACCAGCCTGATCATCATTGTTTCGGTGACGATTGATACCGTTACACAGGTGCAGTCCCATCTGGTGGCGCATCAGTATCAGGGTCTGATCCGCAAGCAGCGGGGCCGCAAGGGGACACGCAGCCGGACTGGCAGGGAAAGAAGGAATTTACGTTGAATATCATTCTTCTTGGCCCGCCGGGTGCGGGCAAAGGGACGCAGGCCAAGCGACTGGAAGCCAGCCGGGGCATGAAGCAGATCTCTACAGGGGACATGCTGCGTGCCGAGGTGAAGGCCCAGTCTCCGATCGGCCTGCAGGTGAAGGAATTGATGGAGAAGGGGCATTTCGTCCCTGATCCGATCATCGTCCAGATGATTGAGAACCGGATTGCCCAGCCTGACTGTGCGGGTGGGGTCATCCTTGACGGTTTTCCCCGTACGGAGAGTCAGGCCGAGATTCTGGATTCCATGCTGAAGGAACAGAATCTTAAGATTGATGCCGTCATTCTTCTTGAGGTTGAGGAAGAGGCACTGGTGAAGCGTCTCTCCGAGCGTCAGCATGAGGATGGTTCCCGTCGGGCTGATGACCAGCCGGATGTCGTCCGTTCACGTCTGGATGTGTACCGTAAGCAGACGGCTCCTATTCTGCCCTATTATGAGCAGCATGGTCGCCTGAAGCGTGTGGATGGAATGCAGGATGTCGAGCTGGTCGGGAAGGCGATTGATGCCATTCTGGATCAGGCAGCTTCCTGAGAAATGAGCTGATCACGGAAAAGTGATCGTTAATGTTTGACTTGTCTGGCAGGGCAGTATATTCGCCCAGCATGAGATGAACGTTATGGTCTTGGTCACAGGGCTGGAATCGTTCTGGGGACCGACGCCGGTGAGCGGCCATGGTCCGGTCAGACAAAGATTTTTGTAAACACGGTTGTGAACCGTGTGGATGGGAGAATTGGCGTGGCACGTATTGCCGGCGTAAACATTCCGACCAACAAACGGGTGGTCATCGGTCTGCGCTATGTTTATGGCATTGGTCCGTCGAGCGCACAGGCTATCTGTGAGAAGCTCGGTATCGACAATGCCAAGCGCGTGAATGAACTGTCTGACGATGAGGTGACGAAGATCCGTGACCTGATCGACAGTGATTATCGTGTGGAGGGTGATCTCCGTCGTGAGACGGCGATGAACATCAAGCGTCTGATGGACCTTGGCTGCTATCGTGGCCTGCGTCATCGCCGTGGTCTGCCGGTTCGTGGTCAGCGTACGCATACCAACGCCCGTACCCGCAAGGGTAAGGCTGTTGCCATTGCAGGTAAGAAGAAAGCGACACGCTGATAGGCATCGCTTCTTTCACGCTATCGCAGATTTAGTAGGACAAGCATATTATGGCCAAGGCTGCCGCACCGCGTATCCGTAAGAAGGAGCGTAAAAACATCATTTCTGGTGTTGCTCACGTTCTTTCCACCTTTAACAACACGATGATCACGATTGCTGATGCCCAGGGCAATGCTATCGCATGGTCTTCCTCCGGCGCACAGGGCTTCAAGGGTTCCCGCAAGTCCACCCCGTATGCTGCCCAGGTGGCTGCCGAGGATGCTGGCCGCAAGGCTCGTGAGCATGGCATGGAGACACTGGAGATCGAGGTTTCCGGTCCCGGTTCAGGGCGTGAGAGCGCACTGCGTGCCCTTCAGGCTGTCGGGTTCACGATCACATCCATCCGCGACATGACGCCGGTCCCGCACAATGGCTGCCGTCCGCGTAAGCGTCGCCGCGTCTGATCTGGACGCCTGAAACTGGTGGGTCTGGCTGTCACGAATGGATGGTGCAGCCAGATTGACCTTGGTGAGTTCGTACCGCACGATAAGTGCGGGCCTGGCACCGCCATCCTGTGGCGGGCTTCGTTGTTTGAAAGGCCATGATCTTGGTTCTCCAGAAAAATTGGCAGTCTCTCATCAAACCGGAGAAGCTTGAAGTCGAGCCTGGCCCGGTTCCTTCCCGCATGGCAACCATTGTTGCAGAGCCGCTCGAGCGTGGCTTTGGCCTGACAATGGGCAATGCCCTGCGCCGTATTCTTCTTTCCTCTCTTCAGGGTGCTGCCGTCACGGCCATCCAGATTGATGGGGTTCTTCACGAGTTCTCGTCTGTGGCGGGAGTGCGTGAGGATGTGACTGACATCGTGCTGAACGTGAAGCAGCTTGCTCTGCGGATGCATGGTGAAGGGCCGAAGCGTATGGTTCTCACGGCCACAGGGCCGGGAGAGGTGACAGCCGGACAGATTCAGACGGGCCATGACATTGAGATCATGAATCCGGACCTGGTGATCTGCACGCTTGATGATGATGTCAAGCTTGGCATGGAATTCACGGTGAACATGGGCAAGGGCTACGTTCCTGCTTCTGCCAACCGTCCGGATGATGCCCCGATCGGCCTGATCCCCATTGATGCGATCTATTCACCGGTGCAGCGTGTTTCCTACAAGGTGGAGCCGACCCGTGTCGGTCAGGTCACCGACTATGACAAGCTGCTGCTGAGTGTTGAGACAAACGGAGTCGTGACTCCGGAAGATGCTCTGGCACTGGCTGCCCGCATCATGCAGGATCAGCTCCAGCTCTTCATCAACTTCGATGAGCCTCGTCCGGTTCAGAATGAAGAGCCGCAGGATGATCTGCCGTTCAGCCGTCACCTTCTGCGCAAGGTGGATGAGCTTGAGCTTTCCGTGCGTAGTGCAAACTGCCTGAAGAACGACAATATCGTGTATATTGGCGATCTGGTGCAGAAGAGCGAGCAGGAAATGTTGCGGACTCCGAATTTTGGTCGTAAGTCGCTGAATGAGATCAAGGAAGTGCTCACAGGCATGGGGCTGTCGCTGGGGATGAATGTCCCGGCCTGGCCGCCGGAGAGCATCGACGATCTGGCCCGGCGTCTTGACGAGACATTCTAAGAACCCCGGCTGGGAAGTTCGGGTAAAGGATTAGGGAAACAAAATGCGTCATAATCTGAGCGGACGTAAACTTGGCGTCACCTCCACTCATCGCGCTGCGATGTTCCGCAACATGGCTGTTGCGCTCATCAAGCATGAGCAGATCTCCACAACACTGCCGAAAGCCAAGGAGCTTCGTCCGGTTGTCGAGAAGCTGATCACACTGGCAAAGCGTGGCACGCTTCATGCCCGCCGTCAGGCTTTTGCGCAGTTGCGTGATGATGCCATCGTTGCCAAGCTGTTCTCCGAGCTGGGTCAGCGTTACGCCAGCCGTGCCGGTGGCTACAGCCGCGTGCTGAAGGCTGGCGTGCGTTACGGCGACAATGCCGACATGGCCGTGATCGAGTTGGTCGACCGCAATGTTGAAGCCAAGGGCAAGGATAGCGGTGCTGTTCAGACAGAAGAACAGGAAGCTGCTTGAGCTTTTTCTCCAATAGGAGAATAAAGGAAAGGTCGGTGCCATCAGGCATCGGCCTTTTTTCACGGGGTGAGAGTACCCGACAGAAAAGCAGGTAACGCCATGAGTTCTGATGATCTGAAACATGCATGCCGTCCATTCTGTGGACTGGTGACCGATGCAATCGAAGACCTGGTGATGGATCATCCCTGGGGATGGACCGGGTTTGCTTTTTTTGTAGGGGTGCTTCTGGGGCGAAAGAAAACATCGTGTCGGGAGAAGTCTTCTTCCTGAAGCAGAGGGGCATTGCCCTTCAGCAAAAAAGCACTTTCCTCCAGAGCGGAGAAAAGTGCTTTTTTTGTGCCCGGAACTTCAGTTCTTGTCTTTCTGGATGAAGCTGGGCACGAACGGGTTGTCAGTCTGGAGAGAATCCTTGGAGGGTAGCTGGCTCGTATCCCAGCCGCCGCCAATGTCGGTGATGAGGCGGATGACGCTTATGAGGCGTTGCTGCTGTATCTGCAGGCGTGTTTCTTCATATTGCAGGGCCATCTGCTGTGCTGAGATGACGGTGGTATAAATCTGCGTTCCGGCCAGATACTCATTCATGGAGACTTCCACAGCTTTCTGGGCACTGTCCACGGCCTGATTCTGGTACGTCATCTGGTCGCCCAGATAATGCAGGTTGGAAAGCTGATCCTCCGTATCCTGCAGGGCCTTCAGGACAACCTGCCGGTAATTGGCTACGGAATTGTCATAGTCAGCCTCAGCTTCCCGCACGGCGGCCGAGCGGGCACCACCATTGAAGAGGGTCTCGCTGGCGGCGGCTCCGAGAGACCATGTACGGGTGGCAAGCTGGATCAGATGCTCCAGCGGGTTACCGCTATAGCCATAACTGGCTGACAGTGTGATCTGCGGGTAGAAGGCTCCGATCTCGTAGCCGATCTCCGCATTGTAACCCTCCATCTCCCGTTCAGCCTGAGCAATGTCCGGGCGTCTCTGGAGCAGATCAGAGGGCAGGAAGCGGGGAATGGGCGGCAGGGTGGAGGGCAGAGGTGCGTGCTGGATGGTCAGGTCAGCCGGCGGACGGCCGATCAGCACGGCAATGGCGTGTTCATACTGGGCACGGGCCACATGGGCGTTGGAGAGGCTCGCCTGTGTGGATTGCAGCTGATATTTGGCCTGGAGGACACTGGTCGGGTCAGCAACGCCTGCTGCCAGTTGGTTGCTGAGAATTTCAAGATTGTGCTTGTAGAGGCCCACATTGCGCTCAAACAGGTCTATCAGGCTGTCCTGATAGCGCAGGTTCATGTAGTCCGTGGCCAGTTCCAGCTGGTAGGAGAGCTGCATGTTAGCCATCAGTGCTGCGCTGGACTGGGCGGAACTGACCTGCTGTTCTATCTGACGCCGGATCATGCCCCAGACGTCGATCGTCCAGCTCGCACTGGGGCCCATCGTCCAGGTGTTGGTCGTGGTGGTGAAGGTGTGCGGTTCGGCATTCAGCCCGCTGATGGTCCTCCCCCCGCTGGAGTTGCGGTTGAAGCCGAATTTGCCGTTGAGGGTCGGGAAGAGGCTGGCCCGCACGGAGTCGATCATGGCCCGTGCCTTGCGGTACTGCGCCTCATACTGTTTCAGGCTTTGGTTGGAGCTGGCAACTTGCTCCTCCAGCTGGTTCAGTGTCGGATCATTGAAGACCCGCCACCAGTCTCCCTTGGGCATGTTGCTCATGGCCGGGTTGGCCTTTTCCCAGCCGGTGGGCGGGGGAGCTTCCTTGAAGCGGGCTGAGATGATCGCCTTGGGTCTATGGTAGTCTGGCCCGACCATACAGCCTCCCAGTGTGGCGAGCAGGCCTGTTGTCAGGGCGGCGGTGCAAACAGCACGAAAGGGGAACGACATGAACATCCGGATGTTATGATGGGTGAAAGATTTTCTGCATCGTAGGGCACTATACCAGATGGTAGGAGATTTTTTATCATTATTACTTCTTAAAAAAGTTTACTAACGGATGGTATTTATTCCTCTGTCATGATGAGGTGGTCGTCGGTACCTAGAATTAGAAAAATAGCTTATCTGATTTGATGGATCGGCTTATAACTTTCTGATAAATGGTGCTTTTTCTATTTGGCTCAGCCGGTCGAGTGAGAGATAGACGACAGGGGTTGTATAGAGGGTCAGCAGCTGGCTGAGGCAGAGTCCACCAAGAATGGACAGGCCGAGAGGCTGGCGCATTTCACTGCCGTAATCGCCCTCAATGAGCAGGGGAACAGCTCCTAGGGCCGCTGCAAAGGTTGTCATGAGAATGGGGCGGAAGCGCAGATGGCTGGCATCCAGAATGGCGTCTTCTGCATTTTTTCCCTGATGGCGGGCATGGGTGGCGAAATCGATCAGCATGATGGCGTTCTTTTTCACGATGCCGATGAGCAGAATGACGCCAATCAGGGTCAGGAGCGAGAAAGGCTGGCCGAAAATGGCCACGGCCAGGAGAGCACCAACGCCTGCCGAAGGCAGGGTGGAGAGAATGGTCAGTGGATGGATCAGGCTTTCATACAGGATGCCCAGCACGACATAGACAGCCACCAGAGCGGCAAGGATGAGCAGTGGCTCCCGGCTGACGGATTTCTTGAGGTTGGCCGCATTGCCGGTGAAACCGCCTTGTATGTCACTGGGGAGGTGCAGGCGGATCATGGTTGCGTCCACGGCCTGTATGGCTGGCCCCAGAGAGGCCCCCGGTGCCAGATTGAAGGAAATGGTCGTGGCGACAAACTGCCCCTGATGATTGACGGAAAGCGGGGCATTGACGGGGCGCAGTGGCCCCAGAAGTGGCAGGGGCACCATCGTCTCGCTTCTGGTGGTGACGGCGGACCCGTTGGATGCCGATTTCCCTCCAGCCAGCGCATTGGCTACGGAGTTCATGTAGGAAAGCTGGCTCTGGGACAGGGTGGCGGACGCCGCACTGGCCCGTACCCGGATATTGTTGGAGGCATAGGCCCCGTTGGCGGTTCCACCCGTGACGCTGACACGCATCTGCTCCAGAAAGGCTGGATCGGCCCAGAAGGTGGGGGCGGCTTCCATGATGACACGATACTGGTTGAGTGGTCCGTAAATGACGGAAGCCGCCCGCTGGCCGAAGGCATCATAAAGGGCATTGCTGACCAGCTGGGGCGTGATGTTGTAACGGGCTTCCAGATCACGGGTGATGGCCAGCGTGATGCCCTGGCCGCCCTGTTCCATGTCGGAGGTCACGTCTGCCAGCATGGGCAGATGGGAGAGGGCCTCCACGATCCGGGGCGTCCACTGGTACAGCTCTTCAGCCGAGTTGCCCTGAAGGCTGTACTGGTAGGCCCCATCTGTCGAGCGTGCTCCACCACCAATCATGCTGGGTAGGCGCAGCCGGATGGAGAAACCGGCCTTGCGGTGGAAGATATGGTTGAGCCGGTTGATGGTGACGGAGATGTCGTGCGGCCGCTCGCTTTTCGGTTTCAGCGTGACGAACAGGTTCACGGAATTGGCGGACCGCTTGCCGAGGCCCCCGATGACACTGACGATGTCCGGGTCTTTTGCCAGCCGTTTTTCCACCCGGATGGTCAGGGCCTGAAGGGCATGGAAGGAAATGTCCTGATCCGCCACCAGCCGCCCCATGATCATGCTCTCATCCTGCTGGGGAAAAAGCTCCTTGGGCAGAGTGGTAAAGAGCCAGCCTGCCAGAACCAGACTGAGCGGCAGGGAAAGCAGCACAGGCACCGGATGGCGCATCACGGCATGGAGTGACCGCATGTAACCCGCCGCCAGGTGCTGGAAGCCCCGGTCCAGCCTGTCACCGCACCAGCTCAGGCCACGCCGGAGAGGGCCTGAGCCGGACTGGGGCAGGCGTTCCTTCGTGGAGAAAAGCAGGGTACTGAGCATGGGGGTCAGGCTGAGGGACAGCATCATGGAGACACAGAGTGCCAGAATGATCGTCATGGCGAATTCATGGAAGAACAGGCCGGAGATGCCTTCCATGAGCAGGATGGGCACGAAGACCACGATCAGGGACAGCGTGATGGAAATGACGGTGAAGATGACTTCCCCTGTCCCGTCTATGGCGGCCTGTCGGGCGGGTTTGCCCATTTCCCGGTGGCGGGTGATGTTTTCCAGCACGACAATGGCGTCATCCACGACAAAGCCGGTCACGATGGTCAGGGCCATGAGCGACATGATGTCGAGCTGGTACCCCAGCAGCTGCATCAGGGCAAAGGTGGTGACGATGGAGGTGGGAACGACAACAGCCGGGATGAGGACGGAGACGGCATCCCTGAGGAAAAGCAGTACGACCAGCACGACCAGCATGACGGCCAGAATGAGGGTCCGCTGTGTATCGGCAAGAGAGGCCCGTATGGTGACGGAACGATCCAGCTGGAGGTCCAGCTGCGTGTTGCCCGGCAGGGCTGCCCGCAGGGTGGGCAGGCGGGCCTTCAGCTCATCGGTTGTCTGGATGACGTTGGCCCCGCTCTGGGGGTAGACGGTACAGATGATGTCCGGTTCGCCGTTGACGTAACCGGCCTGACGGAGGTCTTCGGCACTGTCCACCACGTCTGCCACGTCGGAGAGGCGGACAGGCTGGCCGTTGCGGTAGGCGACAACGAGTGACCGATAGGCACTGGCCTCGGTGGCCTGATCGTTGGTGGCCAGAATGAGGCGCGTGCCCTGAAGCTCGATGAAGCCCTTGGGCGTATGGGCGTTGGCGGAGGTCAGGGCCGCCCGGATGTCCTCGAAGCCGATGCCATAGCGGAAAAGACGCAGCGGGTTGATTTCCACCCGCACGGCAGGAAGGGCACTGCCATGAATGTCCACATTGCCCACGCCTTCCACCTGACTGAGACCGGGCATGATGACATTGTTGGCGAAATCATAGAGCTGCTGGGGGGTGCGTGTGGAGGAGGTGAGCGTCAGGACCATGATGGGTGGCCCGTTCGCATTGGCCTTCATGTAGCTGGGGTCGCTGCGCAAGGTTGTGGGCAGGTCCTGTCGGGCCGCCCGCAGGGAGGACTGGACGTCTCTTGCGGCACTGTCGATGTTCCGTGAGAGATCGAACTGGAGAAGAATCCGGGTCTGGTTCACGGTGGACTGGGAGGTGATCTCCCTTATTCCGGCAATGGCTCCCAGATGGCGTTCAAGCGGTTCGGCAATCGTGCTGGCGATTTCGGAAGGGGAGCCGCCCGGCTGGTTGGCAATGACCATGACAACCGGGAAATCGACATTCGGCAGGTCAGAGACGGGGAGATTCAGATAACCGATACAGCCGGCCAGAAACATGGCCAGCGTCATGAGGCCCGTGCCAACAGGCCGTGTGACGAAGAGACGTATCAGCGTCACTGTGTATCAGCAGGAAGACCATTCCCGCTGAAGCGTCTGCCGATGAGGCCCTTCACCGCCAGGCTGCACTGGTTCATGAAAAGATAGATGACCGGCGTGGTGAAGAGGGTGAGAAGCTGGGAGAGCATCAGCCCGAAGACGATGGCGACCCCCAGGGGACGGCGCAGTTCGGCCCCCGTGCCTTCACTGAGCAGCAGCGGCAGTGCCCCGAAGAGGGCGGCAAGGGTCGTCATGAGGATCGGACGGAACCGCAGCAGGGCGGCCTGACGGATGGCCTCAAGCGGGGGAAGGCCATCCTGACGCTCTGCCTGGAGGGCAAAGTCGATCATCATGATGGCGTTTTTCTTCACAATGCCGATCAGCAGCACGATTCCGATGATGCCCATGATGTCCAGCGGCATGCCGAACCCGTACAGCCCCAGCAGTGCCCCGATGGCTGCGGAGGGCAGGGTGGAGAGGATGGTCACCGGGTGAATGAAGCTCTCATACAGGACACCCAGTACGATATAGACAGCCACGAGAGCCGCCACGACCAGCCCCACCTCATTTCTCAGGGAGTTCTGGAAGGCGGCGGCCGTCCCCTGGAAGGCCGTCTGGAATGTGGCGGGCAGACCGATCTTCTCACGGATATGCTCGATGGCTGTCGTGGCTTCACCCAGAGCGTGATGCGGGGCTACGTTGAAGGAAATGGTCGTGGCGGGGAACTGGCCATAATGGGTGATGAGCAGTGGCGAGACGATGCGGGTCAGGTTTGTGACCTGAAGAAGGGGGACAAGCCCTGATGTGGGCTGGCGGCTGGGGCCGCTCGTGCTGCCACCGGCCTCGGAGGAAATGCCGGGGAGGTAAAGCTGGGACAGGCTGCTTTCATGCGTCTGGAAGCGGGGGTCGGTCTCCAGAATGACACGGTACTGGTTGGACTGCGTATAGATGGTGGAGACCTGCCGCTGGCCGAAACTGTCATAAAGCAGGTTGTCGACTGTCTGCGGCGTGATGGAATAGCGGGCACCGTTCGTGCGGTCCAGCGTGAGCATGGCCGTCAGCCCGTCCGCCTGAAGGTCGGAGGTGATGCCGCTCAGTGAGGGTTCATGTTTCACGGCATCGAGGAAGCGGGGTACCCAGAGGGCGAAATCACCATAATCGGGTGTCTCGAGCATGAACTGGTACTGCATGGCCGAGACGGAAGATTCCAGAGAGAGGTCCTGTACGGGCTGGGTATAGAGATGAACGCCGGGCAGGGTCACGGCCTCTTTCTCCAGCCGTGCCTGGATGGCAGCCAGTGAGCTGGTCCGCTTTTCCTGTGGCCTGAGATTGATGAGGAAGCGGCCGGAATTGAGCGTCATGTTCTGCCCGTCAATGCCGATGAAGGAGGACAGGCTGACGACATCCGGGTCATTGATGAGGCGTGCCCCCAGCTCGGCCTGTTTCTTTTTCATGCCTTCAAAGGAGATGTTGGCGGGCATGACGGAAATGCCCTGGATGACGCCGGTATCCTGCGGCGGGAAGAAGCCTTTGGGGATGGACCATGCCAGTACGCCCGTCAGGACGATGCTGGCCAGTGTGGTCAGCAGGGTCAGGGGCTGGTGGCGGAGGACCACATTCAGGGCACGGTCATAGTGGCTGATGCACCAGTCCATGAGCTGGTTGGTCTTCCGGGCAAATCCGGCCAGACGGCTGGGTTTCTTCCGCGGCTGGCCGTCTCTGTCGGTTCTGCGCTCGGTCAGCATGCGGGCGCACATCATGGGGACGAGCGTGATGGAGACAAGGGCCGAGATGCTGATGGTGATGGCCAGTGTCATAGCGAATTCATGGAAGAGACGCCCCACCACGTCACTCATGAAGAGCAGGGGAATGAGCACGGCAATCAGCGACACGGTCAGGGAGATGATGGTGAAGCCGATTTCCTTTGCCCCCTTCAGGGCCGCGCTGTAGCGATCCTCTCCGGCCTCCACGAAACGGGAAATGTTCTCGATGACCACGATCGCATCATCCACCACGAAGCCGGAGGCGATGGTCAGGGACATGAGGGACAGATTGTCCAGCGAGAAACCCAGCATGTACATGGCCGACAGGGTGCCGATCAGCGACAGGGGAACGGACAGGCCGGGGATGATGGTGGCCGGGACGTTGCAGAGGAAGACGAAAATGACCCCCACCACGAGCAGCATGGCCAGGACCAGCTCGAACCCCACATCCTTGACGGAAGCCCGGATGGTGGTTGTCCGGTCCGTCAGCGGAATGATGTCGATGCCCGGTGGCAGGTCCTGCTTCAGGCGGGGCAGGATGGCCCGTACGTTGTCCGCCACGGCAATGACATTGGCCCCCGGCTGACGCTGGATGTTGAGGATCAGGGCCGGTGTTTTGTTGGCCCATGCGGCAAGCTGGCTGTTCTCCGCCCCTTCCACGACACGTCCGACATCCCGCAGGCGGATCGGCCCGTTATTCTGGTAGGCGATGACCTGATTCATCAGCTGTCCGACGGACTGTATCTGCCCGTCAATCCGCAGGGAGGTGGCGTGCTGGGGGCCATCGAATGTTCCGGTCGGGGAATTGACGTTCACCGTGCCGATGATGGTCCGTACCGTATCCAGTGCAATGCCGTAGGATGTCAGCTTGGGCACGTTGATCTGCACCCGGTAGGCCTTGCGGTTGCCGCCGGAGAGCGTGACCAGCCCGACGCCGGAAATCTGGCTGATCTTCTGTTCCAGCCGCGTGTTGACGTAATCCTCCACCTCCGGCAGCGGCATGATGCGGGAGGTGATTCCCAGTGTCATGACGGGCGTGTCAGCCGGGTTGACCTTGGCGTAGATCGGTGGTGCCGGAAGATCGTTGGGCAGAAGGGAGCCGACATTGTTGATGGCTGCCTGCACTTCCTGCTCGGCAATGTCCATCTTCATGTTCAGCTTGAAACGCAGCGTGATGACGGAGGCCCCGCCGGAGGACTGGGATGTCATCTGGTCCAGCCCGGCCATCTGGCCCAGCTGTGTCTCCAGCGGGGCCGTGATGGAGGTGCTCATCACGTCCGGGCTGGCACCGGGATAGAAGGTGGAAACCGTGATGGTGGGGTATTCCACTTCCGGCAGGGCGGACAGGGGGAGGAAGAGATAGCCCAGCACGCCAGCCAGCATGATGGCCAGCATGAGCAGGCTGGTGGCAACGGGGCGTTCGATGAAGAGACGTGAGGGATTCACAGGCTCATGGTTCCGGTCAGCGTGCGGGCAGGAGGCGGGGGTGGAGAGTGTTGACCTTCATCAGTGGTGACGTGCCGGGGCGTCGGCCCCGCCCAGTGTGGAGCCGGGACCGGCCGCAATGACGATCTTGCTGCCGGGGCGGAGATGGTTGATGCCGTCCGTGACGACCCTGTCCCCTTCCTGGATGCCGGAATTGATGACGGTATAGTGGTCGTCATTATGGCCGACCTCCACGGGGCGGATGGCGACGGTCATGTCCTTCTGCACGACATAGACGAAGGCACCGTCAGGGCCTGTCTGTATGGCACTGCCGGGGACGACAAGCGCATTCTTCAGGGTCTGGACCAGCAGGCGGGCATTGACGAACTCGTTGGGGAAGAGGCGTTCATTCTCATTGGGGAAAATGCCACGCAGGCGCACGGTTCCCGTGGCGGTGTCGATCTGGCTGTCCAGCGCATTGACCGTTCCTGAGGCGAGCTTGCGGGTGTTGTCGCTGCTCCATGCTTCCACAGTCAGGTGGGGATGGGTGTTCAGCTGTTCCTGCACTTCAGGCAGGTTGTTCTGGGGCAGGGTGAAGATGACGGAGATGGGCTGCATCTGTGTCAGTGTCGTCAGGCCGCCGGACTGGCCGACAGTGACGTAGTTGCCGACGTCCAGCGCACGGATGCCGACCCTGCCATCCACCGGGGCGATGATGTGGCAGTACATGAGGTTCAGCTCCGCATTGAGGACATTGGCCTCATCAAAGGCGACCTGTCCTTCCAGCTGCTTGACGGTGAATTCCTGGTCCCGGGCCGTCATGGCGGAGGTGGAGTTCTGTTTTATCAGTTTCTGGTAACGGGCATTGTCCACCCGGGCCTTGGCCAGCTGGGCACGGTCCGCATCCAGCGTTCCCTGATACTGGTGCAGCGTGGCGACGTAGGGGCGGGGGTCGATCAGTTCCAGCTCGTCACCACGGTGGACATGCTGTCCTTCCTGATAATAGACGGCCAGGATATGCCCGCTGACACGGGGGGTGATGGTCACGTTGGTGACAGGTACAACCGTACCGAGTAGCTGCAGGACGACAGGCATGTCCGCCCGGTGGGCAGCCTCGACGGCCACGGCCTGTGGCACCTCGCCATGACTGCGGGTGATCGGTCTGTCACCGTTGTATGAGTGCAGGATGAAAAAGAGGCCGACCAGTAGCAGGATACCCCCGACGAACCACCATTTCTTCCCCTTTCTGGCAGGACCGGTTTCCATAGATGGGGCAGCACTCATGTGGTATGGTACTCCTGTGGTAGGGACGGTGAAAGTCTATATATAATACGAACACATTGCTAGGAAGCTCGGGGCATGGTAGAGGGAGTAGAGCAGAATTGCAGCTTAATATTCTGTATTTTTTGTAAAAATATATTTTTCTCTCCCCTCAGAAGAGGCTTAACTCCCCCCTTGAAGAGCGCGCATGTGGGGTGCATATTCCTTGGGCGGTACTCGTTCGTACAAGGTACGGAGTGGCCCGCGGGTAGGCTAACGTATAATGTACTGAGACGTTGATGGGAGAGATGGACATGGTTGATACAACTTCTATGAAAGCTGGAGGGTTTGTGCAGGAAGCCAAAGGCCGGGTCAAGGATGCTGTTGGTGCGATCTCCGGTGATGCGGCCATGCAGGCGGGTGGCAAGATCGACCAGTTTGGTGGCCGTGCGAAGCATGAATTCGCTGATCTCTATGACGCCCATGAGAGTCGTTTGGAGGCCGTGACAGCATTCATTCAGGAGCGTCCGCTTGTCTCGTTGGGGATTGTCGCCCTCGTTGGGCTGGTAATTGGTCGTCTCTTCTTCAGAAAGCGCGGTTAGGGAATGGGACGGGAGGCCAGAGAGGGATCATGCAGTGGTATTACGAGCGTGATGGTCAGCCGATCGGACCGGTGTCGCAAGCCGAGGTGATTCGGCTGATTGTTCGTCGTCGTATTTGCCCGCAGACTCTCGTCTGGCATCCGGGTCTCGGAGCGGAGTGGTGTCCTGCCGATAGGGCGGGATTGGTGCCTCCTTCCGCTGGTGTGAAGATATTGTTCACGAGGGGAGACCGGTGCGAGGGCATCTCTGACACCCTGAAGGAGCCGGGTAGCGTGTCGTCCGTCTGGGCGTGGCTCATGCTGTTGCCGGGGCTTGTTGATCTTCTCCTGCTCATGGCGGGGCAGCGGACACACTGGGCTGTCACACCGGGCCGCCCCGTGACGGGCCTCTGTATTTACGCCATCCTTTTCCTCACCCTGATAAAAGACCGGCAGACGCTGGATCGTGCAGGGGTGAAACCTCCTTCCTTCTGGTGGTGGCTGTTCCTGCCGGGGTATTTCTGGTGCCGCCGCAAGGTGCTGCGCCGGGGTGGCGGGCTGTTCGCTGCCTGCCTGATTCTGGGGTTTCTGGAGGCTGCCGTTCTGCTCTCCAATCCGCCGCCGGGTTTTGAGCCGCTGCTCATGAGCCAGAAGCAGACGGAGCGGCCTGCGGCCACGGCCCCGCAGAAGACACCGGAAACCGCACATGAGGGGCAGCAGGGAGCCGGAAAAGAAGATCAGCCTTCTGATGCGCCGTCTTCATCGGATGAACAGATACAGCTCTGATGGATGAAGCAGAATGCGGACCTGCCTGTCTTTCCCGGCATGGCAGGTGCATTTTTCTCTCTTGACTCATTTTATTTTTAAAAAGGGGCTTTTCTTTCGACTCGGAGTGATTCAGAATCGGCACGAATAAATGATGTGCCGTCTGAGGCGAGCGGAAGAGGAACCCCATGCCCGATTACAGCCTCGAAGAACAGTATGACGGGCTTGTAGCCGGTGTGGACGAGGTTGGTCGTGGCCCTCTGGCGGGGCCGGTCGTGGCTGCGGCGGTGGTGTTCCGTGTGCTGCCGTCTCCCCTCCTGTCCGGGATGCTGGATGATTCCAAGAAACTGACAGTCCGGCGACGTGAGAAAGCCTATGACGCCCTGCTGGCTGATGAGACGGTCTGTGCGGCTCTGGGGGCGGCTTCGGTTCCTGAAATTGACCGGCTGAATATCGGGCAGGCCTGTCATCTGGCGATGCAGAGGGCCATGTACCGTCTGGCTGAAGAGCTGGGGGAATGGCCGGTTGCTGCCCTGATTGATGGCAACCGTGCCCCGAAGCTGCCCTGCAGGGTGGAAACGGTCATCAAGGGGGATGGAAAAAGTCTGTCCATTGCGGCGGCGTCCATTCTGGCCAAGGTCGTGCGGGACAGGCTGATGACCCGTCTTGCCGTGCGGTATGGTGATTATGGCTGGGAGCGGAATGCTGGCTATGGCACGGCACATCATCTGACAGGCCTGAAAGAAGAGGGAATAACCCTCCATCACAGGCGCAGTTTCGCACCTGTGAAGCAGATGATCGCAGCAAAGGTTCACGCAGCATGAAGGCGGATATGCCCCTGAACAGGATTTTACGTGGGGAATGTGTGGAGGTGATGAGAACCCTCCCTGATGCAAGCGTGAACTGCGTGTTTGCAGACCCGCCCTACAATCTCCAGCTGCGGGGAGAGCTGCGCCGTCCTGATGAGAGCGTGGTGGATGGCGTGGATGA
Organism: Bombella dulcis; assembly: GCF_026385505.1. Classification (GTDB taxonomy): domain Bacteria; phylum Pseudomonadota; class Alphaproteobacteria; order Acetobacterales; family Acetobacteraceae; genus Bombella; species Bombella dulcis. The sequence continues at coordinate 105,359 of NZ_JANIDV010000004.1, read as the reverse complement.
TGACTGGGACAAGTTTACCGGTTATGAGGCCTATGACCAGTTTACCCGTGCCTGGCTGGGAGAGGCCCGCCGTCTGCTGCACAAGGATGGTACCATCTGGGTGATCGGGTCCTATCACAATATTTTCCGTCTCGGGACGATCATGCAGGACCTCGGCTTCTGGATACTCAATGACATCATCTGGCGGAAATCGAACCCGATGCCGAATTTCCGGGGACGCCGCTTTACGAATGCCCATGAGACGCTGATCTGGGCGGCCCGTGGCCCGGAAAGCAGATACCGTTTCAACTATCAGGCGATGAAGGCTCTGAATGAGGACCTTCAGATGCGCTCAGACTGGTATCTGCCGCTCTGCACGGGCAATGAGCGTCTGAAGAATGAACACGGGCTGAAGCTGCACCCAACGCAGAAGCCGGAGAGCCTGCTGCATCGCACCCTGCTGGCCTCGACCATTGCGGATGATGTGGTGCTGGACCCTTTCTGCGGGACAGGGACGACGCCTGCCGTGGCCAAGAAGCTGGGGCGGCGTTATCTCGCCATTGAGCGTCATCCCGATTACATCAGGGCAGCAGAGGCCCGTCTGGAGCGGGTGGAAGTCCTTTCGGCGGAGCAGCTGGAAATCACCCCGGCCAAGAGGGAGCTTCCCCGTATTCCTTTCGGTTCCTTCGTGGAGAATGGCAGCCTGCCAGCGGGTACCGTCGTGTATGACCGCCATCGACGCCTGAAGGCCCGTGTCTCGCCGGATGGAACACTTGTTTCCGGTCAGCATCGGGGGTCCATTCACAAGCTGGGTGCGCTGCTCACCAATGCGGCCTCCTGCAATGGCTGGACATTCTGGCATTTTGAGCGGGATGGTGAGTTCCTGCCCATTGACACGCTGCGGCAGGAGACGCACGAACTGCGCCGGACGGCCTGAGGACAGCTTTTTCAGAGGAAAGAGGGACGTATGTATCTGTTCGAGAAATATACCGGGCTGGTCATTGCTGCCATCGCCGTCGTGTTTGCCATCCTGTTTCACGTCATCATTATGCGCCCCCAGCAGCGGTCCGCTTTTGTCTGTTTCTGCTGGGACCTGCTGATTTTTCTTCTCTGTTTTGCAGGTATTTCGATCATCTATTACAGCGCACTGCCGATCATGGCAGCAGGCTGAAACGGTCGGGCCTGACAGTAAAAAGCCCTTCCCTGGCAAGGCCGGGGAAGGGCTTTTTCATGGAAGACCAGCGGGCCGTCAGGGCTGGGCAGGCTGATGTGCTGACCGGCGATGGGCTGCCCGGTGAACCACGGCGCGGCCCGTGTGGACGGGGTGATTGCCCTGCCGCTGGGATGCAGGCCCATTGAAGCCGAGGAAGCCAACGGAGGGAATGGGATGACCACGATCTTCCACGACGGGAGGGGCCTTGGCCGTGAGGGCTGCCCGACCGTTGATGGAAATATGCCCGCCTGATGCGTCTTCATGCTCGACATTGGTGACAAGCCTGCCGTCAGGATTATAGGTCCGCAGGGACAGAAGCTGGAACATGATGTCATTGCGGCCGAGATCAATGGCGAGGTCCAGAGGTGTCTGGTCCAGTATGTTGCGGGCATTGATGTCCGCACCCCGGCTCAATGCCTCTTTCGCACCAAGGAGAGACCCGCGGTTGATGGCATCGAAGAGGGCGGCTGTTGGGTTCACGTCCATGCGGGCATGGCTGTTGTCGCCATTGTCGCTGTCCGCACCGGGCAGGGCTGAAGGCGGGGCGGCACGGCGGGCATCCTTGCGGGCCTCGGCCTGTTTCTGTGCGTCCATGGCATCCTGCTCGGCCTCGGCCTCGTTGGCAGACTGTGCCTGTGCCCTGTGGGGCAGAGCCGCAACGGAAAGAGCTGAAAGACCGATGGCAAAAGCGAGACGGGGCAGGAATGAACTCAATGGACGCATGATCGGGAACAGTGCCTTCTCTTCTACCAGCTGTGGGGACGGAGCCGAGGATGTCATCATCTCAGGCATTGGCAGGGCCTGTCAATTTCCCAGAGGCACAGGCCACACCACAGGATTGTTGCTGTTCTACCGTCCTTCACGCCACCAGCCAAGGCCCATCAGTGCAAGAATGAGGACAAGAGCGATCCATCCCGGCAGAAATGCCGTGCTTGTGCTGTCAGTGGCAAGAGGTGCCTGATGGAGCGGCAGCCCGGCCCAGCCTGCCCCGTGCAGAGCATGGCCTTCCGCTACCTGTCTTATGTCCGGAGTTCCACCTGCACCAAGCCAGAAGATGCCACCACCTGATCTGGCAACCAGCGGGGCCAGTCTGGTGGCGGTGCTGCGGAGGTCCTGATTTTCCAGTGGGCTGGTGTCAGGCAGGGAGACGGTCGTGTTCAGCCCGCCCTGCTGGATGGTCCATATCTGGCCGGTCTGTTCCGGGAGGACGGGCAGGGTCATGCTTCCTGACCAGAGGCCCTGATGGTCCGGGCTGGGTGAAAGCGGGAGGGGCGTATGGTGGCCATCCGGGCCGATGATGTCAGCCTGCACGTCATGCAGCGGTGTCAGGCTGGTCCGGGTGACGGTCAGGCGGCCCTGTTCGATGCGGGCATCCAGCTGGTTTTCTTCCAGTTCCGGCTCTTTCATCAGCCAGTGGGAGAGGCGGCGGAGCAGTTCGGCCTGTGGGCCGCCGCCTTTTTCGCCACGGGACCAGAGCCATATCTGGTCAGACAGCAGCATGGCTACACGGCCCTGACCTCTCTGGTCCAGCACCAGCAGGGGGGACCCGGAGGGCGTGGCCAGCAGGGTGCGTCCCTGTGTCTGGTCGGTGCGCAGTGCCCTGTACCACGGCCCCCATTCCCTTCCCCACGGGCCATGTTCAGGCAGGGCCTGCGTGACGGGATGGGACAGCCCCAGGGCCGTGCGCTTCGGAGCGAATGGCTGCGTCATGATGGCGTTGTCTGCCGGAATATGGGCCGGCAGGACAGACCCCACAGGTGTATCCTGAAGGGTGCCTGTCTGCGTCATTTCCGGCCCGCCGACCACGAGCAGTCCGCCCCCCTTGCGGACATAGCGGGCGATGTTTTCCAGATAGCTCTCCGGCAGGATGTTCTGGTTGCGGAAGCCGTCAAGAATGATGAGATCGAAACTGTTGATTTTCTGGGAAAACAGTTCGTGTGTGGGGAAAGGGATCAGGGCGAGGTCGGAAAGTGGCGTGTCATCTTCCGTATCCGGGGAGCGCAGGATGGTGAAGTGAACCAGATCAACGGATGGATCAGCCTTCAGCAGGGTACGCCAGACACGGGCACCCTGGTTGGGCACGCCAGAGACCAGCAGAACCCGCAGCCTGTCCCGCACCCCCTGAAGTCGGATGATCGTGCTGTTGTTCCGCAGGGAGGCTTCGCCCGGCAGGGGGGAGGCTGTCAGTTCTTTCAGGGTGATCCCGGCATGGGTGACGGGTACGTCCAGTTCCACGGGCTGGCCACTGTGTGTGTGGGCCAGGACGTTCGTCTGGCCATCAGGGCGATGCTCCAGAATCTCCACCGGCTGTCCGTTGGACGTTCCCAGATCATCAACCTGCACGCGGATATGGGCTGTCTGTCCTATGATGACATAGGGTGGAGCATTGAGGACCCGCAGACGCCGGTCCGTTTCTTCCCCTCTGGCGGAAAGCAGGAGGTGCAGGGGAATGATACGGCCTGTCGCATCCTGGAGGGAGGGCGGGAGCTGGTCGGGAATGTTGTGGTCCATGCCATCCGTGAGCAGGAAGATACCGGTCGGACTGTTCAGCGAGAGGGCGGCATGGTCCATCGCCTCGAAGAGGCGTGTTCCCTGTCCGTGTCCGCCTGATACGTCCAGCTGATGCAGTGTCAGGCCGTGCAGCCTCTGGCCTTGCTGAAGCAGCTGGCTACGGGCCTGCTGGATGAGTTTCTGCCGCTCTCTGATGGTCATGGAAGGCGACATGTCCACCACGAGGAGGGCATCCTGCGGCTGGGTCTGCATGTGGGGGTGTGTCTGCCGGGGGTTGGCCAGCCAGAACAGCCCCAGAAGGATGGCTCCTGTCCGCCAGAGAACACCCCGGCTGCCACGTACAACCCCATAAAGGCCGGGTAGCAGGCAGATGACCGCCAGTGTCACGAGCAGCCAGAGCGGCAGGAACGGTGCCCAGATGATGGAAGGAAGTGACCCTGTCATGGTGCCTCGCTTTCATCAGTTCCGTCAGGGCTGCTGTCATCCCCATTTTTGAGGCGTTTCAGCATTTCCGGGTAATGACGCTGGTCATTCTTGTAGTTGCCTGTCAGGGCATAGATGATGGTGTTGAAGCCGAAACGGTAGGCCAGGGTACGCTGGTTTTCACCATCCGGGATGACGGCAAAAGGGTGCTCTCCGCTCTGGTCCACGGCCCAGGCATGTGCCCAGTCGGCATTGCCGATGATGACGGGACTGACATCCTCACTCTCGTCGCTGCCCTGTCGGGCCACATAGACAGGCTGGCCTGCGATGCGGCCGGGAAATTCATGCAGGAGATAGAAGGTATGGGACAGGGTATGCTGGTCATTCAGGGTCGTGAGAGGGGGAAAGGGCAGTCCTTCCGTTGCGGCCCTGAGGGCTGCCCGGGTGGCGTGGCCATCCGTGCCATCCATGTCGCTTCCAGCTCCCATCTCATCAATCAGGATCATGCCATTATGCTGGATGTAGGTTTTCAGGGCTGCCCGTCCGGCATCATCCAGATGGGTGCCAGGCGTGACGGGCCAGTAGAGCAGGGGATAGAACGCCAGATCATCCTGCCCCGGTACGACCCCCACGGGGCTGTCCAGATGCGTGGTGCTGCGCTGGTTGAGAAAACGGGTCAGTCCTTCCAGCCCCTGCTGGACAGCATCATCCGTGGCACTGTCACCGGTCTGAATGTGAGCCAGCCGGATGGCCAGAGCTGCTGGCGGCACGGCCTGCGGGGCTGATGCCGTCTGGTCCGCCGTGGCGGCGTGCAGGGAGGCCGTGCCCAGCAGCCCGAGGCACAGAACAAGGGCCGCCCGCCGGGCAATGCGGAACAGGCCGGAACGGGCCAGTGACAGGAAGACATCCAGCAGGATAAGCCCCAGTGCCAGCAGCATGAGGGCTGGCCATAGCGGGCGTTCCGGTACGGCCTGGCCAGCCGGTCTGATCTGGCCGAGAGCCACCTCATCAGCCAGAGGGGGCTGGTGGTCTGCCAGATTGAGCGGATAACGCTGTGCGGCTCCCCCATAGAGTCCGGTGGGATGGAGTGCGTCGACGGACTCCTCAGAAGCTTTGAGAATGGGACGGACGGCAGGAGAGGGGGCAATGAGTGTCCTATCGCTGTTCAGGATACGCCACGGGGCAAGACTATCAGACGACGTGCGGGCCGTATCGTTCCTGTTCTGCATGACGGGCGTGCGGGTGATGAGACGTTCCATCATCTGGGGGAACAGGCCGGACAGGGCCAGGCTGGACCAGTCTGCCGTTGGCGTGATGTGGAAAAGAACGATCAGGCCTCTGCCTTCCTGACGGACCGTCACGAGTGGTGTCCCGTCCGTCAGTGTGGCCCAGACATGGTGGGACAGGTCATCCGTGGGCTGTGCCAGGAGCTGACGGGAGATGGTGGCATCGTCCGGGATGGTCAGTCCGGCAAAGGGGGTATTTGCCGGGAAAGGAGCCAGTTTCTGGGGATTGCCCCACGACATCGGCCCTCCCAGCTGTCTCATGCCGGAGAGAAGCGGCACGGGCAGGAGGGCGGCGTCATCGCCTTTCATGTCCTGCTGGCTCTGACGGGCCAGTTCAGGGCCGGCAAAACGGATCAGGATGCCACCCTTGCGGACCCAGCCCAGCATGTCTCCCAGTGAGGAACCGGACAGGCTGCCATCCGTGGCGATGATGATGTCCGGGTGGCGGGGGAGCAGGCTGTCCAGAGTGCCTTCCTGGTAGGGGGTGGTGGCCTGCATGGCCCGGGCCAGATAGAAGCTGCTGCCTGTCAGGGGGGTATCGTCGCCACTGGTGCGCAGCAGGCCAACCCGGTGCTGTCCTGTCCTGCCGGGCAGGAGGATCATGCCTGCCGGACCGGGAACGGAGGGAAGGCTGAAAGCATCAAGGGAGTCCGGGTCTGGCAGAAGGTCTTTCAGGGCATGTCGTGTTCCGGTGGGAAGTGGCGCACTGGTCTGAGGGAGGAAGTGGCCGTTCTTTTCCAGTGTCATGCCGGACAGTCGGAGTGTCTGTTCCGGGCAGTTGGGGAGTGTTTCTGCCTGAGCTGTCAGCTGACGGTCCTGCCGGATGGCAAGGCGGATGAGGTCGCAGCGGGGCCAGCGTATGTCATCGATGCGGCGGGCGGAGCGCAGGGCCGTCCGCAGGGCATCATCGTCTGTCTGGGCCAGGCCGTCAGACAGGCTGACAATGGTGGTATCATGCAGGTCTGGCGTCAGTTCCTGAATCTGGCGGGCAAGAGCCTGCCGGTCGCCCGGCCACGGGCGGGGGGACAGGCCGGAAAGAAACTGTTGCAGGGCTACACGGTCGGATGGCTGGAAGGGGTGCGGCATGTGGCCATCTGAATCTGGTGCATTCAGCAGCAGGGTGACATGACCGCCGGAGCGGAGAGTGGCCTCTCCGAGGGCAAGAGCATTCTGCTGCCGTTCTGCCCAGTGGGGTATGGCGGCCCAGTCATCATCCAGAATGAGGATCAGTTTTTGTGGTGCCTGAGTGTCCTGTCGAGGAATGTAGAGCGGACGGCTGAAAGCCAGGATGAGCAGGGACAGGGCCACCATGCGCAGAAGGAGCAGCCAGAGGGGTGTACGGGCTGCATTCTGTCGGACAGGTGCGAGCGTACGGAGCAGGATGAGGGAAGGGAAACGCTGCTGCCGTGGCTGTGGCGGAATGGCCCGGACCAGCCACCATAAGGCGGGCAGGACAAGCAGGAACAGTAGCAGATAAGGGGAAAGAAGGGTCATGTCCGCCCCCGCAGGAAGTGGTGGCAGTCTGCCAGAACAGGCAGGGCAGGCTGGTCCGTGACGTGGAAGCGGAAGAAAGGCTTCTGTCCCCGTCCGGCGGTTCGCAGCTGGCTGAAATGGGCGGTCAGCCGTGCCTGATAGGCGGCATGCAGGCTTTCCGTGGCAGGGAGTGTCAGGTCAGGCTCGTTCTCGCAGCTGGTGAACTGGACAGACCCGCTGAAAGGCAGGTGATGTTCCTGCGGGTCCAGCACGGCAAGCAGGGCGGTGCGGCCGGGATGGGTGGTCAGGCGGGCAAGGTAATGCTGCATTATGCCGTCATCCCAGAGGAAGTCGCTGACCAGCAGCAGGGCGGCGTGGGGCGGGACACCTGCAAAACTGGGTAGGGTGGTGTCCGGCGGGAGCCGCGTGAGGGCATGGGCCAGCCGGGGCAGGGCCTGATGACCCGAGAAACGGAGCCGGGAGCCGGGGAGACCGACCGTCTCTCCCCCCAGCAGGGCGGCCTGCCCAAGGGCGAGGGCGTCGCTCAGGGCCGTGTCATATTTGCTGGGCAGGGATTCAGAAGACTGCCAGCGCATGGAGGCGGACGGGTCCACCCAGATGAAGAGTGACCGGGGTGTGTTCTGTTCCTGTTCCCGGACCCAGAGCAGGTCCGGTTCGGGTGAACGGGCGGACTGTTTCCAGTCGATCAGGGAGGCCGGTTCTGTGGGTTGATGGGGGCGGAACTGCCAGAATTCATGCCCGTCTCCTGCCCGCCGGTTGCCGTGCGGCCCGCTGCGCAGCTGCCGTGCCAGCCCACGGGCTGACAGGATGAGTTCCGGCAGGGGGACAGGCCGGGGGGTGGCACCGTGTTCCCTGCGGGGGCTGAAGAGCCGCTGGAGAAAGGAAGGTAATCTGGCCATGTCCGTTTTCTGAAACCGCCGTGATGAAGCAGGGCCTAGCCGAGACGTTTCAGCTGCCCGGCGATGAGCTGTTTGGCATCCACGCCCTGAGTCTGGGCCGCAAAGCTGATTCCGAGACGATGGGCCAGAACAGGTTCTGCCAGCACACGGACATCCTCCAGCGATGGTGAAAGCCGCCCATGCAGCATGGCCCGTGCCCGGCTGGCAATCATCAGGGCCTGGGCGGCACGGGGGCCGGGGCCGTAATCCAGTGACGTGCGGACTTCGTCACTGGCGGTTTCATCCTGCGGGCGCAGGCCCCGGACGATGTTCAGGATTGTCTCAATGACCGTTTCCCCCACGGGGAGCGTGCGGACGAGCTTCTGGGTCGTGAGAAGATCGGCGGTGGAGAAGAGGCGTTCGGGTTTCCGTTTCGTGGCACCGGTTGTCTGGAGCAGCATCCGCCGTTCGGCATTCCGGGCGGGGAAGTCCAGTGGAATGCGCATCATGAACCGGTCCAGCTGGGCTTCTGGCAGGGGGTAGGTGCCCTCCTGTTCGATGGGGTTCTGGGTAGCGAGAACATGGAAGGGCCTTGGCAGTGCCCATGTTTTCCCTCCCTGTGTGACATGTCCTTCCGCCATGGCCTGAAGCAGGGCGGACTGGGTGCGGGGGCTGGCACGGTTGATCTCATCGGCGAGAACAAGCTGGCCGAAGAGCGGGCCGTGGAGAAAACGGAAATGCCTCTTCCCCTGTTCATCCTGTTCCAGAATTTCAGCCCCGGTGATGTCGGAGGGCATGAGATCGGGCGTAAACTGGATTCGGCTGTCCTCAAGCCCCAGAACATGGGCGCAGGTATTCACCAGCAGCGTCTTGCCCAGACCGGGCGCACCGAGCAGCAGCGCATGGCCACCCCCCAACAGGGTCGTGAGGACGTTCTCGATGACCGTCTCCTGACCGAGGACGATCTGGCCGATCTCCTGCGTGAGTGTTTTCAGCCGGGGAGCCAGCCCGTCAAAGGTGAGGACGGTTTCGTCATGATGAAGAGCCTCACCCTGAAGGGAAGCTGAGCCGGATGCGGAAGGGTTCTGGGTCATTACAGGTTCTGAAACAGAGGATTAGGGGCTTTTAACAGGCCGGGATCATCCCCAACTCTGGGGCAGGCAGGTAAGCTACCATGTAAAACCCTCCTTGAAAAAGGGAGTGTTGCAGGAAAGTGGCCCGCCAGTATGTGGCTCAGGTCCGGCAGATGAAGGACCGGATGGTTATGTGTGATGAGGCAGCAGGGAGGCGATCATGAGCATCAAGCCTTATGAAAGACCGGTACCCCCTCTTGAAGGGCCGGATGAGGCCGTGATGTCGGAGGATGAGCTGGTCATCCATCTGCCTTTCCATATCCGGCGGGACGGGACGTGGCTGTACCGGGGGACGCCCATCCGGCGCAAGGCCATGCTCTGCCTGTTCGCCTCCTGTCTCGACCGGGACCATCAGGGTCGGTACTGGCTGCGGACACCGACTGAAGCAGGCGTCATTCAGGTGGATGATGTCCCTTTTCTGGCCGTGGAGCTGGATTTCCGGGGCTGTTCGGAAAAGACGCAGACACTCTGCCTGCGGACCAATCTGGATGAGGTGCTCTGTGTGGATGAGGAACATCCTCTGCTGTGTGACTGGGACCGCCCGGCTGACGGGGCCACCGTGCCTTATATTCACATGAGGGTCGGGGCCGGAGGGCAGCCTATTCTGGCTCGTATCAGCCGTGCCGTGCTGTTCGAGCTGGCGGCATTGGCCGTGCCGGGCTGTGTGGGTGGTGAGCCATGTCTGGGTGTCTGGAGCCGTGGAACGTTTTTTCCCCTGTCCCGTCTGCCGGACGATACCGTGGGCGATATTGAGGAACCCTGTGCGTGACGGCCCTGAATCCGGCTCCTGAAATCCTTCTGGAAGCCCTGTCCGACGTGCCCGGTCATGCCGGGCTGGGCCGTATCTGGCAGGCCCTGCCGCAGGCCAGACTGGTAGGGGGCTGCGTGCGGGACCTGCTCTGTGGCCGTGAGGTGCATGACCTCGATCTGGCCAGTCCTTTTCCACCAGAGGAAGCGCAGCAGCGGCTCGAACGGATCGGGGCCAGGGTGATTCCTACCGGTCTTGAGCATGGCACCGTCACGGCGGTGATCGACCATCATCCCTATGAAATCACGACCCTGCGGCGTGATGTCAGCACTGATGGCCGTCATGCCGTTGTGGCCTGGACGGATGACTGGCAGGAAGATGCCCAGAGGCGGGATTTTACGATCAATGCCATGTCGCTGGATCAGGAGGGGCGGCTTTCCGATTATTTTGGAGGGCTGGATGATCTCCGGGCAGGGCGTGTCCGGTTTGTCGGGCACGCGGTACGGCGTATCGAGGAAGACGCCCTGCGGTGTCTGCGTTTTTTCCGGTTCTTTGCCCGCTATGGTCGGGGTGAACCGGATGGGGAAGCCTGTCAGGCCATCACCCGGCTGAAAGACCTGATGACCCGTCTTTCGGTCGAACGTGTGGCGATGGAACTGCTGAAAATCCTGTCAGGCCCACAGCTTCTGCGGACGCTGGAGCTGATGGAGGAAACGGGCAGTCTTGCCGTCCTTCTGCCTCATCATGCACCTCTGTCTGATCTGGGGCGTCTTCTGGCCTGTGATGATCCATCCGAACCCCTGCACAGGCTGGCGGTGCTGTACCCGCCCGGTGGTGTGGACGGGCAGGGACTGGCTGAGGTCGGTGTCCATCTGAAACTGTCCAATGAGGGCCGGGCCATGCTGGCCGCTCTGGCAAAGCCTGAGCCGGAACTGGCAGCCACGCTGGATGATGATGGTCTGAGGCGGGTTCTCTTCCAGCAGGACCGGTCCATTCTGCTGCTGCGGAGCTGGCTGGTGCAGGCGAAAGAGCTGGGGCGGCCTGATGCCGGGTGGGATGAACTGCGGCAGAGGCTGGAGGCTCTGGAGCAGCCCATATTTCCTCTGGCCGGACGGGACCTGATTGCGCTGGGTGTAAAGCCGGGGCCGGACATGGGGCAATGGCTGAAGCGGGCGCAGCACTGGTGGCTGGAGCAGGGATGCCGCCCGGATGCCGGAGCGTGCCGGGCGTGGCTGGCCGGGCAGCTTTCACCCCGGTAGGGAGCCTGCTAGAAGGCCTGCATGGCACAGCAGACAGACAGGCAGCCCGCCGACGGGGCAGCGCATGACACGGCCTTCTCCCTGATGCGGCGGCTCTGGCGGGAAGACATTGCCCCTGACCGGCTCCGTCTTCTGGTCATCATTGTGCTGACGGTTGTCATGGCCCTGCTGACGGCGGCCTATCCGCTCGTCATCAAGCGGGCAATCGACATGTTTACGGCGCATGATCCCCGCATCCTGTATCAGATTCCCCTGCTGGTGGTGGTGGTCACGGGGGCCAAGGCTCTGGCGCAGTACGGGCAGAATGTCTGTGTGCAGGCACTGGTTCTTCAGGTCGTGCGGCGTCTTCAGGAGCGCATGTTTACCCATGCGCTGAAGGCGGATGTGGCCCGGATCGAGAAGGAAGCCCCCGCCCGCTGGGCAGCCCGCTTCACGACTGATGCCCTCGCCATGCGGGAAGCCCTGACACGTTCGGTCAATGCGCTGGGGGATGTCATCACCATCATCGGGCTGGTGGCCTCCATGATCTGGACGGACTGGGAGCTGAGCCTGATTGCCGTCGTGCTGTATCCGCTGGCCATCATTCCCGTGCAGAAGCTGGGGCGGCGGGTGCGCCGGGCTTCCGGCGGGATGCAGGAGCAGGTTGGCGAGGCTTCGGCCCTGCTGACGGAAAGTTTCTCCCTCTCCCGGCAGATACGCATTTACCGGATGGAAGCGCATGAGCATCAGCGCATCGGTGCGGCTCTGGACAGGCTGCGTGACATGTTCTTTCGCATCGCCAGCAACCGTGCCCGTCTGGACCCGATGCTGGAGGTCATCGGTGGTGTGGCGATTGCCTTCGTGCTGGGCTTTGCTGGCTGGCGGGCAGCGATGGGCGGGGCTACATTGGGGGATTTCACGGCCTTCATTGCGGCCCTGTTTGCGGCGTCCCGTCCTCTAAGGGCTTTGGGGTCGCTGAATACTTCCATGCAGGAAGGTCTGGCCGGGCTGGGGCGCATCTTTGCCGTGACTGATGAGCCTGCAACCGTAAAGGACTATCCAGATGCCTGTCCTCTGCCGGACGGGCTGGGGCATCTCGTTTTCAGGAATGTGTCCTATCGCTTTGACGATGGCTGTTATGCGCTGAAAAACATTTCACTGGATGTGAAGCCGGGGCAGAGCGTGGCCCTTGTCGGGCCGAGCGGGGCGGGGAAATCCACCATGCTGGCCCTGATCCCCCGTCTGTTTGATGTGACGGAAGGGGCGATCACGTTGGAGGGGGTAGATGTGCGCTCCCTTACGCTGGCCAGCCTGCGGGATCATCTGGCCTATGTCAGTCAGGAAACCGCCCTGTTTGACATGAGCGTGCGGGAGAACATCCAGCTTGGCCGTCCTTCTGCAACACGGGAAGAGGTGGATGCGCTCTGCCGGATGGCGGCACTGGATTTCGTGCATGATCTGCCAGAGGGGCTGGAGACAGTCATCGGCCCCGGTGGGCAGAGGCTCTCCGGCGGGCAGAGGCAGCGCATCATGCTGGCCCGTGCCCTGCTGCGCAATCCCCGTCTGCTGCTGCTGGATGAAGCCACCAGTGCGCTGGATTCAGAGAATGAAGCCCGTGTGCAGGAGGCTCTGGCCCAGCTCCGGCAGGGGCGGACAACGCTCATCGTGGCCCATCGACTTTCCACCGTGCAGAGTGCGGATCACATCGTGGTGCTGGATCAGGGCCGGATTGTCGAGACAGGTACCCATACCCAGCTCATGGCCAAGGCCGGGCTTTACGCCCGACTGGTGAAGGCTCAGGCTCTGGGAGAGTAGTTAAGGCAGCGGCTTCAGGATGCACGGTACTTCTGATGAGAGTTCACCATTCTGGTAGAAGTCTTTCCAGAAAATGTTGTAATATCTTTGTTCAGGGAAAGTGAATTCATCATCTTTTTTATCGACCTCTTTATAGTGATTGGAATAGAAGTTATATTCAAAATTCTCAGGGACAGAAGCATTATATTTTTCTAGGAAATTCTCCTTTTTTCGTGGGCGTTTTTTTGCGTATGTTCATACGGCTTTCCGATATCCTATGATTGTTCAGTAGAAAATTTACTCCTCTCTCAGCCAGAAAAACGGCGATCTCTATACCCGGTAATTCCGGTTCTGGAATAAGGCAGTAGGGTAAAAAAGAAGGGGAGTTCTTTCTGAAGCTCTTTTGAGATTTCAAGAAACCTAGAGAATTTCCATAACATCCGTTCAATACAGAAGGAGACTAAGGGAGCATTTTCTGGTTCTTCGGTGTTCAGGAGGTCGAACATGTATAAGTGAAAGTATATTTTATCATAGCCACAGTCTAAAGGCTCTTCCCTGATTTCACTTACTATTGATTCCAGATCAATGGCAGAATAGTAAATGCGATCAACACATTCCTTGAACACTTTGTTTCCAGCTTTCTTCCCCTTCTTTCGGAAGGGTGGCTTGTTGAGTGAGATAGGACCTAGTCTTCAGATACGGCCCGATAGATGGTGAGAATGTCCGGCAGGAGCCGTTCATAGACGTCTTTCTTGAAGCCCAGATTATATTTGCCGCTCAGCACATCCTCCGGCGGTACCCAACGCCATGTGGTGAACTCGATTTCTTCAAACGTATCCAGTCTGATGTCGCTGTCCTGACCGGTGAAGCGGAAGAGGAACCACTGCTGCTTCTGTCCCCGATATTTGCCGTGGAGGGCCTTGCCGATGAGGTGGTCCGGCAGGTCGTAAAGAAACCATCCATCGCGCCTGCCGATCATGGTGGCGTTATTGGTGCCGATTTCCTCTTTCATTTCCCGCCAGACGGCCTGTTCAGGCTCTTCGCCCTCATCGATGCCACCCTGCGGAAACTGCCAGATATCGCCCGACAGATCTGCACGGCGGGCCATGAAGATGTCGCCTTTCCTGTTGAAGAGAACGATGCCGACATTGGGGCGATAGGACAGTGTTTCACGCAGGGTCATGGTCTTACTTTTTCGTTTTTGCTGCGGCGTCATCCTTGCTTTCACTGGGGATGGCGTCATGGGGGAGCGGCGGATGGGCGAGCAGGGCGGCCTCATGAGCTGCATCAGCTCCGCCAGCCTGTGCATTGATGAAGTGCAGGGCCTGCTGGAGCTGGAAGTCGGTTTCCGGCTTCATGGGGTCAAAGTTCGGCCATTTGGCCGGGGGTAGCCGTTCCACGGTTTTGGCGAAGGCGGGCAGGTCTGTCCGTGGGGCTTCCTTGGGCAGCTTGCCATCCGTGTTGGTGATGGTGTGGGCGAGGTCGGCCTCATGATAGGTGAAGAGGCTGTCATCATCCCGGCTGGCTAGAACGGGCACGTCCGGCGTGATGCCCAGCCCCTGGATGGACCGGCCTGACGGCGTGTAATAACGGGCAGTTGTCAGCCGGATGGCACCCTGATCGGCAATGGGGATGATGGTCTGGACAGACCCTTTGCCGAAGGTACGGTCACCCATGATGATGGCCCGGCGATGGTCTTTCAGCGCACCGGCCACGATCTCACTGGCGGAGGCTGAGCCGGCGTTGGTCAGGACGACAATGGGCAGGCCATGGGTGATGTCCTTGCCAACACCATCCCAGTGCTGGTTGCCTTCCGGATGACGGCCACGGATGGAGACGATTTCTCCTTCCTTGATGAAATCACGGGCTACGGCAATGGCCTGATCCAGCTTCCCACCGGGGTCGGAGCGGAGATCAAGGACAAGACCGTTCAGGGTCTTGCCGGGTGTTCTGGCGACGGACTGGACCAGCTTGCCGTAGGCCTTGCGCATTTCCTTCTCAAGGGAATCATCAAATTCACTGAGGCGGATATAGCCCGTCTGCCCATAGAGGGCCGAGCGGACGATCTGCACATGGATGATCTCCCGCGTGAGGGTGAGAGTCTGCTGCTTGCCTGTCTTGGGGCGCAGGATGGTCAGGGTGATCTGCGTTCCCGGCTTGCCCCGCATCTTGCGGACGGCCTGATCCAGCGTGAGGTCGGCAATGCTCTTGTTGTCCACCATGGTGATGACATCGCCGGACTGGATGCCCGCACGGGCTGCCGGTGTGCCATCAATGGGGGAGACGACCCGGACATGGCCAGCCTCGCCCTGCACCTGCAGCCCTAGCCCGCCGAACTGGCCGGACATTTCATCCTGCATGTCCTTGAGCTGCTGGGCATCCATGAAGGAGGAATGAGGGTCCAGATTGCTGATCATCCCGTCAATGGCGTTGCGGATGAGCTTCTTGTTGGGCAGGGGAGAGACATATTCCGAGTGGGCAATGTCCATCACCGTGCCAAGCAGGGTCAGCATACGGACGGTTTCAGCATTGTTGCTGTCGCTGCCGGCCGGTGTGCTGTTACTGTCCTTGTGTGCGGCTTCCTGCGCCCGGGCGGGGGGAATGAGTGCCGGGTGGCTGGTCATGAAGGCACCAGAGGCAACACCCATTGCTGAACAGGCAAGACCCAGCATAAGGCCAGTGCGGAAGTTCATGGTCGGTCTATTCCTTAACTTGAAGAAGCAGGCAGTCTGCCAGTAGTTGTCTGTTAATGATCGGCATGACAGGGCATCAGACCCTGAAAAGATGATGGAATCAGCTTACAGTGTTTTCAGCATGGGTGAAACTCCCAGGGAAATTATGGTTCCTTCATGAAGCTGTCCTGACAGGGATCAGAAGAAGCGGGCCGGGTCCATGAGTGTCGTCCCCTGACGGAGCTGCACGAAGAGGAGCGGGTCCCGTTCCGGCATATGCCCGATCAGGCCACCCTGCCGGACAGGCTGGCCGCTCCGGAGCTGGATCGTGCCCAGCCCTGCCAGAACGAGCCGCTGCTTCTGGCCACAGTCCAGAATCACCATGGGGCCGAAGGAGCGGAACGCCCCGCTGAAGAGAAGGCGTCCCGTACAGGGAGCCGTCACGGGGGCGGAGGGGGCTGTCTGGTAGGTCAGTCCCGTGGCGGGGCCGGCCTCGGTGGGCTGTGCCCAGCGTGTGACGATGCGCCCCTGCACCGGTGCCCGTGCTGAACCCCGTGTCAGCCCCCTGCCGGGATTGAAACTGCGGTCCTGCTGGTCCACTTCCTGTTCCCTGTGGCGTTGATGGAGCCTGTGGAAGTGGGCCTTCTGCTCCCGCAGGCGGCGGCGTGTTTCGGCCTCCTGCTTTGCCAGAACGGTGATGATGGCTGTCAGGGCCTCCGTACTCTGGCGGGCCTGTGTCAGAAGGGCCTGCTGCTTCAGGAGAGCCTGCCGGGCCTGTTCCGAATCCCTGGCCGCCTGTTCGGCACGGCTTTCGGCCTCGCTCTGCCGGGTCTGTAAACGGGTTTCCTGTGCGGTGATGGTGAGGCTCTGGTCTGCCAGCCGGTTCTGTTCCCTGTGGAGGCGGGCCTGCTGCTGGAGAATCTGCTGCATGGCCTGCTGGTTCTGCTGATGGCGCAGGGCGAGCAGGGCCACGGGCACCGCAGGGCTGATTTCTGGACTGTCTGGCGGCATCAGCAGGGCCAGTTCGGGGAAGGCATCAAGTTGTTGGAGGGCGGGCAGGCGGGCCGTTTCATCCAGAAGGATGGTCTTTTCTTCTGCTTTCAGCCGCTCACTCCCGGTGCTGAGCTGTTCCAGCTGGGTGGAGACTTTCGTGAGGTGTTTTTCAACAAGGTCATGCTGCCGGGTCAGCTGGGCCTGTCTCTGCCGCAGACGGGTCAGCTGGCGGGCACTGAGATGGGCCTGTGCTTCTGCCTGACGGGTTTCTTCTTCTTTCTGCTGGAGCAGGCGGGCTTTCTGGGCAAGGAGCTGCTGGAGATTCAGCCGTGCGGCACGGGCCTTGCGGATGCCTGCCTCCGTGGTGGGGATGGGTGTGTCAGACCCCCAGAGCGTGTCAGGCCTGTTCCGGGATGCTGCTGCATGGCTGGCCTGGGCCTGCCCACAGGCAAGGGACGCCATCAGGAGGCAGGGCACGAGCCTGAGACTGGAACAGAGGGTGATGGATCGCTTCAGGACCATGATCCTGCCTGGGAATCCCTTTCTGGATGGCAAGGCGTGGGGCTTGAAAAACACATCTGACGGCATGAGATCAGTCAGACGGAAGAGCCTTTCCGCCTTTTGTGACGAAGAACGGATTGTCTGTCCAGCCGGGGCTGGAATGTCTTTCATCTCAGGAAAGGAAAACGGAGTGGATATGAAAGAACAGACGCCACGGAGCTGTGGCTGTGGCCCTCTGAGCGAAGCGCAGAAACATGTCCTGCATGGTCATGGGACAGAGCCGCCGGGTTCCAGCCCTCTGAATGATGAGAAACGTCCCGGTCATTATGACTGTGCCGCCTGCGGGCAAAGGCTGTTCAGTGCAGCAGCGAAATATGAGAGCGGGTCGGGCTGGCCCTCTTTCTTCCGGGCCGTGCCGGGTGCTGTGGGTGAGCGTGAGGACCGCAGCCTTGGCATGGTGAGGGTGGAGATTCACTGTGCGGGCTGTCATGGCCATCTGGGCCATGTCTTTCCCGATGGGCCGCCACCGACCGGTCTGCGGTACTGCACCAATGGTCTGGCCCTGCATTTTGTGCCGGATGAAGAGGAAGCCTGATACGGACAAGGGAGAGGCCCCATCATGAGGTGGAGACTCTCCCTTCTGTTCACGGTTTTTCCCGGATGTCAGTCCCGCTCGACGTGATAGTGGCGGGAGAGTTCCCGCTCGATCTCAAGGGCATGTTCCGTATCGCGGGCCTCGATCATCACGACAAGCTCGGCTGTCTGCACGGAGGGAGCCGCAAAGAGGCGGTGATGGGAGACTTCAATGATGTTGCCGCCATAGCTGCCAATCTTCTCGGAGATGGCGGCCAGCAGGCCGGGGCGGTCAGGAATCTGGAAGATCAGACGGAGAATGCGTCCGTCCCGCAGCAGGGAGCGGAGAATGACATGGGCAAGGATGCGGGCATTGATGTTGCCGCCAGAGATGGGGAAGCCCACCTTCCTGCCTTTGAAGACATCATGATTGGCCAGAATGGCGGCCAGCGGGGTTGCCCCGGCCCCTTCACCCACCTGACGGGCTTTTTCGGCCAGTGTCGTGATAGCCCCTTCAACCTGAAGCTCATTGACAACAAAGATGCCATCAAGGTTTTTCCCGATGACATCGAGGCAGTGATGGCCCGGCTGTACGACGGCAATGCCTTCGGCAATGGTTGACCCACCAGGGACGGAACGAAGCGGCTTGGGATAGGCTCCCAGTGGGGAGTAGTTCTCCACCTGTACGCCGTAGAGCTTCGTTTTCGGGCTGAGTTCCTTCAGTACGGTGACGAAACCGGCCATCAGCCCACCACCGCCGATTGGCACCACGATGGCATCCAGATCGGGCGCATCCTCGATCATCTCGAGGGCGCAGGTACCCTGTCCGGCAATGACGGCGGGGTCATTGAACGGGTGGATGAGAGTCTGGCCTTCTTCCTGACGGATTTTTTCTGCCGTCTGTACGGCTTCGTCAAAATTCTCACCAGCCAGAACGACCTGTGCACCCCAGCTCCGGGTAGCAGCGACTTTGGTGGCAGGGGTGAAGCGGGGCATCACGATGGTGGCCTTCATGCCCAGCAGGCTGGCCTGCCGTCCTACGCCCTGGGCATGATTGCCTGCTGATACGGTGATGACGCCGTGTCTGCGTTCTTCAGGCGTGAGCATGGCCATGCGGTTGGCCGCTCCACGCTCCTTGAAGGAGCCGATGGCCTGAAGATTCTCCAGCTTGATGATAATTTCTGCTTCCGTCAGCCGGGATAGGGCCACATTGCTGATCGTGGGGGTACGGGCAATGGTGGCGGCAATGCGCTTCTGGGCGTCTTTGACGTCGTTGAAGGTCAGGCTGGTTTTGGAAGCAGAGTCCGGCATTATCTGTAGATCACTTTCAGAACTTCATAGGTACGGTCCCCGCCCGGTGCCGGGACGGAAACACTGTCCCCAGCTTCCTTCCCGATGAGGGCTTTGGCAAGGGGGGAAGAGATGGAAATACGGTGCTGCTTGATGTCAGCTTCGTGAGCACCGACGATCTGGTAGGTGCTTTCCTTGTCAGTTTCTTCATCCACCAGCTCGACCGTGGCCCCGAACTGGATGCGGTTGCCGGAAAGGGTCGTGGGGTCGATCACTTCGGCCGTGGAGATCAGGCTCTCCAGCTCCAGCACACGCCCTTCAATGAAGGACTGGCGTTCCCGTGCGGCATGGTACTCGGCGTTTTCGGACAGGTCCCCGTGAGAACGGGCCTCGGCAATGGCCCGGATGACGGCGGGGCGTTCCTCTGATTTGAGCTGACGCAGCTCATCCTCAAGGCGTTTCAATCCTTGGGCGGTCATGGGGCTTTTCTGCATGGAGGGCATCCTCACGCTGGTAATGGAGATGAACGGCATACCGCCCCGCCTCCTTCCGCACGGGGCGGAAAAAGGCGGGGCGGCATACGCTGTGGCGGACAGGATAGACAGCACACTGCGTGTGCTGCAAGCCTTCTCTTGCGATCAGAAAGAACCGTGGAAATAGGATTGCAGCGGGGCCACATCCGGTTCCTTCTGCTTCAGGACAGAAATGGCGTAGGTGACGGCCCGGGCACCGGCGATGGTCGTGTAATGGGGCACGTTCATCGTCAGGGCGGAGCGGCGGATGTCAAAGCTGTCCCGTGCGGACTGTCCCCCTTGGGCCGTGTTTATGACCATCTGCACTTCGTTGGAGCGGATGGCGTCCACACAGTGCGGGCGGCCTTCCAGCACCTTGTTGACACGGGTGACGGGGATGTTGGCTTCTTTCAGCCGTTCCGCCGTGCCACGGGTGGCAAGGATGGTGAAGCCCATTTCCACCAGCTTGCGGGCCAGAGGCTGCACATGGGCCTTGTCGCTTTCCCGCACGGAGAGGAAGACGGTACCTTCCCGCGGGAGCTTCACACCTGCTGCCAGCTGGGACTTGGCAAAGGCCATCTCGAAATTGGCATCCAGCCCCATCACTTCACCGGTGGAGCGCATTTCCGGCCCGAGGATCGTATCGACACCAGAGAAGCGGTTGAAGGGGAAGACAGCTTCCTTGACGGCCACATGTGGGGCTACTGAACGGCCTTCCAGCGGGAAGTCGGACAGTCTGGCCCCGGCCATGATGCGGGCACCGATCTTGGCGACGGGCACGCCCGTGGCCTTGGCCACAAAGGGCACGGTACGGGAGGCACGGGGATTGACCTCCAGAACGAACACTTCGTCATCCTTGATGGCGAACTGCACGTTCATCAGGCCACGGATGCCCAGCTCACGGGCCATGGCTTCGGTCTGGGCCTTCAGTTCCGTCACCAGAGCCGGGGAGAGCGTGTAGGGCGGCAGGGAGCAGGCGGAATCACCGGAATGGATGCCGGCTTCCTCAATATGCTCCATCACCCCGGCGACATAGACATTTTCACCATCGGCGATGCAGTCCACGTCAGCTTCAATGGCTTCGTTCAGATAGTGGTCAAGCAGGACAGGCCCGGTTGCCACGTCTTCACCAGCGGCACGCAGGACGGTGTTGAGGTAGTTGGACAGACCGGCCCTGTCATAGACGATCTCCATGGCACGGCCACCCAGCACATAGGACGGACGGGCCACGACCGGATAGCCGACCTCTTCGGCAATCTTCAGGGCTTCATCCGGCGTGCGGGCAATGCCGTTGCGGGGCTGGCGGAGGCCCAGCTTGCGCAGCATGGCCTGGAAGCGTTCCCGGTCCTCGGCCCGGTCGATGGCATCAGCCGGGGTGCCGAGCAGGGTAATGCCTGCTTCTTCCAGCGCACGGGAGAGCTTCAGCGGGGTCTGGCCACCATACTGCACGATGCAGCCCAGAACGGTACCGTTCGTCATCTCCTTCTTGACGAGGCTGATGACGTCTTCGGCGGTCAGCGGCTCGAAATAGAGACGGTCGGAGGTGTCATAGTCGGTGGACACCGTTTCCGGGTTGCAGTTGACCATGATGGTCTCGAAACCGGCTTCACGCAGGGCGTAAGCGGCATGGACGCAGCAATAGTCGAACTCGATGCCCTGACCGATACGGTTGGGGCCACCGCCAAGAATGACGACCTTCTTCTTGTCTGTCGGGCGGCTCTCACAGTCCGGGGTGCCGAAGCCCCCTTCATAGGTGGAGTAGAGGTACGGCGTGTCGGAGGAGAATTCAGCCGCACAGGTGTCGATCCGGCGATAGACCGGCAGCACGCCCAGCTTCGTGCGCAGGGCGACAACGTCCTTCACGCTCCTGCCGCTCAGGCGGGCAAGCTGCTGGTCGGAGAAACCCTGTGCCTTGATCTGCCGCAGGCTGATGGCGTTATCCGGCAGGCCGTTCGTTTCAATGTCACGTTCTGTCGCAATGATGGCGTCCAGCTGGCGCAGGAACCACGGTTCGAAATGGCAGGCTTCCTGAATGTCTTCCAGTGAGAGACCAGCCCGGAAGGCCTGTGCGGCCATGAGGATACGCTCCGGCCGTGGCTCGGAGAGGGCGGCACGGTAGGCATCCGGGGAGCCGTCACCGGGGGCTTCCACAGGGTCCAGACCCGTCAGGCCGGTCTCCATGGAGCGCAGGCCCTTCTGGAGGGATTCGGCGAAGCTGCGGCCCACGGCCATTGCTTCCCCGACGGACTTCATGGAGGTGGAGAGCAGGGCCGGCGTGCTGGGGAACTTCTCGAAAGTGAAGCGGGGAATCTTCGTGACGACGTAGTCGATTGTCGGCTCGAAGCTGGCCGGGATGGTGCCGGTGATGTCGTTTGTCAGTTCATCCAGCGTGTAGCCCACGGCCAGCTTGGCAGCGATCTTGGCGATCGGGAAGCCGGTGGCCTTGGAGGCCAGAGCGGAGGAGCGGGACACACGGGGGTTCATCTCGATGACGACCATGCGGCCATCTTTCGGATTCACGCCGAACTGCACGTTGGAGCCACCCGTCTCCACGCCGATGGCCCGCAGGCAGGCGATGGAGACATCACGCATCCGCTGGTATTCTTTGTCCGTCAGCGTCATGGCCGGGGCCACGGTGATGGAATCCCCGGTGTGGACGCCCATCGGGTCGATATTTTCAATGGAGCAGACGATGATGCAGTTGTCCGCCACGTCACGGACCACTTCCATCTCGTACTCTTTCCAGCCGATGACGGATTCTTCGATCAGCACCTCGGTGGTGGGGGAGGCATCCAGACCGCTGGCAACGATCTGGGAAAATTCTTCCCGGTTATAGGCAATGCCGCCTCCAGAGCCGCCCATGGTGAAGGAAGGACGGATGATGGCGGGCAGGCCGATATGGTCCAGAGCCGTGCGGGCCTCATCCAGCGTATGGGCGATGGCACTGCGGGGGCTTTCCACCCCGATGGCATCCATCGCTTCACGGAACTTCAGGCGGTCTTCAGCACGGTCGATCACGTCAGCCCGTGCGCCGATCAGCTCCACGCCGTGCTTTGTGAGGAAGCCGGACTTGTCCAGAGCCATGGCGGCATTCAGGGCTGTCTGGCCACCCATCGTCGGCAGGACGGCATCTGGCTTTTCCTTGAGGATGATGCGCTCGACAAATTCCGGCGTGATGGGTTCGATGTAGGTGGCATCGGCCAGACCGGGATCGGTCATGATGGTGGCCGGGTTGGAGTTCAGGAGGATGACCCGGTAGCCTTCCTCCTTCAGGGCCTTGCAGGCCTGTGCGCCGGAATAGTCGAACTCGCAGGCCTGCCCGATGACGATAGGGCCAGCACCGATGATGAGGATGGAGCGGATATCTGTGCGTTTGGGCATGGGTCAGGCTCCTGCCTTGCTGGTTGTGCGGGCCTCGGCGCGGCGGTCCATGACGGCGACAAACCGCTCGAAGAGGTAGAAACTGTCGGTCGGGCCGGGGCTGGCCTCCGGATGGTACTGGACGGAGAAGGCTTCCTTCACGGTGGAGGCCAGCCCTTCATTGGAACCATCAAACAGGCTGACATGGGTCACCTTGACGGTATCGGGCAGGGACTTCTCATCCACGGCGAAACCGTGATTCTGGCTGGTGATTTCCACCCGGCCCGTCGTGAGGTCTTTCACCGGCTGGTTGGCCCCACGATGGCCACGATCCAGCTTGTAGGTCGTGCCGCCCAGTGCCCGGGCCAGAAGCTGGTGGCCGAGGCAGATGCCGAAGACGGGGATGTCGGCATCCATGACGGCCTGAATGGCCGGGACGGCATAGACGGCCGTGGCGGCAGGGTCTGCCGGACCGTTGGAGAGGAAGACGCCTTCCGGCTTCAGGGCGAGGATTTCTTCACCCGTGGCGGTGCCGGGGAGGACATGCACGTCACAGCCAGCGGCAACAAGGCTGCGGAGGATGTTGTCCTTGGCACCATAATCCAGGGCCACGACACGGCGTTTCACGGCCCGTTCAGGACGGGTGTTGTGCCATGTGGTCTTGGCCCATGCACGGGCGGGCTGGGCAACCTCCCTGACGAGGTCCATCCCTTCCAGACCGGGCCATTCTGCGGCTCTTTTGCGCAGGGCGGCGAGATCGAAACGGCCATCCTTCGGGTGGAAGAGAAGGGCATTCTGCGGCCCCTTGTCCCGCAGCAGGCGGGTGATGCCCCGTGTGTCCACGCCGCTGATGCCTGCCCGCTTATGGGCTACCAGCCAGTCCTGAAGCGGCCTGACGGACCGCCAGCTGGCGGGGGCTGTGACATCCTCTTTCACCACGAGGCCGAGAGCGGCCATGGTGGGGGCTTCGTCATCATCCCCGTTGGTGCCGACATTGCCGATATGGGGAAAAGTGAAAGTAATGATCTGCCCGGCGAAGGAGGGGTCCGTCAGTGTTTCCTGATAGCCCGTCATGCCGGTGGAGAAGCAGAGTTCACCCACGGCACCGTCATTGAAGGCTCCGAAGCCACGGCCCCAGAAGTGGGTGCCATCCGCCAGCACGAGGACGGCTGTTGCGCCCTTGGGGGGCATGTCATCGGTAGGGTGGGTCATGGCGGATGTCTCCTCTGACGTCTCGTTCAGGTCGGCCAGGGTGATCCCCGGCACATGAAGCAGGGCAGGCCAATGTTTTGTGGGTATCATGCCAGCCTGCCGCCATTTGCGCACGGCCTCGGTCGTGACCCCGGTAAGCTGGGCGATTTCAGCCGCACCGCCCGCTTTCTTGATGAGTGAATCGACGTTCATTGTCTGCTGCTCCGCCTCATGCCCTGTCTGTTCTGCGCCTGATTGGGCTTCTGTTTTCATAAACCAGCAGGGGGCTGATGGGAAGTTTTTTCCCATATGAGGTGCAGTCTGTGAAGAACAAGTGAAACTGGGAAATTTTTTCCCATGCAGGCACTCTGTCCATGATGACGGCCCTTATCGACAGGAGGGGGCTGGGCTGTTACCTCTTAAGCTCCCACAGTGAGACGATCATAAACTCATAATTGAGAAAGGACCATCATGTCGCTCCGTACCCGTATCATGGATGATCTCAAGGCTGCCATGAAGGCTGGTCAGTCTGACCGTGTGGCGCAGATCCGTGCCATTTCCGCCAAGATCAAGGACCTTGATGTCGCAGCCCGTGCCAAGAGCGGGGAGGTGAGCGAGGATGACATCCTTCTGGCCCTGCGTTCCATGATCAAGACCCGCACGGAGTCCGCCGCCATGTACCATCAGGGCAACCGGCCCGAGCTGGCAGCCAAGGAAGAGGCCGAGATCGAGACCATCCGTGCCTATCTCCCGGCTGAACTCTCCGAGGAAGCCCTGAAGGAGGCCATTGCTGAGGCCGTGAAGGAAACGGGTGCGGAAGGCATGAAGGACATGGGCAAGGTGATGGGTGTCCTGAAAGGCCGCTTCGGGGCAGTACTGGATGCAGGCCGTGCCAGCGGTCTCGTCAAGGCCTATCTTGGCTGAGACATGTTTCAGCCATCGTGATGGATTGTGAGAAACCCCGCCCGGTTCTGCTCCGGGCGGTGTTTTTCATGTCAGTGGTAGGAATGGGAGGCTTCGTTGTTCTTGTGGGCACGGACACAGGCCAGCACGCCACTGACGGAGAGCAGGAAGGCCGCTGCTTCCCAGATGGTGGGCAGACGCTGTTCCCAGAGGAAGCCGTAGATCAGCGAGAAGAGTGTTTCAAACAGGATCATCTGTCCGACCATCGTCAGGGGCAGCAGGTGGGTCATGCGGTTCCAGAAGGCGTTGGCGATGGTGGAGGAAAACAGTCCTACGCCGCAGGAGATGAGGAAGAAACGTGCCCAGCCCGTGGTGGGCAGATGGGCAGGCCAGAAGAAGGCGGCAGGCAGGAGAATGATCAGGGACAGGATACCGGCCATGACGCCCGTCAGCAGGTTCCATTCATCGCTCGTGATGTGATGCAGTTTTTTCAGCCAGTCGGAATTGATGACATTGAACAGCGTCCAGCCCAGCAGGGAACCAATGGCCATCAGCAGGCCGACTGCCTGCAGGAGCGGGCCGGTATGGTGCAGGGCGGAGCCGATAAAGAAATTCTGCCATGAAATGCAGAGGATGCCTGCCGTGCTGAGCAGGATGGACGGGATGAGCTGACGGAACGTGACGACCGCATTATGGCGGCAGATGCCAGCCAGTGTCACCGTGACGGGGATGAAGCCGATGATGAGGGACGGCATGGCCACGCCGCTCAGCTGGATGGCAACACCCATCATGCTGTAATAGCCCACGCTGCCTAGTACGGCGAGCAGCACGAGTGCCCGGAACGCCCTGAAAGAGAGGCGTGGCAGCAGCGTCTTCAGCCGGGGAAGAAGGATGAGCAGGGAGATGACCCCGAAGGTCAGATACCGGAGTGTTGCAAGCTGAAAAGGCGTGAAAGGAGCGACAAGCTCCGGGGCAAGGAAGGTGATGCCCCAGAAGGCTCCCGCCATGGCACCGTAGGCGGTGCCAATGAGAATGGACCGTGTCATGCAGGCTCGTTTTTCTGGTTATTAATTATGTGATGGGAGCCTGTGTTGTCGGTAATGCCTCTCCCGTCAAGAGGGAGGGCGTGTTCAGCCGTGTTTTGCCGGGCCGTGTGCCCGCACGCAGGAGATCACGCCGCTGATGGCCAGAATGATGGCGCAGCCTTCCAGCAGGGTGGGGAAACGCTGTTCCCAGAGAAAGCCATAGAACAGGGAAAAGAGCGTCTCGAACAGGATCATCTGCCCGACCATCGTCAGGGGCAGGAGGCGTGTCATGCTGTTCCAGAAGGCATTGGCCACGACCGAGGCCATCAGGCCGATCCCGCAGGCAATCATGAGGAAATGCGCCCAGCCCGTAGCGGGCAGATGCTGGGGCAGCAGGAAGGCCAGAGGAAGCATCAGCAGGGCCAGCCCGCCGGTGACGAGGCCGGTCAGCAGGTTCCAGTCATTGTTGGACACATGGTCAAGCCGCTTCAGCCAGTTGGCGTTCTTGACGACAAACCCCGTCCAGCTCAGCAGGGCACAGGCGGCCATGACCAGCCCGGCGACCTGAAGAAGCACGCTGCTGTGATGCTGCGGGTGGGCGGCGTTATGGAAGTTCTGCCAGGCAATGCAGATGACCCCTCCGGCACTGAGCAGCATGGAGGGAACGAGCTGGCGGATATGGACGGCTGAATCCTGCCGCAGGGCACCCACGACCGTCACCGTGACGGGAATGAATCCCACGATCAGGGAAGGCATGGCCACACCGCAGAGCTGAACGGCCGTACTGAGCAGGCTGTAATAGATGATGTTGCCCATCAGGCTGAGGCCCAGCAGGCCCCACCATTCAGCAGCTCCCAGATGGGGCAGGAGTTTCTTCAGCCGGGGAGCCAGCAGCAGCAGGGCGATGACCCCGTAGGTGACAAACCGCACGGAGGCCAGCTGCAGGGGAGCAAAGGGGCTGATCAGTTCCGGGGCGAGAAGGGACAGTCCCCATAGGGCACCGGCTGCGGCACCACAGGCGATGCCGATGAATGTGGAACGTGTCATGAAAGGCCCGCTCTCTGCTCTCTGTGATAAGGGGTCCGTCATGTGTTGAGGCTGTGACCGGTTTCGTCAAGGGGGAATGAGGGCGTGTCTTCCTTTTTCCGGGAGGGAGTGCCACAGTGTGGTCATGGCCATAGACACTGTGTTTCTTGATGAGCTGCGCCAGCGGACATCCCTGACCTCCCTGTTCGGGCGGCGCAACAAGCTGGTCCGTTCCGGGCGGAACTGGAAGGCATGCTGTCCCTTTCATGGGGAGAAAACACCATCACTCTATATCTATGATGACCATTATCACTGCTTCGGCTGTGGAGCACATGGTGATGCGATCAGCTATGTCATGCAGAGCGAAGGGTCCGGCTTCCGGGAGGCGGTGGAGCGTCTGGCCAGTGAGGCGGGCATGGAGGTGCCGGCTGATGATCCCCGGCAGGTCGAGAAAGCCCGTGTCCGGCAGACATTATATGATGTCATGGATGAGGTTCAGGCCATCTATCGTCGGCGTCTCTATCAGCCGGAAGGACGTGGCGGGCTGGACTATCTCCAGAAGAGGGGGCTGACGGAAGAGACGCTGGAGCGTTTCGGGCTGGGCTGGTCCGGTGATGGACGCTCCCTCCTGAAGGCCCTGGAAGGGAAGAACATCACGGCGGAGACGCTGGTTCAGGTCGGGCTGATGCGGATGGACGAGGCTGGTCGCCCCAGAGGCGAGCTGTTCTTCAACCGTGTCACTTTTCCCATCCGGGACAGGAAGGGGCGGATCATTTCCTTTGGCGGGCGCGTTTTGGGGGACGGGCAGCCCAAATATCTGAACGGGCCGGAGACGGACATTTTCTCCAAACGGCGGACGCTCTTCAACATCGACCAGGCACGGCAGGCCATCCATAAGGGAGCAAAGGCCGTCGTGGTGGAAGGCTACATGGACGTCATCGCCCTGGTGCAGGCGGGCTTTGGCGGGGCCGTGGCTCCGCTGGGCACGGCTCTCGGTGATGAGCAGCTGGAACTTCTCTGGCGGATGACCGACACGCCCATTATCTGCTTCGATGGTGACGGGGCTGGACAGCGGGCGGCCCTGCGTTCCTGCGAAGTGGCGTTGCCCCTGCTGAAGGTCGGGCGGAACCTGCGTTTCTGCCGTCTGGAGGGAGGGGATGATCCGGATTCCCTCATCCGGCGGGAAGGGATGCAGGGCATGGAGGATCGGCTCTCCAGTGCCCGCCCGATGGAAGAAGAGCTGTTCAGCCTGCTGACGGCGCAGGAGCGTGACCCGACACCGGAACGCCGTGCGGCCCTGCGCAAGAAGCTCTATGAGCTGAGCCAGATGATTCCGGACAGGCTGCTGGCCGGCGAATATCTCAGCACGCTGAACGGAATGTTTTTTGCCCGCTATCGCCGTCCGAAGACAGGCCGGGGCGGGTACGGGCAGGGCGGGGCAGGCATGGCCGCTCCGGTCATTCCCGTTTCCGGGAAGCGGACGGTGGCGGAGGGCAGTGGCGAGAGGCTGAACATCCTGACGGCCATCCTGCTGCAATATCCCGAGATTCTGCCCGGTATTGACCGTGACTATAACGCCCTGTCCCTGCCGGAGCCTCTGTCCTCCATCCGCACGGCCATACTGAGCTGGGCCGATGACTGTACGGAGGCCCTGACGGCTGAAAGCTGTCAGGCCTGGATGGAAGAGCATGGTCTGGCCGGGGCTGTCAGGCAGGTGTGCAGCAGCCCCATGCCCCGGCAGATCAGGATAGAGGAAGGTGAGGACCGCCTCCAGGCCGCCATGAAGCTCTGGTGGCATTTCTATGCACTGGAAAATCTCCGGGCACTTCAGGAAAACGTGGAGGAGGAAATCCGCAGGACCGTGGAGATTCTTTTCCGTTCTTCATCCGAATCGGATGAGGCGACAAAACGGAGCCTGCTGGCGGCCATGCAGACCAGACAGAATGTCCTGTTTGCCCTGAGGCGGGGGGAAAGCCCGGAACTTGAAGAAAAAGGCCCCTGAACTATCCGGTAGTTATAGTATCCGGATGGATTCGTTGCCATAAAGCACGTGATCGCAAGTTTCTCGGGCTGCGGTCCTTGACTTGGAGGACGGGATTAACCAATTCCAAGCTGCCCCACTACTGACTTTCGAGTAAAGTTGACGGAGAGACGCATGGCCACAAAATCAGCCTCTGGATCAGACCGGAATGCACCAGAGCAGGACAGCTCTCTGCTCGACGTGCAGTCCTCGGCCGTCAAGAAGCTGATTGCCAAGGGGCGGTCTGCCGGTCACATCACGTTTGATGAGCTGAATGCCATCCTCCCGCAGGACAAGATGTCTTCCGAGCAGATCGAGGACATCATGGCCACTCTTTCTGAGATGGGAATCCAGGTTGTTGAGAGTCCGGATAAGGAAGAGGAGCCTGGTAGCCACGAAAATTGTGGCAGTGGCGAGGAAGCGTCCGAGGATGATAGTAACGGTGGAAACATTGACGCTGCTGCTAATCGTACGGATGATCCTGTTCGTATGTATTTGCGTGAGATGGGTGCGGTGGAACTTTTATCTCGTGAAGGGGAGATTGCCATTGCCAAACGTATTGAAGCGGGGCGGAGTGAGATGATTGGAGGGCTGTGTCGCAGTCCATTAACTTTTCAGTCTATTTTAGGCTGGTATGCACAGCTTCAAGAGGGGTCGTTACTTTTACGGGAAGTAATAGACCTTGAGGCTAGTCAGAGCGATCCGGAGGCGACTGAAGAAATGGGAGGCCTGGGATCTGAAGATGAGAGCGAGTCGGATGATGAGT
The DNA here is from genome assembly GCF_026385505.1 of Bombella dulcis. Taxonomy (GTDB): domain Bacteria; phylum Pseudomonadota; class Alphaproteobacteria; order Acetobacterales; family Acetobacteraceae; genus Bombella; species Bombella dulcis. The sequence goes on along the minus strand of NZ_JANIDV010000004.1, from coordinate 75,830 downwards.
CTGAGGAAGGTGGGAGTGAAGGCAGCAGCTTGTCCCTTTCTGCATTAGAGGAGAAATTGCGTCCGGATATTATGTTATTGTTTAGAGCCTTTGAGCCGCTCTATCAGAAGTTGGTGAGGATGCAGAGTCATCGTTTAAGGCTTTTGATGGAGGGGTTTGAGGCATCTGACAAAGATGAGAAAAAATATAATAAATTGAGAAGTGAGTTAGTTGCTCTCGTTGAACGGATGCACTTGCATGATAATCGTATTGAGGAGTTGGTTCAGTCTCTGAAGACGCATGTTAGAAAGCTTAATGCTGTTGAAGGGAAGATGCTGCGGTTAGCTGAGAAATGTAGGATTCCACGTGAAGATTTTATGGATCGTTATAGGCACCATGAGCTAACGCCAAGTTGGATTGAAGATATATGTCAATTGTCTAACAGAAATTGGAAGATGTTAACGAGTAAGCACTTGCCTCTTCTTGAGAAGATGCGGGATGAAGTGGCAAGTTTATCTAAGGAAATAGGGTTGCCGGTGAATGAATTTCGGCTTGTCTATCAGACGATCTCTCGCGGGGAGAGGGACTCTGCGCGCGCCAAGAAGGAAATGATCGAGGCCAACCTGCGGCTGGTGATTTCCATTGCCAAGAAATACACCAATCGTGGTCTCCAGTTCCTCGACCTGATCCAGGAGGGCAATATCGGCCTGATGAAAGCGGTGGACAAGTTTGAATACCGCCGTGGCTACAAGTTCTCCACCTATGCGACATGGTGGATCCGCCAGGCTATTACCCGCTCCATTGCCGACCAGGCCAAGACGATCCGTATTCCTGTCCACATGATCGAGACGATCAACAAGCTGGTGCGGACATCCCGGCAGATGCTGCACGAGATCGGTCGTGAGCCTGCCCCGGAGGAACTGGCCGAGAAGCTGGGGATGCCGCTGGAAAAGGTCCGCAAGGTTCTCAAGATCGCCAAGGAGCCGATTTCCCTTGAGACCCCGATCGGTGATGAGGAAGACAGTCACCTTGGGGACTTCATCGAGGACAAGACCGCCGTCATTCCGCTGGATGCGGCCATCCAGACGAATCTGCGTGAGGCCACGACCCGTGTTCTGGCGTCCCTGACGCCCCGTGAGGAGCGTGTGCTGCGTATGCGCTTCGGCATCGGCATGAACACTGACCACACGCTGGAAGAGGTCGGCCAGCAGTTCAACGTGACCCGTGAGCGTATCCGTCAGATCGAGGCCAAGGCCCTCCGCAAGCTCAAGCATCCGAGCCGCAGCCGCAAGCTGCGCTCCTTCCTGGATGACTGATTCAGTTTGCCGGTAAGGGCCTCAGGCCCTGCCGGTTTTCCTTGCCTTCAGGCTGTTTTTGTGCTTGAAGGTCGTTTTCCCTGCCGTGCGCTATGGCGGCGCAACGGCTATACCCGGCACTGCTCCATTGGGGGAGTGCGTTCAGGCCAGCACTGGGCTGGTCCGGGTTGACCTCATCCGAAGGGAGTTTTCATGCCACTTTATGAGACCGTGCTGATTGCACGTAACGATGTCTCTCAGGCCCAGGTTGAAGCCCTGGTCGAGAGCATCTCCGGGATTCTTGGCGAGCATGGTGGGACCATCCGCAAGCGTGAGTTCTGGGGCCTGCGTACCCTCGCTTACCGCATCAAGAAGAACCGCAAGGGTCATTACGTCCTGCTGGGGATTGAAGCTCCGGTCGAGGCCATGAATGAGATGAGCCGTCAGATGGGCCTGCATGACGATGTCCTGCGTCTGCTGACCCTCCGTGTTGACGAGATTGACGAGACACCGTCCCCGATCCTGTCCCGCAAGGATGACCGTGGTGAGCGTGGGTCCCGTGGTGGTGCTTCCCGCAGCGGCGGGCGTTATGAGAGTGGCCGTGGTGGCCGCCGTCATAATGATTCCTCAGAGACGCGCGATCACAACGCGGCTGCAGCGGAGTAAGAGACCATGTCAGACACAAACACGACACCGGCAGTCAGCCCTGCCTCCCGCCGTCTGGCCGTCGGGGCACGCCGCCCCTTCTATCGCCGTCGGAAATCCTGCCCGTTCTCCGGTGCCAATGCGCCGAAGATCGACTATAAGGATGTGCGCCTCCTGAGCCGCTTCCTGTCCGAGCGTGGCAAGATCGTTCCCAGCCGCATCACGGCAGTGTCGGCCAAAAAGCAGCGTGAACTGGCGCAGGCGATCAAGCGCGCCCGCTTCCTCGCCCTGCTCCCTTACGTTGTAAACTGAGGAGCATGACATGTCCCAGACATCACTGATTCTGCTTCAGCGCGTGGAAAACCTTGGCCAGATGGGCGACATCGTCCGTGTGAAGCCGGGTTATGCCCGCAACTTCCTGCTGCCCAAGGGCAAGGCCCTGCGTGCCACGGCCGCCAACCGCGCCCGTTTCGACAATGAGCGTGCCCAGCTGGAAGCCCTGAACATCCGCAAGCGTGAAGAGGCCGAGCGTCTCTCCGAGCGTATGCATGGCCTGAGCGTGACGCTGATCCGTCAGGCTGGCGACAGCGGCAGCCTCTATGGCTCCGTGACGCCCCGTGACATTGCTGCCGCCGCAACGGCTGCCGGCCTGACAGTGGCCCGCCAGCAGGTTGTGCTGGATGAGCCGATCAAGGTTCTTGGTCTGGTGGAAGCCCGTGTCATCCTGCACCCGGAAGTCTTCATCCAGATCACGGTCAATGTGGCCCGTTCTGAGGAAGAAGCCGAGCGTCAGGCTCGTGGCGAAGTGGTCGGTCAGGAAGGAGAAGAGGATAACATCCTCGGTGAGCTTCATGCCGAGCAGGCCGCTGAAGAAGCTGCTGCTGAGGCAGCGGCTCTGGCTGCTGAAGGCAAAGTGGCCGAAGGCACCGGTCACCAGGGCTGATCCATCCCATCAGGGAGATCACTCGGGGAAACCCGGCAGGCATGTCCTGTCGGGTTTTTTTTGTGTCCTCGGGGCAGGATATCGGAGGAAAGAGATCTGCTTTTTCTTAGCTTTTAGAGGGTTTGTTATATCTGCGAATTGTGTCAGAATTCAGAGAATTAGCTGAAACAGGCGGTTCCTGGTTTTGCGGGCCTGTTTCATTCCGAATCAGAATGGAATAATGCATGAAATCGGTTCTTGACGCTCTGCTCAGGCGGTTTATCTACTTTGGTAGTCTGACCGTTACTTATAGCGATGGCACGGTACAGCAGTATCAGGGAGAGAGGCCGGGGCGTGAGGCTGCCGTCCGTATTCTGACAGCTGCAGCGGAGAGGGCACTGGCCTTCAAGCCTGCTCTCGCCTTTGGTGAGGAGTACATGAATGGCACGGTCGTGCCGGATGGCTGCTCACTGGAAGATGTGCTTTGGGTTGTCATGCCGAATGTTGAACGTGGTGGCCTGCTGAGTGAGGATATCAGCGGCAAGCTGCGTTATGTCAGCCGTGTGCTGCGGCCTCTGAATTCTCTCAGACGCTCCCGCAGCAATGTGGCGCATCATTATGACCTCAATGGCAGCCTGTATGAGCTGTTCCTGGATAAAGACAGGCAGTATTCCTGCGCCTATTTCGAGCATGACGGAATGTCGCTGGATGAGGCCCAGACTGCCAAGAAGCGTCATATCGCTGCCAAGCTGAATCTCGACCGTCCGGGGCTTGAGGTTCTGGATATCGGCTGTGGATGGGGTGGCATGGCCCTGACTCTTGCCCGGGATTATGGTGCCAAGGTAACGGGCATTACCCTGTCGATCGAGCAGCTTCAGGTAGCCCGGGAGCGTGCACGGGAAGAGAAGCTGGATCATCTGGTGTCTTTCGAGCTTCTGGATTACCGGACGCTGAAAAAGCCGTTTGACCGCATCGTGTCCGTCGGCATGTTCGAGCATGTCGGGGTGCGGCAGTATGAGACCTATTTCAACCACCTCAAACGTCTTCTGAAGCCGGAAGGTGTGGCGGTGATCCATTCCATCGGTCGCATGGATGGACCGGGGATGACGAACCCGTGGATATCCAAATATATCTTCCCCGGTGGTTATTCTCCGGCCCTGAGCGAGACACTGGCGGCTCTTGAACAGACGGGACTGTGGCTGACGGACTGTGAGGTCTGGCGTCTGCATTACGCCAAGACGCTGGCACACTGGCGGAAGCGTTTTGATGCCAACAGGGAGAAAATACGTGCCCTGTATGATGACCGCTTCGTGCGGATGTTTGAGCTGTACCTGCTGGCCAGTGAGTTGGCCTTCCGCATTCAGGGCCATATGAACTTCCAGCTTCAGATCACCCGTGACATTGAAGCTGTACCGCTGACCCGTGACTACATGTTTGAGGCTGAAAATGCCCAGCGTGCAAAGGTGTGAGTGGAGTCTCAGGTAAAAAGATATGAATATCAGCAAGGTAGATATGGGTCTGTATAATGGATTCCATATCTATCTTGTTTTTATTGAAAAGTTCTTGTCTGTTCAGGAAATAGAAAACGTAATTAATTCATAATATTATGAATTATATGTTACTGTTTTATGATATTGTAACTATTTTTTGATCATTAGAACACTACCATGGTCCTGCACAAATTTCTGTGCAGACTTGGCAAGTATTCAGGAGTGTAACATGCGTGTTTTACAGCCTCATGAGTTGGGCCTGATTGGTGGGGGCGCCGTTATGTACATCATTCTGTGAAGAAACATAGTTCGGTTAAAGAACATGGTGGTGGAAGGCCCAATATAAGTCTTTTCAATCATTGGGTCGTTGTGTTGTAACTTTCTTTATGGTTCTATCCCCGAATAGTAGGAGCTGTTCGGGGATTTTTTATTGGGATCGTGAGTTTTTGAGATGGCAGCGGGCCAGACTGTCAAATTCGGTAATGGAGAGGGTCTCGGCCCGTCTGGTCGGGTCTATGCCTGTTTCTTCCAGCAGGATGCTCCCCCTGATGGGCTTCAGGGCAGCCCGCAGCATTTTGCGCCGCTGTCCGAAAGCGGCGGCAGTGACCTGTTCCATGGCCCTGAACAGGGCTGGTGAGGGTTGTTCGGGACGGGGAATGATGAGGGCCACGGCGGAGTGGACCTTCGGGGGTGGTGAGAAGGCTCCCGGTGGTAGGGTCAGGGCGATGGAACAGTCGGCACACCACTGTGACAGAACGGCCAGTCGCCCGTAAGCGGACATTCCGGGAGCAGCGCAGACCCGCTCCGCCACTTCTTTCTGGAACATCAGGGCCATGCGGGACCATTGATCTGCCTGTCGCAGCCAGCCGATAAGAAGCGGTGTGGCAACGTTGTAGGGCAGGTTGGCGATGATCTGTCGGGGGGCCGGGCTCAGCTGGGCAGCATCCAGTTTCAGGGCATCCTGCCGGACAATATGGAGCTGCTCCGGGTAATGGGTCTGAAGCTCTTCCAGCAGGGGCCAGGCCCGTCTGTCAATTTCAACAGCCTGTACGCTTCTGGCTCCGGATTGCAGGAGCGCACGGGTCAGGCCACCAGGGCCGGGACCAATCTCGACCACATGAAAGTCTGCCAGATGGCCACCAAGGGCGGCAATCTTCATGCAGAGGGTAGGGTCAAGCAGGAAGTGCTGGCCAAGAGTCTTGAGGGCATCCAGCCCATGTGCCCTGATGCTCTCCCGCAGTGAGGGAAGAGGGGGCAGGTCAGCCCGTGTGGTCATCCGTGGGTGGACAGTACGGTCTTGGCAGCCGGACGTATCTTGATGATGGCATGACGGCGCAGGGACCGCTGAAGCTGCTGGGAGGCCTGCTCGACACGCTCATTCATCAGCTGGTCGGCGATCTGGCCGGGTGTCTGCTGGGCCAGATTGCGCTCGTCACGGGAGCAGACCATGAGCAGGGCGATGCCATCCGGTGCCACCAGAGGGCGGGATACATGCCCGGTAGGAATCTTGTCCACGACCTGCTTCATCTGCGGTGCCAGACGTTCGGCAATCTGGAGGCCCGGATTGCTGGGGCGGCTGTTGCCCAGCGAGGCATTCAGGGCTTCCATTTCGCTACAGCTTCTGATGGTCTGCGACGCATGAATGGCCTTCTGGAGGGAAGCCTTCTGCTGGTCTGTCGGTTCTGCGGGATTCAGGGGGGAGCTGAAGGGGAAGAAGGCCTGCCTCATGTTGAGGAGCGTGCCCATCTGCTTGCCGATGGTCCGGCGGGAATGGACGGTGACAATCTCATAGCCACCCGGAACCTTGATGGGGTTGGAGATGGCGTTTTCCGGCATTTTCTTGACGATGGGAAGGACTTCAGGCTCGATGTTGTCTTCCTGCATCCAGCCACGGGATCCACCCTGAAGGGCTGACTGGTCCTGTGAGAACTGGGCGGCCACGATGGGGAAAGGCGCACCATTGCGCAGCTGGGTGATGATGGTTTTCACGAAGTTCAGCTCAGCCTCATCATGGCGGGGATCGACCACGGGGATGAAGATTTCACTGATGAAATATTGTGGGCGGCTCGCTTCGGCCTGGAGGGCTTGTTCACGTTGCGTGATCTGGAGGGGGGTCACACGGCTGCGGACGCCGAGGTCCTCACGCAGCACCTGCATCCAGCCGATCTGGACACGGAGCTGGTCAATCAGGGTCGTCAGGGAAATGCTATCGGCTTTCAGGCGGTTCCGCAGGGCATTTTCCGGCATGCCATTGCGGGCCTCGATGGTGTGTATGGCCTCGGCAATCTGTTCCGGGTCGACATTGATGTGGCGGCTGAGGATTTCCTGCATTTTCAGCCGTTCGTCAATCAGCTGGTGGATCAGCTGGTTGCGCATGCGGGCCATGATGTCAGGGCTAAGGGGCAGCCCCGTGGAAACGACAAAAAGCCGTGCCCGGTCTTCGACGTCACGCTGGGTCAGTATCTGCCCGTTCACGATCGCAATGATCTGGTTTTCCGTCAGGGCGGACGGTGAATCCGATCCTGTGGAAGCCTGCTGCGTGGTGGTGGCATCAGTTGTTGCCTGAGGTCCGTGATGTTTGGCTACGGCAGTCCCACCAGCCATCAGGGCAGCCCAGGCTGTCAGGGGTAACAAGGCAGAGCGAGAGAGACGTAAGTAGAAGGACATGATCAAGTCAGTTTCCGAACGTACCGAGAGAGTTGAGTGAAATGCTGAAACCGACATTCAGGTTGGGACGCCGCCCACCGATGCGGGTATACTGGCGGAAGATGTAAAGGTTTGCTGTTAGACAGTCATTAGAGTATCCGATTGCCCCACCATTCGCCACAAATTCCTTACGGGAGAGGCTGCGTCTTGTGTAGTAGGCAGCGTGGAAATTCCGCCAGCGGCCCGTGACTCCGCCGCTGATCTCACTTGTTTTGCTGAGATAGGGGTTTCTTAGGACGTGGGGGTTAGCCAGTTCGGTGATACGGGGCGTGTAGTAGTAATAGTAGGAAGTTATGGGTTCATAGACATAACCGGCCATGACACGGAAGAAGGGCAGGCCCGCTGATACGAGGCCTTCGCCATAATCAAAGTTCTTGTTGTAGGGGTTGAAACGTCCCCGTGCCGTCAGGTCGAAATAGCGTGACGGCGTCATCGTGATGCGTCCCACAGGGTCGGAGAATGTGTGATTGACGCCGGAATAGGCCATGTAGGCTGGCCCGCCCTTGTTGGGATGCTGGATGAAGCTCTCGCCGATCAGCATGTCGATGGAATGGCCGTTCCAGCTCCAATTCTGATGGATGCCCACATTGGCCCTCATGCCCCCGTCAAGACGGTCCGTGCCCATGTAGCGGTTGAGCGCAAAGAGGGTCGTGTCGTTGAATTCGTAGGCGAAGCTGTCTTCATTGGGAAGCTGACGGTGCATGGCGTTGCCCGTGTTGGGGGCGGCGATCAGCTGCACGATCGGCTCGAAGACCTGAGACCCATGCCCTCTGGCGAAGGTGCGGAGGAAAGGCCAGTTCATCTTGACGGCCACTGTCGGCTGGAACTGCCCGCTCATATGGGAGCCTGATTCCTCGTACAGGGGCTGCTCATGCATGCGGGTGGAATGATAGAGCATGGAGTCAAAACGGGCGGTCACGACCCACTGCTGGCCCCAGCTGTTGGTCCAGGGGCGGTCCCACTGCATGGCCAGCTCTCCACGCTGGTCATTGGCCCCGTGTTTGCGGAGAATGACGAAATCTGTCGTATGGATGCTCAGCCGTCCACCGAGCCGGTCCGGCTCTCCCTGGAACTCGTAGGTGAAGCGGGGCAAGGAATAGGGAAGGTCCCTGTTGTTGATGATGCCCTGGTTGAGGCCCTGATAGACCTGCGTATCCAGCCGCAGATAGGAGCCGACACCGAAGCCTTCCAGATAGGCGTTGGAGTTGAGCGTGTCATTGCCATAGCCGGGAAGGCTGTAGTCACGCATGTAGTTGGCTGAGGTGGCACGGTTGGCGTTGAAGCCCACCCGCCAGTGTGGCGAGAGATTGAATTCGCCCCGGCTGGCTATGTAGGCCTGCGCACCATGCTCCTTGCCGCCATTACCGAGTTCACCGAAGGCGTTGTAGAATGGCTGGTTGCGCAGGGTGTCATCAGCCACGCCGCCTTCAAGGCGGATATAGCCGTTATTGAGGCGGTTCCGGTAGATCGTGGAAAGCTGTGGGCCAGATTTCGTAGAAACTAGAGGAGTGAAAGTCGCATCTTGGTGGCCGTCAATCACCCAGTAATAGGGAACGCTGAAAACCGTACCGAGATAGCGGTCGTTCGGTTCAAGGTTGAAGTTCATCAAGCCACTATGGCGTTTCGAGCTGGGGTCTGTGACAGGTAGGTAGGGGAAATAGAAGACAGGTATGCCAAGCACACGCAGCCATGCCCGGTCGAATTCCAGATTCTGGTTGTCCTTGTCCTGCGTCATGCCATGCGCCCTGATTTCCCAGAAGGGGGCACGGTCAGGATGCGCCGCACAGACGGGGCAGGCCGTGTAGATGGGATTGGCAAAATCCGTCACACGCCCGTTGCTGCGCCTCATGCCGCTGCTGGATACCTTGGCTTCATTCTGCATGCGGATATACAGGGCGGAGCTGACAGCATCCTTCATGCCGTGGGACAGTTCGACCTGATCGGCATAGGCAATGGTGCCGTCAGGCTGTGTCAGGGCCACATGATGGATGGCCCTGATGATGCCAGCCGCCCGGTCATAGGTGACCGTATCGGCCCGCAGGGTCTGGTTGCCCTGCCAGAGGCGGACATTGCCCTCAAGGACAAGCTGGCCGGTCTTGTCGTAGCTTTCATGGTCAGCCAGATAGGTGACCGGCTCCGAGCTGGTCGTGTCATTCCCCGTGGGCGTGACAGGCTGCGTGTTGGGTGGCAGGGTGCGGATGCGCTGCGGTGCCTTCGTCTTTGTGGGGGCACTTTCCGTATTGGTCTGGCTGGAAGGCTGGGCAGAGGCAGGTATCTGGGCAGAGGCTGGCATGACCTGAAGCAAGGCCCCCAGGGCACTCCCTGCAAGGGCCTGGCTAAGCAGTGACCGGGGCTTTCCAACACGGAATGGAAAGTCATCAGACAGTGGCATCAGCCATCCTCCAAATGCAGCAGCAGGGCTGCGGCAAGACACAAACCGGCACCCGCCGGCCCCCATGCGGCGGGGAACGGGGGCAGAGCTCCAGACTTTCCCAGCTGCTCGGCGACCTTGGAGACCGCAAAGAGAGCAAAGCCGGCGGCAACACCCGTGCCTAACATGCGCATGATTCCGCCACGCCCGGCAGGGCGCATGGAAAAACCGGCAGAGACCAGCGTCATGGTGACGGCAAGCATAGGAAGGGCCAATAGCCCTTGAAAGTGGAGACGATAAGGTATCGTGGAAAAACCGGAATGACGCAACAGTTTAATCACGTCCGGCAGTGCCCAGAAGGAGAGCGTATCGGCTGGCAGGGCACGCAGCTTTAAGGTTTTCGTAGTGAATTCGGAGGGCAGAAGCCGTTCATCCTGCCGGTATGGATGGTGACTGTCAGAAAGGATGAGGACGTCATGGAGTCTCCAGAGTCCATTGGAGAATGTCCCTCTGGCCGCTTCCATCCGGTTGCGGAGGGTCATGTTGCCATTCAGCTGGAAAATGGTGATGGCCTGTCCGTTCAGGGTGCTTCCCTGCTGCTGGAGGGTGCCGACATGGAAGATGGTATCGCCATGATCGGGAGAGCCGTGGCCCCTGTCCCTGATCCAGAGGTCGGAAAAGCGGGTCTCGTCAGGGTGATGCTGGCCCCGCAGCCATGTCTTGTCCAGTTCCACGGCCCGGCCATAGCTGTAGGAAGACAGGGGTGACAGGCCGGCGCTGACGATCACGCCCATCATGGCCGCACAGAAGGAAGGGCTGATGAGGACCTGCCAGGCCGAAATGCCTGCGGCACGGGTCACGACCAGCTCTGACGAACGGGCAAGGCGGGAGAAGCAGATCATGCCGCCCAGCAGGATGGCGAAGGGCAGTATGTAGATCACATAATAGGGGACGTGCAGGGCCGTGATTTCCAGCACACGGGAGAGACCGGCCTCCGGGTGGGCAGCGGCACGGCGGAGCAGGTCGATGAAATCGAAGAGGGAAATCAGCCCGGTCAGGGCCAGCAGGGTCAGGCAGGCTGTCAGGGTGAACCTGCGGCCTGCATAGCGGGCAAGGGTGAAGGAGAAGCCGGAGTGGACCATGTGGCAGGGTGTCCTTACTGCGCCGGGGGCTGGCGGAAGGGCGTGGAGGCTGGTGACAGGCTGTAGGTACGGGCTGCATCCCGCAGGAAAATTCCTCCACCCACGATGATGGGCAGCAGGACTTCCAGCCAGAGAAGTGGCACGAGAGCCGGGTTCCGTTCAGCCAGATTTTTCAGCATCAGGGACAGGATCATCAGCCCGACAACACTGAGGACGGCCATTGTGGGACGGATGATGGTGCCATGCCGGCTGAAACGCCCCCGCAGGACGCAGAGCAGCCCGATCATCCCATAGGAGAGGCAGGCCAGCGGGCCGGTGAGACGTGTCCAGCCCTCGATGAGCAGCTTGTTGTGTGCATGTGCGGGCAGGTCGCCCTGCGGGTGGAAAAGCTGCCTCATGGTCAGCTCGGCCACATCGGGGCTGAGGGTCTGATCGTGCGGAGAGCCGAAATCAAGCGTTTCCAGCCGGAAGAGAAGCGTGCTCAGCTCACCGGTCCGGCGGTTGAGAGTCTGGCGGGAGCCATTGTGAAGGATCAGGCGCAGCACGTCGCCATGCGGTTCCGTCAGCCCGTCTTCAGCAAGGATGGTGACCGGGTTTTCGGGCACCCTGTTATCCTCGATCATGATGCCGCCGAAACTGTCATCGCTGTGGCGTTCCCGGATATAGACGGTCATGTCTCTGGAGACGGGCGTGAAGACGCCTTCCTCCAGCAGGAAGGCGGCTGCCCGGTTGCGGATTTCCAGCTCATAGCGGTGGAAGTGATGGTAGGCGAGTGGTGCCCCCCACAGGCTCAGCCCATAGCCGATGAGCGTGGCGAGACCGGCACAGACCAGCCCGGGGCGGGCCAGTCGCAGGGGAGACAGGCCGGTGGCCTGAAGGATGGTCAGTTCCCGGTCACCTGCCAGACGCTGGTAGAACCACAGGATGACGAGAAAGCATGTGACCGGCAGGATGACACTGACGAAGGAGGGCAGCATCAGCAGGGTCAGGTGCAGGAAGGCCAGCAGGGACAGTCCGTGCTGGACGATCATGCCGATGAAATGCAGGGACTGTGTCAGCCATATCAGGGCCGTGGCTCCTCCTGTCAGGGCTGCCAGTCCGAGGAGTAGATGATGGAGAATGTAGCGGTCCCGCAAGGGGAACATCCTACGGATGCTGGCGAAGAAACGTCCGGCACTGTCCAGTTGCTGTCGGGCCATGTCAGGCCGGGGGCGAGGCCGGGTCTGTCGGGCGGGGAGCGGCGGCCCGCTTCAGCCGGTCCTTCAGGGCACGGCCCAGTCCTTCCGCTGGCAGGGGAGCCACGGCAATGGCGGTCAGGCCGTGGCGGGCGGCAGCCTGATCCAGCTGGCGGAGGCTGGCAAAGAGGCGGCGTGCGGCTTCTTCCACGCTGCCACCGGGACTGAGATCGAGGGTGAGTGCTGGAGCCGCTCCCTGCACCTCTCGTCCGCCAAAAGTCAGGAAGGCTTCGTGAGGATGGACATGGGTGGCATCAAGGCGCACGGGCAGGGACGGTGCATAATGGGAGGTCAGCTGTCCCGGCGCAGTGGGACGAAGATCATCCGTTCCATCATGCTCTGCCACGGTGATGGGGCCGCAGACTTCCTGCAACTCTTCCAGCGTGACGCCGCCGGGGCGGCGGAGAATGGGATGGGGGCCTGTCAGGTCCAGAACGGTGCTTTCCAGCCCGACAGGGCAGGGGCCGGTATCCAGCACGGCATCAATCCGGCCTTCAAGTTCGTCCAGCACATGACGGGCGGTGGAGGGACTGACCCGGCCGGACCGGTTGGCGGAAGGGGCAGCGATGGGCTGGCCTGTCAGGCGGAGCAGGTCTTCCACCGCCCGGCCTCTGGGGACACGCACGGCCAGCGTGTCCAGCCCGGCCGTGACGGCCTGACAGAGGCGGCTTTCCGCATGGCGGGGCAGGATGAGTGTCAGCGGGCCGGGCCAGAAACGCCGGGCCAGACGCCGGGCCATGTCATGCAGGGGGATGGCCATGTCGGCTTCCGCAAAGGCAGCCTCGGCTGATGCGAAATGGCTGATGAGCGGGTTGAAGGAAGGCCGCCCCTTGGCCTGAAAGATGTGTTTCACGGTCCGCTGTGACGTGGCCAGTCCCCCCAGCCCGTAGACCGTTTCTGTCCCGAAGGCGACCAGTCCCCCCTGCTGGAGCAGACGGGCGGCCCGCCGGATTCCGTCATGGTCCTGATCAAGCCGTTCTGTACGATGATGTGGGGCAGGGTGGGGCATGGTGTGCTGGTACCGGAATGATGATGGAGACAGGTGAAACGGGGGCGGCCTCAGCCGTTGGGATAGCCCGTGCAGAAGAAGGGAGGATTGAGCCAGCCTTTCTTGCCGTAACGGAGCGTCTGGCCATGCTCGTCCATGAGATGACCGCCTGCGGCTTCCAGAATGGCCTGCGGGGCTGCCGTGTCCCATTCCATGGTCGGTCCGAAACGGGGGTAGAAATCGGCCTTCCCTTCGGCAATGAGGATGATCTTTGCGGCTGACCCCATGCGGGTGACGGACTGGACATGACGGCCATCCAGCCATCTCTGGAGCAGTTCTTCGGATGTGTGGTGGGAGGAGGTCATGACCCGCAGGCCCTCCTTACCCGGCGGGGCCGTCCTGATGGGGTGGCGTTGGGGGCCGATCAGCTGGAAGGCACCCTGTCCGATCCCGCCACCATAGAGTCCCTGCCGGGCGGGCAGGGCCACGGCCCCCAGAACGGGCCTGTTCTGGCGGACCAGACCGATATTGATGGTGAAGTCATCACCGCCCGCTGCAAAACTCCGTGTGCCGTCCAGCGGGTCGATCAGCCAGTAACTGCTCCCGGCAGGGACATGGATGCCGGCGGCATGTTCCTCTTCCGCAATGGCGGGAATGTCCGGGCAGGCATCCCGCAGGCGGGTGAGGATGTGCGCTTCCGATGCCCTGTCCGCCTCCGTGACCGGAGAGGAGTCGGCCTTGATCTCTGTCTGGAAACCCCGGTCGCGGATCTCCCGCACGATCTCGGCGGCTTCGGCGACAATGTCCAGAGCGAGTGTCAGCAGATCACGGTCTTGCGGGGGCGTATCGGGGGAAGCATTCATGGTGGCAGGTTACCGTATTATGGACCGTTCGTCACTTCTCCTCTTCTCTGTTATGGTGGGGGGACTGAGAAGGGGTGTGTTTACACCGTAATGGTCATGTGAGGCTGGTCTGATGGTCTTCATTAGGTCATAAGGCGGGACATTCCCCTCATGATGAGGGCAGGCGATTCATGAAGGTGCCGGATGGTGCGGATGCCTGCTCCCGAGATGAAACAGGTTTGTTATGATTGACATTTCTTTCTCTACAGAAGTTCGTCCGCAGGGGGGAACAGGCCTTTCCGCCATACTGTTCTGTCATGGGGAATCCTTTGCTCAGGGAGCCGTGTTTCGCAGGCATGACGAGGCTCTGGGGGGTGCCCTGTCCCGTGCCGTGGCCCTGCGGGACTTCACGGGCAAGGCCGGGCAGGCCGTCAGCCTGATCGCTCCGGCGAAGGATGTGGCGCAGTTCCATCTTCTGGGCTGTGCCCCGGCGGCTGATGAGCCGCAGAGTGCCGGAACGGCTGCCCGTCTGGCCGGTGGTGAGGCCGTGAAGCTGCTGAAGGCCAGCAGCATTGAAGCCTCCGCAGCTGTCCTGCTGCTTGAGGCCGGACAGGCCCCGCTGGCAGCGGAGATTGCGCTGGGTGCCCGTCTGGGAGGGTACCGTTTCGACCGTTACAGGACCATCACCGGCAAGGCTCCGGCCCTGAAGGCCTTGTGCGTTGCCCTTCCGGAAGACGGTCAGGCAGAGGCAGCCCGGACAGGCTGGAAGGAACTGGAAGGGCTGGGGGAGAGTGTCTTCCTGACACGGGACCTCGTGAATGAGCCTGCCAATGTCCTTTTCCCTGAAGAATTCACCCGGCGGATCAGGGAGCTTGAATCTCTGGGGCTGGAAATTGAGGTGATGGACCGTGCCCGGATGGAAGAGCTGGGTTTTGGTGCCCTTCTTGGCGTGGCGCAGGGCAGCGAGAAGCTGCCTTTCACGGTCATCATGCGCCATAAAGGTGATGCCGGGTCCGACAGGGCACCGCTGGCCTTCATCGGCAAGGGTGTGACCTTTGATTCCGGGGGCATTTCCATCAAGCCTGCTGCGGGCATGGATGAGATGAAGATGGACATGGGCGGTGCCGCGGCCGTTGTCGGCGTGATGAGCGCACTGGCCCGCCGCCAGGCTCCGGTCAATGCCGTGGGTGTTGTTGGTCTGGTGGAGAACATGGTGTCCGGTGCGGCCCAGCGTCCGGGTGACATCGTGAAAAGCCATAGCGGCCAGACCATCGAGGTCCTGAACACCGATGCGGAAGGGCGTCTCGTGCTGGCTGATCTGCTGTCCTACACACGGCAGACCTTCAGCCCTGCCCTGATGGTCAATCTGGCCACATTGACGGGGGCCATCGTCGTGGCACTGGGCAGCAACTATGCCGGACTGTTCAGCAATGATGACCAGCTTGCCGGTGCGCTTGCCAGGGCCGGGGAGGAAACGGGTGAAGCCCTGTGGCGCATGCCGATGGGAGCCGCCTATAACCGCCGCATTGATTCCGACATTGCCGACATGAAGAATATTGGTGGGCGTCCGGGCAGCTCCATTCTGGCGGCAGAGTTCCT
The DNA here is from genome assembly GCF_026385505.1 of Bombella dulcis. Taxonomy (GTDB): domain Bacteria; phylum Pseudomonadota; class Alphaproteobacteria; order Acetobacterales; family Acetobacteraceae; genus Bombella; species Bombella dulcis. The sequence continues at coordinate 60,616 of NZ_JANIDV010000004.1, read as the reverse complement.
CAAGCGGTTCGTGGGTGATACGCCGTGGGCTCATCTGGATATTGCCGGTACGGCCTGGGTCGAAAAGGCCACATCCATCACACCCAAGGGGGCCAGTGGTTTCGGCGTGCGCCTGCTGGACCAGTTTGTCCGGCTTTATCAGGCCCGTCACTGAACTCCGTCACCGGGCAGTGAGGAATGGACCGGCCCTGTCAGGGCCGGTCCGGCAGGTACCGTCATGGAAGAGGCATGTCATGCAGGAGCAGGCTGACGGACAGGTCAGAATGGCGACCCATCCGCCACGAGAGATTCAGGTGGGGTTCTATCATCTCACACGGACCTCTCTTGAAGAGGCCCTGCCTGCCCTTCTGGAGAAGACTCTGGAGAGTGGGGAGCGTGCCATCGTCCGCTGCCGGGATGCCGGGCAGGTGACGGGGCTGGATGACGCCCTGTGGGCAACACGGGCTGACATATGGCTCCCTCATGGCAGCCGGGCGATGGGGCAGGCGGCCCGCCAGCCCGTCTGGCTGACGGACTGTGATGAATGCCCCAACGGGGCAGCCTTCCTGTTCCGCATCAATGGAGCATGGGATGGGGAACTGAACGGCTTCAGGCGGATATTTGACCTGTTTGACGGTCGTGATGAAGCCGTAGTCCAGCAGGCCCGCCTGCGCTGGAAAGACATGAAACAGGCCGGATACGGCATGGCGTACTGGAAACAGGAAGCCAGAGGCTGGAAAAGGGCAGGGTAAGGCCAGACATGTCATTCCATGATCCTTTCATGGCCTGCCTGATGGTGTTGCTGGCCGTGCTGCTCTGTGGTGAGCGGTCTGTCCGCGTGTTCGTCAGTGGTCTGTGGCGTTCCGTTCCGCTGGATGTCTGGCGGCAGGGGGGCTGCCACATGGCGGGCATGGTTCTGGCCCTGCTGACCCTGGCGGTCGTCCCACATGCCGGGGCAGCGGCCTGTCTGATGGCCGTGTCGCTTGTTCTGCTGGGGGGCGGACGGGTCTTCCAGCCTGTCTGGGGTGTGCCCGCTCTGGTCGGGTATGGTCTTTTCCCGGCGGAAGCCGGTGGTCTCGGTGTGATGGCAGTCTGTTTCTGGGCCGCAGGCAGGGCGGTGGGGGAACGTGAAGCGGCACGGTCCGTTGCCCTCATCCTGATGCTCGGGCTGGGCCATGAGATGGCAGCCCGTCATCCCCTTGACTGGATGCTGGGGGTGGCCGGACTGGTCGGGTTGTGCCTGATGGCTGGCATGTGGGCGGACCGGCTTTTTCTGTATCGCTACTGCCGCCTCGTTCGGCCCGTGCTGTTGCTGGGTGTCATGGAGGTTTCCCGTCAGCAGGGGATGGAGCTGGGTGTGGAGGGGGCTTTCTTCGCCCTGCTTCTGGACCTTGCCGGCCAGTGCCTTGCCGTGGTCTGGCCCCGGGCGTCCCTGCTGATGCTTCCGGCACCGCCCCTGCCGGGATTCGTCGTGGGCTGGGTCGGGCTTCATGCTTCGCTTGGCCTGAGCAGCAGCACGGAGGGATGGACTGTCATGGGCTGCCTGCTTGGTGTGGCGATCATGGGGCTTTCACTGGGGGATGGCGTTCTGGTGCTCAGTCAGGCGGCTCCGGCCCTGCGGGATGGCCTGCGGAGGCACTGGGCCTGGGGCCTGTGCCTGGCCGTGATCCTGCCTCCCGCCTGCGGCATGGCGGCGGACTGGCTGACAGGGTATGGGGCGGGCTGGGCCAGCTGGCTCTATCGCCTGCCCGGTGGTGATGGCAGCATGATGGCCCTGCCTCTGTTCTGGGGCGTGATGCTGCCTGTCTGGCTGTGCCTGTCCCGGCGCAGGCGTGGCAGCTCCGAGGGCGGCCTGTTTCTGGAAGAAGAAGGAGAGACCGGGCTGGCGGGGCTTCAGTCTTACATGCAGGCGGCACCGGTCTGCCCTCACAGCCTGAAACGGCTGCTGATGCGGGGGAAGAGGCAGGCCCGGAGCGTGCGGCTTTCCGCTACGGAACTTCTGTCACTTCTGCCCGCGCAGGAACTCGGTGCCGTGTTCTGGCTAGTCTTTCTGGGATGTGTTCTGGTCGTGATGGGGCTGGCGCAATGACGGGATCATTTCTGGCTGCCGTGTTTCATGTCGTGCTGGAGCTTGTCCTTCAGTGTGGTGCTGTCCTTCTTCTGCTCCCCGTGATGTTCTGGCTGGAGGAGGACGTGCCAGCCCTGCTGGTCGGGCGGGCCGTGGCTCCATTGAGAGAACGCTACAGGCGGTTCGGGACGTTCTGGCGGCTGATTTTGCGCCACGGTCTGCCTCTGGAGGACGGGCTGATGCTGGCTCTCGGTTTTCTGGCGATGCTGTGCCTTGCGGGATTGTCCATTGTCAGGGCGGATGTGGGAACCGTGATGGGGGCATGGCTGGCGGATCCGCTCCTGATGGGAGGGGTTCTGCTGGCTGGGGCCTTCTGGGCGGTGCCGGGGCGTTTCTGGGCGGAGCGTGGGCGGTGCTGTGCCGCCCTGTGCCTGACGGAATGTTTTCTTGTGCTGGCGGCTCCGGGTGTCACGGGGTTGCAGGGGGTGCAACGCCTTCTGCTGGCGGCTCCGGGGTCCAGCCTTGCGGGCACGTCCCTCTGCTGTGCCGTGGCACTGGCCCTGACGGCAGCCCTGCCGGACCCCCAGTCTCTGGCAGAGGACATGGTGGCCCGTGGGCAGCCTGCCAGCCGTACGGCCCGGGATCAGCGGCAGGTGATCGTGGCGATCTATCAGGTTGGCTGGGCCTTGCTTCTGGGTGATCTTCTGCTGCCTGTCCTGTTCGGTCTGGAGGGACCGGCAGGCGTGAGCGGGCTTGTGGTCCGGTTTGGGGGGGGAAGTCTTCTGGTATCCCTGGGGCGGCTGACGGGGATGCGCCGGAATGGACGTTTCGTGGCCCTTCTGCTCGGGCTGGCCGGGTTGATGGCCCTTGCCGGGAGGTTCGCCGTATGATGACCGGTTTTGCCTGTGCGCTCGTGCTGGTGCTGCTGACGCTGGGGCGGGATGGCCGCTGGCTGCCGCTCTACGGGCTACTCTGTGCAGCCATTGCAGGGACCTCCGGGATGGGGGTGCTGGCTGCGTTCTGCGCCCTGCTGCTCCCCGTGTTCAATCTTCTGCTCTGGGGGATTGTCCGGCATTTTGCGGTCGGGCAGGGCGCATCCTTTGCAGGAGGGCGAGGGCTGATGCCTGTGGTGATGACCCTGCTGCTTCAGTTCGTTCTGGCCTTCTTCGGGTCAGGGCTGGGGCTGGTGCCCACGTTCGGCATCGGGCTGGTTCTGGCCGGTCTCTGTTCGGCAGCCTGCGGGGTGGCTCTAGCCCAGTTCTGTGGGCTGATCATGGCCGTGGACGGGCTGATGGTCATGGCGGCCATCCTGCCGTCCTGGGGGCTGTTCGTGACGGCAGCGGCTCTCTGGGCCGTCATGGTGTTTCTGGCACTGGTGCTGCTGCCCAGACTGGCCTGGCTGCATGTGGGTGATGAATGATGGCTCTGGCGGCGGTTTCATTTGCGTCTGGTCTGTTTGCGTCTCCCGTGCTGTTCGGGCTGTTCTGCTGGCCTTTTCTGGTGGTCTGGGTTCTCTGGGCGTCACGGCGGCCAGCCCAGGCCCGACATATGGCCCGGCTGGGGCTGGGGCTGAGCCTTCTGGCCCTGCTGGGCTGTTCTTCCGGCATGACATGGGGGCAGGCACTCTGTCTGGGCATGGAAGCCTGCGTGCCCGCCCTGCTTTTTGCCCTCTGGCGGGGGGCTGATTCTTTCCGGGAGAAGGCGTCTTTCGGGGAAGGCATGGAAGCCTATCTGCCTTTCCTCGTGACGGGATGCATCTTCATGGGGCTCCTGCTGCGGCCCCCTCTGGCGGTACTGTTCTTTGATGGTGCGGGGACCGTGCTGCTGGCCTGGTGGGACGGACGGGCAACACGGCGGGCCATGCCTGCCTGGGACATGGTGCGCCTGCGGCTGAGTGGCGTGATCCTGGCCGGGCTTGGTCTTACGGTCATGCAGGGCGGTGGCGTTTTTGCCAGCACTGAGAGTGCGGTACAGGTCGGGCAGGTCCTGGCCCTGATGGGGCTGTGCATGATGGCGGGACTGGGCAGCGTCATGTCCAGTCGGGCCGAGCTGGCCCTTCTGGATGTCGGGCTGCGGTTTGTTTCGCTCTTCCTCATGCCTCTGCTGGCGGTAACACCCTTCACGCAGCTTCTGATGGTCATTGCCGGGCTGCTGGCCCTGGGCAGTCTGCTCCTGAGGCGGGCAGGGTCCCTGCCGCTGCTTCCCTGGCTGACAGGGCTGGGGCTGCTGGCCGCAGGGACAGGGCAGATGCCGTGCCTGCTGCTGCTTTATGTGGCGGCCCTGTTGGCGACGGCCCTGCGTCTGGGATGTCACGGGCTGCTGCCGGTAGGGCAGACGGCCCTGCCAGCCGGGCTTGCGCTGCTGCCCATACAGATGGTCCTGCCGGTCATCATGGTGGTGCTGGCCGTTCTGGCCCCTCTGCTTGGCTGGGGTGCGCTGGTCAGTCTGCTGGCCTGCATGGTGCTGGGCTTCTGGCATCTCGGGCTTGAGACCCTGCCGCAGAGTCTTTTGGTTGTCTGGCAGCGGGGGGGACGAGTGATGCGGTCCATCCTGTTCTGTCTCGGTCTGCTGGCCTGTCTGGCCGTGATCCTGCTGGTTTATGCGTCGCCTCTACTGAAAGGACATGCGGCATGATGAACGGACCTGCCCTCTCCGAGGGGGAACGTGTCGGGCTGTTTCATTACCGTGTGACGGCGGAAGGCTGGCAGCGTCTTCTGCAGCAGAATGCCCGGATGATGACGTTGCTGGCTTTCTGGGCAGATGGAGACTGGGCCACGGCCCTGTTCCTGCTGGAAGGAGAACAGCCCCTGCTGCTGAGTACGGCTGTGGAGCAGGGGCATTATCAGGCGGTTTCGCCCTATTTCCCGGCGGCACAGTGGGGGGAGCGCATCGCCCGTGACCTCTGGGGTGTGGAGGCGTGGTCTGCGCTGGATGACAGCCCCGCCGTGGATGATGGCAGCTGGTCGCTCACGGCTCCCCTGTCGGCCACGCCCCTGCCTGTGGGGGATGGTGGGGGACAGCCGCTGCCACGCTGCCGGATTGAAGCATCACGTACGCCTGTACCGGGGCTGCTCGGCATTGATTATGTGCTGTCCGATGGCGTGATGCAGCAGGTCGAGGTGCAGATTGCCGCCGGGCATCGGGGGGTGCTGTCCCGTCTGATCGGGCTGACCCCGCAGGAAGCCATGCCTCTGGTGGCCCGTATTTCCGCCAGCGGGTTCGTGTCCCATCCGCTGGCGTTCGTCCGTGCCCTGGAGCAGGCCGGGAGCCGCCGGATAGACCCACGGGAGCGGGACAGGCGGCTGCTCCTGCTGGAGGCCGAGCGGATAGGGCTGCACCTGTTCGATCTGGCCCAGACGGCCCATCAGGCCGGGGCGGGTCTTCTGGCCAGCCTGTGTGACCATGCACGGGAGTATTTTGCTGATCTCTGCATGGAGCATGGCCTGTCACGCCGCCTGACGGACAGCATCAGGCTGGAGGAGCCGAGTGGGGTCGAGGCCATGATTCCATTTACCCAGGCCGTGTGTCAGGCGATGGCTCCCCGGCTGGAGCAGATCAGGCAGCTTACCCGTCTGTTTGATGGACGGCTGAAAGCCGTGGCACCTGTACCGACGGAAATGGCATGGGACTATGCGCTGGGTGGTGCAGCCGGTCGTGCCAGCGGGCGGTATCTGGACATGCGGTACATGGATGAAGGGGTCCGCCCGCAGGCCATGGGGGGAGCGGGCCGTCATGAGGGCGATGCATGGGCACGCAACCGGCAGCGTCTGGCAGAGATTGAGGAATCCCTGCGGATTTTTGACCGCATGACGACCGATTATGGGCAGGAAAATGAATGGCAGCCTCTGCCCCGCACGGATGAAGGGCTGGGCGTGGCCGAAGGGGCACGGGGGGATGTCTGGTACCATGTCGTGCTGGAAGAAGGGCGGCTGGCCCGCATACAGATACGGGACCCGATGCTGCCGCTTCTGGCCGTGCTGGGGGCCGTGCTGGAAGGGCATGAGCCGGAACAGCTTGGGCTGGTTCTGGCCTCGCTGGGCGTGTCTCCGGCAGGTGTGGCCCTGTAACGGGCTGCTGCGCAAAAAGACTGGCTTGCATCCGAATGTTATATTATAACATCTAAAATAGAATTTAATCTTCGTCATGCGCTGTGTGAGGGGTTGTGCGGCTAATCAGACGGGGCATTGCCCTCATACTGGGTGGGGGGCTGATCTGTCCGGCTCTGACGGTGTCTCCGCTTCGGGCAGAACCGGGGACACAGCAGACGCCAGCGAAGGCAGTTCTGGCCACGCATGACAGGAAACCCCATAAAACATCTGTGGACAGGCGATCCCTTCAGGCAGTTCATGCCAGTTCTCCACCTGTCGAGCAGCTGACGGTTACGGGGTCCTTTCTCCAGGGAGAGCGGAAGAATTCGCCCAATGCCGTGCAGACCATCACGGGGAAGGACATACAGCGCAGTGCCGTGACGTCTCTGGGGGATTATCTGCAACGGATGCCTTCCATCGGGTCATCCGGCTCGCCCAACAGTATGACCAACGGCGGCAAGGGAGCCTCCTGCACGGACCTGCGAAATCTGGGGCAGGGGCGGGTGCTTGTGCTGATTGACGGGCATCGGGCACCGCTCAATGCAGGGTCCGAATGTGTGGACCTCAACACCATTCCGTTGCAGCAGATCGAGAAGGTGGAAATCCTCAAGGATGGTGGGTCCGGCCTCTATGGGGCGGACGCCGTGGCGGGTGTCATCAACATCCATCTGCGGCATGACCTGACGGGAAGCAACATCATCATGCGGGGGACCATCACGCAGGTGGGTGATGCCCGGGGTGGGGAGATTTCCGCCTATCATGGCATGAATTTTGATGACGGGCGGGGCAATGTCACGCTGGCGGGCAGTTACAGCACGACCGGCCCCATCTATAACCGGGACCGGAGCTGGGCAGCCCTGCCACAGAATGACAATCCGGCCACGGGCAGCCCCAGTTACGGCTCATCCATCATTCCATCTGGTGTTCTCATAAACCCGCAGACGGGGCAGAAGATGGTGCCGGATGGGCAGGGAGGCTTCCGCCGCTTCACGAGTGGAGACCTCTATAATTTCGCCCGTTACTCCACGATCATGAACCGTCATGATGACGGGACGGTCTCTCTTGATGCGCATGAACGCTTTTCCCGTTTCGTGACACTCTATGGCACCATGCGTTACAGCCATACGCTTGTGAGCCGTACCCAGTCGCCAGCCCCGATACAGGGGAGTGTCCCGCCTTCCACCTTGCCGTCATCATGGATACTGCCTGCTGCCAGTCCCTATAATCCGTGGGGCATAGATGCTTCCGTCATCAAGAGGGCGGAGGATGTCGGGCCACGGCGGAATAACATCAACACGGATACATGGACCTTCCTGCCGGGGCTGAAGGGGCAGCTGGGGGCTGGCTGGGATTATGATGCCTCCTATACCTATGGGCGGAGCCATCTGTCTTCCCATACGCAGGACATGATCAATTACCGTAACCTGCTGGAAACGACTGGGACGAGGCAGCTTGATGGAAGCAATCCTCGCAGTGCCGTGGCCTATGATCCGGGCATCTGTCAGGCGGCGCAGGGCTGCGTGCTGCAGAATCCCTTTGCGCCCTACAGTCAGCAGGCGAAGGGTTATGTCCGCTTCACCCAGAAGGACCGGGCGACCTATCAGCTGCGGGACACGATGCTGCGCCTGCGGAACCCGCATCTTTTCGCCCTGCCGTGGCGTCATGCCGGGCCGGTCGGGCTGGCGGTTGGGATGGAGCATAGGGGTGAACAGCTGAGCTATCATCCCGATGCCCTCGTGGCGCAAGGTGCCTCCACAGGGGCGGCGGGGGCCTATACAGGGGGTGGCTTTACCGTCTCGGAAGGGTATGGGGAAATCCAGCTTCCCCTGCTGCGGCGTGCCCTGCTGGCACGGGACCTGACGGTTGATCTTCAGGGGCGTGTTTCTTCGTACAGCCATTACGGAACCCCGCTGAACTGGAAGACCGGCCTGCACTGGGCACCGGTTCAGGATGTGGCCTTCCGGGGAACGCTGGGTACGTCGTTCCGGCAGCCGGGCCTGTATGATGTTTATGGTGGTCAGACACTGAGCTATGCGTCCGCGTCTGATCCCTGCGCTCATGTCAGCAGCTATGGCAGCAATGCGGGGGCGGTGCGGGCACGGTGCCAGAAGGAGGGGATCAACCCGGCCAGTTTCACGTCTTCTCTGGTGGGGCAGCTGCCGACCCTCTCCGGTGGCAATCCCCGGCTGGGGCCGGAATATGGGCGTACGGCAACGGTGGGAATGGACATTACGCCCCGAACTCTCAGGTCATTGCAGCTTTCCGTGGATTACTGGCATTACAGCCTGCGGGACATGATTTCGACCCTCAGCACCCAGACGCTTCTGGACGGGTGTTATACAGGGAGTGAGCCTGATTTCTGTAGTGCCATTCTGTCCCGCTCCAGTAGCGGGCAGATCACGGCCATTGAGGCCCTGCCGCAGAATATCGGTGCCCTGAAGACGGATGGTCTGGATTTCAGCCTGCGTTATAGCCTGCCCCTGAGTGATCGGGACCAGCTGAGTTTCTACGAAAATACTCAGTATCTCCTGAGCTACAGGCAGAAGCTGACCCGCAACGGCAACTGGCAGGATTATACGGGCCGTCTGCTTTATCTGAATGGCAGCGGGCGGCCACGGGAGCAGCATTACATCAGCACAACATGGCGGCATGACCATGTCAGCCTGATCTGGATGACCCGTATCATCAGTGGCATGAGGATGAATGACGGTCATCGGGACCTTGACCCGGCCACATCCGGGCGGACCCGTGTTGGCGGAACGATCCTGCATGATGTGACGGTGACGGGAAAGTGGCATCAGTTCCAGCTGATGGGGGGCATCAGCAACCTTTTTAACCGCCGCCCGCCATTCGTGCCGGATGGGACCTTCAATACCGCCTTTTCCCAATATTCAGGCTATATCGCCGGAAGAAGTTTCTTCCTTCAAATGGGGGCGGATTTCTAGGCGGGCAGATGATCTGCAAAGGAGTGGGTGCGCTGGCGATGCGGCATGGTGTCGTGCCACGAAAATCGCCATCACTCTGCACGGGTACAGGCCTGTTGCCAGAGCAGGTAATGGTCTGGCCTTTGATGTAAGAGACGGCAGGATCAGGGCATGGCTTATGGCTGGCGAAGGCTAGGAGCTGCCTGAGCAGGGCCAGAGGATTCAGCCGGTGCAGCATGAGGATGGAAAAAAACGGCTCTTCATGATGGTTGTGCGGGAACAGCCTGAAAGGCCCGCCATAGAGCCGTCCCTTGGAGATGATGGTGAGACGGGCCTGACAGGTCCTGCCATCTACGCAGGTTTCAAAAGTAGGGAAACGGTGGGCAACGGGTAGACGTAGGGCAGTGAGAAGATAGGCCAGCCGCCCGACACGTTTCTTGAGGGCGGAGGAAAGCTGCTGCACTACCCATCCATCCGGCCCAGAGGGTCCGGGACTGCCCGCTGGCGATCAGGGCGGCGTTACGGGCATCATGGAAAGGAATTTCCAGTTCCAGTGCCAGCACGTTGGCGGATCCGACAGGCCAGAGGGCAAGAGGACAGGAGCTGTCCATCATGGCCTGAGCGATCTCGGCAATCGTTCCATCACCGCCTCCGGCAATGATGAGATCCGTCCGTGTCAGATGATCCTGCACGATCCGTGTGGCGTGTCCCCGATGACGGGTTTTCATGACCTGCACGTCCAGTCCTGCCTTTTCCAGATGCCGCACGAACTCTGCAAGTCGCTGATCGGAATAATGTCCCGCAGTCGGATTGACGATGAGCAGGGCCCTGGTATGGAGGCAGGGGGATGGTGAGATCATGAGGTGAGACAGTACTTCACTCTGGGCGGGAACGGGGCGGAGTTCTATAGTGCCGCTTCCGGACATTCTGTCACGGCTTTTATCATGTCCCTGTTTCCGTGAGGATCACCCATCATGCAGCCTGCTCCCCTGACCATGATGCTCGCTCTGCTGGATGTGCAGAAATGGCGGCCCCGCCCCATGAGACGGCATGGTCCGCGCATCCGGTTTTTCACGCTGGAAGCAGGCAGCTGTGAGGGCTGTGCAATGGAGCTGGTTTCCCTGGGCAGCAGTGCCTACCCGCTTGAGGGAAGCGGTTTCCAGCGGGTCCAGCATCCGGAGGATGCGGACTGGCTGCTGGTCACCGGGTCCGTGACACGGTCCAGTGCCAGTGCGCTGGCCAGCGCGTGGGAGGCCATGCCCGCCGGACGGAGCCTCGTGGCCGTGGGGAACTGCGCTTATGATGGCGGGCTGTGGAAGAACAACTATGCCACGCTGGGCGGCATTCACACGCTTACCCGGGTCTACAGTTCCATCCCCGGATGCCCGCCATCGCCTTCAGCCATTCTTCAGGCGTTGGTGGAGCTGGCGGAAGGCGTGTCTTCTTCAACAGGTTCCCAGGCCTCTTCGGCTTCACGGCGCAGCCGCCAGTAGGAGCGGCGGGAAAGCGGAATCATGATGAGGTAGAGCAGCCCGGCTGCTGCCAGAGCACCCCACGGTTCCGCAATGAGAATGGCCGTGTAGGCTCCCGTCCCGACCAGCATGGGCAGGATATACCGGGACGGTACCTTGAAGTTCTTGAAGGACCAGATCGGCAGGGTGGAGACCAGAAGCAGGGCCGTGACGATCAGGCAGCCTGCTGCCAGCCACGGGGAATGGGCGAAATTTTCCAGACCCGTCAAATGGTTGCGCTTGGCTTCCAGCCCGAGAAAGACCGGGAAGAGGGCCAGACCCGCTCCCGCCGGTGCGGGCACGCCGGAGAAGAAGTTGGCGGCATATTCCGGGGCCGTGTCGTCATCCAGTGCGGAATTGAAGCGGGCCAGACGCAACGCCATGCAGACGGTGAAGAAAATGAAGGGAATGAAGGCCAGACGCTGCGTGGCGGGCAATGCCCACAGCATGAGGATGAACGGTGGCACCACGCCGAAGCAGACAAAGTCTGAGAGGCTGTCAAATTCAGCTCCGAAGCGGGACGTACCCTTCAGCAGGCGGGCAATGCGGCCATCCAGCCCATCCATGCAGGCGGCCAGCAGCAGGGCCGCCGCCGCATGGGTGAAGTGACCTGTCATGGAGAACTTGATGGCACTCAGCCCGGCACAGAGGCCAAGCATCGTCAGGATGTTAGGGACAAGCCGGTTGAAGGAAAGCCCGTGGACCCGGCGTCGCCTGCGCCGGTATCTGTGCATGATGGTCGTGCCGGGGGATGGCTTCTGCATGTTGATGACCCTCAGAGCTTCGCCAGAACCGTCTCGCCTCCGATCATCGTCTGCCCTTCCAGAACATCGGGGGTGACACCCGGCGGCAGATAGATATCCGTGCGGGACCCGAAGCGGATGAGACCGAAAAGGTCGCCAGCCTGTACCTGCTCGCCTTCCTTCACGTCACAGAGGATGCGACGGGCCACCAGCCCGGCAATCTGCACGACGGCCACCTGACGGCCATCTTTCAGTGTTACACGCAGTTCGTTGCGTTCATTCTGTTCCGAGGCCTTGTCCAGGCTGGCATTGAGGAACGTGCCTGCATGATAGGCGATCTTTGTGACCGTTCCGCTGACGGGCATGCGGTTCACATGCACATCCAGTACGGAAAGGAAGGTAGAAATGCGCCAGACCGGCTCGCTGCCCATCTCCAGTGCGGCTGGTGGCGGGACCATGGCAATGCCTGTCACACGGCCATCGGCACTGGAGAGAACGAGGTTGTCACCCTGCGGGGACGTCCGCCGCGGGTTGCGGAAGAAGTACAGGCAGAAGCCGGTGAAGGCGAAGCCTGCCGTACCCAGTGCCCGTGTCAGCCGCCACGGCGTGGCCCGCCCCAGCACACCGGCCAGCAGGCCAATGCCAAGGAACGGTGTTGCCGCACGATGCGGCGGAGCAAGGACGAGTTTGAAAGATTTGATCAGTGACATGGGATTACTCATACGTCACCTGCCGGATGGGTCAAGTATTTCGTTTCAGAGGCCCTGAGGTTGCGGCAGTGAGGGAGAGGCCCCATCTTGACGGGATTGATGTCCGTCATCCCGCCATCTTCTGCGGGATTCCCTGTAGAAGGAGATATGTCATGAGCGTGGATATCAGGCCGGTTCCTGCCTTTCAGGACAATTATGTCTGGTTTGTCCGCAGGGAGGGTGGCCCCTGGGTGGTGATCGATCCCGGCGAGGCGGCCCCGGCGGAACAGGTGCTGGGGACCGAGGCTCCTGCGGCCATTCTGCTGACTCACCATCATGGGGACCATGTCGGTGGCGTTGCCACGTTGAAGAAGCGGTATGACGTGCCTGTCTACGGGCCATCCGACGTGGCGGGGGTTGATCATCCGCTGAAGGATGGTGGCGTGGTCTCCCTTGCGGGGCTGACATTCCGTGTCATGGCCACTCCGGGTCATACTCTGGATCATCTCTGCTATGCGCTGGAAGGGGAGACGCCAGCCCTGTTCAGTGGCGATACGCTGTTCAGCGGAGGGAGTGGCCGTCTGTTCGAAGGGAGTGCCGGGCAGCTTTTCACTAGCTTCCGCCAGTTTGATGACCTGTCTGATGAGACCCTGCTGTGCCCCGGCCATGAATACACGCAGGGGAACCTGAAATTCATCGCCTCGCTGGGAGAGAAGACACCAGCCCTTGAGGCCCGCATGGTAGAGGTTGCGAAACTTCGGGCGGCAGGGCGGCCTTCCGTACCCGTTCCGCTGGGTGTGGAGCGGCAGACCAACCCCTTTCTGATGGCCCGGACGCCGGAAGAACTGGCCCGTCTGCGGAAGCAGAAAGACCAGTTCTGAGCTGGTCAGGCCGTGCGGATGTCCAGTCCGATGTCCAGAGCCGTCACGCTGTGAGTCAGCCAGCCGAGAGAGAGGATGTCCACGCCGCTTTCCGCAATGCTGCGGGCGGTGGCGGGCGTGATGCCGCCGGAAGCTTCGGCAATGGCACGGCCTTCAATCATGTTCACGGCTTCCCGCAGCATGGCGGGTGTCATGTTGTCCAGCAGGTAGGCATCCGGCCCATCAGGGCATTGCAGGGCTTCGGCAAGCTGGGCGAGGGAGTCCACTTCCAGCTCGATTTTCATGAGGTGCCCGGCCCGCTGGCGGGCAGCCGCCAGAGCGGCAGGGATGTTGCTGCCAAACAGGGCCAGATGATTGTCCTTGAGCATGATGGCATCATCTAGCCGGTGGCGGTGATTGCTGCCACCACCGGCCCGGACGGCATATTTCTGCAGGGCACGCAGGCCGGGGAGTGTCTTGCGGGTACAGCAGATGCTCACCCCCGCACCTTCCACGGAGTCCACGATCTGGCCCGTTGTGGTGGCGATCCCGCTGAGATGGGACAGAAGATTGAGGGCCACACGTTCCCCACCAAGAACCGCACTGGCAGGGCCTTCCACTTCGGCCAGAATGTCTCCACGGGTGATGCGGTTACCATCCTGCCTGAAGGCCGTAAAGCGTGTGCTGCCATCCAGCAGGGTGAAGGCCAGACGGGCACCGGGCAGTCCGGCCAGCCGTCCCTCCTGCCGGGCGACGAAGGAGGCTTTCAGTGTGGGTCTGCCCTGCATGAGTGCCTGTGTGGTGACATCCCCGCCCGTGCCGAAATCCTCCCGCAGGGCATTGGTGATGACCGGTTCCCAGAGCAGGTCGGGCAGGAAAAGCGTATCAAGGGCCATGATGGTGGTATCCTGATGATGTGTGGCAGGTGTTACAGGGGCAGATCGTTCATCTGCAGGTCAAGATGACGGGGGGACTGCAGGCCGGGTGCGTCTTCCCGCCAGTGTGCTCCCCTCTGTTCCGGGCGGTTCAGGGCGGCCCAGCCGATGAAGGAGGCCGTCAGGGCGCAGAGATTCTGGCGGGCCTGTGGCAGGGCGCGCTCCAGAAAGTTTTCCAGCTCCGTGCGGGTACGGAGAATGCCCAGATGCTGCTGCATCTCTGCCCGGAATGGCCAGTCTGTCGTAAAGGTGGGGCGTTCCGGTGCGGTGGTATTGAGAGGACCGGCTGCATCGCGATGGGCGTTGACATCCTGTCCTGCCCATTGCCCGCCGACCAGGGCTTCCAGCAGGGAATTGCTGGCCAGCCTGTTGGCCCCATGAAGGCCGGTACAGGCGACTTCTCCGCAGGCCCATAGCCCCTTCAGGGTCGTGCGTCCTGTCTGGTCCACTTTCAGGCCACCCATATGGTAATGCATGGCGGGCTGAACGGGCAGCAGCTGGGTGTCCGGATCGAAACCGGCCTTCCGGCAGGCCTGTGTGATGCCGGGAAAGCGTGTGCTGAAAGGCGCATCCGGCAGGGAACGTCCATCCAGAAAGACGGTGCGCCCTTCCCGAAGCTGGGCGGCAATGGCCCGGCTGACGACATCACGGGGGGCCAGTTCTTCCGTAAAGCGGTGGCCATCGTCCAGACGCAGAACGGCTCCGGTTCCCCGCACGGCTTCACTGATGAGAGAAAGACGGTTCGTCTGGTCCGGTGTGACGAGAGCCGTGGGATGGAACTGCGTGAACTCCATGTCCCGCACGGTGGCTCCTGCCCATGCGGCCAGAGCGAGCGTCACGCCCCGATTGGAGAGCGGGCTGGTCGTATGCTGATATAGTCCGCCGCAGCCTCCACTGGCCAGAATGCAGTGCCGTGTGGGGATGAATCCGACAGATGACCATATGCCCTGCAAGACACCATCAGGCGCATGGAAGCCTTCCAGCGTGGCCTGCAGCCAGTGGATATTAGCCTTTCTGCGGGCCTGCTGGAGAATATGCTGAAGAATGACCTGCCCGCTCCGGTCGCCACCGGCAAAGACAATCCGGTTATGACTGTGAGCAGCTTCCAGATGGAGGGCAAGCTGGCCGTTTTCATCACGGGCCAGTGGAACACCGAGCCGCAGGAGGGTTTCAACGGCACTGGGTCCTGCCTCGGTGATGCGCTGCACGATGGCCGGATCGCACAACCCGGCTCCAGCCTGGAGCGTATCCTTGGCATGGTTGGCCGGGCTGTCACCGGGGCCGACGGCAGCGGCCATGCCGCCCTGGGCCAGGGTGCTGGATGTTCCTTCTCCCGTAAAGGAAGGAGCAAGCAGCACACAGGGGCCGTCCATCTCCAGAGCCGCCATCAGCCCGGCCAGTCCAGCCCCGATGATGACAGGCAACCCTGCGTAGCGGGAAAGGGTGTGTCCCTGCATGGGACGATCCTTCACTTGATGGCCAGCATCCGCTCGACAGAGCGGCGGGCCGGTTCCTGAAGGTCAGCCGGGATGGTGACTTCGGTACTCATGGTTTCCAGAGCCTGCCGGATGTTCTTCAGGGTGATGCGCTTCATGTGCGGGCAGAGGTTGCAGGGGCGGATGAAGTCGGTCTGTGGATGCATGGCGGCGAGGTTGTCGCTCATGGAACATTCGGTGATGAGCATGACCTTTTCAGGTTTATGCTGGGCGATATAGTCCATCATGCTGGCTGTGGACCCGGCATGGTCGGCTTCTGCCACGACATCGGGCGAGCATTCCGGATGGGCAATGATATGCAGCGGACCATGCATACGCCGGTACTGACGGATTTCCTGCGGGGTAAACCGCTCATGGACCTCACAGCGGGCAGACCATGTGTGCATCTTGATGCCGGTTTCCCGCTCGATGTTCCGGGCGAGGAATTCATCGGGGATCATGATGACCTCTGGCACACCAAGGCTTTCCACGACACGGCGGGCATTGCCGGATGTGCAGCAGACATCCGTTTCAGCCTTTACGGCAGCGGAGCTGTTCACATAGGTGACGATCGGCACGCCGGGGTGACGTTCCCGCAGGGTGCGGACATTCTCTGCGGTGATGCCTTCAGCCAGAGAGCAGCCTGCCAGAGCATCGGGGATGAGGACGGTTTTGGTGGGGTTCAGCAGCTTGACCGTTTCGGCCATGAAATGGACGCCCGCCATGATGATGACATCCTGCTCCAGATTCTGGGCTTCACGGGCCAGAGCCAGACTGTCCCCCCGGATGTCCGACACACAGTGGAAGATTTCCGGTGTCTGATAGTTATGGGCGAGGATGACAGCGTTATGCTTGCGCTTCAGCTCGAGAATGGCCTCGATGTCATCTGCAAAAAGCCGTTCCCAGTCCTGCCGGGCCATGAGGGAGGCCACGGGGCTGTAAAGTGCAGCGCGGGACGGGGAGGTGGCGATGCCCTGCATCATGGAGAGGTCCTTCATCAAGGTTTATACTCACTATGAGCATAATATAGACCCTACTGAGGGGCGTGCCAAGCGATTATGTTTTATTTTGGGATGTGGTGTGAATAAAAATACGGTGTCCAAGTCTGAATTGATGGAATCGGTTTCGTTGGGAGGAATATTGTCATCATGTTTTGAATACGTTATTTATTTCTTTTCTCCATATCTGATTCAACCATGTCATATGGTGTCTGAACTGTTTTCTTATTTCAGGTTACCTTATTATTTTACCTGCTCTATAAGCCTATTTTAGGAAGTTTTTCTTCTACCGAGATGTGTATAATGGCTCAGTGGTTCACGTTTAAATATTTCCTTTCTCGGGTTATTTTTATTGCGTATTTTTGCATGTACGCTGTGTGGAGTCGCGGATCAGAATTTTTTCTCCATCAAATGTAAATCCAAGATATTGTATGAATGGGTGCGAGGAGTCTTCCTGAGTTCTACCGTGCTGGAATGTGGCTTTTTTCTGTTTTTGATATGGAAAGATGTACGTCTTTCAGAAGTGTTTTCATCTTAAGAAAAATATCTTCCCTTGATACGGACGTGGGGAAAACTGGGACGATATCATCAGAGTATCTTCTGTATGAGCTATTTCTCTTTGAAGTACCTTAATACACCAAGATCAAATGATTTCAGGGAGATGTTGGCGTATAATCTTTGTACGGGTATTCTTTGAGGTATCCTGAAAGTTTCTTTATGATTCTTGATAATCTTATTATGTTTCCCTCGCACATAAGAGATAAACTCTTCTTTTGTGCATATTTTATATTAGATCTCATATGTTTTTGCAATATTACGATTTTTATTATTGTGTTATTATTCTGTTATTTTAAGAAATTCGCCTTTATCGACATAGGAATATTTTGTTGCGTTTATCTATACTGTATAATGGTGCCCACTTAATGTACTTTTATTGGTCAGGATTTTTATTGCGTTCCTTAGAATAATATGGTTAACTTTATTAAAGAAATTTTTTGTATCTAAGGCAAGAAAAGGACATTTTTTCTTTTGACTGATTTCACAAAAAAAAGACCTAGCATGGTGTGCGCTGTTGTCTATTTCCTTTCTGTGGGTTAGAGCGCACTCTGTTAAATATTTCTCATAGTATAGATTTAGATATTCTGCATAGGCTTGGAGATAAAGTGCATCTGAACGGCTGACAAAGCGAATGGAGCGTGTCTTCTTGACCTGTTTCTTTTGTTCAGTAGAAAAATCAAAAAATCGATTTTTCTTTGACGGCAGAGGAAGGTCGAAATGTTTATACTTCCTCACCTCAGGACATAAAGTAATTTTTGAAGAAAATCTCTTATTACCACGATGACTGTCAATGGTACTGTGTGGTGAGTAAGGCCCGGGCACCATGTGTATCCGTTCTGCTAATACCCGAGCTTTTTAGCCCCATTTCGTGGTGGTATAACTGTCACACACGGCATACGATATTGTCTGGTATGTTATTAGTACCGTGATGATAGGTGAGGAAGAACATAGCCCTATTGTGGTCTGGCATCATTACGTTTGGCAACTGTGATCGTCAACACCACTTATCTTGATCATTTGTATAAGAGCATTCATCTTATTGCAAGAGTTTGTGATAATATTAGACTGTCCATGCAGAATTAATACATGATCAGCCATGAGGGTGTTTCCAGCGGCAGGAAGGCGGCACCCAGATAGCAGGAGGCCATGGCCGCTGGTCGAAAACGGTAGAGCCGGGCAGGGCGTCCCGCAGCGGCCCGTTCATAGGTGCCGGTTTCTTCCACGAGCTGCTGATGCAGTACAAGGCGGCGGAAGTTCGGTTTGTGCATGAAACGGCCGGACAGTGTTTCCATTGCCTGCTGTAGCTGTAGAAGAGTAAAGGCCTTCGGAAGCAGATCGAATACGGCCGGACTGTAGCGGATGCGGGCACGCAGGCGAGAGAGAGCCGTGGCCAGAAGGCGGCGGTCATCCTCTTCTGTCGCTTCAGGGGAGGGCGCAGAACGGGGTACGAGGCCGGATTCCCACAAAAGCTCATAGCGTTCCAGCACACGGGTATCATCCCACGGCAGATCATCCAGTCCAAAGGCAGGGGCAATACGGCTCTGGCGTTCGTCATGTCCGGCAGCCCAGTGTTTTATGGCTGCGATGAACTGTGCCAGTTGCCGGGTACCGCTTTCGTTGCGGCGATCTTCCCAGGGGAAGTGGTGGTAAAGCGACCCGTGGCAGGACAGGGGATGGTCAGGGCTGAGGGCCAGATAGGTGATGTGGATATGTGGCGTCTGCCCCTGCACGGGAAAAGAACTGAAAGTATAGAGCTGTTCCATATAGCCGATGGAACAGTGGGTCAGCGTTTCGGCCCAATGGCAGAGGCGTTTCTGTAAAGAATGATGGCTTTCTTCAAAGGTCGGTGTGTCCCGGTCATGACGCAGAAGGGTCACATGCGGGGCATCACTGCCTATGGTCATGAGGACCGTTATGAGGTCTGTCGGGCAAAGGCTCTGGAACGTCATGGCTGATGGGGCGCAAGCCGGCGGAGGCGGTCATAGAGGGTCTGCATATGGTCTGTGGAAAGACCGGGCGGCACGCCGTGATCAAGAGGAATGCTGACCGTCAGGGGGTGGGAGGCAAGGGAGATCATGCGGGGGCTTGCCATCATTTCATTCAGCAGGCCCTGCATGCCGATGGGAACATTGTGCTGGACCCAGCTGCTCTGAAGAAGGTTATGCAACGGCTCCTGCCAGTTGGTCAGGCTGACGGATACGGTGCCGGAGAAAGCGGGCACATACAGCTCACCACCAAGGGAGAGATGGGGGGGAGGTGTTTTCTGCTCTGTTCGTGCCAGGGGACGGATGGTAGCACTGAGTTCATGAATTCTGAGCCGTAAGGGAATATCCGGCCATGCTGACATGGAAGGCCCGTTTCTGCCGTGAGGGTTGGCAGGTACAGGGCCATTGCTGGGGAGCAGGGCGAAGGCACTGTGAAGCTGCTCAATCCGGAAATCCCGCAGCAGGGTGGAGGGATAGATCAGCTCCCTGGCTGTAATGGATGCTGAAAGAAGAGACCTGTTCTGGAGAGCCGGGTCAGGATGTGTCAGGGATTGCGGTGCAAAGCGGACTGTTCCGGCAGGGTGGCGCAATGTCAGGCTGTAGGATAGCTGTGAAGAAGCCACTTCCAGAGTGGAGATATGGAAATGGGCCCAGTACAGGGGCAGGGAGCCGTGGTCATGGCATCTGGCTTCTGGTGGACAGGGGGTGCTTTCCTTGCTGATACGCAGTTTCGCCCTGCTCAGGCGGAGGGTCAGGCTTTCGCCATCATGGACCATGCGGAGGATGGTGCTTTCGGGCAGCTGGAGTGGCAGCTCTGTCCCGGTGGTCAGTGCATGTGCCCAGTCCAGCCAATCCCCTCCCAGAAGGAGGGTCGGCGTTGCCCCGACAATATCAGCACCATTGAGATGGGTATGGAAGGAAACCCCGTAAAGCCGCCTCCACGCCCCAAGGGGCCAGCCTCTGGCACGGGTCTTCTGTATGGTCAGGGTTGGGGTTGGGCCATCCGATGGAAGGGACTGGACAGCCAGATGGGCCAGCTGGCTGGAGAGCACGGCCTGTGTCCGGAGGTACAGCCCCCAGCTTCCTGCCAGCAGAATGAAGCACAGGGAGGTAATGATCAGGACAGGATGGCGACGGGACAGGCTCATGCTCCAGCCTCCTTTACGGAAGAACAGGAGAAGGGATGAGCTGTTATTCTGTCCCCAGAGTATTCTTTGCCTGTTATGGAGTAATCACTTCCTCCTGACAGCTCATGATGGAAAAGATGATGCAGCACGAATCCTGTGAATGTCGTTATGTTACAGGCAGTTATACCAAGAACTGCATGGACATGTTTTCATGTTCTGCCCATGCGGTTACTTTGCGAAGGGCAGGAATTACGATCTGGTTTCTTTCACGTCCACAGAGTTTTCCACAGCTTCATGGGGTAGGTCATGGTCTGTGCAGAGGGTCTCCCATGCTTTACTGATGGCCGGTATGAGTTCACGCCCCTTCATGTTGGCAGCGAGTGGCTCCCCGATGACCACTTTCAGCGTGCCGGGATATTTCCGCCAGGGAGAGTGAGGCCAGAACAGGCCGGAATTCGTCACGACGGGGAGGATGGGGCAGGTGGCCTGCCGTGCCAGAGCGATGACGCCATTCTGGAGAGGAACATTCTGGCCGGGTTTCGTGCGTGTCCCCTGTGGGAAAATGATGATCTGCCGTCCGGCTCCCTGTGCCCTGGCAACGGCCTCCATCATACCGCGCAGGGCCTGGGAGCCGCCGGAGCGGTCGACCGGAATCATGCCGCTGAGGACCAGCATGGGACCGACGAGGGGAATGGCCGTCAGTTCTTTCTTGATGACATAGGCGGGCAGGGACACGGTGTTCATCCAGATGAAACCGTCAAAGAAGGACTGATGCTGGGAGGCGATCAGGGCCGGGCCGTCAGGCAGGTTCTCCTGCCCGCTGATGACGATACGGATGCCACAGAGCGTCTCCAGCCCCCACAGGACGGCCCGGGACCAGAGCTTGGCATAGGCAAGGGCTGCGTCCCGCCTGTTGAGCAGGCGGATGGGAAAGGCAAAAACCCCCATCACGAGGGTCAGTATCAGAAGATACAGATTGAACAGGCTGCCACGGATAAGACTCATCATAATAGCTTCTGCATGGCGCAGAAGCAGCCCATAGGGCAAGGGAAATGTGAGGTCAGCCGTTGAAAATCAGGCAGGAGTGGCGAGGGAGGGGGATGAGGAGGCGGGCCGGAACCCTTCCTGTGCATGATCCTGCTGGTGCAGGAGCATGAGACGGATGAAGGCCCCGACCAGTTTGCCATACTGGCTGAACATCAGCAGCATGGTGCGTGGGTGCAGTGGCGTGTTCATGGCGGAAGGCTGTACCCAGTAAGGGGTGAAACGGAGCTGGGGAGCAATGTCATGAAATTCCAGCAGGGAGCGGCGCATGTGGTACCCGGCTGTTACCAGCACGAGATGGTGCAGATGTTTCTGTTCTGCCCACTGGGCAGTTTCCCATGCATTGCCAATGGTGGTGGCTGCCCGGTATCCGAGGCTGATCTGTCGGGTCAGTTCAGGTGGGAGCGGGGCTGATTTCGTGGCTGCAAGAATATGGGACAGCCCCGTATGGGGTGATACGCCGGAGATCAGGAGGAGCCGGTCCGGCTGCTGCCGGAGCAGCGCAATTCCGGCTTCTATGCGGTGTTCCCCTCCGGTCAGGGCGACGATGCCATCGCAGTCGGCAGGGATGCTGTGCAGGTCTGGTGAGGGGCGGAGCGCATCGGCGCAGAAATAGATGAAACTTCCCAGCAGGACCCAGACGGCAATGGTCAGGACGGCAGAGAAGAGCGACCAGATATTCATACCCGGTCCTTTCATCATGACCTGTGTTCCTGCCTGAAGAGGACCAGATGAACCATACCCCAGCCAGCCAGAGCCATCAGGAAGGGGAGCAGGAAAAGTATCCCCCATAATGACAGGGGCAGGAAGGTCTGGGCATGGAAGGCGGACGCAAACCCTGCGAAAGGGGGCAGGCGCAACAGGGGGCGCAGGGCAGAGGTGATGAGGGCCAGCGTAGGGACCAGAAGGCCGATACCGGCAAGGCTGCCGGGGAAGATCATGAGGGCCATCCGCAGGGCCAGAACATGATGCAGGGATGAGGTTTTTCCACCCAGAGTGGGAAGAAGGGCCAGCTGGCTGGCATTGGCCAGAGCGACGGTACGGGCACCCAGATAGAGCAGAGCCGGTACGATCAGGGCGGCACCCAGTCCGGCAGCAAGGGCGATGTTTCCGGCGGCGTGACGCAGGCCCGTCATCAGTGGCGTCAGTTTCGTCAGCTGGGGTGGTGGTGGAATGACCCTGGCCTCTGGTGAGTGCTGATGCACGAAACTGGTCAGAGCCGTCATGTCTCCATGATAGTGCAGGGTGATGAGTGCCGGAAGCGGCCCCTCCCACGGTGTGGACCATGTGGCAAGGCTGCGTTCGACATCACGGTCGGGCAGGCGGGTGGCCTGTGTCCCGGGGAAGGCCGTCATCAGGGTCTGGGGCAGGGTGTTGATCTGTTCGGCATGTCTGCCGTCGGCAGGGGGCAGGGCGATCACGACATGGTCGTTCAGCTCGCTTTCCCACTGCTGGATGGCCCTGTCCACGCCGTGGGGAAGAGCCAGAGCCAGCCCGATCAGCCATGTGATGAGGCAAAGCCCCAGCAGGGATGGCCAGGGTGAAGGCCAGCCTGCCGCACGGGACAGACGTGTCATGGAAGCAGTCCTTTGTCATCGGGGGAAAGAAACAGCGGGACCGTGAGACTGTCCCTGGAGGCCGTGCTGTCTGGCGGTGATGGACTGGCCTGCGGCAGGGAGAGGGACCGCCCGGGCAGAAGCGGGTTTCCCGTGGGGGACTGGGTGGCCAGAAGGGCCGTGGCCCCGTTTTTCGTCAGGCCCCGTATGGTCGTCAGCAGGCGGTCCTGCAGGGCGGGGCAGAGAGTCAGGGCAGGTTCATCCACCAGAATGATGGCGGGCTGGGTGATCAGTGCCCGGGCGCAGGCGACCCGAAGGCGCGTGGTGTAGCTCAGCGCGTCCAGCAGTGCCCCGGCGTAACCTTCCAGCTGGAACCAGCGGATGATGGAGTCCGTTTCCCGCTGTATGTCGGCCTGGCGGACATGGTTCAGCTCCAGTGGCAGGGCGATGTTGTCGGCGACGTTCAGCCGGTCCATGAAGCGGGGCGTGGCTTCGATGTAACTGATGCGCTGCTGGAGAGTCCTGTGTGTTCCGGAGCTGAGACGGGGGCCTGCCTCATGGTTCATGATGGACAGGGTGCCGCCCGTGACCGGACGGCGCAGGGCGACGGTTTCCAGCAGGGCCGTCTTGCCGGATTCAGCCGGTCCCGTCACCCAGAGAACCTCCCCCCGTTCGACGCGAAGGGTGAGAGGCTGCACGCCCTGCGGCATGAGGGTCGTGCTGACGGGCAGGGGCAGCGTCTTCAGGATGATCATGCAGGTTTCCGCAGGGTCCGGGTATGTTCAGAGTCTGCGGGTCAGCCATGCCGCTGCGGTGGAGGAGGCCGCCGCAAGGGCCATGAGCAGCAGTCCGTCCGTGATGAGGCCATGCGGGGTGAGCTGGTGGCCAGCAATGACCAGCTGGTCCGGAATGGTGTGGGAAATGTGGTTGACGATGTCATGTGTCTGCTGATCTTCGGTCAGGGAGCCGAGATTGGCGGTGGCCAGACTGATGAGGTGCGGCAGCAGTGCCCAGCCTGCACCGAGGATGAGCAGTATGGGAGCGAAAAGCTCCGTCAGCTGGATGAGGAAGCTGAACAGGAAATGGGCCAGCGCCCAGATCAGGTTGAGCAGGACACGGCCGGCGAGGATGCCGCCCTGCTGGTGTGAATGGGACCGGGTGCCTGAAAGGAGACGTTCCCCCCGTGCAGAGGAAGAGTGGGCGGAAGAGGGTGATGTATCCATGAATCTTTCAGACCTTCCTGTAAGACAGTCGTGCTGGCAATGGCGTAAAAGAGAGATGGAAAGGTGGGACCGGAAGCCTCCCTGTCCTGTCTCCCTCCCTCTGCACCTAGCTTCAAGAGAGGCGTAATGCAAATCTTACCCACGCTGGACGAAAAAGACGTTCATATTCTCCTTCTGGACCCCGCAGGGCCGGACCACAGCCAGGTGTGCCGGCTCCTGTCCAGCGAGGGAATGGATGTCGTGTGCCGCCAGAGTGCCGAAACCATGCTGGAAGTTCTGGAGGCCCATTGCCGGGAGCGGCGGGTGGACATGGTCATCTGCTGCACGCTCCAGAGAGGCATGAGTGCCGGACAGTTTGTCCGGCGGGCCAAGGCGACCCCCGCCATGCAGGATGTGCCCGTGCTGATGCTCACGGAGGATACCTCTCCCAGGGTGGAGCTGGACTGTTTTGAATGTGGCGCAGATGCCTACCTCTCCAGTTCGGCCCATTCGGACCTGCTGCTGATGCGGATACGCACCATGCTGCATCTTGCCGAGGAAAAGCGTCTCCTCCATCCGCAATGGCATGCGAGGCGGGCACGCGTCGTCATTGTCCGTGCCCCGGAAGATGAAGCTCTGCTGGATTTCTGGAATGATCCTCATATCAATAGCTATGACAGGGCCTCCGAGGGAGCGGAGGATGCGGGGCTGGGAGAGCTGCTCTGGCGGGATGGGCATACCGTGACATCGGTCACGCGTTCCAGCGACCTGCTGAATGGAAGCTGGCTGACAGGGACGGACGGGCCGGACTGCATCGTATTGGAGGACATACGGGACAATGAGGCAGACCTTGCCTTCTGCCGTCTGCTGGATCAGCGTCGTCATGCCCTGAGGGCACAAGGGGGAATCCCTTTCCGCATTCTTGGCATCATCCAGGCGGAGCGTTTCCGGGGTGAGTCCTGTGTGGCCTTTCTGGAAACCGGGCTGGAAGACCTCGTGCCCAGTGACATGACCCCCATGGTGCTTGCCCTGCGCATCCGGGCCATGGTCCGGCGGCGGCGTGAGAATGAAGCCTTCCGGCAGCGGGAGATGGAGCGGCAGCAGTCCGCTCTGGCCCTGGAGGCCGCACAGGCGCAGGCATCACTGGCTGATGCCCTGGCCCGGGCCAATCGTGAACTGGCCCAGATGAATGAGGAGCTTGTGCAGACACAGGCCAGACTGGTCCAGACAGCCAAGATGGCATCGCTGGGGGAGCTGGTGGCCGGTATCGCCCATGAGATCAACAACCCTCTGGCGTTTACGCTCGGTCATGCGGACACGGTTGAGCGGTGCCTGCGCTGGGTGGAGACAACCGGTCAGGGAGAGGAAGGTCAGGCCCGCATCGAGCGGGCCATGACCCGTCTGGCGGCGATGAAGACAGGGCTGGGCCGGATCAGGGACCTTGTCGTGCGTCTACGCCGTTTTTCCCGTCTGGAAGAAGGGCACTGGTGTGAGGTGGATGCTGGCGAGGCCATAGAGATGGGACTGGCCCTGGTCAGCCACCGGCTGAGCCGGGACATTACGGTGGAATGCCAGCTTGAGGCTCCCCGGCAGCTTGTCTGTCAGGAGACGCTGTTCCATCAGGCGGTCATGAACCTCATTGCCAATGCGGCTGATGCCCTGAATGATGCTCGGCAGGACGGGCAGCTGCAGCGCAAGGGGCTGATACGAATTGCGACCCGCCTTTATGATGATGTTTACGAAATTACGGTAAGCGACAACGGTCCGGGCATAAATGAGGCAATCCGCCCCTGGATTTTTGATCCCTTTTTCACCACCAAGGCACAGGGAGAGGGAACCGGGCTGGGGCTTTCAATCGTCCATGGCATCGTGCAGGCTCATGGCGGGACGATTGACATCACGGATGCGTGTGGAGCCGGGAAAAGCTGGCCTGAGGAAAAGCAGGCCGGTGCCGGGCGTGGTGCACATTTTGTGATTCGCCTTCCCGTATACAGGGCGGCAGAAGGATGGGCCGTGCGGGAGCCAAAGCGGCGCAGGGCACAGGAGGAAATGAAACAGCATGAACGAGCCTTACAGTACCAGGGCCCAACCTTGCGTTCTTCTGGTGGATGATGAAGAGGAGATTCTTGTCGCTCTTGGTGATCTGCTGGAGGAAAGCTGCACATTGCTGACGGCGTCGGACCCATGCAGTGCCCTTGCCCTGCTGGAGGCCCACCCGGAAATTTCCGTCATCATTTCCGACCAGCGGATGCCGGGGATGACCGGGGATCAGTTCCTCAGCCGTGCCAGTGCCCGGTCTGATGCCCGTGCTATTCTGATGACGGGTTATGCTGACCTGGAGGCTGTCGTGGCGGCTCTCAATCATGGCAGGATCGTTGCCTATGTGCACAAGCCGTGGGATGCGGACCATGTATTCAGCCTTGTGCATGAGGCGCACAGGACATGGCAGGCACAGCGTGCCCTGAAGGTGGAGCAGGCTCTCCTGCATGGTCTCATGGAAAGCCTGCCATTCGGGCTGGTCTTCTCTGATGCGCAGGGACGGTGCATACGGAGCAACCGGGCCTGTCAGGGGGAATGTGAAAGCGAGCATTATGCGTCCAGTCTGAAGCCGGTGATTTCCCGGCTGCGGGAACAGGTCTGGCATGAGGGACAGGCTGAAGAGCTGTTGGAAATTACGGATGAGACCGGGCAGAGTTCATGGCATGAGATTGTCCGTATGGCCCTGAAATGGCCGGAAGATGTGCCCCTGTCGGAAGCGTGGCAGGTCAGCGTGGATCGTGACGTGACCCGGCGTGTCCTGCTGGAGACACGGCTCAATCGCGGGGAGCGGCTGGAGGCCTTCGGGCGTCTGGCAGGGGGCGTGGCGCATGATTTCAACAATCTGCTCACAATTCTGGGGAGCTGCCTGGAGGCCCTGTCCGGGCAGATGCAGGGTGATGAGAGGGCCCGGACCATTCAGGAGAAGTGGCTGGGGCGGGCGATGGAGACTGTGGAGCGGGGCGAGGGGCTGACCCGTCGCCTGCTCCAGTTTGGCCGTGCGGGGCAGAGTGGCCGGACGGTACAGCCTCTTGACATTGCCCCTTTCCTGGAAGAACGGGCCAGCCTGTTCCGGCAGAGTTTCTATGGGGCGGTCCCGGCTGTCCGTTTCGTGCTGGAGCTGGAAGATGACGGGCCGCTCCCAGTCCTGACCTGTCCGGAACAGCTGGAGATGGCTCTGCTCAATCTGTGTGTGAATGCCCGTGACGCCATGCCGGATGGTGGCACGGTCACGATGGCGGCCCGCCGGATCGCCTATACTCTGCCGGAAGCCCCGCAGGACTGCGTGCAGGGTCAGGCCCTTGCCCTTGAGGTTCGGGATGAAGGTGAGGGCATGAGTGAAGAGGTCCAGAAGCATATTTTTGAGCCATTCTTCACGACCAAGCAGCCGGGAAAAGGGACCGGTCTGGGGCTGGCCGGAATTTACAGTTTTGTCCTGGCTCATCACGGGGATGTGGTGGTGGAGAGTACCCCCGGTCAGGGAACGGTCATGCGGCTCCTGCTGCCCCTGCTGAAAGGCTGAGATAGCGAGATTCTGGATAAGAGCGGTTCCCATTTCCCCTGGTCCGGTTATGATGGCCATGCCTTGATAGATAACGGAAGAGAAGGTGAAGGCATGGCCGAGACGACATCCTGTTTTGTGCAGCCGCAGGAAGATGACGCAGCACAGGCTATTGAGGCCGTTGGTGATGAGCTGGCCCTGTTTGATGACTGGATGGAGCGTTATCAGTACATCATCGAGCTGGGCCGGAAGCTTCCGGCGATTCCGCAGGACTGGCAGAATGATGCGCACCGTGTTCCGGGCTGCCAGAGCCAGGTCTGGCTGGAGGCTGAGGAACGGGAGGGGCGTCTGTTTTTTGCCGGAGCATCGGATGCTGCCATCGTGCAGGGGCTGGTGGCCCTGCTCCTGAGGGTCTATTCCGGTCGGACACGGGACGAGATCATGGCGACCGACCCGGTGTTTCTTCATGATCTCGGGCTGGTGAAGGCCCTTTCAGCCAATCGGGGCAATGGCGTGGAAGCCATGGCACAGGCCATCCGGCAGCGTGCCTCTTCCTGACCTGCATGACTGAAAAAGCCCTTCCGGCCTGAAACCGGAAGGGCTTTTTTCTACAGCTCCTGCTCCACCCCGGGTGAAGGGAGATGGAGCATGGATGGCTGTTCTCAGTGGGTTGCTGCGGCAGCCGGGGCAGAAGCGGCTGGTGCTGTCGGCATGTCGGACTTCATCGGGTTGGTGCTGTCCTTCACGGCATCGGCAGCCTTGCTGGCGGGCTGGGCATCCTGGGTGCTGCATTTGGCAAATTTGCCGCTCTTGTCACGGCAGGGCTTTGCCTTGGGCTTTTCGCACTTTGCAAACTGGCCTTTCTCATTGCGGCAGTGGTGAGCCTTGCCATGAGACGGTGCGGCAAAGGCCATCTGACTGGTCAGGGCACCGGCGATGAGAGCGA
Source organism: Bombella dulcis (assembly GCF_026385505.1). Classification (GTDB taxonomy): domain Bacteria; phylum Pseudomonadota; class Alphaproteobacteria; order Acetobacterales; family Acetobacteraceae; genus Bombella; species Bombella dulcis. The sequence goes on along the minus strand of NZ_JANIDV010000004.1, from coordinate 32,390 downwards.
ACGTAGCCATGCGACGGAACATCATAGAATTTTTCCTTCTGTGAAATGTGGGCAAACAGCCTGTCGATTATTCTATACGGAAGCCCCACGGGGGAATAGTGAAGTCTGCGTCATTTTTCAATAATCAGACCTGTCTATTACCCTATCTTAGGATTCCATCTTAATAAGAAGAAAATACGGGCATGAAAAAAGGGGAGGCCCTGTTCGGGCACTCCCCCTTTTTACTTCGTGATAAACCTTTTTCAGATCATCACTTTTTCCCGTCCTTCTCAGGCAGGGCATAGGCAATCAGATAATCACCCATCCTGCTCAGGAAGGAACCGTGTCCACCAGCATAGGTCACGATGTACTGGCGACCATTGATGCTGTAGGTCATGGGAGCGGACTGTGCCCCGGCGGGGAGGCGGTCTTTCCAGATGACCTTGCCGGTCGTCATGTCATAGGCACGGATGTAGTAATCCTGCGTGGATGTCAGGAAGGCTACGTTGCCAGCCGTGGCCAGCGGGCCACCAAGGCTCGGCACGCCGATCTTGATGGGAGGCAGCTCGATCGGCAGGACAGAGCCATGCAGGGAGTCCCGCAGGGTTCCGTTACGATGCTGCCAGATGACCTTGTTGGTCCGCAGGTCGATCCCGGCAACAGCACCCCACGGCGGCGTGCGGCATGGCAGGAAGAGACCGATCTTGGCCAGAAGCGGATCCAGGAAGGGATGGAGGTTGATGGCGTAGGGAATGCCGTAGTTCGGCTGAAGCCCTGTTTCGCCACCGCTGCCGCCCTTGCTGTTTGCATCCGGCCAGCGCGGGTTGCCTGGTCCACGGGGAACCAGCGTGGAAACGAAGGGAATGGAAATGGGGTTGGTGAAGGCAACTTGACGCCGTGGATCAACGGCCAGACCGCCCCATTCAAACATGCCCAGATCGCCCGGGAAGACCAGCGTGCCCTGTGTGGAAGGCGGCGTATACGGCCCTTCATAGCGCAGGCTGTGGAAATACACGCTGCAGACCATCTGGTCGAGGATCGTTGCCCCCCAGATGTCACGGTCGGACAGCGGGTCTTTCGGGCGCAGGCTCAGGTCAGAATGTGGCTGGGTCGGGCTGGTATGGTCGCCTGTGGCAGCACCACCCGGAGCCGGGATTTCCGGAGCCGGAACGATCGGCTTGCCCGTGCGGCGGTCCAGAACGAAGATGTCACCACTCTTTGTCGGGATATAGATGGCTGGAACGAGGCTGCCATCCTTCTGGGTGATGTCCACAAGGTTGGGCTGTGCGGAAGCATCCATGTCCCACAGGTCGTGGTGGACGGTCTGGTAGAACCAGACGAGCTTGCCCGTGTCGGCATTCAGGGCGATGACACCCGGCGGATAACGCTCGGCATCCTTGTCACGATACCCACCCCACTGGTCAGGCGTACCGACACCCATCGGGATGTACACCATGTTCAGGTTCTTGTCGTAGGACGAGACGGACCAGGAGTTCGGAGAGTTGGGGTGGAAATGCGGATGCTCTTCGCTCGGCATTTCGTTTGGATCGGGATTGGCGGCGTCAAAGACCCAGACAAGCTTGCCCGTGTAGACGTCATAGGCCCGTGTCGCCCCGGAAGGCTGATGGACGGACCCGTTGTCCTTCACCGCACTGTTGACGATGATCAGCTTGTCCGTGATGACCGGCGGTGAGGTCGGTGCATATTCCCCAGCCGTCGTATAGGGCTGGTGGGAGAAGCGCAGGTCCACCTGTCCGTTGTCGCCGAAGCCCTGACAGGCCTTGCCCGTCTGTGCGTCGATTTCGACCATGCGGCCATCATTGACCATGGCGATGATACGCTTGGCGCAGTCCGTCGAGGTGACAGGCTGGCCGCTGCTGTCAACGGCATTGGCGGGCATCGTATGGGCACTGACGCCACGGCATGTCAGGTGCTGGAAGCCCGGATTGACGTTCAGCTTGGGATCGAACACCCATTTCGTTTTCCCGGTCACGGCATCAACGGCGAAGACCTTCTGATGCAGGGAGCAGAAATAGAGGGTGTTGTCGAACTCGAGCGGTGTGGCCTCGTTGGTGGCCTCGCCGGGGTCACGGGACTTGTCCAGCAGGTCGCCCGTGCGCATGACCCACGCCACCTTCAGCTGGCTGACGTTCCGGTCATTGATCTGTGTCAGGGGAGACCAGTGGTTGCCATCCTGTGTGCGGGCGTAGGAGGTCCAGTCACTGTCCGGCACGTTGTCCGGATTTGCCGGGCGGGCGTTGACCTGCTCAGTCGGCAGGGAGCCGCTGATGTCATACGGGTCCATGAAGGCGGACACCACCAGTGCCAGCGCACTGAGGACGACACCGATGCCGAGAGGAATGGTGGCCAGCTGGTTGGCAGCCAGTGCACGACGGATGAAGGGCAGCAGCAGCACGATGCCGATGATGATGACAACATCCAGCCGGGGCACGAGGCTCCAGAGGTTAAGTCCTACGACACAGAGAGCCCAGATGAGCGTGCCGAGCAGCACGACTGCATAGATGGCAATGCCGATCGGCTTCCGCTTGTGGACGAAGAACGCGCTGAGCAGTATGCCCAGCCCGCTGATGAGATAATAGAGGGGACCGCCTTCGCTGATGGCATAGATACCACCAGCAGCCAGCAGCAGGCCGACAATTGCCATGAGGATGGCAACCAGCGAAACCCAGATTCCCCCCGTACGGGAAATGGAGGACATGGATAAGCCTCAGTGTTGTTAAACTCGATCACTCGTTCAAGTGCGACCCCGGCAGGGCTGTCCTGCCACGGATGATGATCTACTGTCTTTAAGCACAGGGAAGGGGCTGCCGGTCAAGCATCTGCGCTCAATAAATTCGGACCGGGTGAGTGCTCCTGCTATCATATTCACGGCAATGTGATGGTATTGCCGGTGGCCGGGTCATGTGGAAAAACATGCGTGCCTGACGTGCTTTTTGCTTGAGGCACGGCAGTGTTGCCCCTATAAGCCCCCTAGGTTGTGCACGCGCCCGGGCCGTATTGATGTGGCATGCCCGGCCGTGCGGTCTCCATTTTCTTCGGGGAATGGGGACTTCAGAACTGAAGGAGATGAAAATGCCCAAGTTGAAGACGAAGTCTTCGGTCAAGAAGCGGTTCAAGATCACCGCGACTGGCAAGGTGACCTGTGGTCCCGGCAACAAACGCCATGGCCTGATTAACCGCCCGCAGAAGATGAAGCGCAGCAACCGTGGTCCGCAGACAATGACGGACATGGATGCCCGTACCGTCAAGCAGTGGGCACCCTACGGGCTGTCATAAGGAGTTAAGAAACCATGGCACGTGTCAAACGGGGTACGACCACCCACGCCCGTCACAAGAAGGTCCTTGATCTCGCCAAAGGCTATCGCGGGCGTTCTTCCACAAACTACCGTATCGCTCTGGAGCGCGTCGAGAAGGCACTGCGTTATGCCTATCGTGACCGCCGCAACAAGAAGCGTGATTTCCGCTCCCTGTGGATCCAGCGCATCAGTGCTGCCGTGCGTGAGCATGGCCTGACCTACAGCCGTTTCATCAACGGTCTGAACAAGGCCGGGATCGAGATTGACCGCAAGGTTCTGGCTGCCATTGCCTATGATGATGCTGCAGCTTTTGCTGAGATCGTGCGCAAGGCTCAGGCAGCCCTGTAAGACGATCCCCCATGCCCTTTCTGCTCCGGTTCGTGCGGACCGTGAGGGGACGGGACTGATGAGTGGCGGGCTGTTCTGGCAACGGAGCAGCCCGCTTTTCTTTCAGGCTGCTTCAGAAACTGTTCACCATCCGGAGCTTCAGGGAGAGACCGGAGGCGGGAAGAGTTTCTGAAACAGGCTCATGAGATGATGGAAGACAGGCTATGGCCAATGACCTTGAAACTCTGAAGGATGAGACACTGGCAGCTCTGAAGCAGGCCAGCACTCACGGTGAATGGGATGCTGTCCGGGTCGGGACGCTGGGACGATCCGGCAGACTGACGGGTTTGCTCCGGCAGCTCGGTTTGTTCTCCCACGAGGAGCGGAAGGAGCGTGGACAGGCTCTCAACCGCCTGCGGGATGAGCTGACGGCCCTGATCGAGCAGCGTGGCAGGGAGATCGAGGAGCTGGCTCTCCAGAAGCGTCTGGCCGAGGAGACGGTGGACATCACCCAACCTCCCGCTTCCGTATCCGCTGGTCTCATTCATCCCGTCAGCCGGACGATTGAAGAGATCACGACCATTTTCGGGGCGATGGATTTCCATGTGGCGGAAGGGCCGGATATTGAAAGTCAGTGGCACAATTTCTCCGCCCTGAACACGCCGGAACATCACCCGGCCCGGACCGAGCAGGACACGTTCTATCTCCCGGCCGTCGGCGACAGTGAAGAACTCCGGGTGCTGCGGACGCAGACATCCGGTGTGCAGGTCCGCACCATGCTGGGTGAGACGCCGCCCATCCGCATCATTGCACCGGGCCGCACCTATCGTGCCGACCATGATGCTACCCATTCCCCCATGTTCCATCAGTGTGAGGGGCTGGTCATCGAGAAGGGCATCACGCTGGGTCATCTGAAGGGCTGCCTGACGGAGTTTCTGCGGGCATTCTTCAACCAGCCTGATCTGCCGGTCCGGTTCCGGGCCTCCTACTTTCCCTTCACCGAGCCATCCATGGAAATCGACATTGGCTGGTCACGGGAGACTGGCGTGATCGGTGCCGGGGCGGACTGGCTGGAAGTTCTGGGGGCTGGCATGGTCCATGCCCGTGTGCTGGGCAATTGCGGGCTGGACCCGGCAGAGTGGCAGGGCTTTGCCTTCGGCATGGGGATCGAGCGTCTGGCCATGTTGAAGAACGGCATCACGGACCTGCGCTCCTTCTATGAGAGTGACCTGCGCTGGCTGCGTCATTATGGTTTTTCATCACTGTCCCCGGCAACGCTGACGGAGGGTTTCTGACATGAAGTTTTCACTCTCATGGCTGCGGGATCATCTCGATTTCACGGCCTCTCTGGAAGAGATCTGCGCGACGCTCAACCGCATCGGCCTTGAGGTTGAAGGCGTTGATGATCCGACGGAACGTCTGGCCGGATTCCGTACGGCAAAGATTCTGGAGGCCACCCGTCATCCGGATGCCGACCGCCTCCAGCTCTGCCGTGTCTCTGCTGGTCAGGGCTTCGAGGAAGTTCAGGTCGTCTGTGGTGCGCCGAATGCCCGCACGGGATTGCACGTCATTTTCGCCCCACCGGGGACGTATATTCCCGGCAGTGACATGACGATCAAGCCGGGGAAAATCCGGGGCCAGACCAGTAACGGGATGCTCTGCTCCCTGCGGGAACTCGGGATCGGTGAAGAATCCAACGGCATTGCCGAGCTGCCTGATGGTACGCCACTGGGTGAAGATTATGTCCGTCATGCCAGGCTGGATGATCCGGTCATCGAGATTGCCATTACCCCCAATCGTGGCGATGCGCTGAGCGTCCGGGGGGTTGCCCGTGATCTCGCTGCGGCCGGTCTGGGCACGCTGAAGCCGTGGCTGACGGAAACGCTGGAAGGGCAGGGTGAAAGCCCGATCCGCTGGGAGCTGGATCATCCGGCCTGTTCCTACGCTACCGGGCGTCTGATCCGTGGCGTGAAGAATGGCCCCAGCCCGGCATGGCTGAAGCGGCGTCTGGAGAGCGTGGGGCTGCGGTCCCAGTCGGCCCTGGTGGACGTGACCAATTATCTGATGATGAACATTGGCCGCCCTCTGCATGTATTCGATGCCACCCGTCTGACGGGTGACAGGCTGTCCCTGACATCCGGCAAGGGGGAGCATTTCCGTGCTCTGGATGGGCAGGAGCTTGTTCTGGGTCCGGATGATCTCGTCATTGCGGATGAAGCCGGTGTGCAATCTCTGGCGGGCATCATTGGTGGCGAGGCCAGCGCCGTCACGGTGGAAACGGTCGACGTGTTCGTGGAGTCCGCCCTGTTCGACCCCGTGCGCATTGCCCTGACGGGCCGTCGCCTTGGTGTGCAGACGGATGCCCGTTACCGCTTCGAGCGTGGGGTGGACCCGGCTCTTGTCCGTTCCGGCTTGGAGGCAGCCACGGCTCTGATCGTGGAGCTGTGCGGCGGTACACCGAGTGAGGTGACTGAAGCCGGTGCAGAACCGGCATGGCAGAGAACGGCCAGCCTGCGTTTCGAGCGTCTTTCCACGCTGGGCGGTCTCGAGATTGAGGCGGACAGGGCCGTGGAGATTCTGGAGGCTCTGGGGTTCGAGGTGCAGGACCGCACGGCAGAGAAGGCGATTTTCGCCGTGCCGTCATGGCGTCATGATGTGGCAGCAGGGCATGGTCTGGCACAGGCCGAAACACTGGATGCCGCCATCGCCGGGAAGGCCGCCGCCAGTGTGGATGCCATGGAGGCCGAGGCCGATCTGGTCGAGGAAGTCCTGCGTATCCGTGGTCTGGATGAAGTTCCGGCTCTCTCTCTGCCTCGGACCCATATGGTGCCGTCTCCAGCCGTGACGTCTCAGCAGGGCAGAGCGGCTCTGCTGCGCCGCCTGTGTGCGGGACGTGGCCTGATGGAGACGGTTGGCTTCTCCTTCGTGTCCGATCAGGATGTGGCCCTGTTTGAAGAGGGGCGGGAGCAGGACCGTCTGCTGAATCCGATCGCAACGGACCTGAACCAGCTCCGTTCGACGCCCGTCATCAATCTGCTGCGGGCATTGGGGCGTAATCTGGCTCATGGACAGGGCTTTGCGGGGGATGCGTCCTTCTTCGAGCTTGGCCCCTGTTTCGGGCAGCAGGGTAATCGTGTGGTGCTGGCTGGCGTGCGTGGGGGCGTGAGTGCCCGTGCTCCCGGTCAGCCCGCCGAGGAACCGTCATGGATGGATGCCAAGGCGGACCTGATGGCGGCTCTGGCTGCTCTTGGCGTGGCTGAAGCATCCCTGAGCAGTACGCCGGATGCACCGGGTTATTACCATCCGGGCCGTTCCGGTGTCGTGCGGCAGGGGCCAAAGCTCATGCTGGGCAGTTTCGGGGAGCTGCATCCCCGTGTAGCCCGCCATTTTGGCCTGAGTGGTACGGTGGCCGTCTTTGAGGTGACGCTGGACAAGGTGCCGCTGCCCAAGGTGAAGCGGAAAGCGGCTCCGGCCCTGTCGGCCCTTCAGCCCGTGCGGCGTGATTTCGCCTTCCTTGCGGACGGGAACGTTCAGATTCAGGATGTTCTGAAAGCCGTGCGGATGGCAGATCGTAAGCTGATTATGGATGTGCGTCTTTTCGACATTTTTGAAGGCGGGTCCGTCCCGGCCGGGCATCGGTCTCTTGGTGTGGAGGTGACCCTCCAGCCACAGAAGGACAGCCTGACGGATGCACAGCTTGACGCCCTGATGGCAGCAGTGGAAGCTGCCGTGCAGAAAGCCACGGGGGCCACGCTCCGTCGCTGATCCCCTGAAAACAGCGAGACGAAGGGAACGGATGTCATGGTGGATGTGGGTGCTCCTGTCGAAGGTGAGGTTCCCCTTCACCATCATGGCCGGGTGATCTGGATTCTCGCAGGGGAACCGAGTGGGGACAGCATTGGTGCCCGCCTGATGCAGGCCCTGCACCGTATTGACCCGACACTGGTTTTTGCCGGTGTCGGGGGCGGACGGATGGAAGCAAGGGGGCTGCGGAGTCTCTTCCCGATGGAGGAGCTGACGGTCATGGGCTTCATGGAAGTCCTGCCCCGGCTGCGCCTGCTGTCCCAGCGGCTGCTGGAGGCGCAGCAGGATATTGAACTCCGTCGCCCGGATATCGTCATCACGATTGACAGCCCGGGATTTTCCTTCCGTCTTCTGAAGCGCATCCGCAGGCTGAATGTCCGGCGGCTGCATTATGTGGCTCCGCAGGTCTGGGCATGGCGGGAGAACAGGGTCAGACAGTATCGTGGCCTGTGGGACAGTCTGCTCTGTCTCTTTCCTTTTGAACCGGCATGGTTTGCGGAGCGGGGAATACAGGCCAGCTTTGTGGGGCATCCCATCTTGCAGTCCGGCGTGGCGCATGGGGATGCGGAGCGTTTTCACAAGCGGCATGACCTCAGACCGGGCAGCCCCATCCTGATCCTCATGCCGGGGAGCCGGTCATCGGAAGTTCCGAAACTGCTGCCGGTGTTCGAGAAAACGCTCAGGATTCTTCATGAGCGTTTCCCGGACCTTCAGCCTGTCATTCCGGCCACGTCCGGCATGGCACCGCTGGTCAGGAAAATGGTGCGGCACTGGGCCGTTCATCCGTCAATCCTGACGGATACGGAAGACAAGCACGATGCCATCCGGGCTGCTGACTGTGCGCTGACCAAATCAGGGACGTCCATTCTGGAGCTGGCCATCGGGCGGGTCCCGATGGCGGTGACTTACAAGGTCAACCCTCTGTCCGCTCTGCTGGGGCGTCTGTTCCTGCGCCTGCCCTATGTGTCCATGATCAACATTCTGGCAGGGCGGGAGGTCGTGCCGGAGCTTATCCAGCATGACTGCACTCCCCAGAAACTGGCTGACGAGATCACGGCCCTTCTGACGGACGAAGCAAAGCGCAGGGCACAGCAGGAGGCGTTCGGGAACATTCTGGCGATGCTGGAGGCTCCGGATGGAGACCTGCCTGCCGTGGCAGCGGCAAAGCAGGTGCTGGAGCTTATGGAAACACCACTTTCTGAAATACGGGCCTCATGAAAAAAGGCCTGCCCCTCATGAAGAGGGCAGGCCTTTTTCCGTGCAGAGGAGATTGCTGCCTTAACGCAGGAACCCGACCAGCTTTTCCGCTTCACTGACGATGGGTTCGGAGACCGCACGGGCACGTTCAGCCCCCTGACGGAGAACCTGCATGAGATGGGCCTTGTCATCCATCAGGCGGCGGGTTTCATCGGCGACGGGGGCCAGAGTCTCGACCAGCAGGTCAGCCAGTGCCTGCTTGAAGGTGCCGAAGCCCTGTCCGGAGAACTGGGTCAGCACGTCAGCCAGTGTCCTGCCGGACATGGCGGCATAGATGGTCAGCAGGTTGCGGGCTTCCGGGCGGCCTTCCAGTCCGGCTTCCTCACTGGGGAGAGGCTCGGCATCCGTGCGGGCCTTGCGGATTTTCTGGGTAATCGCATCCGCCGTGTCATTCAGGATGATGCGGCTCTGGTCGGATGGGTCGGATTTGGACATCTTCTTGCTGCCATCACGCAGACTCATCACACGGGCGGCATGAGGCGGGATGAGCGGCTCGATCAGCGGGAAGAACTCGACACCCATGTCATGATTGAATTTCTGGGCGATGTCATTGGCCAGCTCGAGATGTTGTCGCTGGTCATCCCCGACAGGAACCCGTGTGGCATGGAAGGCCAGAATGTCGGCAGCCATCAGGTTGGGATAGACATAGAGACCGGCTGAATGGTTTTCCCGGTTCTTGCCTGCCTTGTCCTTGAACTGCGTCATGCGGTTCAGCCAGCCAAGGCGGGACACGCAGTTGAAAATCCAGCCGAGGCGGGCATGGGCACTGACGGCAGACTGGTTGTATAGGCGGGTCGGGTCAATACCGGAGGCCAGGAGACAGGCTGTGGAGGCGAGCGTCTGTTCACGCAGGGCCTCTGGAGACCACGGCATGGTCAGGGAGTGCATGTCCACGAGGCAGAACAGGCAGTCATGGTCTTTCTGCAGGGTGACCCAGTTGCGGATCGCTCCGAGATAGTTGCCAAGATGAGGAATACCGGTTGGCTGAATGCCTGAAAAAACACGCTGCATGAACATGGTCCTGGCAGAAGGAGAAGACAAAAACCGCCCCGCTCAGAGATGAGGGGACGGCGGTGTGCCCTGCGGGCAGGGCAGATGAAAAAGCGGGATGGCCTTATTGCAGGGAGTTGTCATCCTCAACACCCAGAAGCTGGATCTTGAAGATCAGCGGGCTGTTGGGGGGAATGATTCCCATGGACCGCTTGCCATAGCCCAGCTTGGGGGGGACGTAGAGTTCCCATGTATCGCCGACGCGCATCATGGGCAGTCCTTCCATCCAGCCTTCGATGACGCCATCCAGAGGCATTTCCATATAGGCGGCACCGGTGTGCATTTCCGAGGCGTCAAAAATGCCGCCATCGGGCAGACGACCCTCGTAAATGACCATCATGGTGCCCCCTTTCTGCGGATGGGGAGCATCCTTGGGGCCGGATTTCAGCACCTTGTAGGCGAGACCATCAGGCAGTTTCTGCACGCCCGGCTGTTTATAGACCTGGTCCATGAACTGCTGGGGTGTCAGGTCCGGTTTGGGGCCGCCGGAACAGGCAGTCAGACCAAGCAGACCAGCCAGCACACAGGCTGGCAGATAGCGGAAGAGGGAACGCGGACGGTGGGACATGGAGACGCCTCTTTGCAAGCTGGGGAGAAGAGACAGCCCTGCCGGACCAGCATGATCCGGCAGGGGGAAAGGACACAGGGTCAGGGCGTACCGCCACGGCGTCCTTTATTGGCACCCAGTCGCAGACGGAGCGCATTGAGGCGGATGAAGCCCTGGGCATCCACCTGATTATAGGCACCTTCGTCATCCTCGAAGGTCACGACACGGGCGTCATACAGGCTGTCGGGGCTTTCACGGCCCACGCAGATGACATTGCCCTTGTAGAGCTTCAGGCGGACACGGCCATTGACGGAGTTCTGGCTGCTGTCGATCAGGGCCTGGAGCATGTGGCGTTCCGGGGAGAACCACAGGCCGTTATAGATCAGCTCGGCATAGCGGGGCATGATGCTGTCCTTGAGATGGGCAGCTTCACGGTCCAGTGTGATGGATTCCATGGAACGATGAGCCTGAAGCAGGATGGTTCCGCCAGGCGTTTCGTAAATCCCGCGGGACTTCATGCCGACAAAGCGGTTCTCCACGATGTCGAGACGGCCAATGCCGTTGGCCTTGCCCAGCTCGTTGAGGCGGGCGAGCAGGCTGGCCGGAGACAGGGCCTCACCATTGATGGCCACCGGGTCGCCATGCTTGAAATCGATGGTGATTTCGGTGGCCTTGTCCGGTGCGGCTTCCGGGGAGATGGTGCGCTGGAAGACGATCTCATCCGGCGGCAGGGAGGGGTCTTCCAGAATTTTCCCTTCGGAGGAAGAATGCAGCAGGTTGGCATCCACGGAGAAGGGGGCCTCGCCCCGCTTGTCCTTGGTGACGGGAATCTGGTTCTTCTCGGCAAAGTCCAGCAGCCTGGTGCGGGAGGTCAGGTCCCATTCACGCCACGGCGCAATGACCTTCACATCTGGCTTCAGGGCATAATAGGCCAGCTCGAAGCGGACCTGATCGTTGCCCTTGCCTGTTGCACCATGCGCCACGGCATCGGCCCCGACAGCCTCGGCAATCTCGATCTGACGCTTGGAGATCAGCGGGCGGGCGATGGAGGTGCCCAGCAGGTACTGACCTTCATAGACCGTGTTGGCCCGGAACATCGGGAAGACGTAATCCTTGACGAAGGTCTCCCGCAGGTCTTCGACAAAGATTTCCTTCACGCCGAGGGATTCAGCCTTGCGGCGTGCGGGTTCCAGCTCTTCTCCCTGGCCGAGATCAGCCGTGAAGGTGACAACCTCGCAGCCGTAATGCTCCTGAAGCCAGCGGAGAATGACGGACGTATCCAGCCCACCGGAATAGGCCAGAACGACTTTCTTGATGCCTGAGGCTTTGCTCATGGTCGCTATATATCCTCTGCTGAAAGACAGACCCAGATGTCGTCAAAGTTATTATGGTCTTGTAACATCTGTCAGACCATTGGGCCAGAGGCCCACCCCCGCAGGGGAAGGCTCATGCGCCGGTATTGCGGGATTCGGCCTGCCGTTTCCGTTCGCTCTGTGTCTTGAGCTGCCCGCAGGCGGCAAGAATGTCCTTGCCACGGGGCATACGGATGGGGGCGGCGTATCCGGCATCCATGACGATCTGGGCGAAACTGGCCAGACGCTCCCGTGTGGAGGGGCGGAAGTCCGATCCCGGCCAGGGATTGAAGGGAATGAGATTGACCTTGGCAGGCAGGCCACGGATCAGCCGCACCAGCTCCCTGGCTTCGGCGTCACTGTCATTCACGTCCCGGATCATGATGTATTCAAAGGTGATGCGGCGGGAGTTGGAGGCGGCCGGATAGCGGTGGCAGGCGGCCATCAGCTCTTCAATCGGGTATTTCCGGTTCAGGGGCACCAGCTGGTCCCGCAGGTCATTGCGGACGGCATGGAGGGAAATGGCCAGATTGATTCCCAGTTCATCACCGCAGCGGTCCATCATGGGCACGACGCCTGAGGTGGACAGCGTGATGCGGCGTCGGGAGAGGGCGATGCCTTCGCCATCCATGATGATCTTCATGGCCTTGGCGACATTCTCGTAATTATAGAGCGGTTCCCCCATGCCCATCAGCACGATGGTGGAGAGCAGGCGGGGCGTGTCTCCCTTGGGGCTGGGCCATTCACCATAGCTGTCCCGTGCGGCCATGAACTGCCCGACAATTTCGGCAGCACCCAGATTGCGGACAAGTTTCTGCGTACCCGTATGGCAGAAGGTGCAGGACAGGGTGCAGCCCACCTGGGAGGAAATGCAGACAGCCCCCCGGTCTTCCCGCCGGTCCGGGATATAGACGGTTTCCGCCTCCTGCCCGTCACGGAAGCGGAATAGGAATTTGCGGGTATCATCCCTGGAGGTCTGCTGCGTTGTCAGGCTGGGGCGGCCAACGATGAAATGCTTTTCCAGCTTGGCCTGTAATGGTTTGGCAATGGTGGACATGAGGGAAAAGTCCGTCACGCCCTGATGGTATATCCAGTGCCAGAGCTGCTTGGCCCGGAAGGGCTTCTCGCCGATCTCGGTCAGGACCTCGGCCAGCTCTTCCCGGGAGAGACCGACCAGTTCACGCCGCCCGTCTTCCGTGACGGGTGTGGGGGGTGCAAAAAGGGCGGATTTGGCTTCGATGCGTCTGCGTTCGCTCTCATTGAGGGCATTCACGGCATCGGAGGAAACAGGGGAAGAAGAAGGCATCGGATGTGTCATGGGGCGGCTATAGCACGGGAACCCGTTTACGGGTCAGAAAAGTGATGGGGTGAGGCAGAATGACCTAGAGTGCGCCTTTGCGGGCAGCAATGAGGAATTCCTTATTGCCTTCCGGCCCCGTGATCGGGCTGGGAACAAGGCCGAGAATGGTCCAGCCGGGGAGAGCGGCAAACCAGTCCGTTATGTCCTGACAGACACGGTCATGCACCGCCGGGTCACGTACGACCCCCTTGGGGCCAATATCAGCCCGGCCCGCCTCGAACTGGGGCTTGATGAGGGCCACGGCCCACGCGCCCTCTTTTGCCATGCCAAGGGCTGGAGCCAGAACGGTTTTCAGGCTGATGAAGCTGGCATCACAGACGACAATATCCGGGGCTTCTGGCACATGCTCTGCACTCAGATGGCGGGCATTTGTTTTTTCCAGCACCACGACACGCTCATCGGAGCGGATTTTCCATGCCAGCTGGCCATGCCCGACATCCACGGCATAGACTTTTGCCGCCCCGTTCTGGAGCAGAACGTCGGTAAAGCCTCCTGTCGAGGCTCCGACATCCACGGCGATTTTCCCTTCTGCGGAGAGCGGGAAATGCTCCAGCGCATGAGCCAGTTTCAGCCCGCCACGGGAGACCCAGGGGTGATCCTGCCCCTTCAGGGTCAGGGGCATGTCTTCAGCAAGCTGGTCCCCTGCTTTTTTGACGGGCTTGTCACCATGCGGGCCAGCATAGACCAGCCCGGCCATGATGAGGGCCTGCGCCCGGCTGCGTGTTTCGACCAGCCCCCTTTCCACAAGGAGCTGGTCCGCACGGCGTTTGGCCATCAGGCCCCGGCCTTCCCATCAAGGGTTCTGCGGGCCAGATCGGCAATGTGATGGGCTGTCAGGCCTGCTTCCTCGTACTGGGCAGCGGGCGTGTTGTGGTCGATCCACGTATCGGGCAGAGCCATCGGGCGGAAGCGGACCTGATCCAGCAGGCCGGTTGCGGCCAGATGCTGTACGACCTGCGTGCTGAAGCCACCCGGTGCGCCATCCTCAATGGTGATGAAGGCTCTGTGTTGGCGGGCAAGCTGTTCGATCAGGGCACCATCAACCGGCTTGGCAAAGCGGGCATCAGCCACGGTGACGGCAATACCTTCTTTTTCCAGCGTTTCGGCAGCCTTCAGGGCTTCATGCAGGCGGGGGCCAAGGGCGAGGATGGCCACGCCTTCGCCTTCGGAAGCACGCACGATGCGGCCTTTGCCGATTTCCAGAATTTCACCCTGTTCAGGAAGCTTCAGACCAAACCCGGCCCCACGGGGATAGCGCAGGGCAATCGGTCCGCTGTCGTGCGTCCAGGCCGTGGCGGTCATATGGAGCAGTTCCAGTTCGTCCGACGGAGCCATGACGGTCATGTTCGGCAGGCAGCAGAGATAGTTGAGGTCGAAAGACCCGGCATGGGTGGCCCCGTCAGCTCCGACCAGACCGGCACGGTCCACGGCAAAGCGGACAGGCAGATTCTGGAGGGCCACGTCATGCATGACCTGATCATAGGCTCGCTGGAGGAACGTGGAATAGATGGCGCAGAATGGGCGCATTCCCTCGCTGGCGATGCCGGCAGCAAAGGTCACGGCATGCTGCTCGGCAATGCCGACATCAAAGTAACGGTCAGGGTGCTGCTGGGCCATTTTGTCCAGCCCCGTGCCAGACGGCATGGCGGCCGTGATGGCAACCACCCTGTCATCCTGATTGGCCCGGTGGAGAAGCTCACGGGAGAAAACGTCCGTATAGGTGGGTGGGCCGGCAGGAGCCTTCTGCTGCTTGCCGGTTTCCACGTCGAAGCGGGCGACGGCATGATATTTGTCGCCAGCTGCTTCGGCAGGTTTGTAGCCCCGGCCTTTTTCGGTGATGACGTGCAGCAGGACAGGCCCCTTGTCCTCGGCATCACGCAGGTTGCGCAGGATGGGGACAAGCTGGTTCATGTCGTGCCCGTCCACCGGGCCGATATAATAGAAGCCGAGTTCCTCGAAGAGCGTGCCACCGGTGATCATGCCACGGGCATATTCCTCGGCCCGTTTGGCCGTACGCTCGATGCGGGAAGGAAGCCGCTTGGCCAGCTTGCCCGCCATGTCCCGCAGGGTCAGGAAGCGGCGGGAGGACATCAGACGGCCCAGATAGTTGGACATGGCCCCGACAGGCGGTGCAATGGACATCTCATTGTCATTCAAGATGACGATGAGACGTTCGGCTCCCTTGCCGCCCATGGCACCGGCATTGTTCATGGCTTCATAGGCCATGCCGGCGGAGATGGACCCGTCCCCGATGACGGAGATGACGTTCCGTTCCCGGTAGGAGGGATTCTCTTCCGCATAAAGGTGGTGGGCGACGGCCATGCCCAGTCCGGCGGAAATGGACGTGGATGAGTGGGCGGCCCCGAAGGGGTCGTAGGGGCTTTCGGCGCGGCGCGTGAAGCCGGAGAGGCCCCCCGGCTGGCGCAGCGTGCGGATATGTTCACGACGGCCGGTCAGAATCTTGTGGGGGTAGGCCTGATGGCCCACGTCCCAGATGACCCGGTCATCCGGCGTATTGAACACCGCATGGAGGGCCACTGTCAGCTCGACAACACCGAGGGAGGCACCGAGATGCCCGCCTGTCGTGGAAACGGCATTGATGGTTTCCGAGCGCAGTTCTTCTGCGAGGGTGGTCAGCTGTTCGATGGACAGGTTTTTCATGTCCGCCGGTACGCTTACCCGATCCAGAAGAGGATAACGGCCCAGAGTAGGGATGGAGGAAGACGTGCTCATGGACAATCAGTTCCTGCGTTCAACGAAATAATCAGCGAGGGCACGGAGCGTATCCGCACGGGGACCGAAGGAAGAAAGGGACTGGCGGGCCTGCTCGCTCAGGCGCAGTGCCTCCCTGCGGGCACCGTCGATGCCCAGAAGGGAGACATAGTTGGACTTGCAGGCATCTTCATCCTTGCCTGCCGTCTTGCCCAGTTCTTCAGTGCTGGCCGTGGTGTCCAGAATGTCATCGGCGACCTGGAAGGCCGTACCGAGATCGGCACCATAGCGGACGATGGCCTCACGGCGGGGGTCATCAGCCTTGAGACCGGCCAGAATGGCTCCAGCCTCTGCGGCGTAGCGGATCAGGGCACCGGTCTTCATGGCGTGCAGCCGTCGGACTTTCTCCAGCGGGAGGGCCTTGCCTTCACCACGGATGTCAATGACCTGCCCGCCGACCATGCCGGCACTGCCGGAGGCTCGGGCCAGTGCCAGTGCCAGCTCGGCCCGGATGGCCGGGTCCTTGCTGGTGGCGTCTTCCAGTAGGACTTCAAAGGCACTGGTCTGGAGGGCATCACCAGCGAGAATGGCGAAAGCCTCGTTGAATTTTTTGTGCGTGGAGGGCTGCCCCCGGCGGAGGTCATCATCATCCATGGCTGGCAGGTCATCATGGACGAGGGAATAGGCATGGAGAAATTCGACGGATGCCGCAACACGGAGGGCAGCCTCACGGGAGGCATCAAACAGGGCGGCGATCTCCAGCACGAGGAAGCCACGCAGACGTTTGCCACCATTCAGGGCGGCATAGCGCATGGCTTCAATCAGCAGGGATTCATCCCCGGGAACCATGGGCAGGAGCGCATCAATGCTGGATTCAATATCACGACAGGCCTGATGGAGGGCCTCCTTGAGGGAGAGGGCAGGGCTGTCGGTCATGGAAGGGTCTCCTTGGTGTGGGGCGAGGGGCATCAGTACGCACTGTTTCATCAGAATGGGATTTCATCATCCAGACCCGGAGGGGGGGAACGGCCCGTATCCTGCGGTTTCTGTGCGCTTCTGGTGGGGGATCTGCGGCGGGGGGCGGGAGACGCCTTCTCCGTGGCACCCAGCTCCTCTTCGGAAAGGGAGCCATCGGCATTCTGGACAATGGCCTTCACCCGCATCTCGGCCTCGTCAAGACGTTCTTCACAGTGACGGCGTAGGGCATCCCCCCGCTCATAGGCGGAGATGGCATCTTCCAGCTTCATCTGGCCGCTTTCCAACCCGCGTACGATCTGTTCAAGCTCGGCCAGGGCACTTTCAAAGGAAAGCTGATGGAGTGGTGTCGTCTGTGTCGTACGGGATGTCGTAGGGTCGGGCATGAACTATCCAGCCGGGGTTCAGATCATGAAACTTACAGGGCATTACAGGGATACTGAGATTTTTTCCAGCCCTCATCCTGTCCATTCGGAAAGATCACGGAGCACCGTGAGGCTTTCCGGACTGCCGGCAACGTCCTTTTAAAGGTTTCTGCTGCAGCTCCTCAGGATGTATTTATCGCACGTTTTCTTTAAGGCTTGCCACACGGGATTACATAACAGAGAAAAATGATGGCAAGGTTAACGTTGATAGATATGGCCTTCCACAGACTACCGGATGGTTATCTTTCTAGCGTTTCCATTCATGGAAAAGCCGATACAGGAGGGGCGTGAACAGCGTCCGTGCTTCTCCGGCAGGAAGCTGGGCATAGAGTGCCCCGATGATGGATGGCGAGAACCAGCGGCTGTGCCGTATGGCTTCATGCAGTCCGGCAGCCGTGAGGCCATAGGCCGTGAAGTGGCGGAGGGCGTCTTCCACGGTATCCTGCTTGAAAGAAGGCGTATCCTGCGTCGGGGTGAGGCTCAGAGGTTCGTGATCCGGGAGAGGCTGTCCCGTTGGCTGGAGGATGAGTCGGACAGTCCCTTTCTCGCCTTTTTCAAGCCGTACTGGCAGGCAATCCAGCAGGGCGGAGAAATAGGTGGATGACGGGACGCTGGCGGGCAGATAGGGGCGGCCCGCAGGCTGCTCTGCATGAAGCCATGCAACAGTTTCCATCTCCGGGGGCGGAGCATCCAGCATGGTGAGGCGGAGAGGAATGAGGTCATTCCGGGCCTTCATCGCTTCGGTGGGGTGGAAGCCGATCGCGCTGCTCTGTCTGTCGAGTGCCAGTTGTCCGTCATGGCGATGCAGATGGAACTGCCTGAAGCGGCAGGGCGTTTCCAGCAGGGGTTGTCTGGCCTTCGGGGCAGGGGCCTGGCCGTTCTGTATGGCGTAGCAGGCCCCCATGATCAGGCCCTGGAGGATATGGGCACTGATGTCCAGAGTCCGGGACAGGAGGGCCTGCCCTTTGGCGAAATGCTGGTCGTTGCGGTCGTAATAGCGGCGGGCCTGTGGTGTCCGGCTGCTGGCGGCAGCGTCATGCAGGATGCGGCCGTGGCTCCAGTCCGGCGGGGTCTGGATGTTGGCGAAGGGATCAGGCAGGCCTTGTCGGGCTGAAGGACGGAAGAAGACTCTGGTGACCCGGCTGTCGGGAAAGGTTTCGGAAGCGTGGCTCAGGAACAGGGACCGCGGGTGAGCTATCTGGTCGTCGAAGCGTTGATGCTTCCGCTTGCCCAGCCCCATGAGGCACCAGTTGACGGGAACATGCGTTGTCCGCTGGAAGGCTTCCGGCCCCATGCGGGCTGCCACGTCACTGAAAAAAGTCTCCACGGACTGGTAGCTGGGTGCAAAATACTCATCAACCGCCAGCTGGATGATCCAGTCAAAATGCTGCCCCTCCTGCCGGAGCATCTGCAGCTGGGCATCATGATGGCGTTGCAGGCGGTCCGTTTCCTGCTGGTTGGTGGCCAGCAGGCGGATGTCATAATTGCGGGCTGCCTGTGTCAGAACGTCTTGGCTGCCATCGGTGGAGTGATCGTCACAGATGAGAAGGGCCGAGAATCCTGCTGCCACATGGTGGGCTATCCACCAGCCAAGCCTGTTGGCCTCATTATGGACGCAGAGAAGGGCAGCAGTCAGAACCATGGGTCAGTCCATTTTCAGGGCGGCAAGGAAGGCACTCTGGGGGATTTCAACCTTGCCGAACTGCCTCATGCGTTTCTTGCCCTCCTTCTGTTTTTCGAGGAGCTTGCGCTTGCGGGAAATGTCACCGCCGTAACATTTTGCCGTCACATCCTTGGAAAGTGCCCCCAGCGTCTCACGGGCGATCACCTTGGAGCCAATGGAGGCCTGAATGGCGATCTTGAAGAGCTGGCGGGGGATGAGGTCTTTCAGCTTGGCGCAGATGGCCCGGCCCCGTGTCTCGGCCACGGTGCGGTGGGCGATGAAGGCCAGTGCATCCACCGGCTCGTGATTCACGAGGATGGAGATGCGGACCAGATCACTCTCCTCATAACCATCCATCTGGTACTCGAAGGAGGCGTAGCCCCGTGTGAGGGACTTCAGGCGGTCATAGAAATCGAACACGACCTCATTGAGTGGCAGGCGATAGACGACCATGGCCCGGTCGCCAACATAGGTCAGGTCGATCTGCACGCCACGGCGTTCGGTACAGAGGGTGAGGACGGACCCCAGATATTCATCCCGCACGAGGATGGAGGCCTTGATCCACGGCTCTTCGATATAGTCGATCTTGCTGATTTCCGGCATGTCGGCTGGGTTGTGCAGCTCTTCCACATCGCCGTTGTTCATGTGCATCTTGTACACGACGGAAGGAGCAGTGGCGATGAGGTCCAGATTGAACTCACGGGAGAGCCGTTCCTGAATGATTTCCAGATGCAGCAGCCCGAGGAACCCGCAGCGGAAGCCGAAGCCGAGGGCCGCAGAGGTTTCCGCCTCGAAATGGAAGGAGGCGTCATTCAGCCGCAGCTTGCCCAGACTGGTCCGCAGCTTGTCGAAATCATCCGCATCGACCGGGAAGAGACCACACCAGACGACCGGCACGGACGGCTTGAAGCCGGGGAGGGCCTTCTCCGCCGGGCGGTTGTCCAGCGTGATGGTGTCACCGACATTACAGTCCGCTACGGTCTTGATGGCGGCATTGATGTACCCCATTTCACCTGGACCGAGGGAATCAACCGACTTCATCTTGGGCAGGAACACACCAACCTGATCGACATGATAGGTTGCCCCGGTCTGCATCATGCGGATCTTGTCACCCCGTTTCAGGCGGCCTTCCTTGATGCGGACCAGAATGATGACGCCGAGATAGCTGTCGTACCAGCTGTCCACCAGCAGCCCCTGCAAAGGGGCTTCAGCATCGCCTTTGGGGGCGGGCAGACGCTGGACGAGAGCTTCCAGAACCCCTTCAATGTTCAGGCCCGTCTTGGCACTGATCTCCACGGCATCATCAGCCGGGATGCCGACAACTTCCTCGATCTGGGCACGGACCCGCTCCGGCTCGGCGGCCGGGAGGTCGATCTTGTTGAGAACGGGGACAATCTCATGGTTGGCATCAATCGCCTGATAGACGTTTGCCAGTGTCTGCGCTTCGACCCCCTGCGAGGCATCGACCACCAGAAGTGACCCTTCACAGGCTGCCAGGGAGCGGCTGACTTCATAGGCAAAGTCCACATGGCCGGGTGTGTCCATGAGGTTGAGCGTGTAGACGTTGCCATCCTTGGCGGGATAGGTCAGCCGGACGGTCTGCGCCTTGATGGTGATTCCGCGTTCCTGCTCCAGCTCCATGGAATCAAGAACCTGCCCTTTCATTTCACGGGCGGTCAGGGCACCGCAGGCTTCGATCAGCCGGTCAGCCAGAGTCGATTTGCCGTGGTCAATATGGGCGATGATGGAGAAATTACGGATGAGGTGAAGCGGTGTGTCGGTCATGACGCCCTAATTAGGTGATTCTGGAGGTTCTGTCAGCAGGGTGGGCGGTGGAGGCTGATGCTCTCCACCGCCGGGGCAGGGTTAACGGTCTGTCAGGCGGAACTCGATTCGCCTGTTGCGGGCCAGAGCCTCGGGACTCGTGCCGGTATCAAGCGGCTGGTAGCCGGAGAAGGCCGTTGCCGCAATGTGATGCGGGTCCACTCCGTTGGCGATCAGGGTCTTGACGACCGTGATGGCACGGGCGGACGATAGCTCCCAGTTGCTCGGGAATGTCGAGCGGATGGGCTGACGGTCTGCATGACCATCGACCCGCAGAATCCACGGGACATCAGACGGAATGGTGGCGGCTACTTCACGGAATGTACGGGCTAGCGTGAGAATCTGTTTCTGGCCCGTAGGCGTGAGGGTTGCGCTGCCACTGGGGAAGAGAATTTCGGACTGGAAAACGAACCGGTCCCCGACAACGGCAATGCCCGACTGGCCCTTCAGGATGTCCCGCAGCCTGCCGAAGAACTCGGACCGGTAACGCTGGAGCTGGTTGACCTTGTCTGCCAGGGCAAAATTGAGTTTCTGCCCCAGCTCGGCGATGCGGGCATCCTTGTCCACCTCATTCTTCTTTTCCAGGTCCAGTGCGGCGGAAACGGCCTGGAGCTGACGGGTCAGTTCCGTGATTTGGGAGGAGAGGTCAGCAATGCTGCCGAGCTGTGCCCCTTCAATCTCCTTCGCATGGCTCTGGGCTTCGTCCAGCTGGTGCTGCCTGTCATCCAGCTGGGCTTTGAGCGTGGCCACCAGGGCATGCTCTTCCTGCTCGGCACTGCTCAGCGTTTTTACCTTGGCTTCGCTGAGGGACAGCATCTCACTGAGGTGGCTGAGCTCCTGTTTCAGATTTTCCAGCGCATGTTCCCTCTGCGTGATGGTGGCGGACAGGAATTCCTGCCCCAGCACGAAAACCAGCAGCACGAAGGTGACCACCATCAGCAGGGAGGAGAGGGCATCCACATAACCCGGCCATGCGTTGATCGAGCCGGAACGGTGACGGCGGCGGGCCATGATCAGCCCTCCTTATGCGGGGCGGAATGTGCTGGCTGCTCGCCTCTGGCCAGCATGACAATGTCCTGACGCAGGCCAAGCAGCTGCCGGTCCATGTCCTGAAGGAGCTGGGTGACGGCGGGGTCCTCGAAGTGACGCTGGCTGACGCTTCTGCTCAGGGAGTGCATGGCCTTCACCGTGGCCTGGCTGCCTTCCTCAAGCTGCTGGAGAACAGTCTGGAGGTAGGAGAGGTCCGGTGCCGGTGCTGTTTCCCGGTGGCTGCGGAGGTGGTCACCGATTTCTGTCAGCCGGTTGATGATCGTGGCACGCTGCGTCTCATGGATGGCATCATCCTCCCGCCTGTTGCGGAGATTTTCGCTGATCTCCGTCAGCCGGTCGATGACGGCGGCCTGTTCCTCGATGATGCTTTCATCCGTGCGGAGATGTTCACCAATCTCCGTCAGCTTCCTGATGATGGCGGCCTGGCCCTTGCGCAGCTCTTCATCTTGGGCAGGGGAGGCGGCTTCACGATGATGAAGGAGGGACTCGCTGATTCGTGTCAGCTTGTCGATGAGGGACCCCTGACCTTCACGGGGAGCGGTGACGGGCAGATGTGGTTCTGTCGCATGATTCTGATGGAGAATGTCGCTGATCTCCGTCAGCTTGCCGAGAATGGCTGTCTGCCCCCTGTGCAGGAGTGTATCGCCCTGATGGGCGGCTGCCCCGCCAAGCTTATGGATGTTCTCATTCAGGGCACGCAGGCCGAGGATGACCTTGGCGTTGTTTTCCTCGCTGGTTTCCATGATGTGGCGCAGCATCGTGATGTTCTGCTGGAGCAGGGCGACATTTTCGGTCGTCAGCCGCATGAAATCCTGCACCCGTGGCAGCCATGCGCCCATTGCTGCGGCACTTTCTTCCTGGGAGCGGGCAGAGCTGCCGGCCTGCTGCTCGGCGTCGCCACCGGGAGCATCGAGGAAGGTCTGGTCGGCCAGCCACTCCTCAATTTCATTGGCAAAACGGTTCTGTGCCTGTCCGGCCGTCAGGTCGATGAAGCCGAGGATGAGCGACCCGGCCAGACCGAACATGGAGGCCGAAAAGGCCGTGGACATGCCCCCGAGCGGCCTGACCAGTCCACCCTTGATATGCTCGAACATGGCGGACAGGTCGGACCCGCCAGACGGCATGGCACTTATGACATCCGCAACGGACCGTACCGTCAGGATCAGCCCGTAGAACGTTCCCAGAAGACCGAGAAAGACAAGGAGCTGCGTGATGTAACGGGAGATTTCCCGTCCTTCATCCATGCGGGCTTCAAGGCTTTCCAGCATGGCCCGTGTGGTCTGGGTGGAGAAGGCGGGCCGGGCGGGTTGTTCACGCCGGGCACGGAGCACACGGGCCATGGGGGAGAGAAGGCGTGGCGGCTCCGGCACTTTCAGCCCGGCCCGTGGCTGCTGCAGGATGTTGACCCAGCGGACCTCCGGGAAGAGGCGGACAGTCAGATGGATGTTCCAGAGAATGCCCAGCAGGAGAATGGCGATGATGACACCATCCAGCCCCGGATTGACCATGAAGGCATGAACCAGCACATCCCGCAGGGAGAAGGCCAGTCCCAGAATGATCAGGAGAAAGACAATGATACGGACGAGATAACGGGTCGGGCGTGTCATGGTGCCGCGTTTCCTTGTTCAGAATCGTCTGAAGGGGCCGGGTTGGCTTCAGGGAGGATGTCCAGCCGGTCCGCCGGTGCGGTGTCGGTGCTGTCCGGACGGCCCTGGGCAATGGGATAGATGCGTGTCGTGGCAATACCTGCCTGTATCAGCAGGCTGCGTACGGCCAGGGCACGGGAGAGAGCCAGACGGCGGGGCATGGAGATGTCATTGCCCGGAACGGCGGCATAGCTGCGGAGAACGAAGCGGGTCTCCGTCTGGGGTGCCATCTCCTCGGCATAATGGCGGATGGCCTCGATGGTGGCAGCGTTCATGGTCGTCCTGTTCGTGTCGAAGAGGATACGCAGGGCATCGGGCTGTAGCGGTTCGGTCTGGCTGTTGCTGTCTTTTTCAGGCTGGACGACCGCTGCCGGGACAGGCGGATGCAGTACGACCGGGAAATCCGGGGGTGTTATGACGGCTGGCTTCGGAGCCTCGGCGGGAATGCTGGGAACCCGTGTATAGCCCGGTGGTGTGGGGGGAGGCGGAGGTGTGGTGTCATGATGAACCGGAGCTGCCGCATGGCTGCGCTGGACGGGCTGGCTGGCTGGCTCTTCAGGTGAGGCATCAGGCAGGGCATCCATATTGGTGGAAACCTGCGCCCGTGCGACGACCGGTGCGGCAAGCCCTGCCAGAAGAGGTGCCACAAGCAGGGAAGAGAGGAAGGCGGGACGGTTCTTCATGTCTGCATCCTATGCGGAGGAGCTGCATCCTGCAATCGTCATGGTGGGGCCGTGATGGACACCATGACGGACGGGGAGGCAGCTCCCGGCTCCTGTCGGAATGGCGGAGGTGTCAGTCCTGTGTGAGGGCGTTATGCACGAGCTCCCGCAGGGGCGCATGAAAGTGCTGGTTGCCAGCGACCACATGGACATCATCATCAAGGGCACCGAGGTCGTTGCCCTCAACATCCGTGGCATGACCACCGGCCTCCCGGACGATCAGCAGGCCGGCGGCGCAGTCCCACGGCTTCAGCCCCAGCTCCCAGTAGCCTTCATAGCGGCCGGCGGCCAGCCAGGCGAGGTCCAGTGCAGCGGCACCGCAGCGGCGGATGCCGGCAACCTTGGGCATCAGGCTGCTCAGCACCCGGCCGAAGGGCAGACGATACTGGGCCGGAACCTTGGCAAAGGGAATCCCCGTGGCGAACATGGCTTCTGACAGCTTGCGCCGTGCAGAAACACGGATGCGCCTGTCATTGAGGAAGGCCCCGACGCCTTTTTCCGCCCAGAACATTTCATGGGAGGCCGGGTTATAGACGAGGGCAGCCACCAGCTCGACATCCCCATTCGGGTGGCGACGCTGGAGGGCGATGGAAATGGCCCAGTGCGGAATGCCGTGGAGGAAGTTGGAGGTTCCGTCCAGCGGGTCGACAATCCAGCGCCATGTCCAGTTGTCACCACCGGAGGCCCCGCTTTCTTCCATCAGGAAGGCATAGCCGGGGCGGGCACGGGCCAGCTCTTCACGGATGGTCTTCTCGGCCCGCATGTCGGCCTGGGAGACAAAGTCCCCCGGTCCCTTGATGCTGACCTGAAGCTGCTCGACCTCGGCAAAGTCACGCAGGAGGGACCGCGCCGCTTTCTGTGCGGTATTCTGCATGACGGCCATATGGGGAGAAAGACGCATGATCAGTCCTTGGCACGCTCGACGTAAGTGGCGTCATCTGTGCGCACGACGATGCGTTCACCGGCCTCGATGAAGGGAGGAACCATGACCTTCACGCCATTGGAGAGAACGGCAGGCTTGTAGGAGGAGCTGGCCGTCTGGCCCTTGACGACCGGATCGGCTTCGGCAATTTCCAGCGTGACCTGCGGCGGCAGGGTGACGGCAACCGGGTCGCCCTCAACCAGCTTGACGCTGATCGTCATGTTGTCCTGAAGGAAGGGGAGCTGATCACCAAGGATGTCCTTCGGCAGCATGGTCTGTTCGAATGTCTCCGGGTCCATGAGGACGATGTTGTCGCCATCCATGTAGGAATAGATGTAGTCATTGTCTTCAGTGATGAGACGCTCGACGGTATCAGCCGTACGCCACCGCTCGTTGCTCTTGTTGCCGCTGGAAAGGTCACGCATCTCCACCTGGATGAACGCACCGCCCTTGCCGGGGGTCAGAATCTGCTGCTTGAGAACGGTCCAGCGGCGGCCGTTATGTTCGATGACCTGCCCGGCCCGGATGAGGTTGGCTTGCTGTTTCATGTCAGCTCCTGATGTACATGCAAAAGATCGGGTATTGCTCAAGGCTTCCGGCCATCAGGGCGGAAGCGATGAAGCTCTGGGAGACTTCTAGCCGTGTCGATGGGGCGGGCGCAAGCTCCCTCTGTATGCTCTAGGTAAAAGGATAGTGCTTTCCATCCGGTCCCCGTGCCTGAGAGGGGGCAGAGGTTTCATGAGAGGGCGAGTTGACGAGATAATCCGGCCCGAGAGGCACCTTGCCCTTTCCGCCGGGAATGTCCACGACATAGGTCGGCCAGACCAGACCGGAGACCCGGCCCCGCAGGCTTTCCAGCAGCGCACGGCCTTCTTCCACCGGAACATGAAAATGCGCCGTGCCGGGGGCGGAATCGAGATGGTGGAGGTAATAGGGCTTGATGCGGGCGGCGATCAGCGCACGCAGCAGGGCCTCCAGCGATTCAGTCGTGTCATTCACGCCCCGGAGGAGGACGGATTGGGAAAGGACAGGAATGCCCCGGCCAAGCATCTGCCGGACAGCCAGACGGGCCTGTTCCGTCAATTCCCGGGCATGGTTGATGTGGGCGACCATCCAGAGGGCACGGTCAGTCTCCAGCGCATCCAGAAGGTCTGGTGTCAGGCGTTCCGGGGCGGCAACTGGCACACGGCTGTGGATGCGGATGATGTCGATATGGTCGATGGAAGACAGACGTTGGATGATGTGCTTCATCCGGCGGGGGGAGAGCATCAGCGGGTCTCCACCCGTCAGGATGATTTCCCGTATCTGTGGATGTGTCTCGATCCAGTGAAAGGCGGTTTTCAGTGCCTCTTCCCCCAGCAGGCTGCCATCCGGGCCGACATGTTCCCGCCGGAAACAGAAGCGGCAGTAGAGCGGGCAGATCAGCAGGGGCTTGAGCAGTGCCCTGTCTTCATAGCGATGCACGATGCCGGGAACGGGGGAAAGGGCGTCATCACCGATCGGGTCTTCATTTTCATGTGGCATGGTCCGCAGCTCCCGTGCATCGGGAATGACCTGCCGTCCGATCGGGTCATCCGGGCTGGTGATGAGCTTCTGGAAAGCCGGGGGAATGGCGGTGGCATAGCGGTCAGCCACGGCCTCCAGTGCAGGAACCTGTTCCGGCGTGATGAGGTCTGCCTCAAGAAGTGACCGTGTGCTGCGGAGGGTCTTGTATGATGGGGAAGATGAGGCAGGGTCTTGCATGAGGCTGCTCTAGCGAAAGGAGACGGTTTTCCGCAAGGAAACTCTGCTATGGTGCCGCCATGAGGGCCTGCCTCATGAAGAGGCATGACTGTTCGGGACAGAGGGAGGGTGATGATGGAACGGTCCAGCATGGTGCAGACAACAGCCCGGATACGGGACCGTCTGCCATTCCTGCGGCGGCGTGCCCGGATGGTGCAGGCCGTGCGGGCTTTCTTCGAAGGGCGGGGCTATCTGGAAGTCGAGACGCCCTATGCTGTCCCTGTTCCGGGGGAAGAGGTGCATCTGCGCTGTTTCAGAACGGTTCTGGAGCATCCTGACGGAACATCAGAGCCCCGTTATCTCCATACCAGTCCCGAATTCGCCATGAAGCGTCTTGTGGCAGCAACCGGGCAGCCTCTGTTCCAGCTGGCCCGTGTCTGGCGGAACGGGGAACGGAGTGCGACCCATATGTCGGAATTCACCATGCTGGAATGGTACCGGCCCGGTGCGTCCCTGTCGTCCCTTATGGATGAAACGGAACATTTGCTGCGCTCCATCCTGCCGCCTCGTCTGTCCTATGGGGAGGATGTGCTGGACCTGATGCAGCCTTTCGAGCGTCTGACGATGCAGGAGGTTTTTTCCCGTCATGTCGGGGTGGACCTGCTGGCCAGCACCGGGGATGCAGCCCGTCTGGCGGGTGATGCCGGTGTTGAGCTGCGGGATAGAGAGAGCTGGGAAGACCTTTTCTTCCGTCTTCTGCTGGAAAAGATCGAGCCGCATATCGGGCGGGAGCGGCCCACGTTCCTGACGCACTGGCCTGTCGAGCAGGCGGCTCTGGCAAAGCGTGATCCGGCTGACCCACGGGTGGCTCTGCGTTTCGAACTTTATGCCGCCGGGCTGGAACTGGCCAATGCCTTTGAGGAGCTGACAGACCCGCAGGAGCAGCGTCAGCGTTTTGAAGCAGACCGCGCACGGCGGGTCCAGATCACGCCGGAACAGGACTGGCCGCTGGATGAAGCCTTTCTGGAGGCTCTGCCTGACATGCCGTCGACTTCCGGTATTGCACTGGGCTTTGACAGGGTCGTGATGCTGGCGACGGGTGCCCCTCGTCTTGAAGAGATTCTTTGGTTAAGCTGACGCAGAACAGTCCTGATGAAGATGTGCGGGCTTGATGATGCCGGGAGGAAGGGTATGAGACGTTACGCCGATGGTCCGGCCATGTGGGTGAAAGGGATGGTGCTGGGTACCGTCATGGTGCTGGCGGGGTGTTCCACACCGGCACTTCAGCAGCCAAAGGTGCTGAACAGCATGGTCGGGCAGTCCACCGTGGACGTGCTGCGCCGTTTTGGTGTGCCTGCTCGTACATATGACGTGCAAGGGCATAACTTCCTTTCTTATATCGAGACGGAAACTCAATATTCTCCCGGCTATTCTAGTTGGGACTGGGGTTGGGGAAGCGGTTATGGTTATGGTGGCTGGGGCGGGCCTAACGTTCCGCCGAGCTATTATAGCTCTACCTGTCGGACGACATTTGAAGTGGTGGGCGACAGGGTTGTGGGATGGAAAATGTACGGGGGTGGATGTTGAGTTTGATAGATTGGTTTCGTGGGGGGCGGTCCCTGCTTATGGTTAGTGTTGCCTGCGTGGCCCTATCTGCTCTGGTTGGGTGCCGGGATAGTGTGCTGACCAGACAGGATCCCACGGGCGTGCGTGGGTCCACTCGTGGGGAAATTTTGCCAGAGGCAAAGAGTATTCATGACAGATATAGACCGGAGCCGGTCGGTGATCCGCCTAATCCATGGGTGCGGTATCATGTGCCTCCAGTAATGTCCTATGAAGATAGGCCGCTGAGTGATAACATTCTTGGTGCGATTGAGCTGGCCGATTTTGAGGCCGCCATTATACGGGCCGGTTATTGGCCGTATCTGACAGGCAGCAGGGAATATACCGTGCTGGCCGTGCCGAATGAGCCTTTCGAGGCTTACAAGCATCAGGCCGTGCCAGACCTCATGAGACCGGCCCGTCGGACCTTCCTGAAGGGCTTTGTGGGGCAGATGATCCTTGTGGGGCACTGGGACCTGCCGACAATCCAGCGCAAGACGGCCAGGAAAGGCAGCATACAGGTGCCGACCCTTGCTGGGCCGGGCTATGACGTGATCCTGAAGCCGACGGTGTTCGGCAACATAGAGGTCATTGGCAGGGACGGGTCAGTGACGCTGGTTGGAAATGGCTATCCGCAGTCCAACGGCGTCCTGTACGTGACAGATTCGATTCTTCCGTATCAGTGACTGTGAGGTCAGACTGGGGTCGCCCGGTCAGGACAGGGCGGCACTCACAGTGGCAAAGCGGGACAGGGCCTCGCCGGCTGGCGGTGTCAGCGTGATGGCGAGGAAGTCGGCTCCGGCCTGTATGGCGGCCAGAGCTTCATCTGCCGTGCGTACGTCTTCAGCTACGGAAGGGAGTTCCGCAAAGAGGCTCCACTGTGTCAGGGATGAAGGGCCGGAAGCGGGGAGGCAGATATAGTCGGCTCCCTGTTCCCCGGCTGACATGGCATCATCCAGTGTCTGGCAGGTGCAGCCGATCTGGAGGTCTCTGGGGCAGTCCTTACGGCTGGCGAACGTTTTGACATCGGCCGGACGGGTGAGGTGAACGCCGTCAATCCTGTTCAGGGGAACATCTTTCAGGAGGCCGAGACCAGCGGGGGCGAGAATCAGTGCCACGTCATGCCCCCAGGCCATCTGGCGGAGTGTCTCCAGCTGGTCCTGCTTTAGCGAGCTGTCAAAACAGAGCCGCAGGGCGGTGACAGCCTCATGGGCCAGCAGGGCAGGCAGCTGCTCCTGAAGCTCGGCAAGAGCGTGGAGGGAAGGAATGACGGGGTAGAGATCGCAGTGGTTCATGATCTTCAGGTGTGACAGATTGCGGCCTCATTGACCAGTATTACATGATTTTCAGTGCGAGACGGTCTTCACAGGGAGGCCGCTGGGAGAAGAGGCGGTCTTTCATGTCGGCTGGCAGGCCCGCCCGGAAGTCCCGGCATATGACGCCTGTAATGCCCCTGTGGAGAGCCTCCAGAGCCAGGGAGGCACTGGCCCCGCAGTCCAGCACGGAGGGGCAGGATAGTCCCTTCGTCACGTGAAGCCACCAGTCGATCCCCAGGCTGGCCCCGGCATGGGGGGGGGAGACGGCTGTGAAGGGCTGTCCGGCAAAATGCCGCTGGGCCTGCAGAAGGGTCTGTCGGGTGGAAATGGTGACAAAAGGGTGGGGGAAGGGCGGGAAAAAGATGCTTGACGTCTCGTGAGGATAGGTCATTTTGGTTTCATGTAGAGGGTGGCTATGCGCCTGATGTGGGGATGTGCGGTGGATGCTGCCATGGACGGGAGTACACATCATAGGTCATGAGAGCAGGGATGTCAGTGCAGGAGGAAAGCTAAATGAGTGCCGTGCAGAAAAATCCGGACCTTGAGAGATTGGAGATTACTCTGGTTCAGCTTGGTTTTGCCCTGGAACAGCAGGAGATTCAGGTTGAGTCCGAGCGGATTCGGCAGCGGGACATGAAACAGTCCCTGTTGGCACGGATTGATGCGCTGGAAGTCCGGCTGCGTGAACTGCTCGACATGCGTGCGGACAGGGCCGAGGCCATGGCACCCCCTGAAGGGCAGGAGGATAAATAAGAGTTATGGCGCAGGTAACGCTTCCGGTCGGAGGACTCAATTATACGGTTGGCTGCCAGGATGGTGAAGAAGATCATCTGAGAGAGCTGGCCGCCTCCATTTCGAAACGCTTTGATGAAGTACGCCGGACACTGGGACCGCGGGGCGATGGTGAAGCTCTGTTCATGGTGGCGCTGCTTATGGCTGATGAGCTTTTTGAGGCTCATAAAAAGTATATAACTGAGGAAGAGCGTGTCTTGGTGGAGCGTAGTTGTCAGATCGAGGCATCCTACAGGCAGATCGTTGGTAGGCTTGCTGATGCCGCCGATGTAGCAAGTAGCCTGCTCCAGCGTGTGGAGGAAGGGCTTAAATCTTCAGAAGAGCGGGAGAACAGGGGAAAGAAAGCAGCCAGGGGCTGATCATCGCCTATATGCAGCGGCTATGGCTGTCATCAGGATGATCAGCAAGAAAGCGGTGCTCCGGTGCTTGTGTCCAGTCGGGCAGAGGTGCAATATAAGTCCCGGAGCTGCCTGGTGCGTCAGGCACGATCAACCTCTGGGCCGATAAGCACTTCCAAGGGAACTGGCTCTGTCGTGGCTGTGGTCACGTTATTACCGGTGCCCACCTGCCCTAGCAGGTCCGGGAGGGCTGATGAGACCAACGGCCAAGGCGGCTTCACCAGTACGGATTTTATGGCTCAGCGTGTTCCCTCATCCGATCAGGACAAGAAGGCCATCCGGCAGGATGTTCTGGCGTCCCGTCGGCCTGTCCTGCCGCGGCAGAACCGTCAGCTTGTTGCCAATCTTCTCGGCGTGATCCATCAGCGTCGCCCTTCGGTCGTGGCGGCGACCTGGCCTCTGCCGGGAGAGGTCGATCTGCGTCCATTCTGCAGGCAGCTGGCAAGGGCGGGTTATCAGATCGTTCTGCCAGAGACGACACCCAGAGGGCAGCCTCTCGTTTTCCGGGAATGGCGGGATGGTGCCCCGATGAAGAAGGGGCGGATCGGCACATGTCATTCGGCCGGGGCGCGGAAGGCACCGGATGTCATTCTGGTCCCTCTGGTGGCGTTTGACCGGAAGGGGGGGCGGCTTGGTTATGGGGGCGGCTATTATGATCGCACCCTGCCGCTTTACCCGCAGGCTGAGTTGATAGGATATGGTCTGGCAGCGCAGGAAAGGGATGCCCTGCCGATGGATGAGCATGACCAGCGATTGCCCGTCATCGTGACGGAACGTGAGATCATCCATGTGGAAGATGAATGAGGGATAGATTTTGAGGCTGTTATTTCTGGGAGATATTGTTGGCCGCTCGGGGCGGGACGCTGTTTTGGCAGGTCTGAAGGGCTGGCGTGAGCAGCTGTCATTGGACATGGTCGTGGCGAATGCGGAGAATGCGTCTCATGGTTTCGGCCTGTCCCCCCAGATCGCACGGGACCTGCTGGATGGTGGCGTGGATGCCATCACATTGGGCAACCACGCATGGGACCGGAAAGACCTGATCGGTCAGCTGGACCAGCTTCCGGCTGTTGTCCGTCCTGCCAACTATCCTGAAGGAACGCCGGGGCATGGGAGTTGTGTCGTCACATTGCCCTGTGGGCGGAAGGTTCTGGTCATCAATGTGATGGGGCGGGTCTTCATGGATGCGCTGGATGATCCGTTCAGGGCAGTGGATACCATTCTGGCAAAACATCGTCTGGGTGGGACCATCCATGCGGCCGTGCTGGACGTTCATGCCGAGACGACCAGTGAGAAGATGGGGTTCGGTCATCTCTATGATGGTCGGGTGTCGCTTGTTGTGGGCACGCATACCCATGTGCCGACGGCCGATCACCGTATCCTGAAAGGGGGGACGGCCTATCAGACGGATGCGGGCATGTGCGGTGACTATGACAGTGTGATCGGCATGGAAAAGGAAAACGCCATCCGCAAGATGCTCAAGAAGGTGCCGACAGACCGTTTCCAGCCTGCGGGAGGGAAAGCGACTGTTTCCGGCCTGATGGTGGAGACGGATGATGCGACGGGTCTGGCCATCAGGGTCTGTCCGTTCCGTCAGGGGGGAGATTTGTTGTCCTCCATGCCAAACTTCT
>NZ_JANIDV010000003.1 GCF_026385505.1 Bombella dulcis | reverse complement strand
TAACAATAAACCACATCCCCCAGACGAATCACCCCCGCGATTCCCACAAACAGGAATCGGCCTGATTCCAGACATAAAAAAACCGGCCCCCTTTCCAAGGGGGGCCGGTCTCTTTATCGATTCACTCAGTTCCCGGCAGTGGACTGTCCATTTATGAGCAGCCCATCCTTATTGGCCGAAACCGTTATCTCATCCCCATCATGGATGGTCCCCTCCAGCAGAAGGCCCGCCAGCGGGTTCTGCAGCTCACGCTGGATCACCCTCTTCAGGGGACGGGCACCATAAACCGGATCATACCCGGCCTCGGCCATCCACTCCCGTGCCTTCTCATCGAGAGACAGGGTGATCTTGCGATCCTCCAGCAGATGCCGCAGACGGCCCAGCTGGATTTCCACGATCTGCCCCATATCCGCCCGCTGGAGGCGGGAGAAGAGAATGATCTCGTCCAGACGGTTCAGGAACTCGGGCCGGAAATGCGCCCGGACAACCTCCATCACCTCATTCCGTACGGTTTCAGTAGATTCGCCATCCTTCTGATGAGCCAGAATCTCGGAACCGAGATTGCTGGTCAGCACGATGATCGTATTGCGGAAATCCACCACACGACCCTGACCATCCGTCAGGCGGCCATCATCCAGCACCTGAAGGAGAATGTTGAAGACATCCTCATGTGCCTTCTCTACCTCATCAAACAGGATGACCTGATAAGGACGACGCCGCACGGCCTCGGTCAGCACACCGCCTTCATCATAACCGACATAACCCGGAGGAGCACCGATCAGACGGGAGACGGAATGCTTCTCCATGAACTCACTCATGTCGATCCGCAACAGGGCACGTTCATCATCAAAGAGGAACTGCGCCAGCGTCTTGGCAAGCTCAGTCTTGCCCACACCGGTCGGGCCAAGGAACAGGAAGGAACCAATCGGGCGATTGGGGTCCTGCAACCCGGCACGGGCACGACGCACAGCATTGGACACGGCCACCAGAGCCGACTCCTGCCCCACGACACGCTCGCGCAGGACGGACTCCATCCGCATGAGCTTGGAGCGTTCACCCTCCAGCATCCGGTCCACCGGCACACCCGTCCAGCGGGACACGACAGCGGCAATTCCCTGATCCGTCACAGTATCAGCAAACAGCGCATTGCCATCAGACTGAGCCTCCTCCTGCTGGGCCTGCTCGATCTGGCGTTCCAGCTCCGGAATACGGCTGTACATCAGCTCGGATGCCCGCTGAAGATTCCCCTGACGCTGTGCCACCTCGACCTCGGACCGGGCATGGTCGAGGTCTTCCTTGTATTTCTGCACGGCATTCATGCGGTCTTTCTCCGCATGCCAGGCTGCACTCATCGCATCGGACTTCTCCTGAAGGTCGGCCAGCTCTGCCTCCAGAGCTTCCAGACGCTCACGGGAAGCCGTGTCATCCTCCTTGCGGATGGCCTCACGCTCGATCTTCAGCTGGATGATGCGGCGGTCCAGCTCATCCAGAGCCTCCGGCTTGCTGTCGATCTGCATACGCAGGCGACTGGCCGCCTCGTCAATCAGGTCGATGGCCTTGTCCGGCAGAAAGCGGTCCGTGATGTACCGGTTGGACAGGGTCGCTGCGGAAACCAACGCATTATCGGTGATCCGCACCCCATGATGCAGCTCGTACTTCTCCTTGATTCCACGCAGAATGGAGATCGTATCCGCAACGGACGGCTCACCCACAAAGACCGGCTGAAAACGGCGGGCCAGAGCGGCATCCTTCTCGATATATTTGCGGTACTCATCCAGAGTCGTGGCACCAAGGCAGTGCAGCACGCCACGGGCCAGTTCCGGCTTGATGAGATTGGACGCATCCATCGCCCCGCTGGAACGGCCTGCCCCGACGAGTGTATGCATCTCATCAATGAAGAGAATGATCTGCCCCTCGGCACTCTCAATCTCCTTGAGAACAGCCTTCAGGCGTTCCTCAAACTCACCCTGATATTTCGCACCGGCGATCAGTGCCCCCATGTCGAGGGAAAGCAGCTTCTTGTTCCGCAGAGCCTCCGGCACATCGCCATTGACGATACGCAGTGCCAGACCCTCCACGATGGCTGTCTTGCCGACACCGGGCTCACCGATCAGGACCGGATTGTTCTTGCTGCGGCGTGCCAGAACCTGAATGGCCCGGCGGATTTCCTCATCACGCCCGATGACCGGATCCAGCTTGCCTTCCTGCGCCTGAGCCGTCACATCACGGGCATATTTCTTCAGCGCATCGAAATTATTTTCAGCAGAAGCCGAATCCACGGTCCGCCCCTTGCGTACGGCAGCGATCGCACCCTCCAGGGCCTGGGCAGATGCCTTGCCCTGACGCAACGCATCCCCAGCCGGCGTCTTGCTGGCGGCAATCCCTGCCAGCAGACGATCCTGTGCGACAAAACTGTCACCAGCAGCTTTGGCAGCGGCCTCCGCACCGTCCAGCACCCGCACGAAATCCGGCGTCGGCTGAGGCTGGGAAGCCCCACTCCCCTGCACGGCTGGCAACTTGGCCAGTGCCGCATCATTAGCCTGCCGGACGATTTTCGGGTCACCCCCGGCAGCACGGATCAGCCCCGCAGCGGCCCCCTGCTCATCATCCAGCAGGGCCTTGAGCAAATGCTCCGGCGTCAGCTGCTGGTGGTAGTCACGCAGTGCAATGGTCTGGGCAGCCTGAATGAAACCCTGACTGCGTTCCGTAAATTTCTGAATATCCATGATGTTCGCCTCTCCTTCTCGCCCCAGCTCTGGCAGCGATGAATGTTCGGCCCGCCCCGATATGGCGACAGACCGTGCTTAAAATTTAGGCACAATCACACCGGTTTCAAGAGGGCGTTTCCGGATTCATGCGCAAAAAAGCCCGTCCACAAGGGCCTTCCAGCCCCCTTCAGACAGGCAGAGTGTGAGACGAAAAAAGAGGAGAGACAAGAGAAAGGCAGCCCCGCAGGGAGCTTATGCCTCGCCCACCGCCGCAGAGAGTGAAGAAGGTTCCAGCCCTACACTCGCCAGGGCACGCTGCCACTTCGTGGAGGGATCAGCCCCGAAAATGATCTCCTCATTCGCCGGGACGACATACCAGGCATTGCCATGAAGAATCTCTTCTTCCAGCTGGCCGGCAGCCCATGATGAATGACCCAGCAGCAGCATGGCCTGACGTGGCCCCCGCCCTGCGGCCAGCTCCCGGATCATGTCGACACTGGCACTGACCTCCGCCATAGGCTGCTCCTCCGGCAGGACCGTTAGGCAATTGCCCGACCGACCACGCCCGATGCCCCCTCTTTCTGGAGAGTGCAGGACGAACCCGCGTCCCGGCTCCACCGGCCCACCAACACCAACACCAAAAAGACGCTGCGGCGGATTAGGGGAAACCTCCAGCTGTCGCAGGAGCTCGCTGATATCCGGATGGGTCAACCGACGGTTGACGATCATCCCCATGGCTCCATCCTTGGCAGAATGGGCACAGAGATAGATGACCGTCTGTGCAAACTCCGTTCCCGCAAGAACGGGAGTTGCCACCAGCAAACGGCCCGTCAACGTCTCGATCGACTCAAGAATCGGCATGAACACCTCTTACAAAGAGAACATATCTTCAGCATAACAGAAGAACGCCCTGTTTTTCATTCCCCATACACGGAGTTCCCACGATGATACAGCCTCAGACCATCCTTGTTACGGGGACCACATCCGGTTTCGGCAAAAACATTGCCACCAGGCTGGTCCGGGAAGGACACCGTGTCATCGCCACGGGCCGCCGGAGTGAGCGGCTGGCCAGCCTGCATGAAGAACTTGGCGACAGCCTCCTCCCCCTCACGCTGGACATGAGCGACCGGGACGCCCTGCGTGCCCTGCCCCGGAACCTGCCGGAAAACTGGCGGGACATTGACGTGCTCATCAACAATGCCGGACTGGCCCTGGGTGTCACACCCGCACAGGACTCCAGCGTGGATGACTGGGAAACGATGATTGACACCAACATCTCCGGTCTGGTGGAAATCACCCACGCCCTGCTCCCCGGCATGATCGCGCGGAACCGTGGGTACATCCTCTCCATCGGCAGTACGGCAGGCCACTATGCCTACCGGGGCGGGAACGTCTATGGGGCCACGAAAGCCTTCGTCGCCCAGTTCATGAAGAATCTGCGGACGGACCTGCTGGGCACCCCCCTGCGTGTCACGACCATTGAACCCGGCCTCGTGGGCGGCAGCGAGTTCAGCAACGTGCGACTGCGTGATGATGCCAGGGCACGGGCCGTCTATGAAAACACCACCCCGCTCATGCCTGCGGACATTGCAGAAACCGTCTCATGGCTGATCGGCCTGCCTGCCCACATGAACGTGAACCATCTGGAGATCATGCCTGTCTGTCAGGCGTCCGGCGGGCTGGCCGTCATGAAAAAGGAGGGGTGAACCCCTCCTTTTTCTCTGAACGTTCTTTCAGCTTCAGCTGCGGCGGCGGGTGGACTTCTCACCGCTGCGGGCCGGGCCGGAACGACGCTTGAAGGAGGACGGACCACCACGGCCCCCCTCCCGGCCTTCACGCCCCTCACGACGGGGACCACCACCGGGGCCGCCACCAAAACGCCCCTTCGGCGCACCAAAACGGCGGGGACCTGACGGACCACCACGACCACGACGGGGCGCACTTCCACCGGCAGGAGCCTCGGCCGGTTCAATGGTTACCTCATCCTGCTCTGCCCCTGCACGGCAGGCATTGAAACGGTCCAGCTTCTCATCAGAAATCTGGAAAAGCGTATCATCCTGCTGGATGCAGATATTGCCAATGTCCCGCTTCTGCACGCCACCAAGACGGCAGATGAGCGGAATCAGCCATTTCGGATCAGCCTTTTCACTGCGGCCTACCCCAAGGCGGAACCACGAACCGGACATCTCATACCCACGCCCGCCTTCACGGGCGGCACCACGGGCCGGTGGCTCCACGGAGACGGGACGGATATCCTCCACACGGGGCAGATGCGCCTTGTGGAAGCCCACCAGCGCACGGGCCAGCTGCGTGGCATCAAAACGCTCCGTCAGCTTTGCCACGATTTCTTCCGGGACCGCAACGGAGGCGTCCCCGGTCAGGATCGGGTCTTCCAGCAGACGCTGTGCATCCTGCTCTGCAATGGCCTCGGCAGTCGGTACCGGCTCCCAGTCCGCTTTCACACGGGCCTGCGCCAGAACACGCTCCGCCTTGCGCCGCTGGTTGAAGGGCACCATCAGCACGCTCACCCCCTTGCGCCCCGCACGGCCCGTACGGCCGGAACGATGCAGGAACGTATCGGAAGAAGACGGCACGCTGGCATGGACCACCAGCCCAAGGGCCGGAACATCGATACCACGGGCGGCAACATCCGTGGCCACGCAGACACGAGCC
This sequence comes from Bombella dulcis, assembly GCF_026385505.1. Lineage (GTDB taxonomy): Bacteria > Pseudomonadota > Alphaproteobacteria > Acetobacterales > Acetobacteraceae > Bombella > Bombella dulcis. Next base: position 269,893 of record NZ_JANIDV010000003.1, on the reverse strand, counting down.
GCCCCAGAGCGCAGGCTCTCGATGGCACGGGAACGCTCATTCTGGCCCATTTCGCCGGAAATAGCGACAGAAGCAAAACCCCGCTCCAGCAGAGCGGCCTGCACCTGATTCACCAGCAGGCGGGTGTTGCAGAACACCATCGCCGTCTGGCTTTCGTAATAACGCAGCACATTGACGAGGGACCGCTCCACTTCCTGCGGGGCCGTCACCACGCAGCGGTGAGTAATGTCCGCATGCTGTTTCTGGCCGGAAACCGTATCAATCCGTTTGGCGTCTTTCTGATAACGCCGTGCCAGGGACGCAATCTCACGGGCGATCGTGGCCGAGAAGAGCAGCGTACGGCGTTCCTGCGGGGAGGCATCCAGAAGCTGCTCCAGCTCCTCGCGGAATCCCATGTCCAGCATCTCGTCAGCTTCGTCCAGCACGACGACACGCAAGTCTCTCAGGTCCAGCTTGCCACGGGAAAGATGGTCACACAGACGACCCGGCGTACCGACCACGATATGGGCACCACGCTCCAGAGAACGGGCCTCACGGCGGGCATCCGTCCCGCCGATGCAGCTGGCGATCCGGGCACCTGTCCCGGCATAGAGCCATGAAAGTTCCGTCTGTACCTGCATGGCAAGCTCACGGGTCGGAGCGATCACCAGTGCGAGCGGGGAGCGGGTCGGGGCCATCATGTCCCCGTCCGTCAGCAGGTCGGAGGCAAAGGCCAGACCGAATGCCACCGTCTTGCCGGAACCCGTCTGTGCAGAGACGAGCAGGTCACGTCCTTCCAGCCCCGGCTCCAGTACCGCCTCCTGCACGGGGGTCGGCTGTTCATAGCCACGCTCGGCCAAAGCACGGGTCAGGGCGGAATGGGTATCGGGAAAAGGCATCGTCAACGAACACTCGGTCATACACATGCTGCCACGAACCAGATTGTGGCAGCCAGAAAAGCGGTAAATACCCCTTTATGACCTGCAAGGCCAGAGACGATCCACCACCAGATTGAAAAGCGGGATTGTGGGTCAACCTGCCACAGGACGGCGGCCAATGACAGCCCGGACCGTATCCTGCCAGGCCGTCAGGTCCTCCGGCGGGACGACCTCGCCTGTATCCAGCTCCCCGAAACCGGCCCGCTGCATGAGGGCACTGGTAAAACGCACCCGGTCTTCCGGCTCCAGAGCCTGCCAGATGGCCACGGCCTTGGCAGGCACAAACTTGTCCGAAAAACTGACAATCAGGGGCGCACCGGGGCGCAGGACACGGAACAGCTCTTCGACCACCTGCTGGGGCTTTGTCAGATAGGCCAGACCGTCACAGAGCAGGGTACCGTCGAAACTTGCATCATCAAAGGGCAGAACCGGCGTCATGTTGAGGTCCTGTTCCACAAGACTGCTCAATGCCTGATTGGCCCTGAGAGCCGCCCTACTGACATCCAGCCCGATGAATTCCTGAAACGTGGCGTCTTCCGGCAGATGGCTCATGGCCCCGCACATCAGGTCCAGAGTGCGTCCCCCTACCGGCAGGGCCGTGCGATAAAGAGCCGTAATGGCTGTGCGGGCACCCATATCCATCAGGGAATCCAGCTCCTGCCGTCCCCAGAAGGCCTCATCCGGCTCCGATGATGCCTGTGTGAATGCTTTTTCGTGTAGGCCCTGCACACCATCCCCTTCTCTGCTGTCCCTTGTGCCGGCCCCTAATATAGGGTGTGCAGAACCATGAACAATGGCTTTCCTGCCCGGAAAGACGTGCCGGATTTTATTCACATATCTTATCTTTTTTACTATACTCTATGATTGCTAGAGAAATGCGATCCAATAAAGAATCAAACCCAGAAAAATCAATCTTACTTGCATTAGGTTTGACAACATAATTGGCGAAATATGCCTTACCATAAAACTTAGAAACATCAATCTTGCTGTTAGATGTATCTAAACGCTTTCCATTAAGTTCATAATTGCACCATTTCTCTGGGAAAAGATCCTCTATATAGGTCTCACCACCATCTTCCGGAGTTTTTACCAGATAAAGATTTTCACACAAATGATAGAAAGATTCCTTAGTGTTAATGTCTAATTGTACACGAAAATATTTTCTAACCGTATCTTTTAATTTCTTCAACCCATCATCATTATCCACGACTAAAATTACCGGATATTTCATCGGCTTGTGTATAAAATTTTTTGAATGCTCCACATAACTTCTCATAAATGAACTTAAGTCAGCTGTACCACCTCGCATATCCATCACCTCATGAACTAACTTACTGTCATAATTAAAATAATTTACACCATGTTTAAAATTCCCGCCCTCAAAACCTCCTAAAACTGGATAGTGATCTACCCTCTTTTTAACTGCTTCACGCAAATAAACAGAATCTGTTTTTCCTTCAGGAATAATCAAAGGCCTCTGCAACGCAACACAATATCTATAAAAAAGAAATTTCTTGAAAAGTTTCCGGATAGCACTCGGATACCTCTTTTGAGCTATTTGAGAAGAACTATCACTGTTCCCTTCTAAACTTTTCAACTTGTAAATATGAGCCAATATACCCTGGAGCGAATCAAGATTACCCGTTTCTTCCTTACTACCCTCTAAGGAAGAACACTTATAAAAGTGCCGATTTTAAATAATCTATCACACATTGCACGAGATCTGCGATAATAATCACTACGTATATTAACTTTTTTATTTACAACAAACCCCGTTACCATTTGTCTTCTATCACGAAAACTCATTCTAGTCTTAAATTTATTAATTGAAAAACCCGCCCCTTCCACAGCGCTCATTGTAGCATTTCCAATAAGCCACCTAGAAGGATTCCCGGGATCAACTAGCGCTAAATCCGCAGGAAAGTCTTTTTGATTGGTAGAAAAAGTGATATCGTCCACGTAGCGTGTGTATCTCACGCCATATTTTTTAACTAATCGAACAAGCCTTGCATCCAAAATTTGAGCCACCAACTCAGCGATCACAGGCGAACAAGGACTACCCTGCGGTAACGCCTCCCCATCACAGGCAATCTGCGCTATTGTCGTTGCAACAACCGGATGCAGAGTAAACTTCTTATCCTTCAAGAAAAAACCCCTCACCCTGCCATAATTAAATGCGGGAAAAAAATTCTCTAAATCGAAATTAAATACCCATCTCCTCCCTTTATGCTGTGCAGCATTCTTTATAACAGAACTCCCTCTCTTAACCCCAAAAGAAAGACAAGCCCCTTCCCTCTCTCGATCAATCTCCTCTAAACACTCACAAAGAATACGGGCAAGGTGCGACTGCAATTTCTTGAGTTTCGGTGTAGGAGCCTTAATCTCCCGCTGTCCACCGGACTTCTTAGGTACGTAAAATGTGCTATATTTCTTTGCGATGTCCAAACCATAGACAATCGCTTTCATGCCCCTTGCATCATACCCTAGGAGCCCAGCCAGCTCCTCTCTCGAGGTAATCTTCCTCAATCTGCTTAAGTAAGACATAATCAACTCAAAAAGAGACTTACAGACACTCTTATGCGGTGGCCAACAGTAATTAGAATTACCCTTGATAACCATCGACTACAGTTATTCTGCTAGGCAAAATCTGGAAAGCAAATCCCCCCTAGCATTCAAAAATATGTCTCGAATCCGGACAACAATTCTGTCTGTAAGCCCCTCCTCTCTAGTACACTCAAAACGATCTGCTCACAATAACACCTCTAAAAAGTTTACAAGAAAAAATATCATGCTACGCAGCAGCACGATCTATACCCTTTAAACTTTCAATCGATGGAGGCATCATGAGCGTTTCCTTCACAAAAATGCACGGGCTGGGGAATGATTTCATCATTCTGGATGGTAGGGACAGACCACTTTCCCTGTCCACTGCTCTCATCAGCCGCCTCTGCAACCGCCGTACCGGTGTCGGCTGCGACCAGCTCGTCACACTCTCGGCACCGACACAGGACGGAGCCGACGTGCTGGTCCGTTTCTTCAACCCGGACGGCTCGGAATCAGGAGCCTGCGGCAATGCCTCACGCTGCGTCGCTGCCCTTCTGGGGGGCAACCCCACACTCCAGACACAGAGTGGCCTGCTTCCCACGTCACAGGAAGATGGTCTGATCTCCGTCCTCATGGGCACGCCCCGTCTGGACTGGCAGAGCATTCCGCTCGCCCATGAATGCGACACGGCCCATCTGCCTCTCCATGACGGTGCGGCCTGCTCCATGGGCAACCCCCATCTGACACTGTTCCGCTCCATCGAGGACGCCGCCAGCATGGGGCCTGAGCTGGAGCTGGACCCGCTCTTCCCGGACCGGGGCAATGTCGGCTTTGCGGAGATTCTGTCCCCCACCCATATTCTCCTGCGGGTCTGGGAACGGGGAGCCGGGCTGACACTCGCCTGCGGCTCCGGAGCCTGTGCGGCCGTCGTCAACGCCGTCCGGCGGGGGCTGGTGGAACGGACATGCCGTGTCACCATGGAATGCGGGTCTCTGGCCATCACATGGCAGGATGATGATTCCGTCCTGATGATCGGCCCGGCACAGACCGTCTTCACCGGCACGCTGGACAAGGACTGGCTGGAAGACGGACAGACGCCCACACCATGAGCGTCACCCTTCTCACCTTCGGCTGCCGTCTGAACGCCCATGAGAGCGATGCGATGGAACATCTGGCCCGTCAGGGGCAGACGCAGGACGGGAAGACCATCATCGTCAACACCTGCACGGTAACGGCGGAGGCGGAACGGCAGGCCCGCCAGACCATCCGCCGTGTACACCGGGAAAACCCCACAGCCCGCATCATCGTGACAGGCTGCGCCTCCGAACGGGCCGCAGACGCATGGGCCGCCCTGCCCGGTGTCAGCCGGGTCATCCCCAACACGGAGAAGACACGCCCATCCACATGGGGGCTGCCCGAAAAGGCAGGCCATGCCCCGCCGCCCTCCCGTCATATTCGTGCCCTTCTTCAAGTCCAGCAGGGCTGCGACAATGACTGCACCTTCTGCGTCATTCCGGCGGGCAGAGGGCACTCCACCTCCATGCCTCCTGAAGAAATCATCCCCAAGGCCCGCGCCCTCACGGAAGCCGGTCATTGTGAACTTGTCCTGACGGGTGTGGACATTGCCTCATGGCAGCGGAAAGACATGGGGCTGGGACAGCTCTGCCGCCATCTTCTAGATGAAGTGCCGGAGATTACCCGCCTGCGCCTCTCCTCCATCGACCCCATGATTCTCACGCCAGATACGGGTGACAGAGCCTTATGGGACCTGATTGCTGATGAACCCCGCTTCATGCCGCATCTGCATCTGTCCCTTCAGGCCGGTTCGGACCTCATCCTCAAACGCATGAAACGCCGCCACAGCACGTCTGACGTTGCCGGACTGATGGCGCAGGTCCGCCGCCTGCGCCCTGATACCGGCTTCGGAGCCGACGTGATTGCCGGTTTCCCGACCGAGACGGAAACCCTCTTCCAGGAAACACACAATTTTCTGGAAGAACAGGCCATTCCATTCCTGCATGTCTTTCCCTACAGCGAGCGGCCCGGAACACCAGCTGCCCGTATGCCCGCCATGCCGAAAGCCATACGGCAGGAACGTGCTGCCAGACTGCGGGCACTCGGCCAGACCATGCGGGACCAGTTTCTCGGCCGCTTTGTCGGGCAGGAAAAAACCGTCCTCATGGAAAGTCCAACAACCGGCCATACACCCGAATTTGCCGCCTTCACCCTTTCTGAAACACAGTCATCCCACCGTGGCCGGCTGGAGCGCATCCGCATCACCGGTGTGCAGGACGGGATGCTCACGGCAGAAATCCCCTGAACAGGGCTTGACGGCTCCCCCTTTCTCGCACCAATTCGACAGCCATGGCTGGATTTTTTTCTCGACTCAAACAGGGTCTGTCCCGTTCAAGCGCACGCCTCAATGCGGTGTTTGTCAAACGGCAACTTGATGATGAAACGCTTGAAGAACTTGAAGATGAACTGATCGCTGCTGATCTCGGCCCCGCCGTGGCAGGACGGATCATCGAGCAGTTCCGTGAGAAAAGCTTCGGGGAAAACATCACCCCGGAAGAAATCCGCCAGACACTGGCCACGGAAATTTCCCGTGTGCTGAACCCCGTGGCCCAGCCTTTCACGCTTGACGACAGCAGAAAACCCCATGTCGTCCTCGTGGTCGGCGTCAATGGTGTGGGCAAGACCACGACCATCGGCAAGATGGCCCATCATTACCACCAGCAGGGCAAGTCCGTCATGATGGTGGCGGGTGACACCTTCCGGGCGGCGGCAGTCGAACAGCTCCAGATATGGGGGGAGCGCACCGGCTCCCCTGTCATTGCGGGCAAACCGGGTGGCGATGCCGCCGGACTGGCCTATGACGGGCTGAAACGGGCCACGGAGGAAAAAGCCGATCTGCTCCTCGTGGATACGGCAGGCCGCCTACATAACCAGCAGGCCCTGATGGACGAGCTGGCCAAGATCATCCGTGTCATGCAGAAATTCGATCCTTCTGCGCCCCATAGCGTCCTGCTGGTGCTGGATGCCACGACCGGGCAGAATGCCATCGAGCAGGTACGGGTCTTCCGTGAGCTTGTGAATGTCAGCGGGCTGGTCGTGACCAAGCTGGATGGGTCCGCCCGTGGCGGAATCGTGGTGGCTCTGGCCGAGCAGTTCAAACTCCCCGTCCATCTCGTGGGCGTTGGCGAACAGGCCGAAGATTTGCGGCCCTTCTCTGCCGAAGACTATGCCCGTGGGCTGGTCGGCGACACCAAAGCGGAGTAACCTATCGCCGTCCGCACGTACAAGCAGACACATGCCTAGAAGGAGGCGATTTTTATGTTCAGGGCACTTTTGAGATTCGCTGTTGAAACCGTCATGACCGTTGTTGTCGGGAAGGTACTGAAGAAGCTTCTGGACAGGCTGTTCCCTGACAACAAGGCCTGAGTTTCGGAACATGAAATCGAAAAGGGGGTGCCCATCATATGGGTACCCCCCTTTTTTTATCCCTCTTCCCGGAGAGGCTTAGTCAGCCACCCCATTATGGGTCGCAATCTTGGACATGGAGAACGTGTGATGCCAGACATGCCCTTTATCATCAAAAATAATCAGGACCGTCTTCGCCTTGCCGTGCCTGCCATTCGAAAAAGCTGAATAGTAGGGAATGTAATTCTCCCCGTTTTCATGCAGCGTCTTTAAAAAAACAGAATTCCTCTCCGTAAAACATCCATAATCCGGCAGCAGACATGACTTAAACTGGACTTGTCATGCCTCAAGACCCGTTCAGCCTTCGAACGGGTCCGTCACAAGAATGGTATCTTCACGCTCCGGACTGGTGGAGAGCAGCGTCACCGGCATGCCGATCAGCTCTTCAATGCGGCGGACATATTTGATGGCCTGAGCCGGCAGCTCCGCCCAAGAACGGGCACCGCCGGTCGTTTCACTCCAGCCCGGCATGGTCTCCAGAATGGGCTTCACACGGGCCTGCGCCCCCGGTGCGGACGGGAAACTGTCAATCTTCTGGCCATCCAGCTCGTAACCGACGCAGATGGACACTTCCTTCATGCCATCCAGAATATCCAGCTTCGTCAGGGCCACACCGCTGACACCACCGACCCGCACGGCACGACGGACCATGGCGGCATCAAACCAGCCGCAGCGGCGGGGACGGCCCGTTACGGTACCGAACTCACGCCCACGCTCGGCCATGCCCTTCCCGACTTCATCAAACAGCTCGGAGGGGAACGGGCCTTCACCGACACGGGTCGTATAAGCCTTGGCAATACCCAGCACGAAGCCGACGGACTTCGGACTCATGCCGCTGCCGGAAGCCGCAATGGCTGCCACCGTATTGGAGCTGGTCACGAACGGATAGGTCCCGTGGTCCACATCCAGCATGACGGCCTGTGCGCCCTCAAAGAGAATGCGCTTGCCCGCACGGTCGGCTTCAGCCAGACGGTCCCAGGCACAGCAGGCATAGGGCAGAAGACGGGGGGTGATCTCCTTCAGGAAGGCCAGAATTTCTTCCTTGGTGAAGGTCTCTGCCCCCAGACCGGCCAGAAGCGTGTTGTGATGGAGCAGCAGCTCACCAATCTTCCAGTCCAGCGTTTCAGGTTCGGACAGATCACAGATACGGATGGCACGGCGGGCCACCTTGTCCTCATAGGCCGGGCCGATGCCACGGCCTGTCGTGCCGATCTTGTGGTTGCCACGGGCCAGTTCACGGGCACGGTCCAGCGCACCATGTACCGGCAGGATGAGCGGAGCCGTTTCGGCGATCCAGAGCGTTTCCGGCGTGACGGTAAGACCCTGCTCGGTTACACGGTCAATCTCGCTCATCAGTGCCCTGGGGTCCACCACGACACCATTGCCGATGACGCCGATCTTCCCGCCAACCAGGCCGGAAGGAAGCAGGGAGAGTTTATAGACCTGATCATTCACGACCAGCGTATGGCCGGCATTATGCCCACCCTGAAAGCGGACAACGATATCGGCCCGGCTGGCCAGCCAGTCCACAATCTTGCCTTTACCCTCATCGCCCCACTGGGTTCCGATTACGGTAACATTGGCCATAAGAATGTCTTCCCTTAACGTCTCACAATGGCGGACCCTGTCGGCACTTCAGCGTGCCAGCGCAACAGGCTTTCCATCTTTCCAGATATGGCTGCACCGCAGATGGTGCGCCTCCTGCTCCATATCGCCGGACTCCCCAAGCGATGCGATCGTGGCATAGCCTGCCTCATGCAGACTGGACAAGTCCTCTACTGCCATGATGGAAGGCACGAGGCAGCGTTTCCGCCGTTTCGGCTTCTCCGCCACCCTCAGAAAGGCATGAGGGTTGAGGGTCAGCCCGCAGGCAGGCTCGTCCCCAGCCAGATAACGGCCACCACGCCCCAGCTCCTCACGGGAATGCATGGCAAAGACGGTGATGCATACGCCCGTATGATACCGCCAGCCCCGGAAATCCACCGGGTCCACCGTCAGACGAGCACCCGGCAGACGGGCCAGAATGGCAACCACATCAGCTTCCAGCCGTTCCACGTGCGGCCTGAGCATGTCCGGGAAGGCCAGTTTCTCCAGCTTCTCCAGAGCAGCAGATGCCGGACCGACCGCTTCCATCATGCCCAGCAGCAGTTCCGCCCACGCACCACCATGTTCCCGCACGGCAGACGCATCACGACGATCCAGCGCATGAATGATGCTCTCGCGCTCGATGCCGGAGAAACTGCCGTCAATCAGGCTCCAGACCATGACAGGCATGGAAAGGTCAAAAGACACGTTGGCAATGCCCAGACGGGCAAGAGCCTCGGCCCCGAGAGCGATCACCTCGGCATCCGCTTCGGCCCTGTCCGGGCCAATCAGCTCGATGCCAGCCTGTGCTATCTGCCGCTGTCCTTCACGGCCCAGCGTGCCGATCACGACACAGTCCCCCGCATAGGAAAGACGCAGCGGGCGGGGACAGTCCTGCATCCGCACGGCGGCGATACGGGCGATCTGGGTTGTCATGTCCGGCCGCAGGGCCATCATGCGATGGGAAGATGGGTCCAGAAGACGGAAACTCTGCTCCGCCAGAGCCTCCCCGGCCCCACTCAGCAGGGACCCTTCAAACTCCAGCAGGGGCGGGCGGACACGCTCGTAGCCATGGCATGAAAACACCTCCATCACCTCAGCAAGGCCACGAGCTTCCGCCTCCGCCTCGGCAGGGAGCAGGTCCACGAACCCCATGGGCAGAAGGGCCGGGCTGGATGTCTCTAGGCCGTTGATCATGACGTCGCAAACTTTTCTTCAATGCGGGCGAAAGCCCAGTCCAACCAGGGCAGCAGGGCCTCGATGTCTTCGGCCTCCACCGTGGCACCACCCCAGATACGCAGGCCCGCAGGCGCATCTCGATAGCCTGCCAGATCATACCCGGCCTTCTCTTCCTCCAGCAGACCCGTCATGGCCTTGATGACCTTGGAGCGTTCCGCATCATCCAGTGCTTCGAACCACGGGGCCGTGATCTTCAGGCAGATGGACGTGCAGGACCGTGTCTCCTTCTTTTCACTCAGGAAGGCCACCCAGTCCCGCTTGGCCACCCAACTTTCCACGATGGAGAGATTCCGACGGGAACGGGCCTTAAGAGCCTCCAGCCCACCCACGGATTCAGCCCAGCGAAGACCATCCAGCGCATCCTCCACGCACAGCATGGACGGCGTGTTGATGGTATCACCCCGGAAAATGGCTTCATTCAGCCCGTTCCTGCTTGTCAGACGGAAAATCTTGGGAAGGGGCCGCTGGCTTCCTTCTTCCAGCCGCCTGACGGCCTTCGGGCTGAGAGCCACCATGCCATGCGCAGCCTCACCACCAAGAGCCTTCTGCCAGGACCATGTGACGACATCCAGCCGGTCCCACGGCAGGTCCATCGCAAAGGCAGCAGAGGTGGCGTCGCAGATCACGAGACCGTCATGCTGTGCTGGTACACTCTCCACGGACGGAATGCAGACGCCTGAGGTCGTGCCATTCCATGTCAGCACCACATCACGGGACCAGTCGATCTGCGCCATGTCGGGCAGCTCGCCATAAGGAGCCTCCAGAACACGCAAATCTTCCAGCTTCAGGATGTCTTTCAGGTCCTGCGCCCATGTGCCGGAAAAACTTTCAAAGGAAAGAACATCCATGCCCCGCTGGCCCGCCAGTGCCCAGAGGATCATCTCCACCGCTCCCGTGTCAGACGCTGGAACGATACCGACCTGCCAGTCTTCCGGCACACCCAGCAGGGCAGCAGAGCGGGTGATGACCTCGTTGAGCCGTGCCCGGCCTTCCGCAGCACGGTGGGACCGCCCCAGAAAAGCCCCTTTCAACGCCTCCGGTGTCCAGCCCGGACGTTTGACGCACGGACCAGATGAAAAATAGGGTCGCTGGGGACGATGCGAAGGCTTGGCTGCGGTCATGATTGGCAGGTCATCCATGATTCAGAAAGCGCAGGGACCCTGCCCCATTCCGGCCATGCAGGCAGGGACCAGGCGGGACCTCACGACAGAACGTTTACTTTTTTCCTAGGTGTCACAGGCATCAGGAGGGGTCAAGCCAGCCCGCGGCTGCGGGGCCTGTTCCTGTTTCCATCGTGTCCTGAAAAATGGTGCGAAAGAGGGGACTCGAACCCCTATGCCTTGCGGCGGTCGATTTTGAGCCGACTGCGTCTACCAGTTCCGCCACTCTCGCCCATCATGATCCATACCGCTTGACGGTATACAGGAAGCGGTCCGCTTATAGAATATCCAGCCCCAAAGAGCCAGAGCGGAGCCGGAAAAAAAATCCGGCTCCCGCCCGCCTCTTCAGTCAATGTCCTGCCCGCTCATCAGCAGGATGTTCCGCATGGCCGCACCGGAAGCCCCCTTGCCCAGATTGTCCAGACAGGCGGTCAGAAGAGCCTGCCCGCTATGACCGCTCACACGCAGTTCCATGTCATCCCGGCCCGCCATGGCCTCAGCCACCAGCTTCGGCTCGGACTCCACGACATGGATCGTCTTGGCACCCTTGTAGAACTCCCGGAACACGGCCGTGACGTCCTCGATCATCGGCACGCCGGGGAGCGACACAAGATGCAGCGGGATGGACACGATCATGCCCTGCGGGAAATGCCCGACAGATGGCACGAACAGTGGGTTCCGTGTCAGGCCACTATACTGCGTCATCTCTGGCAGGTGCTTGTGCTGGAGGTTCACGCCATAGAGGAAGAAGGCCGGGCCACCCGCCTCTTCCTGCTGCTCGATCATCGTGCGGCCACCGCCGCTGTAGCCGGATACTGCATTGATGGACACATGGGCATCCACCGGCAGCATCCCCGCCTGGACCAGCGGACGGAGCAGGGCGATGGCCCCGGTCGCATAACAGCCCGGATTGCTGACAAACCGTGCCCGGCTGATCCGTTCCGGCTGAGTAGCGTCCAGCTCCGGCAGGCCATAGACCCAGTCCGGATTGACACGATGGGCCGTGCTGGCATCCAGAAAACGGGTCCCCGTATCCTGTCCCAGAGCCACGGCCTCACGGGCGGCATCATCCGGCAGGCACAGCACGGTGATGTCCGCCTGCGCCATGAGGTCCCGACGGGCCTGCGGGTCCTTCCGCTGGTCTGGGTCGATGCTCAGCAGCTCAAGATCATGACGGTCTGCCACAGCCTCAATACGGCGGCGAATCCCCAGCCCCGTCGTCCCTGCTTCACCATCAATGAATATGTGCGTTGTCATCGTCCCGGCTTCCCCATTGCCTGTTCCCCATAACCGGGGTGGAGCCGTTCACCATTGGAACAGCATCCGTCTTCTTTCGTACAGGAGCATGATGTGCCCATCCCGCTCGAACTGGTCAAGCAGACTCATGCCAATGCTGCCCAGCACGATACGGGAGGGCCGGTTATCCTGCCGGGCCACGGCCACGACACGCTCCACACCGGCATCCAGCACGAAATTGAGGGCCGTGCCGGCGGCCTCACGGGCAATGCCCCGGCCAGCCGCCCACGGGAACAGGGCAAAACGCAGGCCGATGCCCCGGCCATCAGGACGTTCATGCACGCCCGTCATGCCGACAAAACGGCCCTGCTCAAGAATGGAGAATATGCCGATGCCACGTTCGGCCCAGAAGGCGACATCCTCGGCCATTTCGGCCTCGGCCTTCACACGAGTACGCACGCCACCCAGCATGGCCCCGAATGCCCCGACATCGGCTTTCAGTTTCGCCATCTCCTCCATGTCCGGCCAGCTGACCGGACGGAGGATCAGACGTGCTGTCCGCAGCTCATGGCCCAGCATGACACGCTGCCTGAAAGGGGATCAGCGTGTGATCGGACGGTAACGGATGCGGCTCGGCTCCGTGGAATCAGGCCCCAGACGGCGGCGTTTGTCTTCCTCATACTGCTGGAAGTTGCCTTCGAACCATTCCACATGGCTGTCACCCTCGAAGGCGAGAATATGCGTGGCCAGACGGTCGAGAAACCAGCGGTCATGGCTGATGACCACGGCACAGCCAGCGAAGGATTCCAGAGCATCCTCCAGCGCACGGAGCGTATCAACGTCCAGATCGTTGGTCGGTTCGTCGAGCAGCAGGACGTTGTTGTCTTCCTTGAGCATCTTGGCCAGATGCACACGGTTACGCTCACCACCGGAAAGGACGCCCAGACGCTTCTGCTGGTCCGGCCCCTTAAAGTTGAAGGCCCCAACATAGGCACGGGACGGGACAGCCCGCTTGCCCAGATGGATGACGTCCGTCCCGCCAGAGATTTCTTCCCAGACAGTTTTGCTGTCATCCAGGTCATTACGGGACTGGTCGACATAGCCCAGCCTGACCGTATCACCGATCTTCAGGGAACCGGAGTCCGGCTGTTCCTGCCCGGTGATCATCTTGAAGAGCGTGGATTTACCGGCACCATTCGGCCCGATAACCCCCACGATACCCCCCGGCGGCAGCTTGAAATTGAGGCCGTCAATCAGCTGGCGGTCACCAAAGCCCTTGCAGAGATTCTCGGCCTCGATGACCGTCTGACCCAGACGGGGGCCGGGCGTGATGACGATTTCTGCCGTGCTCCCGGCAGCTTCCTGCCCGGCTGCCAGCATTTCCTCATAACGGGTGATACGGGCCTTGCTCTTGGCCTGCCGGGCCTTGGGAGAGCTGGCGATCCACTGCTGCTCGGCCGCCAGGGCACGCTGGCGGGAGCTTTCCTCTTTCTCCTCCTGGGCCAGACGCTTGCGCTTCTGCTCCAGCCAGGACGAGTAATTGCCCTCGAACGGATAGCCACGGCCACGCTCGATCTCGAGAATCCAGTTGGTGACGTTGTCGAGGAAGTAACGGTCATGGGTAATGACCATCACGGTGCCCTTGTACTCACGCAGGGTCTTTTCAAGCCACGCCACGCTCTCGGCGTCCAGATGGTTGGTCGGCTCATCGAGCAGCAGGATGTCGGGCTTCTCCAGCAGCAGGCGGCACAGGGCCACACGACGCTTCTCACCACCGGAGAGCTTGTCCACCGGGCTGTCCGCCGGGGGGCAGCGCAGCGCATCCAGAGCGATCTCCAGATGACGGTCCAGCTCCCAGCCATCCTCGGCATCAATCTTTTCCTGAAGCTCGGCCTGCTCGGCGAGAAGGTCGTTCATCTCCTCGTCGGACATGGGTTCGGCAAACTTCATGGAGATTTCATTGAAACGCTCCACGGCCTTCTTCAGCGCACCGAAGCCCTGTGCGGCGTTCTCGCCCACGGTCAGGTTCGGGTCCAGCTGCGGCTCCTGCTCCAGATAGCCGATGCGGACACCCTCGGCCGCCCAGGCCTCACCGCCGAACTCCTTCTCGATCCCGGCCATGATCTTCAGCAGGGTGGACTTACCCGCACCGTTCACGCCGAGGATGCCGATCTTCACCCCCGGCAGGAAAGAGAGCGTGATCCCCTTGAACACCTCACGGCCGCCCGGATAGGACTTTGTGACGTCCTTCATGACATAGACATACTGATAGGCGGCCATGGACGGTCTCCTCTAGAACACACGGACAAATAGGCAGGAAGCAGGACTGTGCCCCCTGTCGCCCGGGGCGTTTCCCAACAAAACAGGCATGCCCCACATAATCATGGGGGCGTCACCTGCGCCCGGCAGGACTCGAACCCGCAACCTAGCCGTTATGAGCGGCCAGCTCTAACCAATTGAGCTACAGGCGCACAGACATTCCGCCACATCGCTCATGCACGATTTTTTTTCAACCCCCTGCGGGGCAAAAACACGCCTGACAGGGCAAATAATGCGCTTTCTTTTTCCCTGCTTCCCCGCAGCAGACAGGCCACAGGCAATACACATATACAACACCGGGCATATTCATTAATAATGCGCCCATCACATCACCCAAAGACACGGATGGAGCAGACGATGGACGTCACCAAGATTTCCCCCGGCAAGGACGTGCCGCATGACATCAACGTCGTGATCGAGATTCCGCAGGGGTCCCAGGTCAAGTACGAAGTGGACAAGGACAGCGGGGCCGTTTTCGTGGACCGTTTCCTCTTCACGCCGATGGCCTATCCGGCCGCCTACGGCTTCATCCCCAACACGCTGGCCGCTGATGGCGACCCGGTGGATGCGCTGGTCCTGACCCCGGCTGATGTCCTCCCCGGCAGCGTCATCCGTTCCCGCCCGATCGGCGTGCTGAAGATGGAAGATGAGAGCGGACAGGACGAGAAGCTGATCTGCGTGCCGCATGACAAGATCCATCCGCAGTTCAGCAAGGTCGACTCTCTCGACCAGCTGCCGGAAATCACGCTGAAGGCCATCGCCCACTTCTTCGAGCGTTACAAGGACCTCGAACCCAACAAGTGGGTGAAGGTCTCCGGCTGGGGCGACAAGGCCGAGGCTGGCAAGGTCATCGAAGCCGCCATTGCCGCAGCGAAGAAGTAAATCTTCATTGCGTCCGGAAGACGGGCAGTTCCTTTCCGGGACTGTCCGTTTTTCTATGCCCGTGCGTCAGAGTGGAAGACGGCAGACACAAAAAAAACCACCTCACCCGATCCGGCAAAGTGGTTCTTCCATCTTCCTGGAGCGGGCGAAGGGATTCGAACCCTCGACCCCAACCTTGGCAAGGTTGTGCTCTACCCCTGAGCTACGCCCGCATCACATTGTCACCAGCAGCTCTCCAGACCCTGAAATCTGGAGCGGGCGAAGGGATTCGAACCCTCGACCCCAACCTTGGCAAGGTTGTGCTCTACCCCTGAGCTACGCCCGCATGCTGTCGGTGGGAGGCTTATGCCCCAAAGAACGCCCTCATGCAATCCCCTCCCTGCATTTTATTTTCCTTTTTTGAAAGTTCCGTTCCCTCTTGCCTCCCTGCACTAAGGGAACAATTTCAATTAAAAAGATCATAACACTGAACCCGCTCCCAGCTGACAAAGGTTGTCGACCATGACAGATGCCCTCTTCCTCGCCAGCACACCATCCCATGCGCTAGAAATCAATCAGTCGAGCTTCATGAAGCAGGTTATCGAGGCCAGCAGGGAGGTGCCGGTCCTGGTGGAATTCTGGGCGGCATCCTCCGCGTCCAACCAACAGCTGTCCCCCGTGCTGGAAAAAGTCGTCCGCACCACGGAAGGCCGGGTCAGGCTGACACGGCTGGACATCGCTGCCAACCGGTCACTGGTTGCCCAGCTGGTGCAGGCAGGATTGCCCCTGCAATCCGTTCCAACAGTGGTGGCGTTCTGGAAGGGTCAGGTGCGTGACCTTTTTCAGGGTGCACAGTCAGAAAATGACATAAAAACCTTCGTCGAGCAGCTCCTGAAAGATAGTGGGCAGGCCATGCCCGTGGCAGAGCAGCTCAAAACGGCTGAAGCGGCCTTCAGAGCTGGTGAACTGGCAGAGGCCATCAACATTTATGCCAGCGTGCTGGAGGCCGAACCGCGAAACCCGACAGGATGGGCCGGGCTGATCCGCTGCATGGTGGCCATGAATGACCCGGAAGGGGCCGAAGAGGCTGCCTCCCAGATTCCGGAAGCCATTGCAGGACATGACCAGATCACCAGTGCCCTGGCAGCCCTGAAGCTCCATCAAGAAGGCCGGGAAGCTGCCGGAAAAATTGATGACATCCGCCAGAAGCTGGAACAGGCCCCCCATGATACCAGCCTGCTGGAAGACCTCGCTAAAGCCCAGAATGGTGCCGGGGACAGGGAAGCCGCTGCACAGACCCTTCTGGACATCATCGCCAGAGACAAGGACGGAGCCGGACAGTCCGCCAGAGCCGAGCTGCTGAAATTCTTTGAGGCATGGGGCATGACAGACCACGCCACTCTAGCCGCCCGCCGCAGGCTGTCCTCACTGCTCTTCTCATGAGAGCCGCCCTTCCGTAACACTGACCGCCAGCAGGGAAAACTGTCCCCATATGCGGTCCCTTCCCACCCCCACCGGAGGATGCTCCCGTGCCCGATTCACGCACTCCAACCCATGATGTCATGTCCGGACCCAGGCGACGCATTTCTGCCCTGACGGACATGACACTGGCAGACATTCCCCCCCGTATTGGCCTCCTGCCCCTAGGAGACACGATTCTTCTGCCGCAGGGGCAGCTTCCCCTGACCATCTTCGAACCCCGCTACCTGACCCTTCTGGAAGACAGCCTCGCCCATCACCGCCTCATCGGCATCATCCAGCCCACCGCCGCCACCTGTTATGGCGACATGATGCCCCCGCTGGAATCGGTCGGCACCATCGGCCGGGTGACCTCCTTCATGGAGCAGGAAAGCGGGCAGTTCTTCATCACGCTCACGGGGGTATGCCGCTTCCGTCTCCTGCAGGACCGGCTGACGGACCGGGGCTGGCGGGAAGGACGCATCAATGCCATCCCCTTCTCTCACGACCTGCTGGAATGTCCGGCCCTGCATCTTGACCGTCAGGACCTCGCCATCGTGCTGAAAGATTACGGGCAGCGTCACATGATCTCCATAAACTGGGACAATCTGAAGAAACTGGATGACAACACCCTGCTGACAATGCTGCCCATGCTACTGCCCTTCTCGGCAGACACAAAACAGGCCATGCTGGAATGCAGCGGCCCGACCGAACGTGTCCACCAGCTGCTGAAGGCCCTCTCCCACTAGGCCCAGAAAGAGGACCATCCGTGGGACTGGTACTCCGCCTATAGGGCTTTTATGCTGGCTGTATCGTAACAGCCTGAACAGGAAAGCACCATGACGAACCCAGCTCCCTCCCCAGAACTTCTGGCCCGCCTTGTCTGTCCCGTCACGAAAGGGCCAGTGCATTACGACCCTACAAGCAACAGCATCATCAGCGTCAAAGCAGGGCTGGCCTTCCCCGTGCGTGACGGCATCCCTGTCATGCTGCCGGAACAGGCCACACGGCTGGATGCCGGACAGGCCACCAGGGGATGAACGCCCTTCCGGCTCTCTTCCTGCCATCCGGCCCGGAGCTGCCCGCCTCACCGTGAATCCCGGGCTGGTGGCGAACCATAAGAGGCTTCGGTATGTGTCTGGGCCGGGAAATGAGGCAGACCACTGCCGCTGCCACCTCCACCACCACTGGCCCCGCTACCGCCATCAGCTGTATGGACGGTACGCCCGGAAATTTCATCCGGTGTCGGCTGGATGGCCTGCACCATCGGCACCATGCCACCCGAATAGGGAGGCATGGGATGGTGAAGCTCCCGGAATGGCTTCTTCGGATAGGCTTCCGTCATGTCGGCTTTCGGGAGGTGTCTGGGAGCATCGTCATCCTCTTCCGCCGCACAGCCTGTCAGCAGGACACAGCCCATCAGGCAGACCCACAGCACCCGGTGACCCGGGCGGACAGGGGGGAAAAGGGAGAAACGCAACGGCATGACCTCTGCCTTATAGCATTTCTGTCCAATTGACGAAGACCCGCAGCCGTGAAAAGAACGGGCATGTTCAAAGGTGCCCTTTCTTCTCCCATGCAGCGGTGTCGTGCCTGGCGTGATGCGCTGTTCGTGGACCATGCCATTCTCCGGCTGGTCTGGACCAATCTGGCCCCCGTGGTGCCGGGACGTGTCTGGCGCAGCAACCATCCCACACCGGGCCGCCTGCGCCGCTGGAAGAAGACACTGGGCCTGGTCATGGTCATCAATCTGCGCGGGCACCGGCAATGCGGGGCTGATGCCCTCGGGCGGAAACGCTGTGAAACACTCGGCCTTCCCTATCTCGACATGGCCTTTGAAAGCCGCAACGCTCCCCACAAGGACCGTATCTTGCGGTTTCACCAGCTTTACAGCACGGCTCGCTTTCCCCTGCTTCTGCACTGCAAATCCGGTGCGGACAGGGCCGGTCTTGCCAGCGGGCTGGTCATCCTGTTTGAAGGCGGAACGGCCGCGGAAGCCTTGAAGCATCTGCACTGGCGTTTCCTGCATTTCCGCCGTTCCCGCACGGGCATTCTTGATGCCTTTTTCCTGCTCTACCAGAAAACGGCGGAAGGTCGCTTGCCTTTCATTGAATGGGTGAAACGGGAATATGATGAAGATGCGCTCCGCACGGCTTACCGGGCCGGCCGCTTCAGCTCATTTCTCAATGACACGATCCTGCGCCGCGAATAGGTGATTCAGGACGAACGCTCGGCCACCTCCCGAATGAAGTTCATGAGCTGCTGGCGGGTCTTTTCATCCTTGATGCTATAATAGACCCTGGCCAGTTCCAGCGTTTCCGGCAGCATGAGCAGTTCAATGCCACTATCCGCTTTAAAGAAAAATCCGACCGGCACGCCAAGTATCTGGGCAGTTCATACAGTCGGCCGGCTCCGATCCGGTTCGCCCCCCGTTCATATTTCTGTATCTGCTGGAAAGTGATGCCAAGGGCCTTGGCCAGTTTCTCCTGTGAATATTTCCGCAGTCCCCGAAAGAGACGGATACGTCTGCCTACATGTGCGTCAACAGACGAAGCCAGCTCTGTCATCAATCCCAAACCTCCATAAGAACAGGTCGTAAAAATTTACTCTTTATTCATAAATATGAACAACAGATTATTTGCGACCCACACTTTTACCGTGATCGGCTCCTGAACAGCCGCCGTCTGCGGCATCCCGTCCGACGCAGGCCAATGGACAGCCCCACCAGCAGAAGAGAGAGACAGCAGGGGATCGAGCGTCCCAGCAGGGCAAACAGGGTCGGCCCTTCAGGCCCCGGCAGAGGCCGGACAAGGACCTGCTCCTGCCCCCAGCCCGTTCTTCCCACTTCCCGGCCACGGGCATCGTAAATGGCAGACACCCCCCGATTATTGGCAAAAACAACCGGCAGCCCCTCTTCCACAGCCCTCATACGGCCAGTGGCCAGATGCTGGCGCGGCCCCGCACTGTTGCCATACCAGGCATCATTGGAAATCGTCAGCAGCCAGTCAGGCCGCTTGCCGGGAGCCACAACACCACCCGAAAACACGATCTCATAACAGACCATGGGACCAACCCGGCCGATCTGTGGCAGCGACCATGTCATCAGCCCCGGCCCTGGCACCACCTCCGCTGGCAGCAGATGAAACGGCACTATCCAGGGATCATACTCCCCGAACGGCACAAGGCGGCTTTTGTCATAAGTGGCTTCAATGTGCCCGTCCGGAGCCAGGGCCATCAGACTGTTATACCAGCGGTCCGGACCATCGGCCCGTCTGTCCGACCCGAGAAGGACTGGAGAGCCGGATGCGGACGCCGCAATGGCCTGACGTGCCCCTTCATCTTCATCAAGCAGGCCGGGAAATGCCGATTCCGGCCACACGACCACGGCGGGACGGCCGGGCACCAGCTGACGTGCCTGCCTTACCCCCTCTTCCGTCAGCTTCAGATAAGCCCTGAACTGGGCCAGGGCACTGTCCCGCTCCAGAACCTCAGTCTCCGGCACGTTACCCTGAACGATGACCACCGTCGGATTGACATGTCGGGCCAACACGGCGTCATGACTGGCACGCCATGCCCCCCAGCCACACCAGATGAAGGCGCAGGCACCAACAGCCATGATAGCCCGTCCACCCTGCCACAGAGCCAGCGAGGCCAGAACAAGCATGAGTGTCAGCCCGTCCACCCCGATCAGGGATGCAGGCTGGATGAGCCAGTTACCCAGCCCCCCTGACAGTTCAAGGGCACTTCCCAGCGGATTCCATGGAAAGCCGGAGAAATAGAATACCCGTGCCATATCGGCCAGTGTCCATGTTCCAGCAAACAGCATCACCCGCGGCCAGCCTTCCGGCACCAGTCGGCAGAGTACGGCCGGAACCATCAGGAGTGGTGCGATCAGCAAGGCAACACCAGGAGCTGCGAAAGGCACCACCCACCAGAACTCATGCACACGGGTCAGGATGGCGTTGGTCAGCCAGTACAGCCCGGCCGTATGATACCCCATGCCAAACAGGAAGCCCCACAGGGCAGCCCATCTGTGACTGGGAGCCTCACTCACGGCCCGATAGAACAACCCCAGAGCCAGCGGCACTATGAAAATGACATGCAGGGGAGGCAGGGCCAATGCTGCCAGCATCCCCAGGACCAGCATGGAAATGGCACTGCGCCATCCTCCCTGCTGCGGAAAGACGCACAGTGCCTTCATGAACATATGGGACCCTTAGTCCAGAGCGTCCTTCAGACGACGCTCGTAATGACGGTAATATTTGTCGGCCAGCAGTTCACTCTTCACCAGTACTGCCACATCGGTAGTATTGAACTGTTCATCCACGACCGCGCCATCACCAACATAACCACCAAGACGCAGATAGCCCTTGATGAGAGGCGGAAGCTTGTTGAGACAGGAACGGCGGTCCAGCATGGCAGGGTCCATCCGGCGCATCTCCACATAACGCTCCGGCAAGGCCTTCACGCGCAGCGCAGGCGGAGCCAGATGGTTATGATATAGCCATGTCAGCTCTTCGCCCATCGTATCCGGCGACGTGCCATGCAGGCTGGCACAGCCGAACAGTATGTCGATCCTGTGCAGGAAGATGTACGAGGCAATACCCCGCCAGAGAAGCTGCATGGCGGCACGGCCACGATATTCCCGGGCCACGCAGGAGCGTCCCACCTCCAGCAGACGGCCTGAAAAATCCGTCAGGCAGGAAATGTCATACTCATCCGCCGTATAGAAACGCCCTTCCGGCCCCAGAACGTCTGAACGCAGCAGACGGTACGTCCCCACGACCGATGCTGCACCTGTCCCAAGGGCATGGTCCACGACCAGCAGATGGTCTGCAATCTCGTCAAACCTGTCCGCATCAAGACGGGTTCTCAGGGCCTCCTCACTGGGATGGGCACCCATTTCTTCAAAAAACACACGATACCGCAGGGCCTGTGCGGCCCGGATATCTTCTTCAGTCGCTGCGAGGCGAACCCCCAGGCTCCCACCCCGCAACTCCTGAAAACCACCCTCACGATTGAGAGCAAGAGTTGCCAGGGTGTCCATCTGCCGCTGTGCCTTCCTGCTACTGGCAAATCCCTCTACATCTCGGGAGGCAATACCCACACCCCCAACGATATCTGACACATTCTTTTCGGTCATACGAAACTAATCCACTTCCCGTGTCAGGCCTGATGGACTGGGATTCTTCTTATTTTTCGTCGAAAAAGAAACCTCTCCCCCCCCCTGTAGAGCCGTACGCCGCCCAAACAACTCCGCCCGATGGGACATCAGATCGAACCCTAACTCTGCCGCAATCCTTGCTAACAAGCCAAGCAAATCATCATTCTCAAACTCAATAACATTACCGCTATCAATATCAATCAAATGATAATGATGCCCGTTCTCACTCGCCTCATATCGAGCACGTCCTCCCCCAAAATCCCGCCGTTCCAGGATACCCTTTTCTTCCAACAAACGCACCGTCCGGTACACAGTCGCAACAGATATACGACTATCCAGTTCCGAGGCCCGACGGTACAACTCCTCCACGTCAGGATGATCTTCTGCCTCAGAAAGCACCTGTGCAATCACACGCCTCTGCCCCGTCATTTTCAAACCGTGCTTAACGCAGAGACGCGCAATAGAGGAATCCTCCCCTGCTACCCCGGATGCGACTCTTCCACGCCTCGTTTTCTTTACGCTCATCTCCATAACTTATGATCTACCCGATTAGGATACGCTTTGTCCAATCCGCAACACAACTTGAAGACATCTTTTTTCGCTCTAAGAAACTATGCTCCAAAAAAACAGGCACAACTTATTTTTACCACCATATTCAAGTAACTCTAATCAACACTATCCTCACGACGACGGCCAAGACCAATACGCCGTGCAAGGGATGAGCGATGATTGGCGTAATTCGGCGCGACCATCGGATATTCCGGCGGCAGGCCCCAACGCTCACGGTATTCCTGCGGGGTCATGTTGTAGGCTGTCTTGAGATGACGGCGCAGAAGCTTCAGTTTCTTCCCGTCTTCCAGACAGATGATGTAATCAGGGAAGACGGACTTGCGAGGCGGCACGGCAGGAACGGGCTTCTCCAGTTCTGCCTCAACCGGGGTACCGGCACCGGCAAGAGCAGCATGAACGGAACGGACCAGATCAGGCAGGGCCTCAGATGCAACATCATGGCTGCTCACGTAAGCAGTAATGATCTGCGCTGTCAGCTGCCGTAGGTCATGTGTTTCTGTCTCAGACGACATAAAATAGTTATCTCCCAAGAAATTTAGTTCGATCTATAACGGATGGTATCAAAAGACAACAAGAAAAAATCCTTCTCTGTAATAGTAACTACTTGTTGATAGGATAAGGACCTCCGAAAGCTGTATAGAAAACCTTTCTGAAACGTCATGTTATATTGAATGACTGAACTTGAGGAGGGAGATATAATAACACTATATTTTATCGGTAAATATTAACTTTTTCACAAATTCTCATCATTCCCCAAGAAATTCCTTCACCACATGGCCAGGGA
This sequence comes from Bombella dulcis, assembly GCF_026385505.1. GTDB lineage: Bacteria > Pseudomonadota > Alphaproteobacteria > Acetobacterales > Acetobacteraceae > Bombella > Bombella dulcis. The sequence continues at coordinate 246,577 of NZ_JANIDV010000003.1, read as the reverse complement.
GTTCTTGGCCTTGCACCATTACAGAACCCGGCATGAACAGAAGGTTACTACAAAATAATAATATGAAAGCCATCTGCGATTAGCACGCCATTACGACATGGATATTCCCTGAAGGCATGACATCCATTCCAGAATCACAGGTCATATTTAGAATACTGGGAACAGGTCCCCCTTACCGAGGCGACCACTTCAGAAGACGGGCATCCTCGCCATCTTCGTAATAACGGGGACGCACGGCCACCTGCCAGAAACCCGTCTGCTCATACAGGCTGGAAGCCGCCCTGTTGCTGAAACGCACTTCCAGAAACAGGGTCTCGCCTATCTGGCTGGCCCTTCCCACAAGATGGGCAAGAAGTACCCGTGCAATACCACGGCGTTGCCACTGGGGATGAACACCCACACTTAAAATCTCGCCCTCATCCACTACATGACGGCTGACAATAAAACCAACCGGCACGGCCTCTTCAGACTGTGACACACAGGCCAACCAGACCACCACGCCCGGCATGCCCAGAATCTGACCGAACGCCGCAGCATCCCACGGCTCCCGCCCTTCAAAGGCCGCATGATGCAGGATGGACAGCAGCTCTGCCGCTTCCGGCCCTGCTTCTTTCAGCTCAACAACACATGGCCCCTGTTCTGCTGGATGCGGTTCTGCGGACATTACCGTGGTGCTGGCCTCAGGCCCCCAGCCGGGGGCTTAGCCTCTGGCGGGTCAACATAAAGCGGCTCCAGCGCATGGGACTGAACATCACCATGAGTGGTCGCCTGACAGGATGCCTCGAAAATACCCGCAGCCGTCGGAACCGCATGAGGCAGACGAATCACCTGATGCCCCAGCAGGGCCTCTCCCTGTGACCCGTTCAGCTCGGGCAGGGCATCTTCACCATAGACCGCATCCCCTGCCACGGCAGGCCAGCAGCCCGGCTGAATCTCCGGAACAGGCAGGGCATAAGCCTTCCGGCCCGGCGGATCGACAAAAACACGCCTCCGACGGGCAAGGCAGAGGATGGTCGCATCCTCACGCTGCATGGTGGCCCGCAAAGCATCACCCAGCCGTACGCCAATACCCTGACAGTTCCATCCACGAACCAGCCCTGCGGCCAGGGACAGGGAAGCCCGCAGCCCGGTGAAAGACCCCGGCCCGACCACGGCCACTACCCTCTCCGGTGGCTTATCCCAGCCCGAACGGGCCAGCATGGCCTGTACGGCTGGTGCAAACCGCTCCGAAGCCCCACGCCCGGACAGTACCTGCTCATCCACCACGACACCCTGCTCCAGCAGGGCAATCAGGTTGCTTTTCCCGCGCCCGGCTCCAGCCCCATTGAGAACAAGGCACCGCTCCGGCCTCACAGCCACAGACAGGCCTCCTCATGAGGCAGACGGGGTGCCCTGGGAGAGGACACATCCCCTTCCGGATAACCAAGGGCCACGAGAAAATTCGCCCGCCAGCCCTGTTTCCGGAAAAATTCTTCCTCCACCATCACGGCGTCAAAGCCGGACATGGGCCGCACGGCCAGCCCCAGCGCACGGGCCGCCATGATGAGATAGGCTCCCTGAAGGGTACCATTGCGGAAGGCTGTCTCATCACCCAGCCCGACATCCGCTGCGAACCAGTCCCGCAGACCGGGCATCGGATTGAGTGTCTCAAATTTTTCAAAAAACAGCGGATCATACCCGACGACAACCAGCACCGGTGCCGTCATGGCCCGGTCCACATTCCCCAGAGAGAGGGCCGGACGGATTTTCTGCCGGGCCTCCTCCGTCTTCAGGAAAGCAAAACGGGCCGGGGAGCAGTTGCCCGATGTCGGCCCCAGCCTGAGCAGATCATAGAGACGATGCAGCACATCATCACCCACCGGACGGTCAGAAAAGGCTTCCGCCGTACGGCAGCGGGTGAAAAGCTCTTCGGCCAGCACCGGACTGGCCGTCACATCTCCCCGCCCCTCGACTAGCTGCTGCCCCTCCGGGGCTGGTGATGCCGTCATCGGCTCTTACTCCTCTACAGGTTCAACCGCCGTCACCTCCGGGATATAGTGACGCAGCATGTTCTCCACCCCATGACGCAGCGTGGCACGGGATGACGGACAGCCGGAACAGGCCCCCTGCATGCTCAGATACACCACACCTTCCCGGTAACCACGGAAGACGATGTCGCCACCATCACTGGCCACGGCAGGGCGCACCCGTGTATCGAGCAGCTCCTTCACACGGTCCACGATGTCGGCATCTTCAGGCGAAATGTCAGCCTCCGGGGCAGCGATGTCTTCTGCAAGGACAGGCTGCCCCCCCTTGAAGAAATCCGTCAGGGCCACCAGAATCTGCGGGCGCAGCGTTCCCCAGTCAGCACCGTCATCCTTCGTGACGGAAACAAAGTCACTTCCCAGAAAGACACGCTTCACGTCAGCCATGCCGAACAGGGAATCCGCCAGAGCAGACCGCCCCGCCACGACACTGGCTTCCGCAAAATCGACGGAAGGACGGTCACCCGTCACGTCACGCCCCGGCAGAAACTTCAGTGTTGCCGGATTGGGCGTATCTTCTGTTTCGATCATCATAAGGTCATTCCGTGTCATAACGCCTCTCTTATCAGATACCCATGAAATGAGTACCCTTTTACACAATTCAATTACTCTGGACCTTTATAGTCCTGTTTCCCGGCAAAATATATCAGACTGGCAGAACCGCCGCCCTTCGTGATGATTCGCCCTCTTCCGTCCTCTCCAGCCCGAGACACGCCATGACGCCCTCCTTCCCTTCTTCCACCCCCCGCCAGCCAGCCCTCATCCCGCCAGGTGTTGTCAGTGGAGACACCTACAGGACTCTGCTGGCAGCCTGCCGTGCAGGGGGGTATGCCCTGCCTGCCGTCAATGTCAGCAGCTCCACGGCGGCCAATGCCGTTCTGGCAGCCGCACGGGCCAACCGGTCGGACATTGTCATCCAGATTTCCGCCGGAGGGGCACGCTTCTACGCAGGCCAGTCCCTGCCCGATGAAAGACAGGCACAGATTCTCGGTGCCACGGCCCTGGCCCAGCATGTGCACCTGCTGGCCCGTCATCATGGCGTGGCCGTCATCCTGCACACGGACCACGCCAACCGCCCCCTGCTGGGCTGGATTGACGGGCTGGTGGAAGAAAGCCGCCATCATCATGACCGGACAGGCCAGCCCCTGTTCTCCTCTCACATGCTGGACCTTTCAACAGAGTCCGTACCCGACAACATCGCCACGGCAGAGACCCTCATCAGGAAACTGGCACCGCTCGGAATCGGTCTAGAGATCGAACTGGGCATGACGGGCGGCGAAGAAGACGGCATCGGAACGGAACTGCACGACCACACCGACAAGGCCTCCCTCTATACCAGCCCGCATGACGTGCTGACGGCATGGAAAACACTGTCCCCTCTGGGAATGCTCTCCATCGCCGCATCCTTCGGGAACGTGCATGGTGTCTATGCCCCCGGCAATGTCCGCCTCCGCCCGGACATCCTGCGTGAGTCCCAGACCCTCGTTTCCGAAACGCTCCGTACAGGCCCCAACCCTGTCCCGCTGGTCTTTCATGGGGGCTCGGGGTCGGAAGAAAACGCCATCCGGCAGGCTGTCAGTCATGGCGTATTCAAGTTCAACATTGATACGGACACCCAGTTTGCCTACGCACGGGGTGTCGCCCAGTACATGACCGAACATGAAGAGGCCTTCGCCCATCAGGTCTCACCGAATACGGGACGCCCTCTCAAGAAATATTATGACATCCGCCGCTGGATGGGAGCCGGGGAAGCCAGCGTCATCCAGCGGCTGACGGACAGCTTCCTTACTCTGGGAGCACGGGGGCGCAGCATAGCCCGCCCCGCATAGGCAGTCAGCCTACCTGCCGGACATATGGGACGCAGGCCCCTGTGCCTGCGTATTCTGGCAGGACACGGTCCCCACGCCAGCCTGCCCGCATTCCGGCAACGGGCCATGCCGTCCCGGCAGCGGCCAGAACAGTTCTATGCCCAGAGACAGGACCATCAGCAGCACAGCCAGCACGGCCCAGGGCCAGAAACGGGGTTTACGCCCCAGCAGCGGCGGGATGCCGTTTTCCATCTGGAACCGTCGCCCTTCCCGCAACAGGGCTTCAGCATCCTGAACGGGACCGGCTGGCCGGTCTTCATCATCATGAAAGGGATCAGAACGGGACAAGATCAGCCTTCCAGAACAGCCTGCATTTCCGTCCATTCACGCTTCGTGAGGCCGGATGTCTCCTGCGTGACCGTCTCACCAGCAAGACGACGGCGCAGAACCTTCAGCATGCTGGCCGAGAAGCTGTAGGCTCCGAGACGGTATTCCTCAAAAGCCTGCGCCGTATGCGGCACCCATGCCCTGAGAATCTCGATCATCTTCTGGGCATAGACACGGATTTCATACTGGGCATGGGAATCCGCCCGCAGGGCCAGGAAGTGCATGAGATTATGCAGGTCAATCTTCCAGTACCACTGCGTATAGGTATTGAGTGTCAGATTGATGCGGGCCAGCTCACGGGCCACAGCCATCCCTTCCGGGTCGAGCATCTGCTCATAATCGCCATAACATTGCAGCGCATCACGCTGGAGAATGGACAGGACCTCCTGCGCCGTCTCGGCACTGAGAACATCGCCCCGCCCCTGATGATTGACCCTGCTCTGGGCGGCGATCTGCGTGGCCTCCGGCAGATAAAATTCACGGTCCAGCACGGAATAGCGGGCGGAATATTCATTCACGCTGGCCATACGATGGCGAATCCACTGCCGGGCCACGAAAAGCGGCAGTTTCACGTGGAACTTGATCTCGCACATCTCAAAAGGCGTGGAATGGCGGTGCCGCATCAGATAGCGGATCAGTCCGGCATCTTCAGATGTCTTCCTGGTCCCCCTGCCATAGGAAACACGCGCCGCCTGCACAACGGCCGAATCATCCCCCATATAATCCACGACACGGATGAAACCATGATCCAGCAGCGGGAACGGCTCGAACAGAAGCTCTTCCATGGCCGGGACGGTGGGCCGGACTGTCTGGTAAGGAGCGGCACGCACGGCCTCTATCTCGGAACGCTGTTCTTCTGTCAGGGCCATGACGGTCTCTCCCACTCGCTCGGCTGTACCGGATGATTCATAAAAGCAGATCAGCACGACTGCCCGCTTCCCTCGGCTACAGATGTAGCCATCTGGATGGCAGAATGAAAGCCCGTTTCACCTTGCCACCACAGGGGAAAAAGCCTATGGTCTTTCCTGCTGGAGGCTTCGGCCTTGGCTATGGCGATAAACGGTAGATGAAATAAGTGTTGTGGACCCGGGGGCAGTGCCCGGCGTCTCCACCATCAGCTTCACGGGCTGACGCTATGGGGACGAAACAGGCTCGACACGCATGGTAAAGATCTACTTTTTGCCCGGTATTGTTCCGCCGTCATCGGGCTGACTTTACAAGTGCCAACGATAACTCTGAGGTGCTCGCTGTTGCTGCATAAGCGATAAGCGCGGTCCGGGGGGTGCACCGGGCAACAGAAGCCCCCCCACCTGTCTCATTTCTGAGACACCATCCCTTAATAAACAGAATATCAGATCTGGACCCTTGCGATTTCACGCTGCCTGTCGCACACCTGAAATACTTTCAGATGCAACAGGTGATGGTCTCCCTCGATGAGTGACGATACCAACGGCCCGGACGGGTTCGGTCCTTCCATTCCCGCAAGTCTCCTCCCTTATGATAGATGGATAGAAGAAGCCCAGCGCAACGTCATGCTCAACGCACTGGAATATGTCAGTGAACATGGCCTGCCGGGAGATCATCATTTCTACATGACCTTCCGCACCGGTGTTCCGGGCGTGGACATCCCCGCCCGCCTAAAGGAACGCTACCCGGAAGAAATGACCATCGTCCTGCAGCATCAGTTCCAGAACCTGATACTCGATCATAAAAACCGTTCCATGTCGGTCGGCCTGTCCTTTGGGGGTATTCCCAGCACGCTGCATATTCCCTTCAGGGCCATCACGGCCTTTGCGGACCCGCACATTCATCTGGTCCTTCATTTCACGTTCCGTCCGGATGATGAGACAGAGGAACCCTCTTCCGCTGAAGACGGCCTGACCGATATCGACACGGCCGGAATCCACAAGCTCCACCCCCTGACATGCAGCCACGACGCAGAAACCGGCTCCACTCACGGGGACTCCTCCCATGAGGGAGCCGAAGTTGTCAGTCTGGCAGCATTCCGCAAGAAACCATCCTCCGACGGCAAAAGCAGCTGAACAGGGTGACCGGACATGTGACCCCATCGTCCCCCCTCTGGCGGTCCTGCATGATACGGTGGACGGGACTTCTTTTTTTTTCCGCCCTGATTTCCGGCCTGTTCCTTCTGCTTCATCTGACGGCGGGCATGATGCTCGGCCCCATGGTGGCGGGCATCATCATGTCCATCAAGAATCGTGGCGTGACCATCAGGCCCGTCTTCTTCACGATGGCACAGGCCATCTTGGCCTGCGTCGTCGTCAATAGCCTGACCTTTTCCGTACTCCATCACATTCTGTCGCACTGGGCACTGGTGCTGTTCAGTGTCCTGTCAGTCATTGTTGTCAGCTTCACCACAGGGGCGGGACTTGCCTGGTTTGGTGTCATGCCCGGTACGACGGCCCTGTGGGGCACATCACCCGGAGCGGCCTCCACCATGGTCATGCTGTGCAGCTCCTTCGGAGCTGATTCACGGCTGACCGCCTTCATGCTCTATTTCAGGGTCATCATGGTGGCCGTGGCCACCTCTCTGGTCTCATGGATCGTCATACGCACCAGCCACAAGGCCAGCATTGCGCCGCCGCCTGTCCGGGGTGATCTTCTGCCCACCCTGCTGCTGATTGCCGTCAGTACGGTCATCGGTCTCAGGCTGCGCTCCCCGGCAGCAACACTGCTCCTGACAATTCTCGCCGGAGCCACGGCCCAGCTGAGCGGGCTGTTCCAGATCAGTGCCCCCTTCTGGATACGGATTCCGGCCTATCTGACCATCGGCTGGTCCATCGGTCTGCGCTTTACCGCACCGGTCCTGCGCTATGCCCTGCGCTCCATCCCAGCTGTTGCGCTTTCTTCAGCCATACTCATCGCCATCTGTGCGCTGCTGGCATTTCCCGTAGCCCATTTTGCCAGAATTGATCTTCTGAGTGCCTATCTGGCCACAAGCCCCGGCGGGCTGGATACCATCATCGTCATCAGTGCCAACATACCGATCGCCCTGCCCTTCATCATCGCCATGCAGACAGCGCGCATGGTGGCCGTCATCACGCTTGGCCCTGCCATAGCCCGCCCGCTGGGCCGCTGGCTGGAGCGTCATGCCCGCACCACACCGGCAACGGAGCAGCTGGCCCAGTCCCCCGGCGACTGAACCGGAAAAACCGGACTCGAATACAAAAATGGCCCTCCATGAAGGAGAGCCACTCCACACCCAGGCGGCCACTCGAAGGTAGCAGGACCGTACCTCAGCCGTCTATGCGCAGGGCATCAAATTCATTAACCATGTCAGGCCTATATTCCTGACGGGCCTTTTCCAGATAGGCTTCCCACTGCGGGACGTAATAGCCATAACCTGCCGGATTCTGGAAGAACCAGTGACGCCATGCATGGAAAACATGGTCATGCTCACGATAGGCCGGGTCATCCAGAAGATGCCGTGCTGCTGGCGGCTTGGCCGCATGGAAATGCACGATGGTAGCATGATCATCCACGCCCCAGTACGGCTTCCAGTTGAACCGGGCGGAAAGCGGACTCCACTGGGCATTGTAAAAGATACGCAACAACTCCTGATCGTACCCGGCAACATAATCAAGATTGTCACACAGGAAATCCACCATAGCTGGCAGGTCACGGCGCATGCGCTCGAGGTTCATCACCATGACCCCCGAATTCATGTCCACATAGTAGTCCTGCTTTCCAAACTGGCCACAGGCCGCGAAAATTTCCGGCTTGCAAAACTCGACCTGCGGATCCTTCATAAACATCACGTCACAGTCAGTATACAGAACGTACTGATCATCCTGCTCCAGCAGAGGCAGCTCCAAGCGCATGAAAGCCCCGGCAGCCGTAAGGATGTAATTTGGCCATTCCGGCTTCAGGCGACGCTGAGCATCCAGCAGACGGTCATAGAAGTGCAGACGATGGAAAATGACATTCACACCCGCAGCCCGCATCTCCCGTGTGAAATCACACTCATTGCCGTCGAACACCATATGCGGAATCAGCGTCGTGTTCTCACGGGCAGACTGCACGGCCACCCGGATACAGTCGATGAAGCCATGATCAGGGTCATTCCCCAACGTCGCCTCCGTAATCGCAAAAAACCACTTCATCCCTCAACGCTCCCCAATACCCAATCTGTCAGAACAATATGGTCGGTCATTCACCCTGCCTTAACTGGTTAAGGCCTCATTTACCAGTTTTTGGAAATCAGCCAAAACTCTTCCGAGGTCAGCGTCACGGTACCCTGACCCACCGTCTCTGCGGCAGCCTTTGCAAGAGCATGAATACGCTCTATCAGGATCGTCTTGCGCTGGTGTACGTCAGATGTCTCCTTCTCCGCAGCCAGTGTCTGCAAGGCCCGCTCGGCAGCTCCGGCAACCCGGCCAGCATCCAGTGCAGCGTAAGACATCTTCTGTACCTTTTCCCCTATATGATAAGCCTGTGACTCGCCACAGCTCCACATGAAGGCCACGGCATGACAGCAGTCATGTGGCCGCCAGTGAGACATTCATCCCCGCAATACGCCGGTTTCCGGACACTTTTCAATCCCTGTCTCCCTGCAAACCCCTTTTATAACATGATGTTTACTTATAAAACCCAACCTCATCTCTGCCCTGAATCATTTCCATGATAGGGGAGGAAGCCTCATGCATGTCCCTGCTCAGGAAACCCCCATGATACGCTCTGCCGCCCCTTCTTCCCCCGTGCGCATGATCCGCCTCTGTCTGGCACTGCTGTTTCCTGCCCTTCTGGCAGCCTGCGCCACCCAGCCCAGCGTCAATGGCCCGACCATGCCCGTCATGGAAGAACAGGCAGACTATCAGGCTCATGCCCGGTCCCACTATACGCCACCCGGGCCGGACAGCGACCCGTGGGGACCGTATATCGATGAAGCTTCCAGCCGGTTCGATGTTCCGACCGAGTGGATTCGGGCTGTCATGCATCAGGAATCCGGCGGCCACCTCTATGACCGCTACGGCAATTTCATCACCTCCACGCCCGGAGCCATGGGACTCATGCAGATCATGCCACCGGCCTATGATGACCTGCGTGCCCAGTACAATCTGGGGCCAGACCCTTACGACCCGCACGACAACATTCTCGCCGGGACAGCCTATATCCGCCAGATGTACGACATCTATGGGTCACCCGGCTTCCTCGCTGCCTATAATTATGGCCCCGGCAGCCTGGATCACTACCTCCGCCAGAACCGTGCCCTTCCACGGGAAACCCGCAACTATGTTGCCGCCATTGCCCCGAAAATCATGGGCATATGGCCTCGCGAACGGTCCCGCAATGACCTCATCGTGGCCCGCCATGACAGGACAGCTCAGGTCCCCCGCAGCATGAGTGAGGACACACCGCTGGACAGCAGCAGCGAAACCAGTACCGAACAGGTCGTGCAGACAGCCGAAACACAGGACATCCGGGCGGCCTGGGCTGCCCGTGGCTTCTCTGCTCCACAGCCACGTCCCGCCGTTCCAGCCCGCCCGCGTGTGGCTCCACCCCAGAATCCTTCCCCTGAAACGGACGGGAACACCCTGCGCATCCGTTCCATTCCGCTGGCCGATGCCCCTGCCAGCCGGAGAGGCGCCACGGACATGGTTGCTGAATCAACCCATGACTGGGCCATCCAGCTGGGCAGTTACGGTGGCGAGCGACAGGCCCTCATGGTTGCCACACAGCTGCGCCCCCGCATCACACCCATTGCGGACAATGCAACCGTTCACGTCATGCCGGTCCGTACCGTCAGGGGAACATTATACCGTGCCCGCCTGATCAACCTGACACACAGCCAGGCCACGGGAGCCTGCAAACGCCTGCGTGGCACCATGGACTGCATCACCATCCCTCCCGGCGCACCCTGACGGACAGAGAAGGCAGCAGCATGTCACGGACACCCCATCATGTCGGCACGGCGAAACCGCTCCGTCTGGCCGATGACGTCACCAGCACGGCCCTCTATGCCGGTCCGGGCGACTGCTACCGTTACACGCTCAGGCGGTCATGGGATGAGACAAGGCCTTTCATCATGTGGATCATGATGAACCCCTCCGTAGCCACGGAATATGGGGATGACCGCTCGGTGGCCAAATGCCAGCGTTACAGCCGCCAGTGGGGTTATGGAGGCATGTTTGTCGGCAACAGTTTCGCCTATCGCTGCACGGACCAGAAACGCCTGCTGGAAGTTGCCGATCCTGTCGGCCCGGAAACCGACCATTACCTGCTGGAAATGGCCGGACAGGCTGACCTCATCGTTCTGGCCTATGGAACACCACAGGCGAAAGAACTCCGCTACCGTGGCCCGGAAGTCGCCCGCCTGCTGCTCAGGGCTGGTCACAGGGTCACGGCCCTGCGACTGAGTCGCAAAGGCCACCGCCCCGAACACCCTCTCTATCTGCCAGCCAGCCTGACACCCGTCCCGCTGACGGAAGACGATTTCTGATTTCAGACGCTTTCAGCGGCCCAGTTCTTCATCTTCGTCTGACGGCCGATACCGGGATTTAAACAGTTGCAGGGGTCAAGTGACCGGTAATGGTCCACCATGCTCTGCGGTGCATGATAGAGATGACCCACATTATGCTCGGCAGGATAGCGGGCACCCCGTTTGTCCAGAAGAGGCCACATCATCTTCTGTTCAACCTCCATGGGGTCCACACCGGGTCTGACGACATAATCCTGATGCATGACATGACAGAGGAAGTGCCCGTAATAGAGCTTCAGCACCAGCTGATCGTCCACCTCCTGTGGCAGACGCTCCAGCCATTCCCAGTCATTCCGACGCAGGGCAACATCCAGTGCCATCATACCGCCCGTGCTTCTGGAGTGGACGGCAACATAGCGGTTGGCTGCCCCGGCCGCCGCAAAACGGTGCAGAAAAGCCAGCGTGCCTTCCTGTGTCGTGCATTCAAAGAAAGCTCCATCCTCAACCTGCTCCTCTGCAAAGAAGCTCTTCAGCCACGGACGGACCTGCTGGGCCAGCGTCCCGGAGACACGCAGCATGAGGTGATGATCATAGTTCCTGTGATAATCCATCATGCGGGCCGGAACCTGAGACGGAAGAAACCGGCTGCCGAACTGCATCAGCAGGTCACTCAGCCCGTCCGGCACCCATGAGATGCGCCGTGCAAAAGAATCCATCCATGCCTTCATGCGGAACATGGCAGGCAGATATTTCGTCCCCAGAAAACGGATGAGAGCCACCGTATCCCGGCCATATTTGTCCGCAATGGCGAAAGCATCCCGGTGCATGTATTCACCGGCAATCGGCAGCTCATCAAAAGCTGTCAGTAGATGGCGGCGGACTTTCTCCAGCGTGTCCGTCCTGTTGCTGCCAATATAGAACACGGCCGTATCCTTCGCCGCTGGGAAGGTATCCAGCCGCACGGCAAAGACGATCAGCTTGCCCGCATTGCCGGATGCCTCAAACAGGCGGCCCGGATCGGCATTATACCGCCCCGGTGAAGCCTCATCGACCTGACGGATGCGATTGACATAGTCATCATCATGAGCCTTCTGCCTGCCCGACCAGTCCACGTCATCCGGGCTGTAGCGGCCATGTTCCAGCGCATCCAGAACGGATTCCGCCACCTCTTCATTCGGGAAGCGAATGCCCAGATGATTGACCAGATGAAGCCTGCCCTGGGCATCCACCTGCCCATAGAGGGCCATTTCCGTATAGGCCGGGCCACGCTGCACCAGTGCCCCACCGGAATTGTTGCTCACCCCGCCAAGGACAGACGCCCCGATGCAGGATGACCCGATGACGGAATGAGGTTCCCGCCCCAAAGGAGCCAGTCTGTCTTCCAGCTCGTACAGATCGTCTCCCGGCAGGCAGACAACCTGTTTCCCTTCCCCCAGAAGCTGGATGCCTTTCAGCCTGCGTGTACTGATAAGAATGATGGGCCTGTCATAATCGTCACCATCAGGAGTGGAGCCACCCGTCAGCCCGGTATTGGCCGCCTGCATGAGCACGATGCGCCCTGAGTCCACGGCCAGCTTCGAGACACGCCACAGCTCGACGAGAGACCCCGGCACGACAACGGCCTCCACCCGGCCATCCCCGAACCGGAATCCCTTGCGGTAGCCATAGGTTGCACTCTCTGACGTCAGGACATGTCTGGTTCCGACAACAGACTTCAGCTCATCAACAATATCGGCCATTCCATCCTCTTCCTGTCCTTTCCATCATCCAGATACCGGAGAGAAAAGGTCACATCCATGAAATAAGGAAGGATACTAGCCCCCATCTCCCCCGGATAACCATAGACAGGACCGGAGGACAGACCTGTTTTCCTGTCAAAGAAATGTGAAATGACCTGATGAACGGAGGGAATTACTTGGTCCGGCCAAACAGTTTTTCCAGTCCGTCCCTGTCCAGCTTCAGCCATGTGGGGCGGCCATGCGGGCAGGTATTGGCACGGGGATGCTGCTCCATGCCCCGCAGAAGGGCCTCCATTTCTTCCTGCTTGAGACGCCGCCCCGCACGGATGCTGCCATGACAGGCCATCCGGGCCATGATGGCCTCGAACCGTCCATCCAGACTGTCCGTCTGCCGTGCCGAAAAGTCAGGCATCTGGACAAGTTCTTCCGCTACATCCCGCAGAAGCCCGGACACATCCCCGCCACTCAGCGGGGCCGGAATACTGCGCACCAGAACACTGCCACTCCCGAAGGCCTCAATCTCCAGCCCGAAACTGGCCAGCTCCTCCGCACACCGCACCAGAGCCTCGGCTGATTCATGGGGCAGGTCCACCACCTCCGGCAGCAGCAGGGCCTGTGCCCGTACCTCACCTTCAGCAAAACGGGCACGCAGGCGTTCATGTGTCAGACGCTCATGGGCAGCGTGCTGATCCGTCAGGATCAGGTCTCCGTCAGGGGCAATGGACAGGATGTAGGTTGCATGAATCTGCCCGATGGGCACACCGAGCGGCTGCACGGGCGGTTCTTCCTCTCCGGCAGGGCTGGTCGCCGGACCCTCCAGGCATTCTCCCGTCTCCATGTCCCAGCCGGGAGATGGTGCGTAGGTCCGCTGTCTTTCCTCAAGGCCGGAGACGGCTGTCTGCGCCTTTCCGGGGGAAGGCCGCTTCGCCACCGGCGGGGAGGGAAACTGCCGGACAGACGGACCAAAACCGAGATCAGCCGCTGGTGTCCCGGTCGCACCCGTATGGTCATATGAATAGGAAGACCCCGGCACCTTCTGCCCGATGGAGGCGGCACGGGATGCACGGCGGCCGATGATGCCCAGGTCCGCCTGTATGCCCCCGCCTTCTCCCGCACCACGGGCCAGAGCACGCCCGACAGCCCCGATGACGAACGCCCTGACTTCGGCCTCATCAGCAAAGCGCAGTTCCGTCTTGGCAGGATGGACATTCACATCCACCCGGTCCAGCGGCAGCTGCAGATGCAGGAGCAGCACCGGGAAACGCCCCTTCTCGATCACGGGGCGATAGGCCACCCGCACGGCAGTACGCAGGATGGGGTCCACCACGGGACGATGGTTGACCAGCATGAACTGTCCGTTCCCGGTCCGTCTGGTCTCACCCGGCCCGCAGATATAGCCGGTCAGACGCATGGCCCCCCGCTGCTCGTCAAGAGCCAGCAGGCCATCCGTCGGTACCCCCAGCACGGTGGCAACACGTGTCTGCACATCCTGCGGCGGCAGATTGAACACCTCCCGCCCGTCCAGTGTAAAACTGATGGCACAGCCCGGTGCACTCAGGGCCACACGCCGCATGACGGCTTCGGCATGACTGCCCTCTACCCGTGCCGTCTTCAGGAATTTCCGGCGGGCGGGGGTCGCAAAGAACAGGTCCCGCACCACGACACGGGTTCCCACAGCCCCTGCAGACGGCACCGGCCCTTCAATGACACCCCCCTGCACGGAAAGTTCCCATGCCGTATCGGATGTTTCGGTCCGTGATGTCAGGAAAAGGCGGGCACTGGCCCCGATGGACGGCAGGGCCTCCCCACGGAAGCCCAGTGTCTTTATGGAGGTCAGGTCATCATCCGGCAGTTTGGACGTACAGTGCCGCTCCACAGCCAGAGGCAGCTCATCAGCCTCCATGCCCTGACCATTGTCGCTGACCTCGATCAGCTCGCAGCCGCCACCCCGCAGCGTGACATCAAGGCGTGTCGCCCCGGCATCCAGAGCGTTTTCCACCAGCTCCTTGAGGGCGGCAGCCGGACGCTCCACCACTTCACCGGCAGCGATGAGGTCCACAACATGATTGGAAAGACGACGGATGACAGGCCGCACCACGAACACCTCCTCACACACATGACCATGAGGCAGAACGGGACTGACCGGAAAGCGGGGGCGGAATGGCCTTTACTTGCTGCCACCCTTGCGCAGGGTTGGCGTTGCGCCCTCGGTAAAATTCTGTCCCAGTGCTGCATCCTTCTGGATACGGCGGTTCTCCGCCTCACCATCCACGACATTGCCGGCACGGCCACCACGCCAGAACAGCAGGCTGTCCACGAAACCGGCATCAGCGTCGCCAAGTTCCGCATTATCCGGCGCATGGGCCGCCGATGTGGCACTCTGCACCAGAGCTTCCTGACCGGCACTGTCCGTGCCTGCATCCGGGTGCAGGGCCACATCCGGGTCCAGCGTCTCCAGAGCCTGCATCCGGGGGCTTTCATCCGGGCGGTTGGCACTGGCAGCTCCCGGAAGGGCCAGCTTCTCTGACGGCGGCATGGAGAGCGGCGCACGGGTCGTTACGGTATATTCATCCGGCAGGCTGCGCTGAAGGCCGAAACCACGGGCCACGTCACTGCCAGAGCACCCAGCCAGCGACAGCCCGAACGCGGCCAGAACACCCAACCGGACCCAATAACGCATAACTGAAGGAGCAAAAAGCCGCATGACAGGTTCCCGCACTGCACTCACAAGAAGATGACCAATCCTATAGGGCCTGCCTGCAATGGGCAAGCCGCTTGTCACGTTAACCATGACGGCTGCGACGCTCTGCCAGAAAGGAGTCCAGCAGCCACAGCCCGACACCACAGACGATGGCAGAGTCAGCAATATTGAAGACGTACCAGGACCAGTCCCCGATATGGAAATGCAGGAAATCCACCACGGCCCCATAACGGAGACGGTCAATCACGTTGCCGATGGCCCCGCCGATGATCCCCCCGCAGGACAGACTGACCAGACGGCGGCGGGAGCGGACCAGAACGACCAGCAGCCCCAGCACGGCCAGCAGGGAAATCACAATGAACAGCCACCGCCCATGCCCCCCGAACATCCCGAACGTCACGGCATAATTCCAGACCATCGTGAAATTGAGGCAGGGCACCACGGGCATGGTTCTCCGTAATGGCAGGTCCAGCCAGTAGAGAACCCATTCCTTGCTCATCTGATCCACAAACAGGACGATCAGGGCCGTTGCCAGCCCGATCAGCCGCCAGCGGGCCAGGGACTGCTCCGTTCCGTTCAGTCTCATGCACTCACCGCATCAAAGCAGCGCAGGCAGAGATGGCTGTGATCCTCATTCTGACCGACATCCGGCAGGACACGCCAGCAGCGGGCACATTTCTGCCCGTCCGCACGGCTGACCTTCACCTCATCCTCGGCCTGCCCATCCTGGACATGAACCTCGGAAGCAAGGCAGAGTTCCGCCCAGTCGATCCCTTCGGACACGACCTGCTCCTCCGTCGTCAGGGGCAGATGGACCTGGGCTTCCAGCGAAGAGCCGATCATCCCTTCACGGCGTGCCCCTTCCAGAGCCGTGGTGACGCGGCGGCGTGTCTGGCGCAGGCTCTCCCAGCGTTCCGCCAGTTCAGGGTCATGCCAGCCTTCTTCCGGCACGAAGAAGCGTTCCAGATGCACGCTGCCTTCCTCACCAAACCGGGCCTGCCATGATTCCTCTGCCGTGAAGACAAGAGCCGGGGCCAGCCATGTCGTCAGGGCACGGTGCAGCACATCCAGCACGGTGCGGGCGGCACGGCGTGTGTGGGAATCTGCCGGATCACAGTAGAGGACATCCTTGCGGATGTCGAAATAGAAGGCCGACAGCTCGTTATTGCAGAAATTATGCAGCAGCGGGTAGACGCCATTCCACTGATGGGTCCGCACGGCCTCCTGTACACGCTGATACAGCTCGTACAGGCGATGCAGGATATACTGTTCCAGCAATGGCAGTGCCTTGCGGGCCTTCACCGTTGCCCTGTGACGGAGGGCACGGGCGGCTTCATCCGGCACCAGCCTGTCCAGCACCACATCCACCGGAGCGGACACGTCATCCCAGCCCAGAGGCAGGGCCTCCGCCTGCGTGAAACCATCCAGTGCCCCGAGCAGCCAACGCAGCGTATTCCGCACACGGCGGTACAGTTCACCCTGCTGCTTGAGAATCTCCTGACTGATCCGCAGGTCTTCATTGGTGTCGGAGTTCAGGACCCACAGGCGCAGCACGTCCGCACCCAGCGTCTTCGTCACGTCATCAGGCACGATGGTGTTGCCGAGAGACTTAGACATCTTGCGCCCCTGCCCGTCCAGCACGAAACCATTCGTCACGACCGTCCTGTAGGAGGCCACGCCTTCCGCCCCCACGCTCTCCAGCAGGGAGGACTGGAACCAGCCACGATGCTGGTCGGACCCTTCCAGATACAGGTCCGCCGGATAGTTCACACCCTCCTGATGCAGGACGAACCGATGGCTGCATCCGCTCTCGAACCAGACATCAACAATATCGAAGACCTGATCATAGTCTTCCGGGTTACGGCCTTCACCGAGATAGACGGCAGGGTCCGTGTCATACCATGCATCAGCCCCACGCTCCCGGAAGCTCTGCACGATGCGGGCCATGACGTCCGCATCCCGCAGAACCTCTCCGGTACGCTTCTCCACGAAAACGGCAATCGGCACGCCCCATGACCGCTGGCGGGAAATGCACCAGTCAGGCCGCTGCTCGATCATGCTCGTCAGGCGACGGCGGGAGCTGGCCGGAACGAAACTGATGTCATCAAGAGCCTTCAGGGCACGGTCACGCAGGCCGGGGCCGCCTTCATCCCCTTCACGGGGTTCCATGGCAATGAACCACTGCGGCGTGGCCCGGAAAATCACCGGCTTCTTGGACCGCCATGAATGGGGATAGGAATGGATGATCTCTGCACGGGCCATCAGCCCACGGGCCGGACCCTTCTCCTGCTGGGCCTGCTCCCGCACCTGTGTCAGCAGGTCACAGACAGGCTGCGTCGCCTTGAAGACATGAATGCCCCCCAGTTCCGGCATCCACTCGACATAGGTGCCGTTGTCACAGACTTCTTCCGTCACTTCCACGCCGTGGGCACGGCAAAGCATGAAGTCATCATGACCATGAGCCGGGGCCATATGGACCAGACCCGTACCGGCATCGGTCGTGACGAAATCACCAAGCAGCAGCGGCACGTCATAATCGAACCCACTCCCCCGCAGTGGATGGGCGAACACGGCCCCCTCCAGCGCACTGCCGGGCAGGGTATGCAGGACCTCATGCCCGCTGATGCCAGCACCGGTCAGGAAGTCTGCCAGACGGTCCTCAGCAATGATGAGCTTCGCCCCGACGGGCACGAGGCTCTCTTCATTCACGCCCGTAACATGGATGACAGTGTAGGTGATGTCCGGCCCGGCAGCGAGCGCACGGTTGACGGGGATCGTCCACGGGGTCGTGGTCCAGATCACCGCTGACGCACCGGAAAGGAGCTGCCCTTCCGTCGGGTCCTTCACATTGGGGAAGGCCACGAACAGGGTCGTCGAGATGATGTCGTGATATTCAACTTCCGCCTCGGCCAGTGCCGTCTTCTCGACCGGACTCCACATGACGGGGCGCAGCCCCCGATAGAGACGGCCATTGAGCAGGAACTTGCCGATTTCCTCCGCAATCTGTGCCTCGGACGAGAAATCCATCGTCACATAGCGGTTGTCCCACTCCGCCTGAATCCCCAGACGCTTGAAATCTTCCCGCTGGGCCTCCACCCATTTTGCGGCGTATTCCCGACATTCCGCACGGAACTGGAGAACCGGTACGGCGTCCTTGTCCTTGCCCTTCCGGCGGTATTCTTCTTCAACTTTCCATTCAATCGGCAGGCCGTGACAGTCCCAGCCCGGCATGTAGCGCACCTGCGCCCCGTTCATGCGCTGGGCACGGTTGATGACGTCTTTCATCACCTTGTTGAGCGCATGACCGATATGGATATGCCCGTTGGCATAGGGCGGGCCATCATGCAGCGTGAAGACACTGTCCGCCCTGCGTCCGGCGTCCGCTATCTGGCTGTCCAGCCCCATCTCCACCCAGCGGGCCAGCATGTCCGGTTCCCGCTTCGGCAGGTTCCCCCGCATGGGGAAAGACGTCTTGGGCAGGAAGACCGTCCCCCGGTAACGCTCCTGCTGCTCACGGAAAACGGTGTCGGTCTTTTCTACAGGCTCAGACATGGAATAGATGCGCCAGCTCTCAAAAGTATCGGAAGAAAAATACCTCTACTTATGGAGAGAGCCTGCCCGCCCGGTCAACCCCCTGTCTTGCCGAGCACCGTCTTCGCCTGTGCCGCATCGGCGGCGATATGGGCCTTCAGCTCTTCAAGGGAAGAGAAGCGTTTTTCATCCCGCAGCAGGGCGACCAGCTCCACGCTGAGCGTCTGGCCGTACAGGTCCTCATCCAGACCGAACAGATGCGCCTCCAGCCGGCTCTCCCGCCCGTCATTAATGGTCGGGCGGCGGCCGATATTGGCCACACCGGGCACGAGCCTGCCATCCGGCATCCTCACCCGCACGGCATAGACC
Source organism: Bombella dulcis (assembly GCF_026385505.1). Classification (GTDB taxonomy): domain Bacteria; phylum Pseudomonadota; class Alphaproteobacteria; order Acetobacterales; family Acetobacteraceae; genus Bombella; species Bombella dulcis. Next base: position 227,579 of record NZ_JANIDV010000003.1, on the reverse strand, counting down.
CCTCGGGCAGGTTCCATATGGTCCCCCAGCGCAATATTCGCTGTCGGGAACCCCAGAAGGCGGCCCCGCTGGTCCCCCCTGACGACTTCCCCCGTAATGGCCCAGTTGCGCCCCAGAAGTTCCGCCGCTTTCTCCGGATAGCCTTCCTGAAGGAGGCGGCGTATCCGGCTGGATGAGACAGGACCAGCCACATCCGCCAGCTGCGGAACGATGCTGACACCGACCCCATGCTCCACCAGGAGCTGCTCCAGCAGCGTGACATCCCCCTCACGCCTGTGCCCGAAGGCAAAGTCCGCTCCGCAGGCCACATGGGCCACATGAAGCCCCTCGATCAGCACATCCCGGACAAAGGCTTCTGCCCCCAGATGGGAAAAAGCCTCATCAAAGGCGGCCTGCACAAGACAGCTCACGCCCTGTTCCTTCAGGGCGGCGGCACGCACCTCCGGCCGCATGAGGCGGAAGGGCGGGTCCTGCGGGCGGAAAAGAGACCGTGGATGCGGCTCGAAGGTCAACACCCCCAGCCGGCAGCCGGGACGGGCCATCCTCAGGCTCTGCAGCAGATGCACATGGCCACGATGCACACCGTCAAAATTCCCCAGAGCGACTGCCGCCCCCCAGCAGGCACGGGGCACGGCCCGCCAGTCTGTGCAGAAAGTCATGTCAGCATCATCAGGTCATCATGGGTCAGGACCGTTCCGCGCCGGTCAGTGAGACCGGTGGCTTTCATCATCAGCCATGCGGGCATCGGGCTGCTGATGCGCTGCCGTTCCCTGCGGCTGGCTGGTGGTCTGCTGGGCCTGTGGAGCAGACAGACGCTCGTCAGCCGGTTTCGGGCTGGCCCCATCCTTGTCGTCCTCAGCCATGCCCTTCTTGAAGGATTTGATCCCTTTGGCAAAATCCCCCATCAGGCTGCTGATCTTGCCGCCACCACCGAACAGCACCAGAACAATAACGGCAAGGATTATCCAGTGAATCGGACTCATGGTACCCATAGGACCATTCTCCCCAATGAGGTTTAAGGCATCCTTCATGTGGCAGGGGCGGACGGATTGTGCAACCCCTCAGGCCATGCGCCCTGCCATGTCACGGCCTCACCCTAGTGCGGGGGCAGGATAAAACCATAGGTTGCATAGGCCCGCCTGCCCATGCTGCCCACCGGTGCCCACCAGACACGGACTGATGACCAGTCACCCCGTGGGGACACATCCTCCACCGGCACGCCATGTTCAATACGGCCACCCACCCAGTTGGCATGGTCCACCTCAATCCGCCGCTTCGTGCGGATACGCCTCACGACCGACACATGCCCGTCCGGAATGCGGGAACTGGCCCGGAAGACCAGTACACTCCCCGGCTGCGGCCTGTGACTGCGCTGGTAATGGCCCCGTGCCTCCCACCACCAGCTCGCCGCACGCCCCCGCAGATTGATGCCACTGACCTGCCTGGCATAGGGCGCACACTGCACCGGCCCATGATAGGACCCGACCGAACTGCACGCCCCGAGAGTGAGGCAGGCCAGCAGGACAGCCATCACGCCCCACCGGGCATGATTCTCCTGCCTCTCCATGACGGACCGGCTTCCTTCCACGTCTACCTCATTCCTGTTCTTGTCTCACGCCAGACATCTACCCGGCCATTGAGGCCGAATCTGGCCCCTGACAGCTTCCCCCTCACAGGGACCGGAACTCAATGATGAGGTCTTCTGCTTCTTCCCTATCCATCTCAAGGGCCTTCGTCGCAACATCCTGCGAGAAACCGTTCCGGGCGAAGATGGCCAGCACTTTCATGCGGTCTTTCTCCGGCCTGTCCGGTCTGTGAAACGGGCCGACAGTCCTCTTGCGGGCCAGAACGAGTGCCGCCGCCAGCTCGGCCTGACGGGCACGCTCGTCGCCCGCCTCCCCAAGACTTTCATCCACGGCCTGACGGACGGTCTCACCATCAACACCTTTCGCCTGAAGATGCGCCTGCACCGCCCGACGGGATCGCCCTGAACGGGCCAGATTACGCGCCCTGGAGCGGGAAAAACCGGCATCATCCACCGCCCCGAGCTGTTCCATCTCGTCCACGATCTGCTCTATCAGGGGCTGGCAGGCTTCCTCATGCATGGCGGCATCTTCAGCGAACATGCCCGCCCTGACGGCCCGCACACCCCAGCGGCGGACACGCCGCTGCAGCATCTGCTTCAGATTCTGCCGGGTCGTGGCAAACCGGGCCAGATGGGCCAGGGCCGCTTCTCTCAATGTCTGATGATCTGGTGAAGGTGGGATAACATCCATGCGATCAGTCCATAACCTGTCTTGCTCCGTCCGTCCAAAATCTTCATCACTGGAAGACAGGCCTCCGTCACATTACCCGCCAGTGAGTTTTCATGCACGCACAACGCTCCGCCCTGCCCCGAACCGAGCGCATACAGACAGAGATGCAGGCCATAGCCGAACGTTATCCGGGGCCGGGGGGAGCTGTGGCCGTCCTGCACGAGGGCAGGGTGATCGCACGGCACTGCTGGGGCTATGCGTCCCTGGAACGCAGACTGCCTTTCACCTCATCCAGCCTGTTCCGCATCTGCTCCATTACCAAGCAGTTCACCTGTGCAACCATGCTGGACCGGTATGAGGACCCCGAAATCCTCGCCCCCCATGTCAGGAAACGCCTGCCCCATCTCCGGTCCGACCCGCCGACCGTCACGCAGCTTGCCCATAATCAGTCCGGCCTGCGGGATTACTGGGCCGTCGCCATGCTGCACGGAGCCGCCATCGAAGGCATGTTCAGCCCGGCAGATTCCGACCATGTCATTGCCGGGACCCGCTCTCTCCAGTTTCTCCCCGGCACGTCCTATTCCTACGTCAACCAGAATTTCCGTCTCATTTCCGAAGCAATGGAAGATGAAAGCGGGCTGAGCTTTGCCGAACTACTCCAGCAGCATATTTTCGACAGGGTCGGCATGAAACGGGCCATCCTGGCCGCGGAAACCAGTGCCCTGCCCGATGGCACGACCGGTTATGAAGGCACGCAGGAGGGCGGATACTGGCCCGCCCGCAACCACATCTACTGGACAGGCGATGCCGGAATGGCCGCCTCACTGGATGACATGATCGCCTGGGAACAGTTCATCGACCAGCAGCGTGATGACCCCAATGGCCTCTATAACCGCCTGAGCCGCCCCGTGCAGTTCGATAACGGGCACAAAGCCCCCTATGGCTTCGGACTACAGCATGGAAAGATCGCCGGACACGACATCACGGCCCACGGCGGTGCCCTGCGGGGCTGGCGGTCCAACCGGCTGCACTGTACTGCCCTGCGCCTTTCGGTCATCGTCCTTTTCAATCACATGTCACCCGCCCAGCAGGCCGCTGCCAGCCTGTTCCGGGCCTTTCTGGGCGAAGAGGAAAAACCGGCCGTCAGGGCCACTTCATCCAGCTCATCCAGCGACCGGACACCTCATGCGCTGGAAGGGCTGTGGCTGGATGAGGAAACCGGCCTCTCCGCCCGCATCACCGCTGCGGGAGCCGGGAAACTCCAGCTCCGCTACCTCATGCTGCCGGAAACGCTGGACATCATCACGCCCCAGCTTGCCGAGGCCGGAAATGTCCGTGTCCGTTATATCCAGGGCGAACACATGCAGGGCCACGCACAGGGAGCCTCCGGCCCCCATCTCATCATGGGACGGCCGGGAGAAAACCGTCATGTGCTTCTCCGCCCCTATCCCGACACGCCCCAGACTGATCCGGCAGAGCTGGCGGGAGACTATGGCTGCGAAGAGCTGGACGGTTCCCGCTTCACCATCACCCGCCAGGGCGGGCTGCTTCATGGGGGCTTCTCCGGCCTTCTGGGGACCGGACGGATGGAGCGGCTGACCCATCTGGGGCCAGACCTGTGGACCTTCCCCTGCCCCCGTGCCCTCGACCATACGCCGCCGGGCGACTGGACACTGCACTTCCAGCGGCGCAACGGGCGCATCCATCAGGTACGCATCAGCTGCTGGCTGGCACGGAACCTTGTCTATCACCGCCTGTAAGGGTCGCTTTTCCCGTCATGCCATACGCCATGCCGGCAAAACAGGATTTGACGATTCTTTTTTCTGCACGCAGTATGGCAGTGCAGTCTCCCCTGATCTGGTGATACGGACAGGGGCGTTTTCTGTTGGGGGCACGGAACAGGCCATGTAGCAGGGAACGCGGGCTGCGTGTCGTCAGTCTTCAGACCGGGAAATGCGTCCACAATGATCGCCTCCATCATGCCGAACTACAAACGCTTCGACCTCGCCTTCGAGCATGGCGAAGGCCTCTGGCTTACCGGCACGAACGGGCGACGTTATCTGGATTTCGGAGCAGGCATTGCCGTATCCTCCCTCGGTCACAGCCATCCTGCCCTTGTGGAGGCCATCACCCGCCAGGCAGGGAAACTCATCCACGTCTCGAACCTCTATCAGGTGCCGCAGGCCAAAGCTCTGGCAGATCTGCTGGTGGCGAACAGCTTTGCGGATTCCGTCCTTTTCTGCAATTCCGGAGCAGAGGCCAATGAAGGCCTCATCAAGCTGATCCGGCGGGCACAGTACAAAAACGGCCATCCCGAACGCACACGGATCATCTGCTTCAACAACGCCTTTCATGGCCGGACACTGGCCACCATCTCCGCCACCGGCAACCCGGCCTATCTGGAAGGGTTCGGAACACCGGTGGACGGGTTCGACCACGTTCCCTTCAATGACATCAGGGCCGTTCAGGCTGCCGTGACGGACCAGACAGCCGGTATCCTGCTGGAACCCGTACAAGGCGAAAGCGGCATCCGGACAGCAGACCATGCCTTCCTCCGTGCGCTCCGTGCCCTGTGTGACGAGAAGGGCCTGTATCTGGGCATTGATGAAGTGCAGAGCGGCATGGGCCGTACTGGCACGCTCTTCGCCTTCGAGCAGGCGGGCATCACGCCGGATGTCGTCTCTTCCGCCAAGGGCATCGGAGGCGGCTTCCCCCTTGGGGCCGTTCTGGCACGGGAGGCTCTGGCACAGCACCTCACCCCCGGCACGCACGGCACGACCTATGGCGGCAACCCGCTGGCCTGTGCCGCCGGATTTGCCGTGGTGAACGAAATTCTGGCCCCGGGCTTTCTGGATCATGTCCGCAAAACGGGCGAGGCCTTCGGGATCATGCTCCAGAAATGCGTGACGGACCATCCCAACATCTTCGAGGAAGCCCGTGGTGTCGGGCTGATGCGGGGGCTGCGCTGCCGCATTCCTGCCGGTGACGTTCTGGCAGCCGTCATGGAAGAAGGCCTGCTGGCCATAGGCGCAGGCGACAACGTGCTGCGTCTGGTTCCCTCTCTCATCGCAACCGAGGCTGACTGTCAGGAAGCCTGCACCCGCATCGGGCATGCCGCTCACGCCCTCGACATCAAGTAAGGAGACCCGTGCATGAGCACCCGCAAAGCCTCATCGCCCCGTCACTTCCTTGACATCAAGGATCACTCCACCGAGACACTGCGGCACATCCTCACGCTCGCCGCACGGATCAAGGCTCTCCAGCAGGGCCGCAGGCACCCGCTCTGCCCCGGCCTGCCTCTGGCTGGCCGTGCGCTGGGGCTGATGATGTCCCGCCCCTCCACACGCACCCGTGTCTCCTTTGAAATCGGCATGAAACAGCTTGGCGGAACCGTCAATGTCCTGTCGCCCTCCGAGATGCAGCTGGGCCGTGGTGAATCCATTGCCGACACGGCCCGTGTCCTGTCCCGTTTTCTGGACGTCATCACCCTGCGCACGGGTACGGATGCCAACCTGCGGGAACTGGCCCGCTGGAGCAGCGTCCCCGTCATCAACGGGCTGACGCCGGTCTCCCATCCCGTGCAGATTCTGGCCGACATCCTCACCTTTGAGGAACATCGTGGCCCGATCACGGGTCGGAAACTCGCCTGGATCGGCGATGGCAACAATGTTGCCACCTCCATGATCGAAGCGGCCGCCCGTCTGGGCTTCTCCCTGCACCTGGCCACACCGGAAGGCGAGTTCACGCCTTCCGAAACCGCCGTGAAATGGGCACGGGACAATGGGGGCGACATCCGGCTGACACATGACCCCAGGGAAGCCGCAGAAGGGGCTGATGCCGTCATCACGGACACATGGGTCAGCATGGGGGACAAGGATGCGGAAAACCGCCTCAGGATTTTCCGTCCCTACCATGTCGATAAAGCCCTCATGGCCCTCGCCTCGCCGGAAGCCCTGTTCATGCACTGCCTGCCTGCCCATATAGGGGAAGAAGTCAGCAAGGCCGTGTTTGAAAGCCCGGCCTCTGTCGTGTTCGATGAAGCAGAAAACCGCCTGCACGCCCAGAAGGGTCTGCTGCTCTGGTGCATGGAAAAGGACGACCTTTCAGACTATCAGGGCTAGGCCCTCGCCTGTCCTTCATCCGGCCTCCGGCCGGGAGCCGTCAGGATGAAGGACAAGCAGGCCGGAAAGAGAGGATTATGACCCCGGCGACAGAGACCACCACCCCCGCCGTCCGTCCGCATGATGTGTCCGACCTCACGGTCGCCCATGCCATCACGCCCTTCCATCTGGGCCATGTTCCCGTCCGTGGGCGGCTGATCACGCTCGGCCCGCTGGCGGGTGCCATCCTCTCCCGCCATGCAGAGCTGCCTGAACAGGTCCGCCTGCTTGGCGGGCAGGCCCTTGCCCTTGTGGCGGCCATGTCAACGGCCCTCAAGTTCAAGGGGTCCTTCTCCCTTCAGGTCAAAGGGGACGGTCCCGTTTCCCTCTTTCTGGCAGACTGTACCGATGCGGGCGAACTGCGCTTCACCGCCCGCATGGCGGAGGACCACGCCACGCCTCTGCCGGAGGATGCACCCGGCCTTCTGGGGAAAGGCTACATGGCCTTCACCGTGGATCAGGGGCCGAACACGGAGCTTTATCAGGGCATCGTTGGGCTGGAAGGCAAGGACCTGGCTGAAATGGCGGTCCATTATTTCCAGACCAGTGAACAGCATGACTGTGCCATCCACCTCTTTTCCCGCCATACGGAGGCAGGCTGGCAGGCCGGTGCCCTGGTTCTGGAACGCCTGCCGGACAGCACGCCCCTTGCCGGGAACGATGACCAGAAACATGCCGATGCCACCATCCAGGACCTGTGGGAAACGGCCTGCACCTTTGGCCAGACCCTCACGGCTGATGAACTGTTCGACCCGACCATTCCCCCGGCCACACTCATCAGCCGCCTGTTCGGGACGCTGAATGTGGAGCTGGCCCCGACACGGCCGCTCTCCTTCGGCTGCCGGTGCAACAGGACACGTCTGCGGAGCGTGCTGGAACGTTTCGGCAAGGATGACCTCGACCACATGGCCCAGGATGGCGTGATCTCCATGAAATGCCATTTCTGCAATACGGCCTTCACATTCAATCGTGACAACCTGCTCGACAGCAGCACTGAAACATCATGAAGACCGGACTTCCAGCCTCTCTTCGCAGGGACGGGCACCCGCTGAAACGGCTTTATCCTGGCTGGCTGGCCGTCGCACGCTATCGTGGCCCCGCCGGACTGGATGTCCTGACACTCCAGCATGAAAAAACGGGGCAGGAAGCCTGCTGGTGGCTCACGCCCGATGATGAAATTCTGGCCTGTCACGCCCTTGCGCTGGACAGCGAGTGGAACGGAGAGGTTCTGTCCGCCATAGGCCCTGCCCTCCAGCAGCTCAGTGCCGCCCTGCTGAGTGGCGAATCACCATTGCCGGAAGACAGCGATGCCCTGCATGAGGCTCTCATCTCCCTGACCAGCCTGCCATCCATCGCCCAGCTCCAGCTTCTGGGACTCTGGTTTCAGGCAACCACCAGCAGCAGCCTGCATCTGCTCTCCCCCTCATCCCTGATGCAGGAAGACGACATACAGCCTGACACGTCCCTCCCGCCCAGACGCCTCAGAAGCCTGCTCGACACCCGTCCCTCCGGCCCCCATACCCTGACCAGCTCCCCCTTCAGCGGGCGGATATTGCGGACCGAACTGACCATGCCGACAGAAAAGGGCGTGGCCTGCCGCTTCAGTGATGAAGAAGCGGGGCAGACATTCTACCTGCTCTGGTACAGCTCCACGGGGCAGACGACACCTCCCAAAGACCAGACACCTGTTGTCTATTACCCCGGAGACCAGCTTCTTCTGGGAGACGGGCCTTTTGTCCCGCTGGTGCCTGTCTTTCTGCTGTCCTGGTTCATCAGTAATCCCCACTGTGTGGAAGAGCTGAAACATGCCCATCCCTTCCGGCTGGAAGATTACGGCGTGGGGCGGGCCTCCGCCCTGTGGGAGGAAATGGCCCCGGTTACCCTCCCGTCCATCGAAAAACACGAAGAGACTGGACAAACCCGCACATCTTTTCCATTTTCATCTGAAATCTGGGTGCGGTCTTCCTTCTTCGGAGCCGGTCAGGCGGCCGGCCTGCCGGACAGGGAACGCTGGAAGAAATCCCCTCCGCCGAATCACGAAGAGAAAACAGACGCCGGACATGAAAACCATGACGAACCATAGTGCCAGAAGGCCCCATCCGGTCAGCCGCCTGAAGCTGCGTCCCTCTGTCTCCGTTCTGGGGCTGCTATTCTGTGGGCTGACCCTGCTGGCGGGCTGTGCCTCCAGCAATCCCAGCGAGGAAAACTTTCCTGCGCCGGATTACAGCTACCTGCCCCCGCTCAACCTGAATGTCAGCCAGGTTGACGTGAGCAACCAGGCACGGCTGGACAGTGATGATCTCTCCTACAGAAGCCCGACCAACCCCGCCGACACGCTGGCCCTGATGGGCCATCAGCGTCTGCACGCCACGGGGCCCTCCGGTACGGCCAACCTCGCCATCACGAAGATCGAGATGACCAAGGCTCCCCACCACGCCCTCAGCGGGAGCTATACGGTCCAGCTCCATGTCGATGACGTGGCGCATAACCATCATGGCTTCGTCACCGCCCATGTCCAGCGCACGATTGATGCCCCCGGCAAGCTTGGTCTGGAGCATAACCTCCATACGCTTAACACGCAGCTGATGGACGACATGAATGTCGAGCTGGAATATCAGGTCCGCAGTCATCTGTCCTCATGGCTGACAGACGCCACCGGCACCCCGCTCAATGCCACCATCCAGAGCCAGGACCTGAATGGTTCAGACCTGCCCGCGCCGGGTGCAGCCAGCGCACAGCCAGCGGCCGGTGCCGTGCTGACCGGCTCCACGGCAACGGCAAACCGCTCCGTGAATAATGCCGCAGGAACAGCTGGCACGGCGACAAGTAACTGGCAGAACCAGACTGATACAGGCATGGGCCAGACAGCCCCTGCCTCCCGTATCCACTCCCCGCCGCCGGGTTTTCTCAGCCTGCCGCAGTAATAAAGAAGAAACACCTTCATCAAAAATAAAGAAACCGGAAAGGTGGAATGACAGCAGATTAACTTGTTTTCTGCTGTCATTTCCCGCATTCTGGCATCCTTTCGGGCATTTTCTTCATATTCAGGACCGGGCCGCACCGTGCGATGACATCATCTTCTCCTCCCCCTTCTCACGGTATGTCGGCCCCGCTGTCCCGTCGTGGCTTCATGGGAGGAGCGGCGTCACTCTCCAGCATCCCCCTGCTCAGCCATGCGGCGCAGGCTGAACCCGACAGCAGGCCGCAGAAGACGCCCGATGCCAGCGATCCGGCCCAGTACAGACCCACCTTCTTCAATCAGGAAGAATATCTTTTCCTCTGCCATGCCTGCGAGCGCATCTTCCCGCAGGATGAAAACGGGCCGGGAGCACAGGCACTCGGCGTTCCCCGTTTCATCGACAGGCAGATGAACACGCCTTATGGCTTCGGCGACCTCTGGTACATGAAGCCCCCTTTTCAGGAAGGACCGCCCGAACTCGGCTACCAGCTTCCTTACAGCCCACGGGACCTGTATCGGGGGGCCATCACGCCCATCAACACCCACTGCCTCATGGTGCATGATGCCCTCTTCGCCGTCCTCCCCCCGGAGCAGCAGGACGCCGTTCTTCGTGACATGGAAAGCAACAGGCTCCGCTTCAACGACATTCCCGGTGCCACCTTCTTCGAACAGCTGCGGACCAATACACTGGAAGGGGCCTTCTCCGACCCCGCCTATGGGGGCAATCACGGCATGGAAGGCTGGAAAATGATGGGCTTTCCAGGAGCGCGGGCAGATTTCATGGACTGGATCAATCAGGACGGTGCGCCCTATCCCTTCGGGCCGATCGGAATGCCTCCCAGGCCTGACCCGTACAGCCCTGCTTTCCAGAATGATGAGGAGAGCTGACCTTTCATGACTGACGACACATCTCGCCCCGCCAGACCGGATGTACTGATCATCGGTGGTGGCTGGGCTGGCAGCATCATGGCCAAGGAACTGACTGAGGCCGGCCTGAACGTCACCATGCTGGAACGGGGACACGACCACAGCACGGCCGTGGAAGGCACCTACCCCGCTTCGATCGACGAACTGCGGGGCGTCGCACGCAAACGCCTCTTCCAGAAGCTGTCCCGCACCTCCCTGACCATCCGCAACCGCCCGGACCAGACAGCCCTGCCCTACCGCCAGCTGGCGGCCTTCCTGCCGGGAGAAGGGGTGGGTGGCGCGGGCCTGCACTGGTCGGGCTGCCACTTCCGGGCCACGGAGGATGATCTCCGCCTGCGCAGCGTCACCGCTGAACGGTATGGGGAGAACTTCATCCCCGAGGACATGCATCTTCAGGATTACGGTGTCAGCTACGAAGAACTGGAACCCTTCTTCGACAAGGCCGAAAAGGTCTTCGGCACGTCCGGAGAAGCCTCCTCCGTACGGGGGCAGAAAACCGGGAAAGGCAACATCTTCGCACCGGACCGGTCCGACCATTTCCCCCTGCCGCCCATGGCCGACACCTTCTCGGCCAGCGTGTTCCGGGCTGCCACCACGGACACGGGATACCATCCCTTCAGCATGCCCGCCGCCAATGCGTCCCAGCCCTACACGAACCCTTATGGCTGCCAGATGGGGCCGTGCAATTTCTGCGGCTATTGCAGCGGCTATGCCTGCTATCTCTACTCCAAGGCCTCTCCCAACGTGAACATCCTGCCCGCCCTGCGGCGGGACAGACGGTTCACCCTCATCACCGAGGCACAGGTCCTGGAGATCATGCTGGATGACACCCGCAAGAAAGCCACCGGCGTGCGGTATGTCGACCTCAAGACCCGGTCCGAAAAGACACTGGAAGCTGATCTCGTCATCCTCAGTGCCTTCCAGCTCCATAATGTCCATCTCATGCTGGTCTCCGGCATCGGCACGCCCTACAACCCCGTTACCCGGACTGGAACGATAGGCCGCAACTTCACCTATCAGACGATCACCTCCTCCCGCATCTGGCTGCCGGAAGACCGCTTCACCAACCAGTTCGTCGGTGCGGGCGGGGCCGGTGTCGCCATTGATGACTTCAACCAGCCCAGTTTTGACCGTGGCAAGGCGGGCTTCATCGGCGGCTCACCCATCTGGGTCAACCAGTCCGGACTCAAACCCATTGCAGCGGCACAGAGCAGCGGAGGCAAAGAGGCACCACGCTGGGGCAGCACCTACAAATCGGCCATGATCGACCAGTACAGGCACTCATTCGCCATTGATGCCCACGGCAGCAACATGGCCTATCGGGACGTCTATCTTGACCTCGACCCGACATGGACCAACGCTTACGGCCAGCCCATGCTGCGGATGACCTTCACATGGAAGGACAACGACATCCGCATGAACCAGCATGTCGTCAGCCACATTGGTGAGATTGCCCAGGCCATGGGAGCCACACGGACCAGCCTGAACAGCCTCCAGCCGGGGCAGTCTTTCGACAGCCGTGTCTATCAGACAACCCACCTCAATGGCGGTGTCATCATGGGGGAGAACCCGAAAACCAGTGCCCTGAACCGCTACCTCCAGAGCTGGGATGTGCCGAACCTGTTCGTCATCGGTTCCAGTGCCTTCCCGCAGGGAATGGGCTACAACCCGACAGGACTGGTTGCCGCACTGGCCTACTGGTCCGCCCACCACATCCGCCGGACCTATCTCCGCAATCCCGGCCCGATGGTAAGCGCATGACCCCCCTCCTCTCCCGTTCCACCGGCACGAAACGCAGGCCCTTCCGCCGCTGCCTGATGATGGCAGGGCTGGGCCTGCTCGGCCTCATGAATGCCAGCCTGTCCGCACGTCCCGCACAGGCAGAAGAAGACCCCCTGCCTGCCGGACTGATCGAAGAAGGCCACTATCAGGCCGTTCTGGGCGACTGCGCCGCCTGCCATACCCAGCCCGGACGCCCCGCCTATAGCGGGGGCATGCCCTTCAAGCTGCCCATCGGCACCATCTATTCCACCAACATTTCACCAGACCCCGTTCACGGCATCGGCCGCTATTCCGAGGCCGAATTTGCCCGTGCCGTCCAGCTTGGTATCCGCAAGGATGGCAGTGCGCTCTATCCGGCCATGCCCTATCCTTCCTACGCACGGCTGAGCAAGGCGGACATTCACGCCCTCTATGTCTTCTTCCAGCGGGGCGTCACGCCACAGCCGGTTGATCCGCCTGCCAATGGGATCATCTGGCCGCTTTCCATGCGCTGGCCCCTGCATATCTGGCGGTGGCTGTTCTCACCCTCCATCCAGGCAGCCCAGCTCCGCACCAACAACCAGTTTTCCGACCCTGTCCTCGCCCGTGGGGCCTATCTGGTGGAAGGGCCGGGCCATTGCGGGGCCTGTCACAGCCCCCGCAGCATCGCCCTCAACGAGAAGGCCCAGACCGCCAAGGACGGGCCACTCTTCCTCTCCGGCGGCGGCGTGGTGGAACAGTGGGTCGTTCCTTCCATCCGGCAGGAAAACCGGACGGGACTGGGCCGCTGGAGCGAGCAGGACATCGTGGCCTTCCTCCGCACCGGGCGGGCACGGACAGGGGCCAGCTTTGGCGGCATGACGCCTGTCATCGTCCATAGTGCCCATGCCTTCAAGGATGACGACCTCCACGCCATCGCCAGATACCTGATGCAACTTGCCCCCGCCCGGAAGGAAAAACCGTGGGTCTATGACCCCACGACGACCGAGGAGCTGCGCCGTGCTGATGTCTCCCGGCCGGGAGCGCAGACCTACATTGACCGCTGTGCAGCCTGCCACCGCACGGACGGAGCCGGCTATGGCACGGTCTTCCCGCCACTGGCGGGCAATCCGGTCGTCATGACGGATGATGCCACGTCACTCATCCACATCATTCTGGCAGGGGACAGCACGCACGCCCTGCGCACCTCCGCCTCTGCCTTCACCATGCCCAGCTTTGCGGACACGCTCTCCGACAAAGAAATTGCCGATCTCGTCAGCTTCATCCGACAGAGCTGGGGGAACAACAGCAAAGGCGTGAAGGAAGGAGCCGTCCGGCGTGTCCGCCAGCACCTGCCACAACTGGAAACCCCGGCCCAGCTCCCCAAGAACTGAACCAGGCAAAAAGGGGCGAATTCACCACGGACGTGCTTCCGCCCCCACAGGAACTCGTGACATTCCTGTAACATTCCTTGCACCGGAAACGGCATCCCCAGAGAGCATCCTCCATGAAGAGGGACCTTTTTCCCTGATCTTCAGGCAATAATGGCCTTCCTTACAGGGCCGTCATGAATCAGAATAAAACAGTATTTAATACGCCTTTCCGCCATTTTTGCCTAAGTTGTCCCGACTTCCTTCTGCCTCTGGAATAACTGGAACAGTCTCACCCATGAATGCCATTGTCATCACCGCATTAAAGCGGCCTCTGACCTTTGTGGTACTGTCCATCCTGATCGTGATGTTCGGGGTGATGTCAGTCTTCAAAACACCGACTGACGTCTTTCCAAATATCAAGATCCCGGTGGTCTCCGCTGTCTGGACCTATGGCGGGATGCTGCCAGAAGAGTTCGCGGGCCGTATCATTTACAACTATGAGCTGATGGTGACCTCCACTGTGGAGGGCATCGAGCACATGGAATCCAACTCCTATTACGGGCGCGGGATCGTGACGATCTTCTTCCAGCCCGGTTCGGAGATTGGCGAGGCAGAAGCGGAAGTGACCGCCATTTCCCAGACGGTCATCAAGCAGCTGCCGGTGAACATCCCCGCCCCGATGATCATGCGGCTGGATGCCTCGTCCGTTCCTGTCATTTCCCTCCAGATCACATCCGACAAGCAGACACCGTCCGACCTCTACAAGCTGGCCATGATCCGGGTCCGCCCGCTTCTGGTCACCGTGGAAGGTGCCGTGGTGCCACATCCTTATGGCGGGATGGACAGTTTCGTGATGGTCACGCTGAATCAGGACCAGCTCCGGGCGCATCACCTCTCCGCCATGGACGTGCAGAATGCCATGCATGACCAGAACATCGTCCTGCCTGCCGGTGACCAGAAGATCGACGCCGTGGACTGGATGGTGCAGACCAATGCCACCCCCAAGAGCATGAAGGCCATTGGCAACATTCCGGTCAAGCGGGTCGGCAATGCGATGATCTATGTCCATGACGTGGCGGATGTGTACCGGGGCGGACACCCGCAGACCAACCTCGTGCTGGTGAAGGGCCGTCAGGGTGTTGAAGTCGTCGTCATGAAGAGTGGTGAGGCCTCCACGCTGGACGTGGTGGATGGCGTCAAGAAGGCCCTTCCCCGCCTGCGTGCCGTCCTGCCGGATGACGTGAAGGTCAGCATCCTTACCGATGCCTCCATCTTCGTGAAGGACGCCATCAAGGACGTGGTGCGGGAGATGGTCACCGCCGCCTTCCTGACCGGGATCGTGGTGCTGCTCTTCCTCGGATCGTGGCGGTCCACCATCATCATTGCCACCTCCATCCCGCTGGCCATTCTCTGTTCAGTCATCGGGCTGGGCTGGGCAGGTGAGTCCATCAATGTCATGACACTGGGTGGGCTGGCTCTGGCCGTCGGTATCCTCGTGGATGACGCCACGGTGATGATCGAGAACATCGACACCCACCTCGAAATGGGCAAGGAACTCGAACCTGCCATCATTGACGCCGCTAACCAGATCGTGACGGCGACTTTCGTCTCCACCTCCTGCATCTGCATCGTGTGGCTACCTCTCTTCGAACTGGATGGCGTGGCAGGCTACCTCTTCCGCCCGATGGCAGAAGCCATCATCTTTGCCATGATCGCCTCTTTCGTCCTGTCCCGGACCCTTGTCCCGACCATGGCGAAATATCTGCTGGCCGATCACACCCACGGTCACGACATACCCGACAGGGCACAGCATACGGCAGATGCCAATGCCGCCGCCGTAGCAGCCGGTCATCCCGTCAACCGGGGGGACGGAACGGACAGCAGCAACCGTTCCACCCCGCTGCCGTCACGCACGGGCATCATGGGCTTCTTCATCCGCTTCCAGCAGGGGTTTGAAGAGAAATTCAACAGCTTCCGGGACAGCTACTACGCCCTGCTGGTCCGCTGTGTGGAACAGCGCAAAATATTCGTCGGCATCTTCCTCGGCCTCTCGGTCCTGTCACTGGGACTGTATTTCACGGCGGGACGGGACTTCTTCCCGGAGACGAAGTCCAATGCACTCCAGATGCACATGCGTGCCCCGCTGGGAACCCGTATTGAAGTTGCCGGACGCATTGCCGCCCTGGTCTCCGACCGCATCGAGCATGATCTGCCGGGTCAGGTCGAAGAGATCGTCAGCAACTGCGGCCTGCCGGAAGGGGCACATAACCAGGCCTTCATCCCCACCCCGACCATCGGCACACAGGACTGCGACCTGACCGTGGCCCTGAAGGATGAAGCCTCCCCCGTCTGGGATTACCGTGCCCTGCTGCGAAAGGACCTGTCCGCCCGCTTCCCCGGGACGGTCTTCACCTTCCAGCCGGCGGACCTGACAGCCAAGATTCTCAATTTCGGCTCCCCCGCACCCATCGACATCCAGATCAACGGGCCGGACATTGCAGACAATTATGATTATGCCCGCAAGATCATAGCTCGCCTGCGTCATATTCCGGGTGCGGCCGATGTCGTCATCCAGCAGACGATGAAGACACCGACCCTGATGATCCGTGGCAACCGGACCTTCAGCCAGGCCACCGGCCTGACCGAAGCGGACCTAGCCAACAACCAGCTGATGACGCTTTCCGGCTCCAGCACGGTTGATCCCCAGTTCTGGCTCGACCCCAGCAATGACGTCACTTTCCCGCTGAACACCTACGTCTCACAGGACCAGCTGACACATCTGAGCGACCTGCTGACCATCCCGGTGGACAAGGGCGACGGCAACCCGACCGGGTCAGGAGACCAGCTTCTGGGCAGCATCAGCACCGTCGTACCGACCGGAACGCCGGGTGAAGTGTCCCACTTCAACTCCATGCCGGAGGTGGACATCTATGTCTCCACCGAAGGCCGGGACCTGGGGGCTGTCCTGACGGACGTCAAGAAGGTCATCAACGATACGAAATCCCTGCTGCCCAAAACGGCCGCAACGGAGATTCACGGGGCAGCCGTGACCATGTATGGGGCCTACAGCCAGCTCATCATCGGGCTGATGGTTTCCGTCGTGCTGATCTATCTGCTGATCGTCGTCAACTTCCAGTCCTGGATGGACCCGTTCATCATCATCACGGCTCTGCCCGGTGCGCTGGCAGGGATCGCCTGGGCCCTGTTCCTGACCGGGACACGCCTGTCCGTCCCGGCCCTAACGGGAGCTATCATGTGCATGGGGACGGCCACGGCGAACTCCATCCTTGTGGTGTCCTTCGCCAGAGAGCGGATCGAGCTGCATGGCGATGCTCTCCGGGCCGCAACAGAAGCCGGACGGGAGCGTATCCGCCCCGTGCTGATGACCGCCCTTGCCATGGTGGTCGGCATGATCCCCATGGCCACCTCCAACTCCACCAATGCCCCACTGGGCCGGGCCGTGATTGGCGGGCTAATTGTCGCCACGCTTTCCACGCTGCTCTTTGTTCCCTGTGTCTATGCAATCATTCACAACCGTACTGCGCGTCATAAGGAGACCGTCTGATGGCCAGCATGTCCCGTAAACATAAATTACTGCTCGGCCTGATCGCCCTGGTGCTTGGCCTGTACATCATCGTGCTTCTGTTCGGCCGCATCGCCCACAATGCCCATCTGCACGACGTGGCCGAGGAAAGTGCCGTCCCCAACGTGGCCATCATCCTTCCCCACAAGGCAGACAGCAGGGTGAGCCTGACCCTCCCCGGCACGATTGATGCCTGGTATCAGGCCCCGATCTATGCGCAGGTCTCCGGCTATGTGAAAATGTGGTACAAGGATTACGGTGCCATCGTTCATCAGGGTGACGTGCTGGCCGAGATCAACGCTCCGGCACTGGATGCCCAGTACGCCCAGGCTCTGGCTGACCTGGACGCCCAGAAGGCCAAGTACAATCTGGCCTCGGTGACCGCCAGCCGCTGGCGGGCCATGGGCCACTCCCAGGCCGTATCCGGTCAGTCCGTCTCCGTTGCCACGGCAGACGAGCAGGCCGCCTATGCCAAGATGGAAGCGGCCCAGCGCAACGTGGACCACTTCGCCGCACTGGAAAAGTTCAAGCAGATCGTGGCTCCGTTCGATGGCGTCGTGACGGCCCGTTCCATCAATGTGGGTGATTACGTCAACAGCGGGGGCGGCCAGCTCAACGCCGCTGGCGGGGCTTCCGAACTTTTCACCGTGGCCGACACGCACCGCCTGCGCCTGTTCATCTCCGTCCCGGAAATCTTCTCCTACATGCTGACGGACGGCCTGACGGCAGAAATCCACGTTCCCCAGTATCCGGACCGCATCTTCACGGCCAAATTCCTGACAGCCTCCCTCGGCTATGACCCCAATACCCGCACGGCCGTTTCCGAATTCACCGTCGAGAATTCTGACCATGCCCTCTGGCCGGGCACCTTCGCCTCCGTCTCACTGAAGGCCAACAACAACGCCTCCCACCTGCTGAAGATTCCCACGGGGTCTCTCGTCTTCCAGGAAAAAGGGATGCAGGTCGCCACCGTGGACCAGAAGAATACCGTCCACTTCAAGAATATCCGTGTCGGCAAGATGGCGGACAGCTCCACTGAAGTTCAGGCAGGCATCACGGCTGATGACCGCATCATCAACAACCCGCCTGCCGACCTGCTGGAAGGCGACCCCGTCCATATCGTGACGCCCGCCCGGGGCTATAACCAGAGCGGCTGGGAAGAATCCGGAGATGATGACTGATGACCACCGTGATCTCTGAACGTTTCTCCCCCATGAAGAAGACCCGTCACAGGCTGGGCCGTCTGGCCCGCCAGGCAGCCCTCGGGAGCGGCCTGCTGGCCCTCACGAGCCTTGGGGCCTGCGACCTCGCTCCCCGCTACGAACCGCCCCATTTTGTCGTGCCGGACAGCTGGGAAGGGCAGGCTCCCTTCGCCGTCGCCAGACCGGCGGACATGACCCTCCCCAGCGACTGGTGGACACTCTTCCGTGACCCGCTGCTGAACGAGCTGGAAGACCGGGCCATTGCCGAGAATGGCGACCTCCAGGCAGCGGCGGAACGCTTCCTTCAGGCCCGCTCTCTCGTAGCCAAGGCCCGGGCGGACCTGCTCCCCCATCTCAGCCTTGATGCTGGCGGGTCGGACAACAAGCAGTCGGCTGACAGGCTCTTCCGTAACGGGGCCACGCTGACCCAGACGCAGGAAGAATATGCCGGTCTGGCCTCATGGGAGCCGGACATCTGGTCTGCCATCCGCAACCGTGTCCGCATGAACCGGCAGGCTGCCCAGCAGGAAGCCGCCCGCTTCGCCATGGCCCGGCTGAGCCTGGAAGCGGAACTGGCCACCGATTACATCCAGCTGCGTGGCTATGATGCACAGGTCGCCATCTACCAGCAGTCCATCGCCTATTATAAGCGGGCACTGGACGTCACCCGCACCCAGCTGCAATACAAGGCCGCTCCACGGCTGGACCTCGCTCGTGCCGAGGCCCAGCTCTACACCACGCAGGCTGCCCTGTATGACATCCAGGCCGCCCGTGAGGTGACGGAGCACGCCATTGCCGTGCTGACCAACAGTGCACCTTCCAGCTTCCATATCGACCCGGTCAAGGCACTGGACTTCCACCAGCCCTCCATCCCCACGGGTGTACCCTCCGGCCTGCTCCAGCGGCGGCCGGACATTGCCAGTGCGGAGCGTGAAATGGCCCAGGCCAACCGGGCCATCGGGATCGCCCGTGCCGCTTTCTATCCGCATTTCTCCCTCAATGCGGATGCCGGGTTCGAAGCCAATGGCTTCAAGCTGGCCAATCTGGCCAATTCACTCTGGACCTATGGTGCCCGCATGAACATTCCGCTCTTTGATGGCGGCGTGCACCGGGCGGAACTCCAGCGGTCATGGTCGGCTTACCGGGAAACACGGGACCAGTACCGCACGACCGTTCTCTCCGCTTTCCGGGAAGTGGAAGATGGCCTCTCCCGCACCAACCGCCTGAATCTGGAAAATCAGGCTCTGGAGAAGGCCGTCAATGCCAATCTGGAAACCCAGAACATGACCATGACGCTCTATCAGGGCGGTGTGGGCACCTATCTGGATGCCATTTTCAGTCAAGAAAACACGCTCCACAGCCGCATCACGCAGGTGGAGGTGGCCACAAGGCTCTATCAGGCTGACGTTTCCCTGATCCGCAGCCTGGGCGGTGGATGGGATTCCAGGAACCTGCCCACCATGGCAGAGACCCTGTCTGTCGGAGCCTTCCAGTATGAAGGGCTGCACCATCCCAAACAGGTTGGTGACGTCAATGCCTCCGAACATCCCGAGGCCCATGAGGACCTGACCCATGATGCCCCGGATGCCGTGGGCCGTGGCACCAATGCCCATCTCAAGCCACTGCCCATCGGGGCCATGCCCTGAAGGAAACCGTGTAACCCCACCCTGTCACACCAGACAGGGTGGGTGGGTGCGTTCATTCTCTTTCCATTCCGTTACTTTCACTTTGCGCAATGGATGACATCTGATACGGCCTGAGGACAAATTCTATCACCTGTTGAGGAGATCCTCCAATGGCGCATTCCCCCCGCAAGGGCAGTCCGGCCCGCTGGGCGGCGGTCGTTCTGCCGCCACTCTGTCTTGGTGGCCTGATGGCCTGGACGGCCGGCGTCTTCAGGCCGCCCTCCATATCTCCTTCCCATTTCATGCAACGCTTCCACAATGCTGGTGCTCTGGGTGATGGCTTCCGCCGTGCCCATGCAAAAGGCATGTGTGTCACAGGCTGGTTCGACCCCTCTCCAAAGGGACAGGCCCTTTCACGCTCCGGCATCTTCAAAGGAGAGCATTTACCTGTCATGGGGCGTTTCTCACTGGCACCACCGCTGCCCTACCTGCCGGACAACCCGGCCGTGGCCCGCAGCCTGGCCCTCCAGATACTGTCTCCAAAGGGAGATGACTGGCGGATGGCTCTGGTCGATGTTCCGCTCCAGTCCATGCGGGACATTGCCGATGCCTATGCATTCTTCGGTGCAGCCAAGCTGGACCCTGCCACGCACAAACCTGACCCTGTGGCTGTCCAGACCTATGCGGTCCAGCGCCCTTGGCTGAAAACGGCCTTTGAACAGGCCAAAGCCCATAAGCAGACATCTGATCTGACCAATGACAGCTATAACAGCCTCGACAGTTTCATCCTGACCGACAGCACCGGGAAGAAAACAGCTGTCCGCTGGTCCGTCGTGGCCAAGGAACCTTTTGCCCCGGCAGAAGGCAGCGGTGCCAATGACGGAAACTATCTCTTCAAACGTCTGGTCCAGACGCTGGACCAGCGGCCTCTCAGCTGGGACATCGTTGCCACGATTGCCCGTGATGGAGACCCTGTCAACGATCCCAGTCAGCCATGGGATGCGGCTGACCAGAAGGTGACAGTCGGTACCGTGACCTTCACAAAAGCCTATAGCGAAGATGAAAGCCCCTGTGGCCCCATGGTGTTTGATCCCACCATTCTGCCTGATGGCATCAGCGTTTCGGATGACCCGCTGCTGGCCCTGCGCTCATCGGTCTATATGCGCTCCTATGCGACACGCTCTGCCGAGCATAAGGCACCCAGCATGGTCACACCCGGCGACGTGACCAATCCCACTCTCACCCCGGACGGAAAGGGCCAGTAAGCCATGTCTTTCTCACAGAACACGGGCCATGCCGCGCCTTTTCCCCGCCTGTCCATCCTGCTTCACTGGGTGATGGCAGCTCTCATCATCGTCATGCTGTTTGTCGGGCTGGTCATGGCGCATGATTCCACCATTCATTATGCAGGGCTGTTCACGCTGCACCGCACGGTGGGCTTTCTCATCCTGCTGCTGGTGATTGTCCGGCTTATCAACCGCTTCACCAACCGCACACCGACCCTGCCCGATGATCTGCCTGCCCCCATGAAGCTGGCAGCGCACCTGTCCCATATCCTGCTCTATGGCTTCATGATCGCCCTGCCGCTGGTAGGCTGGGCCATGCTCTCGGCTGGCGGGTACCCGATCACCCTGTGGGGTGGATGCCACATTCCGCCGCTCATGGGGTTTCATCCCCATCTCTGGGGTGCGCTGCGCTGCCTGCACAGCCTGCTGGCCTATGGGCTGATCCTGCTCATCATCGCCCATATCGGAGCCGCCCTACTGCACGGTGTCATCCGGCGTGATGGTGTCATGGGGTCCATGCTGGGGCGGTAAGAACCAGACATCTAATACAGAAAAGGCGGCCCATAAGAAGGCCGCCTTTTCTGTATTAGGTCGGAAATACAAACCTAGCCATTTCTCAGAATGGAGCGTCAATATCCACGATATTAATGAGCTTGTGGTTCACAAACTCCTTGATGCCAAGCCCCATCAATTCCCGTCCATACCCGGAGCGGGCAATACCACCGAAGGGCAAATCAGCCTTAGTGCCGGTCGGATGATTAATAAATACCATACCTGTACGGATTTTCGCTGCCACACGGGCGCCACGGACTTCGTCCTTCGTGAAGACAGACCCACCCAACCCATAAGGGGAATCATTGGCGATGCGAATGGCATCAGCCTCGTCCTTCGCACGATAAAGCTGCGTGACCGGACCAAAGAACTCCCAGTGACGGGCTTCGTTCTTCCCGTCCAGCCCTGTCATGATCATCGGCTGGAAAAAAGCCCCCTGATTGGGAACGGGCACAGGAATGGTCTCCACCTTTGCACCGTGCTTCTTGGCCTCTTCCACCTGAGCACGCAGATCATCTGCTGCCTTCTGGGAGGAAAGCGGCGCAAAATTGGTGTTGGGGTCCAGCGGATCACCAGCCTTCAGCTCAGCGATGCCTTTCTTGTACAGCTCCACGAAACGGTCATAGAGGCTGTCCACCACGATGATGCGCTTGGCAGACACGCAAACCTGACCGGCATTCCAATGGCGGCCAAATACGGCCCATTTGACGGTCTTCTCAAGGTCGGCATCATCCAGCACGATGAAGGCATCACTGCCACCAAGCTCCATAGTGGCTTTCTTCAGGGCCTTGCCTGCGATGCCAGCCACGACGGAACCAGCCCCTTCCGAACCCGTCAGGGCCACGCCACAGGTACGGGGATCATTCAGCACCACTTCCGTGTGATGGCGGGCCAGATAGAGATTCTGGAACAGACCTTTCGGCGCACCAGCTTCCTCAATCAATGCCTGACAGGCAGCAGCACACTGCGGCAGGTTGCCAGCATGTTTGAGAATAACGGCATTACCAGCAGAAATCTGCGGAGCCGCAATGCGGATCACCTGATAATAAGGGAAGTTCCACGGCTCGATAGCCAGCACGATCCCCTGCGGCTCATGCACCAGAGTGGGGCGCCCCTCAGAAGGATTGGCTACCTTCAGTTTCTCCGGTTTCAGAAGCTCTTCTGCATGTTCGGCGTAATATTCGCAGATTTCAGCAGAAAGGATGACCTCGGCCTTACCTTCGGCCAGCACCTTGCCCATTTCTAGAGCAGCCAGACGGGCCAGCTTATCAGCATCCCGACGCAGCAGGGCACCGATGTTCTTCATGAGCTTGGCACGTTCAGCAAAGCTGGTTTCCCGCCATGCTTCATAGGCCTTGTGACCATGGGTCAGAGCAGCCTGCACTTCCTGATCAGTTGCCTCAGGAAATGTCTTGATAACTTCATTTGTATAAGGATTGGTCGTGGCGTAGGCCATAAAATACCTCACTCCTCTCGGTCCCGCTCTCTGGTGGAACCTCGTGACACGGGCAGCTGGAACACACTCCTGCCCGAGGCTGCTTCAGGGTGGTAAACGGACTGCCCGTGCACCACCCCAATTACATATGGGAACTTACAGAGCTCTTTCCAGAACCTTGCGACTGATTTCTGGCGTAATCTCCTGCGCCTCACCGAGAGCTGTCATGTCATGAGCTTCAAGCTGGGCTATGATGGGATCAATGCCGGTACGGTCAACCTCATAAGCGGACAGACGGACAGGAATATCCAGTCCCGTGAAGAAGGCTTCGATACGGGTGATGGCGGCATCAATGCGCTCATCCTCCGTTCCTTCAGTCAGCCCCAGAACACGGGTGGCATATTGCAGCAGCTTGGCCCGCTTCTGCTCCCGGCGTTCCTTCAGCATGGCCGGGAAGACGATGGCCAGCGTACGGGCATGGTCGATCCCATATTTTGCCGTCAGCTCATGGCCGATGGCATGGGTCGCCCAGTCCTGCTTCACACCGGCACCGATCAGGCCATTCAGGGCCTGTGTCGCCACCCACATCAGATTGGCCCGCAGGTCATAATCATCAGCAGGTGCCCTGGTGATACGTTCCGCAATGTCATGCAGGCTGAGCAGCAGCCCTTCTGCGTAACGGTCCTGCACCATCGCATCCTGCGGCAGGGTCATATACGCTTCCATCACATGCACGAAGGAATCCGCCACGCCATTGGCCACCTGACGGGCCGGAAGGCTGAAGGTGCGTGTCGGGTCCAGAATGGAGAAAGTCGGGAAAACATGCGGGCTTGAGAAAGCCAGCTTGTCGCCTGTCTCCTTGCGGGAGATCACGGCAATGTTGTTCATTTCCGACCCGGTGGCTGGCAGGGTCACGACCGTACCAAGCGGCAGGGCCTCCCTGACCGTTTCACCCTGCTTCAGCAGGATGTCCCACGGCTCACCCTGATAGGGCACGGCAGCGGCCACGAATTTCGTGCCATCCATGACGGAACCACCACCCACGGCCAGAAGGAAGTCCACCTTCTCCGTACGGGCGACATCAACGGCCTTCATGAGGGTCTCATAGGCCGGATTGGCCTCAATGCCACCGAACTCACAGAAGTGACGGCTCCCGAGAGCCTTGCGGACCTCGCCGAGCGTGCCGCTCTTCTCTGCACTGGCCCCGCCATAGAGGATGAGAACCCGTGCCTGCCGGTCCAGCTGCTCATCCAGCCTGGCAATCATCCCTTTGCCAAAGAGAATTTTTGTCGGGTTATAGAATTCAAAATTATCCATAACATCCTCTCTTCCACTCTGAAGGCCACGTCGAATAATAGACTGGTCATCTATAAACTGACGCCGCCTGTAAACTCTCTTCCCTCGTGACCGGACCGTCTCATGGACTCGGCCCTTCATCTTCATCGGGAACAGCTTAAAAATAGACCGGTCATCTCATAAATGAAAGGGCCTTCTCAAAAAAAACATGTACCCCTTCCAGAAATGACAGAATTCCGGGAATTTCAGGCGGCCACAAGCTGCCTTGTTGCCGCAAAAGCCTCTTCAAACGGTGCAGGCTGATGCGTCACCTTCACCAGAAGGGTCGCCCCAAGCCATGTCTGATAGACCACGGAGGCCATCTGCCGGGCGGGCAGCCCTTTCGTAATGGACCCGTCCTTCTGGCCTTCCTCAATGATGCGGGCCAGACGGTCCACGATCCCGGTCGTTCCTTCCTCAAGAATCAGACGCATCTTTTCGGAAAGATCAGACACCTCGGCCGCCAGCTTGACGACAAGGCACTTCTCGCTCAGACACCCATTCTGCTGGGCATCCACCCAGCACTGACAGTAGAGAGACAGCTTCTCGAGCCCCGTTCTGCCCGTCTGGGCAATGAGGGCATCAAGCTTCTCCATGTACTGCTCGTTATAGAGTTCCAGCAGGGCCGCCCCGAAATGCTCCTTCGACTCAAAATAATGGTAGAACGAGCCTTTGGGGATATTGGCGGCCTCCAGAATCTGGCTCAGCCCCACGGCAGAAAACCCCCTCACCCCGATCAGGGGACGGGCGGACTCCAGAATGCGCCGACGGGCCTGCACATGTTTCTCTGCGACTGTCATGCTGCCTTTGTAACAGAAAGGTTCCATCCTGTCCATTTTACAAATAGACCGGTCATTCTATTTTTGCACCCTTATCCACCCGGTGGACGGCATCACGCCAGACAGATTATTCTGACACCCTTCGGGACCCGACATGCCTTGAAATGACACCATGCTTCTTTCGTCTTCCTCCCTGCTTCCGTCCGGACCACCGTGGCATTACTGGCGTGCCAGCCATCCCGACGTGAAAGAAATGAGCATGGCCCAGGGCACGACACTCGCCCTGCCGCTGCATTTCCATCAGGAGGACCAGCTCGCCTTCCTGCTGTCAGGCTGCCGTCATTTTCTCATTGCCGGTCGGTCCATCCGCCTCACGGCAGGGCAGGCCCTGTTCATTCCTGCAGGCACGCCCCACCTCTCGCAGGATGACGACCCGGCCCATGTCGGGCAGACACTTGGCCTGAATCTCTATCTCACGCCCGGCCTCTATACGGAGCGGGCCGACTGTGCCGGCCTCATCAGGCATTATCTGGGTGAACGTGAACAGCCCTCACACATCCATTTCGCTTCACCACCCGCTCTTCCCCTGCCCATGCAGGATGGTCCTTTCATGGAATCCATCCAGACTCTCGCCCGTCAGGCGAAGATGAGCCGGGAAGCCTATTCCCGCCGCTTCCAGCGTCATTACGGGCTGGCACCGCAGGCCTTCCGCCTGCTCCAGCAGCTCAACCATGCCAAGGCACAGCTGCGCTCCGGCATCAGCAGCCTTCAGGCCGCCATGGATGCAGGCTTTGCCGACCAGAGCCACATGGGCCGCCTCTTCCGCCGGACATTCGGCACGACACCGGGCCGCTACCGGGAAGGCCCCATTCCCTATGAAAAGCCCTAACGGTCACATTCCTTCTATACGGCACGCCTGCCTTCCCGCCATGATGTCCAGACCTTAAACGGAAAGGACAGATTCCATGACATTTTCCTTCACAGGGCTGAGTGCCTTCCCCATCACTCCCATGCATCAGGACGCTCCCGATGAAGCCCGCTTCGCCACGCTGATCTCCCGGCTGGTGGACGCAAAGGTGGATTCCATCGGTGCCCTCGGCTCCACCGGCAGCTATGCCTTCCTGACACGGGGTGAACGGGAGAAAATCGCCCGTCTGGCTGTCAAAGAGGCTGGCACGACGCCGGTCCTCGTCAGCATCGGGGCCATCAATCTGCGGGACACGCTACTGCTGGCTGAAGACGCCCAGAAAGCAGGCGTCAAGGCTCTGCTGCTGCCCCCCATGAGCTACTTCCCCCTGCGGGACGAGGAAGTCTTCACGCTGTATGAAACCGTCAACAGGCACGTCTCCGTGCCGCTGGTGGTTTATGACACACCCGGCACGACGCAGTTCCATTTCTCGGATGCCCTGATGCAGCGCATCTGTGAGCTGAAGCATGTCCGCTCCATCAAGCTCCCCAGCGGCTCCCCCACGGCAGAAGACGCCTCCGCCCGGATGAAACGCCTGCTGCCTGCCCTGCCTGAAAGCATCTCTCCCGGCATCAGCGGTGACCCGACTGCTGGCAATGCTCTGATGCAGGGTGCCCGCATCTGGTATTCTGAATGGGGTGGCCTGTTCCCCCGTCTGGCACGCCAGCTGACGGATGCTGCTCTGGCCGGACAGAAGGACGAGGTAGCCCGCATCAACGCTCTCTTCACGCCCTTCTGGGAGATGAGTGCCCGTTATGGTGGCTCCCTGCGTGTCATCGCCTCGGCAGCGGAGATCATGGGGCTGGCTGGTGCCCATGCGCTGCCCTGTCCACTTCAGAGTGTTTTTGCACAGGATGCAGAAAAGCTTGCTTCCCTGATCAAAGCCCATCAGCCGGGCTGATCCCGTCCGTGGCAGGTTCCGCCCGACAGCATGGAACCTGCCACACCCGGAAAACTATGGCTTTTCCATGAGCTGAATTATGGTAGCGTCGGGGGAGACGGTCTTTTTCCTTTTTCCGTGACGGCTTCATGTTTGCAGATTCTCTCCTCCGCCATCAGATGTTCCGCTTCTGGAAGCACGGCCTTTCTGCCAGTGCCCTGATGCTGTCCCTCGGAAGTCCTGCTCCCTGCCAGGCGCAGGCGGCCTCTGCCGACTGCAAACCACTGGAAGCCCTCCAGCCGCCACAGCCCAACACGGCAGACCCGCGGAAACCATTCTTTATTGATACATCCGGGCTTCAGAACGGAACCGGTGCCATGCCCGTGCATGACCCTCACAATCCGCTCTACCCGCAGGCCACTGACCTGCCGGATGCAACGCTCCCACCAGCAGACAGGACGGGCAATTACATTCTTGGCCCGACCCACACCCTGCCCGCCGAATGGCAGACCATACAGCCTGCACGGGGACGGCTCATCAGCTTCACGCTGACATCCTCCTCCACCAGCGGCTACAGTCCCGGGACCATCCGGGATGAACCGGAACCCTGCGCCATAGGCATGAGGAACGTCTCCACCAGTCAGCCGGGCGATCCTTCCATCCTGAACGTACCCGGTGCGCACCCCGCCCCGTGGATCCGCACGGTGGATGTCTATGTTCCTCCCAATGTCCCTGCTGACCATCCCCTGCCCTTCCTGATCTTCGGTGACGGGGGCAATGACGGCATCTATCCGGGCAGGGACCTGTTCGCTCTGGTCGACAGGCTGGTGAAGGACCATCGCATTCCGCCCATGATCGTCATTGGTGTGGGTTCGGACGGTGGTGATGCCCAGGGCAGCGAGCGGGGGCGGGAATATGACACCATGTCCGGTGCTTATGCGGACTGGGTGGAAACCCATATTCTGCCCCTCGTGGAGCAGAAAGCCAGCGTCACCCTCTCCCACGACCCGGAAGAACGGGCCACCATGGGGTTCAGCTCCAGCGGAGCGGCGGCCTTTGCAATGGCATGGTTCCGGCCGAATCTCTATCACCGGGTACTGGCCTACTCACCCTCTCTGGTCAATCAGCAATGGCCACATGACCCGGCCCTGCCCGGTGGTGGCTGGCAGCTACATTCTCCCTGGGCGGGCACACCGCACGCCGTACCGCCCCAGCCCGGAGCAGCCCTCATCCCCGCTGCACCACGGGCACCACTGCACATCTGGTACGAAGTGGGCGACCAAGACCTCTTCTACCCTGTACGCCCCATGCCGGATGGAATGCATGACTGGGTGCTGGCTGGCGAAAATCTGGCCCGTGTACTTGGCGGAAAAGGCTATGACTACCAGTTCGTCTTTTCCCGCAACGCCCAGCACGTCGATGGCCCGACCATAGAGCAGACCCTCCCTGAGGCTCTGGAATGGCTCTGGGGAACTCACGACAGACCATGATCAGTGAACAGGACACAGCAGAGGTCTGGGCAGGAAGCGAACTTATATGACTCATCCCCGCGTAGGCGGGGAACAGACTTCCCATAACCTATGTAATATAATTCTTTTTTTACTGTCAAAGAACGTACCAACTTAAATATAAATTTAACATCCATTTTTGCGCAACCCTTTTCACAATTCATTCAGAAGAGAAACACATCTCTCATGAGGAGCCTCACACACCAGACAATGAACTTATCCACAAAAATGACCACAGACATGAAAAAGGGGAGGCCAGAGCCTCCCCTTTCCAGTGCAGTCAGCACGAACTCATTTTTCCGGCACCATCACACCGGCAGGCTGGCCAGCACGCCTTCCTTGCGGATCAGTTCACGGTTGCGGGCAATCTCCTGCTCAATCTCCGGTGTCAGCAGGTCACGCCAGCTGTCAAAAGCGGGCAGACTGATGGATTTCCTGAGATCATCAGAAGCCGCAACCTTCAGCTGCTCTTCTGTGAGGAATGGCTCACTCAGCGTGATTTTTTCGCCCTTTTCGTCCACGCCACGCAGCAGCTCCAGCAGCAGGGCCAGGCAGTACACGATGCGGGTCCGGTCACGGCCACTCTCCAGCACGGAGCGGACCGTTTCCGTCCAGAACACCTGAGCCTTGGATGTCGCATCAGACGCAATACGGGCCACCTGATCCGCCATGGCAGCGTTGGAGAAACGGGTCAGCAGGGTTGCCTTGTACTTATGCAGGTCCACCCCCGGCGGAGCCTTGAGGGTCGGGATCACATCCTTTTCCAGAACGGAATCCACAAACTTATGCACACGTGGCTCTGCCAGAACCTCATCCACAAGCGCAAGATTCAGCAGCATGCCCGCAGCACTGAGAATGAGATGGCTGGAGTTGAGCATCCGTATCTTGGCATGTTCATAAGCACTCACCTGATCGGTGAACTGCACGCCCACTTTCTCAAAAGCCGGCCGGCCCGCTGCAAACCTGTCCTCAATCACCCACTGGATGAAATCCTCAGCCAGAAGGGGCTGAAGATCATCCAGCCCGCTCCGTTCATTCAGCTTTGCTTTCCCCTCTGACGATACGGACGGCGTGATGCGGTCCACCATTGCATTGGGGAACGTCACATTCTGTTCAATCCATGCCGCCAGATCAGCGTCCACGGCACGGGCATAGCCGACAAAAGCCTTGCGGGACACGTCACCATTATGGCGCAGATTGTCACAGGACATGATGGTCAGGCCGCCATGCCCTGCCTCACGGCGACGGCGCAGCCCCTCGACCACAAAGCCGAAAATGGTCCCGGGATTCTTCGGGTTGGCAAGGTCCTCCTGCACGGCGGGAAGAGACGTGCGGAATTCCCCGGTTGTCTCATCAATGTTGTACCCACCTTCCGTGATGGTCATGGAGACAATCTTCGTGCTCTTGTCCGCCAGAAGGGCGAGCACCTTTTCCGGCTCATCAGGAGCCTGAAGATAGGCCTTCATGCACCCCATGACACGGATGCCTGCCTTGCCGTCAGCAGCAATCTCCGTCAGGGAGTACAGCCCCTCCTGTGCCTGAAACTCCTCCGCCTTCCTGTCGGAATTCCCGCCGGAACGCAGGCCAACCCCGGTAATGCCCCAGCCCTCATGATCGGGCAGAGCCAGGACACGGTCCACGTAATAGCCCAGATGGGCACGGAAGAAATTACCCACACCGAAATGCACGATGCCCGATGTCACCTTGCGCACGTCGTAGGTAGGACCGGCCACATTCTCGGGCAGAGATTTCAGACCATCATATGTCAGCATAACATGTCTCCAGCAGGCTCAATGAACGAAACAGGCACCACGACCGGTCCGCTCCAGCAGAGGCTGGGCGGGTACCGGCCATGCAGGGCAGGCCTGTTCTCAGCCCTTGTTGTGGTACTCTTCCTGTGCAGCGATGATCTTCTTCAGCAGCGGCACGAACTCGTCGAGATGGGCGATGCGCAGCAGGCCCGGCCATGACGGGGCAGGCTTGTCGAAATCACGCAGCAGCACGCAGGCCATGCCAGCCCGATGGGCTGCCTCGACGCCCGCATCAGAATCTTCCAGCACCAGACAGTGGGCAGGATCAATCCCCTCTTTCCGGGCACCATAGAGGTAGATGTCCGGGCGGGGCTTGGGCATGTTCAGGTCACGGCCGGAATGGATGCGCTCTTCCTTCAGGATCTTGTCCAGACCCGTGCTGGAGAACTTGGCTTCCATCTCCGCCTCGGAGGAGTTGGACCCGACACGGATCGGCAGGCGGATCTCATTGACGATATCCCGCAGCATCTTCGTAGCACCGGGCACTTCCTTCGCCTTCTTCCGCATCATGTCCACGATGCGGTCCTGCATGATCATGTCCCAGTCGTCCGGCAGCTTGTCGCCGGTCTTCTCGGCAATCATCTCGCCAATCTTGGCCAGCTCACCACCACCGAAGAGTTTGTTGCCTTCCTCATCGCTGATGTCCCAGCCGTGATTGCGGGCATCCTCGGACATCAGAGCCGTGGAGAGATGCTCTCCCCCCACCAGCACGCCATCACAGTCAAAAATGATCATCTCAAGACGCCCCGTGGGCAGCACGGCAGCAGGGGCCTGATCGGGAATCGGAAAATTCGTATGCTTGCTCATGAACGCTCCTTATTTGCCTTACCTGATTCGGTCTCTGAAACTCTCGACGCCTGTTCTCTGCATTCAAGAGTAACAGGCAGGAAAAAGATCGCAACACCTTGAAAAACAGTTAATGCCCCTTATGCTACTAATAACATAGAGGTTGCTCTCATATACAAAAATGACGCACACATCCCATATGCTATATACCGTAGTAGGAGTTCTCCATAAGGGGGGACTCCTGTGCATTCTTCATCACAAGGTTCCCGTAATGATTCACCAGCTTTTCCCGAATCTGACGCTCAACATCTGGATGTTTCTGAAGCTCGTCACCGGCTTCGCCATCATCATCGCCTATCTCAACGTTTCCGGGCGCAGCCAGGTCTCCCAGATGAATGCCATCGACCTCGTCGGCAACTTCATCCTTGGTGGACTCGTTGGCGGTGTCCTCTATACGACGAACATATCCTTCCATGAATATGTCATCGCCCTGCTCATCGGGGTTGGTATCCTCCTAGCCCTGACACGTTTCTGCAGAAAGATCAACATGTTCAGAAACGTGACGATCGGCAGGCAGATTCCGATCATCAAGGATGGCCGTTTCCTCATGGAAAACATCCGCGACAAGAACAACAAGATCGACATGCTCAATATCGCTTCCCAGCTCAACATCCAGGGCATCTATTCATTCGATGATGTCTACTTTGCCCAGGTCGAGCCGAGCGGTGCCATTACTGCCATTACGGACAGGAAGAAGCTCCCTGCGCTCATCATCTATTATGATGGCGTCATCCGGGCCAATGATCTTGAAGATGCCGGTCTCTCCGAAGAAGACTTCATGGAAGACATGAAGAAACGGAACATCGAAAAGCTGGAAGACATCTTCCTGGCCGAAATCAAGGATGGCCAGTTCCGTTACGTCCTCATGGATGGGAATGTCATCCCGCACACACGACATGATGGCCGGGACGGTGCCCCCACGAAGGCCCCGCACAGCCCCGGCGCAGCAGCAGCCTTGGCCAATGGCCTGACCAGCCCCAAAAAGGACAGCTGATCAGAACAGCCAGTCCAGAAAGTTCTCCCACCAGCCGCCCTTGAGCCTGTCCTTACAGGCATCATATTGCCGCTGGTACTGCTGGGCACGGTGGCCTACCTTGTGGGCCACCGTTACCAGCCAGCCCTTTGAAGCATAAGTCCGGCGGCGATAGCCGGCCCAGCCCTCGTGATAGGCCAGATACTGCCTTGTCGCATCCGTCAGGGCGATGCGGTCCACCTTGTGACTGTTGGTAATATACCAGTTCATGAAATTGAGGGCATCGGCATAGTCCGTCCGGCTGCCACCGGCACCGGTCTGCCGCTGGTAATCATGCCAGATTTCATCCTTGGCCTGCGCATAGCCATAGGCCGTGCTGATGTGCCCCCACGGGATGATCCAGAGGATATAGGTCCGTCTGGTCCGTGCATTGGCCCTGAAGCTGGATTCCTGATTCATGATGGCCATGGGGACAGAAGCAGGAATGTGCCATTTCGCCTCCTGCCTCATGGCGGTGTGGTACCAGCTCCGCTTTTCCTCAAAAATGGAACAGAGATTGTTGGGGTTCCGGGGCGGTGCCGTTGCACAGCCAGCCATCACGCCCCCGACCAGTACCAGTAACACACCAGCCTGCACACGGCCTCTCACGGCCCGCCTGTTGCCTGCTCCATTCATCCCCAATGTTCCCGTCTTCTGGCCGTCTCTTCCTCGTGGCCCGATGGTCTCCGCCACCGGGCCATTCACCTCAGGAGTACGGTTCAGAAAGGAATCTCGTCATCCAGCCCCTGATCACCGTGGCCGGACGAGCTGTCCCAGCCGGAACCGGAGCTACCACCAAAGCTGCCGCCCGGCTGGCTGCGGTTTCCACCCGGACCACCACGCCCCGCAGGAGCGGACTTGTTGTCCCCCCAGCTGCTTCCGCCATCACCATAACCGCCGTCATAGCCTTCATCGCCGAAGCCGCCATCACCGCCGCTGCGCTGACTGTCCAGCAGCACCAGATTGCCACGGAAGCGGTCAATCACCACCTCGGTCGTGTATTTTTCCACGCCCTGCTGGTCCGTCCATTTGCGGGTCCGCAGTTCGCCCTCGATGTAGACCTTACGGCCCTTGCGCAGATAGCGTTCCGCCACCTCGCCGACACGCTCGTTGAAGATGACGACACGGTGCCATTCCGTACGGTCCCGCCGTTCACCCGTGTTACGGTCATTCCATGTGTCGCTCGTGGCGATGGCCAGATTGACGATCTTGCTGCCGGACTGGGTGTTGCGGACCTCCGGGTCACGCCCGAGATTCCCCACCAGAATGACCTTGTTTACGCTTCCTGCCATATGTCTTCTTCCACTTCTCTCAAGAACTTTTCACTGTCACGGTTCGATTCTGGCACCGTGCACCCATATTGCCTATATTGCACAGATGGGTCGCCCATGCATCCATCGCTGCCAGCAAGGCCTTAATTGAGGACATAGCGTGACAGATACAGCCCCTCCCGCCAGTACAAGCCACATCATCGTCCGTGGTGCCCGCACGCATAATCTACAGAACGTCAATGTCACCATTCCACGGGACAGGCTGACCGTGCTGACGGGACTTTCCGGTTCCGGCAAGTCCTCCCTCGCCTTCGACACCATCTATGCCGAAGGGCAGCGGCGCTATGTCGAAAGCCTCTCCGCCTATGCCCGCCAGTTTCTGGAGCTGATGGGCAAGCCGGACGTGGATTCCATTGAAGGCCTCTCCCCAGCCATTTCCATCGAGCAGAAAACTACCTCCCGTAATCCACGCTCCACCGTCGGCACGATCACCGAAATTCACGACTATATGCGTCTGCTCTGGGCACGGGCGGGCGTTCCCTACTCCCCTGCCACCGGCCTGCCCATCGAAGCCCAGAGCATCAGCCAGATGGTGGACCGTGTCATGGCCATGCCCACTGGCACACGGCTCATGCTGCTGGCCCCGGTCGTGCGGGACCGCAAGGGCGACTGTGCAAAAGAACTGGCCGAGTTGACCCGCCGTGGCTTCGCCCGCGTGCGGATTGATGGCACGCTCTACGAGATCAGCGAAGCCCCGAAACTGAACCGCAAGACACGCCATAATGTGGATGTCGTGGTGGACCGTGTCGTGCTGAAAGAGGGTGTGGAAACCCGACTGGCTGACAGTTTTGAAACCGCTCTGGAACTCTCGGACGGTCTGGCCTCTGTCGAGGAAGTCCTCCGCAACGGGGAAGAGCGTGAGCCGCTGAAAGCCTCTTTCTCCTCCCGCTATTCCTGCCCGGAATCCGGCTTCATGCTGGAAAGTGTGGAACCCCGCCTGTTCTCCTTCAATGCCCCGATGGGGGCCTGCCCGACCTGTGACGGGCTGGGCACAGAAACACATTTCGACCCCAACCTCATCATTCCCGATGACAGCCTGACCCTGCGGGAAGGGGCCATTGCCCCGTGGCGGAATGAACAGGACCCGCTCTTCGACCAGACCCTCGCCGCCCTGGCCCGCCATTACGGAGAAACACTGGACACGCCCTGGAATAAACTGAGGGACA
Organism: Bombella dulcis; assembly: GCF_026385505.1. Lineage (GTDB taxonomy): Bacteria > Pseudomonadota > Alphaproteobacteria > Acetobacterales > Acetobacteraceae > Bombella > Bombella dulcis. The sequence goes on along the minus strand of NZ_JANIDV010000003.1, from coordinate 192,847 downwards.
GCTCCCGCCAGTTCCTCCTGAACGGTGCTGCCGAGCCTGTCAGCATCCCCTATCAGGATGGCAAGGGAAAGACCTACACCATCAACCGGCCCTTTGAGGGTATCATCAGCCATCTGCAACGCCGTCTGGCACAGAGCAGCAGCGTCCATGTCCGGGAGGCTCTGGGCCGGTATCAGTCCGCCATGCCCTGCCCCGCCTGTCACGGTGCCCGCCTGCGGCCGGAAGCCCTCTGCGTGAAGGTCAATGACAGCAACATTGCCGAAGCCTCGGAACTGACCATCAGCGACGCCCTCTCATGGTTCAGCACCGTGGAGGCCAGCCTGACACCCCAGCGGGCCGAGATCGCCCGCCGCATCCTCAAGGAAATCACCGAGCGGCTGCACTTTCTCGACCGTGTAGGGCTGGATTATCTCACCCTCTCCCGCAGCTCCGGCACTCTCTCCGGCGGGGAGAGCCAGCGTATCCGGCTGGCCTCGCAGATCGGCTCCGGCCTGACAGGCGTTCTCTATGTGCTGGATGAACCCTCCATCGGGCTGCACCAGCGGGACAATGCCCGCCTGCTCACCATGCTGGAGAGACTGCGGAATCTCGGCAATACCGTCCTTGTCGTGGAACATGATGAAGATGCCATCCGGCAGGCGGACTATCTCATAGATATGGGGCCGGGAGCCGGAACACAGGGCGGCCATGTCATCGCCTGTGGCACACCGGAGGAAGTCGCCCGGAATCCCGACAGTCTGACCGGCGCATGGCTGGCAGGCCGCCGGGGCATCCCCGTCCCCGCCACACGCCGCAAAAGCAAACGCTGGGTGAGCATCCACGGAGCCAAGGGGAACAACCTCAAGAATGTCAGCGTGAAATTTCCGCTTGGCACCTTCATTGCCATCACAGGGGTGTCCGGCAGCGGAAAGTCCACACTGATTACCGATACCTTCTATAAGGGGCTGGCCCGGCAGATCATGAAATCTGCTGCCGTTCCTCTCCCTTACGGACGACTGGAAGGCACCGAGCAGCTCGACAAGATCATCGAGATCGACCAGTCCCCCATCGGGCGGACGCCCCGCTCCAACCCCGCCACCTATACGGACCTCTTTGCTCCCATCCGAGACTGGTTTGCCGAACTGCCGGAGGCCAAAGCACGGGGCTACAAGCCGGGGCGTTTCTCCTTCAACGTCAAGGGGGGACGCTGCGAAGCCTGTCAGGGTGACGGTGTACTGAAGATCGAGATGCACTTCCTGCCGGATGTGTTCGTCACCTGCGATACCTGCAAGGGTGCCCGCTACAACCGGGAAACGCTGGAGATCAAGTTCAAGGGCAAGTCCATTGCGGATGTTCTGGCCATGACAGTGGATGAGGCCGTGCCGTTCTTCAGTGCCGTGCCCCGCATTGCAGACCGTCTCTCCATTCTCCAGCAGGTGGGGCTGGGCTATGTGGCCCTTGGCCAACAGGCCACCACCCTCTCCGGTGGTGAGGCCCAGCGTGTGAAGCTCGCCAAGGAACTCGCCCGCCGTGCCACAGGTCGGACCCTCTATGTGCTTGATGAACCCACAACCGGGCTGCACACCGAAGACGTTCACAAGCTTCTGAATGTTCTTCACGCTCTGGTTGAGCAAGGCAACACAGTGCTGGTCATCGAGCATAATCTTGATCTCATCAAGACGGCGGACTGGGTGATCGACATCGGGCCGGAAGGCGGTGCAGGCGGGGGGCAGGTTGTCGCCACCGGCACGCCGGAAGACATTGCTGCCTGCAAGGAGAGCCATACCGGGCAGTTCCTCGCCCCCATGCTGGCCGCCGGTCGCTCCACCCCCAGCCAGACACCGGACGGACCTGTCCGAAAAAGTGGCAAAAAAAGGAAAGCCTGATATAGAACACGGCCATGACGCCTTTTCTTGCCTGGCTCTTCCTGTTCGGGGCCATCCTTCTGGAGGTTCTGGCAACAAGCCTGCTGAACATCTCCAACGGGTTCCGCAGGCCCCTGCCCACAATCGGCTCGCTCCTGCTCTATGGAGCCGCCTTCTTCTGTCTGGCGCAGGCCCTGAAATGCGTCCCTCTCGGGATTGCCTATGCCGTCTGGTGCGGAGTGGGGATCGTCTGCATCGTCCTCATCGGCGTGACCATCTTCCGCCAGCCCCTCAGCCTGACGGCCTATCTGGGAGTCGGGCTGATCATGCTGGGAACATTGCTGGCCTGTCTCTCCGGCGGGGTCCGTCACTGAAGCATGACTGCCGCCCCCACCCACAGCCTGATGACCCTCTCTGCCCTGCTGCGCTGGCGTCCGTTACGCCTCCTCATGGGACTGGTCATGCTGCTGGGCTTCGGGGCACAGCTTCTTCTCACGGCCTCCACCCTGCCAGATGAAAGCCCCCGGACCGCCATCCTGCGCCTGACGGGCATTGATATTGCTCCCACGGCCGTTGCACAGCCTGCATCCGCCATGCCCGACATGGACCATGCCCGCATGATGCAGGACGACCAGCCAGCACACTGCCTGCCGGAGCCTTCCCATCATCAGGTGCAAAGTCACCATCATTCTGGCGGGCATCATCGTCACGGGCTGGACTGCCCACTCTGCCCCCTGCTGGACCATGTCCTGCTGGCCCTGATGGTCCTTGCCGTACTGCTCAGCTGCACCCGCCTTTCCCGGCAGGTCTGGCAGGCCGCTCACCCTGCACAGGCTCCGCCGGAACCAGCCCGACAACGCCCCCCCAGCCGTGGGCCACCCCCATTCATCCTGAATCACGCACTGACCTGACCGATCCAGCCTGAAGAAGGCTGCGCATCGGCCTTTCCGTATGCTTGCTTCAGAATGGATGAGTTTTGTCTATTTTCCCCTGTTACACAGGCGGAGGCCCCATGCGCCGCCTGTCATCTTTTTCCGCCCTCACCAGTCTTCTTCTGGGCAGCGTAACCCTTCCTGCCGCCGCCCAGACGGCACCGCTGCCCGACGCGCCTTCATCCCCTTTACCGGCAGCCCCGCAGCACTTTTCTCCCATCAGACAGACAGCGACGACCCTATCCACCAGCACGCCTCCTGTCGAACAGATCAGCGTCACGGCCACCCGGCGACCCGTCACGCAGGCAGCGGATACGGCAGCCCTGTTCCGTGACGTGCCGGGTTTCAGCAGTTACAGGACGGGGGGCATCGCCAGCCTGCCCGTTCTCAACGGCATGGCGGATGACCGGGTCGCCACCTTTGTGGATGGGATGCCCCTGATGTCAGACTGCCCCAACCACATGAATCCCGCCCTCTCCCAGATCAGCCTTGATGAAGTCTCCCACAGCGTGGCCATTGCGGGGATCACGCCTGTCAGCCTTGGTGGAGACAGCACGGGAGGCACCATCTCCGTGGAACGGAAAGACCCGCAATTCGCCAGGGAAGGCAAAATCCTCGTGACAGGCGACGGGCGGGAAGACTGGCGCAGCAATGGCGGAGGCTCCGGTGCCGGTGGTTCCATCACGGTTGCCAATGACATGCTCAGCCTGCGCTATAGTGGCTCCTACACCCATGCCAGCGATTACACGGCCGGAGGACGCGGGGGACGGGTTCTCTCCAGCAGCTATCTCAGCTTCAACCATGACGTGACGGCCGGACTGAAACTGAAGAACCACCTCTTCAGCCTGACATTCGGCCAGCAGGACACGCCCTATGAGGGCTTCCCCAACCAGTATATGGATGAGACCAACAACCGCTCCACCTTCGTGAACGGCAAATATACCGGCACGTTCAGCTGGGGCACGCTGGAGGCCCGGGGCTACTGGCAGCGTGTGACCCATGCCATGAACATGCTGGCCGACAAGGGCGGCCATAGTGCCACCACCGGTATGCCCATGAACAGCGATGGCCGGACGGCAGGTTACAGTCTCGTTGCCACAATACCGCTTGGCCGGAGCCATCAGCTCAAGATAGGAAGCTCCTTCAGTCATGATGGTCTCAATGACTGGTGGCCACCCGTCATGGGCAGCATGATGATGGGGCCGGGCACATTCCACAGCCTGAACGGTGCCCACCGGGACCATCTTGGCCATTTCATCCAGTGGAATGCCCAATGGACGCCCCGCCTCTCCTCCGAACTCGGTATGCGCAGTGATGTCATCATGATGAATACCGGCCCGGTTTCCCCCTATCAGGGCCTGTCCTCCATAAGCGACATGGGCATGGGAGGAATGTCCATGACGGGCATGGGCGGCATGAGCATGGACAGTGCCAATCAGGCAGCGGCCCGTGCCTTCAACAGTGCCCGCCGGGGACGCACGGATGACAATTTCGATGTCACGGCCCTTCTGCGCTACAGGGCCAGTGCCTATCTGAACATCGAAGGCGGCTATGCCCGCAAGACACGCTCCCCCAACCTGTATGAACGCTATGGCTGGAGCCGGGACAGCATGACGGCCCGGATGATCAACTGGTTTGGTGATGGCAATGGCTATGTCGGCAATCTGAACCTGAAGCCTGAAGTTGCCAATACCGCCAGTGTAACATTCCGCTTTCATGATGCGGATGATCACCAGTGGGAGGCCATGATCCAGCCTTTCTACACCTACACGCACAATTACATTAACGTCGTGCGCATCGATGCCCTCTCACGGGGCTTCAGCCTGCTCCAGTTCGCCAACCATAATGCCCAGAGCTACGGCATAAACGCCTCCGGCCGGACGACGTTATGGGACAACACGCACTGGGGCACGGGGGAACTCTCCGCCAATCTGAACTGGGTGCGGGGGCAGGACTTCAAGACCCATTCCGGCCTGTATCAGCAGATCCCCCTTAACGGCACCATCCGTCTGCATGAACATTTCGGCCCGTGGCACGGCATGGCAGAGGTCGTGCTGGTCAAGGCCAAGCACACGGTGGACTGGGTCCGCAACGAACCCCGGACACCCGGCTATGCGCTGTTCAATCTCGGAGCCGGGTATCACTGGTCCCGCTATCTTCAGCTGGATGTCAGCCTCGACAACCTGCTGAACCAGCGTTACGCCCTGCCACTGGGCGGGCGGGCCGTCAGCACGGCAGGCAACCCTCCCGGCCCTGTTCTGGGCGTGGGCCGTTCGGTCAATCTGACCCTGCGGGAGCATTTCTGAACACGAAAAAGGCGTCCCTCATTACGAAAGACGCCTTTTCCTATGACAAAGCCCGGATTCTACCTTCAGCCCTGCGCCTCATCACCCAGATGGATACGCCCCTGCTGTTCCGCCAGCTGGGCCTGACGCTGGCGTTCACGGTACCGCTGACGCTGAGCCTCCGTTTTCTGGTCATAACAGTGCGGGCAGCTCACCCCTTCCTCATAATGAGAAGACTGTTTATCTTCCGCACTGATGGGCGCACGGCAGGCATGGCAGAGATCATACCTGCCCAGCTTCAGTCCGTGCCCGACTGACACACGTTGGTCGAATACGAAACATTCCCCATCCCACAGGCTTTCTTCTTCCGGAATTTCTTCCAGATATTTCAGGATGCCGCCTTTGAGATGATACACGTCCTCCACGCCTTCCTGCCGGGCAAAGGCGGTGGATTTCTCACACCGGATACCCCCGGTGCAGAACATGGCGATCTTCGGAGTGCGGCCCTGCGCTTCCACCTCTTTCCGCCAGTTGCGGAACCACTCCGGGAAGGCCCGGAAGGTCTTCAGGTTCGGGTCCACGGCCCCACGGAATGTCCCGATGGCCACTTCATAATCATTGCGTGTGTCCATCACGACCGTGTCAGGATCGGAGATCAGGGCATTCCAGTCCTTCGGCTCGACATAACGACCAACGCAGACATGCGGATCAATGTCCGGCTGCCCCATCGTGACAATCTCTTTCTTCAGCCGTACTTTCATGCGCAGGAAGGGCATCGTCCTTGCACGGGACTTCTTGTAATCAAACCCGACACAGCCCGGCAGGCCGTTTATGTGGGCCAGTACGGCATCAATGCCCGCATCCGACCCGGCAATCGTGCCATTGATGCCCTCACGGGCCAGCAGAAGACTGCCCTTGACGCCTTCCCTCTGGCACAGTTCCAGAAGCGGCTGGCGCAGGGCTGCATGATCCTCAAACGAGGTGAAATGATAAAGGGCGGCCACGCAGACCGGCAGGGATGTATCCGTCATTCAGTCAACCATTCTCGCAAAGAAGGAACCTGACTGTCCTTCTAGCAGGCTGGTCCCATCAGGGGCACCCCTCCGACGGACATAGAGAAGCGTGCAATAATTAGATCCGACGATATCTCAAAGCTCCCAATAAGCCACATGCTTTCGTTCATATCCTTGCAACAGCTCAGATTCTTCTCGTTCTTCACTGTCAGGGCACACCCCACCCGCAGCTGGAGGAGTATAACCATAATCCCTACATAACCGCTTTACAGTCGACAACACGTAAGACACACTTATGTTCCGTGTACATTCGAACATTTTATCTGTTCCTTTATGGTGAGGACAAAAAAGATAATCATCATGCTTAAATGGCGTTCGAATGTCATGCCAACAGCTATTACACCCGTGATTACTAAACACTCGATAAGGTGTAAAAAATTCATTCATTGGTTCCGTGAATCCACTAATCATAATGACCGGAGTCCCCACCGCCCAAGCCAACCACGATAATCCCGATGATAAGCCTATAAAAAACTCCGCATGCTTCAACCATCGAGCACGTTCCGCTAACGGACGCTCTCCTGTTTCATCCTCGACCCCATGAGGTATATGATTCCAATAAATATTATTCCCCACCACAGGATCTTTATCGATACAAACAACCCGATACCCCATTTTCTTGAGGTATTTCACTATCTCCAACCAACCTACAGGATTCTGCCACATTTTGCAGGCACAAGATGCCTGCACAGCAACAACAACATAAGGCTCCTCTACAGGACGAACATCCTCTCGCTCAATGTTCACCCTAGGACGACATTCTGTTGGATCAACTCCCAAAATCCACCCAGCAGTCCTATGCAACCCCACCATCCGAAAATCTCGCGGTTGCCACTCTTGCCCCTCATCCTGAAAGTATAACCCTACATAGTAGGTAGCATAAAATTCATCCACCACTTCACTATAAGCTTTCTCACTTAAAAAGCAGATATCGGGATAAGTAGACTCCATAAGTGATATAATCACATCACTAGCAACAACAGTGATTTTACATCCATGTTCTAGACGAAACCGCTCAGCATAAGGCACCCATCCCAACGGATCTCCCAATGTCCCCGCAGGCATAAGAACCGCAACCTTCTTATCCCGCGCATCATATTCATGCGTCCAAACTAAACCATTTTCATCAAAAAGTTCGATAAGACCTCGTAAAAAATATTTCTTCCGAGAGCAAACATATCCTCCCTCGACTTTACCATCATATAAACAGGTATCTGTCTGCAAGTCCCAAAGACGAAGTCGCCACTTCTCCCCATCTGAAATCTGCACCCGAATGCCGAGGTTAAAATCATAGCGTAAACCGTACTCCCCCTCTTGCGTTGGGGCCACCGCCGGTGCAGGAAAGGGAAATCCAGGCAAACGGCCAACCCCATCCCCAACCGACGATGTTCCATCCCCGGAATCAAGAGAGGACACAACATCAAAAGATTCTCGGGAGAATACTTCCTCATAATCGGATCCAGTCTCCTCCTTTCCCGCAGAAGATATTACCGATTTTAACGCAACAATATCCTGCAGAACACGCTCTGTTTTCTTTTCAGTCACTTTGAAAACTCTCCAAACCCCGGAATTTTCTCAATAGCCATTTTCACTTGCGTAAATGAAATCGCCCGAGAGCACTCAAACATTCGTTCTGTTCCCTTATGCCGTGGACAAAAAAGAGGATCCTCCGGCTTAAGATCAATATTCACATCATTAGCGCAACTATTACAAACATTTCGATTGATAATACGATATGGTGTGTAAAACTCATTATAAGGTTCTGTATAACCACTTATCAATACTACTTTAGCACCTGCCGCCCAAGCTAACCAAGCCAAGCCCGATGAGGTCCCTACAAAAAATTTGGCATGCCTTAACCATCGCACACGTTCAGTCAGTGGTCGTTTTCCAGTCTCATCTTGAGTTCCATGCGGAATAGGACGTATACCAGCTATAGGCCCATTTATACGATCTCTATCTATGCAAACTACCTTGTATCCTTTCTCTTTTAAAAAACGAACTAAATCATACCAACCTCTGGGATTGTTCCAATATTTACTAAGCCCAGAAGCCTGCGCCCCAACACAAACATACGGCTCCTTGATAGGAGCCCCACCTAAATCAGCAACAATTTCTGGCTTCCTATCTTTTGGTTCAAGCCCCAGTATATAAGCTCCCATATGCGATAGACCACTGACTCGATAATCATTGGGCTGATAGGAAAAATTAATATCTTTAAAGAAAACCATTACTTTATAATGCGCATAATACTGCCTTTCTCCCATATCATCTTCACAAATAAATCGAATACTAGGATAAGCCTCCTCAAAAAGCACTATTAATGGCCTTGCTACATAAAAACTCGCACGGCAACCATGTTTTTCGACAAACGCCGCGGCCTGCCCAACCCAAGCAATATGGTCCCCTAATCCACCCACATTCATACTGATGAGAACCTCTCGATCTTTTAAATCACAAACATGCGTAAAAACTTCTTTTCCATTTTTCCAAATACAAATTTCAAAGCGCACATAATACCTCTTATTACTTTGCATCATACTAGGCCCTACGACCTCTTGCATAAATAAAATAGTATCTGTATCCAAATCACGTAATTTTATTAACCATTTTGCTCCCTCTGGAACGGAGATACGACAGCCCTCATTAAAGTCATACCGAATCCCTTCAGGGCCCGTCTGGGTCAAAAAAATCTCTTCATTCTTACCCATAGCTGAACTTCCCATCTGTGCTATTCCCTTCCAAACCTGCTAGGCTTTCACATATATTCTATCTATACCGTCATAATGGCTTCGCCCCCAAAGCTAAAATCTCAGCTCCTCCCAACTCTCTAGCATCTAAACACTTCTCATCCAAAACTGGCAAACGTCCTTCTTTCAAAGCTTCAGACGTTGCCGCAAGACGAATTTTTCCACTAGGCGTATGATAAATCCCCCCCGGCCGCACCAACACACAACGCACCAGCCTCACCGGGCAAACTCGCGCAACAGCGCGCGCCATATTCATTAACAGCCCTTCAAAATCGAAATCCTGCCTCACCTGAGCTAGAGATACCTCACCTAAAATACACAAAACATTCTCATGTCGGAAAACTGCTACACTACGACTTGAAAAAATATGACAATCCTGCCGCACGGCCTGTGTCAGATCATCAGGATCATAACACTGCCCTCCGATGAACAAACTATTATCCATGCGACCAGTTACAAAAAGACGTCCTTGCCAAAAAAAACCAGCGTCCCTACTGCGAAACCAACGCCCTCCCTCCGCTCTCAAACTAAATCGCTCTCGATTTTCCTGTTCTCGATTCAGATAACCCAACGTTACAGAAGGACCATTTAACCACAATTCACCCACCTGCCCCTCTGGTAAAGCCTCTCCTGTATCCGGATCTACAACGAGAACTGAATGTTCTTCAATCACCCGACCACAACTAGCTAAAATTCGCTTATCATATTCATTTCGAGGAAGCTCAACTCTCCCCTCCGCTAATCCCATACGAGAAAATGCTTCAAAACGAACGACCTTCTCATCCGCCCAATCATCACTCGTAATCATCAAGGTAGTCTCGGCCATACCATAACCGGGCCTTAAGATAGACCTTTTAACTCCCAAAGGACCGTACCGTTCAAAAAACCGCTCTACTGTTCGTTGTTCAATTGCTTCCGCTCCTATAAAGGAACGTTTCCAACAAGTAAGATCCAGCCCTCGCAACATAGAATCCGGGACATGTGATGCTAACAGTTCATAAGCGAAATTAGGTCCAGCAGAAACATTGATCCGATAACGACTGATAGCTTGAACCCATCTTTCCGGCTTAGCAATAAAATGCTCCGGCTTCATCAACCATACCGGACTTCCTGTTGCTACTCCAAATAGAAGACTCACCAAGCCCATATCATGAGAGAGTGGAAGCCAAATCAATCCTAGGCTACCCGCTCGAGAATCACCACGAATCTCCAACAAATAAAGATTACTACCAATATTTCGATGTGTAATTAGTGCCCCCCTAGGCCTACCAGTAGAACCGGATGTATATTGTACAAATGCAATATCATCCAAACCTGCTGCATGCCGACGATAGAGTGCTTGAGCGCCATCAGCTCCTTCGATAGGAACCCATTTTATCCTTTGAGTGCAGCTACCAACTTGTCGCCTAAATCCCTTCAATATATCCCTTGACCCCAAAACGGCAGTAGCTTCAGAATCCTCCAGTATATCAGATAAACGATCTACACTGCCGACCATACTAGGATAGACACCCGAGATGGGTATCATATTAGCATAAACACACCCAAAAAAACCAGCTACAGCTGCCATCTCATTCTCAAAGCAAAGAATCACTCGACTACGCTCTGCTAAAAACTGATCTAATAATCCAGCAACTCTACAAGCCCACTCATGAGCCTGATAAAATGTTAAAGAGCCTTCAATATCTAAATTTTGATCTAGCATGACAAACTGAACTTGATCTGGCACATCCAATGCCCGAAAACTCAATATTTCATCCAATCGACTTTTATTTCGATCCAATACGGTAAATCCATTATTATACTCTTCAACACTATAGCCAAATTTTTTTACTTTCCTAAACGTCCAAGACATCACATCCCCCATGATAAAAATTCCTTTTGAAAAAAACTATCTCTGCCTACTATTCCATTATTATTGCCTGATTCAACAAGCTTCTAGCTACTTCAATAATAGTTTCATTACGGGCCAACAAAACCAAGGATATATTCACACCAAATTCAGATCGTATAGCCGTCTGAAGCTCCATTGCAGCAAGAGAGTCAATCCCCAACTCAGAAAGACGGATACTATCCTCAATTAATTCCGAATCAAACTGCAAAACAGCCCCAAGCTGCTGCTTAAGTCGCCGCAAGACATAATCTAGACGCTCATTACTTGGCATATTCATTAATAATTGAATAGAGTCAGATACACCTCCTTTGCAATTTTCCTGTTGTAACAAAGAAAAACGTGCAGATGCCTTCGTCCACACCAACGTGGTGAATATTTGACTCCAATTAACATCTACTAAAGACACACTACTACGATTCATAGCATAAACTATTGGCAGAAACCTCAAGGCTGCTACTGCTGACACAGTCTTAATCCCAGCCACATCAAACATACGACTAGCAGCATCATTTTTCATCAACATGCCAGCATCACCAATCGCCCCCCAACCTACGGCAAGAGCAGACAACCCCTGCTGCTGCCGGTTCTCTGCCAGAGCATTCAGATAGCTGTTGGCAGCGATGTAGCTACTTTGCCCCAGATTGCCGATTTCCGCCGTGAAGGAAGAATACAAGACAAAATGATCCAGCTCCAGCCCCTGTGTAGCCTCATCCAGTGCCTGTGCCCCCAAAACCTTGGGAGCCATGACATGAGCCACATTGGCAGCATCCATCTTGCTGATGAGCTGGTCATCCACCACACCCGCCGCGTGGAACACACCACGCAGCGGCACCTCATCACGGGCCAGCTGCTGCACGAGCTGCTTGACGGCCTCCTTGTCCGTCACGTCCAAACGATGGGTCACGACCCTGCCACCCGCACTCTCGGCTAGCTTCTTCAGAGTGACAATGGCCTCCTGCCGTTCCGGGTCTTTCGGCAGGGACCGGCCGACCAGATGTAGCACGCCTGCCCCTTGGGACAGCAGGTATTCCGCCGTCTTGAGACCGAAGCCACCCATGCCGCCCGTAACCAGATAGGCCCCCTCGCGGCTGAATCCCGGCAGGACCCGTGGCAGCGGACGGGCCTTGAGGTCACCCATACCCTCATACGAAATTACAACCTTGCCAATATGACGCGAAGACGTAAGGTAACGAAAGGCTTGAGTAACTTCAGCCGCACGAAACACCCGTGTCTGAGGAAAGGATAACTTCTTTTGTCGAGCTAGGGACATAACGTCACCTAGAATCCCGCTCATAATACCATAAAGTTTTTCTCGAGGTACCATCCGGTCCATGTCGAAAGAGAAATAAGCCAGATTTTCATTGAAAGGCATCAGGTCCAGTACTCGATGCTCCACAATGTCACGCTTGCCGATCTCTACGAAACGGCCCATCGGGGCCACCAGCTTCAGGCTATGAACCATCGCCTCACCCGGCAGGGAGTTCAGCACGACATCCACACCCCGGCCATTCGTGGCCTCTCGGATGCCATCGACAAACTCCAGCGTCCGGGAATCCCAGACACCGGCACAGCCCTGCTGCCGCAGATACTCCCGTTTCTCCGGGTTGCCTGCCGTACTGTAAATCACGGCCTTTCTCAGCTTGGCAATCTGGATGGCTGCCTGTCCCACACCACCAGCACCGGCATGGATGAGAACGCTTTCACCTTCCTGAATCTGGGCCAGGTGGACCAGCGTATAATAGGACGTGACGAACACCAACGGCACGCCAGCAATCTGCTCCAGCGGGAACTGGAGCATCTCTTCAGAGAGCGGCAAGGCGCAATAGGCCAGCTCCTTCACCCCCACGATGCGGCGATAGGAGAAGCTATCGGGGTAGACGAGGGCGAACAAATCCCCCGGCTTTATGTTATCAACGCCCTCACCGACGGACTCGACCTCCACGACGCCCTCAAGCCCGAGATCGTCGCCACTGAAGGTGCCTTCCGTCACACTCTCCGGCAGAAGAGACATGGCCTTCAGGACATCCTTGAAGTTGAGACTGGCCATGCGGGTCCGAATCTTGACCTCACCCGGCCCCGGCTTCGGCACGGTAAAGGCCTGCCATGTCACGCCCTCCAGCGCACCGGAACGGCTGGATTCCAGACGGACACCGATGGTGCCATCATCCTTGCCTCCCATAATCTCTTCAAGCGGGACAGGCTGGGGTTCCGGCTCCAGTGGCGGAGACACCAGACGCTGGACCAGACGCTCGACCGTCTCACCAGCCGGGGCCTCGCCCTCTTCGCCCTTCTCGGCATCCGCTTTCGTGGACTTCACGGCTTTCTTTTCAGCAGGTGACGGCCCGTTTACCAGACGCAGCCAGACCGTGTCTTCTGACGGGTCTTCCAGCACGAGTTCGGCAGCAAGATCCTCCAGCAGCTCCTCGACACCTTCATCCGGTACGTCAACGCACCGGATGGCCAGATCCATGCGTTCGGCTTCCGCCCCACGGAAGAGACCATGATAGGCCCGCTGAAGGGCCTGAGCCTGCCCCGCCGTGTCATAAGCCCCACGGGTCACGATGATGACAGGCAGACGCCGTTTGCGCCCACGCATCGGCACACGCTGGAGCAGCTCCACACAGGCGGCCATGTCATCAAGGCAGGTCTGATAATCCGCCCCACCCCGCGGGAACAGCACCAGTGCCCGCTGCCTGTTCAGGAAGGGTTCCTGATCCAGCGTATCGGCCAGCTCAGCACCACTCAGCTGGGCACTGGCTGTCAGCTCAGCACCATTGTCCTTCAGCATCTCAGCCACCTGGGCGGCCAGCCCGTCACCCTCGCCAAGCAGAGTGATGGCCAGCGGCTCACTCAGCAGCACCTGCCGTTCCGCACTCACCCAGTTCGGTGCATAGACCAGACGGGCAGCAGAAGACGCATCATTGCCGCTGCGGGCCACACGGCGGCAGCACAGGCCCAGAATTTCACAGAGCAGCTCACCTTCCGGCGTGTAGAGCCGCAGGTCCGCCACGATCTTGCGATGTGTCCGCAGGGTCGGCATGGCCTTCACGTAGGCCCGGGACACCTTCTGCCCCAGATAGCTGATGCGCTCGATGGAGGCCGGAACATACACATCCTTCTGCTCCTCGAACGGAAAAGCCCCAATGAGCGCATGCATGGCCCCATCCAGAAGGGCCGGATGCAGATGATAGTCCTCCAGCGAGGCAGCCTGCTTTTCCCCGAGAGCCACTTCAGCCACGGAGTAGCCATCACCACGATGCAAGCTGCGCAGGGTCTGGAACGCCGGACCATAATCCAGCCCCATCGCCGCAAAGGCCTGATAGACTTCAGCCCCGTCAAAACGGGTCGTCCCCTCACACAGGGCTGCGAAGTCAAAATTCCGGTTCTTCTCCGATGCTGCACACCACGGTGCAGCCTGAAGGACCGTGGCCTGACCGTGAGTCTGCCAGTCCCCGTTCCATGCTACGGTTTCGCTGTCGAACACGAGACGGCGTGTGGTCGTGTCGAAACGCCACATGACCACCGGCACCTGCCCCTCCTGCACGACCAGCGGCGTGTTGATCGTGATTTCCTCGATCACGGCCGGAGCCTTGGCCTCCAGCTGGGCATGGGTGGCCAGGGCGGCCTCGATATAAGCCGCCGCCGGGAACAGGGCCATGCCATGCACCTTATGGTCCATCAGCCATTCCATCGAGGACACGCCGATATCCGCACGCCATGCCCGGCTTTCCAGAAGGCTTGGCGTCCCCAGAACAGGATGGACCTGCTCATCAAGACGGTCACGACGGGAGGCTTCCGTTTCCAGCAAAGCGCCCTTCTCTACCTCCCAACAATAAAATGGCAATGCCCTCCGTTTCGGATACAGAACATAACGCCAATCCGGTTCTCCTCCACTAAGGGTCAGACGAATAAGGGCCCGCAGCAACCCCTCCGCATCATCCTGTCTGCGGCGCAGCGTCGGAATAACAGCGACTTCATAGCGCTCTTCAACAGCACAACCCGTCACGGACGTGCCCAGAACAGGATGGACCGCAAGCTCCAGAAAGACGGCATGGCCATCCTTCAGCATGGCCCGCATGGCATCATGGAACAGGACCGGCTCACGGGCATTGGCGTACCAGTAGGCGGCGTCATGCTGCCCGTTTTCTTCCCACAGCTTACCCGTAACCGTGGAATAGAGCGGAACGGTCGGTGCCTTCGGCGTGATGCCTGCCAGAGAAGACAGCATGTCTGCTTCGATCGCCGTCATTTCCGGGCTGTGATATGGCACGTCCACCTTCAAGAAGCGGGCGAAGACACCCTCTCTCGTGCAGTCTGCCTCCAGCATTTCCAGTGCGTCACGAGGACCGGCTACCGTGCAGGATTCACTGCTGTTAATGGCGGCAATGCTCAGCTGGCCATCAAACGCTTCAAGACGCCCTTCCAGCACGTTCCGGCTCATGCCAACAGCCAGCATGGTGCCCGTCCCGGCCCGTGTCGCCTGAAGGCGGCTACGGTGGAAGATGACCGTCACAGCGTCTTCCAGCTCCAGCGCACCGCTGACATAGGCCGCTGCCACCTCACCCACACTATGGCCGATGATGGCCCCCGGCATCACGCCATGACGGGTGAAGAAAGCGGCCAAACAGATCTGCACGAGGAAAATGGCAGGCTGGGCGACTTCCGTCTCCTGCATGCGGGACTTCGCTTCCGGCTTCAGCAGCTCTTCCCGCAGGGACCAGCCAGCCAGCTTCATGAACAGTGCATCACAACGCTGCGCCAGCGCACGCACTTCCGTCGGCCCCTTCCGCAGAAGGTAACGGCCCATTCCCCACCATTGTGGCCCCATGCCGGAAAAGAGGAAGACCGGCTTCACGGTCTCATCCACGACGGCCTTGCCCGTGAACAGGGCCGAGTGTGTCTTGCCCTCGGCCAGAGCGTGCAGGGCCGCATGAGCCTGTGCGACCTCATCCTCACCCTGTTCCGGGAGAATGACCGCCCGCTGGCGGAACCGTGTCCTGTACTGCACGGCGGAGAAGCAGAGGGCCTCCCACACGCTGCGCTCTGCCTGTCCATCATCCAGCAGGCGGGCATAAGCCCCGGCCATATGCCCCAGAGAAGCCTCCGAGAAGGCACTGAGCAGCAGCGGCACCCGCTTCATGAACCCGGCGGGCCGGACACCCTTCACCTTATGCCGCCGGACCGCCTTGCGCTGTGCGGAATTCCGCTCCGCCTCGGTCGGGCGGCGCAGCAGGGCCACGGCATTGGTCCCGCCATAACCGAAGGAATTGACGACCGCATAGAGCCTGTCACGTTCCGGCAGAGCCGTTGCCTCACCCTGAGCCACCTGCACGCGATATTCGTCAAACGGAATGGCCGGATTCAGGTCTTTCAGGTTGGCCTGTCCGGGAACCTGGCCATGCTCAAGACACAGCATCGCCTTCAGAACGGCCACGCCACCCGCTGCGGCTTCCATATGGCCCAGATTGGCCTTCACGGATCCGATGAGAACCTTCTGGCCTTCGGGCTGATACTGGCCGATGGCCTGTGCAATAGCCTTGACCTCAATCGGGTCACCCACCGGTGTCCCCGTTCCATGCGCCTCAACATAGGCCACATCCTGTGGATTGACGTTGGCCCGGCGCAGCACGTCACGGATCAGGGTTTCCTGTGCACCGGCATCCGGCATGGTCAGCACGGGCGTGCGACCATCCTGATTCACACCGGAGTTGCAGATAACACCACGAATGTCATCACCATCCCGCATCGCGTCTTTCAGGCGCTTGAGCATGAAGATTACACAGCCCTCACCACGCCCATAACCATCAGCATCCGCTGCAAAAGACTTGGACCGGCCATCCTTGGCAAGGAAGTGCCCCTTCGTCATGAGCATGGCCGTCTGCGGAGAAAAGATATAATTTACACCACCAGCCAAAGCTATATCACATTCCCCGAGACGTAAGCTATTGCAAGCTTGATGTACGGCCACCAAAGAAGATGAACAGGCAGTATCCATGGCAATAGCCGGCCCTCTCAACCCAAACACATGGGCAATGCGGGCTGCATACATGGTCATCCCAGTCGCAACTGCTGCAAATTGATCCCGAATTTGCGACTGCATGAAAGGACTACCACACTGGACAAGCTGGTCCTGTGTGAAACTACCTATAAAAACGCCCGTGCGCGTATTCATTAGCACACCAGCCGTCACACCAGCATTCTCCATGGCGTGCCATGATACATTAAGCAAAAGACGCTGTTGCGTCTCCATTAACAACCCTTCTCTCGGAGAGATACCAAAAAATAATGGCTCAAACCGACAGTCTTCTACATTCATGAAGTGACCGTATTGCATGGTTGTCTTGCCGGGTGTTCGTTCGACAGGATCATAAAACCTCCGTCTTCCCCAACGATCCGCTGGCACATCCACACAACCATCTTGACGATTCAAAAGAAACCGCCAAAATGCCTCACCGTCCTTCAATCCAGCTGGTAAAACACATCCAATACCAATGATAGCAATCTCATCTGGTTTATACATCTGATTCATTACAGCTCTAATATCCTACGTCCGAATACCCCGAACATCATATCCACCATACAAGAGTTCCTCAAAGCACTTACTCGATCTTTAGCTCGTACCGAATATAATTTCTCAAAGTGACTCTTAAATTTGTCCTATCCACATGCCCTTCCAGCGTTCGGGGAATTTCTTGCACCCATATCATAATAACAGGTGGCAAAGCCGCATACCGTCGACGCAAACGAGTCGATAAGGCCTCATCATCAAAAGTCTCATGCGATACAATAGCTGCATAAAAACGCTCAACCCCCTGTTTATCCTCCATCGTAAAGACGCCAACGTCTGTAATTCTAGGCTCTGAGCGCAAGATATTTTCCATTACCTCCAAGTCAAACTTAGCCCCACCGGCATTAACAAGAGTATCCACCCGTCCTCGAAGATGAAGCATCCCCTCGGGCGACAAAAATCCTCGATCTCCCGGATAAAACCATCCCCCCCGAAAACGCTGAGCAACAGTCGAACCATTTTCTAAATAACCATTGGTTACTCCCCCTCGAATACGAATCTCGCCTATTTCGTTTGGTAACAAATTACGCCCCTCATCATCTACAACCTCAACTTCTGCCCACGGCAGCAGAGGCCCTACATTATCCTCACTTTGACGTTGCTCTGCTCTAATCGATGCTACCGGACCAGTCTCATCCGTTCCATAAATAACCTGAACATACGGTGTAAATCGCATCCTTGTTTGTTCTAAGATTATCTCTGTAAGCTTACCTCCCACAACACTCAGATACACATGCCCCATAGGCTGCATTCCCGGAGGCAAAATCCGTAAAAGCTGTTCAAGATGAACAGGCGTCATCACTATCATCAAGGAAGAGGAAGAACGCATCACTTCTCCTCCAATGCTCCTAGAATCACTACTCCGCAATGTGCTACCACCACTAAGTGCTGCCCCAACCATAAGAAAACCACTTAAAGACTGCGGCCCTATCGAGCACAACAACTGTGGCTTACTTAATAAGCAATCTTTATTTTGAGAATTACGAGAAAAAAACTCTACCATATCATGATACATGAATCGATGCAGCTGTCTTTCTACTTCTCCAAAAGTCAACTCTAACAACTGCATATCTCTACCCGTTCCAGTCGCCAAAGCTATACGGCACGGAGCGGACTTTTCTACGGAGACAGGTGGATAATAGTTAGAGCAGTCATCTTCTTCTACTCCGAACAATATCCTTTCAAACCACTCTTCTGCTAGAATCAACCTTCCTTCTACAGGCGGCAGCACCCCCGTGTTATCTGTGACAATCAAATCCGGCCGAAGTGCCGCCAACTCCTCATCCGAAACTTCACCATTGGATAAGGAAGCCGAAGCGAGACCGAGTCTCCCCAACGCTAAGGTCAGTGCCCAATGCCTCCATACATCGGAACAATGTACGGCCACCCTTTTTAAATCGAGACCCCTTAACCCCTCCAACGCACGAGCTAAACGGCTGATGGTAGCTTCCAAGAGCGCATAGGACCGATCTTGTGACAAACTACTAAAAGCAATATCGTTCCCAGAACTCCGCGCATTATATGCGACAAACCGATCCAACACGTCCGCACCTCTCCCCACCGTTAACACGCCACCAACCAGAGCAAGTCATCCACTATCATATTTCCACAATCAAAGATATCTAGCCACTGCTCCAGTGACGATGATGAAAGCCATACCCAAAAGGCTATCACCTTCCTTCCATCAGCAGTTTTCTTATACTCCATCACTACAATTTAGTTTGGAGAAATTTTTCATAAAATACACCTTGAAATCATATATCGGCAACCCTTGCCATCTTATTTCATCAGAGATCCCACTATTGATAAATAAACATAGTATCATTATTATAATAATAGTGATTTATATTTAAAAATTAATCAGATATACAAGCATGTGCCATAATATTCTTCAGAATCTTTACCGCAAACTTAACATTAAAAAAATTTAAAATATTGATGTTAATTATGATCTAATATCAATATATTTTATAATTTCAAAACTTAAGACATCATTTTAAATATTATTTATTTGTGTATGTCACTAATAAGAGAAATTTTTTTAATTTATCACTGCCAAATAATATTTTAACCAATCATAATAATTATAAAATTCCTTGCCTGTCGATCGCCTATTAAAAAGCCCCAATATGCAACCAGCCGTTAATACCTGCGGCAATATCTGCTCCTTCCCCTGCGGCGGATAATAAAGATAAAAGGGCACGCCATCACGACCATGTGTTCTCAGGAAGGCGGTGATCCGCTCATCCCGCCGGGTCCAGTCCCCCCGCAATATGACCACCCCATGCTGACGGAAGGCCTCCCGGACGGACGGAACATCCAGTGCCACATGTTCATTGACCATGCAGGTCACGCACCATGACGCTGTCATGTCCACAAAGACAGGGCGACCCGCCGCCCGCAGGGCGGCCAGCCTCTCCCCGGAAAAGGGTTCCACCAGAGGGTCGGCCCGTACCACCCTGCCAGAAGATGGGGCAGCTCCATCCCCGGTCCTCACGGCCTGCCCCAGCCCGACGAGACAGGCCAGAACACACAGCACGGCCAGAAGCCGACAGATCATGACCATCCGGGATACTTCACCCAGCATGGCACGCTGCTGGGCAAGCCCGTACAGCCAGCCCGCAAAGCCCAGAAGGACGGCCCCTCCAGCCATCAGCAGGACAGCATCGCCACCACGCTGCAGCACCGCAACCCAAAGCAGCCACACACAGCTGGCCAGCAGGGGAAACGCCAGAAGCTGTTTCAGACGTTCCATCCAGGCGCCTGGACGGGGCAGACGCTGCGCCAGACCCGGCACAAGAGCCAGCACACAGTAGGGAGCCGCCAGCCCCAGCCCCATGACCAGAAACACCAGCAGTCCGGCCCAGACAGGCCCGCCCAGAGCCGCCGCAATGGCCACCCCCATAAATGGGGCCGTGCAGGGCGTGGCCACGATCACCGCCAGCAGGCCTGCCAGCAGGTCACTGGCCGGACCATGTCCTGCAGCCATCTGCCCGGCCCGTCCCACCAGACGCCCTCCCGTAATCTGGAACACACCCAGAAGATTGAGAGCCATGATAAAAAGCAGCCAGCCAACCCCCACCACAAAGGCGGAAGACTGGAACTGGAATCCCCACCCCACGGCTGCCCCGCCATAACGCAGGGCCATCATCACGGCTCCAAGAATGACGAAACAGCCCATGATGCCTGCACTGTACAAAGCGGCACTCCGCCACCGCGTGCGCCATCCCGCCCCGCCCATATGGGCAAAGGACAGGAGCTTCATCGCCAGAACCGGAAAGACGCAGGGCATGAGATTGAGGATGACACCCCCCAGAAAGGCCGAAAGCAGATTGCCCCACAGCCCCTGCGCTGTTTCCTGTTTCATGTCCGGAACGGACTGGACCGGCTGCCCTCCGCCGGAAACCGGTGCAGCCGTGATCTGCAGGGCGGACTGACTGCCCGCTCCATCCACCAGCACAACAACACCAGCCAGAGGCTTCTGCCAGAAGGGCGGGTGAGCATAGGAATCCGGCTTCAGCTGGAGGGTCATCTGCCCTGCATTCACGGACAGTGCCTGCGGCACGTTCTGGGCAATCACACTCCCTTCCTGCGGCAGAAACCAGGCCTGCCGGACCGTGTCGGATGAAAGTCCGGCTCCCCGCAGTGACAGCACACCCCCGGAACTGATCTCCGCCGTGAAAGGGGACGGCTGTGGCATCGCGGCATCGGCACGACGGAACAGGACTGCCTCCGTCGCCTCCGGGGCGGAAGCGTGAGACCCTGCGGGCACTGTCAGGGCAAACTCACCCTTTTCAGGCACACAGACATCAGCACAGACCAGCCAGTCCGCCCTGACCGTAACCGTCACATCCCCAGTTCCCTGCCCCTGCATGGAGACCCGCACGGGCAGCAGCACATCTCCCTGATAGGCATAGGCCATCAGCCCGCCTTCCGACACACGCTCCGGAACGGGCCATTCCACCTGCTCCGCTTCGCCCGTCCGGACACCACCCAGCGTGACATGCACATGGGGAGCCTCTCCCGCATCACCGGGATTCTGCCAGTATGTATGCCAGCCGGGCTTCAGCTGAAGCCTCAGCCCGACACGCAGGGTCTTCTGCCCCTCCCCGACAGCATCCACGGTGCTGACGAGCGTGGCCCGTGTATGGCTGGTCTCGACAGGCGCACTCTCCGCCGCCTGAACCGGAGACGACATCACGGCCGTCCCCCCGACCATTGCGGAAAGAACAGCTCCCACCATCACACCAGTACACCGTCTCATCAGACCTCCCATGCCCATTCCTGCTGAACCCCATGTCACTGCGGGCACACCATACCCCATCATCCACATTCCCATAAGACTGGCCACGGACACGTCCTGACGTCATAATCGCCCTCCGGAATGACGCCCCTGTTCTTCACACCAGCTCCAAGGCACTCCTGATGACGGATCACCCTCCTTCTCCGCCCCCGCACAAGGCAGGTCTCTGGACCCGCATGGTGGCCCGCAATATTGATCTGGTCCTGTACAGCTTTCTTCTCTCCCTGCCCATTTACAACCTCTTCCACGCCCTGGAACGCCTGTTCCCCCGCTTGGCCGCCCTGAACGGCCCGACCTACGGCGTGACACCGGGCCTTCTCATCAATACAGGCATTGATCTCTTTTTCGTCTTCCCCCTCTCCATGCTGCTGGATGCCCTCATCTGCGCCCGCTTCAGCAACACGCTTGGCAAACATCTTCTCGGCATCAAGCCCTTCCGTGAGGATGGCCGGACGCTCGACCTCCCCACCTGCCTCCATCGCAACTATCTCATCTATGTCGGCTGTTTCATGGGAGGCATCTATCTCCTGCCCCCCGTGGCCGAAATTTTCCACTACATACGCTACAGGCGGACCGGCACGACGTTCTGGGATCATGAAGAAGGAACGGTCGTCCTGTCCCTGAAAGGCAGCCGCCAGCGGACCGTCCTCATGACTCTCTTGTGGCTGGTCATGTCCGCTGCCACCTCCATGGCCGCAGGCCGCTTCCTGCTGCACAGGACCATCAGCCATCTGCTATAGACGAAGAACGGATTTAAGCTCTCACCATCCATTCAATCCAAACAAATGGAATTTATCCATCTGTTCCAAACAAACTTATCCCCACTGGATAAAATAATCATACGAAGTAGCTCTCTCACCTCCCCCAAGGCCAGACATGAAAAAAGGGGGCCAAAGCCCCCTTTATCTCCAGAAACAGCCTGTAACAGGACAGTTCAGCGCATGATGCCCGTATGGCCAATGCTGTACCGGCCCGGCTGGGGCCAGACAGTCAGACCATGAGGCTCCGCCCCGACAGGAATCTGCTTCATGTCACCGGTCTGCGTATCAATGGCATAGACGACATCATCAAACCGACCGGAGAGCCAGAGCGTTCTGCCATCCGCACTGACATTGCCCATGTCCGGGCTGCCACCACCGGGGATCGGCCACGTCTTCAGCACCTTATCCGTCGCAACATCCACGACAGAGACACTCCCTTTGCTATGGCGTGGTCCATGCACCATGTGCGACCCACGATTGGCCACATAAAGCAGCCTGGCATCACGGCTCGGATACAGCCCGTGTGTCCCCAGACCCGTGGGGATGAAGCCCGTCTCCTTGAAGCTGTCACCATCAATGATGAACACGCCATCAGCATGCATGTCGGCCACATAGAACTTGTGCCCATCGGGGGCAGCCAGAACATCCTGCGGCATCCCGCCCTTGGAGAGCTTCAGCATCCCCAGAAGCTGACGGTTGACCGTATCCACCTTGGCCAGATACCGCCCGAACTCACAGGTGAAGATCGCATAGCGCCCATCCACAGAGAAGGCCGCATGATTGATCCCCTCACAGAGCGGAGCCTCGACGGACCCTTTCAGTTCCATGCTGTGCGGATCACGGAAATCAAGACGGCGATGGGCCTCCGCCACCACGATGGCATTCTGCCCATCCGGGGTGAAATACATGTTGTACGGGTCATCCACCGGAATGGCCTTGCCGGGCTTGCCCGTCACCGGGTCAATCGGTGTCAGGGAGCCATCCGTGTGGCCTTCACTGTTGTTTGTCACCCACAGGGTCCGCAGGTCCCATGAGGGAACGACATGCTGGGGCGACCGCCCGACAGGGAACGTGTCCACAACCTTGTAGGTCTTCGGATCAATCACCGAAACGCTGTTGCCACGCAGGTTGGGCACATAGACACGCTCCAGATCATGCGCCACGACAGGAGACAGCTTCTCAGGCCCGCTGGCCTCGCTGTAGATATTATGGATGTCCGTCACGGGCGGCATTCCGGGAATGGTCTGCACGACAAGCGACTGTTCCGTCACGGCAGCGGAAGGAGCAGCGGGCACCGCCCCGCTGGTCGTTACTGAAGGGTCCCCACCCGGAAACGGCTTGGGGGCATCAGCAACGATGGGTTCATCCTGCGGGTCCGGATGGTTGGCTGTCTGCTGGGCCTGTGCCGCACCTGCGGCCAGCAGGACCCCCATTGCCAGAAAAGAAACTTTAAGCCTCATGGGCGTCTCCTGTTAAAAGACGAAATGGCCTCAACGGCAGCCTGTACCTGCATGGCCACACCTGCCCGACCAAGTTCAGCCGTTGCCTGCCGCGGGTCACCACCATAGACACCATCGGCAGAATCTAGTTTCTCAGCCTGCCTCAGAAGCCCCGCCCGCACAAGGGACGGATCAACCGCCAGCATGAGGGAGGTATCGCTTATGTCGGCATGTTTCCCCAAAGCCACACCATAGCCCTGCTGGCGCAGATGGTCCGCATAGCTCCCGGCTATGACATCATAATAGGCCCCGACAAAAAGGACCTTCGTCGTCCTTTCTTTCGCCCATCGCCTGTCCAGTTTTGCCGCCAGCCCTGCCAGCTGGCTCTGATACCCGCCATGATCGCCCAGAAACACGATGGTGGTGAAACCCTGTGCCCTCAGGCTCTCTGCTGCTCCTTCCACCAGTCCCGCAAAAACTGCGGGGGGAATAGAGAGCGTCCCTGCAAAACGCATGTGCCCTGTCCGTGGATGGGTTGACCCTTCCGGTACATAGGTCAGGACCGGAGCCACCAGCGTGTGGCCCAGCCTGCGGGCAATCTCATCCGCCAGCACGTGGGCACGGACATTATGCTTGCCCACGGCCATGTAAGGCCCGCTCTGTTCCGTCCCGCCGACGGGCAGAATGACCGTCCTGGTCCCCGCCTTCAGGGCTTCATCAATCTCGGTCCAGCACTGGCAGGCCAGCTCCACCTGACGGGCCGCAGGCGGACAGGCAGGAGCCACTCCGGCCATGTCTTCCGCCGTGGCCGCTGCCATCGAACCGGTCATGAAGGCCAGCACGGCCAGCCACCGGAGCCACCCGGAATGCGGAGAGCCTGTCCCGTCCCTAACAGTCCTGTTGCTCATCCGGCCTCCCTTGTGCATTATCGTCCCAATTCCGCCTCACAGGACCACACGGTCTGAACGGGCCGCATCCAGCATAATGCCGCAGCGCACAACCATTCCCGACCCCATCATGCCCCTTCTGAACAATCTGCCCTTTCTGACACAGATGGGCAATATTGACGACGCCGCCCACATCATCCAGATGGCCCTCACGCCTGTTTTCATGCTTTCCGGCATCGGGACGCTGATCAACATATTCAATACGAGGCTGGCCCGTGTCTCGGACCATCTGGACAACGTCAACCGTCTGCTGGCGGCTCCCCCTTCCGAACAGGACCACCATTACAGCTACGACACCCCACAGAGGCTGAAAACACGGCAGAAACGCCTGACACGCCGCATCGTCGTGCTGGACCTCGCCATCATCCTCAACGGGCTGGGCGGAGCCATGACCTGCGGTGCCGCCATCGCCCTCTTTGTCGGCTCACTGGGCGATGCCACGACATCCCTCTGGCTGCTGGCCCTCTTCGGCACCGCCCTGGGCTGCACCGTGGCCGCCCTGCTGGCCTTTCTAGCTGATACGCTCCTGAGCTGGCACGGCCTGCGGCATGAAGGGCAGGTCTCCCTGCTTACCGCCCTGCTGCGCTCGAAGGCCAGCCACGCAAAACAGCCCCGCTGACGGAGGCGGGAAGCCCCACATAGCCCAGCCGGGCATTGATCTCCGCCCCGTGTGCAAAGCCCCAGCTAAAGAAACGCTTCACGCCCTGTCCTTCGGGCCGGGTCATCCCATCCTCAGGCACCAGCACATAGGTGGCTGACACGATGGGCCAGCTGTCTTCACCGGGCTGGTCCAGCAGATTGACGGCAAAATGATTCTCCGCCTTCCACGCCGCAGCGGATGCTGCAGCAACGAACCCTTTCAGGGATGGAAGAACATAGTGTCCGTCATGATTCTTCATCTGCACGATGCCAAGATGGTTCTGAGCCGCATAGGCATATTCCACATACCCGATGCTCCCTTCCGTCTGGCGGACAAGGGCGGCAATGCCATCATTGCCACGGGCACCGGCACCACCGGCCCACTCCACGAGTGTTCCGGCCCCGACTGTCTCATTCCACTCCGGTGACGTCCGGGACAGATAGGAGGTGAACACATAGGTCGTCCCGGCACCATCGGCACGATGCACAGCCACGACCCCCATATCCGGCAGCTTCACCCCGGGATTGAGGGCCTGTATGCGTGGGTCGTTCCAGTCCGTGATGCGGCCATCATACAGGGCCGCCAGTGTCGGGCCATCCAGCCGCAGCGCACCGGCCTCGATACCGGGCAGATTGACCACCAGCACCACGCCGCTCATGACAGTCGGGAACTGGTAGAGATGCGCCTCGGCCAGACGGGCAGCACTCATGGGCTTGTCAGAGGCCCCGAAATCCACCGTCCGGGCCACAACCTGATCCTGCCCCGCACTGGACCCGACCGTCTGGTAATTCACCTGCAATCCTGCCTGCTCCCCGGCCGGAACGCTCCAGCTCTGATAGACGGGGGCCGCAAAACTGGAGCCTGCACCCGTAATCTCCACATCCCCGGCCCGGGCCACCCCCATGAACGCTGACGAAACGGACAGCACCACCATGAAGGCTCTTCTGCAATTTCCCCAGCGGGAAAGAGGCTGATCTGTCGGACGCATAAATCCCTCGGCACACACAATGATTCACCTGTCTGCCGTTATAGCTGCACGGAAGCCCCAGGCAATAAAAATATGAGAAAAAAGCAGGATAGGACTTTTTAAATGGAAGAAATTGGGTAAATAGGCAGAATTATGACCATTAAACAGAGGAAAAACTCGTGAACTCTGGAATAAAACATACTATATCGACTTTTTATTACAGTTTTATGACAGTAACGTTCCTGTCATATATTTCACCAGTCTTCACATCCTCTGCCCATGCTGCCGGCTCGAATGATGCCATCGCCCTGATGGAAAAGCAGATACACGCCATGCAGGCCCAGCTTGACGTGATGAAACGGAAACAGGCAGCCGAGAATCGACGTGTCAGGGCCGAACTCGCCCGCCAGCGGGAACTCATCGAAGCTGACCCCTATGCCTCCAGAGCCAGACTTCTGGGCCAGTCCCCTGCCGGAGGCTACGGAACCGCCACACACTCACAGGCCGGAAAGAATGATGATGTCTTCGGCCTTGGTGACACGATCCTGTCACCTTCCCGCACGGCCAGCACCCCTTACGGTGAACTGACCGCCATTCCGCCCGCTCATCCGGACCTCTACAGCCCCATGCGGCGGGGGCAGCTCCAGGTCGGCGGTGTCCGCCTGACACTGGGCGGGTATCTGGAAGCCGCAGGTGTCTGGCGGTCCCGCAACAGTGCGGCCGACATTGCCAGTGCCTATAATGGCATCCCCTGGCACAACCAGCCCGCCTCCCACATGAGCGAATTCCACCAGACCGAACGGCAGAGCCGCCTTGCCCTGCTGGCGGAAGGGATGCTGACCAGAAAACTGGAAGCGGATGCCTATGTGGAAACCGACTTTCAGGGGGCAGGCTCATCCTCCAACTCCCGCCAGTCAAACTCCTATGTCCTGCGTGCCCGTGTCGTCTATGGCGAGCTAAAAGACCGGGATGATGGCTGGTACCTGCTTGGCGGGCAGAGCTGGTCCCTGATCACGCTCTTCAACAAGGGCATGCTGGCCCGTGACGAACAGACCCCCATGGTCATCGAGGCCCAGTATGTCCCCGGCTTCAACTGGACACGCAACTCCCAGTTCCGTGTCGTCAAGACCTTCGGCAAAGAGGAACGCTATGCCGCCGGTCTGTCCATCGAGAATCCCAGTGCCGTTCCGGCAGGCGTGTCGCCCTGCTCCAACGCCGCCAATCACTGCACCACGACAGACCGGCTGACAGGCACAAACGTCAACAACCCTTCCACCTATTACACGACGGACCCGGCACCGGACCTCATTGCCAAAATCGCAGCGGACCCAGGCTGGGGCCATTACGAACTCACGGGTGTTATGCGCTTCTTCCGGGACCGGACGAGTACACTGGATGAAGGAAGCAACCATACCCGCATCGCCGGGGGCGGCGGGGGCGGCATGGTCCTGCCGCTCATAGACAGGAAACTTTACTTTCAGGCTTCCGGCCTCGTGGGCACGGGGCTGGGCCGCTACGGCACGTCAAACATGCCGGATTATACCTATGGGCGTAATGGTGCCGTCACCCCCCTGCCGGAAGCCAACCTGCTGGTGGGCCTCTATGGCAACCCCCTCAGGAACCTGAAACTCTATTCTTACGCAGGGGCAGAAACCGTCCTCAGCCGCCGCTCCTTTGATGAAGATGGCAACCATTATGGCTATGGCAACCGCAACTTCGACATGCGGGGCTGCTTCACCGAACTTGCCACCAACTGCGCCGCTTCCGGCAATATCCGCACGGTGGCACAGGCCACCGGCGGCTTCTGGTATACGGCGGCCAAAGGGGACTACGGCACCCTGCTGGTGGGCGGACAGTATTCCCACACCCATGTGCAGGCCTTCTCCGGTCTCGGCGGCAGACCCAGAAGCGATGCCGACATGATCCTGATGTCTCTCCGCTACCAGCCTTTCAACTGAGGGTAACCTCAAATTTCCCTGGCCAGTACAGCCCGTACCTGACAGAAACAGGGTGATTCCTGTCTATCCTCGTAGTCGTACCAGCCTGAAGGAGACCCCATGCACATCACCATGATTGGCGGCGGTTATGTCGGGCTGGTATCGGGGGCATGTCTGGCGGCCTTCGGGACGGAGGTGACTGTCATTGAACATGACCCGGCACGGCTGGACCGCCTGGAGGCCGGAGACATTCCCCTCTATGAACCTGGGCTGGATGAACTGATCGCCCGGCAGCGGCAGGCAGGGCGTCTGGCCTTTTCTGATGATCTGGCATCCGCCCTCCAGAAGAGCCGTGCCGTCTTCATCGCCGTGGGCACACCCACACGTCGGGGCAGCGGCCATGCTGATTTAAGTTATGTCTACGCTGCTGCACGGGCCATTGCCGCCCATGCACCTGACAATCTGCTGATCGTCACGAAATCCACCGTCCCGGTCGGCACCGGGCGGCAGGTTGCGGCCATCGTCCGGCAGGCCCGGCCTGACCTGACCTTCCATATCGCCTCCAACCCTGAATTCCTGCGGGAAGGCCACGCCATCACCGACTTCATCCAGCCGGACCGTGTCATCATCGGGCTGGAAGAAACGACCGATGCATCATCCCCCGCCCGCACTCTTCTGGAAACCCTCTATGCACCCCTGAACGGACCGGAAAGCCGTCTCATCTTCATGGGACTGGAAAGTGCGGAACTCACCAAATATGCCGCCAATGCCTTCCTGGCCATGAAGGTCACCTTCGCCAATGAGATGGCCGATCTCTGCGAGGCCACTGGCGGACAGATCACCGACGTGACCCGTGGCATGGGCCTGGACCCCCGCATTGGCCCCCATTTTCTCACACCGGGGCCGGGCTATGGTGGTTCCTGCTTCCCCAAGGATACGCAGGCACTGGCAACATCCGCCCGCCTGGCAGGAACCCCCACCCAGCTCGTGGAAACCACCATCGCTGCCAATGAAGCCCGCAAACGTCGCCTTGCCGAACGCATCCTCACCCTTGCCGGTGGCAGCATCACGGACTGTACCATTGCCGTACTGGGGTTGACCTTCAAGGCCCATACGGATGACATGCGGCAGGCTCCCTCCCTGACCATCCTGCCCCTCCTGCACGAGGCCGGAGCAGCCCTGCGTGTTTACGACCCTCAGGGAATGGACACGGCCCGTTGCCTGCTGCCGGATGGCATCCTGTACGCAGACAGCCCCCTCCACGCGGCCGAAGGAGCGGACATGCTGCTGGTCCTGACGGAGTGGCCCGACTTCGCCGCCCTGACCCCCACCCGGCTGGCTGCACACATGAAAGGGCGACGGATACTCGACTGCCGTCAGATATGGCAGGCAGAAGACTGGCAGAAAGCAGGCTTTGACTATCACTGCCTGGGTATAGGCCCGTCACGGCCATATCACTGCCCATAAAGCGGACTATCTTCACATCATCAGCCTGCCTATAATGGTAGCAAGAACATGAAATGTGACAGGTGGACAGTATCTGTCCTATGTCCTTCCTGCTGGCGGGGTTGCCCTGCCATCTCTTGTATTCGGGAGTCCCTGTGTGAGCATGCGTAACGTCCGGACCTGTCTTCCCCTGTTCCTCAGGCATGTCTGCCTGGGGGCCGTGCTCGGCAGCAGCCTGATGGCAGAAAGCACCCTGGCCGCTGAATCCCGCAGCATTCTCCACGCCGACGATCTGGACCTCAGCGTGCCCTGCGCACAGGTGCAGATCAGGGCCGAACCCGGCCTGAAGGACAGTCTGGTGGTGGAGGAAGCGTTCGGCCTCACGCCGGACATCCAGACGACCCGTGACGGAACGGAGAGCCATCTGCGTCTCTCCCTCCATAACTGCCCCAAGGGCGGACGGCTGGTCATCCGTCTTTCCAGCGATACGGCCCTGACCCTGCATGACAGCCCGCAGGCCCACATCACCATTAGCGGTACACTCACCACGCTGGAGAGCAATCTGGATGATGCCTCCCTCCAGATCGAACGTGTGGAATCACTGGACATGTCCATCTCCGGCACGACGCAGGCCCATATTCACCAGCTGAACCGGGCGGCCCAGCTCAATGCCACGGGAGCTGCCCGGCTGGACGTGGATACGGCCCTCCTCTCCGCCTTCTCCGCCCAGATGTCGGACAACAGCCAGCTTTCCATCACTGATGGACAGATCGACAGTCTGACGCTGAACGTGTCCCATCAGGCTGAAGCCACCGTCATGGCCACCGTCAACAACGCCACCATCACCACAAATGACGGTGCCGGGGTCACGCTCAACAAGGTGACAGGCAGTGTTCAGGATGGTGGAACAAAGC
Organism: Bombella dulcis; assembly: GCF_026385505.1. Taxonomy (GTDB): domain Bacteria; phylum Pseudomonadota; class Alphaproteobacteria; order Acetobacterales; family Acetobacteraceae; genus Bombella; species Bombella dulcis. The sequence goes on along the minus strand of NZ_JANIDV010000003.1, from coordinate 162,147 downwards.
ACATCACCCATGCCTCCCCTCCGGAACCCGCCCCGGAAAAACCAGCCGTGCAGACACCGGCTCAGACACCTCAGCCGGACGGCCAGGCCCAGGGGCTGAGCAACCCTGTCGTGCCGCATATCCCCAAACAGGCCCCCACGACGCCCGGCTCATCAACTGCCAGACCAGCGGCCACCATACCGGCAGTTCCGACAACTTCGGCCCATGCAGTACAGCCACCAGCTGCGCCAGTGCCCAGAATCCTGCCACAGGCTCCGCAGCAGACCCAGCCGACGGTCAGCAGCCCGACGCCACCGGCCGTGAACCCGCCCGCAAAAACCATCCCCCCATCAGGAACCGCCCCCGCAGCCCCACAGAACCGGACATCACAGTGACCGTCAGAGAACAAAGGCAGACCGTGTGAGAGCTTTAACCCTTCCCTTCATTCTCCTTGGCCGTGGCGTACTGGGGGGCCTCCATCATGCGGGTGCCCTCAGCCTGTTCGCCCTGCGAGGACTGGCCGGTGCCCTGCGGCTGCCCCTCTACGGGCAGATCGTTCTCTCCTGCCTGATTGAGATTGGCTTCCTCTCCCTCCCTGTCGTTGCCCTGACGGCCATTTTCTCCGGGGCCGTCATTGCCCTTCAGTCCTATAGCGGCTTCAGTCACTTCCACGCACAGAATGCCGTCGGCAGCATCGTGGTCATGTCCATCACGAAGGAACTCGGCCCCGTTCTGGCCGGACTGATGGTAGCCGGACGCATCGGTGCCGCCATCGCCGCCCAGATCGGGGCCATGCGGGTGACGGACCAGATTGATGCCCTCAGCACACTGGCGACGGACCCCATCAAATATCTGGTCACGCCCCGCCTCATCGCCGGAATCCTGGCCCTCCCCTTCCTCGTCCTGATTGCGGACATTCTGGGTGTGGCGGGCGGTTTCATCGTGGCTGTGGGCAAACTGGGCTTCAGCCCTGCCCTCTACATCCACACCACCTATGCGTCCCTGCACAGCCATGACGTGCTGGTCGGGCTGCTCAAGGCAGCTGTCTTCGGCTTTCTCATCACCCTGCTGGGCTGTTATGAAGGCTATCACAGCCGGGGCGGTGCCGAAGGCGTCGGCCGCTCCGCCACGGCCACTGTCGTGGCATCCTCCATCCTGATCCTCGCCTTCGATTACCTGCTGACGGACCTCTTCTTCACCGCATGATGACAGTTTCACCCTCTTCCCGGCAGGACATGATGACCGACCAGCAGCCCCGCCTCCGCATCCGTGGCCTGAAAAAATCCTTTGGAGACCGGACAATCCTGAATGGCATTGATCTGGACATTCCTGCCGGAAAATCCACGGTCATCATTGGGGGGTCAGGTAACGGAAAGTCCCTGCTGCTGCGCTGCATCCTCGGGCTGATCGAACCCGATGAAGGGATCATTGAAATTGACGGTGAAAACATTCTGGAGACCAGCCGCAGCCGCCGTGAAACCCTGCTGAAACGGATCGGCATGCTCTTCCAGAACGCTGCCCTGTTCGACAGCATGAGCGTGCTGGACAACATCCTGTTCGGCCTCCGGGCCAAGGGAAAAAACAGAAAAAACCGGGCGGAACAGGAGCAGGAGGCCCTGCATCTCCTGTCCCAGGTCGGGCTGGGGGCACATGTGGCTCCGCTCAACCCGGCGGAACTCTCCGGCGGGATGCAGAAGCGTGTCGGCCTGGCCCGTGCACTGGCCGGACAGCCGGACATTCTCTTCTTTGATGAACCCACCACCGGGCTGGACCCCATCATGTCCGCCGTGATTGACGGCCTCATCAGTGACTGTGTCACCTGGCTGGGGTCCACGGCCCTGACCATCACGCACGACATGACATCTGCCACACGCATCGGCGATCATGCCGCCATGCTCTACGGTGGGAAGATCATCTGGCAGGGACCGGCCAGCACGCTGATGGACAGTGGCAACCCGATCGTGGACCAGTTCACCCACGGGCGGCGGGAAGGCCCCATCCCCACCAGCAGCATGACAGCCGGCTCTCCGGCAGGGCACTGACATGGCGAAGAAACCGGCCAGCCTGTTCGTCTGCCAGAACTGTCAGGCGCAATACCCCAAATGGACGGGCCGCTGCGAGCAGTGCGGTGAATGGAACAGTCTGGAAGAAGAAACCAGAACTGTCACGCCCAGCAAGACGGCTCCCGGGAAAAGGGGAGCCGAGCTGAAAACCACACGGCTGGATGGCAGGGCCACCCCTCCTGCCCGGCTGGACACGAACATGGCGGAACTGAACCGGGTTCTGGGCAGCGGGCTTGTTCCCGGCTCGGTGGTTCTGGTGGGCGGCGACCCCGGCATCGGCAAGTCCACCCTCATGCTCCAGATGACCTGCGCCCTCGCCAGAGCAGGCCATAATGTCCTCTATGTCTCCGGGGAAGAGGCCATCGACCAGATCCGCCTGCGTGCCCAGCGGCTGGAGCTGGACAGGGACCCCAAGGCTCTGGACCAGCTTGAACTGGCCGCCTCCATTAACGTCAATGACATCGCCACGACACTGGAGGAAAGACGGACCCTTCAGGTCGTGGTCATCGACTCCATCCAGACCATGTGGCTGGAAAGCGTGGCCAGCGCACCCGGTTCCGTCTCGCAGGTCCGCAGCTGTGCCTTCGAACTCATCCGGCTGGCCAAGACACTGGGGTTTGTCCTCATCCTCATCGGGCATGTCACGAAAGAGGGTGCCCTGGCCGGCCCCCGTGTACTGGAACATATGGTCGATGCCGTCCTCTATTTTGAAGGCGACCGGGGCCACCAGTTCCGCATTCTCCGGGCCGCCAAGAACCGTTTCGGTGCCACGGACGAAATCGGCGTTTTCGCCATGACGGATACCGGCCTGCGGGAGGTCCCCAACCCGTCCGCCCTGTTTCTGGCCGAACGGCACGGCAACATTGCCGGCTCCGCCGTCTTTGCCGGACTGGAAGGCACACGCCCCATATTGCTGGAAGTGCAGGTCCTGCTCTCCGCCAAGAGTGGCGATGGCGCGGCCCGCCGTGCCGTACTGGGCTGGGACAGCTCCCGGCTGAGCATGGTCCTTGCCGTGCTGGAGGCACGCTGTGGCCTGAAACTGGGCAGCATGGACATTCACCTCAATGTCACGGGTGGCCTGAAAGTCACGGAGCCTGCGGCTGACCTTGCCGTAGCCGCCGCCCTGATCTCTGCGGCCACGGGGCAGCCTACGGCCCCGGATGAAGCCTATTTCGGAGAAATCGGCCTGTCGGGCGAAATCCGGCAGGTCAGCCAGACAGGCATCAGGCTGAAAGAAATTGCCAAGCTGGGCTTTCGGCAGGCCGCCATCCCCCGCCATGTCGGCACGGCCAATGCCCGCCCCAAGGCTCCGCCCTCCCTCACCATTGTGGAGACCGGGCATCTCAGCGATCTGGTCCGCCGCTTCTCACCCGCCGACAAAGGTTAAATTCACCTCCTCCCCTTGACCCGACCGTGACCGTTTCTGAAACATGAGGGAGGTTCCCCCTCATGCTGCAAGGTGATCCTCATGACTGATTCCCCCACCCAGCCAAAGCCGGATCATAAGAAGCAGTATACGGCCCGGCATGTGCGGTTCCCTCATATCCGCCTGCCCCATATACGCTTTTCCCATAAGGAACTGGTGGACCGCCCCCTTGCCGGGCATCCTCATCCCGACCATCCTTTCCACTGGAAGTTGTATGGCACCGAGGCCATCGCCACGGCCATCATGCTGACCATCGGCATCAGCGTGACCACCATCCTGATCGCCCATGACTCGCCCATAGCCGCCATGCTGGCCCCGCATCCCGTCCTCCGCTCCATACTGGTCGGGCTGTTCTTCGGGCTGGCGGGAACCATCGCCACCCTGTCACCGTTCGGAAAAGTCAGCGGCGCCCATCTCAATCCGTCCGTGACCCTAGCCTTCTTCCTCACGAAGAAAATCCGCTGGCTGGATGCGCTGGGATACATCCTGGCCCAGCTTGTCGGGGCCTTTGCCGGTACGCTCATCGCCAGTGCGGGCCTCAGCCTCCTGCTGCCCTTCTGGCATCCCATGGTCAGCCAGATCAATTATGCCGGAACCTTCCCCTCCCACAGCTACAGTCTCGGCTTTGATGCCCTGATGGAAGCTGTCGCCACGGCAGGCATGATCCTCATCATCTATTTCACGGCCTCACGCCCGAAATGGCAGCATCTGACCACATGGGTCTGTGCCTTCTATTTTGCCGTCACCAACCCGCTGATCTCCGGTTTCTCCGGCAACAGCACGAACTTCATGCGGACACTGGCCCCCGATACGCTGGCCCATAACCTGCACGGTGTGTGGATCTATCTGGTCGGGCCTTTCATCGGCTCTGCCCTGGCTCTCCAGCTGGCCCGCCTCCTCTTCTCCCTGCACGGGCTGAAAGAGGCCCGCATCGTCAATTTCGGCCATCATGGCCGGGTGCCCCGCTACACTGCGCCGGAGGCCACCGGGCCGTCTCCCGAAGAGCTGAAACAGCAGGACAGGAAAACACCCTGATGAGAAAGCGGCAGGCACCCCGCCTTCAGCCCTGCCCGTCATCATCGAGCGCACGGATAGGTTCCTGCCCCCGTGTCAGGTCCCGCAGCCAAGTCTCCACGGCCGTGCGCTCCTGCACGGGGACAGCCAGCTCCATCATGGCCCCTTCCGCTCCGAAATCGCAGCGGCGGGTTTCCACATTCCAGCTGGGCAGCTTGGCTTCCACTTCCGCATAGACAGGAAAGGGACAGTGAAAGCCCAGACGGACCCGCTCCACCCGTTCGATCTTTGCCGCCTCACGCAGGCAGGCCGCCGCCGCCCCGCCATAGGCCCGCACGAGACCACCGGCCCCCAGCTTGATGCCACCAAACCAGCGGATGACGACCACCATGACCCCGTCAAAATCCTGCCCTTCTATGGCCGACAGGATCGGGCGGCCTGCCGTGCCGGATGGTTCACCATCATCACTGACACGATACCGCCCCCCGACACGGAAGGCCCAGCAGTTGTGGGTGGCATCCGGTACGGCCACCTCTGCCAGAAACGCCATCGCTCCAGCTTCATCTTCCACCGGGGCCGCCAGAGTGCGGAACACGCTGTGGCGGATGATACTCTCATGCTCGGCAATGCCGTCCAACGTCCAGGTCATGGCCTCCATTCTGCCGCAGAATGAGGCCCCTGTCAGCCAGAAAGCCCCGTGAAACTACAGGAAATCCCCCTCCGGCCTGACGGGCCTTTCTTTCATGCGGGGGATAGAAAAAAGCCATCCGTCAGGCTACTAATCCCTGAATGTGTGGCGGTCCCCGGGATCGTGTCCCCGGCCCGGACAGCCAGAAACACCATCATCATGCCCCCGCCAGCCTCATCCTGACGGATGAACCGGGGGTGTTCCGGTCCGGCTGGGACGCCGCCATCTGGCCCCGGCCCCTCCATATGTGTGCAGACCCTGAGGGTCACAAAGGGGACAGATTTTTCCATGCTTTCCACTCTGACAAGCCGCCTCAACGCTTTCTGCGGACGCCATGTCGCCCTTGTCCTGGCTATTTTCGTCCTGCTCTGTACAGGAGCCACATGGCTCAGCCTGACCCGCCTGGGCATCACGACAGAAACGGACAGGCTCTTTGCCGACACGCTGCCGTGGAAACAGAAAAACCGTCAGATAGAAAGCCTCTTCCCCGGCGAGAAAAACACTCTTGTGGCCATCATCAGTGCGGCCACGCCGGAAGAGGGCCGTGAGACCGCCAATGCCCTCACGGCCATCCTCTCGAAAGACACGGCCCATTTCGACAGGGTGGACCAGCCGGACGCAAACCCCTTCTATACCCGCAACGCCTTCCTCTTCGTTGACACGAAACAGCTTGAACCCCTGCTGGATTCCACGATTTCCGCCCAGCCCTTCCTGGGCACTCTGGCTGCTGACCCTTCCGCCCGCGGGCTGTTCGGCACATTCGGCCTCATGGCCAAGGCCATACGCAGCAGCCAGCCCATCCCTGCCAGCTTCAACACCGCCCTTGATGGCCTGACCAGGACCCTGAATGACGGTCTTGCAGGCCATGCCACACCCCTTTCATGGGAGAAACTGCTGGCCGGCGGGCTGAGCGACATGGGGGGACATTACCAGTTCGTCGTCACCCACCCAAAACCTGACTTCACATCATTCGAACCCTCAGAGGCCGCCACGACGGCCATGCGGACGGCCCTGAACAGCCTGCCCACCGTCAAGGCGGGCCGTGTCCACACACTCATCACGGGAGAAGCCAAACTCAGTGATGAGGAATTCTCCACCGTCGCCCAGGGCATGATCATCGGGCTGTTCATTTCCTTTGCCCTCGTCACGCTCTGGCTCCTGCTCGCAGCCCGCTCACTGCGTGTGGTCATCCCCATCCTGCTCACGCTCGTCATCGGGCTGCTGCTGACAACCGGTTTCGCCACGCTGGCCGTCGGCACCCTCAACATGATTTCCGTGGCCTTTGCCATTCTCTTCGTCGGCATTGCCGTGGATTTCGCCATCCAGTTCGGTGTGCGCTTCCGCTGCCAGAAAGATGAGGCAGGCGCACCGCTCTCACCCCTCGCTGCACTGGACCGCACGGGCACGGAAAGTGGCAGCCAGATATTCGTTGCGTCCCTGGCCACGGCAGCGGGCTTCCTTGCCTTCACCCCCACCAACTTCGTGGGCGTGGCACAGCTGGGGCTGATCGCCGGTGGCGGGATGCTGATTGCCTTCATCTGTACGCTGACCCTGCTGCCAGCCCTGCTGCGCCTCTTCCGGGCCACACCGGGCGACAGCCTCCGGGGCTTTGCCATTCTCGCCCCCGTGGACCGTGCCCTGCGCCGCTTCCGCCTGCCCGTGCTGGCCATTTTCGCCGTACTGGGCATCATCGGGGCCTGTCTGACACCATCACTCCTGTTTGATGCAGACCCTCTCCACACCAAGAACCCCAATACGGAGGGCATGAAGGCCCTGCAACTCCTTGAGGAGAACCCGCTTACCACACCCTACAATGCCCAGGTTCTTGTCCCGGACACGGCAACGGCCAGCCGTCTGGCGGCCGCTTTCAGCAAACTGGACAGTGTCCATGATGTCCTCTGGCTTGGTGCTCTCGTGCCGGAAGACCAGCCGACAAAACTCCAGATGATTCAGGATGCGGCTGACATCCTGCTGCCCACCCTGTCCGTCGCCCATCCGGCTCCAGCTCCCTCGGCAGCGGACCTCCGGGCCTCCGCCCTCAAGGCGGCCCACGAATTTGACGGGCTGGATGACCGGCTCACCCCGGCCCTCAGAGCACTTCATGACGCGCTGACACGTCTTTCCTCCGCACCGAACGGCACCCTGCTGGCCACAAATGAGGCCCTGACACGTTATCTGCCCAGTGAACTGACCCAACTGAAGACACTCCTGTCACCAACCGCCCCCATCACCCTGGAGAACATCCCTGCCGATATCCGCAGCGACTATATTTCTCCCTCCAACGGGGCCTACCGCCTCATCATCCACCCCAAGGGGCGGATGTCTGAAAACAGGACACTCCACCATTTCGTCCGTGAGCTGAAAAGCGTGACACCGGATATCTGCGGCCCTGCGATGGAAATCATCGCCAGTGCCGAGACCATTACACATGCCTTCATCACGGCAGCTCTCTGTGCCATCGTGGCCATTGCACTGATCCTTCTCGTCACGCTGCGCCGCCTGCTGGATACGCTCCTCGTCCTGCTGCCCCTGCTGCTTTCTTCCCTGCTGACGGTCATCCTGATCATCACGGTGCCAGAGCAGCTCAATTACGCCAACATCATCGCCCTGCCGCTGCTGCTGGGGGTTGGCGTCTCCTTCAACATCTATTTCGTCATGAACTGGCGGGCGGGCCTGAAGGACCAGCTTTCCTCCCCCACAGCCAGAGCCGTGCTGTTCTCCGCCCTGACAACAGGTTCGGCCTTCGGTTCACTGGCGGCCTCGGCCCATCCGGGCACGGCCAGCATGGGGCGGCTGCTGCTGCTCTCCCTCGGCTGTACGCTGATCTGCTCCCTGCTCTTCATCCCCGCTCTCCTGCCTGGCAGGAAAGGGGATGACGCCTGACCCTCCAAGACAGACCCGGTGCCACAGGAATCATGTCCACCTTAACTTTCAGGGTATGGAAGGTGAGACAGGTTCCTGCGGCTTCACCCTTCCGTGATGGAAGTCAAGTGCTTCCGATATGAAAATCACAGAAAAAGGGAATTCCTATAAAAGATTCTGTAGCAGAAACTTACCCCGGACCCTGTTTTTCTTCCGGGTTTCCCTTCGAAGAAAATTTCATAACCATCTGAATTATAATCATAATTTTCCATGAAAATCGCCTCATGAAAATGCCTGATTTTACCTGGTGATAGGTTTTTTATATCATAATAAAAAGTTTATTTTATAAGTATCTTTTGCATATTCTTGCCTTAAATCAATGTTGAGGCCCATTTTTTCCCGTCTTCTCGGCTCACCACTTCACAAACGAGCTGTGAAAGAAGACCATGAAACACTCCATCTTCTCCCGGACCATCCTGTGTACCACCCTTCTTGCAACGGGCCTTGGTGTCTCTCTTTCCACCGCCCATGCAGACACAGCAACCGGGACGGTCTCCACACTTAATACGGCCCAGCAGCGCAGCATTCTGGACCGCATCATGCATACGGCCCCCGGTGGCTGCCCCGTAAATGATGGCAAGGCAGCTCCCAACCCTTACGGAGTCTGGGCACGGGGTGATGGAAGCGAAACAGGCTTCGGTCCGATCTCTCAGTATGGAACACCCGCCGGAATGGACAGCATCAGCGTCCCCGGTACAGGCATCTGCGACAGGGACGACCCGTTCGACTCCTACAAGCACATGAAGCTGAATGACAGCGGTTCCATCTGGCTCAGCCTCGCCGGGGAAACCCGCCTCAACAACTGGTATGACAGACGGCCCGTCTTCGGTGCGGCCATCGACCCCACAACCTCCATGAAGGCTCGCCCCTTCAATTCAGGTCGTTTCGCCGTCCGCAACCTCTGGAGTGCGGACCTGCATTTCGGCCAGCACGTGCGCTTCTTCGGCCAGCTCATCAATGCGGATGCAGGCGGCTGGCGTGGATACAGCTATGACGGCACGTTCCGCAAGAATCTGGACCTGCAGCAGGCCTTTGTGGAACTCAGCGGCAATGCGGCCGGGGGGCATGGTGGCTTCATCTTCGGTCGCCAGCAGTTCCTTGATGCACCGGATTACATGATCGGCAACCGTGACGTGCTGAACGTCCCGCTCAGCTGGGATGGTTTCCGCATCTATGAACACTGGAACCGGGTCCGTTTTGACGGCTTCTACTTCATCAACACCAAGAACAACCACACGGACAGCTTCCGTGGGGGCAATTCCCTCTTCCACGACACGCTAGATTACAAGACCCGGCTGTACGGGGCCAATGTCACCATCGCTCCGCCGGATTTCCACTTCCTCGGCGAGAAGGGCTATTCCTTTATCAACCTGTTCTATTACGGGTATGAAATCAATGGCGGACCTGCTCAGCAGACCGTGATGTATAACGCCTCGGCTCTCGGCCATACCAAACGCAACAATTTCGGCCTGCGGTGGCATGGCGAGGCTGGTCCGATCAGCTTCTCCCTTGGCGGAGCCTACCAGCAGGGGACATTCTACCAGTCCTACAACAGGGCCAACCATTATGACAAAATGACCCGCAACGTGAATGCGTGGTCTATGAACGGTACGGTGGACTATCACTTCCGTCACGTCATGTGGCATCCGACCATCGGCATCCAGGGTGACGCCTATTCAGGCGGTGGTGCCCGTGGAACGACCGGCAGTGTGAACACCTACATTGAACCTTTCGGCGTGAACACGAACTATCTAGACCCGACCAACTACCTGACGGGCCAGAACCTGATCGACTTCGCTCCCAAGGCCAGCTTCACCCCCACGAACTACCTAACTTTCCAGCTGAAGCTCCCCATCTACTGGCGTTACAGCACAGGAGATGACACCTACTCCATCTATGGCCGCAACATCTTCGCTCGGCAGTTCACCTCCGGCATGTTCAATTCCTACAACCATAACTCCTTTGTCGGCATTGCCCCGCAGATGTCCGCCAGCCTGCGCCTTGGCCCACATCTGACATGGGACCACCATGTCGTCCGCTTCCTCACCTCCCATGCCATGCATCAGGTTGGTGCCCGTGATGCAACCTACTACCAGTCATCCCTAACATTGACCTACTGACAGCCGGAACAGCCGTCTGCCTCCTTCCGCTCCTGCCGTGATGCCACGCAGGAGCGGTTTGTTTTCTGACTTCTCAGTAATGACATTTGCATCCCTGCCCCAATGAGTCCATTATCAGTCCGCCATTAGTCCTATTTAATCACTCCAGAAGGTCCCCGCCATGCAGGCTGTCTTTCTCAATGCCATGAGCCGCCTTGGCTCCCCTGTCGTTCTAGTCACGACGGATGGACCGGCAGGGTGTCAGGGGCTAACCGTCTCCGCCATCACCAGCGTGACGGATGCACCACCTACCGTGCTGATCTGCCTGAATCGCAGCAATCAATCACACAAGGTATTTCTAAAGAATGGACGGCTTGGCATCAGCATTCTGGGCAGAGGGCATGACGAACTTGCCTTCGCTTTTGCCAACAGTGCCCTTTCCCCTGAAGAACGTTTCGTCTTCGGAACATGGCAGGCGGGGCCGCTTGGCTCACCTCTTCTGGATGACGCCCTTGCCACGCTCGACTGCACGATAGAAAACACGCACAGCATCGGTACTCATGATGTCCTGATCTGCCGTGTCCACAGCATCACGGTCAATGATGCAGCCGGTCACGGCCTGACATGGTTCGACCGTTCCTTCCATTATCTGCCTCCGAAATGCACCCCCTGCTGACCCTGTCAGAACAGGGCATCACCCAGCAGTTTGATGTTCAGGGCAACGATCATCAGAACAACCAGCCATGACAGTACGGCCAGCACGGGAGACAGGCGGAAACGCCCCATGTGCTTCCGGCTGCACACGAACCAGACCAACGGAATCATGGCAAAGGGAAGCTGCATGGACAGCACGACCTGACTAAACACCAGCAGGTCCCCCACCTTGCTCTGCCCGAAAATGGCAATCACGACAATGACCGGCAGAACGGCCAGACCACGGGTCAGAAGCCGCCGTGCCCAGTAAGGCAGATGAAGGTGCAGGAAACCCTCCATGACGATCTGCCCCGCCAGCGTTCCCGTCACGGTAGAATTGGTACCCGCCGCCAGCAGGGCCACGGCAAATAACGTGGATGCCAGCCCGAAACCCAGCACGGGGGACAGGAGCTTCCACGCATCGCTGATCTCCGCCACATCCTGATGGCCCGTGCCGTGAAAGGCCGCTGCCGCCACGATCAGGATGGCGGCATTGATGAACAGGGCAAGCGTCAGGGCCAGGGTGCTGTCCCATGTGGCCCAGCGCAACGCATCCTTCCGCCCTTCATCCGTGCGGGGATAGGTCCGGCTCTTGACCAGAGAAGAATGCAGATAGAGATTGTGGGGCATGACGGTCGCCCCGATGATGCCGATGGCCACATAAAGCATGGCCGGGCTGGTGAAGACCGTTGATGACGGGACAAACCCCTTCAGCACCGCTCCGACAGGCGGGGCCGCAGCAACGAGCTGCACACCGAAACAGACAGCAATGATCCCCAGCAGGGTAATGACGAAGGCCTCCAGTGCCCGCATCCCCCGCCGCATGAGCAGCAGGACGATGAACACGTCCAGCACGGAAATCAACGTCCCGGCCATGATGGAGATGCCGAAGAGCAGATTCAACGCCACCGCCGTCCCGATGACCTCCGCCAGATCACAGGCAATGATGGCCAGTTCACAGGTCAGCCAGAGGGGCAGGCTCAGCCCCCGTGGCAGCCAGTCCCGGCAGGCCTGTGCCAAGTCCTTCCCGGTGACGATCCCCAGACGGGCGGCCAGGGCCTGCAACAGGACGGCCATGATATTGGCCAGCAGGATGACCGAGAGCAGCCGATAGCCGAACTGGGCACCGCCCTGGAGGTCCGTCGCCCAGTTGCCGGGGTCCATGTAGCCCACGGCCACCATGTAGCCCGGCCCCACGAAAGCCAGAAAGCGGCGGAACCAGAAGCTCGCCCGCTCCGGCACCGAAACGGCACCGTGGCCGGCATCCCCCAAAGGCATGGCATCCGCCTCTTTCACAGCTTTACCCTCTCCCGTCATTCCTGCCCGCAAGGATCAGGATGCAGCGTCATCCTTGAACCAGACCTCAACCGGGCCTTTCAGCTTCAGGGTCATCGGGCGGCCACGCCGGTCCAGCGTCCGGCCGACAGCAACACGGATCCAGCCTTCACTGATGCAGTATTCCTCGACATTGGTCTTCTCTTCACCCTTGAAGCGCACACCAATACCACGGCTCAGTATCTCTTCATTGAAGTGCGGGCTGTCCGGGTAGATCGAGAGACGATCAGGAATTGTATCACTCATCCGTTAATCCATCCTTTTGAGATTAGGGTCAGACCGCCCCTGTAATGGTTCCGGCGGCATCCTCCCTCCATAACAGGCAACCCGCCAAAAAGAACCCCCCAATATGATGCGGCCTCCGCATGAAAAACGGGCCGTTCACGCCCTGTGGGAATGAACGGCCCGCCTCTCCCGGAAACCGGAAAATCAGGCAACCTCGAACATCGCTTCAACCTCGACCGGCGCATTCAGCGGCAGGCTGGGCACACCAACGGTCGAACGGGCATGCTGCCCGACCTCGCCCACAAAAACCGCTGCGGCCAGATCGGACGCCCCGTTCATCACGGCCGCATGATCGGTGAAATCCGGTGTGCAGGCCATGAAGCCACCAAGGCGCACCACACGGCGCACACGGGAAAGGTCACCCCCCAGAGCCGTATTCAGCTGGGCCAGAATGTTGATGAAGCAGGCCCTGGCACAGGCAGTTCCGGCCTGATTGGAGACCTCGGCCCCCAGCTTGCCGGTAATCAGCAGCTTGCCATCCACCAGCGGGAGCTGTCCGGACACGACCAGCAGGTTCCCCGTCCGCACGACCGGCAGATAATTGGCAACCGGGGCCGCTGCCACGGGCAGCTCGATGTTCAGTGCAGCAAGGCGGTTTTCTGGCGTGGACATGACAATTTTCCTTTCTGTCTCATCACTTCATTGAATGAACCGGCCGCCAGACTGCGCCGTAACGACGGCCTTGCCAAGGGGAACAGGCAAGAAACACGCCTTCATCCAGCCGCCCGGTCCAGTGCCTGTGCCAGATCATCCAGAATGTCGTCCGGATGTTCCAGCCCGATGGACAGACGGACATAGCCCGGTGACACGCCAGCCGCCTTCTGTTCCGCCTCACTCAGCTGGGCATGTGTGGTGGAAGCCGGATGAATGGCCAGACTGCGGGCATCCCCGATATTCGCCACATGATAGAACAGCTCCAGCGCATCAATGAAACGCTGACCTGCCTCACGGCCACCGGGCAGCTCGAACCCGACCAGCCCTCCGAAACCACCCTGCAGGACGGCTTCAGCCCGTCGGCGGGCCTCACATTCCTGCAAGGCCGGATAGATCACACGCTCCACATCGCTACGCTCCACCAGGAACTGTGCCACTTTCAGCGCATTCTCACAGTGACGGGGCATCCGCAACGGAAGCGTCTCCACACCTTGAATCAGCTGGAACGCATTGAAAGGCGACAGGGCGGCCCCACCATCCCGCAGCAGCACGGCCCTGGCCCGCAGCGCATAGGCCACCGGCCCCAGAGGGCGGGCCGCTTCCGTCCAGACAGCCCCGTGATAGCTGGGGTCCGGCCGGGTCAGGAGTGGATGCCGCCCTGCCCACTCAAACTGCCCACCGTCAATGATCAGCCCGCCAATGGATGTCCCGTGGCCACCAATATATTTTGTGGCAGAGTAGATCGTAATGGCCGCCCCCTGCTCCAGAGGACGGGCCAGAAGAGGGGCTGCCGTGTTATCAACAATCAGCGGAATCCCCAGTGTGCGCCCTGCTTTGGCAATGGCTGCCATCGGCGCAACAACCAGCTTGGGATTGGGCAGAGTCTCCAGATACCAGGCCCGTGTCCTCTCATCACTGGCCGCCTCAAAAGCGGACGGATCGGAGGGGTCAACAAAACGCACCTCTATGCCCATGTTCTTTAATGTATGGGCAAACAGGTTCCATGTCCCGCCATACAGGTCCGTTCCGCTGACAATATTGTCGCCCGCCTCTGCCAGTGTCTGCACGGCCATGGCCGCAGCCGCCTGACCCGACGCCACCGCCACGGCAGCCGCTCCGCCCTCCAGAGCCGCCATGCGTTTCTCGAGCACGTCAACAGTCGGATTTGTCAGGCGGGAATAGATCATGCCCACCTCTTTCAGGGCAAAACGGGCGGCGGCCTGCTGACCGGTTTCAAACTGGTAAGACGTCGTCTGATGAATGGGTGGCACGACCGATCCCGTCACCGGGTCCGCCCGCCAGCCCGCATGGAGGGCCAGTGTTTCAGGGTGCCGTGTTCTGCGTGCCATTCTGGCCTCCTCACATGTCCTGTTTCATCCGCTCCACCAGCAGGAGGGAACCGGTTCTTCCATCTAGACACATCATGCCATGCCAGCACAACACCCCCGACCCCGTGAAAACGGCCGATCCCGCAGCACTGTTTCTGTCCAGAAATGAATCTGTTGTAATCGCTCTCATAGGGAATATAGGATTGATTTTATCCAGAATGACTTTATAAGCGGCGGCTCTTCTTATCATTCCAGTCCGTTAGAAGGGTTACAGTCCATGCAGCTTGCTTCCCTTGTCCGCAATGAGACCGGTGTGGATGACGCACCGACAGTTGTCATGCTTCATGGCGTCTTCGGACGGGCACGTAATCTAGGGATTCTCCAGAGGGCACTCAGCCCCCATTTCAATACGGTGGCCTTCGACCTCCGCTGCCACGGGGACAGTCCCCACGCCCCCATCTCCTACCCGGAAATGGCCAGGGACGTACTGGAAAGCATGGACGCTCTGGGGATCAGGGAAGCCTACATCGTAGGGCACTCCATGGGCGGCAAGACGGCGATGGCCACCACGCTGACCGCCCCGGACCGGATCAAGAAGCTTCTGGTGGCAGACATCGCCCCGGACACGATGATTCATGGCCAGCATGATCTGGCCCAGCAGCTCTACCATACCCCCCTGCCCACCCTGAAAAGCCATGCAGAAATCCGCAAGTTCCTGCATGACCTGACGGAAGACCCCGCCGTGGGGGAACTGATTGCCCAGCACATCACTCCTGGTGACCCGGCCCAGTGGAACATCGGCGTGACGGACATTGTCGCCAGCTTCCCCGTGATTCAGGAATGGCCTGATGCCTTCGAGGGCAAGACATGGGACGGCCCGGCCCTGTTCGTCCGTGGCGGGAATTCACCCTACATCAAGCCGCATCATCATGAGGTCATCCAGGGGTACTTCCCCAGGGCAGAGATCAAGACCATCCCCAATACCGGCCATTGGGTTCATGTTGAAGACGCCCCGAGCTTCAATGCCATGATGCTGGACTTCTTCCTGCGCAGCTGAAACAGCTTCATCAGCTCCTGACGGAAAAGGGCCGCTCTTTGGAGCGGCCCTTTTTTTCTGACTGGTCAGGCTTTCTTCAGACGTTCCGACAGACTCATGGCGTGAGCATCCAGCCCTTCCTCATGGGCAAGGATCACACCGGCAGGACCAACCTTCTTCAGCCCCTCCATGTCCGTCTCGATGGAGGTTGTCCGCTTCAGGAAGTCATAGACGGACAGACCGGACGCAAACCGGGCCGTGCGGCTGGTCGGCAGGACATGGTTGGGGCCACCCACATAATCCCCGACAGCCTCCGGACAGAAACGCCCCATAAAGATCGCACCCGCATGGCGGACCTTCAGACTGAAAGCACGGGGATCATCCAGCAGTACTTCCAGATGCTCCGGGGCAAATTCATTCACCACCTCGGCGGCTTCATCCTCGGAGCGGACAATCACGACCGCACCACAGTCATCCCAGCTTTTACGGGCAATCTTTGCACGGGGCAGTGTCTTCAGCTCTTCCTCAACCGCTGCAATGACCTTTTCAGCAAAGGCCTCATCCTGCGTGATGAGAACGGACTGGGCCTGCTCGTCATGTTCCGCCTGTGCCAGCAGATCAATCGCCACAAGGCGGGGATCATTGGTCCCGTCAGCCACCACCACGACTTCAGATGGCCCGGCGATGCTGTCGATCCCCACATGGCCGAACACCTGCCGCTTGGCCTCCGCCACAAAGGCATTCCCCGGCCCCACGATACGATCCACCGGGGCGATGGTCGGCGTCCCATAGGCAAGGGCACCCACAGCCTGCGCCCCGCCGATACGGTAAATCTCCGTCACGCCACAGAGGCGGGCAGCCTCCATGACAAGCGGATTCAGCACACCATCCGGCGTCGGCACACACATGGCCAGACGCTTTACCCCCGCCACATGAGCCGGAAGGGCATTCATCAGCACGGAAGACGGATAGGCCGCCTTGCCACCGGGCACATACAGACCAGCAGCATCCAGTGCCGTCCAGCGCATTCCCAGCCGCAGACCGGCTTCATCCGTATAGTCCAGGTCCCCGGGAAGCTGCGCCTCGTGAAAGGCCCGGATACGCTTTGCTGCCAGAGCCAGAGCCTCTTTTGTCTCCGGGGCAACACGGTCCGCCGTTTCCCTGATCTCCGCCTCGCTGATGCGCAGCTGAGCGGGGGAGAGCTTCAGCCGGTCAAACCGTTCCGTGTAATCACAGAGGGCCTCATCACCCCGCTTCTGCACATCGGCCAGAATGGCCCGCACCGGCTCGGCAACGGAACCGCTCTGCTCTCCCCTGCGGGCCAGAACAGCCTTCAGTTCGGCAGCAAACTGCGGTGATGTCGTGTTCAGGCGTTTCATCAGACGGACTCCCCTTTCTGGACAGACTGGGCAACCGCAGAGCGGAACCGCTCAATCAGGCTGCCCACTTCCTCGGGACGGGTTTTCAGGGCAATACGGTTCACGATCAGGCGACTGGTGACATGGGCAATCGTTTCCACTTCTTCCAGCCCGTTGGCCCGCAGGGTGGAGCCTGTATCCACAAGGTCCACGATCACATCGGCCATATCCAGTGCCGGAGCCAGTTCCATCGCCCCATGAAGATGCACGATCTCGGCATTGATGGCCCGTGAAGCAAAATGGCGGCGGGCAATGGCCGGGTATTTGGTCGCCACCCGCAGGCGGGACCGCCCCTCCGGCGGCTCACCATCACCACTGCCCTTCGGGCGGGCCACAGCAATGCGACACCCGCCAATTCCGAGGTCCAGCGGGGCATACAGGTCAGGATAGTCGAACTCCAGCAGCACGTCCGCACCACAGACGCCAATGTCAGCCCCGCCATAGGCCACAAACGTCGCCACATCGAAAGAGCGTACCCGCACGACATCCAGCCCCGGACTGGAAGTCGGGAAACGGAGGCGGCGGCTGCTCTCATCCAGACAGTCCTGCGCCGGCTCAAACCCCGTATGATGCAGGACAGGACGGAGGGCCTTGAGAATCCGCCCCTTGGGAAGGGCCAGAATAAGCGGCGTCTTTGCCTGCATATCAGTCATGGTTAAGCTCCTGCTTGCAACATACGGGTCCAGCTTATCAGAGCCGCTCCTGACCCGCTACTGGCCAGAGAGCGTCCACATCCTTCCGGCGGGCACGGGCCAGGCGGCTGGCCGTCAGGACGGACCGGGCTTCTTCAACAGCTTCATCCAGATCATCATTGATCAGGACATAATCAAACTCCGGCCAGTGAGAAATCTCGCCCATGGCCGCCTTCATGCGGGAGGCAATCTCTTCATCACTGTCCGAATTGCGCCCCCGGAGACGGGACTCCAGCTCTTCAAGGGACGGCGGCAGAACGAACAGGGCCACGACATCCTCCGGCATCGCCTTGCGCATCAGGCGGCAGCCCTGCCAGTCAATGTCCAGAATCACGTCACGCCCGGCGGCCAGAGCCTCCTCCAGCGGCGCACGGGGTGTCCCGTAGCCCCGGCCGAACACCTCCGCCCATTCCAGCAGCTCACCCTCTGCGGCCATGCGGCGGAACGTCTCCAGATCACGGAAATAATAATGCACGCCCTCTTCCTCACCGGGCCGGGGGCTGCGGGTCGTGACCGATACGGACGTGAAAATGGTCGGGTCCGCCTTGCGAAGAGCCTGCGCAATGGTGGATTTTCCTGCCCCTGATGGTGCCGAGATTACCAGACACACGCCCCGCCGTGACTGCTCACCCATGTTTTTCCTCATCTGCCGCTCTGTTCTGCCGCCACAGGCGGCATTTCACATCTTTCTGCCCTGCTCCTGCCAGAAAAACGCTCCCTTTACCAGCAATCACCACATGCATCAGATGACGCATGGCCGGAATGCAGCGACACCTTAACGGATGCTCACGTTTCTTCTGGCATTTCCTGCAAATTCTGCCCTATCCTGCCCTGGCAGGCTCTTTTCCCTGACGGGCAGGCCTGCATTGACCAGAAAAAGGAGTACCATCATGGCATGGAACACACCGAAAGTAACCGAGATCCCTCTGGGCGGCGAAATCAACTCCTATGTCTGCGGCGAGAAGAAGTAATCTTCACGCAGACATACGCATAACAGGGAGGTTCTGGCAGCCCTGCCATGCCCTCCCTGTTTCCGCGCCTGACTGATCTTGCGGGACAGGCCCGCTTTTTACAGCTTTGCAGGTGCGTAACACGGACACGGCCAGCCGCAGGGTGAATGTCACCGCTGCAACACTGGCGAAAGGCGGTCTCTGTCGTGCTTAATGTCATTATTCTGGGGGCCGGGGCTGGCGGCGGCTTCCCTCAATGGAACTCCGCCGCACCGGGCTGCCTTCTGGCCAGAGAGGGCAGAAAGGCCAGCCCCCGCACACAGGCCTCCCTTGCTGTCAGCGGCGATGGAACACACTGGTTCCTCCTCAATGCCTCGCCTGACCTCCGTCAGCAGATTCTGGCCACTCCGGCCCTGCATCAGACAGGTGCAGCCCGTGGCACGCCAATCCAGGGTGTCATCCTTGCCGGGGCGGAGATTGATGCCATCACCGGGCTTCTGACCATGCGGGAACGGGAGCCTTTCACCCTGATGGGCAGCCCCTCCACACTGGCACAGCTGGACCGGAACCCTATTTTCGAAGCTCTGGACCGCACCATCATCCCCCGTATCGCCATCACGGAAGGGACGCCCGTGCCGCTTCTTCTCAAGGATGGCACACCATCAGGCCTGACCCTTGAGGCTTTCACGGTGCCCGGCAAGGCCCCGCTCTATGCCGAAGCGGAAGGAACGAACGCTGATGATACGCTCGGCCTCTCCATCTCTGATGGCCAGAAAACCATGCTGTTCGTCCCCGGCTGCGCCGAGATCACACAAGCCCTGAAAGATCGTGCCAGCAGGGCCGACCTGCTCTTCTTTGACGGGACACTCTGGCAGGACGACGAGATGATCCGTACGGGCCTCAGCCCCAAGAGCGGACACCGCATGGGGCATGTGTCTATCAATGAAAATGATGGCCCTCTCAGACAGTTTGCCGCCTGCACGAGGCCGAAGAAATTCTTCGTCCATATCAACAATTCCAACCCCATCCTTCTGGAAGACAGTCCCCAGCGGCAGGCAGCCGAGCAGGCGGGCTGGGTCATCGGCGAGGATGGCATGAGAATTCAACCTGATGAGGTGTCATCATGAGTACCCTTCTCTCTCCTGACGAACTGGAAGCCCGCCTCCGTGCCATCGGAGCGGAACGCTATCACCGCCAGCATCCGCTCCATAAGGCCATGTATGAAGGCAGACTGACCAAAGGCCAGTTACAGGCCTGGGCACTGAACCGCTATTACTATCAGGCCCAGATTCCCAGGAAAGATGCCACCCTGCTGGCCCGCCTGCCCACGACCGAGCTGCGCCGGGAATGGCGACGCCGCATTGAGGACCATGACGGCACGGCGGACAGTCCTGGCGGCATTGCCCGCTGGCTGAAGCTGACCGGTGGGCTGGGCCTTGATGATGCGTATGTGACGAGCCTGAAGGGCCTTCTGCCTGCCACACTGTTCGCCGTAGATGCCTATGTGGCCTTCGTACGGGACCGCTCCATTCTGGCGGCCATCGCCTCTTCCCTGACGGAACTCTTCTCCCCGACCATCATCGGAGAACGCATGGAGGGGATGCTCCGCAACTATCCCTATATCTCTGAAGATACGCTGGCCTACTTCAAACCCCGCCTGACACAGGCTCCGCAGGACTCCAGCTTTGCACTGAACTACGTCAAGACACATGCCCGCACGCCGGAGCAGCAGCAGGAAGTGCTCGGTGCGCTGGAGTTCAAATGCGCCATCCTCTGGCAGCTTCTTGATGCTCTGGATCATGCCTATGTAGAAGGCAACATTCCACCCGGTGCCTTCGTCCCTGAAACACCCTGATTCCTCTCTCCTGCCAGCAAGGTTCTCATGTCCTCCCACACGCCGCCGCCCGTGCTGAATGAAGATGACTGCCCCGGTTTCAACCGGGGTTACCGCCTCCAGCATGATCGGGTGCGGGAACAGTGGGTGATTCAGGCTCCTGAACGTGCCCTGCTGGCAGACCCCATCGCCGTTGCCATCCTTCAGGAACTGGACGGGAAAACCCGCATCGGCACAGTCATTGACCGGCTGGCTGAACGCTATGAGGCTCCCAGAGAGCAGATTGCCACGGACGTTCTCACCCTGCTCTCCGACCTGACGGAAAAAAGGATTCTCCGGTCGTGAGTGAAACCCCGCATGACGGCAGGACAGACGGAGCAGGACATACACCGGCTCCCATGAGCCTTCTGGCCGAACTGACCCACCGCTGCCCGCTCTCCTGCCCCTACTGCTCCAACCCTGTGGAGCTGGAACGCAAGGCACAGGAACTCGGTACGGAAGACTGGCTGCGCGTGCTGGAAGAAGCCGCCGAAATGGGCGTCTTACAGGTCCATTTCTCCGGTGGAGAACCGATGGCCCGACCGGACCTCTACACCCTCATCGCTCATGCCCATAAGCTGAATCTCTATACCAACCTGATTACCTCCGGCGTCCTCATCACCCCCCAGACCATGAAACGTCTGGATGAAAGCGGGCTGGACCATGTGCAGCTCTCCTTTCAGGACACGGACGGGCCGGAAGCGGACCGGCTGAGCGATTTTCCACAGGTCCAGCCCCGCAAGCTGGAAGCCGCCCGCCTCATCACGCAGGCCGGAATCCCCCTGACACTGAATTTCGTCCTTCAGAAGGCCAATATTTCCCGCATTCCCGCCATGTTCACTCTGGCACGCCAGCTTGATGCCCAGCGTGTCGAGATGGCCCATACGCAATATTATGGCTGGGCACTGAAGAACCGGGCGGCCCTGCTGCCCTCCCGCACGCAGCTGGAAGAAGCCTCCCGCTACGTTGCTGCTGAAGAAGCAAAAGGCGGGCTGGCCATTGATTACGTCACGCCGGATTATTATGCCGCACGCCCCAAGCCCTGCATGGGCGGCTGGGGGCAACGCTTCCTCAACATCTCACCCTCCGGCCATGTCCTGCCCTGCCATGCCGCAGAAACGATCCCGTCCCTGACATTCGACAATGTCCGGGATCATGCACTCAGTCACATCTGGTACCATTCACGGGCCTTCACCCTCTTCCGGGGAACGGACTGGATGCCGGAACCCTGCGCCTCCTGCGCCCGCAAGGAAATCGACTGGGGCGGGTGCCGCTGCCAGGCACTGGCCCTTCTGGGGGACGCCACACAGACAGACCCCGTCTGCTCCCTCTCCCCCCACCGTCATCTGATTGATGACGCCATTGCCGAAGCAGAACAGACGCAGGACCAGACATTCATCTACCGTCGCATGGGGCATCGCCCGGCCTGAAGACAGCCTCATTTCCATCATTGAAAAAACGGGCTCATCATCCATCAAGCAGTAACAGATAAGACAATTACTGGTCAGCAGCAAGGCCTTTACATGAGCGGAACCATTATCTTGCGCTCACCTGCCATCCCACCTATCATTACAAGTCCCCTCGCTAGTGGAATCTTATATGCCCCCTCCTGACATCAGCATCATCATCCCCTGTTACAATGAAGTTGGAAATGTCGCCCCCGTTGTGGACGCTTTGGAAAAAACCCTGAGCGGTTTCAGCTGGGAAGTCGTGTTCGTGGATGACAATTCCCCGGACGGAACGATGGATGCGGTCCGGAAACTGGCACAGACAAAGCCTCACGTGAAAGGGCTGCTCCGCATCGGGCGGCGGGGCCTGTCTTCGGCGGTCATAGAAGGAGCACTCAACGCCACCGCTCCCCTGATTGCCGTCATGGATGGTGACCTCCAGCATGATGAACGCTGCCTGCCGGAAATGGCCACTCTCCTGCAGTCCAATCAGGCGGATGTTGTCGTTGCAAGCCGCCATGTCGCCGGAGGCAGCAATGAGGGTCTTTCCAATGGCTGGCGGCGTTTTCTCTCCAGCAGCGGCATCTGGGGAGCACGCTATCTGCTTGATGTGCCCCTGACAGACCCGATGAGCGGCTTTTTCGTCATCAGACGCTCCGCCTTTCTTGAACGTGTTCCTTTTCTGGATGGAACAGGTTTCAAGATTCTGCTCGACATCATGATCGCTCTCCCTGAGCGGCTGCGGGTGCGTGAAGTCCCTATGGCCTTCCGAGACCGGGCACATGGCGAAAGCAAGCTGGATTCCGGTGTCATACTGGCTTTTGCCCGGATGCTGGCAAAGCACAGCTTTCACCGTCGTCCCGTCCCGGCCTATACGATCGCTGCCTTCATCGGAGTGCTACTGCTCTGGACGACAAAAAAATTGCTCTGCTGCAAAAACCCAGCCTGATATTCTGGCCGATTCACCCATCATGAAAAAAGGCCGCCTCCCACCGGAAGCGGCCTTTTTTTTCATGATACATGCCAGGACTCAGGCGTTGGCCTTCATCAGCTGGTCAACCGTCCGTGCCACGCTGTCCCGCCAGTCCGGCATTTTCTGCCCGAAAACACGCTCCAGCTTCCCATTATCCAGCCGGGAATCCGCCGGACGGGCCGCCGGGGTCGGCCAGTCTGCCGTCATGATGGCTTCTACCTCTGGCATGGCCTGACCATGCCGGGCGGCCTGCTCCAGAGCATGGCAGGCCAGCTCATGCCATGTCGCCTCACCACTGCCTGTGGCATGGAAAATGCCCGCATAGGAATCCTGCCACCCTGTGGCCCTGATCCTGTCGATAATCCCCAGAACCACGGCGGCCAGATCATCCGATGATGTCGGATTTCCCCGCTGGTCCCCGACGACACGCAGGCGGGGATTTTTCGCCCCGGCATTCAGCATCGTCCTGACGAAATTTTTGCCATGAGCCGAATAGACCCATGCCGTCCGCAGGATGATGCTCTGGGGCTGTGCCTTCAGGACGGCCGCCTCCCCTTCAGCCTTGGTGCGCCCATAAGCCGTGACCGGGCTGATCGGATCACTCTCCAGATAGGGCGACCCTTTCCGGCCATCAAACACATAATCCGTGGAAACATGAATGAACGGAACATGCCGACGGGCGGCCTCTGCTGCCAGATGGGCTGGCCCCGTGTGGTTGCCCTGCTTTGCGGCCTCCTGCTCCGTTTCGGCAAGATCAACAGCCGTCCACGCCGCTGCATTGACGATAACCTCAGGCTGGTGCGCCTCAATGACTGCTGTCAGCGTCTCGGGGACCTGAAGGTCTGCCTCCGGCCGCCCCACCGTCACGACACGGTCACCACCCAGCTCCTTCAGGGATGATGCGAGCTGGCCAGTCCGGCCGATCACGAGAATGAAAGCTTTTGTCATGCTCTGCGTTCTTTCGTTCCAGAAGGGACGTTATTTATACTCGAACCACCCCTGTGCGGCATCAAAAGACGGTGCCTGAAGGTCTTTCTCCGAGAGAACAGCATCCTCCCGTGTGACGGGCCACTCAATGCCCAGCTGCTCACAGTCCCAGCGTACGGAACGTTCGGAGGCCTTGTCATACAGTCCGGTACATTTGTACTGCACCTCGGTATTCTCCTCCAGCGTGACAAAACCATGCAGGAAGCCTACCGGCAGCCAGAGCTGGGACCAGTTTTCGGCAGACAGCTCCACCCCGACCCACTGACCATAGGTGGGTGAGCCGGTCCGGGCATCCACGGCCACATCCCAGATGGCCCCACGGGTCACACGGACGAGTTTACCCTGCCCGTGCGGTGCAAGCTGACAGTGCAGGCCACGCACGACCCCCTTCTGACGGGACAGGCTCTGGTTATCCTGCACGAACAGGTCAGGAATCCCGGCCTCAGCCATGTTTTTCTGATTATAGGTCTCAGAGAAGAACCCGCGATTATCCCCAAAACGGGCCGGTGTCACCTTCACGATACCGGGCAGGGACAGTGCCTCAACCTTCATCTCGTCATCTCCTCCCTCTCTCTCATAGCTACTGCGGGCTGGCACATGGCCTGCCTCACATCGCTGCCGGACCACCTTCTGCGGCAACAGACAGCAGCGTCTGTCCCAGTGGCGTTTTCTTCATCCAGTTTCCCGTTTCCAGAAGCTGTGCATGAGAAATGAACCCCATGCGATAGGCTGCCTCTGTCGGTGAGCCGACCAGAAGCCCCTGCCGGGACTGGATGGCCTGCACGAACGTACCGGCCTGCATCAGGCTGTCCGGCGTTCCGGCATCCAGCCACGCACAGCCACGGGCCAGACGGTCCACCTCCAGCGTCCCTTCTTCAAGATACATGCGGTTCAGGTCGGTGATCTCCAGCTCCCCACGGACACTGGGGCGCACCTTACGGGCAAAATCACACACGCGGCCATCATAGAAATACAGCCCCGTCACGGCCCAGTTGGACGGCGGATTGACCGGTTTCTCGATGATGTCCAGCGCACGGCCATTCTCATCAAATGAAACGACACCGTAACGCTCCGGGTCACGCACCTGATAGGAAAAGACCGTGGCACCCCAGGGCCGTCTGGTCGCATCCCGCAGCATATGTTCCAGCCCATCGGCGAAAATGAGATTGTCCCCCAGGATCAGGGCACAATGCGCTCCGGCAATCCAGTCCTCGGCAATCTGGAAGGCCTGGGCAATGCCCTCCGGCCTGGGCTGGACACGATATGTGAAGGTTACACCAAACTGCTCTCCCGTCCCCAGAAGCCGCCTGAACTGGGCCTGGTCATCCGGTGTGGTGATGATCATGATGTCCCGTATCCCTGCAAGGATCAGGGTTGTCAGGGGATAATAGATCATCGGCTTGTCATAGACAGGCAGAAGCTGCTTGGAAGAGGCCAGCGTCATCGGATACAGGCGTGTCCCTGACCCGCCGGAAAGCAGGATGCCCTTCGTCAGGGGCTGACCGGAGCCATCTGTCGGAACATCTGTCATTTCTCAACTCCTAGCCTGCGGCCATCATATCGCTGCTTCCGCAGGGTCTGCCACCATGACCTGTTATCAACATACCACTGGACCGTCCTGCGCAGGCCAGTCTCGAAATCATGCTCCGCCTTCCAGTCAAGGCAACGCTCGGCGTGACCGGGATCAATCTCATACCGGAAATCATGCCCCGGCCTGTCACTGACAAACGAAATCAGACGCTCCCGCGGGCCAGCAGGATCAGGCTCCAGCTCATCCACCAGGGCACATATCCTGCGCACGACATCAAGATTGCTCCGTGGCTGCCGGGCACCAATGGCATAGGTCTCCCCCGGCTTCCCGCATTCCACAGCCCGGACCAGAGCCGCAGCATGATCCTCCACGAACAGCCAGTCCCGGAGATTCTCACCCCTGCCATATACCGGCAGGGGTCTGCCTTCCAGAGCATTGATGATCATGAGCGGGATCAGCTTTTCCGGGAAATGCCACGGCCCGTAATTATTGGTCGTGTTGGTCACGAAAGCCGGGAAACCATAAGTATGATACCATGCCCTCACGAGATGATCGGACGCCGCCTTGCTGGCAGAGTACGGACTGCGGGGATCATAGGCCGTATCCTCGGTGAAAGGCGGGTCCTCCGGAGCCAGATGCCCGAACACCTCATCAGTCGAGATGTGAAGAAAGCGGAAACCTGTCTTTTTTTCCGCCTCCAGCTTCAGCCAGTAACGATGGGCCACGTCCAGCAGACAGTAGGTCCCCACGATGTTGGTCTGTATGAACACGTCCGGACCATCAATGGAACGGTCCACATGGCTTTCAGCCGCCAGATGCATGATGGCGTCGGGCTGGAACTCCGCCAGAACCTTTTCCAGGGCAGGCCGATCATTGATGGATATGGGAGCGTGACGGTATCGTGGATCGGATGACACGGCCGCCAGTGATTCCTCCGAGGCAGCGTAAGTCATGCAGTCAATATTGAGCACCTGGTGAGATGTCCTCTGCATGAGGTGTCGTACCACGGCAGACCCTATGAAGCCGCATCCACCTGTTACCGCAACCCTCATCATACCTCCCTCAAATCCGAACCTTCCATCAAATGCAACTCGCACGTAAGGAACATTATCTTATAATTAAAGAAATTGAGCATCCAAGCCTCTTAATCAACGCTGATAAAGGTCATCCAACCGAACAATATCATCTTCTCCCAAATAAGGGCCGGACTGAACCTCAATCAGTGTTATCGGAATGCGACCTGGATTTTCCAATCTATGGACACAGCCCAACGGTAAATAAACACTTTCATTTTCCCGTACCATAATTTGCTCATCTCCCCGTGATACAAGGGCCGTACCCGCCACAACAACCCAATGTTCCGCACGATGGAAATGTTTCTGGAGGGACAGTTTCTCACCAGGACTGACCTGAATCCGCTTTACTTGAAAACGATCCCCCCGAATAAGACTCTCATAAAATCCCCACGGGCGATACATACGAACATGCTGTTCTGCCTCCGGGTGCCCCTCATCCAGTAGCCGTGACACCATATGCTTTATATCCTGCGCCCGCTCCCGATGAGACACCATGACAGCATCTCTAGTGACGATAATGATAAGATCATCTACCCCCGTCACAGTGGCTACAACGCCATCAGAATTAACATAACAATTCCGAACGCGGTCCAAAAAAACATTCCCCCGTACGGCGTTTCCATCTCTATCCTTAGGAGTCAACTCCCAAACAGAATCCCAGCTACCAACATCCATCCAACGAAAAATAGACGGAACAACGACTGCCCGGTCAGTCCGCTCTGCCACTGCATAATCAACAGAAATGGGAGGGGCACAAGCAAAGGCCTCCTCATCCAACTGAATAAAACCGTGATCAACACTAGCCTTCTTTACCGCCCAGAAAACGGCCTCATATATAGAGGGCTCGTACTTCTTTAACTCTTCAAGGAACACACGGGCACGCGCCACGAACATGCCAGAGTTCCAAAGGTGCTGTCCATCAGCAACCATCTCCTCAGCCTTCTGAATATCCGGTTTTTCCAAAAAGCGAGCAACGTGGTAGGCATTTTCTTTTCCACTCAACAACTGTCCCTGACGAATGTAACCATAACCCGTCTCAATGCGAGTCGGCCGAATCCCGAACGTAACGACATAATCATCTTCGGCAACCTCACAGGCTTGCTCCAAAGCCATACCTAATGCCTCATGATCTTCAATTACAGCATCAGCTGGCATGAACCAGAGCAAAGCCTCCTCATCACGCTGAAGCTGCCAAAACGCCACAGCTGCCATAGCCGCAGCAGAGTTGCGAGCTATAGGCTCCAAAATAATGTCAACGTCCTCTACTCCAATCTGCCGCAACTGTTCCGCGATGATAAAACGATGTTCACGGTTTCCAACAAGAACCGGCTCACACTCTAGCCCCAAGCGCCTGACTCGCTGAATGGTTTCCTGGAAGGGAGTCTCCTGCCCCAACAAAGCACAAAACTGCTTAGGATAGCTTTTACGGGATACGGGCCAGAGCCGTGTCCCAGACCCCCCAGAGAGAATAACAGGGATAAGCATAAATTACCTTTCCGATATAACCGATGTCGACATCCATAATGTTTGCCATATGATTCAACACATTATCACAGCTACGATCTTCGAGGATAGCCTCCTCTATACCCTTCGACCTTTTTAAGTTTTAAGAAATTACTATCTACTTCATCAGCCTTATTGCACACCCTTCCCTTCACGTCTGCCAACACATAGAAGGCATATCTGGACTCATGCGTTATCTTGTTACCGGCGGTGCTGGCTATATCGGGAGTCACGTCACTCTAGCTCTTTTGGAAGACGGACATGACGTAACCGTTCTGGACAATCTGAGCACCGGGCATCGAGCAGCCATCCCCACAGGGGCCAGATTCCGGCACGTCAATCTCGCCGACAGTGCCGCTCTTGATGCCATACTGGGTGAAACGCACTGGGATGGTGTCCTTCATCTGGCCGCCCTGTCAGTGGTTGGTGATTCCATGAAATCACCCTTCCACTACATCCGTCAGAATATGCTGACCTCACTGAATCTAATAGAAGGCTGTGTCCGCCATCAAATTATGCGTTTCCTATTTTCTTCCACGGCAGCCCTATTCGACGATAACAACACAACCCTCCTCTCGGAAACCTCTCCCATCAATCCCAGCTCACCCTATGGAGAAAGCAAGTTCCTCATTGAACGATCCCTGAAATGGGCGGACCGGCTACACGGCCTACGCTATGGCTGCCTACGCTATTTCAATGCAGCCGGTGCAGACGAACAAGGACGTCTAGGAGAAGACCACCGCCCAGAGACCCATCTCATCCCTCTGGCCATCGACACGGCCCTTGGAAGACGCCCGCTCCTGAGAGTTGCAGGCAATGATTACGACACACTCGATGGAACCTGCATCCGCGATTACATCCATGTCAGTGACATAGCAAAGGCACATCTCTTAGTGCTGGCTCGCCTGGATGAAAAGTCAGTCACTTACAACCTAGGCACAGGAAAAGGCTTCAGTAATCTGGATGTCATAAGAACTGTCGAACGCGTTACTGGCCAGTCACTCCCTTGGACATGGTGTCCCAGAAGAAAGGGAGACCGGGCTATTCTCATAACCGATCCCTCCCGCATTCGTAAAGAGCTTGGATGGCGCCCCCGTCACACAGAAATCGAATCCATCATAGAAACGGCTCTCCGCTGGCGGCTCCGTCACCCTGACGGATATGGCACCCCCCACAAGGATGCGTATCAACGAATATAACCTAGCAAAATCATCTCACCATTATCCATAACCGGTCGGTATCCCGCCTTCGCAAGCCAACTATCAAATATAATATTGCCACTACTATAATGAGCCATCGTGCCATAAAGCTGTACAACCGAAAACCGATGATGAATAATCATCTCTCTTAGAAACACAACTTCTTCATTTTTCTTCAGAGCCTGAGATAAATTAAACCGATCAATGGCGTCACGACTATCCGCCCAGTAACACAGTGCCATGTCCGTACAAAGCAAAGACGTATTTCTCATCCTCAAAGACTGAATGTAAATCTGCCACTCATTGTCTTTCAGGCGAACGGTCTGTACCTCCTGATAAGAGGTCATCCCCCATAGCGGCAACAGGCACAGGACAGGAAGTGCCATCACCCAACAGACCTGAACCAACTTTTTCCGCTTTCCCTCTGACCCGGACAGACAGGCAAGGCCAATCCCACACAGAATAGACGCCGCCACAAAAGCATCGAACATACAGTTATAATCGACACCTTCACCCAACGATTCCAAAAATCCAAACAGGCAGCCAAACACCAGAAACAACATCACCAGCACGGACGGGTCCCTGCGATCCATCGAACGCCACCGCTGGACAAAGACACCGACACCGACCAGCAGCATCCCGCCCATAAAAGGAAGCTGCCGCACGCTATGAATCACCCGGCCCAGCCGGATGACACGCTGATGCAGGAACACGTCCCGGAAAAAACTAATCCCATAAACTTCGTAACAAATGACAAAACCAGCGGCCAGCAGAAGGCCAAGTATGACGCTCCAAAGAACGGCCTTTTTCAAATCAACACAAAACAGCCAAATAAACATGGCGAAAGGCAACGCAACCAGATTGTGCTTCGTAAACCCCCCCAGAACGATCAGAAAGGCACAACAGAAGAGACGCTGCCCCGTCAGCTCGATCGTTTTTCGACTGATCATCACACACAGCGCTCCCAACATCAGAGCCTGAGCCAGCCATTGCGGATCATTCATCCCAAAATAGCCATGAAACGCCGTATTCGCTGTCAGGAGAAACAGAGAAGCCGTCGCCAGGGCTGCCGGAAGCGTCCCTGTCACGATCCGGATGATCCGGGCAATCAAAACGGCTGATACAAGGACGGAAAAGCAGGACAGGATGCGGCCCGTAATGATGGCATCACAGCCCAGCTGCACCAGCCCTCCCATCAAGACGAAAGACAGGGGAGGATAATTGTTGAACACAAACCCCCTGTCCGACGAATAAAGCCGATGATCCCCACCAGCCGTCCAGCTCGCCAGCTGAGCATTCCACCCCTCATTGACGTCCAACGGCACGTGGTGAAACATAACAAGCACCGTTCTCGTGCATGTCAAAAGGAACAAAGCAGCCCATACAATACACCAGAACCAGATCACCTGGTCCTTTTTTTCATGCACAAACATACTCTATCCCTAGATAAGTGGATTAGCGTTCATCCCTAACGCTCTCTTTACAGACAGACTCACTAGCACAGAAGTCATAACAATTTCCTACAAAACCCTGCAGGATTTCATTTGATATGCCTAAAATTCTGTATAAAATGCGCCGCTGTTTTCCTCTGTGAAAATATGTCCCTATACTTCACCGGCTGCTAGAATGTCCCATACTGCACCTCAAAACCGTTTCGAACTGTCTTCGAAGAGCAGATATACACCTTATATTCTACTATTTGTCCTGGCAATCCTGACCCGTGCCATGGTCTTTGGAAATCCTTTTATATTTGCCGATGAAGAATTCTACATGTTCGTTGGCGGCCGGATGCTACATGGCGAGCTGCCCTTTGTCGATATTTGGGACAGGAAACCCATTGGCGTATTTCTACTTTATGAACTCTTCCACCTCTTTGGTCCTTGGCGCGTTTGGGTCTATCAGGCAGCCGCACTGCTGAGCGCATGGGTCACCTCCATCCTGTGCCTCAAAATCGCCCGTTTCATCGCACCGGCAGGTGGTGCCCTTCTCGCAGGCTGCCTCTATCTTGTCTGGACAGCCAACTCACAGGGATGCGGCGGACAAACGCCCATCTTCTATAACCTGCTGGTCGTCTGGGCCATCCTGCTAATCACACGCTTCCTGACCCAGCAGACCAGTCTTTCCCTACTTCAGACAGGCATGGGGGTCATGACACTGTTTGGCTTTGCTCTCCAGATCAAGACATCCGTCGTCTTTGAAGGAGTTTATATCGGACTGTATCTGATGTGGCTCACCTACCGGCAGGAACGAACCCTACTGAAAGTCATCCTCAACGGCATCATCTGGTGTGGAATAGCACTACTTCCCACAATAGCCGTCATGCTCTTCTATGCGCTGGCTGGACATTTTCAGGAATGGTGGTTTGCCAATGTCATTTCCATCTTCCTGAAGAAACCCTCCCCCATCGCCTCACTGCATCAGTGGCTGCACACTGTATATTGGGGACTGGTCATGCTAGGCATCCTGTTCATCACGACTATCCTGCGCATCATCTTTAAAAAACAGACGACTGGCCGTCAGACACTGTCCCTCTTTCTGGGCGGATGGGCTTGGGTGGCCTTTGCAGGCTTTGCCATTTTCAACACCTTCACCAAACATTATTCCCTACCGCTCTATCCCGCTTTTTTCATCTCTGCCGCTCCACTCTGGACCTCCCGCCTCAGCCGCCTCTGGCTCGTCTTTCTGCTGATCTGGGGCGGCATACGCGCCTATGATGCGGAGAAAAGACTCCACAAAGCCAGCAACCTGAAAACCTTAAAGAAAGTCCTACCTGTCATCACCTCCCAGCCGGGTTGCGTCTTCAATTACGACACGCCTGATGTCTTTACGGACAATCTCCCTTACTGCCATTTGACTCGCTTCCCCTTTTCCGGACACCTCGGCACAGACACGGAGAAACATGCCCTTGGCATTGATCCTGTTCAAGAAACACGGAACATTTTGGCCCGGAAGCCACTCTACATTCTCATCTCCGCGGATGATTCAGACCGGAATCCGTACATCAATCATGATACGTTCAACGTCATCATGAAAGAAGTTAGGCAACATTACGAAGCTGTCTATGGAGTAGTGCAACGTTACACGTTTAACGGCATGATTGTTTACAAGCGAGTCCGCTAATCCCACCTGCCCAGAACCTCATATCATGGAAAACAGCCCTTCTATACAACTGGAAGGGCCGTTTCTTCGTTCATATCCAAAGAAGTCTGCTTCAGAACATCCTATGCTTATAGTAGGAGAACACTCCATCCTTGATATACATATAGGCTGGCCCCAGCTCACTCTCGCCATAGAGGGCAATATTGAGATTGGAAAACACCACACTGATGACCAGCAGTGTAATCAGGGTCTTCTTCAGGGCTGATACAGCCTTCAGATTGTTATGAAGATAGACACAGCCCAGCGTCCCCAGGAAAACGATATCCGGGTAGAATTCGGCCCGGTACCGATAATTCATGCTGATGGCAATCATCATCAGGAAAGCCGGAATGGCCAGAGCCACGGCAATGGAAGCAAGAGCTGCCCTGCTGATGGGAAATACCCTGTTCTTCCGGAACAGTCCGAAAACAAGCAGTGCCCCACAGAGCAGCATGAAGCCATCCGTCAGGAAGAAGCTGCTGGGCGGAAGCTCATTGGCATCAATCAGCCTCGTGAAACTGTCCTGAAGGACATAACGCCCGTCAGCCCTCTGGAAAATCCAGACAGGCACGAAGAAATAGACAATTCCCAGATAGAATCTCTGCAGATTGAACAGCCCATATGTCTTGGTCCGCATGACACGGCTGGGGAATTCAATATTGTAGAGATACAGGTCATAATTGGCGAAGGTGAGCGGATTCCCCCACCGCCTGTAATTCACGTATGCCGTCACGATAATGGCCAGAACGGAAATGACCGCCGGAATCACGATGGAGAGGAACGTGACCTCCTTATCCTTCATTCTGAAATGACGGCACCATCTGTAGAAATAGATGATGAGGAAGCAGAGCAGTGCCGCATACAGCCCGATCCCCATGGAGACGCGGGTCAGCAGCGCACAGGCCGCCGCAATGGACATGTAAAGCCCGCCATACCGCCAGTACTCTTTCTCACAGAGAACACGGATGGCGCAGTACACAAACCACGATGCAAAGGCCAACGCCCAGAAGCAGACTTCCTGATAGAGGCTATGCTCGAAGAAGCAGACCTGCTCCCCGGAAAATGCCAGAGCAATGGCAAGGCAGAGCGAGACCCAGGAGTTCCCGCCAAGATAGCGGTCCGACACAAAACGCCATGTCCTGTAATTGAAAAACAGGATCATCAACACGGCGATGATGGAAGACAGGCGGGTGATGTCCCAGTGCAGCCCATTCGGAAACAGCAGGACCGGCAGCCTCAGAAGGGACGGGAAAATGCCCCAGTAGGCATAGACCTTCCCATCCCGCAGAAAGCCCTCTTTCTCAACAGTCTTCGGTTCGACATCAAACTGCCCATGCAGCATATGGTCAATCATGCTGTTGAACGTCAGCCGCAGCCCGCCGGGTCTGTATTCTATGGGCAGGTGACACCAGGACAGTATGCCCATGATGCTCCAGACAATGGCGGCGCACCATAGGATGAGTGTCATGTTTTTCTTGGAGATCATCACAAATTTCCCGGCAGATCAGTGCTTGTCAGAGAAAACGGCAGGGTAGGACAGGTATGTCAGCCGCTTCTGTTCTTTCCGGGCAATGGCGATCGTATCAAGGATCAGACCACAGACGAAACTCAGGAAAGACAGCAGAACCAGTGCCGTCGCCAGCAGGGCCGTTGGCAGACGGGGTACAAGGCCATGCCGCAGGTAGAAAGACACGACCGGAATCCCCAGCACGATCCCCAGCATGAACAGGACGAACGCAACGGAAGAGAATAGCATGAACGGCTTCTCCAGCTTCACAATCTGGATGATCGTGCAAAGGATCCTGATGCCATCCTTATAGGTGCTCAGTTTCGAGACACTGCCGGGTGGCCTCTCAACATAGGCCGTTTTCATTTCCCCTACCGGCAGGCCCAGCTCAAGGGCATGAATGGTGAATTCCGTTTCCGTCTCGAACCCCTGAGACAGGGCCGGAAAGGACTTCACGAAGCGTTTCGAGAACACCCTGTAACCGGACAGCATGTCAGACAGACGACGGCCGAAAATCATGGTCACCAGCCCGGTCAGCATCCGGTTACCAAGGACATGGCCCAGACGGTAAGCCGCCTTGCGGTCCGTGACACGGGCACCATTGACCATGTCCAGCCCATTCTCATACGCAAGGGCCAGCAGTTTCGGAGCGGCCTCGGCCTCATAAGTCTCATCCCCGTCAATCAGGATATAGAAATCCGCCTCGATGTCAGAGAACATGCGCCGGACAACATAGCCTTTGCCCTGCATCCGCTCCGTCCGGACGATTGCCCCTGCGGCACGAGCAACTTCCGCTGTCCGGTCGGTGGAGTTGTTGTCATAGACATAGATATCAGCTTCCGGCATGTATCGGGCAAATTCCTCCACGACACGCCCCACTGTTGTCCCTTCGTTGTAACAGGGAATTAGGACGGCCACTTTTATGTTCTCAAAATCCACACGAACCTCTTCTGTTCACACCACGGGCCAGTAAAATCCATCCAGATATTAGCGGGATTTTTATGACGGTAAAAACGAAAAAAACAATATCCCACCGTTCCTCTTACACAAGATGTTCCATTTTCGATTATTAAACACCTGTTCCACTTCACCATGAACAGATCATAAAACACATAAACTTATACCATACAGACCATGATGACTGGCTGTTACAAAAGCTGCATGAAACGAATCATACTTCACCTGCCATAAGATGGAGCATACACCCATGACCGCTTCAGTGTTCTGGCCCCTTACTGCCGCAGGAAGGCCACCGTCTCCACACAGGCCGCCGCAGCTTCACGCCCCTTGTTATGCTCGTCAGTGCGGGACCGCAGAACGGCCTGTTCTTCCGTATAAGTTGTCAGGATACCAAAGGAGATCGGCACTTCGTTCTTCAGCTGGGCCTGCATGATGCCCACCGTTGCCCCCATGGAAATGAACTCGAAATGGGCCGTATCCCCCTTGATGACACAGCCAAGGCAGATCACCCCCTCATAGACACCCTTGCGGGCCAGATGCTGGGCCATGATGGGCAGCTCGAACGCACCAGGGGCCTCATAGACATCCACGGTCTCATCAATGCCACGTTCCTTCAGCCATTCCAGCGCACCATCACGCAGGCCACCCGTCACGTCGGGATTGAAACGGCTGACCAGCAGAGCCAGTTTGGGAGCCGGGGTCAATTTCAGACCTTCCGGGGCCGTGGCGATATGTTTGCTCATGGTTCAGCTCTCCTGTAGTGCATGCCCCATACGGGTGCGTTTCGTTTCGAGATAATGACGGTTGAACGGGTTGGATGGCACGATCAGCCGCTCGACAGCTTCCACCGTCAGACCGGCCTTCATGAGGCCCCGCTCTTTTTCCGGGTTGTTCGTCAGCAGGCGCAGACGGGTCACGCCGAGGCTGGCCAGCATGTGAGCCGCCATGTCCCAGCGGCGGGCATCGGCAGGCAGGCCAAGGGCTTCATTGGCCTCGATGGTGTCCATGCCCTGATCCTGCAATTCATAGGCCCGTATCTTGTTGGCCAGACCGATCCCCCGCCCCTCATGCCCCCGCAGATACAGCAGGACACCAGACTCTGCCGCAGCAATCCGCTTGAGGGCTTCCCGCAGCTGCGGGCCGCAGTCGCACCGCAGCGATCCCAGCGCATCCCCCGTCACGCATTCGGAATGAAGACGCACCAGGGGCACGGTCTGGTCCGGGTTTCCCTTCACGAGAGCCAGATGCTCCACACCATCCTGACTGCGGAAGGCATGGACCCGCAGATCCTCCCCGCCACACAGGGTCGGCAGGTCCGCCACGGCAAGCTGGGCTTCCTCCGACAGGGACGTTTCTGCCATCTCCACGGCACCGACATCATCACGGCCATGTGCCGCAATCCAGCGGCGCATTTCGGCAATGCTGATGAGGGGCAGACCGTGGCGACGTGCATAATGCCGCAGCTCCGGCAGGCGCATCATCGTGCCATCCCCGGCCATGATCTCGCAGATCACCCCGGCCGGCCGCAGGCCCGCCAGCTTCATGAGGTCAATCGCCCCTTCCGTGTGGCCCTCCCGGGCCATCACGCCATCAGGATTGGCCCGCAAGGGAAACATGTGACCGGGAGAGATGATGTCCGCTGATGTGGCATCCAGAGCAGAGGCCACCTGAATCGTATGGGCACGCTCGGCAGCGGAAATGCCGGTCGTCACGCCATGAGCGGCCTCGATGGACACCGTGAAGGCCGTGCCCCGCGGGTCCTGATTTTTTGCCACCATGGGGGACAGGCCAAGCCTGTCTATCTGCTCCGCCTCAAGGGACAGGCAGATCAGCCCGCAAGCCTGCCGGGCCATGAAATTGATGGTTTCCTGAGACGCAAACTGGGCCGGAAGGATCAGATCGCCTTCATTTTCCCGGTCCTCATCATCCACCATCACGACCATGCGGCCTTCCCGCACGGCGGCAATGGCGGCCTTCAGGGCTGGGGACATGCCGCTACTCACCGGACACCTCCCTTATAGCGCAGCTCATCTTCCGGCGTGTGGCGCAGGAGCGTCTCCACATACTTGGCCATCATGTCCACTTCCAGATTCACCTTCGCCCCGATATCCAGCGTGGAAAGGTCCGTATGCGTCCATGTATGGGGGATGATCATAAGGCTGATCTCGAAACCTTCCTGCCCGTCACGCTGCACGTCATCATGCACCTCATTCACCGTTAGGCTGATGCCGTTGATGGTGATGGAGCCTTTTTCAATGACATAGCGGCGGAGAGAAGCGGGCATGAAGATACGCAGATGATGTGAATCCCCGGCCGACGCCACATGGGTCAGCCGCCCCACGGCATCCACATGTCCCTGCACGATATGGCCGGAAAGCCGGGTAGTGAGACTGACAGCCCGCTCCAGATTCACTCGTGAACCTTCCACCAGCTCACCCAGTGCCGTGCGGGCCAGCGTCTCACCACTCAGATGAAAGTCCGTCACGCCTTCGGGCGTAAAACGGGTCACGGTCAGGCACACGCCATTCGTGGCGATGCTTTCACCTTCCGTCAGGTCCGTGAAATGAGTGACAATCCGTACATCCATCGCCCTGTCCCGCAGGGAAACGGACTGCACGTCACCAACACGTTCAATGATTCCTGAAAACATTGTCTTTAGTCCCCATACCGGCGCAGAAGCTGCACCGGGCTTTCATTTCCATCACCCCCGTTCCGCAGGGTAACGGACAGCCGATCCGCTTCACCATGTTCCTCATGATGAATGGTCAGCCAGTCATCCCAGAGGCCTGTCTCCCGTATGCTCTCCAGCAGGGCAGGACCGGCCTCGACCAGTGCCCAGTTGACACCCATCCGCCCCAGAAGAGCCGGAACGGCGGCAAGATCACGGCACTGTTTCACGTGGAACCCGTCTGCTTCCCGTGCCTGACGCCATGCCGCGGGCAGACGGCCCTGCCGGTCCAGCACGATCAGGGGCCGGGGTGCCCGTCCTTCATGATCGGCCACATGCCGCACGGTGAAAGAGGGGTCATCAGCTAGAACGGTACCGATCCCCGTCACCACCGCATCACAGGCCCGCCGGAGCTGATGGGCCAGCCGCAGCGATGCCGGAGAGGTGAATGTTGTCTGCCCCTGCGGGGGGATCATGCTGCCCTGTCCATCCAGAGCCTGCTTCACGGTCAGCCACGGGCGGCCCTGTGTCACACGGCTGGCAAACGGAGCCAGAAGAGCCTTGCAGTCCTGCGGCAGAGGCAGCAGTTCAGGCACATCCGCCAGAAAGCGTATATTTTTCGAGGGTTCACCTGTAGCCAGATGGTCAGCTCCCCCCCTGGCCTGCGGGTTGGGGTCACGGACACCAATCCACACGGTCTGCACGGGGCTGTTCTTCAGCTGTTCGCTACAGGGCGGAGTGCGGCCATGATGGTTGCACGGTTCCAGCGTCACCAGAGCTGTCCGGGCCTGTTCCAGCACGCCTTTCTGCCGGGCCTGCTCCAGGGCCATGACCTCGGCATGAGGCTGGCCCGCAGCGGGATGCGCCCCCACGGCAAGGAGACGCCCTTCACCATCCAGCAGGGCACAGCCCACTGCCGGATTGGGAGCCGTCGCTCCCACCTTCCGGACAGCCTCCTTCACGGCCTGCCGGAATCCCTCCCTTATGGCCGCCAGAGGCGGCGAGGAGCTTCCGGTTTTCTGTGCCTCTCTCGACACATTCTTCATCATCAGTCCCCAATCATCTCAGGGACGTTCGCGGCGACGTCACGCCTTTCCCCCACAGGGACAGGACTTTCATCCCGCCCATGACAGAAGGAAAGAACGTTCTCTCTCATCCGGACTGTGACCGTCGGCCCCGGAATCTCACCGGGTCTGCTTGTCTCCTGCACGAATGCAGAACGCTCGCGGGCTGAGGCGGCACGAAGCCGCCAACACCGCCGGTAGGGAATTTCACCCTGCCCCGAGAACGTCTGTCTCACTCTTGTTCCGTCTATATGGAGGGCCTGCCCCCAAAGAGCAAGAGGCCGCCCCCGACGGGAGCGGCCTCTCACCTTCATTCCATCCTGTGCGGATCGGACCCTGATGAAATCAGAACCCGCTCTTCAGGGAATGTACGAAATCCTTGTTGGACTGGATGGTGCTGTCACGCATGTCCTTCCAGCTCTTCTTCTGGGCGTCCAGCTGCTGCTTCTGGGCATCCAGCTGATCCTTGATGCGCTGCTTTTCTTCAGCCGGAGCGTTCTTGTACTGATCGCGCACGTTCTTGATCTGCTGCCTGCGCTCATCAATGTTCTTCTGAATCTCGGCCTTCTTGTCAGCACCCAGGTTCTTGTACTTATCCTGAAGACTCTGCAGGCGCTCCTGACGCTGCTTCAGATCAGACTGCATGGCATCCATGCGCTGCTTAATACGAGACCGAGCGCGCTCCGGCGCAGAAGCATACTTCTGCTGCAGAGCCTGCAGCTTGGAGCTTTCGCTCTGGATGGACTTCGTCACGCTGTCCATGCTGCCCTGGATGCCCTGTGGATCATTCAAATCGTAAGCCTGAGCTTGCGGCAACAGAGCAAAAGAAGACACAAGAAGCGTAGCTGTTAGCAGATTACAAACCTTCATAAAAAAACTCCGAAGTAAGTATGAGACGTCCGACAGCTACACCACTGTGAGACAACAAAAAAGTTAAAAAAAGGCCACTTCTAGAAAGCTTGACTTCTCAGCCCTGCCTGATTCCGTTCGCTATGCTGCTCAGTGTCCCCGGCGCCAGCAATGTCACGGAGCTGGCCCCTTTGACGCTGATCAGCCCTTCCTTCTTGAACAGGCCGAAGGTCCGGCTCACCGTCTCGATCGTCAGCCCCAGATAGTCGGCAATGTCCGTCCGGGACATGGGGAGAGGCAGGGTCAGGGGACCATGTTCGTCCTTCACCGCCCGGCCATGCGCACAGCAGGGAACAGCCTGTTCAACCAGAAAACTGGCCAGCCGTTCACGGGCCGTCTTGCGCCCCAGCAGCATGAGGCGGGCCTGCATCTTGACCAGCTCACCGGACGCCTCCTGCTGCAACCGGCACCGCAGCCTGGGGAAACGCTCCACGAGACGGTCAATGGATGAATGGGGGAAACGGCAGAGATTGACATCCCCCAACGCCTCGGCCGTGAAGGCATAGGAATCCGATGAGGCCAGCCCCAGAAAATCGCCGAGTTCCGCAAAACCGATGATCTGCCTGCGCCCATCCGGCATGAGGCTGAACAGCCTGGCCCGCCCGCCTGTCAGGACATAAAAATCATGTGCCGGCGCACCTTCCTCAATGAAACAGCGACCGGCGGGAACCGTCACGCGGGAGGATTCCGCCACCAGAACAGGCAGGTCATTATCATCAATGGCATTACAGATACTGACCGAGCGGCCAGCGCAGCGGCCGCACCGTTCACGGACAGCATCCATAAGGCTGCGACCTGTTTCCATCATATCTTCCCTGTTCTTCTATATCTGTCCCTGCCTTAGCGGGCGGACGACGCCTTGGAAAAGCAACGTTCTCTATGACAGTGACAAGAGAAGTCGATATGTTGATTTATATCAAGATATTTCACTATTTCCTCTTAACAGGCGATTACAGTTATAAGTTTCCTCTTGATTTTTGACGAAAACCAGACCTATTACACCGAGAGGAACAATTACATTTTGTCCATCTTTACCCGCCGCACCGTCATGAACAATCAAGGATTCTAGGAAAAATGAGCCGCACCTTCACCCGGATGGCCACAGCCGCACTGTTTGCTCTCGGGTCTGTCTCCTTCGCCGTTGCACAGACAACCACCCCGGATGCCCGGACCTCCGTGTCCGCCTCCGGCACCATGCAGGCCGCTCCGGATGCTTCCGTGCATCTTCACGCCCCGGATGACCACGGCTGCGGCATTTTCCAGACCTGCTCCAGCACCAAGATCGGCCTTGGCAAGGGCGACTTCATTGTCCGTCTCTCCGCCCTCGGCGTGATCACGAACAACACGGGCTCCCGCGTCAAGCTGAACCCGTCCTCCCCGGCAGCGGCTCTGGCTGGTGGCGACCATTTCCGCAACAATGTCAGTGCGACCAACCAGGTCATGCCTGAGCTGACGCTTGAATATTTCCTGACGGACCACCTCTCTCTGGACCTCATCGCATCCTCCACCCGCCACGAGGCTGCCGCCCATGTCGGCAATCTGGGCAAGCTGGATGCTGGCAGCTTCTGGATCCTGCCCCCCACGCTGACGGCCGCCTATCACTTCCGCCCGCATAAACGTTTCAACCCCTATGCAGGTCTCGGCATCACGGTGGCCATCTTCCACAACATGCATTCAGCCACCAACCTGGGTGGGGCCTTCAACGGGGCCGTCTTTGATGCCATGCACATGAAGACCAATGTGGGGCCGAGCTTCAATCTCGGGTTTGACTATCAGCTGGTTGGCAACTGGTTCTTCAACTTTGATGTCAAGCAGATCCTCCTTCTCAATCAGAGCATTCATCTGAGCCGTCGTGACAACGCCGTTACCGGTGGCCGTGTCCGTGTCCATGATGACGTGAACCCGACCGTTGTTGGTGCCGGCATCGAATACCGCTTCTGATATCCTTTTCCGGATAACGGATCATTCAGTGAAGGGCCGCAGAGTAACTGCGGCCCTTTCTGCATGTATTGGCCTGACTGGACAACTATTGGTCGGCCCCCATCTCTCCATTCACAAAGTTCGATCGTTTCGGTACAGCCACAATTCCGTGACAAACTGCCACATCTGTGTCAGAAGGGGGAGCATTTCGCCCAAGCAGTCAGAAGAGCGGAGATCATTCCAATAATGCGTTTCTCGCGTAACATTGTCATTACTGGTGCCGCCCTGATCATTCTTCTACTTGCTTGGGGACTATGGTCGCTCATGCCACAGCGGGTCATAGAAACTGCTCCCCCACCTGCCGTTACTCATGATGGCGACCTTCTTCGCATCCGTGCCGGGGGGCCACTGGATGGCCAGCTCATGGTTGAACCCGTGACGCAGACCCTCTCCCCCCATCAGGTCGCCCTGCCAGCCCAGGTCATCACCTCACCCGGCCAGAGCGTGGACATCCATTCTCCCGTCGTAGGGCGTGTGGCCAGCCTGTATGTCCAGACAGGCCAGCACGTGCAGAAAGGTGACGTTCTCGCCATCCTCTATTCCGGGGACCTCGCACAGGCATGGTCGGATGACCGCAAGGCACAGGCCGCCCTGACCCTGGCCCGTCAGGCCTATCGCCGTGCCGTCGGCGTGCTGAATGCGGGCGGTAACGCCGTGAAGGACATGCAGTCCGCAAAGAATGATCTGGAGCAGGCACAGGCAGAAGCCACCCGTGCCCATCTCCGCCTCCAGGCCCTCGGCACGGATGGCAACGCGGGCTACCAGCCGCTCATCGCCCCCGTTGCCGGGATCGTGACATCCGTCGCCACCGGCGTCGGCCAGAACGTGACGGACATGACCGCCGTCCTGATGAATGTCTCCAACATGGATACGGTCTGGGTCCAGGCCAGTCTGCCGGAATCCCTCCTGCCCATGCTCGGTGCCACCATGACACTGGATGCCACCTTCCCCGGCCAGCACTGCAATGGCCCCGTGACCTCACAGGATGGCACCCTCCATACGGACACGCGCCGCCTGAATCTCTATCTGCGCTGCAACAACCTCCAGGGAGCACTGCGGCCCGGCCAGTTCACCACCGCAACGCTGAACATTACCCAGCAGGCCCAGCCCTTCCTCCCCAAGACGGCCCTGCTTATGGATAATGACCAGGTCTCCGTCTTTGTGGAAACAGCCCCCAACACCTATCGCCGCCGCTTCATCACCATCAGCTATGAGGAAGGAGAGTCCGTCCGTGTCCTCTCCGGCCTGAAAGCGGGCGAACGTGTCATCACGCACGGGGCCATTCTGCTCAATGATTACTGAGGGCCGCTGAGCAGCTATGTTCATCGAAAAATTCATCACATGGTGCTTCGGCCATCGCAAGGCTGTCACCTTCCTCACCATCGCCCTGTTCATCACCGGCATGCTGGCCTGGAAACAGCTGCCCGTGGAGGCCTATCCGGACCTCGGCCCTGCCAGTGTCCTGGTGACGACGCAGGTCAACGGTCTTGCTGCCGAAGAGATGGAGCATCAGGTCACGACGCCTGTCGAGCGTGAACTGGCCGCCGTCCCCGGTGTGGTGGAGAGCCGGTCCAGCACGACATTCGGCCTCTCGCTG
This sequence comes from Bombella dulcis, assembly GCF_026385505.1. Lineage (GTDB taxonomy): Bacteria > Pseudomonadota > Alphaproteobacteria > Acetobacterales > Acetobacteraceae > Bombella > Bombella dulcis. Next base: position 119,152 of record NZ_JANIDV010000003.1, on the reverse strand, counting down.
ATCACACTCATCTTTAAAGACGGGACGGACATCTACCGTGCCCGGCAGCTGGTCCAGAGCCAGCTTGACGGCCTCCAGCTGACGGGCGGTGCCCAGCCGTCCCTCGGTCCCATCTCCGGTGCCAGCGGGGAAATCTACCGCTACACGGTGGAATCGGACGACCGGGACCTCATGACCATCTCCGATGTCCAGAGATGGGAAATCATCCCCACCCTCCAGCGGGTGCCCGGCGTGGTGAACATCGACAATTTCGGCGGGTTCACCCGGGAATATCAGCTGATCCTCGACCCCAACGCTCTCATCCGTTACAGCATCAGCATAAGTGACGTGATGAATGCCATCCGCAACAGCAATGCCAATGCTGGCGGTGGCCGTGTCACCCGTGGCGAGCAGTCCTACATCATCCGTGGCGTGGGACAGATTCACTCTCTGGATGACATGCGCAACACGGTCATCGGCCATCATGATGGTGTGCCCATCTTCCTCTCCGAGCTGGGACGGATTGAATTCGGCCATCAGGTCCGTGAAGGGATGCTGGGCAAGAATGGCAACCCCGACACGATCGAGGGTGTCGTGACGATGCTGCGTGGAGCCAACCCCTCACAGGTGCTGGATGACCTCCATGCTGCGGTCGACAAGCTTCAGGAACAGCTCAAGCCCAGACATATCCGCATCGTTCCCTATCTTGACCGTGACAACCTCGTAAAATCCACCACCGACAAGGTCAGCGAAACCATTCTGGAAGGGATCGGCCTCGTGCTGGTCATTCTCACCTTCTTCCTCGGTTCGCCACGCAGTGCCGCCATCACGGCCGTGACCATTCCCTTCGCCCTCTCATTCGCCTTCATCCTCATGCGGGCCTGCGGCATGGCCGCCAACCTGTTCTCTCTCGGGGCCGTGGATTTTGGCGTGATCGTTGACGGGGCCATCGTCATCACCGAAGTCATCCTCCGTCACCGGGAGGAACATCCCACCCTCCCGCTGAACCAGACGGACATTCTGGCCATCACCCGCCGTGCCGGGCGGGCCATCTTTACCTCCACCATCATCATCGTGGTGGCCTACAGCCCGCTTTTCGCCTTTGAAGGCAGCGAGGCCAAAATCTTCCGCCCGATGGCCTGGACCGTCAGCTTCGCCCTGCTGGGTGCCCTGCTCTGCGCCCTGGCCCTGACCCCCACCATGTCCTTTCTGGCCCTGCGCAAGCCACGGCCCATCTGGCACAACAAGCCGCTGGACTGGCTGCACAGACATTATGATGGCCTGCTCCGCCATCTGCTTGACTATCCCGTCATCCCCTTCATCAGTGCGGGGCTGGCTCTGGTGACGGTCATTGCCCTGGGTGTCACGACCGGCCGGGAATTCCTGCCGGACCTCGATGAAGGTGCCCTCTGGCTCCAGATACAGATGCCGACAGGCATCTCCCTGGAAAAAGGGCAGGAGAAGGCCACGGAAATCCGCCGCGCCGTGCGTGAATTCCCGGAAACCTCCTACGCCATCACGCAGCTTGGCCGCTCGGATGACGGAACGGACCCCTGGACTCCCTCTCACATCGAGATGCCCGTCGGCCTGACGCCTTACAGCCAGTGGGCACATGGCGAAACCAAGGCGGAATTCATCACGAAGCTCCGTGCCCGCCTGAACAGGATCGCCGGCATCTCCTTCTCCATCAGCCAGCCGATCGAAGACAATCTCAGTGACCAGCTGGGCGGGGCGCACAGCCCGCTGGTCATGCGCATCTATGGTGATGACCTTTCCGGCCTGCGTGTACTCGGCCAGAAAGTGGTCGAGCAGCTCTGGCGTGTCAGAGGCACCGTACAGGCTGACATCTTTCAGGAACCCAAGATTCCACAGATCGAGATTACACCGGACCGCCTGAAAGCGGCCCGCTATGGCATCAGCATCAATGACGTGACGGATGTCATCAACAGTGCCATCGGTGATGAACCGCTGACCAGCGTGATCGAGGGGGACCGCTTCTATAACGCCACGCTGCGTGTCGACAACACGCAACGCTCCAACCTCCAGCTTCTGGGGCAGATCCCCATGATCACGAGCGATGGCAGTGCCATCCCTCTGGCCGAGATCGCCCGCATCCGCCTCCAGATGGGTGAGAGCAGCATCGCCCATGAAATGGGTGAACGGCAGATCACGCTCCAGGTGGATAACGGCAACCGGCCCATGTCCCAGTATCTTGATGACGCCCAGAAGCTCATCGACCAGAATGTCCATTACGATCATCAGAAATTCCGCATCGAATGGGCCGGGACCTTCCAGGAAGCACAGCACGCCCAGGTCCGGCTTGTGGCCGCTCTGGGTGTCATGTTCGCCGTCATGCTGGGGCTGCTCTATGCGGAATTCCAGAAGTTCCGCCATGCGCTGCTCATCATCGGCATCGTGCCCCTTGCCGCTCTGGGCGGGCTGATCGCCCTGCACATGCAGGCCGAGACCCTCAACATCGCCACGGCCGTCGGGTTCATTGCGCTGTTCGGCGTGGCCATCCAGAACGGAATCATCATGGTGTCCAACATCAACCGCCATATCAGGGAAGGCGGGGACATACGGGAAGCCACCCGGCTCGGGGCAACGGAACGTTTCCGCCCCGTGCTGATGACCGCCACCGTGGCCAGTGTCGGCATGCTGCCTGCCGCCATGGCCACGGGTGTGGGCACCGACGTCCAGCGTGGGCTGGCAACCGTGGTCGTGGGCGGGCTGGGCATTGCCACCCTGCTGACCCTTTTCATCCTGCCTGTCTGCTTCTGCCGGCTGGAAGAATGGGTCATGCGCCGGCCTGGCAAGAAGACGCAGGAGGCCTGACATGACACAGCGTTCCACGCTCTTCCGGCGATGCCCTGCGGCCCTGCGGCTGCGGTCCTCCCTGCTGCTCGCCAGCGCACTGATTGGCGGACTGGCCGTGGGGCTGGGCGGCTGCATCGTCGGGCCTTCTCCCAAGGACATTCCGCCCCTGCCTGCCAAAACGGGCTACAGCCAGAACAGCATCACACAGTCCGAAGGGGGACGAGACAGGACACGGGACAGCCTCCTGCGGCGGCAGCACTTCGTCTCCGGAGCAGACGTGTCTGGCAAATGGTGGGAGGCCTTCCAGAATCCCCGCCTCAACCAGCTTGTCGAACTGTCCCTGACCAACAACCAGACCCTGAAGGCCATGCAGGCTGGCCTGCGGGCAGCGTGGGAACAGCGCAGGGTGGAAGGGGCTTCGCTTTACCCCAGCATTTCAGCCCAGTTCATCCCGACACGAAACAAGACGTCCAAAGCCCTCTCACCCGTCCCGAACAGCAACGAGTGGCTCTATAACCTGCATACGGCCCAGCTGAACGTCGGTTATGTGCCGGACCTCTGGGGCGGGATGCGGCTGGCCATTCGCAATGCCAAGGCACAGGCGGATATCCAGCGTTTCCAGCTGGAAGCCACGACCCTGACGATGATTTCCAACATCGTCAACACGGCCATTACGGAAGCTGGCCTGCGTGAACAGATCAGGGCCAAGGAAGCCCTGATCGCCCAGCAGACGACCATGGTCCGCATCAACCAGAAACAGGTCGGGCTGGGCGACCAGTCCCGCATGAGTCAGTTCGTCCTGCGGGATTCCCTTGCGCAGCTACAGGCTGATCTCCCCCCGCTACGGACCCAGCTGGCTCAGACACGGGACCAGCTGGCCACGCTGGTCGGTCTCAGCCCCAATGCGGACATGCCCATCTTTGAGCTGAAAGACTTCACGCTTCCACAGCAGCTGCCGCTTTCAGTCCCGGCACAGCTCCTTGCGCAGCGGCCCGACATTGCCTCTGCCCAGGCGCAGATCCGCTCTGCCGGTGCCCAGCTGGGGATCGCCATTGCCAACCGCCTCCCCAACGTGCAGCTGAGTGCCCTGCCGGGTGAAGCCGTTGACAGCATGAGCAAGATGTTCAAGCCCGGCATGGGCAACTGGATGCTGGCCGCCACCGTCACGCAGCCCATCTTCCAGGGCGGGTCCCTGCTTCATGCCCAGCGTGAAGCCAAGGCCAATTATGAACAGGCCAAAGACTACTACAAGGCGGCCATTCTTTCAGCCGTCAGTGACGTGGCGGACAGCCTCCATGCCGTGGAGCTGGACGGTAACACGCTCATCGCCGACCAGAACGGCCTTGAAGCCGCCACACAGGCCCTCCGCATTGCCGAAGCCCAGCACAGGCTGGGAGACAACAGTCAGCTTGACGTGGCACAGGCACGCATGGCTGTTGCACAGGACCAGATATCCGTGGCGCAGGACAAGGTTACCCGCCTTTCTGACACGGTTGGTCTCTTTCAGGCCCTCGGTGGTGGCTGGTGGAACCGCAATGACCTCGGCGTCAGCCCCAAGGATGCCAAACGTCTCTCCACCACGCTGGTGCCGTGGTGATCTGACAGGATCAGAGACCATTCCGACATAAAAAAGGCCGCTCACCTGAAACAGGGAGCGGCCTTTTTTATGATGCCACGTCCATCAGGCAGAGAGCAGTTTCAGTACCCAGCCTTCTTCCTCCGGAGAGGCCTTCAGCGGCATGGCATTCGGCAAACGGACATTGATTTCCAGTCCCATTGCGGCCCGCAGCCCACGGAACAGGGCACCATGAGCCACGATCAGCGGTGCCCCTTCACCAGCCTCATGTGCCCGGTTCAGGGCCTGAATGCCACGGGTCTTCAGCGTGACGAAATCCTCTCCCTTTTCCGGGACGAAGGTTCCATCAATCCATGTATTGTACCAGTCACCCATCGGCTTGCCTTCCTGCACACCGAAGCTGACTTCCTGCAAATCAGCATCATGCGTCAGTGGCAGCGTGACGCCTGTCCGTTCACGAATGGCATCCCGTACATGCTCCGCCGTGACAAATGCCCGCTTCAGCGGGGACGCCACAATATGCGTGAAAGGCCGTGCCCCTTTTTCGAACAGTTCCGCCAGCTGTTTGCCGGCAAGACGAGCCTGCGTCAGCCCGGTCTCGTTCAGGGGAATGTCCGTCCGCCCCTGAGAGAGATGACGGGCATTCCAGTCCGTCTCACCATGACGGAGGAACCAGAATGGTTCTGCACGAAGCTGTGTCATATTCTAACCTCTCCCAAAATCCCGTTCACAGGGGAGACAATACCAGCCCGGCCCGGGGCAGACAGCCCTTCAGCCCCCGCCACCAGAGCAACTTCAGTCAAAAAGTGTAGAAACGGAGCTTTCATCCGCCACGGCCCGGATGGCACGGGCCAGAAGATCCGCCGTGGAAATCTGCCGGATATTGGAGGCCGCCTTCAGCTCTTCCGTCTCCGGAATGCTGTCCGTCAGGGTCAGCATGGAAAGCGGGCTGTTCTGCACCCGTTCACACGCATTACCCGTCAGCACGCCATGCGTGACGTACGCTTCCACACCGGCAGCCCCGTGTTTCATCAGGGCCTCAGCCGCATTGCAGAGCGACCCGCCACTGTCAATGATGTCATCCACCAGGACACAGAAACGGCCTGACACGTCACCAATCACGTTCATCACTTCAGAAACACCGGCCCGCTCACGGCGTTTGTCGATGATGGCCAGATCAACATTCAGTCTGCGGGCCAGCTGACGGGCACGTACCACACCCCCTACATCCGGGGACACGATCATCAGCTTCTCAGGGTCAGGATGGCGGCTTGTCAGGTCCTTCACGAAAAGCGGGGCCGCGTAGAGATTGTCCGTGGGAATGTCAAAGAAACCCTGAATCTGCATGGCATGCAGGTCCATCGTCAGGATGCGGTTGGCACCGGCTTCCGTCAGCAGGTTGGCCACCAGCTTGGCACTGATGGGCGTACGGGGGCCGGATTTACGGTCCTGACGGGCATAGCCGAAATAGGGCATCACAGCCGTGACACGCCGTGCGGACCCACGTCGCAGGGCATCCAGCACGACAAGAAGCTCCATCAGATGATCGTTGGTCGGTGTGCAGGTGCTCTGAAGGACGAACATGTCCTCCCCACGTACATTCTCCTGAATTTCGACAAATACCTCACCATCAGCAAACCGGCGGATGGATGTCTTGCACAAGGGGATTCCCAGCTCGGCGGCCACAGCCTGAGCCAGGGGCAGGTTACTGTTACAAGCAACGATCTTCATGAGGGATACTTTTCATAGAAGGACAGTAAGAAGCGATACAGCCCCTTCTATCAGCCCGCCCGATTAATGTCATGATCTTCCAGCGGGCAGGCCATAGCATGATAAATTTACCTTCCATTTACCATCCAGAGACCTGACCTGTTCTTTTCTGGAGAGAAGACTAGAAACGCCGATACTGTTTTACATACTGGAAAGCCTGCGTGATCTCTGCCGTCCGGCGAACGGCTTTTTCATAGGCTGCTCCCCCGACATGGGCGAAACGGTCCGGATGATGCTGCTTGATGAGCCGCCTGTAGGCCAGGATGATCTCCTCTCTCGAAGCTTTCTCCGACACTTCCAGCACGACATGCCACGCCCTGCTGCCACTGCCTCCTGAAGACGATCCGGAACGCTGCTGATTCTGACGGCGGGCCTGCTCCTGCCGCCGTCTTTCCGTCTCCGCCTCTTCAGCCCGTTTCTGGTCCTGCTGCCGTCTTGTTCTGGCTTCTCCCGCTTTCGCCACCTGCTGCAAAAGGCCATGCACATGAACAGAACATCTGTAAAAATCCTGCCACGTCTGCCCCCTGCCCAGTTCTTCCAGCACGGTCCGGCTCGTCCCGCTTTTTATCGGTCTGACAAGACTCTTCAGAAACTGGAATGCGCTCCTGAGGCGACGCTCGACGAGCAGCTCCAGCAGCGTTTCCCCACCGGCAATATCCAGTTCCCTGACCCAGCCAGCCCACAACATGCCTACCTTTTCATAGCAGTCCTTCTCTCTGGCTGACGAGAATCCCACCTTTCCATTCATTCTGGCACGCAGCCGCAGGTAGAAGAGCAGACCGACAACCGGGACCAGAAGCAGCTTCATGCTGAACAGGGCTTCAACAATGTCCCCGAACACGCCAGCCAGCCTGAGAGGCATCAGGAGGAAAGGCAGTATCAGTTTCCACAGGGCAGCCAGGTCCGCTCCAGCCACATGAAGGGCCACATTCCACAGATGGACCAGCGACTCCAGAACGCTATGGACAACATCAGCCACGCCCTGTCCCTGCGACGGGTCTCCCTCCGGAGAACGCATAGTTTCTTCCTGTCCGGAAGGCACGTCACGCTCCGCCCCGGCCTCCCCGTCAGTCGGGAAAGAAGCAGCCACCGGCCCTGACATCAGCATCCCGGCATCGCCATCCCCCAGAAAACCATCCTGATGAGGCCGGGCCATCTTCTCCTGCCAGCGCAGGATGCCCTCTCGGGTCGTCTCCCCGTAAACACCATCAGGCGTCAGACTGGAGGACAGATAGCCAAGGTCCCTCAGTCTCTTCTGTAAGACGATATGGGCATCAATCGGACGGACAGCTTCCTCATGCGCCCTACCTGTCAACCGTGCCCGGTAGCGGTCCGCGAGCTGCCCCACGATCCGCTGATAACAGGCAGCGAGGCTTTCACCATAAATTCCATCCGCAGGGAAACAGTCCTGCACGGGTTCAAGGTCACGGACAAGCTCAGCCTTGAGCTGCGAATGAAGATAGACAGGACTCTGATGCCGCAGGGCATAATAGGCCTGATCCAGCACCAATTCACTTTTTGCGGCTTCAGAATCCAAACAGAAAAGAAACTGGGCCGGTTCATCCCTGTTTACATGGGTACAGTCAAAATCAGGATGATAGATTTTGGCAGATGCAGATGAGCAATGGACGAATGCGCACAGGATCAGAGCTGTTTCCAGAGTAAAGAGGCGTATGGCAATCCATTTATTACATGGTCTTCATGTCTATAAGTTGATTGCCTGCCCCTGTCTATTCCTACCAGCCCCGTCCTGAAAGGACCTGTCGGAACATCCACTGTTCCCGTGGAAAAGACGGATGCACTCCCAGCCCCGCATCCCCTCACTTCGTGGAGCCTGTTCCCTCCTGATCCGGAGCCGATACAAACTTCTTCATGCCATCCTTTTCCTTGGAAGCCTTGCCGCCAATGTCCGGCTGGGCCATGGCGGCCTTCCGTGACCGTCCCGAATAGTTGGTGACGATGGTCCGCACGGCCTCGGCAGCTTCCTGCGCAGCGGCACCGGCCACGTCAGCCCAGGGGCCATCCAGCGAATGTGCGGCCACGTCATGCACCTGCGTGGCCGCACCGGCCTCCACACCCTGCGGGGTCAGCACATGCCAGATGATCGTGACCTGCTGCTTCGGCCCCTCATCCGGGGCGGACGCATCCGGGGACGGTCTGACGCTGACTTCCGTCTTCACGATGTAATCAGCCCCGTCATGCGTGGTCTGTACGCTGTTACGGCCATCAGGCAGCATCATGTAGAACGCTTCGGCCAGCGACTTGTTGCCATCACCCGGCGCGCCCGTGACACCATCAAAACAGATGCGGGCCGAACGGTGCATGAGGCTCTTCGGGTCATCCATCATCATCCGTGTCTGGATTTCCGTCAGCTCACGGGCAATCTCGGGAGCCATCTGCAGCGCAACCGTATTCAGGGCCTCGGGGTCAGCACTACGCCAGCCTTCCTCATCAATCACGGCCCCGAAACCACGGGCTTTCACCCGGCCATCCGGCCCGACAATCGCATAGCGGGGGCGGATGCCCCCATTTTCCACCCGGACAGCCCCCAGACGCACCCACCAGTCCCCCGGTTCCGGCACCTTCGCCACGGCCGGAATGGACTGGCCCACCAGAGCAATCACCACATCCCGTGCCCACATGGCCGTGGCGGCCCGCCACGGAGCCTTCGCCGGTACGGGGACAGGAACAGCCAGCCGCACGGGAGGGATATTGTCCCGCACAAGATGCTGGGCCTGACTGCCCGGATTATGGGCAAATGGCCTGTAAACCTGAAGGCAGCCCCCCAGCCCGAGGAGAGGGACGCACAGCCCCGATACCAGCAGCGCACGACAGAAGCGCATGAACAGCCCTCTTTCCCTGCAATATTTAGACGATGCCTGACAGCTTAACGCCCTTTCCTGCCCATGACCACAGGAAGACGGAACAGCACGGGCCACTAATGACGGATCAGCATGTAATGGATCGTCACATCCAGATCAAAATGATCCCCCTGCATGTCCGGCGGAACAGGGGGAAGCTGTGCCCCCTGGAACATCCCCGCCGTTGCCGCATCCAGCGCATAGGAATTGGATGAATCCGTCAGCCGCACACGGATGACCTTCCCGGTCCGGTCAATCACCACATGGACGGAGGCGGGGCCTTCCTCCCCATTCTGCACGGCCTCGTCGGGATAGAACATGTGATTCCTCACCCAGCGGTCAATCTCGCTGCCGTAATCAGAGCTGACGCCTCTGACGCTGCTGCTCGTCTTGTACGGTGCATTGATCTGCCCATTCAGGCTGAGCGGCCCGAGAGAGAAATCGACCGGCCCCCGTGTGCCACCACGCCGCCCCCGTTTGCGGGGATGGGGCGCAGGCTCCCCGTCAAAGGACAGGTCCATCGGATGGGCAAACGGGTTCGTCTCACTCTGGCGGGTCACATGCTGGTGTGTCGGCGTCGCACGGCTCCGATGTGGCCGACGGGGAGCTGCCCTGGAAATCGGCTTCTCCGACATTTCCGCATTGGTCAGCTCTCCGGTCGGTGAAGGCGTCATCTGTGGTGAGGAAGGCGTGTGCGGGGTCGGTTCCAGCGGGGCAGGCGTGGCCTCCTCCGGTGTGGTGGGGGCCGGGGCACTGGTGGCCCCCCCTACCTCATGCGTTGGCGGCCCCTGCATGCTGTGTCTGACGGGCGGCGCATCAAACACCATCTCCACCTGAGGCTGCTGCGTGCCATTGGGTGTCCCATGCACGGCGGCACTGGTCTGGAGCATGATCCAGAGAGCGATGCCATGAACACTGGCAGCCAGAAACAGCGGCCCGATAAGAGGCGGGTCCACCAGGACCTGCGTACGCCGCATGGGCGTGCGTGCCTCCGTCCGCAACCCGGCCACCGGGGCTGCGTAATCACCCAGACGCTCCCGACGCCGTGGATCAGGGGCATTGTCCGGCAGTGTCACGGGCAGGAAACCCGCTGGCTGAAAGAGGGGCGCAGAATGGTAAGGGTCATGACCCCTCCCTTGTGCCCCAGAAAGGGCCATGTTGTCATCACCGGAAACCTTCTCACCACTTACTTTTCTGTAACTGCCTTTTCCCTTCCCCGCCTCATTCCATAGCCGAGGTTCGTTTCATGTTCTCCCTGCCACCCTGCTTCACTCAGGACGCCAATCTGGCGGCATTCATCGCCATTGCCGGTCCCTGCCGCCTGCCTGAACAGATCACGCCCGACAGTCAGACGCAGACCCCTTATGCCTCGCTCATCAAGGCCGTGACCGGCCAGCAGCTCCACAATGCTGCTGCCAGAACCATATTCAGGCGGCTCTGCGCCCTCGGAGCAGACCGCAACGAAAACGGCCCTCCGCCCGCCCCGCAGGAACTCCTGGCTCTGGAGGATGACACGTTGCGCCGTTGCGGCCTTTCTGCGGCCAAGATTGCCAGCCTGCGGGCCATCGCCCGGGGCCGCCTTGAAGGAGTTGTCCCCAGCCCTACCGAAGCCCGCCAGCTTGATGACGCCACGCTGATAAGGCAGCTGACCTCCCTGCGTGGCGTGGGACAATGGACGGTCGAGATGCTGCTCATCTTCCATCTCGGCAGGCCGGATGTCCTGCCAGCCGGAGACCTCGGCGTGCAGGAAGGCTGGAAGAGACTGAAAAAACTGCCCCTCCGCCCCACGCCCCGTCAGCTGCGGGAGGCCACGGCCTCCTTCAGCCCCCACCGCTCCACCCTGACATGGTACTGCTGGCAGGCAAAAGCCCTCCTGCCCGATCCCGCTCCATCCAGCAAAAAACCTTGACGTCCTCCCCCTCTCCCCGCACATAATGCGCCGTTATGACTGGGCTACGCAGCCAGCCCTCTCCCGAGGCTGGTCGCGTGGCCCGCACAATTTTTACCCACTTCCTGCAAGGGACATTCATGCCTAAAGAAGACCTGATCGAGTTTACCGGCACGGTGACTGAACTTCTGCCCAACGCCATGTTCCGCGTCACGCTCGATAACGAACACACCATCCTTGCCCACACGAGCGGCAAAATGCGCAAGAACCGCATCCGTGTGCTGGCTGGTGACCGGGTCAATGTCGAAATGACCCCCTATGACCTCAGCAAGGGTCGCATCACCTTCCGCTTCAAATAACACTTCCGGAAGACAGGACCATATCCCCCCTCATGGCTGATTCCTCCCGGCCCGCTCTCATCCTGGCCTCCGCCTCGCCCCGCCGCATTGCGCTGCTCCGCCAGATCGGGGTGGAGCCGGACGCCATCTGCCCGGCGGACCTGGATGAAACGCCACGGAAGGACGAACTGCCCCGCCCTTACGCCCTGCGGATGGCCCGCTCCAAGGCCGCCCATGTTGCCGCCTCCCATGACAGACCTGCACTCATCATCGGGGCGGATACGGTCGTGGCTGCGGGGCGGCGCATCCTGCCCAAGGCGGAAGATGCCGACACGGCCCGACGCTGCCTCATGCTGCTCTCCGGCCGCCGCCACAGGGTCATTACCGCCATTGTCTGCCAGCCCACAGAACAATGGACCAAAGGCCGGTGCTGTGAACGTGTGGTGGAAAGCCATGTCACGTTCAACCGTCTGACCACCCGGCAGATTGATGCCCTCATTGACGGTGGAGACTGGCACGGCAAGGCGGGAGGCTATGGACTGCAGGGGCAGGCGGCAGCCTTCATCCGGCAGGTGGGAGGCAGCCCCTCCGGCGTAATCGGCCTCCCTCTGTTCGAGACGGCCCAGCTGCTCCGGGGTCAGCCCCTGCCCGCCGGACAGCACTGGCTGCCCTGACCCTCATGGAAATCCGCCTTGCCAGTGCGCCGGGAGAAATCCGCATCGCCCTGCTGAAGGATGATACGCTGCTGGATGTCACCCTCTGGCGGCCCGGTGCCCCGGATGGCTGGGGTGACGTGCATGTCGTCCGCATCACGGCCCATGCCCCCCATCTGGGCGGTGCGTTCGTGGGGCTGACTGGCCCCACGGAGACGGGGTTCATGAAAGGCCGGAAACTGCCTGCTGAAGGCAGTCTTGTCTGCGCCCAGGTGACACGTTCGGCCCAGAATGGGAAAGGGCTGCGCCTGCGTGCCCTTCCTGTCCCGGATGGTGTGGAGGCCGGGACTGCGCCACGTCTCATCACGCCCGGTCCCACGCCACTGGACGACATCCTCAGGCAGGCCCCTGACGACTGCCCCCTGATCGTTGATGATGCCGCACTGGCGGCCCGCCTGCCCGCTTCCCTGCATTCCCGTCTGAAACGGGTCAGCCGCAGCTTTAATGACGTGCTGGAAGCAGACTGGGCAGCCCTTACCAGCCCTGATGCGTCAGTCGGGCCGCTGATCGCCCACATCACCCCCACCCATGCCCTGACGGCCATTGATCTGGACGCCCACCAGAACCCGGACTTCGCTGCCAATCTGGCCTGTTTTGGCCCGCTGCTGCGGGAAATCAGGCTCCGCAATCTCTCCGGCACCCTTCTAATCGACCCGGCGGGAGTCCGCAGCAGCAAGCGGCCCGCTCTTGTCCCTTTCCTCCGCAAGGCGGCTGACAGGGAACAGGACCCGCTCCAGCCCCGCATCACCGGCATCACGCCCAGCGGCCTGCTGGAAATGACCCGACCCCGCCACCGGGCACCGCTGCATGAACTGTACAGCTCCCCCCACGGGCAGGGGCTGGTCCTTCTCCAGCGCATCGTCAGTGAAGGGCTGAAAGGCAACCAGCTCCACGCTCCCCCCGCCATCATCAGGGCACTGGAAGCCGACCCCGTGGCACTGGAAGACCTCTTCCATGCCACGGGTCAACGCCTTACCCTTCACAGCCATCCTGTTTCTCCATCATCCTGCTGGAGTCTTTCATGAGCTGCCCGATCTGTCAGAAACCCACCGTCACGGCCTTCCGTCCTTTCTGCTCCCGGCATTGCGCCGATGTGGACCTTGGCCGCTGGTTCAAGGGGGAGTACCGTGTGCCTTCCCTGCGACAGGATAATGACCCGGAAGAGCTGGAAGCCGAAGCCGCACGCCTGGCAGAAGAGGCCTCCCGCCACAGGCCATGAGACCCGCCCTCATGCCCTGCTGAATCAGGGAGCGGGTCCGTGCATTTTCTTCTGCAAAGAGGGTTGATCACCCACCCGGCATAGGGTAAACCCCTCTCCATAGCCGGGTGGCCCTGTCGCCGTGGCCCGGTGCCCAAGTAGCTCAGTTGGTAGAGCATGCGACTGAAAATCGCAGTGTCGGTGGTTCGATCCCGCCCTTGGGCACCATTTCGCTTCCCGAAAAACTGACCGGCTCGCCATCGCATGATGTGCCATGCTGTCACGTTCTGACAGACGGTAAGGGAGCCTTCATATAAAATATCTTCCCCTCTGCCATGAGCGGACTTACTCTTCTGAAGTAAAGTCGAGTCCACCCTCTTGTGCGAAGGAAGGGTATCATCATGACGGCAGCCTCCCACCACCCCACTGTTACGCTCAGAAATGGCATCACTCTTCCAGCCCTCGGCATGGGGACGTGGCGCATGGGCGATGATCCCGCCCAGCGGGCACATGAAATCCGCAGCCTCCAGATCGGACTAGATGCGGGCCTCAGAATCATTGATACGGCGGAAATGTACGGTCATGGCCGCTCGGAGAGCGTGATCGGCGAGGCCCTGCGGGGGCGGCGGGATCAGGCCTTTCTCATCAGCAAGGTCCTGCCCCAGCATGCGTCCTACAGGGACATGCTGACAGCCTGTGAACGCTCACTGAAACATCTCGGCACGGAGTATCTGGACCTCTATCTGCTGCACTGGCGCAGTTCCATTCCCTTCAATGAAACGCTCTATGCGTTCGAGACACTGAGGGAACGGGGCCTCATCAGGGACTGGGGCGTTTCCAACTTCGATACGGCCGACATGGACGAGCTGGCAGAACTGGGGGCCTATCCACTCGTCAACCAGATTCTGTACAGCCTAGAATATCGGGGCACGGAGTATGATCTTCTGCCACGGGATGAGCGGGCGCATATCACCAACATGGCCTATTGCCCGATCGGCCAGGGAGGTGACCTGCTGCACCACCCCGTCCTGCGGGCCATTGCCCGTGAGCACAGAACCAGCCTCGGCCATGCCACCCCGGCACAGATCGCACTGGCCTGGGTGCTGCGCCGCCGGAACATGATCGCCATTCCCAAGGCGGCCACGCCCCATCATCAGACCATCAACATCGTCGCTCAGGAAATCCGGCTCACGCAGGATGATCTGGCGGCCCTTGATGAGGCCTTCCCGCCACCAAGCTGCAAGGATGCGCTGGCCGTCATCTGACGGAAAAGGGCCGCCCCGGACAAATCCGGGACGGAACCTCAGGGGAGCGGATCACCCCTGTTCCATGCGGTCCACCGTCTGCCGCAGGGGATAGAGGGCCACTTTATGGATCACCGCCGCAGCGTTGGTGACCTGAAGACTCAGCGTTTCCAGAGGGTTGGCCGGGTAGATCAGGGCCGTGCCGACGGACATGCCTTCATTGGCGAAGACTTCCAGCGTGCAGGCATCCAGCACGATCCGCAGGCTGACACGCCGGCTGCCCGGTACGAGGGCTGACGAGAATGTCCCCGTGAAGAAGGGATGGCTGAAGCCGTGCAGGTTGCTTCTGTCCAGCCAGAGCTGGCAGGAGAAACCATCAAAGCCGATGCTCAGGCTTTCCCCCTGACGGTTGGAGAAAACCACCACGAAACGTCCGGCCCGCCCCTGATCTCCATCGGGGAGATTGCTGGAACGGTCTTCCAGCGACACGTCAAGCAGCAGTTCCACCGCCTCCCCGGTTGGCAGGGCAACCTGACGGCTGCTCTGTGGTTCCAGACGGGACAGGGCAAACGGGATGGCGGGCTGACGCAGAGCCTCCAGCCTGTAGGGATTCTGGGCAATCCGCAGCCAGCCTGACGTGTCACGCCGCAGCACGACCTTGCGGGGGATGGTCATGATGCCGCGCCAGCTCTTGTTGGGCAGCTCTTCACAGTACTGCCAGTTATCCAGCCAAGCGACATACACCGTCTGGTTCCCCGGCATGTTCTCATAAGTCTGGAGAGCGTAGCTGTCCTTGCCGAAATCCGTCAGGTCCACGATCGTGTCATCGGGCGTGAAACGCTCACCATCAAACTGTCCGACAAAATACTGCGTGATGCTGCCCCCCTGCGGCCCGCCTGGATTGATGGACACAAACAGGACCCAGCGTTTTTCACCGGGCGTTTCCCCTTCCACCTCCACCTCGGCCAGAGCCGGACATTCATAATCCACACCGGTAATGCCGGATGGGCCGAAATCACTCAGATGCATCCAGTGCTTCAGGTCGAATGATCCGTAAAAGGAGACCTTGTGCTCACGGGAGCGCACTACGACCATGACCCATTTTTCAGTCGGAGCGTGCCAGATCACCTTGGGATCACGGAAGGAATTGTGCCCGATATCCAGCACCGGGTTGCCTTCATAATCCTTCAGTGTCAGCCCGCCATCAGGACTCCACGCCACATACTGTGTCTGACGCTGGGGCGTTGCCCGGGTGTAAATGGCCACGAGGCCACCCGCCATCGGCGGCAGGGCCGGTGCCATGGGGACAGGAGACTGGTCACGGGAAACGGGATGGTCATTCAGCTGCTTCAGAAGACCCGTATTCGTGCTGGTTTCATCCAGCAGACCCTGTGCCTGCCTGTCCACCGAACGCCGCTCCTGCTCATCTTCCGGCAAAGACGGGAAAAGCTGGGCGGCTTTCTGGGCGGCTGTCTCGACAGACCCCGGCTGTGGTTTCTCCTGCGTACGGGGCGGAAACAGGCCGGAACGGTTGTCCCTGTCCAGCACGGCGCAGCCACTATAGGCTTCCCCGGCTTCCGTCTCACGGATCGCAATGGGCAGGTCCTGCCATGTATAGAGGTCCGTACTGACAGCATGGCCCCAATGCACATGCCCTGCGTAGGGGCCAAAGGGGTTATACTGATAGTAGAGATGGTAGTAGTGCCCATCAAAAATCAGCCCGTTCGGGTCATTCATGAACCCTGTTGGCGGGGAGAAATGAATGTTCGGACGATACTGCTTGTCTGCCAGCGTCTCATGTACGGGCTGGGGGGCTGCCGCTGCCGCATTCCCTGGCTCCGCATGGGCATTGTTGGGCTGCGCTGGCGCACTCCCACCCTGAGCAGCCGCGGCACGGGCACGGCCACCCAGAAGCGCACCTGCTGCCAGAAATGATCCCAGAACCATACGCCGATTGACGGTCATAATCCGCCCCCTCCCTGCACTCTGATGAAGATGACCCGATTTCAGGTCGCCGGAAAAATGCCCCTATCCGGTCCTGTTTTGCAAGCTGTTTACCATTAATTATAAAAAATGTTTTATACTGATTCTGTATCACCATCCTGCCGCTTCACTCATTGGCAGCAGGGAGCTTCTGCTTTACCGTTCCCTCTGCACCGGCCATCTCCTGACGGAATGGCCTTTCCATCGCCATGTTGCTCCAGCCGCAGGGATCATCATTTATGAGACGCCCCGACCCTTTCCTGATGTGCCTGATCGGTGCGGTTCTTCTGGCATCGTTCCTGCCCTGCCCACTGGCCTGGCAGCCGTGGCTCTCCCGCCTGACGACACTGCTCATCATGCTGATGTTCTTCTTTCAGGGGGCCAAGCTGCAACGCAGGGCACTGATCGACAGTGTCAGGAACTGGCGGTTACAGGGCTGCACGCTTCTCGTCACATTTGCCGTCTTCCCCCTGCTGGGGGCAGGCCTGTACGGGTTGGCCCATCTCCTGTCCTCCTCCGGATTTCTGGGGCCGGACCTCTGGGCAGGGATGCTGTTCCTCTGCTGTCTGCCCTCCACCATACAGTCTTCCATCGCCCTGACCTCCATGGCACGGGGCAACGTGCCGGCAGCCATCTGTGCCGCCACGGTCTCGAACATTCTGGGCATTCTCATCACCCCCCTGCTCAGTGGTCTTTTCTTTGACCATGGCGGAAGCGGCGGCTCCGGCCTCCAGACCATCCTCAACGTGGCGGAAGAACTGCTCCTGCCCTTCATTCTGGGGCAGTGCGTCCAGCGTTGGCTGGGGCCTGTCGTCCACCGTCACAAATTTCTCATCTCCTGTAGCGACCGTGGCTCAATCATCGTGCTGGTCTATTCCGCCTTCAGCACGGCAGTCCTTCAGGGCCTTTGGCATCGCATTCCCGTTCTCCTGCTTGTCAGAGTCGGAATTGCTGATGCGCTGCTGCTCGCTCTGGCACTGGGCATCACCTACCTGCTGGGCAGGCTGATGAAACAGACGATTGAAGATGACATCACATTGCAGTTCTGTGGCTCCAAGAAAGCCCTGACATCCGGCGTGACCATGGCCAGCGTCATCTTCCCCGGCTCCGCCGGAATCATCGTCCTGCCGCTGATGATCTACCACCAGCTCCAGCTTTTCGTCTGCACCGTCATCGCCCGCCATTATGCCGGGCGGCCTGATGCTGAAGCTTCGCCTTCACGGTAAGGCTGCCATGCAGCAAAACCGTTCCCTCCCTGTTCCGCAGAGCCGTCAGGCGGGCTAGGCTTGCCCCGTCCCAGAGGACAGGGCACCCGTGACGTGCCCCTCTTCCCCTCCCGCACTGGAGAAAGACGTGTCACGTCATCCTGCTGAACCATCCTCGATACGCCCCACCTATCTGGAACGGCTGCACGCCCATCTCGTCCTGACGGGCACGCTGCGGGAAAGCCTGCTGGAACTGCTCAGCCGTCCGGCTGCGCCTCTTCCTCTCCAGCACTGGATCACCACCATCTTGGACCAGAACCGTGAGCAGGAACGGCAGATCGCCCATCTCCTGCGCACGCATGGGGAGAAACCCCGCAACGGGTCTGACACGCTGTCCGGCCTGCTGGATACGGTCGTGACCTGTTTTCCTTCAGGAGATGTTCCCGCCCACCTTCTGGGCGTCATGCTGGACATTGCAGGCTACATTGCCCGCCTGCGCACCTCCCTCGCCCTGCTCCTGCTGCTGGCAGAAAAACTCTCCCTGACGGAGGACGCCACCATCCTCACGGAACTGCGCCAGAACAGCAAGAATGCCTCCCGCAGCCTCAAGGAAGTCCTGCCTGCGCTACTGACGGACGAACCGTAAACCCCACCCACCAATGAAAAAGGGCTGCACATTCCCATGTGCAGCCCCTTCTATTCCATCAGACACCTGGTCTGATCTTATTTCTCCACGGTCCCGGCGAGCAGGCCTGCGAGAGTACGGGCAAAGCCGCTGGGGTCCGGCAGAGCCTCGCCTTCCTGGACACGGGCAAGGTCCAGAAGGATGCGGGCATGTTCACTGACGCTCTCGCCCTTTTCCACACGCTCTGCCAGCGCACGGATGAGCGGATGACGGGGATTGATCTCCAGCACCGGCGGCAGGGCTGGCATCTCCTGCCCGGAACGGCGCATGAGACGCTGCATGGCCAGGTCGGGTCCCCCCTCGCTTGTCATTACCACGGCACTGCCTGTCAGACGCACGGTGCTGCGGACATCCTTCACGGCGTCACCAAGGGCCTCCTTCAGGGCAGGGGCCAGCTTCTCCACATCAGCGGCTTCGCCTTCTTCCTCGGTCTCCGGAGCGAACTTCTCAAGGTCACCATGAGCCTGCGCCACTGAGCGGAACGTCTTGTCCTTGTAGGAATGGAGACGGTCCGGCCAGAAGCTGTCCACGGCATCGGAGAGCAGCAGAACTTCCAGACCACGGGCACGGAAACCTTCCAGCTGGGCGGACGCCTTCAGGGCGTTCAGATTGTCCCCGGCCAGATAATAGATGGTCTCCTGCTCCGGCTTCATGCGGCTGATATAATCATCCAGCGTGGTCAGCTCATCATCATGTGTGGAGTGGAAGCGGGAGAACTCGGCAATTTCCTGCCGGTGTTCGGAATCTTCCCAGAGACCTTCCTTGATGACGAGGCCGAAATTGTTCCAGAAGCCGGTGAAAGCCTCACCACCTTCCTGTGCCCGCTTCTTGATCTCGCTGATGACACGTTTGGTCACGGCCTTGCGGATGCGGGCCAGAACCGGCGTGGACTGGAGCATCTCTCGGGAGACGTTCAGCGGCAGGTCATCCGTATCAACCACACCCTGCACGAAACGCAGCCAGTTCGGCACCAGGTTGGCTTCATCCGTGATGAACATGCGCTTCACATGCAGATGCAGGCGGCTCTCACGGCTGCTCTGCTCCATGAAGTCGAACGGACGGGCACCGGGGAGGAACAGCAGAGACGCAAATTCAACCGTGCCTTCAGCCTTCCAGTGCAGCGTGGCGTAAGGCTCATCAAACGCACGGGCTACATGACGGTAGAACTCGGTATATTCCTCGGACGTGATCTCGGATTTCGGACGCAGCCAGAGGGCCTTGCCCTCATTGATGGTCTCTTCCTTTTCCTTGCCGTCCTCATCCGGCTCATGCAGCACAACAGGCCAGGCGATGTGATCAGCCCATTTGCGGATGATGCTCCGCAGACGCCACGGATCAATGAATTCCTCGGCATCCTCCTTCATATGCAGGACGATGTCCGTCCCCGGCCGGTCACGCTCGGCTGGGCCGAGGCTGTAGGAGCCTTTGCCTTCGGAGACCCAGCGGGCGGCCACATCCTCACCGGCACGACGGGACACGACATCCACCTTGTCCGCCACCATGAAAGCGGAATAGAAGCCCACACCGAACTGACCGATCAGGTTCGGACGCTCTTCCGGTTTGGCACTGCTCAGCTTCTCACCAAACGCCTTGGTGCCGGACCGGGCGATCGTGCCGAGATTCTGAGTCAGCTCTTCCGGACTCATGCCCAGCCCGTCATCGGAAAGCGTGATCGTTTTGGCATCTTTATCGGTGGAAATATGGATGGACGGCGTTTCCGGCAGGGACAGGGCCGGGCTGGTCAGGGCCTCGAAACGGCGTTTGTCCATGGCATCAGCCGCATTGGCGACCAGCTCACGCAGAAAGATTTCCCGGTCGGAATAAAGAGAATGAACGACCAGGTCGAGCAGCTGCCCGACCTCGGCACTGAAACTGTGCTGCTTCATCTCCGCTGCGTTCTTGCCATCACTCATGATGCGTTGCTCTCCTCCAAAATGGCAGGCTCCATACAGGCTTCATCTTCTGCGGCCATCCTGCCCCGCCGCCGAAAGATGGTGCAGATATGGGAGAGGCCCTTCCCGCTTTCAAGCTGTTAACCAGACAGGAAGAGGCCATTCACAATCATCATGAGAGCCGGAAACCGTCAGACGAGGCCGAGTGATGTCCCCTCATCCACCACGATGGCAGCTCCATGCAGGGCCACGGCCCCCGGACTGGCAAGAAACTGCACCACGGCAGCAATATCTTCCGGCGATGAGAAGCTCCGCTTGCTGGGGTTGGCCTCCGCCACGGCCTTCAGGGCCTCCGCCTTTGTGGGATCATTGATCAGCGCATCATGCATGGACGTCTTCACACGCCCCGGCTCCACGGCATTGATGTTGATGCCCAGCGGCCCAAGCTCCAGTGCCAGAGTGCGGACCAGAGACGTCACGGCCGCCTTGCTGGCCGCATAGCCGGCATAACCCGCAAACCCGAAAAACCCGGAAATGGAGGAAATCGCCACGATCTTCCCACCCGCCACATCACCTTCCCTGCGCCGGATGAAAGGCAGGGCCGCCTGCACGACGTGCCACATGCCGTTGACGTTTATGGTCATCATCCTGTCGAACGCATCAGGCGTTTCGTCCGTGATAGGCGTGCCAAAGAACACCCCTGCGGAATGGACCAGCACGTCCAGCGATCCTGCCTTTTCACTGATGGTCTTCATCGCCGTCTTTACGGCGGCAAAATCCGTGATGTTCACACCGTGAGCACAGACACGCACATCATGGCCCGCTTCACGGCCTGCCGCCTCCACGGTCTGAATGGCCTTCGTATAATCACGCTCCGGACTGCTGCCCAGCAGGATGAGATTATCCCCTGCCCGTGCGAATGTTTCCGCAATCGCCAACCCGATGCCGGACGTTCCACCCGTCACCAGTACGGTTCTGCCCTGTGCCATGATCCAGCTCCTCCCTCACATACCATCATGCCATGACCTGAATGGCCATCACCTTCCTGATATGGCCAGACAGGCATGGCTTGTCCACCATGCCCGTCCGGGATCACAAGCTCAGACCATGCCGCTTTCCAGCCTGACCCTGCCCTCATCAGCAGCAGGATCAGCGTCACAGAGGTAAGGTCCACCCGCCAGCAGCTCGATGGAGAGGAAAAGCGGCTGGGGGAAGCCTCCTGCACGTCCCATCCATCCTCCCGTGGTGCGGAGAGGAATCCCGTCACGTCCTCCCGTGTGCCATCACCCCAGAACAGCTGCACACGGCCGACCGGCACCCCAAGCCAGCGTCTGTCATCCACAAAGGGGCCGATCACGTCACAGGGGCGGCTGACACGGGAGGAAAGCAGCACCTCATCACACCCGTCTGTCAGACGGAACAGGTAACGCTGTCCCGTCTTCCAGACCAATGGGAGGTCCTGCCCTGAGAGACACGTCACGGTCAGGTCAGGGTCAGTCACCAGCTCTTTCTCTTCATATGTTCCCTACCCGGAACGTTCCTGAAGCGCACGATATACCGGCTCCACCAGCCCCCGTTGGACTCCCAGCGGGGCCGCCGCATCCCGCTCCCAGCAGCGGCTGCCACGGTCAGCCCACCGGCCCGCCTGAAACACGAAACCATGACGGTTCCCCGTATCCAGATAGCTTTCCGTCAGGGCACCATCCACCTCAACGATGGCATGAGGCTCGACTTCAAAAATGCCAGTAATCATATTCAGCATGGCTCCGGTCGTAGAAAATGGACGACCCGTTGACCAGCATCCGGACCGGAATGAAATGCCCGTCCAGCAGAAGACAGTGCTCGGACGTCACCAGCATGTCCCGGCAGGGCACATTGTCCGCCAGCGCATTCTGGCGGATGCATACAGGCCAGCCAGCCTCATCATCCGGCAGTTCAGGCTGGACGGTGACATGCCCCTGCCCGACCCATGTCACCTGCCGAAGCCCCCGTGATTGGCCATCCACCGTAAAAACAGGCACTGAATCCCCCACTGCCAGCGTCTCCACCGGTACGGCCCCCGTATCCGTCCGGACCAGACTGCCGGGCAGATAACAGGTTATGACACCGCCCCGCCCGTCATCATGGCCATTGTTTCTGGTGAAATTGTACCCATAACCCGTGATGTTCCCCCAGAAGTCCTTCTGCGGCTTTCCATTGGCCCGCAGATTGAACGGGTCACCCTTGAGCGTCGTCGTCCGCCCGATGCTCACGATCCCCAGAGCATCCACCCCGTCACCAATGGTCGTCCGGTTGGTGGTCAGATCATAGACAGCCCCGACAAACTGCGTATTCGGAAAGTCCATGACAAAATTGGGAGGAATCCTGGTCGTTGCCCGGCCCTGTTCGTCCACAAAATTGACGGGTACATCAAGCCGCACGCCAAAACCCTGTGGCTCTATCCGCAGCTCCCCGGCATTCGGCCCCACCGTGATGGACGACACTGCGGACGCACTCAGCAGGCTGGACCGGATGACAAGCCGACCGCCATCCAGGGTCAGCGCATTCCCCAGCCCCAGATTGACCAGCCCGCCGCCGACATAAACCGTTGCCCCACCCTTTACGGTAATGGAACAGTCTCCCCGCAGCTGCCCTATGAAAGAAGATAGATCCACCTGCACAGGGTCACCCGCTGGCGTGCCCTGTGTCCGGGTCACCACGATGGATGAAAGCCCGCCAACATCCAGAAGGCTGGGCAATGGGCCACTACCGTAGATAGTGGCTGTGCCGGCTTCCACCCTGATTAATGCTATGGCCATGTATATATCCCGTCAGCCATTATGAAAACGGGACATGGCTTAGGTCATTTTGGTTAAGGCAAATTTAATACGGATTTTTACAAAGGAATTTTCTGATAGAAAATAGGTGTATGTGAAATAGATATTCCTATTATTGTCATAATTGTCTTTATTTTGACATCATTGATCTAATAAAGACGCATTTTTCCGCCAGAAAAATGGCCCTGTTCCTCACGAAAGGACTGCTCTCCCATGCGAAACAGGGCCTGTCACCCATCATCAGAACCAGCTGCGGATACCAAAGGTGAACCGGGCTTCACTCGCTCTCTCACCCCGTTTCCGGACCATGTGCCGCCCCTGTGTCAGGGGTGAATCATATGTCACGGCGACATAAGGAGCCATCTTGCGCCAGATTTCGTAGCGCAGCCGCAACCCGGTATCGATGTCCGCCAGCCCCGACCCGATCTGCCGCCTCGGATCGGCCCGACTGTAAAGGTTCAGCTCCACCTGAGGCTGAAGGATCAGCCTGTTGGTCAGCAAAATGTCGTAAGACCCTTCAAACCGTGCCGCCACGCCACGGTCACTGAAATAGCCCGTTGCCTGTACCTCAAACTGGTACAGGGCCAGACCTTCCACACCGACAGCACCCCAGGCACGGGTCCGGCGGCTGTCCAGATCCAGCCGGACACCCCCCTGAAAATTGAAGTATGTGGAGATCGCCCGACTGTAGAGCAGTTCCTGGTCCCCATCATGAACCCTGCCCTTTGTCATGGTGCCCTCACTTTTCAGCCAGAGACGGTTGTAATCCCCACCATACCAGGCCTCGCCATCCCAGCGGAGCGACGACTTGCCGCCTGCCTGATACCGGCCTTCAAATTCGTCCAGCACACCATGAAACCAGCGGCCCATGTCCATAGCGTGCATATGATGGCCAATATCCACCACGGGAGCAGGTGCATCCACAGCCTTGTGGACGATGCGGGGCTTTTTCGTCCCCGATGACGGCTTTCCGGAAGGCCTTACTTTCGGCGCAGCCGGGTGGGGCCGGGTCATGCCCGGCATGTCCATGCCTTCCATATCTGAATCTGACATGACCATGTCGCCCATATCCAACATGGTCATTCCACTCATGCCATGACTGGTTTTCCCTTCATCAGATGTGGAACGGGCCATGTCCATCCCGTCCATGGCCTGCACCGGCGCGGCAAGAAGGCACACCAGCAGAACCGGAAACAGCGTATCTCCTGTTTTCATGAGATCACCACCTCCCGGAACATGCCCGTCTGCATGTGATACATGAGATGGCAGTGATAAGCCCACACGCCCGGTGCATCCGCCGTCACCAGCACACTCATGCGGGAACCGGGCTGCGAAATGACCGTATGTTTCAGGGGCCGATGCTGGTCATCAGCCCCATTCTCCAGCTCGCTCCACAGGCCGTGCAGATGAAGGGGATGTTCCATCATCGTATCATTGATGACCGTGAAACGGACCCGCTCACCACGGACCAGATGGATTGGCCCGGACTCGGAATATTTCCGGCCATTGAAGCCCCATATGTACCGCTCCATATTCCCCGTAAGATGCAGGATGATCTCCCGTGAAGGCGGACGCTGATCCGGTGGAGGCCGCAGGGCCACGAGGTCACTATACGCCAGAACACGGCGGCCTGTGTCTTCCAGACCATCGCCCGGGCTGCTGACACGGTCCACCGGGCTGGCCGCCACATTCTGATTCTCCACATTCAGGGGAGGCGGGCCGGGATCATCAATTTCATCGGCTGGCGCGCGTTTTATGACGGGAGGCATCACCATGCCTTTCATGGGCCTCATGCCTGCTTTCATGGACATGGCCATGCCCATATCCACCATGCCCCGCACGGGCCGGGGATCCATCGGCGGAACATCGCCCAGCAGACCATATCGTGGCATCAGCGTACCCCGGGCATAGCCGGTGCGGTCCTCGCTCTGGGCAAAAATCGTGTAAGGCTGCGCCTTCTGCGGTGTCACCATCACGACATAGGTCTCACCCGGACCAATGCGGAACTCATCAACCGGCACGGGCACGACAGGATTCCCGTCCGCCTCTACCACCTGCATCTCCAGCCCTGGTACACGCACGTCAAACAGTGTCATGGCTGCCGCATTGATGACACGCAGACAGACCCGTTCTCCCGGACGGAACAGTCCGCTCCAGCCCCGGGCAGGGGCCTCACCATTCATGAGATAGGTATAAAGCACGCCACTGACATCGGAGATATCCGTGGCACTCATCCTCATGTGGGACCATTGCAGACGGCTCTTCAGGGCCGCCCCCAGACCACCGGCCCTGCGGCTTTCTTCCGGCAGGGACGCAAGACTGCGCTGGCGGAAATTGTAATAGTCATCCTGCATCTTGAGATTGTCGACAATCTGCTCTGCCGACACGTCAGACCAGTCCGACAGCAGAATCGTATGGTCCTGACCAGCCTCCGGCAGCAGAGACGGACCAGCAGGCTCGATGATCAGGGCACCATAGAGACCGGCTGATTCCTGATGCCCCATATGGCTGTGATACCAGTATGTTCCGCTCTGAAGGACCGGGAAAGAATAGGTGAACTGCCCCCCGGCCGGAATCCCGGCAAAACTCAGTCCCGGTACGCCATCCTGGTCACTCGGCAGGCGGATGCCGTGCCAGTGCAGGGATGTCGGTTCATCCATATGATTATGGACATGAATGCGGACCTCCCGCCCTTCCTGCCAGCGCAGGACCGGGCCGGGCATCTGGCCGTTGACGCAGTACCCCTCACCTCTGCGCCCTGCAACATGGACCTTCCGGCGGGTTATGTGCAGCTCCATCTCCAGAGGCGGGAGAGATTCGACTGTGGTGGAGACGGCCCGGCCTGATCCCGGCAGGGCCATGACGGAGCCTGCCGCCCCCAGACCCGTCAGGAACTGGCGGCGCAGCATGAAATGACGTGACATGAAAATGTCCCTGAAAGACGTGACATGGAATGCTACCTCATCAGAGGCAGCAGAAAGACAGGTCAGACAGGCAGGGTGGCCGGTGGCCGCCAGGGCTGGACTGTGGAGGAGCGCAGGAAGAGCCGGACCTCATGAAAAAGGAATGCTTTCTGCCAGAGCTGTACCGACTCCAGCTTCTGGCCTTCCGGTGGCAGACCGGCCTGACAGACCGCATGATGGCTCTGGCAGCAGGGTGCCATGTCATTTTCCATGTTCGCCCGGGCCGGAGACATCTCTTCCGCCATCATGCCCATGCCCGCCATCAGCAGCTCATCATGGGACCGGTTTTCATACATATGAACGTACCGGACTGAAGAAAATGCATCCATCCCGCTGACAGGGGCAGCACGCATGACAAGAGGCGGCAGCTGCATCATCAGACACAGCATCACCCCCACCATCATGCGCAAGAACCGCCGGACAGACATGAGACGTCTTTTCTCCTCCCAGAACGGATACCAGATTAAGAAGGTTCTCCCTCTTTGGGAAGACAGCTCCTTACCATTCCCCTACCATGAAACGAGGTTTTTTCATGAGCGAGACCCTTAATCACAGAACGCCACTACTCCCGCAGACAATTCTTATCATCTGACCGCAAGAAAACAAGCTGCATGTCGCCCTCTATGACCCCCGTGCCCATTATCACCAGGTGAAATGGAAACTCATCGGAATGGAATGACCTCACGGGCATATCAGACACGCCACCTTCCTCTCATTCTGCACTGGCCCTGCCCTGGCAAACAGGGCAGAATGAGGGGCCATGCAGCCCAAGCCTGATTCCACCCTCACGTCGGTCTCCACACCCATCACGCCCGCAAGCGTGAAAAGCCAGCCCTGCGCACAGCAGAGAGCCAGACGGGCACGGTTCGTTCATGGCAGCATCATGCGCCATGTCATCACCATGGCCGGGACGGGTGCCATCGGGCTTATGGCCGTCTTCTTCGTGGACCTGCTCAATTTCTTCTATATTTCCCATCTGCATGACCCCACCCTGACGGCAGCCATCGCCTTCGCCACCTCACTGGGGTTTGTGCAGGTGGCCGTCTCGCTCGGCATGTCCATCGGGCTGGGGGCCAGTACCGGGCGGCTGATCGGTGCCTGCCGCCATTTCCGTGCCAGACGGCAGGCCTCGGCCTTTCTGGTCCTCATGCTTGCCGTCACCAGCCTGCTGGGGCTGGTCACCGCCTTTCTGGCCCGCCCCCTCCTTGCCCTGCTTGGTGCCCACGGTGCTGCGCTGGATCATGCCACGCACTTCCTCTACATCACCTCGCCGGCCCTGCCTCTGGTCTGCCTCGGCATGGCTCTTTCCTCTCTCCTGCGGGCCGTGGGTGATGCCCGAAGGGCCATGAGAGTGACCCTGACGGGAGCAGCCTGCACGATCATCGTGGACCCCATCCTGATCTTCGGGCTGCATCTGGGGCTGGAAGGAGCCGCCATCAGCACCGTGCTGTCACGCTGCGTCATCTCCCTCAGCGGGTTCCTCAATCTCCGGGGGCATGACATGCTGGAACGCCCCCGCCTGAACATGATCCCCAATGCCAGCCGGGCCATCGGCTCCATCGCCCTGCCCGCCATCGGCACCAACATGGCCACGCCCATCGGCAATCTCATCGTCACCCATGCCATGTCCCGCTTCGGGCTGGAGGCTGTCTCCGGTCAGGCCGTGGTGGACCGCATGGTGCCTGTGGCCTTTGCCTTCGTCTTCGCCCTGACAGGCTCGGTCGGCCCCATCATGGCGCAGAATCTCGGGGCACGGCAGCCACATCGGGTAAAGGAAACATTCCTCTCCGCCCTCAAGCTCACGGCCCTCTGTGTCGGGCTGGACTGGCTGATCTTCGCCCTTGGTGAGCCGCTGATCCTCCAGATATTCCATGTCCAGGGGGTGGGAGTGGAACTGGTCCGGCTCTTCTGCCACTGGGCGGTGGCCAGCTACATGTTTGTCGGGCTGCTCTTTGTCTCCAACACGGCCTTCAACAATCTGGGCCACCCGCTCTATTCCACCGCCTTCAACTGGGGACGGGCAACGCTGGGGACCATCCCCTTCATCGCCATTGGCGTCCATTATGGCCCCAGAGGGGTCATGATCAGTCAGGCTCTAGGGGTCACGCTCATCGGCTCTCTGGCCCTTGTGGCCGCCCTCACCGTCATTCACCGCCTCAGCCAGACCCTTCCCCATCAGAAAGGCAGGATGCGCTAGGCATTCCTCCGGCCGGTAAACACATCCCGATAGAAAGCCAGCTCCCGGGCAAGGGAATCCGCAATCACGTCTGCATCCCGGAAACCATGCCCTTCCCCCGGATAGACATGCAGGGACGATGCCGGGAGCTGCTTCTGTAACGCCTGCCCCTGAGAGAGCGGCACGACACGGTCGGCATCACCATGCAGGAACAGTACGGGGGCCGTGATCTTCTCCGGCCATGAGAGTGGCGAGCGAGCGAGATAGACCGCCTCTTCCTCCGGCCACGGAGCGACAAGGCCATCCAGATAACGGGCCTCGAAGCGGTGCGTTTCCTCAGCCAGCCCCCGCAGGTCCGTCACGCCATAAAGGGATGTTCCCGCCACGAACAGATCGGACTGCGCCAGAGCGGAGAGGACCGTCAGCCCCCCGGCACTGCTGCCACGGATGACGCAGCGTTGCGGGTCCACCAGCCCTTTTTCAATCACACCCTGAACGGCCCGACAGCAGTCCTGAACATCCAGCACGCCCCAGCGTCCATCCAGTGCCTCCCGGTACGCCCGGCCGAAGCCGGTAGAGCCACGGTAATTGACATCCAGCACGGCAAAGCCCCGTGATGTCCACCACTGGACCTTGAAAGACAGGTCCGTCCGGGCCTGTCCGGTCGGACCACCATGAACGATCACGACAAGCGGTGGTTTCCCCATCACTGCCTCACAATGCGGCCCCTGTGCCGGACGGTAGAACTGGGCACAAAGCGGCCCCGGCCCGTCTTCCACGGGAAAAGACAGTGTTTCCGGCAGGGCGATGTCCGCCGCAACGACCTCTGGTGGCAGCTCCCATGCCCGATGGACGATTTCCCGCTCCTGCGCTGCCCCATCCAGCGTACCGATCATCAGGGCAGGGGGCGCATCGGGCGGGCTGTTCAGCCACGCAAACCGCTCCCCATCGCCCAGCGGTACGGGGACATCATCCGGCACGGCACCGGCCAGCACATTCCTCCAGCCGGATTCCGGCTCATGAAGCAGGGTCACAGGCACGCCATGCCGCACGGCACGGGCCAGAAGCCACCCGCCTGACAGGGCCGCACAGCAGGACTGCCCGAACACCCAGGCAGGCAGCCCCACCTCGGCCGGAGCCGGGGGCAGAGAACAGTCCCTCCATGTCACAGTCCCAGAATCCGCCGCTTTCCCAGGCTCGAAGGCAACGGGCGTCCAGTGCCGGTCATAACCGGAAAGGGCATCAGCCGGGGCAGCGTCAGACAGCGCATAAAGCCGCTGCCCGTCCCAGAATGGTCCCATCACGCTACAGCCCTGCCCCATTCCCCCAGCGAGGCAGAGCGTCTCGCCGGAACCGGACAGGTCCATCACGTGAAGGCCTGTTTCCGTCCACGGCATGTGAGGATTCTGCCACGCGATGAAGGCCAGAAACCGGCCATCAGGCGAGAGACGGGGAGACATGTAGAAATCCGCCCCGCTCTGGAGAGAACGGATAGTGCCCTGTGCATCAATTTCCACAAGGTCTGCCCGCTCTTCACCGGTGGCTGTTTCCACCTCCCGCACACAGACGAGCCGTCCGTCACGCAAAGAAAGGTCGGCATAGCGGTATGTCACACCCTCCGGCCCGGTGGCAGGACAGAGCGGCTGTGCCTCACGACCATTGAAACTGCGCCAGAGGCCACCTTTTCTGCTGTCACTGAACACCACAAGCATGTCCGGCCCGTGACATTCAGCCGCCCAGGCTCCGCCACCATAGACATGCATGTCCGTCCCCACCTGTGCCTCCGGTGGTGTCAGGTCATGCAGGGTTCCATCAGGCGCAC
This sequence comes from Bombella dulcis, assembly GCF_026385505.1. Classification (GTDB taxonomy): domain Bacteria; phylum Pseudomonadota; class Alphaproteobacteria; order Acetobacterales; family Acetobacteraceae; genus Bombella; species Bombella dulcis. Next base: position 89,226 of record NZ_JANIDV010000003.1, on the reverse strand, counting down.
GCCCGACCACGACACACCGCCCCTGCTCATCAGGACGCCGCTCCTGCCAGAGGACCCAGCCCCCCACGGCCCGTATCTCCGCGAAGCTGCGGGTCCGGCGTGTCATCAGCTCCGGCGTGACCCAGGGACGGGAAAGCTGGCCTGAAGAAAGGGCTGACGTCATGATGTCTCTCCTGCAAAAACGCTCTTGCCTTGTTTCAGACTACCCCGGTATTCTGACAGGACAACACACTGAGAGGCCATCACAAACCCGGTTTTTCCTAACTGGACTGGTGCGGCATGATGCCCGTTTCTAAAGGAAGCTCCCCCTGATACAGCATCTCTCCACTTTTCTTGAACATCTGCCCCCACTTTATGCCTATTTGATACTGGGGACCATCATCGTCTTGGAAAGTACAGGAATTCCTCTACCGGCTGAAAGCCTACTAATCCTGGCTTCCCTGTATTCATCCCATGCGCATCATTTTACCCCGGAAGGGCTGGTCATCTCCGCTGTCAGCGGGGCCATCATCGGGGACAATATCGGCTATCTCATCGGCTATCAGCTTGGCTATCGGCTGCTGGAAAAATATGGCCACAAGGTCGGCCTGCATCAGGACCGCCTCACTCTGGGCCGTTACCTCTTCCGCCGTTTTGGCGGAGCCGGGGTCCTGCTTGGCCGTTTCATTGCCTTCCTGCGTATCCTGATCGCCATTCTCGCCGGGGCCTCACGCATGCCGTGGGTCTCTTTCACCATCTATAATGCGCTTGGCGGGCTGCTCTGGGGGGTCTGCTACGTTTTCGTCCCATATGAACTGGGGAGCCAGATTGACAGTTTCACCGGCCCGGTCGGCATAGGGCTGGCTGTCTGCATCGTGACCCTGCTGGTCGGCTCCTTCTTCTTTCTCCGCCATCACGAGCATACGCTCATCAGAAAGGCTGTTGCTGACGAGAAACAGTGGGAAGCCAGAAAGAAGCGGTCACATCACCACTGATCGGGTCTCAGCGTTCATTTCCACTCCGGAAATAACGGACCATGCAGAAGCATGTGGCTTTCTTCGGGGAACATGATTAAATCCTCCCGGATACATCATGACATCCCCTGACCTGCCACGCCCACCCCACGGTGCAACCGTCATCTCCGCCTATATGCCGTTTGTCATCAACACGGCATTCTACTTCTATTTTGCCGTACTCATGTCAATCGTTCACGGGATAGTGCTCGTGCCCTTCGCCGCTGCCTGCGTCAGACGCCTGCATGATACAGGACGGTCGGGATGGTAGCTTCTCCTGTCCCTGACCATCGTGGGCAGTCTGCCGCTCTTCATTTTCTCCTGCCTAAAAAGCCAACCGGAAGACAACAGATACGGCTCCTGCCCATACGCTCACTGAAACATGGGGAGGGCTTTGCCCTCCCTTTATGGCCTCACCACGATCATGATGACGATGAGGACCATCAGGATGGTCGGAACCTCATTGGCAATGCGGTAAAAACGCTCGCTCCGCTGGTTCCGGCCTGCTGCAAAGTCACGACGCCAGACGGCACAGGCTCCGTGAAACATGAACATGCCCAGCAGGCAAAGAAGCTTGACCCACCACCAGACGGAAGACCAGCTCACCACCCCTGGCAGGGATGCCATCAGGGCACCGGTAAAAAAGGTCACGATCATGGCCGGCGCCATGATCTGCTTCTGAAGACGGCGTTCCATCAGGCAGAAACGGGTATTTTCCTCGGAACCGGGCTTTATCTGCGTATGGTAGACAAACAGGCGGGGCAGGTAGAACAGTCCCGCCATCCATGACACGAATGCCATGATGTGCAGTGAAACGAGCCAGTTCAGATGCTTCAGCAGAAACAGTGCCATAATCCAGTTACCCTCCGTACTTTCTGATCCAGCCATCAGAATCAGACATGAACGCCACCTGTGGCCATCTTGCGGCTATCCCTGCCGAAAAGCTGGAGCTAGGGCAGCGTCCAGCAGAAGCATGACCTCATCAAGATGCTCCACCCGGACAAACCCTTCCACGGGCCAGAACGCAGGCATAGGGTGAGAGGCCGGACGCAGCAGGATGCAGGACATGCCCGCCCGGCGGGCGGCATCAGCCCCGGTGTCACTATCCTCGATCACCACCGTTTCCTCCGGCCTGACGCCCTCCATTTCGGCACCACGCAGATAGACAGCCGGGTCCGGCTTGGGCTTTCCCATATCCGCTGCGGAATGGATGCGTTCTTCCGGCAGGAGACGGTCCATTCCGGTACAGCCGAACTTGGCCTCCATTTCCGTCATGGAGGAATTGGAGCCGACACGGACAGGCACATACCGCGCTGCCAGAGCCTCAAGCAGAGCAATGGCCCCCTCCACGGGGGCGACACCTTCCTTCATGAGCCTGACGAGATTATCCCGCATTTTCGTATGCGTACCGGGGGGCAGGGGATGGCCAAGCTCCGCTTCCAGCTCCCTGACCACCTGCGGCAGGGCCTTGCCCGCAAAACGGGCCAGCCCTTCTTCATCGGAGATGTTCACGCCCAGCGACCGAGCAAACTGCGCCGTTGCCCGACAGGACGGGCCTTCACTGTCGATCAGCACGCCATCACAGTCAAAAATGACCAGCTTCAGGCCCTGCCGCACTCCATCTTTCATGATCAGACGTCCCGGATCGTCTCAACCAGCGTGGCCACATGCTCCGGCGGTGTGGTCTTGATGACACCGTGCCCCAGATTGAACACATGCGGCCGCCCCCTGAGACTGTCCCGGATGCGCCGTGTCTCCGCCTTCAGGGCCTCACCGCCATTCAGCAGGATCATCGGGTCAAGATTGCCCTGAAGTGTCACCGTTTCCGGCACCATTTCCGCCACTTTGGCCATGTCCGCCACCGTATCCAGTGCCAGAGCATTGATGCCGGTCTTTTCGGCATATTCCGCCACCATGACACCGCCCAGACGGGGGAAGCCGATCAGCGGCACATCAGGATGACGGGCACAGATATGCGCCACGATCTGCCGTGTCGGCTCGATCACATACCGGCGGAACGCCTCCGGCGGCAGGATGCCCCCCCAGGAATCGAACAGCATGACGGCTTCCGCACCGGCTTCGATCTGCCCGCAAAGCATCTCGGCCGTGTTGCGGGTCAGAATGTCCATCAGCCTGTCGAACAGGGCCGGGTCATTCTGCATCATCGCCCTTATATGGGCGAAATCACGGGAGCTGCCCCCCTCGACCATGTAGCAGGCCACCGTGAAAGGACTGCCTGCAAAGCCGAGAAGGGTCGTCTCATCCGGCAGTTCCACCCGCAGGCGGCGCAGGGCCTCCCGCACGGGGGCCACGGCCTCCATCATCCGGCCTTCATCCAGCCGGGCAAGGTCCGCCTCGCTGCGGATGGGTGTCATCACCGGGCCACGCCCTTCCTCAAAGCGCAGGTCCTGGCCCATCGCCCACGGCAGGATGAGAATATCCGAGAACAGGATCGCTCCATCCATGCCGTAGCGGCGGACGGGCTGTAACGTCAGCTCCACGGCGATGTCGGGTGTCATGCAGCGCGTGATGAAGTCCGCCTGCTCCCGCATGGCCCGGAACTCCGGCAGGTAACGCCCGGCCTGCCGCATCAGCCAGACAGGCGGCGGCCAGACAGCCTCACCCTTCAAGGCCCGCAGAAGCGGTTTGTCTTTCGTTGCCATTCCTGCGGGAGCTGCCCTGTCCTGCTGTGTCATGCCTGTGCCCTGTTCAAAATTCCGGAAAAGGAGAGGGGGGGGGAGGCCCCTCTGCCATGGCCATATCCATCGTATGACATCCATAGGATCATCCTTGCCCCGCAGGGGCCGCGGGCGTCAACTCCGGAATGATCTGCTGTCACGGAACGGAATGATATGATAGCCGCTGTTCAACAGACCGTAAGGAGTGCCCCTCATGCCCGTTCTTGCCAGCGGCTCCGCCATCCGCCGCCAGCTTCTTCATGCCGCTGGTGTCACTGTCACCTGCTGTCCCGTGGATGTGGATGAAGACGCCCTGCGCCAGCGGGCCCACAAGGATGGCCTGTCCTTACGGGAAACGGCCCTGACTCTGGCTCACGCCAAAGCAGAAGCGGCCTCTCCCCGGCACCCCGGACGGCTCATCATCGCGGCGGACCAGATTCTGGAGCTGGAAGGCAGGGCCTTCGCCAAACCGGCCGACCTTACCGAAGCCCGCACCCATCTTCAGGCCCTGCGGGGGAAAACACACGCCCTGCATACGGCCGTGACCTTCTGGAAAGACGGACGGACACTCTGGTCTCATGTCGCCAGCCCGACCCTGACCATGCGGCCTTTCTCAGATGACTTTCTGGCCCAATATCTCCAGACGGAAGGTACGGCCATCCTGTCCTGCGTGGGGTGCTACCGGATTGAAGGGCTGGGCATACAGCTTTTTGACTCCGTTTCCGGCAGCAGCGATACCATTGCAGGGCTGCCCCTGATCCCGCTGCTGGCAGCCCTGCGCCAGCATGATGCGCTGCCCGTCTGACAGAAAAACGGAGGGCAGGGCAATAATTTATGGAAAAAGTTGCATCTTCCCCCTTGCCTTTTCCAGTCATGTAAGGATATATGCTCCCCGCACGGTGCATCCCTGATGCAGTGCAAAAGTGGGGCCATAGCTCAGTTGGGAGAGCGCTTGAATGGCATTCAAGAGGTCGTCGGTTCGATCCCGATTGGCTCCACCAAATTTCCTCTTAAAATCTGTCGTGGCTTACAGTGCTGCCTGAAACGCGGAGCTGACTACGCCGTCATATCATGACACACGTGAAACATCGGCACGTCACGATGATGGACCGGCTCCTGACGAAAGCCGGGGCCTTCTTCCAGCCGGGCTGGTGGAGCTTCACCCTGCGCATCTGGGCGGCCCTCACGCTGTCCCTCATCGTCGCTTTCTGGACACAGATTGATTCGCCCGCCAGTGCCGCCGTAACGGTCATGCTGCTGGCACAGCCATTACGGGGACAGGCCCTCAGCAAGGCCTTCTATCGTGTCGTGGGAACCCTAATCGGCGGTGTCGTCGCTCTCTGTCTCGTCTCCATGTGCGGGCAGGAACGGCAGCTTCTTCTGGGAGGCTGTGCCGTCTGGATGGCCATATGCGCCTATGTCGGCACGTTACGGCGGGGCTTCCGGGCCTATGGGGCGTTACTTTCTGGCTATGTCGTGGCCCTGATCGCCATTGCCCACATTGATTCGCCTCAGGATGCCTTTCACGTCACAGTGGCCCGTGTGTCGACCGTCATGATCGGTGTAGCCTCCATCGCCACGGTGGCCCTTCTTTCCGGCACACCCCATGTCTGGCAGAAACTCGTACGCAGCCTTCAGAAAACCGCTGCCGACGTCCGCCACGAGACCCATCTTGCACTTGATGATGCGACTCCCACCCTCACGTCACTGGAAACCGTCGCCCTCTCCAGCACGGTCTTCTCCCTTGCCAACCAGATTCATGATACCCGCACGGAACTGACAAAAGGCCGCCTGAGGAGCAAAGGGGCGCAGGTCTGCCTGATCGGCATGGTCACGGCCCTGTCCTGCTGCCGCAGCCTGCTGGTCCTCATGCGTCATGCGACCGTCAGCCCTGCCGTCATGGCCCTGACACGCTCGGACATGCACGCCCCCCCGGGAACGGACCGGAAAGCCCTCATGACCGACCTGCTGAAACGTCTTCCACCAGAGGCCCCGAAGCTGAGCCGGGCCGATGCATGGCGGCTGGAGCGCACGGCCAGCCTGATCGCCAGCCGCCACAGCAGCCGCAAAGGCCTCAATACACTCCTGAAGGCCGCCCCCTTGGGCACGGTAAAGGCCATGAGCCAGTTTGCCTTTCACCCGGACAAGGTGGCGGCCTTCATCAATGCCATCAGGGTTCTGCTCTGCTTCAGTGCGGCGGCGGCCCTGTTCATCGGCAGTGGCCTGCCCAGTGCCTCCACGGCTCTCTCCCAGTGCGCCATGCTGCTCTGTCTGGGCATCACGCAGCCTGACAGTGCCTCCTTTGGCCGTGGCATCCTGATCGGCACGCCACTGGGCATCCTGACGGCCGGGATCACCTCCTTTTTCATCCTTCCGCATGTCAGCACCATGCCCGGCATGGCCATCATCATGCTGTTTCAGGTCATGTTCAGCTGCCTGCTCATCATCAATCCAGCCACATCCGCCATCGGATCGCATTACGCCTCTTTTTTCTTCGTCTTTCTGGGGCTGAACAACCACCACGACTACAACTTCATCAGTTTCATGGACCGCAATACCTTCTACCTCTGCGCCGCCGGAATCACGGCCTTCTTTCTCATCCTCTTCCTTCCACCACGCCCACGGCTGACACGTTTCCGCATCACCCTCTCCATCGCCCGGGAGCTGGAACGCCAATTCGCCTTCATGTCACCTCCCTTCACGGCTGCCCTGCTCAGCCGCAAATATGACCGTCTCCACCAGCTCTACACGCTCACTCAGGAGATCAGCCGACAGAAAAAAGGAAAGGCGGCATGGCGCATCTGCGAACGTTTCATCAGTCTGGCCGACCTCACCACCGCCCTGGCCCGGCTGGAGCTGGACCTCAAGGCCGCCTGCCAGTATCCGTCCCTTACCCCCCTGGCCGGAACCCTACAGGCTGACCTGACCCGCATGACGCTCACCTCACTGGAAGACCATCTGCCCCTCATGGCAGAAAAGATGCTCATGCAGGCCCAGACACATGATGATCATGCACATGTCACGGCAGTCCTCTGCGCTGCGGGGCTTGAAGAAGTCCACTTCCTCCTCCGGCAGAACAGGTCTGCTCTCCGCCATTACGGAATAGGACGCAGACGATGGTAAACCATTATCTTGTCATCAATCTGGACGGGCTGTTTGTCTCGTCCTTCATCATTGATCTGGCCCTCGCCCTGCTGGGCACCTTCCTGCTACGGCTTACCCTGCAGAAAATGCGGCTGTGGCGTTTCTTTGCCAACCCGCCGCTGGCACAGTTCGCCATCATGATCTGCCTACTCGGCCTGTTCACCATTCTGCTATAAGGCTGCCAGTGTTTACACGTGCCTACCGCCTCATCCGTTTTTCCGTCACGGCCTCCGTCCTCTGCGTGGCCGGATTCGTGGCCGTCGTACTCTGGGACTACTACACCGCCGCCCCGTGGACCCGTAACGGGCAGGTCCGTGTGCAGGTAGCCAACATTGCACCCCGTGTCTCCGGGCAGATTGTCTCCGTGCCGGTACATGACAACCAGCAGGTCCATAAAGGGGATGCACTCTATGTCATTGACCCGTTCGATTATCAGGTCACCCTTGAAAAAGCCGATGCGGACGTGAACAAGGCGAAGGCCGACCTTGACTTCCGCCTCAATCAGGCCCGCTGGCGTCACGCCATTCCGGGAGCCGCCGTCTCGCAGGAGGAAAAGACGCAGTATGAGGCTCTGGCCCAGCAGGCCCGTGCCATCTACAGCACGGCCCTGGCCCAGCGCAGGCAGGCACAGATCAATCTGGACCGCACGACCGTCCGCAGTTCCATAGATGGCATCGTCACCAACCTGACCATGAGACCGGGAGACTATGCCTCGGCAGGGCAGGTGAACATCCATGTCATCGACACGAATTCATTCTGGGTAGACGGGTATTTTGAGGAAGTGAAGGTCCATGACCTCAGTGTGGGCGATCCCGTCCGCATGGACCTGATGGGCTATCACACGCCCCTTTACGGGCATGTTCACAGCATCACCCGTGGCATCGCCAGCAGGAATGCCCTGACGAATACTCTTGGCCTGCCGATGGTGGACCCTGTCTATACATGGGTGCGGCTGGCCCAGCGTATTCCCGTCCGCATCAGCCTTGATGCCGTTCCGGCAGACCTCAACCTCGCCGCCGGCATGACCGTGACCGTCACGGTCATATCCGAGAAGGGCAACAGACGGCGGCGCAGCAACGAGGATGCCTTCCAGCATCTGAGCGACGATCTCCGCCACCTCTTCGGCTACAAATGAAGCAGGGGAGAGGCCCATCGGATGATGTGTGCCTCTCCTGTCCCGTCAGGCTTCCTGTATGGCCTGACGGGCAATGCCGCCAGACCGCAGCAGATGACGCAGTTTCTTCACGATGGGGAAGACCTCGATGTTCCGGTCGCCGCCCTGTTCGTTCCACGCCTTCTGCTCCATCTCCACGATGTCCTTGTCCTCATGGAAGATGCGGTTGGTGAACACGCCCAGAACCGGCCAGATGAGGTCCAGCAGAAGAGGCACTTTAGGACGCAGGACGGACAGAAGCCCGAATGTCTGGCAGCTCTGGCCATCACCACTATCCGGCACATAAACGGCAAAGAGCTGCATGATGAGATCGCCATCCTTATCGTGAATATGCAGGCTCTGATACGGATAGGATGTGCGGATGGTCACGACCTCTTCCACCGGCTGCGGCTTGCTGGGGTCATATTTATGCTTGCCGAAGATCAGCCGTTCCGCCAGAGGCTGTCCTTCACTGCCCACACGGGCAAAGCTGTACCGGGCCTCCACATACCCGTCTCCCTGATCACCGCCCAGATAACGGGCCTTGATCTGTCCCATCTGCCGCCGGTGCAGGAACTGATGGTTCATGTCCATCAGGTTCTCATGCATGAAGGTGTAATGACACTTCACGGATGGATTGAAACGCCGTGTCTTGAAAGCCCTGTTGCCCACCTGAGCCAGCTCCGGCAGCGGGGTTTTCCATGCCTTCCGGGGATCCCCCGGGAAAATGAAGATCATGCCCCCCGTTTCGATGCAGGGGTAAGGGCGGACACAGTTGGGGATGCGCTTCTGGTTCTCGTCCTTGCCCAGATAGGGAATGTCCTCACAGTCCCCTTTCCGGCTGTAAGCCCAGCCGTGATAGCCGCATTTGATGGTCCCGCCTTCAACAACCCCTTCGCTGAGGGGTACCTGCCGATGGGCGCATCTGTCCTCCAGAGCATAGACCGGCCCTCTCTTCGGACGGACAAGCACAATCGGCTGGCCACTGAAATTGCGGCCAATGGCCTTCCCTGCCCTGAGGTCCCTGGACCAAGCGATGGGGTACCAGTAATCGGGTGAAATATCGACCAGACGGAGGTCGTGTGCATTTTCTGACAATGCTTCAGCCATGATGCAACACCGTATCATTATTTAACGAACGGTAGCAGCATACGTCAGCCACCCCACTGGCGACTATCCCCCCAGGGGCAGATCACCTTTGTCACGTCACAGTAGAGACGTTGACGTTCCTTTTCAGGTGAATGAAATGTTATTATATAACATTTCATCTGCTTACGGCCTGAAGGGCTTCCATGTTCACAATGCGTTCTTTCACCTGCCTGTTGCTTTTCCTGACAGTGATGGCTGGTCTTCTCTCTCATCCAGCCCATGCCGGGGCAGAGGAGAACCACCAGGCACATACGGCCCCGCTGCTGAGCTGCGTGGAACCCGTCTGGTGCGACATCGCCCAGCAGATCGGTGGCCCTGCGCTGCGGACACGCTCCCTCATCACCAGTGAAGGCATGGACCCGCATCACCTCCAGCCTTCACCCCTCATGGCCCGTCAGCTGGCCGCCAGTGATGCCGTGCTGCTCAATGGTGCCACCTATGATGACTGGGCCGTGAAGCTGCTTCCTGCCTCCATAAAGCTCTTCCTTGCCGCCGATTATGCAGGCTGGCTGTCCGGCACGGACCCGCACCTCTTCTTTGATCTCCCCACGGTCCGCAAGACCGCCCAGCAGGTCGCCGCATGGCTCTCCGATACGGTACCCCAGGCCAGACAGGACATTGATGAACGCCTGGCCCGGTTCGAAGAACAGATCGACCAGATTGCCCGCCGTCTGGATGTCATCGACCAGACGGATCACGGTGCCCCCTTTGCCATGACAGAACCTGCCGGGGAACGCCTCCTTCTGGCCGCCGGACTGGACATGACCGACCAGAGCTGGGCCAGAGCCCTGATGAATGAGTCCGGCCTCTCCCCCTATGATACCGCCATGCTGGAAACGGCCATCAAGCAGAAAACCATCCGTTTTCTGGTCCGCAACCCGGCGATTGATGCCCCGCAGGCTCATGCGATGGAAGAACTGGCCCGGCAGGCAGGCCTTCCTGTCATCTCCATTGGGGAAAGCCTGCCTGCCGGACTTCACTGGCAGGACTGGCTGAACCAGCGTCTCACGGCACTGGAAAACGCCCTGAAGCAGACAGCCCCCCACGGCACCGGCACACCGTGAAAAAGGCACACCTTGCCTGCCACGATGTCAGCTTTCAAGTCGGGCGGCATCTCATTCTAAACCACGCCACGCTGGACCTGCCCCTGAAAGGGCTGACCATCCTCCGTGGCCGGAACGGGGCAGGGAAGACCTGTTTCCTCCGTGCCCTGATGGGCCTTCTGCCCATTCAGGGCGGGACACTTCTCATCAACAATCTTCCACCTGCCAAGGCCCGCCATCATTGCGGCTACATGCCCCAGCGGGCGGATGAAACTGCCCCCATGCTGCCTGTCATCAGTCACGTCATGGCCTGCCTAAAGGGCACATGCTGGGGCCTCCCACACCCCGGCAGGACACGCCGAAAGACGGAACAGCTTCTGGCCGAAGTCGATGCCCTGCCACTGGCGGACCGCCCTCTTGGTGTCCTCTCCGGCGGGGAAAGGCAGCGTGTGGCTCTGGCACAGGCTCTTGCCAACAGCCCGGGCCTGCTCATTCTTGATGAACCTTTCGCCGCACTGGACCATAAGAGCCATGACGCCCTGCTCCAGCTCTTTACCCGGCTCCACCAGCAGAAGGGCATGAATCTGCTCATCACGGCCCACGGTTCACTCAGCACGAAAGACCTTCCGCTGCCCGTACGGGACATCACGTTGAGGGAAGGGGCACTGCATGTCTGAACCCGGCCTTTTTACCTTTCCCTTCATGCAGCACGCTTTTCTGGGCTGTTTTCTGGTTTCCTTGCTGGCGGGGAGTCTGGGCTGGTTCATGCTGCTGCGACGGCAGGCCTTCGCTGCCCATGCGCTGCCCCATATCGGCTTCAGCGGTGCAGCGGCGGCCGTCTGGCTGCATCTCCCGCCCCTGACGGGCATGATGGCCGCCAGCATGATGGGGGGCCTCTTCATGGGGCAGGAAAAACAGGGCAGGGGGCATCCCGCCCAGCGGGACACGATGACCGGCCTGATCCTTGCCGCCAGCCTTGGCATCGGTGTCTGGTGCCTGCATGAAGCCAATGAGGCATCATCCCAGACCACGACCCTCTTGTTCGGAGACGTGCTGGGGCTGGACATGCCGACACTCGGCCTGCTGGCAGGACTGGTCGCCATCTGCCTCGCAGGGCTGGCCGTACTCTGGCGGCCTCTGCTCTTCATCAGTCTCAGCCCCAGCCTGGCCGAGGCACAGGGTCTCTCATCCACACGGCTGGGCCAGCTATTCCTTCTGCTCGCCGCCCTGGCCTCCGCCGCCTGTGCGGAAATTGCCGGGGCACTGCTCTGTTTCAGCCTGATGATCGGCCCGGCCTCTGCCGCCCTGAAGCTGGGCCTTTCCCCCGCCAGAGGCATTCTCTGTTCCGTTCTGGGAGCCCTGCTGCTCTCATGGGGGGGGCTGATTCTCTCATGGTACAGCGACATTCCGCTCCCCTTCTGGATCAGCCTTGGTGGTGTCAACCTCTATCTGCTCGCCAGCCTCATCATGAAACGGCGTGCCCGGCAGAAGACGCCGCTCCGGACCATCAGAAATCCTTCATGTTCACCAGTATCAGATGGAAAAAGAGAAGCGTGAACACGATGATGACATGGAACAGGATCACCCATTTGCCATCCAGCACAAACACTTCATTGCCACTCTTCGGCCAGACCGTCCGGAACAGCCTGACCAGAGGGGCCAGACGGATTTTTACTTCTGCAAGATTCATGGCTGTTTCTCTCCATCCCACTCCATATGTGATCTCCTATCGACCACTCCCGGAATCATAAGACTGTCATAAATTATGAAACTTCTTCTTGAGAGCGGTTTCCTTCCCCGCTATGCGCCCTTATCATAAAGTCTTAAAGACTCTTCCAGTTTTGTCTTACGCATACGCTGGTAACAACCTGCTAATCTGCTAGAAAGATTTTTCGTGATGCACCCCCCCCTGCCAAACCCTCAGGAACATTTTCTGGACAGACCAGAACTTCCTGCCGGGGTAACACGCTTCTGGCTGGTGCGTCACGCCATCGTGGAAGAAACGGCACGGCAGACCATGTATGGCACGCTGGATGTGCCGCTCTGTCCTCAGCATCTCACCAGGCAGCAGCCTGCCTATCAGGCACTGGCCCGCCGCCTGCCCCGCAGGGCCGCCTGGCTGTCCTCACCTCTCCAGCGTGCCCGGAAGACAGGCCTGACCATCCAGAAAGCGGGCGCATTTTCTGCCCCTCTGGAGATTGATCCCGCCTTTGTCGAACAGTCCATCGGAGAATGGAACGGCACGCCGCACGAAACCTTCCACTCACTTCTCCGGAAACCCGCTCCCCCTTTCTGGTCCATCGCTGCGGATGAACGCCCCCCCGGAGGGGAAAGCATGCAGGACGTCCGCCTGCGCATCGGGCAGGCACTGGAGGAGTACGCCCGGAAGAGGCCGGGGCAGGACATGGTCGTTCTCAGCCACGGCGGAGCCATACGCATGACACTGGCCCACTGTCTGGACATCCCCGTGGAAACAGCCCTGCGCTTCTGCATCCAGAATCTTTCCCTGAGCATCATCGAGCATATTGCCGGCCACTGGCGGGTTGTCACGATCAACGAACTTCCTGACTTTCAAGAGCCTGCATGATGAAAAGCTGGTTCGGTGATGATCTCTTCCGTGTTATCCTGAAGAACGCTGGCAAGCTGGGGTCCACCAAGCTGATCGGTGCGGCTGTCGGGCTGATTGCCCTTGTCAGCACGGGGCGGACGCTCCGCCCGCATGATTTCGGCGTCCTGACCCTCATCGCCTCCTACATTGAGACCATCGCCGCCATCGGACAGTTCCAGAGCTGGCAGATCGTCCTGCATTATGCCGCCGTACCCTGGCAGAAAGGCGAACGCAGCACGGTGCAGACCAGCATCAGTCTGGCCATAGGGCTGGACATATGTGCCGGACTGCTCTCCATGCTGTTCGGCATCCTGGCCTTCCTCTTCTTTGGCAGGCTTCTGGGCATCCATGACAAGCATACGGTGCTGGTACTGATCTACTGTACGCTCATCCCCGGCATGGGCAGCACGGCAGCCTATGGCATCCTCCGCCTGTTCGACCGCATAGACCTCGTTTCCCGGCAGCAGCTCATCACTCCGACCGTCCGTGCCGTGGGATGCCTGCTGGCATGGGTCAGCGGTACCAAGCTGACCGGCTTCGTCATTGCCTGGTATCTGGCCCTTCTTGCCGGACAGATCTATCTCTGGGGCACGGCCCTGCTGGAACTGAAACGCCATGACCTGCTGAAGGGGCTGCGCCCCAGCATCATCAGGGCCTCCCGGCAGATGCCCGCTGGCATGTGGAGCTTCGTCTGGACAGCCAGCATCACCACCGTTCTAGAAACAGTCTGGGAACCGATCAGCAAGCTGCTCGTGGGCAAGATCGTCAGCACGTCCGCTGCGGGCCTTTACTCACTGGCCATGGAGTTTCTGGATGCCGTCCAGCGGCCTGCCAAGCTGCTGGAAAAGAGCTACTATCCTGAAGTCGTCCTCATGAACCCCCGGACCTCCGCCCCGTGGAAGCTGGCCCTGCGGACAAGCGTCTTTTCCGGGGCACTGGGGCTTCTGGCCATGCTGGTCGTCTATGTCGGCGGCAAACCCGTCATCAGCATGTTCGGACTCCGTTTTGGTGATGCCGCCACGCTGATGATGTGGATGTCACCCTCCCTGGTCTTCTTCACTGCCGGACTGCCCATGGAAGGCGTCCTCTATACGGCGGGACGGTCCCATTACATCATGCTGGCCCAGCTTTTCTCCGTCTGTGTGTATGTTCCGCTGCTCGTCTATATGGGGCATCATTATGGCCTGAACGGAGCGGGGCTTGCCTATGCTCTGGGCATATTCTTTGCTACCCTGCTCATGTTCGCCATGATGGGCATGACCTATCTGCGCCGTAACAAGATCATCCTTCCTCACGAACGGGAAACACGCCAGAGCAACGACCTGTCTGCCACATCCGGCAGCTGAGCCTCTTCAGAAGAAGAACCAGACCCATGCCCGTCTTCCCCTTCCGCCCTTCTGCCAGCCGCCGCAGCACACCGGCTTTTCCCCAGTCGATGCTGGATACCGTCTTTGAACATGTTCTCCTTGATGATGTGCCCCATCCGGACACCCCCCTCCCGGAGGATGTCCTACCCCGCTGTGACGCAAGGGAAGTGGAGGATGGCTATAATCTCTGCTGGCAGCTTCTGGAGCATGGCGTGAACCGCAGGGCCTTCCGCCGTCTCATCCTGAAGATTGCCCTCTCCGGCACGGCCAGTGATGACGAGCAACTGACCTTCAAATATGCCCGGGCCAAGTTCAAGCACATGCGCTTTGCCTGTGCGAACTTCACCCGGCATCACCGTTATCCGCTCCTGCTGCACATTGTCACCATCATCATGGGAAACATGCAGGATGCCTTCAAGAACCATCAGCGACGGGCCACGCTGACCAATGGCCTCATTCTCTGGGTCGCCCTGTCCCCCGCCTTTTACTGGCTGATTTCCACGCCCATCGCTCTCTGGAAAGAAGATGACGCCGCAGGAATCATCGCCTACCAGAAAAAGGAGAATGCCAGACTGGCAAAGCTGATCCGCACACTGGATGCCACAACCGGCCATGAATTCCATGTCATGCGCAAGATCATCAGCCGCCGTGTGGCTTTCAATGATACGCTACGCACCATCCGGCCATCCCATGCTCTGGATCAGCTCTCCGAATATCTGGCCACGATCAACGGCATGATGGGGGACTTTCATGACGGGCTGATCGAGAAGAAACTGGATGGCACGCAGAATTATCGCCGGGACCGCTTCCAGTCCCCCGAGGAGATTCCCCAGCGTATCCGGGCTTTCCTGGAACGCAGCCCCCGCTGAGCCTCAGACGATTTCATGCGCTTTCAGCAGGTCCAGAACTTCCTGCTGTACGACCTCGTAAGACTGGCGGGCATCCACTTCAACCAGAGGGGCATGGTTGAAATTCAGCTTCGGCATCAGCTCCGTCTTGACCTTCAGAGCCTCCAGATCATGGTCCGGCTTGCGGCCATGAGCCGTCTCGGCATCAACATTCAGACGGATGATCAGGTCGGGCCTGAACGCTGCTATCCTGTGATAGATGGTCCGTTCCAGACGGGCCAGAACCCGGATCAGCGGATTGTTACTGTAAGCGGCAGACAGGCCGGGACCATCACACTGGCCGGGAATCTCGACCTGAGGATACCGGTCTGTCACGACCAGAAACCCTTTCTCGACAGCCCGCCTGACCCGCAGGAAACGCTTCATCCGGACCAGAGAGAAAGCGAACAGGACAAGACCCGTCATCATGCCGGGCATCTTCTCGCCCTTTGTGCGAGCTTTCCTGGCCTTCCGGTTCAGCTTTTTTTCCAGGGCCTGTCCGATGACGGGCAGGGCACCAATCCGTCGCCCCAAGTCCCCCGACCCAAGGCCGAGATACCCATACACGGTTGGACGGGTCTCAGAAAAATGCTGGACCAGATACTGGCTGATGCTGGATTTGCCAGAACCGTCACACCCGACAAGAGAAACCAGCTTCCCTGCCCGACGATCCTGCGTACCTCCGTGCGGATACAGGGCCAGCACCCTGCGGACCGTTTCCTCAGCCTGCTCCAGTACCTGTTCCAGCGGCTCCGTACCGTCAATATCGACGATTGGTGCGCCAGCAAATTCCAGTTTTGACAGGTCATCAATCTTGCGGGCCAGCTTGAAGGGCACATGGTCCGGCTTGCGCTGCAACGCCGTTTCAAGATCAACATTCAGCCTTATGACGACATCCGGCCGGAAACGGGCCATCCGCCCATAAAGACCACGCTCCACCCGGCTGAAAAGCCATATGAAGACACCATCACGATTCAGGTTGGCCAGAGTGGGGCCATCCATGGGACCGGGAACGACATTCTGCGGGTAACGGTCTGTCAGGATTGTCAGGCCCCGCTCATGCCTGCACCGCATGACACCAAAACGCCAGACCCGCCGCATGGACAGCACAAACCCGGATATGGCCGCCAGGGCACCTGCCTTCTTCCCGGACTGTATCCTGCCATTCTCCTTCCTGGCCTTACCCGTCACATAAGGACCAATGAAAGGAAGAGGGGCCAGCGTACGCTCCAGGTTGCCAGCCTGCTTGCCCAGATGACAGAACACCGTCGGTCGCTCAGCCTGCAACAGCTCCAGCAGGGCCGCCCCCACAGTGGACTTCCCGCTTCCATCGCACCCGACCAGGGCTATCACCGGCTGATGCCGCCCTGCGACTGGCCGAGGCTTGAACTCGCTTACACGCATAGCACTCTCGTCTGTTCTGATACCGCCATTCTATCCTGTCTCGCCTGTCCATAACAGACTTACAATCAGCCAGCTTCTCATAAAGTACCCGCGCTATCCTTCACTGACGAGCGTCAAGACGTTGCAGCAAAAATATTCCATACAAAAGAGGTTTTTCAGGCTGAACATACAACAGCATCACTAGAAACCATCATAAATACATCATATAGTCCTCAGCACATGACAGTTGTCTATTTTTATGAAAACAGCATCACCTTATCAGAGAACACAACCCATTTAAAAACTGTGGTAATACCAAACAAACCATGATTCATCGGATATTATCATAATTCATAACATCAAAGCGGTTTTACCCCCTAGAGACCAAATCCCATGATCATAGCTAATATCCTGCACCTAAAACGGTTATAAATCTATGATCTTCTTACAGCGTTATCCCATATCTTCGGGCACACCAGACAACGGCAAAATAGAGCAGGACGGTCAGCACACAGCCAGCTGCCAGACTGCTCCAAAAGGGCCAGCCACGCCGCAGAAGGACCGGCATAAGCAGGAACATGGGTAAGGAAGGCATTACATACCAGAAAGTTGCCTCACTATGCGTTGCCATCAGCTCACGATCAGACTTTTCAGCCCAGAGAAAGATCATCCCCAGAACGGAAACAAGCGGCAATGAAGCAATAAGCGCACCCAGAGCCGGTAGACGACGGGCCACCGTAGCAATGGAGGCTACCAGCACGGCGGACAGAACTGTTTTGAGAAGAAACGGAATCATGAACTTTCCTGCAAAACCACAAAAGCGGATGCCCGCTCCGGATACACAAGAAAACTGTTTCTATTCTCTGGGGAACGGTCCGACTGTGGTGGGCACACTAGGGCTCGAACCTAGGACCCGCTGATTAAGAGTCAGCTGCTCTACCAACTGAGCTATGTGCCCACAACCGGTAACCAACGAAGGATGTTTATCAGCCCTCATGAGGGCTGACAAGGGGATTTTAAACATTTTATCAAAAAAATCAGCTCCGCCCGGTCAGGCAGGCCATCAGGGCCTCGAACTGCTCCAGAGACGAATAGTTGATCTTCAGTGAGCCGCTTTTCCCGTTGAAACGGATCTGCGTCTTCAGGCCGAAACGTGCCGAAAGGTCTTCCTCCAGCCGGGTAATCTCAGGGGCGGAAGACGCCACCGCAGCCCTGTCTTCCTTGGCCGCCTTGTTCAGACGGGCCACAAAGTCTTCCGTCTGGCGGACATTCAGCCCCTTTTCCAGCACGACGGCCATACCGGCCACCGGGTCCGGATGACCAAGCAGGGCACGGGCGTGACCGGCACTCAGCCCGCCATCCCGCAGCTGGATCAGAACGGCTTCCGGCAGGTTCAGGAGGCGCATGGTGTTTGTGATGTGCGAGCGGGACTTGCCAATCGCCCCGGCCAGTTCCTCCTGCGTCAGGCTGTAATCCTGTAACAGCCGTTGCAGTCCCATCGCCTCCTCAACAGGGTTGAGGTCCGAACGCTGGAGGTTCTCGACCATGGCTGCCGCCATGGCATCCGTGTCATCAAGCTGGCGGATATAGACCGGCACCTCGTGCAGCCCCGCCTTCTGGGAGGCCCGCCAGCGGCGTTCACCAGCGATGATCTGATATCGGCCCTTCTGCTCCGGGTCCGGCCGGACAAGGATAGGCTGGATCACCCCACGGGAGCGGATGGAATCTGCAAGCTCCGCAAGGCGGTCTTCATTCATGTCCCGGCGGGGCTGGAAAGGGCTGGGGGCCAGCAGGTCCACACCCAGACTCCCCGGCTGGGACTGAACCTGAACCTCCCCCTGCGGGGCACCGACACGAGCCAGATTGGGGGCCTGATCCCCCAGAAGAGCCGCCAGACCCCGGCCAAGTCTGCGGGAGGAAGGGGATGCCTTCTTTGCCATGTCGTCGCTCAGCCTTTCTTCTTCAGCCGTTTCAGCAGCTCGGTTCCCAGAGCTTCATAAGCCAGTGCCCCGGTAGAGCTGCGGGCGTAATCCATGACAGGGCGGCCATGACTCTGTGCCTCGGAAATGCGGATATTACGAGGAATCACCGTTTTGAAGACCTGTTCCCCGAAGAAACCCCGTGCATCCTCTGCCACCAGAGCAGACAGGTTGTTACGGGTATCGAACATCGTCAGCACGATCCCTTCCAGGTGCAGATCTGCGTTAAAGGCCAGGCGCACCCGCTCGATGGAGCGGACCAGCTGGCTGATCCCTTCCAGAGCGAAAAACTCACATTGCAACGGCACCAGCACACTCTGCGCCACGACAAGCGCATTGAGTGTCAACAGCCCAAGGCTGGGCGGGCAGTCGATCAGGACAATATCATAACGGTTCAGTAACGGTTGCAGCGCATCCCGCAGCCGATATTCCCGCCGGTCCTGATCGATCATTTCCAGCTCGGCCCCGGCCAGATCACCACAGGCGGGCATGACATCCAGTTTTGGCACCACGCTGGGGCGCAGGAGCGCCTCAGAAGGAGCATCCTCCAGCAGGGCGCCATATGTCCCACGACCACGCTCATCATATTCCAGCCCGAGGCCGGTAGAGGCATTTCCCTGCGGGTCGAGGTCCACCAGCAGGACACGCTTATGCCGTGCCAGAGCCGCCGCCAGATTCAGGCTGGTGGTCGTCTTGCCGACACCTCCCTTCTGGTTGGCAATAGCGATGATATGCGGAGTGTGTGAGGCAGCTTTAGACACGTCTGAAATCACTGATCCTGAGAAGGGCCCCGTCAGGGTCTGTTCGACTGGGAAGGGTTTCATATGTCATGTGCCAGTCGGAGCGGGCACTGGTCAACTCATCTGATGCTTTTCTTCCCTTCAGGAAAAGACAATAGCCTTCCTCCTTCAGCAGAGGCCGTGCCCAGTCGAGCAGCTGGGGCAGAGGGGCCAGCGCACGGGCTGTCACGATGTCTGCCGGTTCAACATCCGCCTGCTCAATCCGTTTTGCCAGCACGGTGACCCGGGCACCGCATTCCCGAGCGGCCTCCCTCAGAAAGGCACATTTGCGCTGGTCGGACTCAATCAGGGTGACCGGATTTCCTGTCGCAATGGCCACGATCAGGCCGGGGAAACCGCCGCCAGAACCAAGGTCCGTTATCCGGGCATCTGCCGCAATGTGTGGGACAAGCTGGAGGCTGTCCTCAATATGACGCTGGCGAAGATGAGTAATATCCTTCGGACTGACGAGGTTGATCTTCTCATTCCAGCGGGTCAGCAGGCTGGCAAAATGAGCGAGCTTCTTTTCTGTTTCATGTGAAACATGCGTCATCATGTACGGCTCCTGACATGAGCGAGCAGAGCAATGAGAGCCGCCGGGGTCACGCCCCGGACACGCCCGGCAGCGGCAAAATCAGTAGGACGGGCGGCACTCAGCCGCTCCTGCATTTCCTGACTCAGCCCCCCGATCGCCCCGTAATCCAGATCATCCGGCAGGCGCACCGCGGCTTCACTTTTCAGCTGCTGAATCTCCCGCTCCTGCCTGCGGAGATACCCGCCATACCGGGCCTCCGTCTGCACATGCCGCCCGATACGGACCGGCAGAGTGGCAAACCACGGGGCAAGGCTGGCAACCTGGGCCTCATCAGCCTGTGTGGCCAGCACATCCAGCAGGCTGCGTCGCCGTCCATCCTGCGAGACCTCAATGCCATGTTCCCGCAGGTGCTGGGGCAGGAAGGCCGGTTTCCGGGCTTCCTCCATTGCCTCATCAATCTGGCGCACCGTTTCACGGAATGCCGCCTCACGTTCCGGCCCAACACAACCCGCTTCAATGGCCTTTGGCGTCAGACGCAGATCAGCATTATCAGCCCGCAGCAGAAGGCGATATTCCGCCCGTGACGTAAACATACGATAAGGTTCGCTGATGCCATGCAGGGTCAGGTCATCTATCAGCACGCCGAGATAGGATTCCTCCCGTCCCAACGTCAGCGGCTCCTTGCCCGCCACGGCACGGGCCGCATTCAGTCCAGCCAGAAGGCCCTGTGCGCCTGCTTCCTCATACCCTGTCGTGCCATTGATCTGCCCGGCGAGATACAGGCCGGGCAGGGCCCGCAGCTCCAGAGACGGGCGCAGTTCCCGCGGATCGACATAATCATACTCCACAGCATAGCCGGGGGTGACGATGCGGGCTGTCTCCAGTCCCGGCATGGAAGCGATCATCTGGGCCTGCACATCCGCAGGCAGGGACGTGCTGATACCGTTTGGATAGACCAGCTCCCCGCCCGGATTGCCCGGAAGGGCCTCCGGCTCCAGAAACACCTGATGACTGTCCCGCCCTGCAAAACGGACGATCTTGTCCTCAATGGACGGGCAGTAACGAGGCCCCCGCCCGGTGATCTCACCGCCATACATGGCCGAGAGATGTAGGTTTTCTTCAATGATCCTATGCGTCTGCGGGGTTGTCTGCGTGATGCGGCAGACGATCTGCTTATTGGGCAGGGAGGTCGTCAGCGTGCTGAAGGCTTCCGGCTCGGCATCGCCCTCATCAGCAGGCAGGGCCTCCCAGTCGATGCTGTCACGGGCCAGACGGGGCGGAGTGCCGGTCTTCAGGCGGCCCATTTTCAGCCCCAGAACCTCCAGCCGTTTCCCCAGCTGTGTGGCCGGGGCATCGCCAATCCGCCCGGCGGGCTGACTGACCCGCCCTGTATGAATCACGCCCCGCAGGAAGGTGCCACTCGTCAGCACGACAGCCCCGGCGGAGAAGCGGCGGCCATCCTCGCAGATCACACCCCGGACATGGCCCTGCTCAACAATCAGATCACCCACAGCCCCGGCCAGCATGGTCAGGTTGGGCGTAGCGGCTAGAAGCTCCTGAATGGCAACCCGGTAAAGCGAGCGATCCGCCTGCGCCCGAGGCCCATGCACCGCCGGCCCTTTGGAACGGTTCAGCAGCTTGAAATGAATCCCCGCCCGGTCCGCCGCCTTGCCCATGAGGCCATCAAACGCATCAATCTCCCGCACAAGATGGCCCTTGCCGATACCACCGATGGCCGGATTGCAGGACATGCTGCCCACAGTGTCCAGTCTGTGCGTCAGCAGCAGGGTTCGGGCTCCGAAGCGGGCGGCAGCGGCGGCGGCTTCTGTCCCGGCATGACCGCCCCCCACCACTATGACATCATAGATATGCGTAGGTGATGTACTCATTGAGGTAACGTCACTTTCCTATACAGAACTGACCAAAAATCGTATCCAGCAGGGCTTCCACATCCACATGGCCCGTCAGCCGGCCGAGGGCCTGCATGGCCAGTCGCAGCTCCTCACCACGCACCTCCGGCCATGAGGCTTCCAGTGCGCGGGTCAGATGCTCCTGCGCCTCCTTCAGCCCTGCCCGATGGCGGGCACGGGTCAGGGGCGGGGTGCCACGCTGGGCCATGAGACGGGCCAGATGGGCTTTCAGCCACTCCCGCAGAGGAGCCAGCCCGGCTTCATCCTTCGTGTGGATGCCAAGCTCACCCGACTGTGCCGGGGCGAGGTCCGTCTTTGTCCGCAGCCTTATGGCATGGTCCGCCAGCAGGGGCGTTTCATCCCCTGGCCCGACAAGATGAAAGAGTAGATCCGCCTCCTTCACATGCCGCATGGTTCGGCGGATGCCTTCCGCCTCGATCTCATCATCCGTTTCCCGCACGCCTGCCGTATCAATCAGCCGGACACGAATACCCTCAATCATCCAGTCCACAGCAATGGCATCCCGTGTCGTGCCCGCCTTCTGCGTGACAATCGCAGCATCCTGGCCACTCAGCGCATTCAGCAGGCTGGACTTTCCGACATTCGGGGCACCTGCCAAAACAATCTTCAGGCCATCACGGACGACCTCACCCCGTTCATCAGCCAGATGAGCCTGAATCCCTTCACCCAGGGTCCGACAGTCGGCCAGAAGGGCATCTTCCACCTCCGGGGGGAGTTCTTCATCCGGGAAGTCGATCAGGGCTTCCTGCTGGGCCAGTATCTGCCGCAGCCGGGATGCCCAGCCCCCATAAAGCTGACTCAACGCCCCATCGGCCTGACGCAGGGCCTGATGCCGCTGGGCCTGTGTATCGGCCTCGATGAGGTCTGCTATGGCCTCGGCCTGCAACAGGTCCATCCGCCCTGCCTGTACGGCCCGGCGGGTGAACTCACCCGGCTCGGCAGGGCGGGCACCGAGAGACACGAGAGCCTGAGCGACCGCCTCCACAATGGCCGGGCCTGCATGAAGATGCAGCTCGAAACTGTCCTCACCCGTATAGGAGCGAGGCCCCGGCAGCCAGAGAACGAGGGCATGATCCAGCACGTCACCTTCATGCCTCAGGACCCGCAGGCTGGCATGACGGGGAGCAGGCACTGTCCCGCAGAGAGATTCCAACAGGGCGGCACTGTCCGGCCCGCTCACACGCATGACCGCAATGGCCCCCTGTACCGGGCCGGTTGCCACAGCAAAAATGGTATGGGTGGATAGGCTGGCTGAGGTCATGCAGCCTTTCATACAGCACTCAGGCAGGAAAAGCAGCGGCCCGAAGAAAGAATTGACGCCCCTCTGCAAAACGGGCAGCCTGACCGCCATGCCACAGCTTTCCTTCCATTCCCCTCTCGGTGCCCTGACCCTCAGTGAAGAAGAGGGACAGATCGTCTCCCTCGATGAAGGCTGGGGACGGGACCAGAGCGAAACCCCCCTCCTGCTGAAAGTGCGAGACATGATGCAGGATTACTTTGACGGCGAGGCTGTGAACTTCCAGTCCATCCCCCTGATGCTCGATGGCACGGCGTATCAGGAACGTGTCTGGGCCGCCCTGCGTACCATTCCCCACGGTCAGACCCGTACCTATGGCGAACTGGCTGAAACGGTCGGCAGCAGCCCCCAGTCCATCGGACAGGCCGTAGCCCGTAACCCTCTGCTCATCCTCATTCCCTGCCATCGTGTTCTGCCTGCACATGGCAGGGGATATGGTGACTATAGCGGGTTTGAAGGAACGGAGACAAAAGCCTTTCTCCTGGAGCTGGAACGTGAGGCTTCAGCCCCCTGAAAAACGGGACCATCATTCTCTAACAAACAATTTCTTCCCATAACCCCGCATACCCGGAACGGAATGCGGGTGGACTGGTGTGGCCATCAGTTAAAAAATACCTATAAGAAGAAAAAGAAAATCAATTTTCTAAAATACCTGAACTTAAATAATAAAAATATGTTAAATTCTTCCTCTTTCAACGAAAAGGAATGATTATTTATGGTTCAAGACCATGATTTACCCCTGATAATCGCACGAATACAATTCGCATTTACTGTCGGCGTACATATAATTTTTCCTGCCTTCTCCATAGGGTTATCCGTCTTTCTCACTTTTCTGGAAGGAATGTGGCTAAAAACGAATGATGACCGTTATTTGAATCTCTTCAAATACTGGTTGAAGGTCTTTTCAATCGTCTTCGGCATGGGAGTCGTTTCCGGGATCGTGATGGCTTACGAATTCGGAACCAACTGGGCTGGGTTCTCCGCCAAGGCAGGGCCGATCACCGGTGTCCTGCTCTCCTACGAAGTCATGACGGCCTTCTTCATGGAAGCCGGCTTCCTCGGGGTCATGCTCTTCGGGCTGAACCGTGTGGGCCGCAGGATGCACTTCTTTGCGACCTGCGCCGTCACGACGGGAACACTGATTTCCATGACGTGGATTCTCGCCTCCAATTCATGGATGCAGACCCCACGGGGCTATGTCATCGACCCGAAGACAGGCCACTTCTTGCCGCATGACTGGCTGGCCATCATCTTCAATCCCTCTTTCCCCTACCGGATCACCCACATGGCACTGGCCGCCATGCTGTCAGTGGCCTTCACCGTGGCGGCAGCGGGTGCCTGGCATCTGCTCAGGGCCAGAAAGAACGGGATTCAGGCAGACAGTACGGTCCGCCTGATGTTCTCCCTGTCCCTCTGGATGATTGTCGTCACGGCCCCTCTCCAGATCGTGGCCGGGGACATGCACGGGCTGAACACCCTGAAATATCAGCCTGCCAAGATTGCCGCCATGGAAGGCGACTGGACAAGCGAAAGACGGGCTTCCGAACTGCTGTTCGGCATCCCGAACATGAAGACCGAACATACGGATTATGCCATAGGCATTCCGCTTCTGGGGTCCTTCATCCTGACCCACGACATCAATGGCAAGGTTCCCGGACTGAAGGATTACCCGGCGGACCAGCGTGCCCCTTCACCAATCGTGTTCTTCTCCTTCCGCATCATGATTGCTCTGGGGGGCCTCATGTTCCTCTGCGGTCTGTGGTCGCTCTGGCTGCGCCACAGGAAACGTCTCTTTGAGCATCCGCTCTTCCTGCGGGTCATGCTCTTCATGGCACCGGCCGGTTTTCTGGCCCTGCTCTGTGGCTGGGTCACGACGGAGGTGGGCCGCCAGCCCTGGACCGTCTATGGCCTGCTCCGCACGAAAGACAGTGCCTCACCACTGGCTCTTTCCAGCCTGTCTTTCTCCATGCTGCTTTTTGTCGTGGTCTATGTCTTCGTCTTCGGCTCCGGCCTCCTGATGCTCGTCCGCCTGCTCCGTGCCGCGCCAGAAGCCGCCGACAGTGCCCAGGATGACATCATGATCCTCGGAAGCCACCATCACACGGTCTCTCAGAACAAGGAGGCACCCTGACATGTCCGGCCTCGCCTACTATCTGCCCTTCATCTGGGCCTTCATCGTCATTCTGGCCATTTCAGTCTATGTCATTCTCGATGGCTTCGATCTGGGCATCGGCATGCTCTTCGCTTTCGAGAAGAAGCCGGACCATCGTGACATCATGGTCAACACCATTGCCCCCGTCTGGGATGGCAATGAAACATGGATGGTTCTGGGAGGCGCGACCCTGTTCGGGGTCTTCCCCGGAGCCTACAGCACGCTGCTGCCTGCCTTTTACATCCCCATCATCATCATGCTGGGTGCGCTGATCTTCCGTGGCGTTGCGTTCGAGTTCCGCATCATGGCGCATTCCCCCAGCCACCGGACCTTCTGGAACACGAGCTTCATGGCAGGCTCTACCCTTGCCGCCTTCTGTCAGGGATGCATTCTTGGCGGGTATGTTCAGGGTATCCACACCAGCAATGGAGCTTTTGCTGGTAACCCCATGGACTGGCTGTCCCCCTTCAGTGTCCTCTGTGGCCTGTCCGTTGTCATTGGCTATGCCCTGCTGGGCACGACATGGCTTGTCTGGCGCACGTCAGATGAGCTGGAAGAGCAGTGCCGCCGCTGGTCCAAGACACTGTCCGTCCTGATGCTGCTCTGCATCATTGCCGTCAGCTGCTGGACGCCCTTCCTTCATGCCCCCTATCTGCATCGCTGGATTGCCTTCCCGAACATCCTGCTCTGCCTGCCTGTCCCGCTGCTGGTGGCTCTGGCCGGTTTCCTGATGTGGCGCACTCTGGACAGGGACCATGCCATCACGCCATTTCTCTGCACAATAGGGTGGTTCCTGCTCAGTCTGGTTGGACTGGCCATCACCATCTGGCCCTATGCCGTCCCCCCGACCTTGACATTGTGGGATGTCGCCTCACCTGTCCCCAGCCAGCTCTTCCAGCTTGCCGGAACGGTCATCCTGCTGCCCATCATCACGGGTTACTCAATCTATTCCTATTATCTCTTCCGTGGAAAGGTCACCAAAGCCGATGGATATCACTAAATTCACCACATACGATGAAAAGAAAGTCCCGGCTTCTTTTCGCAAACGTCTGGGCTGGTTCCTCGGCCTCTGGGTAGCGGGCACGGTCACCATCATTCTGGTGGCCAGCCTGTTCCACATGCTGATCCCACATTAAAGGAAAACCAGTCCAACAGACTCGTCACAGAAAAAGGCAGGTCCCATACGGGGCCTGCCTTTTCTTTTAGACTGATACGTTCAGTCTGATGCTCAGTTGTTCATCGCATCAAAGAAGTCCTGATTGGTCTTGCTGTAGCGCAGCTTGTCCAGCAGGAAGTCCATGGCATCCATCGTGCCCATCGGGGCAAGGATACGGCGCAGGACCCACATCTTGGAGAGGGAGGCCCGATCCACCAGCAGCTCTTCCTTGCGGGTACCGGACTTGGTGATGTCGATAGCCGGGAAGGTCCGCTTGTCTGCCAGCTTGCGATCCAACATCAGCTCGGAGTTACCCGTTCCCTTAAATTCTTCAAAGATGACTTCATCCATGCGGGACCCCGTATCAATCAGGGCCGTGGCAATGATCGTCAGGGAGCCACCTTCCTCGATGTTACGGGCCGCACCGAAGAAACGCTTCGGCCGCTGGAGTGCGTTGGCATCCACACCACCAGTCAGCACCTTGCCGGATGACGGCACGACGGTGTTATAGG
Source organism: Bombella dulcis (assembly GCF_026385505.1). Lineage (GTDB taxonomy): Bacteria > Pseudomonadota > Alphaproteobacteria > Acetobacterales > Acetobacteraceae > Bombella > Bombella dulcis. Next base: position 62,481 of record NZ_JANIDV010000003.1, on the reverse strand, counting down.
CACGGGCCAGACGAGTGATGGAATCCAGCAGGATGACCACGTCACGCTTGTGCTCAACAAGACGCTTGGCCTTTTCCAGTACCATTTCCGTCACCTGCACATGACGGTGCGCCGGCTCATCGAAGGTGGAGGACACAACCTCACCACGGACAGAACGGGCCATGTCCGTCACTTCCTCCGGCCGCTCGTCAATCAGAAGGACGATGAGGAACACATCCGGATGATTGGCGGAAATGGAGGCCGCAATGCTCTGGAGCATCACCGTCTTGCCCGTTCTTGGCGGGGCAACGATCAGGGCACGCTGGCCCATGCCGATGGGAGAGACCAGATCGATCACACGGGAGGTGTAATCCTTCTGGTCCTTGCGGTCACGTCCCTTGCCCTTGGCCGGAGCCGGGGCAGCACTGACCTCACCCTTCGGCTCAGTCTCCATGCGGAGACGGCGTTCAGGGAAGAGAGGTGTCAGGTTGTCAAAATTGATCCGGGTCCGGACCTGCTCCGGAGCCTCGAAATTGATGGTGTTGACCTTCTGAAGCGCAAAGTACCGTTCACCATCCCGCGGGGCACGGATCTCGCCTTCCACCGTATCACCGGGCCGCAGCGCAAAACGTCGCACCTGTGCAGGAGACACATAGATGTCATCCGGACCGGGCAGATAGTTGGCTTCCGGGCTGCGCAGGAAGCCGAAGCCATCCGGCAGGATCTCAAGTGTGCCTTCACCATAAATTGCCTGGTCACGCTCGGCGAGGCTCTTGAGGATGGCAAACATCATGTCCTGCTTGCGCAGGGACGATGCGTTTTCAACCTCCAGTTCCTCAGCAAAAGCCAGCAGATCAGCAGGAGATTTCTTCTTCAGTTCGGCGAGATGCATGAAATGATGCGCCTTGATGTGCCCCGGTGGGGAGAAAAGCGGGATGGACGTAGAACCAGAATACAGGCCGGATACCTGCACAGCCATGCAGGGGCCACGCCACAGGCAGACCAGCCAGCCTGGACGGTCCGAGAAACCATCCCACGAAAACCGGCAAAACTGCCTTCCGGTAAGAAGGAGATGACCCGGCAGGCAAGGCAGGACGCCGCCACCGTCAGGTCGGCTTTCTTCCTAGGTGAAAGAGGGCTGCACTGTCAAGCAGCCCTCACATGGCCTTAAAGGCCCTTCAAACCTGTTTCAGCATGGCATCTGCCGTCCGCAGGGACAGGGCCATGATGGTCAGGGCCGGATTGGCCGCTCCAGAACTCGGGAAGGTAGAGTGATCGCTGATCCACAGATTGTCGATGTCAAAGCTGCGCCCATATGGATTGACCACGGCCGCCCCCGCATCCATCCCCATCCGGCAGGTCCCGATCATGTGGGCCGCACGGCTGATGATACGGATGTCCTTCGCACCGATGGACTCCCACATCTTCACCATCAGACGGGACGCATGATGGTGCATGGCTTCCTCATTCGGCCCATATGTATGGTCAATCCGTGGCTTGGGCAGACCGAAAGCATCCTTCTCGTCAGAAAGCGTCACACGGTTCTTCTCGCTTGGCAGACTCTCACCATGCATGCCAATCCCGGCACTGTAATTATAGGCAGCCAGTGTACGGCTGAGTGCCTCACCACGCCGTCCATCGGCCCGGACAAGATTGGCAGCCCATGTCAGCGGCATCATGCCCAGAGACTGGAGCAGATATCCCCCTGCAAAATCGGCATCCTTCGGCCGCATCATGTCTTCAGAGATGGTCAGGGACGGATAACCCTTGTTCGGTTGGGTTTCCTCATCAAAGATGCCCCATACCTGCGTGGAAACATGCGTCATGTAATTACGGCCCACCTGCCCGGAACTGTTCGCCAGACCATTATTCAGCAGCAGACGGGCCGTTTCCACGGCCCCGGCGGACAGCACCACAGCCCTGCATTTCTGCCGCTCTTCCCGACCATTCCGCACATAGATGACTGCCGTAATGCGTCCCTGGCTATCCCGCTCAAACCCCGTCGCCATGCAGCCAGGACGCAGCTCTGCCCCATGAGCACAGGCCAGAGGCAGATATGTGTTGTCCACACCTGATTTCGCCCCGTTCCGGCAGCCCTGATGACAGGCTCCACAGTTCACGCACTGTTCCCGCCGTCCAAAATGCGGCTGGTCATGATCTTTCGTAATCACGGCCACGGGACCATCAGCATGACGCAGCCCGACATTGTCACAGGCCTGACGCATTTTCAGAGCCGCCATGTTGGGTGCCAGCGGCGGATAGGCATAATGACGGTCGGCGTCCCACGGATAATGCGCTGGACCACTCACGCCGATGAAACGTTCCACCTCTTCCACATAAGGCTGAAGCTCTTCCGCACCGAAGGGCCAGTCGACACCTTTGCCACTCTCGCTGAACAGCCGATAATCCCGGGCATCCATGCGGGGCAGAAAGGCTCCGTAATGAAGAAGGGACCCCCCTATGCCCGTTCCACTGTTATTACCACCAAAGGCCTGAGGCGTCCCGCCACCTGACAGACGTTCATGCAGCCAGTACAGTTCCTGGGCCGCCGGTTCATCCGGCGTATGGGACCGGGCACTGAAAGCCGGTCCCGCCTCCAGTGCCACAACCCGACGCCCAGCCATGGCAAGCCGGGCCGTCAGGGGGGCACCACCTGCTCCCGTTCCAATAACGACAACATCGACAGTATCCTGAGAAAAATTGGGAGAATTCTGTTGGCTCATGAGACTCTTCTTATCCGTTCATGAATGAAAGACGTTCGTACTGGGGTACATGGGGACATTACTGCCTGACAGGAGATGAGGTACCGAGTACCGGGGACGGTACTGTACCCCCTTATAAAAAGGGGATTGTACACAGGGGTTCTGTGGAAAAGGAGGGATAACATTCTGCATCCCTTGATCTTCCTTGTTTTGTGGAGTTGTACACACTGTGAGCAAGCTGGGGTACATTTTCAGAAAACCGGGTACCCCAGTTTCCACAAGGTTTTTCTACATCATCTAAATTATAAATTTATAATTTAACTGTTGTGATATTCGACAGTCAGACGAAAAAAACTGCATCACACCAGAACGAAGCACTGAAACATGTCTTCCAAGGAACACCGTGATCCAGCTCTACGAACCGGTTCTTCTGATCCTATAAACAAGCAGTCAGACCCCATATTTCTGATCTATGACTGAGCCATGAAATGGCGTTTATGATCTGGCTCAAAGCCTTCCTTGTCTGTCAGGGAATCAGCCTTAAATCCCTGAATTATATGATCTCCTCCTGTCATGTTGGCTGAAATTCCCAGCCTGTCCTGCACGACAGGATGCGCCAGAAAAAAGGATACGATGTTATGGCGTAAGTCACCGCTCCATAATGCCATCTGTTCAGGTGAAAAAACAGCCTGATCATGCTCTGGCAATGTTCCGTCAAAAGCCTGGTCCAGAACCACGCCTCTCTGGTCAGCATGAAGGGCGGTATAATTCTGCGAAAAAAGAGCCTGGGCATACTGATTCAGTGACGTCAGGCCATCTTCCCATGCCTGAAGGTCGGCAGGCAGTTCAGCAAAACGCCAACCATCACCCGATCCTGCAAGGGACTGATCAATCATGACAGCCAGATTGAGACGTAGATCACCCAGAAGAAACTGCTGGGGCAGGATGTCATCACAGACGGTCTCGAGAAGCTGGAAAGCTTCCGGGGACAGATTTTCTCGTCTGCCCTGTTCCTGCTCCATTCTTCTGAGCAGGATGGAGCGTGTACGGGATGAAACATGATCAGACTGGAGAAAGGGAGGGGGAGAGTAAGACATGACATGTCCCTCAAGAAAAGTGAAAAGACAGAGAGAAGGCTTTACCCTATCCCCGCATCAGGGGATATAATAAAGCATGGAGGCTGGACCTCCCCCGGCATGTAGGGGGGCAGGCCTGTTTTTCAAGTTCTGGAATGGCAGGAGTCACGATGACGGTTGAAATTAAGGTCCCTGTGCTTGGTGAAAGCCTGAAACAGGCAACCGTGATGCGTTGGCTGAAACAGTCCGGCGACTACGTGCAGGCCGGGGAGGCTGTTCTGGAGCTGGAAACGGACAAGGTCACACTGGATGTACCCGCACCGGTTGCCGGAAAACTGAAACATGACCTGGCGGAAGGGACCGATGTCGAGGTCGGGCAGGTGATTGCCCATGTGGATGATCAGGCTACGGCTCCTGAACCGCAGGCCTTAAAGGAACGGGACGTGTCACTCCAGACGACGGCTGAACAGAATGTGACGGATCATGGTCCGGCCGTGTCGGGCAGTGATGTGTCTGACACAGTGTCTGGAGGGACGGTCATCCAGACAGCTCCCGTACCGCCCTCTGTCGGGTCTGGAAAGGCTTCTGCCGGGAAGGTGACAGGGGAGCGGCGTGTGCCCATGAGTCGTCTGCGTCAGACCATTGCCCGTAATCTCAAGGCGGCCCAGAACAATGCGGCCATCCTGACGACATTCAATGAAGTCGACATGAGTGCCGTCAAGGCTCTGCGCAGCCAGTATCGGGACCTGTTTGAGAAGAAGCATGACGGTGCCCGTCTGGGGTTCATGTCTTTCTTTGCACGGGCCATCGTGGGGGCACTGAAGGATTTTCCGGTGCTGAATGCCCGGATTGAAGGCAATGAAATTGTCTATCAGGATCACGTCAATCTGGGCATTGCCGTGGGAACGGAACGGGGGCTGGTTGTCCCTGTCCTGCGGGAAGCTGAGACGCTGGGTTTTGCCAAACTGGAGCGGCAGATCGCCGATTATGGTAGACGTGCCCGCAAGGGCGGCCTTGCCCTGAAGGAGCTTGAAGGCGGCAGCTTCACCATCACGAATGGCGGTATTTTCGGGTCGCTGCTCTCCACCCCCATTCTCAATGCGCCGCAGTCTGGTGTTCTGGGGATGCATGCCATCCAGGACCGTCCCGTGGCGGTGGATGGGCAGGTGGTCATCCGTCCGATGATGTATGTGGCTCTTTCCTACGATCATCGTCTGGTGGATGGGCGGGAGGCTGTCAGTTTCCTTGTGAGGCTGAAAGAGCTGATTGAAGACCCGCGCCGTCTGCTGCTGGATATCTGAGGACAAAGAAAACCCCTCCGCTCATGAATGGGCGGAGGGGTTTTCTTTGTCTGGTCAGGAAGTTTCCTGCCAGGAATGGGGATCAGTGACCCCAGCCAGCCGGGATCTTGCCGCCATTGTTGGCAAGCTCGGTGTAGACCTGCTTGATGAGCCAGACATTCATTGTGGCCGTGTCGTTCTTGTCCCCGGTATAGTGCAGCTCGTCAGCCAGAGACTGGCGGGCTTTCAGGGAGCTGTCGAGGCCGAGGAGCTTGAGCAGGTCGACAATGGACTCCTTGTAGTTCAGGGGTTGGCCTGCCTTGGCAGCCAGTTCCTTCAGGACGGCATCCACATCCACCTGAGCAATGGAGGGGGCTGCTGCATCAGCGGCGGCCGGAGCAGCATCGGGCTGCGGAGTTTCGGCAGCGTCTGCCGTGGAGGAGCCGAACAGGCTCTTGGCGAAGCCGGAGACCTTGGAAACGATGTCGTTGAAAAGACCCATGATATGTTCCTTCCCTGAAACAGGAGTAAGTGGTCAGCGGTTCCCTGCCACCGGAGTGATGGCAGGGAACGGACGGCAAAGTGATCAGTAACGGTACAGATCGTGCTTGAACGGCCCGGTCGGGGAAACCCCGATATAATCAGCCTGGGCCTGTGTCATTTTGGAGAGCGTGGCTCCCACTTTGGCAAGATGGAGAGCCGCAACCTTTTCATCAAGGATTTTTGGCAGAGTATAAACTTTTCCTGCCTCATACTGGCCAGTCTTTGCGTTCCAGAGTTCGATCTGGGCCAGTGTCTGGTTGGTGAAGGAGGCGGACATCACGAAGGACGGGTGGCCGGTGGCGTTACCCAGATTGACCAGACGGCCTTCGGACAGAAGAATGAGACGGCGGTTCGGAGCCAGCTCGATCTCATCAACCTGTGGCTTGATGTTGGTCCATTTGTGGTTGCGCAGGGCAGAGACCTGAATTTCACTGTCGAAATGCCCGATATTGCAGACGATGGCCCGGTCCTTCATCTCACGCATGTGCTCGATGGTGATGATGTCTTCGTTGCCGGTGCAGGTCACGAAAATGTCACCACGGGGAGCGGCATTCTCCATCGTGACGACCTCATAGCCTTCCATGGCGGCCTGAAGGGCGCAGATCGGGTCAACTTCCGTCACCAGCACACGGCAGCCTGCGCTGCGGAGGGAGGCAGCAGAGCCTTTACCGACATCACCATAACCGGCCACGACGGCAACCTTGCCAGCCATCATGACATCGGTGCCACGGCGGATGGCATCCACGAGGCTTTCACGGCAGCCATAGAGGTTGTCGAACTTGGACTTGGTCACGCTGTCATTGACATTGATGGCCGGAACCTTGAGCGTGCCCTTGCGCTCCATGTCCCAGAGACGGTGCACGCCCGTGGTCGTTTCTTCGGAAATGCCACGGACGTCCTTGAGAAGCTCAGGATATTTCTCATGCATGAGGGTGGTCAGGTCACCGCCATCATCGAGGATCATGTTGGGTGTCCAGCCATCCGGGCCTGTGATGGTCTGCTCGATGCACCAGATGAACTCTTCCTCGTTCATGCCCTTCCAGGCGAAAACGGGAATGTTGGCAGCAGCAATGGCAGCGGCAGCCTGATCCTGCGTGGAAAACACGTTGCAGGAGGACCAGCGGACCGTGGCACCCAGGGCGATCAGCGTTTCGATCAGCACGGCAGTCTGAATGGTCATGTGCAGGCAGCCGGCGATCCGGGCACCTTTCAGGGGCTGGCTTTTGCCATATTCCTCACGGAGGGCCATCAGGCCCGGCATTTCACCCTCGGCAATGGAGATTTCCTTGCGGCCCCAGTCGGCCAGGGACATGTCACGAACCTTGTAATCCTGCGTAGCCATATATGCTTCCTCAGCTTTCAGCAGTTGATGATTATGGATGGAACCGCGGGGAAGGCGAGGCCTGTTCACGGTTCAGGCATCGGGAAAACTATAGAGCCTTGCCGGAAGGGTGGAAAGAAGAGCGGATCAATAGTTTCCCACCAGAAAATGGCGGTGCCCATATTGCGTCCCTCCGGGCAACGTGCCAGAGAACGGGCGATATCCACATGTCTGGACCATCGGCTGCTCCCGGCGGGAGGTATGGCCTGTTGCCTTCGTTCTGGGCAGGACAAGCTGTAATGGGGGGTGGCTGTGCCCGACAATACTGTTCCGAACTTTACCTTCACAGTGCTTGATCCTTCCCTGAAGGTAAACAGCCATCCCATGACCCCCCGGATCAAGGGGCTTGTCTGGGCGATCGAGGCCATGCCGGGGCAGGGAATCAGGCAGCTGGGTGCTGAAGATGTGCAGCGCATCCTCCAGTCCCCCGGGGAGGAGGGGTATGAGGCCGTATCCGTGAAAGATGGCTGGTGCTGGCTGCATTTCGATACGGTCCACAGTTCCGCCCGCAGCTCCGTGGGGCGTCTGTCGGGAATGCCGGAAGATGTCGGGACCATGCTGGCCGAGACGGATTATGGCATCGCTCTTGAGGCGGCTGATGACACGGTCTGGGGTGCCCTGCCGGCTTTTGATGATGCGCTGGCGGAAGAGGATCGGGAGATCTGTGTCTGGCGGTTTGCCATGCGGCAGAATGTCCTGATCACGACACGGCGTACGCCCATCCCCATTCTGGGGGCTGCTTATCGTTCACTCCAGACACAGGGGGTTCCCCGGAATCCGGCAGGGGTGATTGACCGTGTCCTGCGGGATTTTACCGGAACGGTGCGGCGTCAGCTGGCACAGCTTGATGATGAACTGGACCGGGCCGAGGATGTTCTCCTGGCCATCGTGCATGGGTCTGACCTTGGTCATCTGGGTGGTATTGTCGGCAAGGTCCGCCGTCGCTCGACCGAGCTGCGGCGTGTGGTCATGCCGATTGACCGTGTTCTGCGTGATGAAGACCTTGAGCTGCCGGAATGGGCCGAGGATGACCTGCGAGACCGGGCCGAACGGCAGATTCATGCGGCACTGGATGATCTTATCGCTTTGCACGATCGTGCCCGTTCCCTTCAGGATGAACTGGCCTCCAGTCAGGCCGAGGAAACCAACCGTCGGCTGTGCATCGTGTCCATCGTGACGACTCTCATGCTGCCGGCCACTCTGGTCACGGGGTTTTTCGGCATGAACACGGGCGGCATGTTTCTGGCGTCTGGCGGGCTGGGGACCATCTTTGCGGGCGGGCTGTGCATCGCTGCCATGGCCGTGACGTTCATTTTCATGAAGATGGCACGTCTGTTCTGAAAGAAAAGAGACAGTAAAACAGCCCGTCCTGGGAATGAGATTTGAACGGTCCTGTTAATAACTGAAATAACCAGAAAGAAGTTATTGCGTATCATTCTCATAAACTGAAGTTATATCTCTATTAAAAGCTTTTAATGGAGGACAGCATTCAAGCAGAGAGGGATGGACAGTGTCTGAAAACATGCTTACCCTCCCTAACTAAAGGTTGATACCGGACTGGATCAGGACTGTTTATTAGAGAAACAGGATCAATCATCTTCCTTTTTCCGTTGGTGATACCTATTTTCCGAAATCAGATAGAAGGAAGGAGTCCTTTAGATGTCTGATAAGAATATCATTCGCACGACCGCCGGTGCCCCGTGGGTGAGCAACCAGGACAGCAAGTCCGCTGGTCCCCGTGGCCCGCTGCTGCTGGAAAACTACCAGCTGATCGAGAAGCTCGCCCATCAGAACCGTGAGCGTATTCCGGAACGTACCGTTCATGCCAAGGGCGTTGGTGCTCACGGGACACTGACCATCACCAAGGACATCACGAAGTACAGCTGTGCGTCCATCTTCTCCAAGGTTGGCAAGAAGACGGACATGTTCCTGCGTGCTTCCACCGTCGCTGGTGAGCGTGGTGCTGCTGATGCCGAGCGTGACGTGCGTGGCTGGGCACTGAAGTTCTATACCGATGACGGCAACTGGGACCTGGTGGGTAACAACACCCCGGTCTTCTTCATCCGTGATCCCATCAAGTTCCCGGACTTTATCCACACGCAGAAGCGTCATCCCCGTACCAACCTGCGCTCTGCAACGGCCATGTGGGATTTCTGGTCCCTCAGCCCGGAGAGCCTGCATCAGGTCACCATCCTGATGTCTGACCGTGGTATCCCCAAGGGCATCCGCAACATGAACGGGTATGGCAGTCATACCTATTCCCTGTGGAACGCCAAGGGTGAACGCTTCTGGGTGAAGTTCCACTTCAAAACCCAGCAGGGCCATGAGTTCTATACGACCGAGGAAGCTGCCGAGGTCGTGGCCAAGACCCGCGAGTCCACCCAGGAAGACCTATATGAGAACATCGAGAAGGGGAATTTCCCCAAATGGACGTTCTACATTCAGGTGATGGGGGAAGAAGAGGCCGAGCGCGTCAACTTCAACCCGTTCGACGTGACCAAGGTCTGGTCCCACAAGGACTATCCGCTGATCGAGGTTGGTGAGCTGGAACTGAACCGCAACCCGGATGACTATTTCTCCGAGGTTGAACAGGCTTCCTTCTCTCCGTCCAACATTGTGCCGGGCATCGGGTTCTCCCCGGACAGGATGCTTCAGGGCCGTATCTTCGCCTATGCGGATGCTCACCGCTACCGTGTTGGTACGCACTATGAGTCCCTGCCGATCAACCGTCCGAAGATCAAGGTGAAGAACTATCACCTCGATGGCGCCATGCGCTTTGATGAGCCGAAGCGTGGTGATGGTGACTTCTACGAGCCGAATTCCTTCGGTGGTCCGGTGGAAGACCTGGCTGCGATGGAACCGCCGCTGCGTGTGAGCGGGGATGCCACCTACTACGAGCATCGTACGGATGGTGACGACTTCGCACAGCCGCGTGCCCTGTATCATCTGTTCGATGATGCCCAGAAGCAGCGTCTGTACAACAACATTGCCGGTGCCATGGCTAGCGTGCCGCAGAACATCATCGAGCGTCAGCTGGGTCTCTTCGAGAAGATTGATCCGGCCTATGCCGAGGGTGTCCGCAAGGCACTGAAGGGCTGAGACTCTTTCATCCCCTTTCCGGGAAACCGGAAGGGGGCACTGGAAAAGGCCCTCCGGGACTCATCTCCCGGAGGGCCTTTTTTCATGCTTCGGCTGGATGGATGCTGTCAGGTCGTGTTAGTCTGCACGCCGTATCGTGAGGGAACGGTCTTCCTGGAACAGCCAGGTTATGCTTTCCCTGGGGGCAAGGCGGGTCAGCTGCCGGATGATGCTCATGTTGCCTGCAAGGGGAACGGCCATGTTGCCCAGACCCAGCCCGAAGGACATGTCGGGCAGGAAAGCGGCCGGACCGACAGGGGCACCATTTTCAGTCTGCACGTAAATCTGGCTGCGGTTGAAAAGCATGGCAAGGCCAAGGAAGGTTTCCTTCGTCAGGGGAAGGAAATAGTCCGTGGCTGTCATTTTCGGAGCGTTGAAAATGATGTTCCGCCTGTCTTCCGCAAGGCCGACCCAGTTCGGTTCGTCTCCCGTAGCCCGCAGGGCCACAAGGTCCTGCATGGTGGGGAGGACATCAACGTCGGGCAGGGGGAAGGGCAGGGAGACCTGTTTCTGGAAATGTGCCCTGATGGGGGAGGCACTGTGCTTTTCCGGCAGGGGCGTTTCCAGCTGAAGACTCAACCCCGGCAGAGTGCGGGGGCTGAATGGCTGGCGGATGATCCTGTCCTGCAAGGTGTCATGGCCCAGCATCTGCCCCGTGGCATCCAGCAGCCATACGGTCTGCATGGTGGATGCTTCGGGGGTCGTCTGATGGGTGTTCATGGTATGATGCTCCCTGCCAAGATCGTTTACAGGCTTACATGTTTCACGGGAAACATGCCAGATGAAGCCGTGATCTTTTCGGGTGGGACGCCTGTCAGGGGCATTGCCCTTTCATGGAACCATATCGACCAGCACGATCTCGGTATTGTCGTCCAGAGCTTCCAGAAAGAGGATGTCTTCCCGGGCAATGGCTGCGCCGCTCCGTGCCGTGATGGTCTGTCCGTTCAGCAGCAGGGTGCCCGCTGCGGGGACAAGATAGCCCATCCGCTCTTTTCCAGGCCTGTATTCGGTTTTCTGGCCTTTCCGCATGGTCAGTCCCAGCACACGGGCTTTGGTGTGGAGGGGAAGGGCACCTTCATCCTCCGGATGACCGGAAGCCAGAATGGTGAACTGGCCTGTCTGGTCCTTTCCGGGGAAACGTCGTGTGGCCCATGAGGGGCTGTGCCCGGTTTCGGTCGGGATGATCCATATCTGGAATATCTGTGTCGGAATGGATTCAAGGTTATGTTCGCTATGGAATATTCCCGTTCCTGCTGACATGACCTGTACGTCGCCTGCTCCGGTCCGGCCCGTATTGCCAAGGCTGTCTCTGTGGGTGATGACCCCCTGACGGACATAGGTGATGATTTCCATATCCCTGTGGGGATGTGTGTCGAACCCGGTACCGGGGGCGATGGTATCGTCATTCCAGACACGCAGCGGCCCCCAGCCCATCCGTTCGTGGTCCAGATAATGGGCGAAAGAGAAATGATGACGGGCATCCAGCCAGCCGTGTTCGGCATGGCCGAGATGTTCAAAAGGGCGAATATCAATCATGGTGTCGCAGTTTTACCTGTTGGAGACAGGTAAATAGCTGGGGACTATGGGAGACATTTTATATAGACATGAAAGAAAGACAGCAGTGCCATAATTTATGACATCGTTTTCCTTCACATTTCCTGAGCAGATGTGAGCGCAGGGTGAGGCGTGTTGTGTGAGGCCGGGTAAGAAATGGAAAGGAACAGTGCATGAAACTGCCGGATTTTGAGGCGTGGGGGATTTTTGCCAAGGTTGCCGAACATGGGTCGTTCTCTCAGGCAGCCAGGGAGCTTCAGCTATCGGCCCCGACGGTCTCAAAAGCGGTAAGCCGGCTGGAAGAGACCCTTGGTGTGGCGTTGTTCAGCCGCAATTCCCGGCACATGTCCATTACGCAGACAGGTCAGCTTGTGCTGGAGCGGGCCAACCGCATGTTTCTGGAAGCGGAACTTGCGGAAAATGAAGCAAGGGGCGGGCGTGTCCAGCCTTCCGGGCTTATCCGCATGACGGCACCAACCACCTTCGGTCTCCGGTATGTTGCCCCTGTTCTGCCTGCGTTTCTTGAAACCTATCCCGATATTGATGTGTCCATCAGCTTTACCGATACCTTCGTTGATCTGGTTTCGGAGGGGTATGATCTGGCAATCCGCATCGCCACCCTGGCGGATTCGGCTCTCAAGGCCCGCAGGATATGCACGGTGCGGCGTCTGCTTGTGGCGTCGCCAGCGTATCTGGACCAGCTGGGGCGTCCCACGCACCCACGGGAACTGGAAGGCGGGAAGAGTTTCGTTTACGTCAACAGCCCGTCCTGCGGGACCATCAGGCTCACGGACTCCCGCACGGGGGAGAGCCATATGCTGTCCCAGCAGGCACGGATACGCTCGGATAATGCGGAGGGGTTCATTCCTGCCCTGGAGGCTGGTCTCGGCTTCGGGCTGCTGCCCGATTTCATGGTGAATGAGGCCATCAGGGATGGACGGCTGGAAGAGATGATGCCGGAATGGCAGGTGATGGAAGATGTTGCCCTCTATCTTGTGACGACAGCCACGAAGCTGCGCCCCCAGAGGGTCAGCCTGCTCATGGAGCATCTCGTCAGGCAGTTCGAGACACCTTCATGGTGTCCGCCTCTCTGAGTGTTTCTGGGGGAACTGGGTAGGATCAGGGAATGGTTTCAAAAGCTGAAAGGTTTCCTTTCTGATTTTGGTCTGTTCACCAGACGGTGGACACGGTACCCCTGAAGACAGTTGGAGCTTCTGACATGTGGAAGGAGCCAGCAGGAAGGGTGACCTGAAATGTCCAAGATTCTCGTACTGTATTATTCCTCCTATGGTCATGTTGAGACCATGGCCCACAATATTGCTGAAGGCGTGCGGGCAGCAGGTGTCGATGTCGTCGTGAAGCGTGTGCCGGAACTGGTGCCGGAAGACGCTGCCAGAGCCAATCATTTCAAGCTGGAGCAGGAAGCTCCGGTCGCATCCCCGGATGAACTGGTTGAGTATGATGGCATCATCGTCGGGGCACCGACCCGTTTCGGGCGTCTGCCGGCACAGATGGCCAATTTCTGGGATCAGACCGGCGGTCTCTGGGCCAATGGCCAGCTGATCGGCAAGGTTGGTGCCGTGTTCACCTCCACGGCCACACAGCATGGCGGTCAGGAAACGACACTCTATTCCCTGATGTCCAACCTGCTGCATCATGGCATGGTCATTAGCGGTCTGCCTTACAGCTTCCAGGGCCAGATGCGGAATGATGAGGTCGTTGGTGGGTCGCCTTACGGTGCCACGACCGTTGCCAATGGCGATGGTTCCCGTCAGCCAAGCGAGACCGAGCTGGAAGGTGCCCGTTTCCTCGGTGGGCATGTGGCCGGTCTGGTCAAGAAGCTGGCCTGAGTTCTTTCCAGTTATCCCCGTTCACGCACAAGAACTTGATGGGGGCCGGTTTCCGGCCTCCATTTTTTTGTGTTTCATGTGAAACATGTCACGTCATGCGGGGCCGGTGACGGGTCCCGACAAGCAGGCATTTCTTCATCACGCTGGAAAGAATGGCGTCCCCGGGAGGGAGAAACCGCCCATGTGCCGGGTCGATCGGGTAGTTGCTTTTTTCGGGGAGCGTGCAGCCATAGACCCGGACCAGCAGTGTGAAATGACTGAAAATGTGTTTGACCTCTCCACATTCCTCCCATTGTGCCTGCACGGGAGCATGACGGGTGAAAGCCGTTTCAGCCAGCCGGGCTGGAGAGGGTGTGCTTCTGCCTTCGGACCACGGTGTGCCGGGGAGTTCATCGGTTCCGCCCAATAGCCCTTCTGACGGGCGGGAACGGAGCAGGACATGTCCTTCTGGATCAAGGACACGGAAGAGAATGGCATGACGTGTGGGGCGGGTCTTTTTCTTCTGCCGGGCCGGTAGCGTTTCGGCCATGTTGCGGGCCTTGGCCAGGCAGCAGTCCCGCCACGGGCATGTCAGGCAGGAGGGAGAGCGGGGCGAGCAGAGACTGGCCCCGAGATCGAACAGGGCCTGTGCAAAATCGGAGGGACGGGCCTGTGCTGCCGGGTCATCATTCAGATGGCTGGCAAGCCGGGCCAGCAGGGGCCGGGATGCAGGCAGAGGATCTTCCACGGCATTGAGCCGTGCCGTGATGCGCTCCACATTGCCATCAACCGGGACAGCCGGAATGTTGAAGGCAATGGCTGCAATGGCACGGGAGGTATAGGTCCCGATGCCGGGAAGTGCCTGCAAGCCTTCAATCGTGCGGGGGAAGCCTCCCAGCCTGTGAATGGCCCGGGCGCAGGCATGAAGATTGCGTGCTCGTGCGTAATAGCCCAGTCCGGCCCAGAGCTGAAGAACGTCTTCCTGTGGGGCTTCTGCCAGAGCATCGACAGTCGGGAAACGTTCCAGAAAACGCTCATAATAGGGAATGACCGTCTGCACGACGGTCTGCTGAAGCATGATTTCGCTCAGCCAGACATGATACGGGTCTGCCTGCTGGCCAGGGGCCGCACGCCAGGGCAGGGTACGGCGATGGCGGTCATACCAGTGAAGGAGAAGGGAAGCATCAGGTGTCACGCCGGTGTCTATGACGAAGAAAGGATGCCGGGGCAAGGGGGCGATGCTGAACTGTTTCCGTCTCTCCCCGTGATGATGGTATGAAGGCTCCATACGCATCATGATGGAATGGACTTATGGCAGACAGCACCGGCATGAAGAAACCTGCCCGTTCATCAGTCTCAGGGCAGGAACGGAAGACGGACGGCAGGGGCTGGACTGAACGCCGCCGGGGCAGGGCACGCATGATTGGTGCTTTTCTGCCCGTGCTGACAAAGCCCATCTTTCGCAAGAAATCACCGCTCTATGTGCGTCTGCTCATGGAATGGGACATGCTGGTTGGTTCTGCCCTGGCGGAGGTGAGCGAACCATGCCGTCTGCGGCCTGGTGTGCTGACCATCCGCTGCTGTGGTCCGGCAGCCGTGGAGATGCAGTATGCGGCCCCCCGTATTCTGGCCAACATCAATACGGCCTGCGGTCTGCATGGAGAGGAAGCCCTGCATTACATAAAGCTGGTGCAGGACCGCCCCGTCCAGCGCAGGCGGTCGGCCCCGTCGAAAAGACCATGGAAGGACGCCGCCCCTGTTCCCGTGAGCGGCATCGAGGATGACGGGCTGAAAGAAACGCTGGAGCGTCTGGGTGGGCATATCCGTGCCAAAAGGCAGGGTACAAAAAAGGCCCGCCGTTTTTAAACGCACGGGCCGGAGCCGTGTCCGTCGGTAGGGCCGACTGACACGGAAAAGCGGGATGACCTGTCAGTCGCTCACGATGTCAGAGGCCTTGTAGCCCTGTGCAAAGAGATGCACGCGCATCCCGGCAAAGTTGACCTGCTGTTCGATCACCTGACGGACATTCGGCTTGGCATGATAGGCAATGCCGAGACCGGCCGCCTTGAGCATCGGGATGTCATTGGCACCATCACCCGTTGTCAGGCTGGCAGAGAGCTTGACGCCCCGCTCGGCACAGATGGTTTCCAGATGTTCTTTCTTGGCATCAGGGCCGAGAATGTCACCGATCAGCTGACCGGTGATGATGCCATCCTTGATTTCAAGCTGGTTGCCGTAATGTTCATCAAAACCGAGTTTTTTTGCAGCCCGTTCGGTGAACCAGTCGAACCCGCCAGAGATGAGAGCCGTGCGTGCGCCGTTGGCTTTCATGGTCTGCACCAGCTCCTTAATGCCGTCCGTGAAGGGCAGATGCTCCAGAACGTCTTTCAGCAGGGATTCAGGATGTCCTTTCAGCCCGATGGTCCGCTTGCGGAGGGATTCATCGAACTCCATCTCGCCATTCATGGCACGTTTGGTGATCTCGGCCACATAGTCGCCTGTGCCGGTTGCCTTGGCCAGATCGTCCAATGTCTCGCCATCAAAGATGGTGCTGTCCATGTCGGAGACAAGCACGGCTTTGCGGCGGCCACGGGTCTTCGTAAGAATGGCGTCGACCTTGTAGGGAGCAAGGGCGGCACGGATTGTTGCAGGCGTGGCATCACCGGGGCCGGGTGGCGGGCAGAAAATGTCGACGGCTTCACCTTCGGACAGGACGACCGGTGATTCACCTTTGACAAGAGTGCGGGCAATGTCGATCGCCTCTTTGGGAAGGGTCCCGTGGCGGCGATTGGCAACAAGAGTCAGAACACAGGGAAGGGACATGACATCTCTCGCTAAAAGATCAGAAGATATGGCAGAATAAGTGTATGAACTCTTCTGAAAACGCCCTCATTGTGGCGGGGCCGACCTGTTCGGGCAAGTCGGCTTTGGCCTTTCATTTGGCAGACCTGTATTGTGGTACGGTCATCAATGCGGATTCCATGCAGGTTTATGAGGAACTGCGCATCCTGACGGCCCGCCCCAGCGAGGAAGAGGAAGCGGCCCTTCCTCACCGTCTTTATGGGGTTCTGCCAGCGGCCACACCCGGCAGCGTGGCATGGTGGCGGGAGCAGGTTCTGGCAGAAATGGCGGCCTGCCGCCGGGCCGGGCGTCTGCCGATCCTCTGTGGCGGGACAGGCATGTATCTCCGTGCCCTGACGGATGGCCTTGTGGAAGTGCCCGACTCCGGAGAAGAGGCCCGGCAGGAAGCCCGTACCCTGCTGGCCGAGATCGGCCCGGAAGCCCTGCACGAAAAATTGATGAAGGTGGACCCGCAGACAGCCTCCCGGCTTCACGGGCAGGATTCCCAGAGGATAAGCCGCGCGTGGGAGGTTTTCGTGGGCACAGGCCGGGGACTGGCCTCATGGCGGGAGGACAGGGCACTGCCAGCGGCACCTTACCGTTTCATTTCGTTCCAGCTTGATCCTCCCCGTGATGAATTGCGGGCTGCCATTGTCCAGCGTTTTGACGCTATGGTGGCTGCCGGAGCCATGGATGAGGTGGCGGCCCTGCGTGAGCAGAAGCTGTCTCCCAGTCTTCCTGCCATGCGTGCCCACGGCGTGCCGGAGCTGGGGCAGGTGCTGGAAGGCCAGTGCAGCCTGGAGGAGGCCCGGCTGAACGCCACCCGGGCCATTGGCCGCTATACTCGCCGTCAGGCCACATGGTTCCGCCATCATGAGCTGGGCCGGGATGGAGATGGCGAAATAATATTTCAAAGAACCAGCTCAAAAGAGTTCTTTTTGAGTAAAAAAATGCGTGAAATTGAATATTTTATATCATCCAGAATTGACGGGCCTGTTCAGGGGCGATAGAGCAGAAGCGTTGCGTTAACCGGCAAGAGGACATCGCCATGCCTGCCAGCGAGACTGCTCCCATGATGGCAACAGGGGCCGAGGTCATTCTGCGTGTTCTTGAAGAAGAAGGCGTGGATGTTATTTTCGGCTATCCGGGTGGGGCTGTCATTCCCATTTATGATGAACTCTTCAAGCAGAAGAAGATCCGTCATATTCTGGTGCGGCATGAGCAGGCGGCAACCCATGCGGCCGAGGCCTATGCCCGTTCCACCGGCAGGGTTGGCGTGGTGCTGGTGACATCCGGCCCCGGTGCGACGAATACCGTAACGGGCCTGATGGATGCAAAGATGGATTCCGTCCCGCTGGTCTGTCTGGCAGGGCAGGTGCCCGTGTCGGTGATCGGTACGGATGCTTTCCAGGAAGCGGACATGGTGAACATCACCAGGCCGGCGACCAAGGCCAGTGTTCAGGTGCGTGAGGCGGCGGCTCTGGCCCCGACCCTGCGGGAAGCCTTCGCCCTGGCTCGGTCCGGACGGCCCGGCCCTGTTTTCGTCGATATTCCCAAGAACATCACGGCATCTGAGGCTCCCCTGTCTTCCCGTCCTGCAGAGGTGAAGCAGGAGAAGCCTGCTGTGTCTCTGGAGGCACAGTCCGTTAGTCATGCCATCGAGGCCATGAAGAAGGCCCGCAAGCCGCTGCTCTATGTCGGTGGTGGTGTCGTCAATGCAGGGCCGGAAGCGGCAAAGCTGCTGCGGCAGCTGGCGGAGAAGACGGGCTTTCCCGTGACATCCACCCTGATGGGGCTGGGAGCCTATCCGTCTTCCAGTGACCATTTTCTGGGAATGCTGGGGATGCACGGTGCCGTGGAAGCCAACATGGCCGCTCATGACTGTGATGTGCTGATTGCTCTGGGTGCCCGGTTTGATGACCGGGTGACGGGCCGTATTGACGGTTTTTCACCGCATTCCTTCAAGATTCAGGCGGACATTGACCCGCGTGAGTTCGGCAAGATCGTGAAGGTCGACGTGACCTTGCAGGGAGACCTGAAGGATACGCTGAAGGCCCTGCTGGAAGGCTGGGGTGCTACGAAAGCTCCAGACCTGTCCGGCTGGTGGCAGGAGATTGGCCAGTGGCGGGCCGTTGATGGTTTCGGGTTCCGGCAGGACGAAGCCGATACGGCCAGCATCAAGCCACAATACGCCATCCACCGCCTTTATGAGAAAGTCAGGGCCGGTGGGAAAGAGTGCTTCGTTTCCACCGAGGTCGGCCAGCATCAGATGTGGGCGGCCCAGCATTTCGGGTTTGATGAACCCAACCACTGGCTGACGTCAGGCGGGCTGGGAACCATGGGGTATGGTCTGCCTGCTGCTGTGGGGGCACAGATCGCCCATCCGGATGCCCTGGTGATCGACATTGCCGGTGAGGCTTCCACCCTGATGAACATTCAGGAGCTGGGGACCATTGCCCAGTACCGTCTGCCGGTGAAGATTTTCATTGTGAACAACCAGTATATGGGCATGGTGCGGCAGTGGCAGGAGCTGGTTTATGAATCCCGCTATTCCCATTCCTACAGTGCGGCCTTGCCGGACTTCGTGAAACTGGCGGAATCGTTCGGCATCCGTGGGCTGCGGGTCGGGACGAAGGGCGGGCTGGATGAGGCCATCGAGACCATGCTGAACCATGAGGGGCCGGTCCTGCTGGATGTTCAGGTGGAACAGGAGGAAGGCTGCTTCCCGATGATTCCGTCCGGTTCCGCACATGACCAGATGCTTCTCGGGCCGGGGCGTGTCTTTGGCGGTGCCCGGCTGACGGAAGAGGGCAGGCATCTCGTCTGATCAGGAGTTTTACCGGCTGTCTGATGCCCTGTCGGGCACGGATGGCGGGATTGAGAGTTTCATGTTGGGGAGTGATCTCCCGTCGGTACGGGGCAGGAATCCGTACCTGTTGAGTGAGGAAGAGTAAAAGTCATGCGTGTTTATTATGATCGTGATGCGGACATCAATCTGATCTGTGAGAAGAAGGTTGCCATCATTGGTTACGGCAGCCAGGGTCATGCCCACGCCAACAACCTGCGTGACAGTGGCGTGAGGGACATTGTGGTTGCCCTGCGTCCGGAGTCAAAGGCGAAGGCCAAGGCAGAGGCTGCCGGTTTCCGTGTCGTGACGCCTGCTGAGGCGGCTGCATGGGCCGATGTCGTGATGATCCTG
This sequence comes from Bombella dulcis, assembly GCF_026385505.1. Taxonomy (GTDB): domain Bacteria; phylum Pseudomonadota; class Alphaproteobacteria; order Acetobacterales; family Acetobacteraceae; genus Bombella; species Bombella dulcis. Next base: position 42,959 of record NZ_JANIDV010000003.1, on the reverse strand, counting down.
ACACCGGATGAAGGCCAGGCCGCCCTGTACAAGGAGCAGCTGGCCCCGAACCTGAAGCCCGGTACGGCTCTGGTGTTCGCTCATGGTCTGGCCATCCATTTCCGCCTGATCGAGCCGACACCGGAGATGGACGTGTTCCTGATCGCTCCGAAGGGTCCGGGTCATACCGTGCGTTCTGAATATCAGCGTGGCGGTGGCGTGCCGTGCCTGGTGGCCGTGCATCAGGATGCCTCCGGTCATGCCAAGGATGTGGCTCTGGCCTATGCGTCCGCCGTCGGTGGTGGCCGTGCTGGCGTGATCGAGACGAGCTTCCGTGAGGAAGTGGAAACCGACCTGTTCGGTGAACAGGCCGTGCTGTGCGGTGGCACGATCGAGCTGATCAAGGCCGGTTTCGAGACGCTGGTGGAAGCTGGCTATGCCCCGGAAATGGCCTACTTCGAGTGTCTGCATGAAATGAAGCTGATCGTGGACCTGCTGTATGAAGGCGGCATCTCCAACGTCAACTACTCCATCTCCAATACGGCCGAGTATGGTGAATATGTCAGCGGTCCGCGCGTCGTGACCCCGGCAGCCAAGGAGGCCATGCGTGAAGTTCTGAAGGACATCCAGAACGGAACCTTCGTCCGCAACTTCATTCTGGAAAACCAGTCCGGTAATGTCAGCTTCAAGGCATCTCGTGCCCGTGACGAGCAGCATCAGATTGAAAAAGTTGGTGCCAAGCTGCGTGAAATGATGCCGTGGATTGCCAAGAACAAGCTGGTTGACAAGACCCGCAACTGAGAGCCAATAGCTGGTTTTTACGAATGGGGAGGGCTTTCCTCCCCATTTTTATTATGGCTTCATTTGGGCAATTTCCCCCTGAAGGGGCAGAATAGAGTTGCGCTGAACGTTATATTCCCCTAGAGGTCAAGCCTTCCGCTCCTTCATTGGGTGAGGATGCGGCAATCTGCTGGTTCAGGGGTACGTTATGGACGCACTTGCTCGACTGGGGATGGAATCGGACCTTCCGAGAGATATCCAGAACACTGAAGCAATCGATACGGTCTTTGAGGACTGTAAGGACTTTTTCATCAAGCGTGATGGTATCACCTACGCAGGGAACCATCTTCTCATTGATTTCTGGAATGCCAGAAATCTGGATGACCCCGATCAGATCGACGCCACTCTGAGGCGTGCTGCCGAGGCAGCCGGGGCGACCATTCTCCACGGTCATTTCCACCATTTCACACCTAACGGTGGTGTGTCTGGTGTGCTGGTTCTGGCTGAGAGCCATATTTCCATCCATACATGGCCTGAGCGTCATTTCGCCGCCGTTGACATCTTTATGTGCGGTGTGTGCGATCCCAACATGTCCGTCCCTGTCATGCAGGAGCTGTTTCAGGCGGGACGTGTGGAGATTGATGCTTTCAGACGTGGACGTGTCAGCGAGACACGGCATACGGGCCGGTAAGCTGGATCAGGAAGACCGGTTTTCTCCCTGATTTTTGATAGAAGCTGTTATTGTCCTGTTCGCTGGCCAGCGTTCATGCTGGGTGAGGGAGCGGGGGCAAGGGGCTGCGCATCATGCCATTCCCTCCATCGGGGGTATGGCTGACGCAGTTCCGTGATGAAGAAAGGATGCCGCCATGACATCTGGCACGTCTTCCGGGACCTGGTTCAACGAGGCCCTTTACCCCGACTGGGGCCAGCGTTTCAGAGTGGTGAAAGAGCTGGTCCACAAGAAATCACCGTTTCAGGACATCCGCATTTTCGAGAGCAGCAGCCACGGCCGTGTGCTGGTGCTGGATGGCATCGTGCAGATCACGGAACGGGATGAGTTCATCTATCAGGAGATGCTGGCCCATGTGCCACTCTTCATGCACCCGAACCCGAAACGTGTTCTCATCATCGGGGCCGGTGATGGCGGCGTGCTGCGCCGTGTTCTCCAGCATGAAACGGTCGAGAAGGCCGTCATGGTGGAGATTGATGGTGATGTGATCGAACTTTCCAAGCAGCATCTGCCCATGTTCGGCAAGGATGCGTGGAATGACCCACGGGCTGAGGTCATCGTCGGGGACGGGATTGATTACGTCAAGAAATCCGATGATGCGGCTTTTGATGTCATCATCGTGGACAGCACGGACCCGATCGGTGTGGGCGATGTCCTCTTTACGGATGATTTTTACGAGAACTGTGCCCGCATCCTTTCGGATGAGGGGATCATCGTCAACCAGTGTGGTGTCCCCTTCCAGCAGGCCGATGAGCTGCGGGAAACAACGGCCCGTCGTGCAAAGTTCTTCCCTCATGTCACGGCCTATCTGGCTGCCGTGCCGACCTATGTCGGTGGGTTCATGACACTGGGCATGGCCAAGAAGGGCACGCCGCCCCACAAGCCGGACGTGGCCGAACTGGCCCGCCGTGCGAAGGGTATTGAGGCAGGCTGCCAGTACTGGACGCCGGAGGTGCATGTTGCCTCTTTCAGCCTGCCTCCTTATATCGCCCAGAACCTCCCCCATTCGTGAGACCATAGAGAAGGAACCCCACCATGCGCCGGACAACAGTCGCAGACTTTCAGAAAATGAAGGACGAGGGCCGGCGGATCGCCATGCTCACGGTCTATGATTATGCCTCGGCCCTGATTGCCGAGCAGGCGGGCGTGCCGGTCATTCTGGTGGGGGATTCTCTGGGCATGGTCATGCAGGGGCGGGACACGACCCTGCCCGTGCGTGTGGAGGACATGATCTACCATGCCCGGATGGTCATGCGGGGCAGCCACAAGGCTCTCGTGGTGGTGGACCTGCCGTTCCTCTCCTACGCAACGGAACAGGATGCGGTGGATGCTGCCCGGCGTGTGATGCAGGAAGGTGGCGGGCAGGCCCTGAAGCTGGAAGGTGGGCGGGAGATTGCTCCGATCGTCCGTCGCCTGACGGAAATGGGTGTGCCTGTCATGGGGCATCTGGGGCTGACGCCACAGTCCCAGCATCAGATCGGCTTGCGGGCGCAGGCCAAGCAGGTGGCAGCCGCCCGGAAGCTGCTGGATGATGCCCGTGCGCTGGAAGAGGCCGGGGCCTTCGGCATCGTGCTGGAGGTCATCCCTGCCGAGCTGGCGGCTCTGGTTTCCGGAACAGTGAGCATTCCGACCATCGGGATCGGGGCGGGTCCGGGCTGTGACGGGCAGGTTCAGGTCTGGCACGACGTTCTGGGTCTCTTCGAGGGGAAATCACCCCGTCATGCCCATCGTTTTGCTGAAATTGGGGAACAGATGGTGGGGGCACTCTCCCACTATGTCCGGCAGGTTGAGGAAGGTTCCTTCCCGACCCAGGCACAGAGCGTGAGCATGAAGCCTGATGTTCTGGCCGCTCTGGAAGCAGAGAGCTGACCTGTTTCTGCCTTATCGGTGACGTAGACCGACAGTGACACTGCCGCAGCCCGGATTGTCAGGGGGGAATGAAGCTGGCAGATTGGCGGTTCCCCCTGTCTAGCAGGATGAAAACAGAATGACGGATGAGACATTGAAGCCCAGCCCCCTTCAGGCTCTTCATGAAGAGCTGAATGCCCAGATGGGGGGCTATGCGGGTTATGCACTGCCCGAGCATTACCCTTCCGGCATGGAAGTGGAGCATCTCCATACCCGCAAGCAGGCCGGACTGTTCGACATTTCCTTTCTGGGGCAGATTCGCATTCGTGCGAAAGAGGATGATCCCGCCGTTGCGGCAGAGGCCCTCGAAGCCCTCATGCCTCTGGATATCAAGGGGCTTGGCCCGAACCGGGTGCTGTATGGCCTGCTGACGACCGATCATGGTGGCATCCGTGATGACCTCGCCATTTCCCGCCAGGGGGATGATTTCCTTTTGGTGCTGAACGGTGAGAACAGGGAGGACAACGCAGATTATCTTGAGAATGCCCTCAGTGGTGACTGCAAGCTGGTCCGGGAATTTGACAGGGCCATGCTGTCCCTTCAGGGGCCATCTTCGGCAGAGGTTCTGTCCCGCATTCTGGATCATGCGACCATCACGAACATGCACTATCGGGACAGTCTCGAGATGCCGTGGGAAGGTGGCGTCCTCATCGTGTCCCGTTTCGGATATACGGGGATGGAAGGGTTTGACATCTCCATAGCGGCTGAACAGGCAGAAGCCTTTGCCCGCCGTCTCCTGAGTGAAGCTGAGGTTGAACCTGCCGGTCTGGAAACCCGCAACAGCCTGAGGATGGAAGCCGGGCTGTGCCTGTACGGGGTGGATATCGACCGGGCAACATCGCCCGTGGAGGCGGCTCTGGTGGGGAGCATCGCCACCTGCCGCCGTGCCGGTGGGGAGCGTGCGGGGGGGTACCCCGGTGCCGAGACGATTGAAGGGCAGATGGAGCATGGTGTCTATCGCCAGCGGGTTGGCCTGCGCCCTGAGGCGGATGTTCTGCTGGCCGGTGGTGTGGAACTGTTCTCGGATGAGGCCAGAACCGAGCAGGTGGGGCGTATCACCTCCGGCTGTTTCAGTCCGACGCTGCGGGCCATGATCGCAATGGGCTATGTCACGCCCTCCCATGCGGCAGAAGGGACAACATTGTTCGCTGTGGATGCGGATGGCCAGCCGCATACGGTCACCGTCACGGCCCTGCCATTCGTTCCCAAAACGGGGCACTGACTGGCAGGCCTGAGGTGATTTCATGATCTGTCCGTATGGGGGACAGATCATGGGGAAGTTTTCAGGACAGGGCTTTACATGGCCCTGTTTTTTGTTGAGGCTCGCTCTCATACTTGGGCTGAGACACGGCATGCCTGGTGCCTTTCCGGCAGGGAAGGGACGTGACGGGAACGTGTCTTGTCAAAGGCCGGTTTTTTGCTCAGCGTGATCCGTGCTGCTGAGCGTGGGAGCTCGAGGAGAGTCGAGATGAGTGAAGCCATCCATATTCTGGCAATTGCGACCATTTCAGAAAATAAGGCTGATCAGCTGGAGAAGGTGGTGCAGGTCTGTGCCGGTCATTCCCTGAAGGAAAAAGCCTGCAAGCGTTACGAGATTTCCCGTGATGCTGAGAAAAAAGGCCGCTTCACGGTCAGCGAAATCTGGGCCAGTCAGGCTGGATTTGAAGAGCATCTCGCCAGTGAGCATTTTGGAGAGCTGGCCAGCTTTGCCAGGGAACATGGGGCCGTGCTGGAAGTCATCCGTCAGCAGCCGTTACAGCCTACCTCGTAAGCTGAAATTAGGGAGAATCACCAATGGCTGATTATCGTCTGGGAATTGATTTTGGCGGCACGAAAATCGAGATTCTTGCGCTGGACCGTGGCGGCAAGGAAGTGCTGCGTGAGCGCATCCCGAACCCCGGTGTCTATGACAAGGCCATTGAGGCCATCCGGGACCTCGTGCTGAAGGCCGAAGATCAGATCGGCTGTGTTCCGGCTCATCGCATTACTGGCACGCAGCTGACTTCCACGCTGGGCATCGGCATTCCCGGTTCCCTGTCCCCGGAAACAGGGCTTGTCCGCAATTCCAACGCAACATGGCTGAATAACAATCCCTTCAAGCGTGATGTGGAAGAGAGCCTTGGCCGTCCTGTCCGGGTTGAGAATGATGCCAACTGTTTTGCCCTTTCCGAAGCGGCTGATGGTGCCGGTGCGGGATATTCAACCGTTCTGGGTGTGATCATCGGGACAGGCATGGGCGGTGGCATCGTGGCGAATGCCCGTGTCCTGTCCGGCCATCATCACATTGCAGGTGAGTGGGGGCATATTCCGCTGCCATGGGCCAAGCCGGAAGACATGCCCATGCGGAAATGTTTTTGTGGCAATGAGGGCTGTCAGGAGCGTTATCTCTGTGGTCCGGCTCTGGCTGCTGAGTGGAAGGGTGAAGGCAACCGCTCCCCGAACGGGATTGAGGATGCGGCCCGTAATGGAGATGAAGCGGCCATCCGTGCGCTTGACCTGTACATGGACCGTTTTGCCCGTGCCTGCGCTCTGGCTGTCAACTTCCTTGATCCGGACGTGATCGTGCTTGGTGGTGGCGTGTCCAATCTGCCCAGCATTTATGAGCGTGTGCCCAAGATTCTGCCCCGCTATGTGATTACCTCTCCCTGCACGACGCCCATCGTGCAGAACCGTCATGGTGACAGCTCCGGCGTGCGTGGTGCTGCCTGGCTGTGGGATGTGGCAGAAAGTGGTGTACCCAAACAGCATGGCTGATGGGACAGGCTCCCTCTCCTCATGGGGAGGGAGCTGATCCTTATGAAAAAACCGCCTGCTCTTCCAGGAAGGGCAGGCGGTTTTTTTGTATGGTCTCTTTCCCGTTTTCCGGCTTCCCTGCGGAATAGGGAAGCCGGAAACAGTCCGGACAGGATCAGACGGAATAGTACATCTCGAACTCGACCGGGTGCGGTGTATGCTCGAAGCGGTACACTTCCTGCATCTTGAGCGTGATGTAGCTCTCGATCTGATCTTTGGTGAAGACATCCCCTTCCAGCAGGAAGGCATGATCCGTCTTCAGGGCTTCCAGAGCTTCACGCAGGGAGCCGCAGACGGTCGGGATCATGTTCAGCTCTTCCGGCGGCAGCTCGTACAGGTCCTTGTCCATGGCTTCACCCGGGTGGATCTTGTTGCGGATGCCGTCCAGACCAGCCATCAGCATGGCACTGAAAGCAAGGTAAGGGTTGGCTGTCGGGTCGGGGAAGCGGACCTCGACACGTTTTGCCTTCGGGCTGGTGGCGTGCGGGATACGACAGGAGGCAGAGCGGTTGGCGGATGAGTAGGCCAGCAGCACGGGGGCTTCAAAACCCGGGATCAGACGCTTGTAGGAGTTGGTGGACGGGTTGGTGAAGGCGTTCAGTGCTTTGGCGTGCTTGATGATGCCACCGATATAGTACAGGGCTTCATCAGAGAGGTCAGCATAGCGTTTGCCCGCGAAGAGCGGCTTGCCGTCCTTCCAGACGGACTGATGCACATGCATGCCTGTGCCGTTATCGCCATAGATCGGCTTTGGCATGAAGGTTGCCGTCTTGCCGTAGGAATGGGCAACGTTATGCACGCAGTATTTGTAAATCTGCATGAAGTCGGCAGATTTCACCAGTGTGGCAAATGCCGTGCCCAGCTCGTGCTGGCTGCGGGCCACTTCATGGTGGTGTTTCTCGATCGGCAGGCCCATCTCGCCCATGGTGGCAAGCATTTCGGCACGCAGGTCATGTTCGCTGTCCACCGGGGGGACGGGGAAGTAACCACCCTTGCGGGCCGGGCGGTGGCCCATGTTGCCTTCCGGATATTCCTTCATGGAGGCTTCCGGCCCCTCGATGCTGTCGAGATGGTAGGTGCCGTAATTCTCGCCCGTGCCAAAGCGGACACTGTCGAAGATGAAGAATTCAGCTTCCGGGCCGAAGAAGGCCGTGTCACCTAGGCCGCTCTTCTTCAAGTAGGCTTCAGCCTGCTTGGCAGTCGCACGGGGGTCACGGTTGTAATAGCCGCCCGTTCTGGGGTCGATGATGTCACAGATGAGGATGAGCTGCGGGCGGGCGGAGAAAGGGTCAACCACGGCTGTTTCCGGGTCCGGCAGGAGGACCATGTCGGACTCGTTGATGGCTTTCCAGCCTTGGATGGAAGACCCGTCGAACATGAAGCCTTCCGTGAAGGTGTCATCTTCGATGGTACGGACGGTCTGGGTGGTGTGCTGCCATTTGCCCTTCGTGTCGGTGAAGCGGAGGTCAACAAATTCGATGCCATGCTCTTCGATCAGCTCAAACACGCGCTGGACGGCGGCTTTCTGAGGGGAAGGGCGTTGTGCGGAAGGAGAGGAAACTGCTTTTTTTGCCATGGCTGCATGCCTCGCATTTTTTGAACTGATAGCAAAACGATTAGGGGACAATCGGTCTTCTGTCGAGTGCTTGCTCATAAACTTCATTTTATGAGACAGTGCCGTTTCAGTTCCTTATACTTCTCGGCTCCTGAGCCGATTGGAAAAATCCATCTGGTGGTCATGTCTGAGTCTTCCCTGACGAAAATTTCTGATTCCCTGTTTTTCCACGACGCTCTGCCGTGGACTCATGATGATGTGGAGCGTCAGCTTGCCCGGAGCCTGTCCGGCATGGATGATGGCGAACTGTTTCTGGAATATCGGGAAGAAGAGACGCTGGGGCTGGAGAATGGCCTTCTGCGGAATGCCGGTTTCAACCGGTCCTCGGGTTTTGGCCTGCGGGGCGTGCTGGGCAGCCAGACCATCTTTGCTCATTCTGACCTTCTGGGCATGGAGGCACTCCTGCGGGCGGGCGAAGGGCTGGACAGTGCGGAACGCACGGGTTTGAAGCCTGACCAGAAGCCTCAGTCTCACTCGGTGGAAGGACGTTCCGCCCTCTATGGTGCCGGGCATCCTGTGGAGGGCAGTGACTTTTCCCGACGTGTTGCCCTGCTGGGTGAAATTGATGCCTATGGCCGGGGGCTGGATCGCCGTGTCGTGCAGGTCAATGCCACGCTCAATACGCAGTGGCAGGTTGTGCGTATTCTGCGGCCTTTCTGTTTCCAGGGCGAACAGGCTGGCCCTCTGGTGGATGTCCGCCCTCTGGTGCGGCTCGATGTTTCAGTCGTGGTCGAGCAGGACGGGCGACGGGAAAGTGGCCGTGCCGGACAGGGGGGACGGTATGTCCTGTCCCGTCTGATGGAAGCTTCATGCTGGCAGGCCATGACGCAGGAGGCCCTGCGGCAGGCTCTGGTCAATCTGGACGCCGTGGCGGCCCCGGCTGGAGAGATGCCGGTCGTGCTGGGGGCCGGCTGGCCGGGCATTCTGCTGCATGAGGCCGTCGGTCACGGGCTGGAAGGGGATTTCAACCGGAAGGGGACGTCCGTTTTCTCCGGCTGTGTCGGCAGGCGCATTGCTGCACCGGGCGTGACGGTGCTGGATGATGGCACATTGCCGGAACGTCGTGGCTCCCTGAACATGGATGATGAGGGAACGCCCACCAGCCGGACCGTGCTGATTGAGGACGGCATTCTGCAGGGCTACATGCAGGACCGTCTGAATGCCCGCCTGACAGGGGTGGCCCCGACGGGGAATGGGCGGCGGCAGTCTTACGCTCATGCGCCGATGCCTCGCATGACCAATACCGTCATGGCTGGTGGGAACGCATCGGAAGAAGAGATGGTCCGCTCCATAAAGAAAGGCCTTTATGCCCGTAATTTCGGTGGCGGGCAGGTCGACATCACGTCCGGCAAGTTCGTCTTCGCAGCCTCGGAGGCCTATCTGATCGAGGATGGGCGGGTCACGGCTCCCGTCCGTGGAGCCACCCTGATCGGTAGCGGGTCTGACGTGATGGAGCAGATCAGCATGATCGGTCCCACCATGGAACTGGACCCCGGCATAGGGACATGCGGCAAGGCCGGGCAGGGTGTTCCCGTGGGTGTAGGGCAGCCGATGCTGAAAGTCAGCGGATTGACGGTCGGCGGTACGGCTTCATGAAAATCATGTAAAAACAGCTAGTTGTTTCATCGTTTCCGGGAGCGTTTCGGATAGATAAAACAAATGGAATATGTTTCAGATATAAATAATTTTTCACTTCGCTATTGCAAAATATCTTTTTGCTGTCGTAATATTTTTTTATCGCAGCAATGAAAGATGGTTCACCGTGATGAAGAAGTCCGTGCGTTATGCAGCCCTTCTGTCCAGCCTTTTTGCAGGTACTTATGGTGTCTCTGCAAAGCTATACGCCGCGGATGCCGCCATTGCTGCCAACGCCGGTTCCCAGACAGATGACAAATCTGTCAAAAAAACGGGCAAGGCCGCACAGCCTGCCAAGGCCACTGCAATGAGCGGTACGGCCTCTCATGAGGCGGCAGCGCAGCAGCCGGTCGTCTCCATTGCGGAAAAACCAGGCCCGAAACCCTTGCCGGAACAGTGGTACACGGGGTCTCTCTATTCGCCTTCACCAGCACTGCCGACACCGGGCATGATTGCGGTGGAACCTTACGTTGCTGCTGGCCTGCCCGCAGGAGCGTTTGATTCCAACGGGCATCTCAACACGATGAAGGGTGCGGGTGGGCAGCATTCCATTTCCCAGTTCTCACTGGCGAAATATGGGATCACGAACCATCTCTCCATCTATCTGCTGCCGACATACAGCTATAGCTGGGGAAACCACACCAAACATTCCGGTCTGAAGTTCAATGACCTTCCGGTGGAGTTCCAGTACCGGCTGACGCCTCATTATACGCCATCCATCACGCTCTATTTTGGTGTGAATACGCCAACGGGTGACTATAAGAACCTCTCCAATGCTTCGGAAGGCGTTGGTCAGGGCGTCTGGGCACTCCGTTATGGTGTGCATAGCCAGTTTGCACTGCCGTTCTTCAAACATGCCATGCGTATCCGCCTCTGGGCGCAGGTCCGTCACCCTGTTGCCAGCACGAAGTTGCGGAACATCACCAGCTATGGAACGGAGAAAGGCTTTGTCGGGCGGGGCCATGCTGGTCCTTACGGGAATGATGGTGGCTCCGTGGAGCTGGGCATCACCAAGAAATGGGTTTTTGCGCTGGACCTGTACCACACCTGGTCTTCATCCAATTCGGTCAATGGGTATAACCGGTATTCGAAACAGTATATCCATTCCCGTACGGGCTGGTCCGGTGCTTTCAATGTCGGTCCTGGGATCGAATATAACTGGACATCAAGTGTCGGCGGGATTGTCGGTGTGATCCTGCCGGTAGCCGGGCATAACACGTCCCGTTCGATTTCCCCGCAGGCCGCCGTGTTTGCCGTGTTCTGACCGGTCTGCCTTGTGGCGCAGAAGAAAACCCTCGTCCTGAAGAGGCGGGGGTTTTTTCGTGTCAGCCCTGGACCTGGGACAGGAAGACCGTTCTGAAAATGGTTTTCAGGATGAAAGGAGCACCATACTGGATGGCCAGCAGCAGGATGAGAGGAGAAAAGTCCATCATTCCTGTTGGCGGCAGAATATTGCGGATGGGCTGAAGCACAGGCTCCACCAGTCTGGCCAGAATTTCGACAAGGCTCTGGATGAAACGGTTGGAGTTCGGGTTTACGACGCCAAAACTGATGGCCATGGTCGTCAGACAGTAGGCGAGGATGATCCATGTATAGATATCCAGAAGCACCATGAGCAGGTTCGTGATCTGGAGATAGATGAGAGCGGCATGCACAGGCAGGTATCCTTCCTGATGGCGTGAGACAACGCAGTCCGACACATGTAACAATCTTCCACGCAGCTGGCGAGTTTAATTGCAGCCCGCTTGACAGGCCCTGCCGCTCGTGATGTTCTGGCGGCCGAAGATTGTGGGGCTATAGCTCAGTTGGGAGAGCGCCTCGTTCGCAATGAGGAGGTCAGGGGTTCGACTCCCCTTAGCTCCACCATGATTTCTCTAGAAAATACCGGTCGTCCGGGCTGTTCTTCCCTATGGGGCGGCGGGTATGTTTTTGTGGACATGAGGGTGCCACAGGATCATCCCGGGGTGATCCTGTGGGTGTTTCTCATGACCTTAATGGGAATCATGATGGTTTCTATATTTATCCAGCCCAGTGGGAGCAGCGGATGATGGAGCAGAAATTGCCCCTGTGGAAATGAGGGTCCTTGTCAGCGAGGACATCGGCTTTGACATTGCCGAAGGTCGTCTCGGGCTTGTGTTTGATACCATTATAGAAGCTCTGGATGATGTCTTCCTTGAAGGCTGGAGTCCGTGGGAAGGCGGAAATGACGGCTTCCCGGATGTCATCCGGATAGTCCTGATAGGCCAGACCCAATACATCCATTTCAACACCTGCTGTAGTCAGGGCGATGATGGGGTGCATGAACTGGGGAATGCCCGGTGTGGTGTGCAGGGCGATGCCGGTCCAGACTTTTTCTATGTCCGAGGGGTCGATGTGGTGGCTTTGCAGAAACGCCTTGGCGGCATTGGCCCCATCTATTTCAAAGCGGAGGTCCGGGCTGCTGTGTGAGTGCATGAGGCCGATATCATGAAACATGGTGGCGGCATAAAGCAGTTCGGCATTGAAGGTCAGGCCACGGTTTTGTCCGGCTAGGGCGGCAAAGAAATAAACGCGGCTTGAATGGTTGAAGAGAAGTTCTGTTTCCGTATCACGGATGAATTCCGTAATGGCGCGTGCCAGGGCGGAATCAGGAATGCTGACGCCTGAAATGGGGGAGGGCAAGGTGGCTGTCATGATGATGGCCTTTTTACCTGTCTGTGATGAATGATGCTGCTGACAGTCGGATGGTTGGTTGTGATCATCTCTGGCTGTGAGCATGTTCAATTTATCGGCGTAAACCGGGTAGAGCGGCAATCATGAATGGCGCAGGAAAACGGCCAGACAGGCACGATATTCTGCCGTAAGGAGTTAGGTCTGGTACCTGATGGAAGGAGGGGCATTTATGACCCGCAGAAAAGTGGTGCTGGTTCTTCAGGAAGGCATACAGGCGTTGGATGTTGCAGGTCCGCTGGATGTGTTTGCTGAAGCCAATGCCCGTCTACCCGCATGTGAGCATTATGACTGTTGCCTGACGGGTCATCACACTGCGCCCATGCAGGCATCAAACGGCCTGCTGTTTTCAGCACACATGACATTTGAGCAGGCCTCGGACGCAGCACATACGGTTCTTGTTCCTGGTGGCCCTAGTCTGTTTGAATCTTCCGGGGACAGAAAGGTATCAGCTTGGTTGCGGGAAGCATGTGGCGGGGCCGCACGGTATGGTTCCATCTGTACGGGGGCTTTCACGCTGGGATGGGCCGGTCTGCTTGATGGGCGGACTGTCACAACACATTGGCAGCATGCTGAGCAGCTGGCTCGACTTTTTCCCAGGGCTGATGTTCAGCCGGACAGGATTCATGTCAGGGATGGACGGCTGGTGACATCCGCAGGTGTGACGGCAGGGATTGATCTGGCTCTTGCTCTGGTAAGGGAGGATCATGGTTCAGCCGTGGCTCTGGCCTGTGCGAAGCGGCTGGTCGTTGTGGCGCAGCGACAGGGGGGACAGTCACAGTTCAGTCCGCTGCTTATGTCAGGAACAGCTCATGATTCGCCTCTTGGCAGTGTGCAGGCCTATGTTACAGCCCATCTGACAGAAGCCTTCCCTGTGCAGCGTCTTGCTGCCATTGCGGGCCTTAGTGTGCGTAGTCTGGCCCGCCTGTTTGTGAAGGAGTTGGGGTGTACGCCTCATGATTATGTGGAGGCTGTCCGCATTGATCACGCCCGCAATCTGCTGGAAGCAACAGACGATGCCATCAAGGCTGTCGCTTTTGATTGTGGCTTTACCAGTCCGGCGCAGATGAGGGCTGTTTTCCGGAAGAAGCTTGGTGTCAGTCCTGTACAGTATCGGTCATCTTTTCACTACTGGAGTTGATTTGATGAGGCTGCTGGTTTCCAGACAGCCGAGGGTGCGGAGACGTGGCGTGTGGCGTCACCGGGGAAATGACGATTAAATGGGTACTGGGACTGTAAAGGATTCTGATGCCCTGACAGTTCGGCTGTTCTTCACAGATGGTTGAATGTGCCAGGATATGTGGCGATTTTATGCCGAAGATGATGAGGTCAGGGAAGTGACCCGCCCTAGCTCCATCATGATATTCCCTGAACATGGCCTGAGGGCATTATCCGACCACTTTATGGAGGGTTCTGCTTCTCTCTATTTCTTCAAGCTGGTTCATGTAGTGTTTCATGACGGATGCCTTATCATGATTTCCCCAGAAATGGACGAAGCCTTTCTTTGAATAAGGGTCAAAGGGGTCATTGGAGATGAAGTTCGCATATTTGGTCAGGATGGTATAATTGACTAGACCAAGCTTGACGGCCATGTAGTTGAAAACTTCCTGATCGGCCCAGTGGCAGAAGTTCCGTCCGTATTTTGTCCCGACATTGCGTATGGTTCTACGGACCAGCCTGATGAAATTGTATGTTTCCGGGGCTTCGGTATTGGGGAAGATGATGGTGCCGCCATTCAGGCCCACGGCATAGGTGCCGACAGACAGGCCATCCAGCTGGATCAGGCTGGACCCGACAGAAGGCTGCGTCCTGAGAGGGGACTGCCTCTCAAAAGGAGCGCAGATTTCTTCAGAGAGCAGGGCATCCTTCAGCATCACGTTCAGGTCGTTGTCAAAGATGATGTCGGGATCGAGATAGAGAAGCGGCTGATGGCCTTTGTAAATGGCTTTGTCCAGAACATAGTATTTTGAGCAGACATACCCGACAAAATCGGATGGATGCAGCGTGTCTATGTCGAGACGGCTGGTGTCATGGTCGCCGCAAAGCTCCTGAATGTATGTCAGGCTTTTGTCAGTCATGACAACGATCTTGCCGGTATAGTTGCCAAACCGGCGGATGGATGTGATGCAGAGTTTCAGCTGCTTCAGGACCGCTTCACTGGAAAAGGCCGTGATATAGATGACGGGAGAATATAGGAGGAATATCTCGGGCTTCCAGTTGTCGTGAAAAAGGATTGTCCTGTATTTCCCAAAGTCATTCACCTGCTGGGAACGAATGTCGATCAGGAAGCCGCCAATTCTTATCAGGAAATCATCAAGATACTGGATATGCTCAACATCCAGCGTCTCACCTGTCCGCTTGGATATCCACTGATTGTCCGTGAGGTATGTCAGACGTTTGATGAATTCATCATCAATGAAGATGGATGCCTCCCAGGGTGACACGGTGTCTCTGGAAAATCTGAAAGTATTGGATTCACTGCACAGATGCTAGCCAGCTTCATTCTTTATGGAATAGTCGGAACGGTCTTTTTCATACGTGATGGTGACAGGACCAAGGTTTCTGATGGTCTGCTGAAAGCTTTTTATGCGGGTTTCCGGAAAGAAATAGATGTCCTCTTCATTCGTCAGATGGTCCTATATGCCATAGACACTGACAACGTCTGCCCTGTTGATCCAGAACAGGGACCTGCCGTAAAAACCCCGCTCCGCATTTCAATGGATAACCTTTGAACGGACGTCAAGAATGTGCATGGACAGGCCCGGAAAGACGCGAAATCAGTATCTTTCAAGGATAAGGCAGATATTACCAGATAACAAATTTTAAATTAACACAATCAGCCAAGTGTTTAATAAAGTATTAACGCCGTATTAGCCTGTGCTTCTGTTCTGGGACATGGAAGCACAGACGGTCATGCTGGCAGAGTTTACGGTGTTACCGGGATGGATTTGGAAATCTGTGTCGCCAGCTGCATCACAAGGTTACGCATCAGGGCTGCCGTATCGGCATCTGTTTTGACAGGGCCTTTGGCTACCAGATGGACGATGTTGCGGAGAAGCGGTTTATGCCTGTCCCGGGGAACGATGGCCCAGTGTGCATTGAGGATGGCGTGGCCGCTGATGTCTACGTCAAACTCGGAAATGGCAATCATGACCTGCATGTCAGCCGATTGTGCCAGAGGCTGGTCTGTGAAAAGGGCATTACGCTGGGTTGCTGCAACTTCGTTGGTGATGAGGTCGGTGACACCGAGAGAGAGGCGGGAGGCCCAGCGAGAGTTGGGGCTGCGGCGGATTTCTTCACCCTGACGGGTGATGATGTCCTGACAGTCCAGATAGTCTGGCATGACAACCCTGTTGACCTGCACGACAGTGGTCTGCGGGGACACCTGTAACGATTTTGTATCGGTATGGAGCGGAATGCCGAGTGTATAGATGTACAGCTGGGGTGAAGCACAGCCTGCTAGCAGGCCGCAGCCTCCCAGAAGGGCCAGAGCAGTGCGTCGGAAAAGAAATATCATGGACGGCGTCCCATAAGGAGAAGTTGCGGATTGCGTTCCACGTCGCTGGCGAAACCACGGAGAGATGATGCTGTGGCGGCAATGTCGCGCAGCGCGGCATCAAGATTGGCACGATCAACAGAACGGGCGGAGAGAATGTCCTGGAGGGCTTCCAGTGTCTGTGATGCAGAGGCAAGCGTTACATGCAGGTCCTTGCCACGCATGTCGAGCTGGCTGGTCCCCGTGTCGAGAAGCCTGTTCATTTTCCCCAGTGTCTGGTCCAGCCGCACCTGAAGGTCCCGGATGGCCGTTGTGGCGGCCTGTATCGTTTCCTGGGACTGATCGGAGGTTTTCTTCATGCTTTCGATCAGGCTGGGCAGTTCCTGATGGAGGTTGTCGCTCAGGGAAGTGATGGAAAGCAGGGCCTCGTCAGCATGCTGGCTGATGTCCTTGAGGGGAATATGCTCCAGCGTGTTTTTCAGCTTCTCCATGGTGGAGAGCCGGACGGGGATTTCCGGCAGGCTGGTGATGCGGGGGTGCAAGCTGGCCGGAACGGACCTGTCGAAATCCAGCTCGATGTCAGACTGGCCCGTTACGAGGCTCTGCAGGTTCAGTCCGGCACGGAGACCATTATTGATCATCTGCTGGAGGCTGACCTCCCTCTCGCCAGACGCATCAGGGACGACATGAATCTGCCCCGTTTGCAGGGAAATGATGACGGGGATATAGGCTCGTCTGTCTTGCGGGTCGAAATGTAGCGTGATGCTCTTGACAGAACCAACCTTTACCCCGCGGAAATTGACAGGCGCACCGATGGACAGGCCGGAAATCGAGTTCTGGAACACGACGGCGACATCCCGTGTCTTGGAGAAGAAACGGAGATGGCCAAAAGCCATGACGACAAACAGGAGGAGTACGCCTCCAATGACGACGAAGGCACCTATCTGTGTTTTTTTGCTGGTGTTTTCAGACATGCTGTTCGGCCTTCTGTTCTGTCTGGGAAGGGATAGAGGCAGAGCGGTGCATGAAGGCTGTCACCTCTGGCAGGGTACAGCTGTCATGTAGGTCACGGGGGGACCCGTGGGCGATGGGCTGGTGCGTGATGGCATCCAGAAAAATGCCGTCATCAGCAATGGTGAACAGGCTGGGCAGTTCATGGCTGACGATGATGATGGTCGCCCCCAGCCCGTCCCGGAGGGTGAGGATCAGGTCATCCAGTCGGGCGGAGGTGATCGGGTCCAGACCGGCGGACGGCTCATCAAAGAAGAGGATGTCAGGTTCAAGTGCGATCGCACGGGCAAGGCCCGCACGCTTGCGCATGCCGCCTGAAATCTCGAAGGGAAAGAGATCAATGGCATGTTCCATGCCCACAAGGCCAAGTTTCAGGCGGACCAGCTGTTCGATGGCATCAGGCTTGAGGTCCGTGAACATCTCGAGCGGCAGGGCGACATTCTCGCCTACGGTCATGGAACTCCACAGGGCACCACTCTGGAAGAGAACGCCATAGCGGCGGTTGATGGCTGTCCGGCGGACATCATCCTGCGCCCAGTAATCATCGCCGCCAACCATGATGCGGCCAGCCGTGGGGCGGAGAAGGCCGATCATGCTTCTCAGCAGGGTGCTTTTGCCACAGCCCGACCCGCCCATGACAGCAAAGATGGAGCCACGTTTCAGGTCGAATGACACGTTTTTCTGGATGATCTTGGGGCCGAAGGACAGCTGCAGATCACGGACGGCGATGAGGGTGTCTCTGTCAGGCATCATCAGATTCCAACGGCATTGGCGAGTACGGCAAAAACGGCATCCAGAGCGATGACCCCGACAATGCCAATCACGACGGCCCGTGTGGCGGCAATGCCGACATCAGCGGCACTCCGCCCCGCTTTCAGTCCGACCCGGCAGGCTGCCAGAGCGATGAATCCGGCAAAGAACAGGGCCTTGACGAAACCGAAAATGAACTGGCTCAGCTCGACACCATCAAAGGTGGTCAGCCAGTAGCCGATGGGAGATAGGTTCATCATGGTCATGGAAACGACAAAGCCGCCGAATATGGACACCATGGTGCCGTACAGATAGAGCAGCGGCATCATGATGACCAGCGACAGGATGGATGGCAGCAGGATGTACCCGGCTATGGGGATTCCGGTAACCTGAAGGGCGTCAATTTCTTCATTGCCCTGCATGGTGGAGATGCGGGCGGCATAGGCCCCGCCTGTCCGGCCTGCCATTATGATGGCGGTCATGATGGCGGAGATTTCACGGGCCGAGGCAATGCCAACCAGATTGGTCACATAGATTTCGGCAGCAAATTTTCGCAGTTCCAGCAGGCCGACGAAGGCAAGAATGGCCCCGACCAGAAAATTGACGATGCTGACGATGAGCAGGGCGGATGGACCAGCGTTCCAGATATCGACCAGCAGGTCCTTGAGGCGCATGGAGCTTCTGCCTCGGAGGCACTGGACAGCTCCCCGTCCCACTTCTGCAATCAAGGCGGCACAGGTGCCTGCTTCGCAGATGGCACTGGTGGTGGCACCCCCTATGCGGGCCAGAATGCCTTCCCGGTTCTGCTGATGGGGGGCTGGCGGGCTTGCCCGGTCAGGCAGCAGGGCCAGAAGACGCTGTGCCGAGGGGGGCAGGGCCTGACAGTCGAAAGAAAGCGATGCCCTGCCCGCAGCCTGTTTGACGCTCCAGATGAAAGAGATGAAGCTGGAGTCCCAGTCCCCAAGCGCATCGCTCCTGATGAAGAGTTTTCGCCCTGAGCCAGCCCGGACTGATGAGAGTGCATTGTCCTGAAACTGCATTTCATCGCTGGAAAGTGATTTCCATTCCCCTTTGAGAGTCAGGCAGACTCCTTCAGGCATATCCGTGATGGACCATGAAGGCGAAGAGGCTGATGAAGGGGCGGCGTGTCCCTGGATCATGGGCATAAGAACAGACTATGGCATGCCCTTGTCATGGGCCGAATGGAAATACGTAACATCATCACGCCTACAGAACAGACTAATGTGGCACCTTAAATTAAATTTTTTATGAAAGCGAGTCGCTTCTCTTCAGGGCAGCCATAACATTGAAGCATGAAAATCAGGTCACGGTGCAGGGGCCGTACTGCTGGCGTAGAGTCTGAGGTGCAGGTGATGGCCATTTGAGTAATTCAGGCCTTCGAACTGGTCATAGAGAATGCTTTCTGTTCCAAGGCGTGTCAGTTCTTTTCTGAATGTGGCGTCATCTTTCTGGTCCACGAGGGCGAGGTCACAGCGTGCATGGTCATGCAGGCTCCGGGCGGCTTGTATGTGGGAGAGCAGACGGGTCGTGCCCCCCGTAAGGAAGATGAGGCTTGGCTCCCTGTAGGAGGGGGAGATCAGTACGCTGTCATGGCAGGGGCGCATCTGTTCAAAGCTGGTGGCAATGCGGGGTGAAAGCTGGATGCTTGCCAGATGGGGGATGACGCAGAGGAAAATGCCCATTTCGGTCAGCAGGGCTGCGCCTATGGCACAGAAAACGCCATCCCGTCCTTTCCGTTTCCAGAAGAGCCAGCCTGCCAGCAGGAGCAGGGGCAGGCTGCCGCCTACGGGCAGAAGAGCATTTGCGAAGAAATGACCTTCCATCCTGTAAAGAAGGATGGGGCCGGCAGTACAGAAGGCCAGCCCGGCCATGATCCAGAGTACGGCATAAAGTCCGATGCCCAGTCTGGCCCAGAGGGACCGCAAGGGGGTGATGGACCAGCGGGACAGGCTGGCAGCAGTCAGGATGGCGATGGCCGGGTAAGTGGGCAGCACGTAATGGGGGAGCTTGGTGGCGAGGCACTCAAAGATGATCCAGTGAGGGATGATCCAGCAGAGGAGGAAGAGGACTTCAGGCGTCATGCGCCGCTGCCAGAGCAGCGGGAGAGACCGTACTGCCGAGAAGGCACCCGGCCAGAAAGCGGGCAGGAACAGGAGCAGGTAATAGCCGGGAGGGAAGCCGTGTGTTTCCTGGGCATGAGTGATTTTGCCCAGCAGGTTGTGTCCTACGGCCCGACGGAAGAATTCACCATGACTGATAAGCGTGATCCCCAGGCACCATGGCAGGACAATGAGCAGGCTGAGCAGCCAGCCCCCGCTGCTCCGTAACTGCCGCAGGAGGGAAATGCTGCGCAGACAGATACAGAGAGTGGCAAGGGTTCCCAGTGCCGGAATGAGCACGACGGGACCTTTGAGCATCAGCCCACCGCCAAGGGCACACCAGTAAAGGATGCTGTAGCGGCATGGTGTGGCCCGTCCTTTTCTCATGTCGTCAAAATGCCGGAGCAGCAGGGCCTGAAGACAGAGAATGTCCAGAAGCAGGACGCTATCAATGGTCGCCATCCGGCTTTCTGCGGCAAAGAGGGGGGCGACCAGCAGAAGGCCAGCCGCAAGCAGGCCAGCTGCTCCGCCAAAGAGGCGGGCACCAATCCATGCTGTCAGGATGATGCTGAGCGTGGAGGCGAGCAGGCTCGGAATACGATAGGGCCAGCTTTTATGCAGGAGGCTGGAATCCTGCGTGACGATCTCTGCGGCTTTTACGGCTCCGGCCTCCAGCCAGTAAATGCCCGCAGGCTGGAGATAGCGGGGCTGATCCTGAAAGCGGATGTCGAGGAAATTGCCTGACGAAAGCATCTGGGCCGTGGCCTGCATGTAGCGAGGTTCGTCCCGGTCGAGCGGTGGGAGGCTGATGCGTCCCGGCAGGACAAGCAGGAACGCCAGAACGGCCAGCAGGGCATAATGACGGAAGGAAAGAATCACGGATACCCCGCTTCAGACTGGAGGGGACAGATGCGGATGTAATGCCAGGTCCTATGCAGGAAGTCAGCAGGCCGGACCGGCCGGGACTCTTCAGAGTTCGGTCAGGGATGGTGGCCGACGGGTCCGCTTCTGTAGCCAGAGAACGCCCAGCATGTCCCGGATGCCCACAAGGGCACGGTGAAGGTTGGTGTATTTGGACTGACCATGAAGACGGGCACGGTGCCGCGTTTCAAGGCAGATCAGCGGGGCACCATAGCTTTTCATCAGAGCGGGAATGAAGCGATGCAGGCCTTCAAACTGGGGCAGGGCCAGAAACAGGTCCCGCTGGAACAGTTTGAGAGGTCCTCCTGTATCGGGGCAGTTATCTTTCAGAAGACGCTGGCGCAGCCCGTTGGCAAACCGTGTGGCCAGCCTGCGGGAGAGCCGGTCCCTGCGTTTGCGACGGATGCCGACAACCAGCGGCTGGACGGGAGCATTCCCGTACGTCTGGACAGCATCAAACATGGTGCTGATGAAGGCTGGATCATCCTGTCCATCACCATCCATTGTTGCAATCCACGGGGCACGGGCAGCACGGATGGCCGTGCGCAGAGCCGTGGATTTGCCCAGACAGTCCGGATGGACAAGGATGCGCAGCTCCGGGAGAATGGTGCGGCGGGCTTCCTGCAATTTCTGGAGGGTATCATCCGTACTGCCATCATCCACGAAGATGACTTCCGCTGGAGGAAGGGCGGCCAGGGCCGTGCGGATTTCCGTACAGACGGGCAGGATGTTCTCGCCCTCATTGAGGACGGAAACGACAATAGCCAGTAAGGGACTGTGCATCTTACTGGCTGTCATGGCGCCGTATTACGCAGCTCTGTCACCAAAAGCCTGCGGGAGATTTTTCAGCCCTTCATTGATGAGCCTGCTGGCGAGGTCCTGATCCTCTTCCAGCTTTTTGCTGAGAACCTCTTTCGTGGCTGTCAGGGCCAGAGCGGCAGCCTGACGGCGGATGTCACGCAGGGCGATTTTCTCGGCAGCTTCAATGCGCTCACGGGCCATCTTCTCGTGGCGGGCGACAATGTCAGCCGCATCACGCTCAGCCTGGGCCCGCATCTGTTCAGCAGCTTCGTTGGATTTGGCAATGAGCTGCTGAGCCTCTTCCTGTGCCCGCTTGTGGTCACGTTTGGAATCTTCAAGCATCTGTTCAGCTTCACGACGCAGACGTGTGGCTTCATCCAGATTCTTGCGGACCTCATTGGCACGCTCGTCAAGCTTGGAGGCAATTACCCCCCATATCTTGCGGCCGAAGATGACAAAAAACAGGACGAAGGCAATGGCTGTCCAGACACGGGGTTCATGAAACATGCTCGGCTCCTGCGGCATGGGCGCGTTCAACAGCGGCGGCAATGGCCTTCTGGTCAGCAGTGCCGATGAGGCGTTCTGCCAGAGTCACGGCGGTGCTGGAGGCAACCTCATTGATGCTGTTCAGCGCATTGTTGCGGGAGAGAATGATCTGAGCCTCGGCATTCTTGATTTCGGCTTCCAGACGGGCGGCCGTCTCTTCTGCCTGAACCCGGATGGCGTCTCTGGTCGTTTCACGGATGCTCTGGATGGTTGCGTTTGCATCCTCGGAAGCTTTTTCCCGTGCTTCGCAGAGTTCCTTCTGTGCCTGATCAGCGTCCTTGCGGGCACGGCGGGCAAGGTCCAGATCGCTCTGGATGCGTGTCTCACGTGCCTTGATGACATCCGCCACCCGAGGGAGGGCGGAGCGGCTCAGCAGCAGGTAGAAGATGATGAAAATGATGGCACCCCAGACCACCTGCCCCTGCAGCAGAGGGTCCTTGAAGTGGAGCTGGGGCATGCCTTCCGCCACGGCCCGGCCCGGCAAGGCCGCAAGAGGGGCGGCGGCAGACAGGAGGAAACGGGGCGTAAGGCGCATTGCTCCTGCCCTCAGACGAAGAGAATAAGGAAGGCGATCAGCAGGGCGAAAAGGGCAATGGCCTCTGTCAGGGCGAAGCCGAGCATGCCCAGACCGAACACGTGCGGGCGGGAAGCCGGGTTGCGGGCGATGGAGTTCACCAGGGCGGCAAAGATGTTGCCGATACCAGCACCGACACCGGCGAGAGCAATCACGGCAAGACCGGCACCAATCTCACGAGCGGGATGAAGAAGATCCATGGTTCAGGTTCCTTTAAGAACAGGGCAGAGAGAGAAACGTGGAGGCGGGGATCACTCAGTGATCAACAGCCTCACGCAGGTAAATGCAGGTAAGGATGGCAAAGACATAAGCCTGTAGCAGCCCTACCAGCAGCTCAAGTGCCGTCAGTGCGATGTTGAGCACAAGCGGAGCAACAGCCAGCGCATCGCCGACAACTCCAAGACCGGCAAGCATGATCGTGAAACTTGCGAAAACTTCCAGCAGCACATGTCCGGCCACCATGTTGGCAAAGAGACGGATGGAGAGGCTGATGGGACGGGAAATGTAGGACAGAATCTCGATGGGAACCAGAATGGGAGACAGTGCCACCGGGGCACCTTCCGGCATGAAATGCTTGAAGAAGCTCATGCCCTGGAAACGCAGGGAGGTCAGGATGCAGATGATGAACACCGTGATTGCCAGCGCAAAGGTCACGGCGATGTGGCTGGTGAATGTATAGGAGAAAGGCAGGAGACCGATATAGTTGCCCGCCAGAATGAAGAAGAAGAGAGCGAAGATGAACGGGAAGAAGGAAGTTCCTTTTTCGCCGATCGTGTCAACGGCAAGACCATGAACAAAGTCGTAACTGACTTCTGCCGCAGCCTGCAGGCGACCGGGGACGACGGCTTTCGGTTTCATGCCGACATAGAGGAACGCCAGCACGACGGCTGAGCTGATCACCATGTACAGCGGGGCCTGGGAAAATCTCAGGGCCTCACCAAAGGAACCAAAAATCGGATGCAGCTCAAACTGTCCGAGCGCGTCAATCGTCGATCCGCTGGCCACGCTGGCTTCTCCCGTTTTTCTGTGCCCCGTCTTCAGGGGCATCCATCACATTCACAACACGCCAGACATTCCGCAGGCCGGCCGCCATTCCAAGCATGGCGAACGTAATTATAAACGCAGGCCTGTATCCTGTCCATCGGTCAAGCTCATAGCCAATGCCCAGGCCGACGGCAATACCGGCAATCATGTCACTGGCAATGCGGAAGGCCACACCGAGGGAGGACTGGTCAGACAGGCCCGTCTTTCCGGCAGAGGCTTTCCGTGGGGCCACTTTCTGCTCCAGCCGGGCAAGACGCTGGTCAAACTGGCTACGTCTGGTCGTGTCGTCATCAGTCACGCTGCAATACCCCACCGGCCCCGTTTTCAGGTTACGGGGCAACGTCCCTACCGGACAGCCCTAGCTAGACAGGGTGTTCCAGCCCTGTCAACGCTTTCCCTGACGTATCCGGGGCAGGCCCGTTTCAGCCCACAAGGCGCAGCCTGCGGTTCCTGGGGCGGGAAGAAGGGCCGTCCTGTTCCGGGTCGAAGGGCAGCATGGGAGCTTCGAGCTGTTTCTCGCTAGAGTCCGCAGGGGCATCGGGCAGTCTCTGACCCAGATAGGCGTCTGACAGGGCACGGAAGGCGTAGTCCAGCATGGAGGTTGCATAGCTGGCGACATCGTCGCCTTCCACGGTGCCGCAGGCTCCGAAACGGGAATAGGCAAACTGTTCGACAAACACGTCCAGAGGGACGCCAAACTGGAGGCCGATGCTGACGGCCTGGCTGAAGCAGTCCATCAGGCCACGGGCCATTGGGCTTTCACGGGGAGGAGCGAGAGAGAGGGAAGCAAGGGTGCCATCCTCATATTCACCTGTCCGCATGAAAAGGCGATGCCCGCCAATGGACGTGCGCTGGCTGAAGCCTCCCTGCCGCATGGGCAGAGGGCGGCGGACCCCACGGCCCAGCCTTTCCTTCAGGTCATCCGTTTCCGGCTCCGGGAGGGCCGGAAGGTGATCGCAGAAGGGGAGGACAGCTTCATGCATCCGGGCATGGGCTTCGGCTCCGGCGGGCTGAAGCGGGGGCTGGCCCTCCAGGGCCAGTGCAAGGGCGGCTTCCGGGGAGAGGCCTTTGTGAGCCAGACGGTTCAGCGTGGAGGTGCGAAGCCCTCCACGGCCATTGACCAGAGAGAAGATTGGCCCCAGCCCGCAGGCTTCCACATCCAGCAGCGCATCGACTGTTCCCGGAGATGAGAAACCCGTTTCAATCATGGCCAGGCCTGTCAGGGACTGGGTGGCGGCACTGATGGCAATGGCCGCCTGCTCGATGTTCGGAGCCTGCGGGCAGCTGAAGGCCGCTTCCGGGAGGGCCGTGCCAGCACGGGCAACCAGCCGGGTGAACCGGCTGATGGCAGTGGCGACATGGCGGCCGTTATCGCTGTCATAATCCAGCCCCAGAGCGGCAAGGCAGGCATCAAGGTCCGTCAGCAGGATGAGGCCGGCGGGGCCGTCACTGTTGCTGAAGGGGGCGGGTTCATCAAAGAGGGGCAGGTCACCGCTGCGATAGGGACGGCGTGCAGCTTCCAGCCGGCGCAGGCTGTCGCAGGCCAGTTTCAGGCAGGCGGCGAAATGTTCCGTGGCGAACAGGCCATCCTGAACGAAACCGGAGAGACGGATGATGAAACCCGGCTGCCCGTCCGGCTCATTGCGCCAGAGGGCTGTATTGGGGGCCATCTGCTGCATGAGCAGCAGGCAGGACAGGCTGCGCCCGACTGATGGGGTATCCTGTGTGTCATGGGGCAGCCGGGGTGTGGAATCAATCAGCTCCACCCAGCGTGCGGCCTCGCTGGCAAGACGGACAGGCCCGCCTTCTGCCGGAGAGAGCTGGGTGAGGGCCTGGGCGGCATCATCACTCCAGACAGAAGGAAGGGTGACCGCACGCAGGGCTGTGCTGTCGGGGTCTGTGCTCGTCTGAAGCGTTCTCATATGAACGCCATTCCAGTGAAGATGCGCTTTCATGATGTCGAGTCTAGTACTGAAGGGAAGGCTATGGAACCGTCATCAGGGGGGGATAACGGGCATAAACAGGCGAAAGAATGGGGATATGGGGGATAACTGCCCTGCTGACAGGACAGAAGAAAAAGTGGCGGTTGTCGTGCAGGAGGTTGGACGTGAAGGGCGGAGTCCGCTAGAGCGTTAGGGACGTGACTGCATGGTGGGTCAACAGCGTGAGAAGGATGCGTTCATGGCTTCGGACAATGCCGGGAATATCGCAGCAGGACGGGCCGGACGGGACCGGATGGAACTGCTGGTCGGGCTGGTGACGGCGGCCGTGCTGGCCGTACTGATCGTGCTGGCTCTTGTCGGGCGGCAGCATCCGCAGGATCAGGGGTACCCGCTTCATGCATCTTTCGGGCATATTGACGGGCTGAGCGTGGGGTCTGATGTCCGTCTGGCGGGCGTGACGGTCGGGCATGTGCAGAGCATGCAGGTGGACCCGCATAACTTTCAGGCCAATATCGTTTTTTCCGTTTCTCCGGACATTCAGCTGCCTGTGGACAGTGGAGCGGTCATCACGTCGGATTCCCTGCTGGGGGGCAAATATGTGGCCCTGACACCAGGGGGGGATACGGCCCTGCTTAAATCCGGCGGAACCATCAGCGAGACGCAGGGGGCCATCAGCCTTGAGCAGCTGCTGAGCAAATTCATTTTTTCCGTCACGGACACGCTTCAGAAAAAGGCGGCTCCGCAGGCTGATGCGTCTGCTCCGCCCTCTTCCGTGGCAGAACCGCCACCGGGCGGGGGGCCGGCAGGACAGTGACCCGGCCTCCTGAGGCGCAGGACTGGCTGGACCGGGACGGTCAGCCGATAAGCTGCACGGGCAAGCTGCGGGTTCTGCGGGACAATGAAGCGGAGCTGCGGCAGGTGATGCAGGAGGCCTGTGCTGATGCCCTGCTCATGGATGTGGGGCCGGACTGTCTCCGTCAGCGCATGGAGTGGCTTCTGGGGGACGTACTGGCAGATGCCGGAGGCAGAGGGCCAGCCGAAAAGGGAGATGCGGAATGAGGATCAGGAAGGTCTTTCTGGCCCTGCCCTGTCTGGCGGGGCTTGTGGGGGGCATGACGGCTTCCCTCCATGCTGAGGGTGTCAGGGGGGTGGCCCCTCCGGCGACCTATCCGGCCAATACATGGCAGGGGCGGAATGGTGCCGTGCTGCGGATCATGCGGCGGCTGGATTCTCATGTGGAGCTTGTGCCGCTGCATGTCGGGGAGGCTGTGACTTATGGCCCCCTGTCCCTCCAGCTGGAGCGGTGCCTTCAGAGGCCTGATGGCCTCCCCGCCCAGACGGCGGTTTTGCTGAAGATTGAAGAAAATCAGGATTCCGGCAGCCCGCCGTTTGAAGGCTGGATGTTCACGGATGATCCGGCTCTGGGAGCCTATGCAGGTGCCCTGCATGATGTGCAGCCTGTTTCCTGTGATGGGGATAAGGTCGAGCCGATGGCCGGTCCGCTGCCCGCTCCGGTGCCGCCCAAACTGCCCGCCATCATGGCACCGCATGTTGAGGCGGATGAAGAGCATGGGCCGGTGATGCTGGCACCCGGGGCATCGGGCAATGCAGGACAGGGAGCCGGTTCATCCGGACCGACGTCCCTGCTGCCTCCGGCATCACCATTGCCTGCACCGCAGCCACAGCAGGGGGCAACCGTCCTGCACTGAAACAGGGTGGATGAGGATTGAAGAGGAGAAGGTGAATGCTGTTTACCGACAAGCGGCAGATCCGGGCTGTCTGGCGGATTGGCGGGCTGTTCATCCTGTCTGCCCTGCTGGTGTTCCTGGTCGTATTTGGAGCGGAGACGCTTCTTCATATGGTTCCGTGTGAACTGTGCCTGTGGGAGCGGGGGCCGTGGCGGGTTCTGCTGGGGATTGGTGTCCTGGCTCTGGTCCTGTCGCCCCGCTATGCCCGCTGGGCAGCCGTGGCCGGTCTGGCCTGCCTGTTGGTCAGCATTGGTCTGGGGGTCATGCATGTGGGTGTGGAGCAGGGCCTGTGGCCCAGCCCTGCCGCTGAGTGTCATGCCGCTCTTGTGGAAGGGCATGGCTTTACGGACTGGATGGCCCATCTGCCGTCCCGTCCGGCAAAACCCTGTGACCTGCCGGATTATCCTTTTGGCCTGCCCCTTTCGATGACGAGCCTGTCTGCGCTCTATGCCGTCCTGATTTTCTGTCTGGCAGTCATGGAGACACGCAGGCTGTTCCGCTTCGTGCGCAGGAACGGGGTGAAGGCCTAGGCCGTTTCCATGCTGGTGGGTGTGACGATGATTCGAGGAAAAGGAGGCCGTCGTGTCCCTGTCTGAGTTCCTGTGTCTGTATCGGCAGGGTTTTGCCCGTGTTGCGGCCTGCACGACACCCATCACACTGGCTGAACCGCATGAAAATGCGGCAATCGTGCGGGAGTGGCTGGAGCAGTGTCATGCGCAGGGTGTTGCAGTTGCCGTGTTTCCGGAACTCGGTCTGACAGGCTATACGCTGGAGGACCTGTTTTTCCAGCAGGTGGTGCTGGAGGGGGCGCAGGAGGCCCTGCTGGCCCTGGTGGCGCAGACGGCTGATCTGATGACGGTCGGCATTGTCGGGCTGCCGGTGCGCTGGGGGGACAGCCTCTATAATTGTGCGGCGGTTTTTCATCGGGGCCGGGTTCTGGGCATCGTGCCCAAGACGATGCTGCCCCGTTATCGGGAGTTCTACGAACCCCGGCATTTCACCAGTGGTCAGGGCTGTTCAGGGACCATCATGTTGGGTGGGCAGGCGGTGCCCTTCGGTACGGACCTGCTGTTTGAAGTGGAGGACGTTCCCGGCCTGACGCTGGGTGTGGAAATCTGTGAAGACCTCTGGGTGCCGCAGCCGCCGAGCGGTGCGCTGGCCCTGGCTGGGGCCACCGTGCTGGCCAACCTTTCGGCGTCGCCCGTGACGGTCGGGCGGGCAGAGCATCGTGCCCTGCTCTGCAGGGCGCAGTCCATGCGGACTGTCAGTGCCTATCTCTATGCGGCGGCCAGTGAAGGGGAATCCACGACGGACCTGTCCTGGGATGGACAGCTTCTGCTGTATGAAGCCGGAGACTGTCTGGCCAGTTCAGACCGTTTTGCTCGACAGGGAGCCATGATCATGGCGGATGTCGACCTTGACCGTCTGCGGCAGGAGCGACTCCAGAGCGGTTATTTCACGCCATCCGGTGGAGACCGGTTCCGGCGGATCCGCCTTGCGCTGGAGCCGGAGATGAAAGACTGGGGGCTGATGCGGGATGTGCCCCGCTTCCCCTTCGTTCCGGCCCGCCCTGAACTCTGTGAGCAGGACTGCCGGGAAGCCTGGAACATTCAGGTTCAGGCCCTGTGCCAGAGGCTGAGGGCCGCTCATGCCAGAACCATGATCATTGGCGTGTCGGGCGGCCTGGACAGTGCGCTGGCTCTTCTGGTGGCCGTCAAGGCGGCAGACTGTCTGGGGTGGGAGCGGAGCCGTGTTCTGGCCAGGGCGATGCCGGGCTTTGCGACAGGAGGCGAGTCCCTTGGCATGGCGCATGGCCTGATGGAAAGTCTGGGCGTCAGTGCCGGGGAGCTGGACATCCGGCCCACGGCACAGGCCATGCTGGCAGCCATCGACCATCCTTACGGGCGTGGCGAACCGGTCTATGACGTGACATTCGAGAATGTGCAGGCAGGTCTGCGGACGGACTTTCTGTTCCGTCTGGCCAACCATCATCAGGGGCTGGTGATCGGCACGGGGGACATGTCCGAGCTGGCCCTGGGCTGGTGTACCTATGGTGTCGGGGACCAGATGGCCCATTATAATGTGAATGCCGGTCTGCCCAAGACATTGATCCAGCATGTCATCCGCTGGGCCGCGGGACATGATGACAGTTTCTCGGCCAGTGTCCGCCTTGTTCTTGAGAAGATCGTTGCAGCGGAGATTTCACCGGAGCTGGTGCCTGATCAGGGGCAGGGGGTACAGAGTACCCAGCAGGTGATCGGTCCTTATTCCTTGCAGGATTTCACGCTCTATTATGTCCTGCGTCATGGATTCGCCCCTGAAAAGATAGCTTTTCTTCAGTTTCATGCATGGCGGGATGCTGGGACTGGGAGTTGGCCCCTGAATTACCCGGAGCAGGACAGGGTTGCCTATGATCTGCCTGCCATCATTCACTGGATGCGCCTGTTCATGAGGCGTTTCTTTGCTACCAGTCAGTTCAAGCGTTCGGCCATGCCCAACGGACCGAAAGTGGTGGCGGGCGGAAGTCTGTCTCCTCGTGGAGACTGGCGGGCACCGTCTGACGGGACGGCCACGCTCTGGCTTGCCGCACTGGACAGGCTGGGGTCCTTATTTATCAACTCTTACCAGCTTTAGAAAAATTTTTCGGAGGGGTGCGTTGCCTAAGTTTCTGCATTTAGAAGAAAAATTATAAATTTGTTGTGATTCTGAAAACTATTAGTTACATCTATGACGAGAGTTATGTAGGTTCTGCTGACTCTTGTTGGGTTTTGTCTGCGACGGCTTTCGAGGTTATCGTGGATGTGTGCCGGTTTCGACCTAAAGGAGTGGGGAAGCTGATGGCTTTCGTGCTTTTGAATAGAAATTAAAGGAGATGGAAGCCCTTCTGTAGAGGAGGGTGACTGTTTTGCCTGTTTGGTCGAGTGTGATTAACGCTGTATTTTAAGGTGAAGTCTCTTGGCTATCGTAACTGTTTCTGGAGGGCAGCAGCATCAGTATCCCGTCAGCGTCCCCACTCAGGGAGCCGAGGATCTGAATTCGCTGTTTTCGACGTCTTTTGCATCTATGGTGGCTGCTTCAGGCTCTGGAGTGGCAGGGGGGCGGGTTAGCTCTCCATCTGATTCGAGTAACGGATCAATCCAAGTTCGTATGGCAGATGAGACACCGATTACTGGTTCGCAGGCGACGGTTCTGGGGGGGCAGGACACCATTTCTGCCGCCGGCAACAACACGAACCAGCTTTCCCTCGGCGGGACGCTGAGCTTCCTCGGTGGCGTGGGGTCCAACACCCGCTCTGTCGGGAACAATGCGACCATCTACGGTACGCCGAACAGTGTCTACCACTATACTCGTCCGGGTGTGGGCGGGAAGAGCGTGTTCACGACGGACCACCAGAGCACGGCGCAGAATCCGGATCATATCCTGTTTGATGCCTCCAAGTCCCATCAGTCCCTTCAGGCATTTGCCGGGGTTGGGGACACCATCAAGGGTGGTACGGCCTCTGACACGATTACCGTACATAACACGATCAATGGTGGTGGTGACGCTGGTGCAACCTTGAGTGGTGGTAGTGGTGCACCCAACCTGTTCCAGTTCCTCAACAACCAGGGTGGTCATTACACGATCACTGACTTCGGCAAGGCTGCGGGCAACAAGGTTGGCCTCAAGGCAACTGACGAGCAGATCGGTCAGATGCTCGAGCATCAGACCGTCAAGGGTGGGAACACCACGATCGACCTGCCGAACAATCAGGGCCAGATCACCTTCCTTAACCAGGAGCACCTCCAGCCCAAGGACTTCCAGAAGTTCTGATGGTCACCCGCTCCTTCATGGGGCGGGAAACACCTTAATACTACAGTGTGGATAGAACGCCGTTTCCTAGTCGGGGCGGCGTTTTTTATTACGGCAATTTTCTAGGGAATTTTTCTGGCTGGGGCGGGAGGATTCGAACCTCCGCATGGCGGAATCAAAATCCGCTGCCTTACCGCTTGGCTACGCCCCAACACAGGCCCTCTTCTTATCCCGAACTATGAAAAGGGTAAAGAGAGGGCCAGTATTTTTTATACGGGGACTTCAGGACAGCCTGTTTTCATTTTCGCTGTCTTCGGGAACAACATGGTCGGGCAGTCCCCCTTCATCCGGGGTAGGTTCGGACGGTTCGGGAAGGGTGGATTCTTTCAGCAGTCCCATCCGTTCGGCACGGGCCAGGGCCTTGTCCAGTGTCTGCATGGTGTCTGCCAGATCGGGCGTAATGTCCTTTTCCCAGCTGACGAGTGTTCTGGACCAGACGGCCAGAAGGGCGTTGAGCCGTACCATGCCACCAAGACCGTGACGGTCCAGTGCTGCTGAATCAGCGATCCAGCGCAGGCTTTCCATGGTCGTTCCGGCGAGGAAAGCGGCCAGTGCCGGGTCACGG
The DNA here is from genome assembly GCF_026385505.1 of Bombella dulcis. Lineage (GTDB taxonomy): Bacteria > Pseudomonadota > Alphaproteobacteria > Acetobacterales > Acetobacteraceae > Bombella > Bombella dulcis. The sequence continues at coordinate 11,442 of NZ_JANIDV010000003.1, read as the reverse complement.
GGGAGAGCCTGCATCATGGCGCAGATACCGGGGCGGTAATCCTGCATGGCATCAAAACGCCGCATGAGCAGGTCGAACAGCCGTTCACGGACGGTCGTGCCATAGCTTGCGCTACAGAGGGTGGCATCATCAATCTGGCGGCTCAGCCGCAGCAGGATCATGGACTTGAACGGGAAACGCTGTCGGACCTGCTGGAGCGGCAGCCCTGCTTCACGTGAAGCATCAACGAGGGATACCCTGTGCCAGCCCTGGTCCCGGGCGAGCTGGAGGGTGGCCTCGATCATGGTTCTGTCGAAAAACGGGTCGTGATGGTCAGCGTTCATGATGGTTGTTTCCGTCCCTGTCCGTGCGGTACCGCTGAGATGGTGCAGGCAGGTGCCTGTTTCCAGTGCAGCTGCCTGCATCAGTTCTCAGTCATCAAGCTCACGGGAACGCCTGATGGCGGCTTCAGCGGCCAGCGGGACCAGACGGGGCCAGTTTTCTTCTGCCATGAAGACATTCAGGGCAGCGGCAGTCGTGCCATTGGGGCTGGTGACGTTCTTCCGCAGGGTTTCGGCTTCGTCCGGCAGTTCATGCAGCATCTTGCCAACGCCGTAGATCATGCTGCGGACCAGCGTGCGGGCAGCCTGTTTTTCAAGTCCCAGCTCCTGTCCCGTTTTCTCCAGAAGCTCGGCGAGAAGGAAAACATAGGCTGGAGCAGAACCGGCAATGGCAATGACGGACCGCAGGTCTTCCTCATGCGGGACAGGGACAACGGCACCGACCTGTTCCATCAGGCGGATGGCCAGTTCCTTCTGTTTCCGGCTGACATGCGGGGAGGCATAAAGCCCCGTGCTGCCTGCGCCCACGCTGGAGGGCGTGTTGGGCATGGTGCGGATGATGGGCATGTCGGCCCGGCCACACCATTCGGCCAGTTTTTCGCAGCTCTTGCCCGCCATGACAGAAAGCAGGGCGGCCTTGTCCATCCGTGCGCCCAGAACCTGTCTCAGGGCTTTCAGCATGGCTTCGGCACCAGCCGGTTTGACGGCCAGAATGATGATGTCCGGTGTGACGTCATCGGTAATTTCTTCAGGCGTGCGGAAGATGGTGCTGCCAGCCGGGGCGTCCTGGAGTTTCCGGTCCAGAATGAAGATGCGTGGCGGGTTCGGGCTGCTGACCCAGCCCCGCATGAGGGCACCGCCCATTTTGCCGCAGCCAACAAGAAGAAGAGTGGGAGCTGTCATGATTCAGGGTCTCCGTGTTTCTGGGGAAGGTCAGTGCTGTGAGGGTGTTGGGGCGGTCAGTGTCTGTTCCAGTTCATCTACCCGGGCTTCCAGGGCCTTGATGCGCTGTTCGGTCTGTTCCTGTTCCTGCCGGGCACGGCTGGCCATCTCCTGCACGGCATCGAACTCATCCCGGCGGACGAGATTGAGGGAGAAGAGAACTTCACTGATCTGGCTGCGGATGAGTGTATGGACCTCCTCTCGCAGGCCGGATGCGGCAGAGAAGGCCGTCCCGGCAAGGCCGGTCAGATCATCAAGGAAACGGGGGCGAAAGGCCATGATTACACACTCCTGAACATTCGGCATTGAGAACGGACATGTTTTTTCCGTTCCGACTCTTTCAGAACGGGGAGCGGGTCTGTCAACCAGTTGTCCCCCGTTCCTGCGTTCTTCCTGTTGGAAGCTGCTTTCTGCCAGACTATACAGGAAGAATGATTATCGTCACCGGCGGAGCCGGATTTATTGGTTCATGTGTACAGCAGGCCCTGTTCCGGCAGGGGCGGCGGACAGTCATTGTGGATTATCTTCACGATCAGGGGAAGTGGCGCAATCTTGCCACCCATCCGTCCCATCTCATCGTGCCGCCCGATGAGCTTTCAGCGTTTCTGGAGACGGCCAGGGGGGTGGACGCCGTCATCCATATGGGGGCCATCAGTGAGACGACGGCCCGGGACGGTGATCTGGTCTGGCAGAGCAATGTCACTCTGTCCCAGCAGCTCTGGCGGTGGTGTGCGGAACATGAAGTGCCGTTCCTCTATGCGTCGTCCGCCGCCACCTATGGGGCAGCGGACAGGCCGGAGCTGTTCGTGGACGGGCTGGGCAGCATTGATGATCTCCAGCCGCTCAATCTCTACGGCTGGTCCAAGCAGGCTTTTGATCTCTGGGTGAAACGGACGGTGGAGGCGGGAGAACCGGCCCCGCCCCAGTGGGCAGGCCTGAAATTCTTCAATGTCTATGGCCCCAATGAATATCACAAGGGCCGGATGATCTCGGTCATCAAGGTGAAATATGATGAGCTGATGACGGGCAGCCCCGTGCGTCTGTTCCAGTCGGACCGGCCTGACGTTGCTGATGGCCAGCAGAAGCGTGATTTCATCTGGGTGGGGGATGTTGTGAATGTCCTGCTCTGGCTGCTGGATCATCCCTCTGTCAGTGGCCTGTTCAACTGTGGGACGGGGCAGGCCCGGACTTATGAATCTCTGGCACGGGCTGTCTGCGCCGCAGCGAGCTGTCCGGCAGAGATCGAGTATGTGCCGATGCCGGAGAGCCTGAAGGGACAGTATCAGTCTTTTACACAGGCTGACATGAGTGCCCTGCACGAAGCAGGCTATACGGCACCTTTCACGCCGCTGGAGGAAGGGATCAGCCGTTACATTCAGGAGTATCTGGCGTCAGGAAGGCCGTATCTGTGACACATCCGCTCGTTTTTCCGGGGCTGGACCCGGTCGCTTTCCAGATTGGGCCTCTGGTGGTGCGCTGGTATGCCCTGGCCTACATCACGGCTTTCGTTATTGCCCTGCCGTTGGCCCGCAGACTGGTTCAGCTTGGCCCGAAAGTGGCTTCAAGACTGGCAGTGGATGATTTCCTCGTTTATGCGGTGCTGGGTGTGCTGCTGGGGGGACGGCTGGGCTATGTCCTGTTCTATCGGCCTCTTTTTTTCTTGTCCCATCCTCTGGAAATCATTGCCACATGGAAGGGCGGCATGTCCTTTCATGGGGGAGCGGCAGGTGTCATCATTGCGCTTGCCCTGTTCACATGGCGGCGGAAACTGAACTTTCTGGCCTTCTCGGACCGGATCGTGGTGGTGGTGCCGATCGGGCTGGCTCTGGGGCGGTGTGCCAATTTCATCAATGGGGAACTCTGGGGGCGGCCGGTAGCCAGTGCCGTGCCGTGGGCCATGATCTTCCCGGCTGTCGGACCGGAACCCCGACACCCTTCCGAACTTTATGAAGCCCTGACGGAAGGTGTGCTGCTCCTGATCGTGCTGCTTCTGGCCGTGAGCCGTCCTGCCCTCCGGTCACGGGCCGGGTTCCTCTCCGGGCTGTTCCTGTTCGGCTATGCCTGTGCCCGGGCTTTTTGTGAACTGTTCCGCCAGCCGGATGACAATATCGGCTTCCTGGCAGGAGGGGTCACGATGGGGCAGCTTCTCTGCCTGCCGATGGCCCTGGCCGGGATTGGCCTCATGATCTACGCATTCCGTCGCCCCGCCCGGGCTACAGACTGGATTACAGAATGATACAGCCTCCGTTCTTTCTGTCGTCGCTGCTGCCCGTCCGGCATGGCTTCTTCACCCGGCATGGCGGGGTGTCTGCCGCTCCCTATGAGACGCTCAATGGCGGGCTGGGGACGCAGGACCAGCCCGAAGACGTGCAGGAGAACAGGTGTCGGATGGCGGCTGCCGTGGGGGTGGAGCCGGAACATTTTGTTGCTCTCCGGCAGGTTCATGGAGCGGATGTGCATGTGCTGCGGCACGGGCAGGAGGTCTGGTCCCATACGGATGGTCATGAGGTCCTCCCGGCAGGGGATGCGCTGGTGACGGACTGTCCGGAGGTGGCTCTGGGTGTGGCCACGGCGGACTGTGCCCCTGTGCTGCTGTCTTCTGATGATGGCCGGATTGTCGGGGCTGCCCATGCGGGCTGGCGTGGAGCCGTGGGAGGTGTGCTGGAGCAGACCGTGGAGCAGATGCGCCTGCTGGGGGCTGAGGGACTCCGTGCTGTGGTTGGTCCCTGCATTGGTCCGGCCTCGTACGAGGTGGGCGGGGACATGCGCCGGGCCGTGCTGGAGCGGCACCCGGAGGGGGACCGCTTCTTCGTGCCTGCGGCACGGGATGGCCACTGTCAGTTCGATCTGCCCGCTTTCTGCCTGTCCCGTCTGGAAAGGCTGGGCGTGAAGGCGGAATGGACAGGCCATGATACGCTGGCGGATGAGCAGTTCTTCAGTCATCGCCGGGCGACGCTGAAGGGGGATGCACGGACGGGCCGTCAGGTCTCCGTCATCCGTGCGGGGCGGACGGGCTGACGGATAAAAAAATTGTCTTTTCCGCTTTTTTCCGCTAGGGCGGGGCAACCATCCGGCACCCCTGGAGGCCGGTTGGGCATGACAATTTCAGAACGCAGGAGCGTATAACGTGGCGAAAGTAACGACACTGGAGATCTCCCAGCGCGCCAAAGCAGGTAAGGGGGCAGCGCGCGCAACACGTCGTGAGGGCATGGTCCCGGGCGTGGTTTATGGTGGCAAGAAGGAGCCGGCTCTGGTCTCCATCGACCCCCGCATCATCATGAAGGAGCTGCACCGTGGTGCGTGGCACTCCCGCCTGTACCAGTTCAGCATTGGTGGTGAGCAGGTCCATGCCCTGATTCGTGACATCCAGTTCCATCCGGTGTCCGATGCCCCGATCCACATTGATTTCCTGCGTCTGGTGCCTGGCCAGAGCGTGCATGTCCAGGTTGGCATCACCTTCACGGGTGAAGACGAGGCCCCTGGCATCAAGCGTGGCGGCGTGCTGAACATCGCCCGTCACTCCGTTGACGTCGAAGTGCCGGTCGAGAACATTCCGGAGCATTTCACGGTTGACCTCAGCAAGCTGGACATCAACGACAACGTGCGCTGGGATGACCTTCAGGGTACGGAACATTCCACACCGACCCTGCATATCCCCAACTTCGTGATTGCTTCCATCGCACCGCCGACGGTGGATGAAGAATCCGAGGATGCTTCCGAGGAAGCTGCTGAGGCCAAGTAAGGGATATTACGGTTGTGAAGCTCTGGGTCGGACTCGGTAATCCGGGCACATCAATGAGCCGCAACCGGCATAATATCGGCTTCATGGCAGTCGATGCGATTGCTGCGCGCCACGGGTTCGGCCCGTGGCGCAAGCGTTTTCGTGGGGAAACGGCGGAAGGTATGGTCGGGCGGCAGAAAATTCTTCTGCTCAAGCCACTGACCTACATGAACCTGTCTGGTGACAGTGTGCAGCAGGCAGCACGTTTCTATAAGATTCCACAGGATGAGATCACCGTCTTTCATGATGAGCTTGATCTGGCTTTCGGGAAGATGAGGGTCAAGCGGGGCGGTGGGGCTGCCGGACATAACGGTCTGCGCTCCATGGACAAAGCCCTTCCCGGCCCTGATTACTGGCGTGTCCGCCTGGGCATTGGCCATCCGGGCAGTCGTGAGAAGGTGCATGGCCATGTGCTGGGGGATTTTTCCAGCACGGAACGGCCGGAGCTGGAGCTGTGGCTGGATGACATGGCGGATGCCACGCCGCTTCTGGCGCAGGGTGAGCATGAAGCCTTCATGACGAAGACGGCCCTGCGGCGGAACTGAACATAGAGAACCAACAGGCCTGCGGCTGCGAGAGATGAGACAGACCGGCAGGACACAGAAAGGGGAGAGAGCGAATGGGGTTCAATTGCGGGATCGTCGGCCTCCCCAATGTCGGCAAGTCCACCCTCTTCAATGCACTGACGCAGACGGCCTCGGCCCAGTCCGCCAATTATCCGTTCTGCACCATCGAGCCGAATACCGGGCGGGTGGCCGTGCCGGATGAGCGGCTGGAGGTTCTGGCAAAGGCTGGCAACTCCCAGCGCATCGTGCCGACCAGCCTTGAGTTCGTGGATATTGCCGGGCTGGTGCGTGGGGCTTCCAAGGGGGAAGGTCTGGGTAACCAGTTCCTTGCCAATATCCGTGAGGTGGATGCCATCATTCACGTTCTGCGGTGCTTCGAGGATGATGACATCACCCATGTTGAAGGTGGTGTGGACCCCGTGCGTGATGCGGACATCATCGAGACGGAGCTGATGCTGGCTGATCTAGACAGTCTGGAACGCCGCAAGGTCGGGCTGGAGAAGCGTGCCCGTGGCAATGACCGTGAGGCCAAGGAACAGCTGGAACTCATGGAGCCGCTGCTGGCTGCTCTGCGTGAGGGCAAACCGGCCCGTACGGCTGTTCCGGAGGGCAGGGAGGCCGAGGCCGCCCGTCTCCAGCTGATGACGACCAAGCCTGTCCTGTATGTCTGCAATGTTGAAGAAGCTGCCGCATCCACGGGCAATGATTATTCCGAGCAGGTCCGCAAGCGGGCCGAGGCGGAAGGTGCCGGTGCCGTCATCGTATCTGCGGCCATTGAGGCTGAAGTCAGTCAGCTTGATGCGGAAGAACGGACGGAGTTTCTGGATGGCCTTGGTCTGAAGGATAGCGGTCTGGATCGTGTGATTGCCGCCGGGTATCGCCTGCTGGGGCTTCAGACCTATTTCACGGTTGGTCCGAAGGAGACCCGTGCCTGGACGATCACGGCGGGGACGAAAGCCCCGCAGGCCGCTGCCGTCATTCATAATGACTTTGAACGGGGCTTCATCGCCTGTGAGACCATCGCTTATGATGACTATGTGACGTACAGGGGTGAGGCGGGTGCCCGTGAAGCAGGTAAGCTGCGTGTCGAGGGCAAGAATTACGTCGTGCAGGATGGTGATGTCCTGCTGTTCCGCTTCAACGTCTGACTTTGCCCATGAAGGGACAGTCTTCCCTTCGTAAGCCCCCGGCGACTCCGCTGGGGGCTGCGGCGTCCCGGTTCGGGGATGGACGCCGGATGCGCATTGGTCTGCTGGGTGGTTCATTCAATCCGGCGCATGAGGGGCATATCCAGCTTGCCCGCAAGGCACTGTCGAGCCTGAAGCTGGATCAGGTCTGGCTGATGGTGTCACCGGGGAATCCGCTCAAACCTCGCAAAGGCATGGCCCCTTTCTCCCGACGATTGGAAACGGCACAGGCTCTGGCGGACGGGCGGCGCATTATTGCCACGGACATAGAGCAGAAGCTGGGGCAGCGTTACACGGTCAGGACCGTGGCCATGCTCCAGCAGCGTTTCCCTCACTGTCGTTTCATCTGGCTGATGGGGTCGGATGGGCTGGCCCAGTTTTCCCGCTGGCGGGCATGGCAGCGGCTGGCACGGCTCGTGCCGATAGCTGTCCTGCCCCGGCCGGGGAGCATCATACCGGCCCTCCGGGGGCGGGCCAGTTCCGTCCTGCGCCGGTATCGTCATGATGGAAGGGCGGCCTCTCTTCTGCTAGAGAACAAGAATGGGCCGGGATGGGCATTCCTGTCTGCGCCTCAGAATGACATATCGTCGACTGCTTTGCGTCAAAAAGGGCTGTTCCGCCCGTCTGTCGATCAGGAGTGAAAGCCATCATCAACGCGACTGAAATCCCCGCTTCCGCCCCTCGTAGTGAGGAAGAGCTGGCCCGTCTTCTGTCCGTCATCACGGAAAGTCTGGATGAGGACAAGGCCGAGAACATTGTCGTGCTGGACCTGACAGGCCGTGCCGGGTTTGCCGAACGTATGGTCATTGCGTCCGGTCTTTCTGAACGTCAGATTTCCGCCATGGCCCAGCATCTTGAACGCCGCCTGAAAGAAGAGAATCTTGCCCGCCCGCAGATTGAAGGGGATCAGGGGAGTGACTGGGTCCTGATGGATGCCGGCGACGTGGTGGTTCATCTGTTCATGCCCGAGAGCCGGGAGCTTTATGCGCTTGAGCGCATGTGGGGCGGTGATTTTGAGGGTGCTGCGGAAGAAATCACCGTTGAGTAAGATGGTGAAGGGCGCGCGGGCTTCCTGATGAAGCTGATCGCCGTAGGGAAACTGAAAGCGGGGCCGGAACGGGACCTGCTGGACCGTTACTGTTCCCGGTTGCGTCCGAAACTTGAGATTGTGGAAGTGCCTCAGGGCCGGGGTGCCCCGGCCGAGCTGAAACGGCGGGAGGCTGAAGCTCTTCTGGCTGCTTGTCCGGAGAATACGTTTCTTGTGGCACTGGATGAAGGTGGTAGGCTGGTGGACAGTCTGACTTTTTCATCCCGGTTGCAGGGATGGCAGGAAAGTGGCCGCCCCGTCTGTTTCATGATTGGTGGTGCAGAAGGTTTTGATGCCGCTGTCATCCAGCGGGCTGATGCTGTCTTTTCACTGGGGAAACTGACATGGCCGCACATGCTCGTCCGGGTCATGCTGGCAGAACAGCTTTTCCGGGCGCAGGCCATCCAGACAGGTCATCCATACCATAAAGCCGGACGCCCCTGAAACGGAACAGTCCGGCTTTACGGCAGGCAGGCGTTTACTCCAGCCTGAAAATTACTGGAGGGAACGGCTGGGAGCCTCATCTCCGAAAAAGTTGGAATCAGCCGGGATGGTGGCTGTTTCCATGTCACTGGCTTTCCCACGAGCTACCACGTTATGGACGCTTCTGGGAACCGGCGTGACGCCTTCCTGGCGGTTGTAGATGAAGCCGTATGTCGGGTAGATGCTGCCCAGACGGCCATCATGCGGAAGGGCGACACGTACGGCAGTCCAGTCATTCTCAGGAGAGACGTCCACGACACGGGTGTTGTGGGTGATCCCGTTGGAAATCCAATGGGACTGGTTGATCATGATGGTGCGGCTGTCAATTTTCTGGCTGACAACGGCGACATGCCCCAGCGGCATACGCCGTGTTGCACGGAAGCTCAGTACAGCCCCGACTTCCGGCTGCTGGCCACGGGCATAGGTGCCCTCGGCATTGCGCCACCAGTCACGGGCATTGCCACGGATCTGGAAATCCGTGTTCTGATGAACGTAGGCCACGCACTGGATGACATGGGCATGGCCGTGGCGGGAATGCCTGTGCAGGGAGTGGGCACCTTTGACCAGACGGCTGGAGTGCCGCACGGGATGCCGTGCCTCAGCCTTGGGAGCGCACAATGCCGCCGCAGAAAACATCAGACACGATAGAAATAACCGTTTCCCGTTACGGCGCATGATACATCTTCCCATCCTAATTGACCGAAATGGATCTTACTCTTTCAGTAGTCGCCGGAAACTATCAGAAGGCAGAGGGGACTGACAAGACAAATATTGGCCTTTCAGGAAGGATGACACCTGAACAAGATTTAATATCAGGAAATATACATCATTCTGCAATATGGTTTTTCGAATGCTTTCTCTTTGAGAAAACTGTTAACGTATAAAAACAATAGCTGAGTGTTTAGGTAAGGGATAATGGGGATGTGAAATTGTATGAGCATGAAAAAGATATCTGTTTATTTTGCTGTTTTGTATCTGATATTTTTAGGACTATTGTAGAAAATGTCCCATCTTTCCGATTTCTTGCCGGATGGAAGATGGAATTGTAAATCAATTATTTATTATCACTCTGAATGTGGACGCTGCCATGAAATTGATCCTCCGCAAAGTAACTGTCACGCCGATTCGGCAGAATTGCACGATTCTGTCCGATCCGTCCGGAAGGGCGATAGTTGTTGATCCTGGTGGGGAAAGTCTACGCATTGCACATGAAACGGGAGGACTGCATATTGAGGCCATCCTGTTGACACATGGGCATCTGGATCATGCAGGCGGAGCTGTTGATCTCAAGGTATTATTGACGGCTCGGCAGGAAGGCGAGGTTCCTGTCATCGGTCCACTCAGGGATGACCTGTTTCTGCTGGAACGGATTGAGGAGCAGGCAGCCTCACTTGGGCTGAACGGCATGAAGAGTGTCATTCCGGATCGGTTCCTTGAGGATGGTGATATCCTGCCCCTGCTGGGGCATGAGATTGAAGTGGCACATGTTCCCGGTCATACGCCCGGTCATGTGGTGTTCATCCTGCGGCAGGCGGGGCTTGTCATTGCCGGGGACACGCTGTTCCGGGGCACGGTGGGGCGGACTGACTTCCCTTATGGGAATGAACAGCAGCTTCTGGATGGCATCCGGAATAGACTTTTCATTCTGCCGGATGACACTGTGGTGTTGCCAGGGCATGGCCTTCCCACCACCATAGGGGAAGAACGCCGGTGCAATCCGGCCTTTCAGCGTTGAAATACGGCTGATCCGGGAAGGAGATGAACATGAAAAGATGGTGTCAGTGGGGTCTGTTGTTGGGGAGTCTTGCTCTGGTCAGTGCCGTTTCCGGGGTTGTGTCAGCTCACGCTGAAGAGACGATTGCGGAGGCCCAGCCCCCTCTGCCGGAGGCGTCCCTGACCATTACCGATCAGGCAGGGCACGGGCATGTATTTACGGTCGAACTGGCGAGGACACCGCATCAGCAGGAAGTGGGCGAGATGTTCCGGAAGCAGATCGCACCGGATCACGGTATGCTGTTTGTCTGGCCTGCACCGCAGGAGTCCGCCATGTGGATGCGGAACACCTTTGTTTCACTGGACATGGTCTTCATAGATGAACAGAATCGCATTCATGCCATCGAGGAACACACTACGCCCCTGAGTGAAGGCATCATCAGCAGTCATGGGCCGGTGCGTGCCGTGCTGGAGCTGCCGGCGGGAACCACGGAAAGGCTGGGACTGGTCGTGGGAGACCGGATCACATCCAGTGCCCTGCCTGGTGAAGTGCATTGAGGTGCCCCGTACTGTTTTTGTGACGGGGGTAGCGGGGTTCATCGGGTTTCATATGGCCCGTGCCCTGCTGGCCCGTGGCTGGACTGTCGTGGGACTCGACAGTGAGCAGTCCGCCCCGGAGATGGTGTCCCTGCGCCTTGCCTCATTGCAGGGACAGCCGCAGTTTCATTACGTCAGGGGGAATGTCCGTGATCAGGCTCTGCTGACAGCCCTGTTTGCAGAACATCCGGATATTGATACGGTGCTGCATCTTGCGGCGCGGGCCGGGGTGCGGCAGTCCCGCCTGAATCCTCATGCCTATATAGAGGACAACATAGAGGGGCAGGTCAGCCTGCTGGAGGCCTGCCGGTCCCTGTCGCAGCTGCGGCATATTCTTTATGCGTCGTCTTCTGCCGTATATGGCCCTTCGGCACCGCTCCCTTTTTCTGAGGCCGTGCCGGTGGGAGAGCAGGCGTCTTTCTATGCCACGACCAAACGCATGAATGAGCTGACTGCGCAGACCTACAGTCATCTTTATGGTTTCGCGCAGACGGGGATGCGGTTCTTTACGGTCTATGGTCCGTTGGGTCGTCCTGACATGGCCTGTTATGGCTTTGCCAGAGCCATCCGGGACGGGCGGCCTCTTACGCTCTGGGATGCGGACGGTCTGGCACGGGATTTCACCTATATTGATGACGTGACCGAGGCGATTCTTCAGCTGATGGACGCACCAGCCGGGGCGGGAGACAGTCGTCTTTTCAACATAGGGTATGGTCAACCCCGTTCGGTTGGTGATCTTGTTCGGTGCCTAGAAGGCTCACTGGGA
>NZ_JANIDV010000027.1 GCF_026385505.1 Bombella dulcis | reverse complement strand
CCATACGGTCAATACCCTAAACTCACAAAAATCAAAAAAGTTAAATTTTCTCCATTTCCTCGTGAAACTACCTGACAAACCGGCTGACCCCTTCTTCCAGACCGGTCTGCGGGGACCATGAAATCACCTGCCGCAAGGCCGTCGTATCCGCCCATGTCCGCACCATGTCTTCAGCTGGTTTCGGTGCCTTATGAATGACGGCCTTCTC
>NZ_JANIDV010000026.1 GCF_026385505.1 Bombella dulcis | reverse complement strand
ATCGCTGGGAAATATATTCACCCTGGTGAAGAGATAGGATGTGGTTGCCGAAAGCAGCAAATCATCCCCGGATATAACGACTGAGAATAGACAATGACCATACTCGCCTATGACCGGGTCGGCTCCGTCCGAACCTTTGATGAAAACGGGCGTCTGCGGGTCGAAACCACGCCCATAAGCAAGGCCAACGTCTGCGGATATTGGGGCAGAGAGATTCCGGATCATGCGCATCTGGGCCTCGATCCGGACAAGATGTACCAGCTCCTTCGGGACCCGGATGAGCTGAAGAAGGCAGT
>NZ_JANIDV010000025.1 GCF_026385505.1 Bombella dulcis | reverse complement strand
GGACACGTTCAACTCCCTGCCGGTTCTGGAACATCATGCCGAGACCAGCGCAAACGCCCATCCACGGGAGCTGACGGTGGGGGCGACGATGGATAACGCCCGGTTTGAGTCCCCCTATCTGAAGGTCGGAATGGTCATTTTCGATGGCTCCACAATCCAGCGCATCCAGAGCGGCGCACAGAGGGAACTCTCCTGCGGGTACGCCTACGACGCCGACATGACGCCGGGGACATACGAAGGGAAGCCCTATGACGGGCGCATGACCAACATCCGGGGCAATCACGTTGCTCTGGTTGATAGAGGGCGGGCCGGACCGGAC
>NZ_JANIDV010000024.1 GCF_026385505.1 Bombella dulcis | reverse complement strand
TGACACGTTCAACTCCCTGCCGGTTCTGGAGCATCATACCGAGACCAGCGCAAACGCCCATCCACGGGAGCTGACGGTGGGGGCGACGATGGATAATGCCCGGTTTGAATCCCCCTATCTGAAGGTCGGGATGGTCATTTTCGATGGCACCACAATCCAGCGCATCCAAAGCGGCGCACAGAGGGAACTATCCTGCGGGTACGCCTACGACGCCGACATGACGCCGGGGACATACGAAGGAAAGCCCTATGACGGGCGCATGACCAACATCCGGGGCAATCACGTTGCTCTGGTTGATAGAGGGCGGGCCGGACCGGAT
>NZ_JANIDV010000023.1 GCF_026385505.1 Bombella dulcis | reverse complement strand
GCCTGTCTCCGTCGCCATTACGGATGCAGGCGGGCACCTCCAGGCCTTCGGACGGAGTGACGGGGCCGCCTTCCTGACGGTCGACATTGCCATCGACAAGGCGTGGACGGCCAGTTCATTCGGCCAGCCCACCCATGTCTGGAACCGGATCGTTCAGGACCCTCACATGGCTCCCCTGACTAGTCGGCCACGTCTGGTGACCGTGGGGGGCGGATGCCCGCTCCTTGCCGATGGGCGGCTGATCGGCGGCATCGGCGTGTCCGGTGGCACATATGAGCAGGACAGGGACCTGGCCGAACACGCCCTGAACCGTCTGGGATTTGAACAATCCTAAACGGACCT
>NZ_JANIDV010000022.1 GCF_026385505.1 Bombella dulcis | reverse complement strand
GATGTCGGCTTCTTCCGGGGAGCGACATACAGGGATGGCACCCCGATAGCGACCGTTGCCGCCGTGCAGGAATTCGGTAACGACCGTGTCCCGGCCCGCTCTTTCATGCGGACGACCATTGCCGAGAAAAGCAGGCAGTGGCCCAGGGCGGCAGCGGCCATTCTGAAAGAGACAGGATGCGACGCCTTTAAGGCTCTCGAAGTCATGGGCGCGGAAGCAGCAGGCGACATGCAGAGCAAGATCGCCGAGATCACGGAACCCGCCCTGTCACCTTCGACAGTCAGGCAGCGCATCAGGAACAGGTCGGAAAATCCGGAAAAGCCCCTGATCGACACACGCACGATGGTAA
>NZ_JANIDV010000021.1 GCF_026385505.1 Bombella dulcis | reverse complement strand
TATCCAGCAGGGCGTGTCCATCCCGGCGGGAGCGCAATATATCCTCGTCGAGGGCGGCAGCCCGTCAGATATCGGGCGGGCAATCCTCAACAAGAAACCGCCGGGCATCCCCACCGTGGGCACGCAGATCGTCACCGTTCAGGACACCAATCCTGTCTATTCCGGCAACCAGCCGTCTTACAGCTTCAATTACGACAGGCCCACACCGGTGGCGGTCTATGTCGTCATGACCATTGCCGCCTCGGATACGGTCCCCTCAGATGCGGCACAGCGCATCCAGAAAGCCATCGTCTCTTACCTCACAACAGGGGCGAACCGTATCCGGATAGGCAAAACCGTCTACGCCTCCCGCCTGTCCGCCGTAGTGGACGGG
>NZ_JANIDV010000020.1 GCF_026385505.1 Bombella dulcis | reverse complement strand
CGTCCAGCAGGGCGTGTCCATCCCGGCGGGAGCGCAATATATCCTCGTCGAGGGCGGCAGCCCGTCAGATATCGGGCGGGCAATCCTCAACAAGAAACCGCCGGGCATCCCGACCGTGGGCACGCAGATCGTCACCGTTCAGGACACCAATCCTGTCTATTCCGGCAACCAGCCGTCTTACAGTTTCAATTACGACAGGCCCACACCGGTGGCGGTCTATGTCGTCATGACCATTGCCGCCTCTGATACGGTCCCCTCAGATGCGGCACAGCGCATCCAGAAGGCCATCGTCTCTTACCTGACAACAGGGGCGAACCGTATCCGGATAGGCAAAACTATCTATGCCTCCCGCCTGTCTGCCGTAGTGGACGGT
>NZ_JANIDV010000002.1 GCF_026385505.1 Bombella dulcis | reverse complement strand
ACACCTTGCTGAATAATGAAGTCACACGGGCAAAGACTGCTGAAGCGGGGCTTCTCCCTCTCACGGGGGGCACGATCACAGGGCCGATCACCCGTGATGGAGGTGGCGTTCTGCCAGAAGTCATCGGCCAGGGCCTGACAGGGCGGGTTGTCATCCAGTCATTCACGATTGACGGCAACGGTGCACCATACTGGGTGACATTCCCCAAGCCCTTCAAGGACGGAACAACGCCCTATGTAACGGCCCTGATCAATTCGGAGGTTTCCTCCGGCACGCCCAGCACGGCGTCATCCCGTGTTGCCGTGCTTCTGAACAATGCCGATGGCACCCCAAACATAACCAGTGCCGGGTTCCTGTTCCAGGCCTGTTCCCTCTCAACGGTGTTCATCGGGAACACCAGCTATCACTGGCGTCTTAACGTCATCGCCGTAGGAGTATTGGCATGAACGGCCCCTATTATGTCATCGTCGACACTGACAGCAGGATGACAGCGACATGCTGCGGCCCGCTGAACGCCACTGGCAAGGGTTATATCCCCGTATCAGAGAAAGACTATCAGACCCTGTGCCGCCAGCCGGGGCCGGGTGCAAAGATCAATCCTGACGGGACGATCGCCAGTCTGGACGTCATCATTCCACTTTCGGCAAAGCGTGACCTTCTGGCACGGACCACACCGGAAAAAATGGCTTCAGGCGTGTATTTCCAGCCCTCCCGGAGCACGGCCCCGATCCTGTTCCCCACCGACAGCGCATCCTACACGAACACGCCCCAGCAGTCCCTGGTGGTAAAACTCGATGAGTGGGAAGACGGCACGCCGTGGACGCTCCCGGACGGATCGACCGTCCCGATGACAGGGCAGGACGTGACCGCCCTCTGCAAGAAAATCACCGCATACCGCAAAGCCTGCCAGGCCCACGCCGCAGACATCAGTCGGCAACTGGACAAGGGAGGCGATGCGGACATCACGGCTGGATGGCCGGACAACCACTAGCCCTTCCCGTATCCATACGGATGGCCAGAGCAGTACACGCCGCCCTTTGAGGCGGTTTTTTCATGCCCGAAGGACAGACATGACAGAGGAAAAAGACAACCGGCCCGCCAGACAGGCCGACATCACGGACCATGAACAGCGCATCACCCGTCTGGAAGCGAACGAGCGACACCAGAATGAAGTGATCGCCTCGCTACAGACAGTCATCAATACGCAATTCGCCCAGATCCAGCAGGCCCTTTCCAGTCTCCAGAGCTGGCAGGGCCGGGCCTTCACAGTGGCCGGGGCTACCGGCGCTGCCATCGTGGCCGCTGTGTCGGAAATCTTCAGATATTATCACGGAGGCTAATCATGACGGTAAAATCCACTCTCCCACCACGGGGCATCCGCAACAACAACCCGGGCAACCTGAATTTCGCTCACCAGAAAGGGGCCGTTCTTGAACCGGGGCCAAACGCCCGATTTGCCCGCTTCCCCACACCGGAAGCCGGGCTGGCTGCCCTACGGGACCAGCTGTACCTGTACATGACCCGTGACAAACTAAGGACCGTAAATGCCATCATTTATAAATGGGCACCTACTAAAGAAAACAACACGACCGCTTACGCCCAATTTGTTGCCAAAAAAATTGGAGTGAAGGTGTCTGATGATCTCGGCCCCCCCACTCCCACCCTGATAGGGAAAATTATGGCGGCCATCACCGAATATGAGAACGGCCAGAACCCATACGGCTCCCTGATCGCAAAGGTAGCGGCGAACCTTCCATCCAAAGGGGCCTCTGTATGACGCCATGTTCCAGCCGGTCCCTCTACCCGGCCCAAACAGCAACCATCCAGAACTGGCCTGCAAAGAATGTTGGGGACGCTCTGGATTACAGCCTGTATCTGGCTCCCTTCTGCTGTGATCAGGGAGAGAGCGTGATCCGCCTGACGGTGGATGTTCAGGACGGAACCGGCCTTACCGTGCTCTGGTCCGCCCTCGGACCCGACAGGGCCACGATCGGCCTTCAGGGCGGCAACGTCGGGCAGCAGGCCATCACCATGACACTCGAAACCAGCACGGGCCGCCGTTACGTACGGATCGTCCAGATCACCGTCCTGCCGGACAGCGGGTCCGTAGACGGGGTTCAGGCCAGCCTGTCCCCTCCGGATGGGTCAGAAACACAGCCAGCTGCCCTGATGCTGGATGATGGGAGGCTTCTCACATTATGACAACGCAGACAGTAGCAACAGAAGGCGGCCGCATCAGGGTTGCCGACCTGCCAAGCTTGGGGACGCCACAGGCAGGAGACACGATACTGGGCGTGCAGGATGGCCGGACGGGCCAGTTCCCCGTCAGTACCCTGGGCGGGAGCAGCCCCGATCTTTCCATCTATGCCAGATCGTCCGATCTCCAGACGGAGACGGAAGCCAGGGAAAATGCTGACACCGAACTTAAGAACAAGATCGATTCCCTGGACATCCCTTCCATTGCCGGACTGGCAAAAAGCTCCGATCTCGACACGGAGACGCGGGCGAGGGAGAAAGCTGACAGTCAGCTGGAAGAGAAGATCAATGGTCTCAACATCCCGTCGACCGCCGGACTGGCCACGCAGTCGTCTCTTGATGATGAGACGGAGGCCCGGAAACAGGGTGACAGAACTCTGGAGGATAAGATCAATGGCCTGAACATCCCCTCCATTTCCGGTCTAGCAAAAAGCTCTGACCTCGAAGCGGAGGCCACGGCCCGGGAAAATGCGGACACCGAGCTTGAGAAGAAGATCGATGGCCTGAATATTCCTTCCATTGCCGGGCTGGCAACACAGGAGGCCCTCAATGACGAGGCAACGGCCCGGAAAAATGCTGATGCCGACCTTGAGAAAAAGATCAATGGCCTGAACATCCCTTCAGTCGACGGATTGGCCAAAAGCGCAGACCTTTCTCAGGAAGCGGACGAACGGAAGAAGGCCGATGCTGATCTAGGCGTCAGGATTGACGCCCTCACCACCAAAGTGAATGCCGCTCCTGCGGGGGGCGGGTCGTCTGGTGGCGACACTGTTCATTACGACATCCCCGGGGTGACCCCGACGGGGACGTTCGAGGGCATCATATTCCGCCGCTACGATGGGGGTGCGGGGAACCCGGGCCATGTCGATTACCCGGCAGACTGGCCGAAATTCGCTATACCCCCTGCGATAACGGCAACCTCGACAACAATTTCCCACGACGACTGGGCTGCCGGGAAAATGGGACCAGGGGCCACCATCAACATAACCGGCACCAGCACGACAGGGTTCAATTTCCAGCATCCGGGGGGATGGCCCGGGTCCGGGCTGGAATCAATCACGTTTTTTATCAAGGGCGTTCTCGCCTGAAGGAGAGACAATGAGCAACATGACCGTGGACATGGATGGCGTACCAACTGACATTGGTGACCCCAACAACTCGGATGAGGTCTATCTGTCTGGCGAAAGGCAGCTCTTCAGTGATGCCAGGACAGAGCTGATCAGTATCGGGCAGCTGGGGATGATCGATTACCAGCAGCGTGGCGGACCAAAAACAAGAGCTTACCTTCAGGAAATCAAACGTCTGGCAGAAAGCCGGATCATTTATGGGCGATGGCCCCAGGTGCCCGACCGCATCGAAGACTAAACGAGCTTTATACGAAACCCGCATCTCCCTGTTTCGTATTTCACCAGCCGCCTCCGGGCGGTTTTTTATATCTGGAGAACAAAATGGACATCAATTCCATTCTCGACACACTCCCGGCGGCATGGGTGCTCCCGGCCTCCCTCCTTATCATCGCCTGCAATCTGGTGACGGTATTCGTCAGGCCACCTGCTGCCGGTTCCCGCTGGGTTCTGCCTTACCGGCTGGTCTCCACAATCGCCCTGAACATCGGCTGGGCTACCAATCACATCAAGCCGGGACATTCCGACAGCACCAAATCCCGTTGACTGACCACCTCAATCTTAAAGGAAAAAATAAACATGACTGACACAACAACGACAGCAGCAACGCCCAACACCGTCTTCGAAGGCATCGAGGCCCTCATCACCAATGCTCTGGGTGACCACGAGAGTGCCGCCACAAAAGCCCGCATCCATGCGGCGACGTCCGCCCTGTCCGCCATCGGCTCCATCGTGGAGCCTTTTCTGGCAGATCATATGGATGTGCAGGGCCTGATGAATGGCCTGGTCAAGGTGGAACAGGGTTCCGGGCAGATTGAGGAAGGCGTGGAGGACATCATCGCCGCCATCCACAAGAAGAAGGACACGGCATCCAGCCCAGCGGCAACCACAAATTCATCCTATTCCGGAGGCATTGGCTGACCCTGAAAGTGCCCGGGGGAATTCCCCCGGGCATGTCACAGCCGAATCACCCCACAAAACGGCTGTAAACCGGGAAAAACAGCCCGGTCATAGGCAAAGTGATTCAGAAGAACCTGATGCTAAATGGAGAGTACATGACCCCATATTTTATCGGCGGCATTGTCGTCGCCACCCTGTCATTCATTGTCGGGATTGTCTGGTACGCCAACCGAGCCGGACGTAATTCCGCCCGGGTCCGGTCTGAAGCCGAGGCAACATCGGCGGCCAACGAAGAAGCCGCCTCATCCCGGAGAGCACTCGCTGCCCGAACGAACGGGATCAGGGGAAACAACCAGCTACTCGGAACGCTCGACAAGGGAGAATTCTGATGTGTGACCGATACATCGTCTCATATCTAGCCGCGTGCACTCTGATTGCGGCCTGCATTGCGGGAATGCTGTCCGGCTGTTCATCCGCTCAGGTCCGCTATGCCTGCCCGCCTCTGGTCCAGTACAGCCATGAGGAACAGGCTGTACTGGCATCGGAACTCAGGGCACATCCGGAACTGATAGAGGTTCCGGTGTTCCTTACAGATTATGGGAATGAACGAGCGGAGTGCCGGGCACTGGATGAGAAGCGTTAATTTTTCGCTCTCCGGGGAAAATGCCAAGTACCCTTATTCTTCCCCCTTCTTTTTTAAGGGAGAAATCACCTCGCCCTCACCTTTATCAGGTGTCGGGGGCGACCTATGCCCTCCGAGATAAGATCGGCCCATTCCTGCAATATGGCCCGTCTCTCCTCTATATGTTGCGCCCTGTTATAAGCGGCGGCAATTTTGTCATTTTTCTCGTGAGCAAGAATAAGCTCAATAAAAGCCCCATCCTGGGGGCGGCGGCTGTTCATTATCGTTGAGAGAGACGACCTGAAGCCGTGCGGGCAATGAACACCCTGATAGCCAGCTCTGTTCAGACAGTACCCTAGGGTGTTTCCTGACATGGGATTATTCACGTTGTACCGGGAAGGGAACAAGTACGGAGCTTTCCCTGTCAGTTCCCTCAAAACCTCCAGAACCTCAAGAGCCTGTCTGCTAAGGGGCACCACATGCGCCCGCTTCATTTTCATGCGTTCGGCAGGGATTTTCCAGACATCGCCATCAATCTCGCTCCAGAGCGCACCACACACCTCTCCCGGCCTCACTCCTGTGAGAGCCAGAAAGCGCAAGGCTAGCAGAGTAGTCGGTTGGGCAGGATGACTTTGTACATCTGCGAATAACTGATACAGCCCAGGCAATTCCGTTATGGCAGGCCGTCTCTGGTGCACGACTGGAGCCAGAACGCTGCTAAGGTTTGCGGCAGGATTATTGTCTGTCAGCCCATGTGCGATGGCATGAGTAAATAACGACTTGATCCTCTGAAGGACTCTTCTGCTGGTCTCTATGGCCGCTTTCTGCTCAATACTCCTGACGACAGCCAGAATCATGGGAGGCGTGATCTCGGCCACAGGGACATTACCCAATTTCGGCCACACGAATTTCTCCAGAGTGGAGCGCACTTGCCCAGCGTGCTTTGGTGTCCATCGCCCCGTATTCGCCTCCAGCCAATCTTCCCCGACACTCTGGAGGCGGTTCTTCACTCCAGCGGCAGCGGCTTTCTCCTGTTTCTTGGTGATGTTAGGGTCCCTGTTCGCCCTGAGTTCTGCTTTGGCCTCGTCACGAGCGGTCCGTGCCTGTGCCAAAGAAACCTCTGGATATGGGCCGATAGAAAAGGTATTTTCCTTCCCACCTACCCTATATCGGAATTGCCAGAGTTTCGTCCCATTGGGCAAGACTCTGATGGCCAAGCCGCCCGAGTCAGCTTTTCTGTAGGGCTTCTCACGGGGTTTGAGGCGTTTTACGGAAATGTCGGTCAGCATTTACCCACTATAGCCGACTATTACCCACAAAAATACCCGCCTTTTCGTGTCGTTAACTGTCGCTTATTGCCGCTTTATGGCGCAACGTGACGTTCATTTTTGGCTGTTTACTGCGATTTTTGCCGTTGTCCGTCGCTACATGGCATATGGCTGTGACGGATAGGCTGACAGTCACACTGGCGACCGTCAGGCCGATGATAATTACGCCCCCCAGCCACTATCGCCGTTAGTCTTCCGCAACGGTAGCCATCACGGCCCTAGGGGTATAGCCTGTCTGGCTGATTTCTCCAGCGGTGCCCCCGCCCTCTCTTATGGGAGAGAAAACACCACTCTGGGCATTCTGGTGACGGCTTTCATTTAGTCTGTAATGAACCACATCATGTGCCGCATCGGCAGGACACACGCCATGATCGGGCTGGAACCCCGCTGATACATCAGCGGCTATGCCCTTCTGCTGGCCTCCATCATCCGTGCTGTCACGGCCCAGCTGGCTCCTCCCATGCCGCTCATGCCCCCCAGGATGCCCTTCCCCAAGCTCACGGAATCACTGGCCAGCCTCTGCAAGGCCGTCTTTCTGGACATGGACCTCACCATTTCCATCTATATCGACGAAGTCAAGAAACTCAACAGGGAGGAAATGGCCAGACTAGACGAGGCCATCGAGAAGGAACGCCGGTTCGTCACGGAACGGTTTGGCCGCATCATTGATGCTCTCGCCGGCAAGGACCTGTCCCATACGGTGGAGGGGGACTTCCCCGCCACCTATCTCCCCATGCGGGACAATCTGAATCACGCCATCTCCTCGCTGTGCCAGATGCTGCACGCCATCAATGAAGCGACGGAAAGCATCGACAACACGGCAGACGAGATCAACAGTGCCGCCCAGGACCTTGCCCAGCGCACGGAGAAGCAGGCAGCCTCGGTCGAGAAAACGGCAGCGGCGGTAGAACAGATCACGGCAACCGTCACCTCCACGGAATCCCGTGTGGGAGAGGCAACCCGGTTCGTGGAGGAATGTCAGACCATCACGGAACGGTTCGGCACCATGATCCACCGTGCCACCACGGCCATGGAAGAAATCGAACGCTCCGCCGAGGCCGTCAACAAGATCACCAACGTCATCTCCAACATCGCCACGCAGACCAATCTTCTGGCCCTCAATACGGGCGTGGAGGCCGCCCATGCTGGCGAGGCGGGCAGCGGCTTCCGTGTCCTGGCACAGGAGATCCGCAAACTGGCCAACCGGGTCGGTGATGCCTCGGAGGAAGTGAAGGACCTCATCACCACATCCCAGACTCATGTCAGCTCCGGCTCCACCA
Source organism: Bombella dulcis (assembly GCF_026385505.1). GTDB lineage: Bacteria > Pseudomonadota > Alphaproteobacteria > Acetobacterales > Acetobacteraceae > Bombella > Bombella dulcis. Next base: position 363,013 of record NZ_JANIDV010000002.1, on the reverse strand, counting down.
TCATGAAAGATGCCAGCGAAGCCATCGGCACCATCATCTCCAGCGTGGCTAATATCGGGACACACCTCAAGGAGATTTCCAAGGCCACATCAGAGCAGGCCTCTGCCCTCCGGGACGTGAATGGTGCCGTCGTCACCATCGATCAGGGCACCAGGGAAAATGCCGCCATGGTGGAACAGACCTCTGCGGCGACCTCCAACATGGCCCAACGGACACGTCAGCTCAAACAGCTCCTGGCAGAATTCACCCTGCGGCAGGACTGAAGGAGCCTCAGCGTTTCTCCATCCTGTCGGCAAACTGGACCATGAAGCGGGACAGGCGGCCCAGATCCTGCCTCAGCTCATTGACCTCCTGCGTCAGGCGGCTGCACTGCTCCTGCAGCTGTGCAGCCTGCTGGGACAGAGGGCCTGCATGACGGTGCTCCTGCCGGGCACCATGAATGAACGCCGCCTGAAACTCCCGCATCTTTCCCTTCCCACGGATGGCATCCCGCAGGACGTTGTTCGTGTAGGCCATGATGGCATCATAATCGAACTCCGCTTCGCTCTTGTCCTCCGGGCCGCCCGTCACCAGTGGCCTCTGGTGATAATTGGCCAGAAAGTCCGGGATGATTCCCACCTCCCCCGCCATCATGAGCCGCTGGAAGAAGTCCTGATCCTCGACATAAGGCAGGGTCGTATCAACACCATGTGACCCGGCAATGGCTGACCGGCGGAACAGGGTGGCAATCGGCGCAAGCAGGCTGACATGGGACAGGAACAGGCCGTAATCCATGAGCGAGCCTTCCTTCCTGCCAAACGTGTCGAAGCGTCTGTCAAAGATGATCTGCCCGTCTTTCATGTGCTCGACAATATCATAGCTGATGGTCGTCACCCCGACGAACGTCTTCGCCCTGTCGCCATCCAGATAGGCCACAGTCCGGGCATAGAAGTCCGGCTCCAGCGTATCGTCATCATCATGGACATGGTCTTCCTTGACCAGCCCCAGGCCGACACTCAGGGCCTATGCCCTTCCGACGGATTGCGGAATATCCGTCTGCACGACACGGTCTTCATCCCTGGGACCATACATGGACATGACCCTGAAGACTTCATCCGGGTCTCCGCCGTCATTCACGACATACAGGCGGAACGCCTGAAAACTCTGGCGTTGCAGGCTCTCCAGCACACGGGCCAGAAACAGGGGACGGTTTTTCGTCCTGACAATGACGGCAACCCTGTAAGGCATGACCTTCGATTCTCCTGCAGCGGCCTGAACTGGAACTCCTTGTAATGGTTAAAAAATCATAAAAAAAAGCCCGGAACCTGAGTTCCGGGCCTTCTTTCCAGAGCAGGCAGCGTCAGGCCGGATGGGCGGCACGATAACGTTCACCCAGCGCATTGGCTGCAACCATGGCATGGTAGACATCATCCGGCGTGACCTTGAAGGGCAGGTTGCCCATCGTGTCATTCTTGTCGCAGGCGATTTCCGCCACCTTGCGCCAGTCCGCTTCCACGAACTCCTTGACCCCAAGCTCCTTGAGGGTCATCGGCAGGCCTGCCACCCGGACGACCCGCAGAACTTCCTCAATCTCTTCCTTCGGAGCATTCTCCAGCACCAGCTGTGTCATCAGACCGAACACGACCTTCTCGCCATGCTGGGCATGATGGAGGTCCGCAACGGCCGTCATGCCATTATGCACGGCATGGGCAGCAGCAAGACCGCCCGTCTCGGCCCCGGTCCCGCTGAGATAGATGGTGGCTTCCACCATTTCTTCCAGCGCACGGGTCGGAACCTTGTTACGCACGGCATCCATGGCCAGCTCGGCATTCTGGCAGACCAGCTCATAGCACATCCGGGCCAGACCAAGCCCCGTACGGGACGGACGCTTGCAGGAGAGATTCACGCCATCGGAATGATAGCAGGCACGGGCCTCGAAATAGGTGGACAGGGCATCACCAATACCCGCTGCAAAGAAGCGGACCGGTGCCCCGGCAATCACGCCCGTATCCGCCACCACAACATCAGGATTCTGCGGCAGATAGAGATAACGGTCAAACTCGCCATCTTCCGTATAGATCACGGCCAGAGCAATACAGGGGGCATCCGTGGAGGCAATGGTCGGATACAGGATGAGCGGCAGCTTGTAATAATGGGCCACGGCCTTGCTGGTATCCAGTGTCTTGCCACCGCCGATCCCCACGATGACATTGGCACCGTGCTTCCTGGCCAGCTCACCCAGACGCTTGATCTCGGTATCCGTACATTCGCACCCGAACTTCTCGGCCGTGCCCTTCAGCCCCGCTTTCTCCAGCCCGGCCACGGACTCCTTCTGAACACGGTCCACGAAAAACTCGTCACTGATGATGAAAGCGTTGTCGCCAAAATCCTTGACATAATCATGCATCTGGGCAAGCAGGCCCGTGCCGATGATGAATTTCTTGGGGGCAGAAACAGTGCGTGGGGTTTTCGCAACCATGCTCGATATCTCCTTCAAGCCTCTCTGAATGACTTATTACCCCGCCACGCTACGCCCCTGATCCTGACCTGACCAGAGCCATTGAAGTTTTTCCCGACATGCCAGCATGTATTGTCATGCATGGGTCATGAAGACACGTCCATATGGACTGTCCTACGGACAGTAACCGGACAAATACAGCCCTGTTTCACAGGAAACGATATCCTCTGACAGTCATGGTTTCATATGAGACTTACTGTCTCTTATTTCCGGAAATGCCAGATCAGCCCAGAGGAAGATTGTCAATCAGCCGCACGGCACCCAGCCTTACAGCCAGCAGGGCCAGTGCATTCTCCGGAACCATGTCCTGCGTCTGGAACGTCTCAGGGTTCACCACGGTGACATAATCAATCTCCGTCAGGCTCGCTTTCACCAGCACGTCCCGCATGGCACCCTCCAGAACGGCACGCCTGCGCTCCCCGGCCTGCACCAGATCACGGGCACGGCACAGGGCCTGATGCAGGACCGGTGCCCGACGGCGTTCCCCCCCGGTCAGGCGGCTGTTGCGGCTGGAACCTGCCAGACCATCATCTTCCCGCCATGTCGGCAAAGTGATGACCTCCACCGGAATGTTCAGGTCCTGTACGAAACGCTGGACGACGGCGCACTGCTGGGCATCCTTCTGCCCGAAATAGGCCCGCTGCGGCTGGACGATGTTGAAGAATTTGGTCAGTACCGTCGCCACACCCGCAAAATGACCGGGACGGGACGGCCCTTCAAGTTCCAGGGCCACGCCCCCCACATCCACCTGCGTGGCAAAGCCTTGCGGGTAGAACTCTGCCGCCTCCGGCGTGAAGACGCAGGCCACACCCTCCTCCTTCAGCAGGGCAATGTCCCGCTCCAGCGCACGGGGATAGTTGGCAAGATCATCCGGAGACCCGAACTGTATGGGATTAACAAAAAGACTGACAATGACCGCCTCATTCTCCTTGCGGGCACGACGGACAAGCGACAGATGCCCCTCATGCAGAAAGCCCATTGTCGGAACAAAGCCTACAGTACCAAGCGTCGCCCGTGCCTGCCGCATCTCCTGAACCGTCGTGCAAATTTTCATGCTGTCCTCACTCCCCGGATGACCATCTGGCGGCCGCTGCCTTTCCATACCGTGTCTGCTGCCAGTTTGTCTTCCCCGACAGGCCGGAACAGGCTAACAACAGCTCACGCCCACAGCTCACCAGACCCGAACGGATCGCCCATGCCCGAGAACAGTACGGCACAGACATCCCCCATCGCCATCATCGGGGCAGGCCCGGCCGGGCTGTTCGCTGCCGAATGTCTGAGCCGGAAAGGCCATGAGGTCCATCTGTTCGACTATATGGCCAGACCGGGCCGGAAGTTCCTCATGGCAGGGCGCAGCGGCCTGAATCTCACCCATGACGAACCGCTGGAACAGTTCCTCCAACGTTATGGAGACGCACGGGACTGGCTGGAGCCCGCCATCCGCCACTTTCCACCCGAGGCCCTCCGCCAGTGGGCCGAAGGGCTGGGGGAACCCTGCTTCACCGGCAGTTCCGGCCGGGTCTTCCTGAAATCCTTCAAGGCTTCGCCCCTGCTGCGCCGCTGGCTGACCCGCCTTCAGGAACAGGGCGTGCAGTTCTTCCCCCGTCACCGGCTGACAGACATGCAGGGCCTGTCACTCACCTTCCAGACGCCTGAAGGACCTGTTCACCGGACAGCCCGGGCCGTCATCCTCGCCCCTGGCGGTGGCAGCTGGGCACGGCTGGGCAGCGACGGACGCTGGACGTCCCTGCTGAAAGAGCATTGTACACCCTTTGCTCCCTCCAACTGCGGCTTCATGCCGGACTGGCCGGAAGACTTCCTGCTCCGCCATGAAGGAGCCACCCTGCGGGGCATCACGCTCAGCTTTGCAGGACAGACTCACCGGGGCGACCTCATCATCACGAAACGGGGGCTGGAAGGCGCACCACTGTACGCCCTGTCAGCACCACTGCGGCAGGCCCTGGCACAGTCTGATGGAAAGGCCGTGACAGTCCATCTGAATCTCCGTCCGACTCTGGAACGGGACCGCATCATGGACCGCCTCGCCCGCCAGCGCATCCGTGAAAGCCGGAGCAACAGGCTCCGCAAGGCTCTGGGGATGGACCGCACCATGCGGGAACTGCTCGTCCAGCTCTGCCCGGACGCCCGCACGGCAGACGAGCTGACACAGGCCATGACACAGGCCCCCCTGCATCTTGCAGCCCCTGCCGAACTGGACAGGGCCATTTCCACCGCTGGTGGCCTGAAACGTGACTCTGTTGATGAGACCTTCATGCTCCGTCACCAGCCCGGACTGTTCGCCTGTGGTGAAATGCTGGACTGGGATGCCCCGACGGGCGGATACCTTCTACAGGGCTGTTTTTCCACCGCCCACTGCTGTGCCGAGGGGGTTCATCACTGGCTCTCCCGCTCATTGCCCGGTAAGATGACGCCATGAGTTCATCACATTTCGGCCCCCTTCTTCTTGGCACCACGGACCGTGGCGAGGATGCCCATATCGACCTGCCTGAACTGCTGGCAACACGCCTGCTCGTGCAGGGCAATTCCGGCTCCGGCAAGTCCCACCTTCTCCGCCGCCTGCTAGAACAGAGCGCAACCCTCGTCCAGCAGGTCATCATCGACCCGGAGGGTGATTTCGTCACACTGGCCGAAAAATACGACCACCTTGTCATCGAGACGGACACCCAGTCCGAAGCCAACCTGCGTACGGCCGGGGAGCGTGTGCGGATGCACCGGACCTCCGTCGTGCTGAACCTGGAACAGAGCGAACCGGAAGGCCAGCTCCGTTCCGTGGGGGCTTTCCTGACAGGCATGTTCGAGGCTCCACGGTCCTGCTGGTATCCGGTTCTCATCGTGGTGGATGAGGCACAGCTCTTTGCCCCGATCGCCGGAGGCGACACGTCTGATGAAGCCCGCCGTCTCTCCCTCAATGCCATGACGAACCTCATGTGCCGGGGGCGCAAGCGGGGCATGGCAGGCATCATTGCCACGCAGCGTCTCGCCAAGCTGGCCAAGAATGTCGCTGCCGAGGCCTCCAACTTCCTGATGGGCCGGACTTTTCTGGACATCGACATGGCCCGTGCGGCCGATCTTCTGGGCATGGAACGCCGTGCAGCTGAAGCCTTCCGGGACCTTGCCCGCGGGCAGTTCATGGCTCTGGGGCCTGCCCTTGCCCGTCGCCCCCAGCGTGTCACCATCGGCCCGGTCGAGACGGCCAGCCATGCGGGCGGGCCTGCCCTCATGCCGCTGGAACAGTCCAGCATTCCGGTCGAGGAACTGCGGGACCTCATTCTGGAAGCCCCTCCCGAACCTGCCCCACGCCCCCGCAAAGAGCCTTCCGCACCCAAACCGGACCTTCTGGCCCAGCTGGACGCCTACAGCTCCTCCCGTGATGCCAGAGAACAGCAGCAGAGCCAGCAGATGGAAGCTCCTGACCCGGAAACGCTCTGGAATCTTGTTGCTGAAGCCGGTCAGGATGAAGATGCCGCCTATCGGCCGCTGGCCACCCTGTATCAGGACTTCCAGATGCGGGCACGTCTGGCAGGATTTGCCCGCAATATCCTGCCCATGCCCCAGTTCCAGACCATGCTGAGCACCATCCGCTGTGGCATCACCCGTGAACAGGCAGAAAGTGATGCGTGGCAGGACATCCAGCAGCGGGCAGGCCGCCTGCCGGATGACATGCAGCCCGTCTATTTCCTGCTCGCCCATGCGGCCATGGAAGGACAACCCTGCCCGGATGATGCCACCCTGGCCCGTGCCTATGGCACACACTCCCTTGGGCGGGCACGCCGGCAGCTGACCTATCTTGAGAAATGCGAGGCCATCATACTTCTTCAGGGCACGGGAACGCATCGCCGTGTCGCCATCATCGGCCCGGGCTGGCAGACGGCAGCACCCGACTGAACCTGCTCCTTCCCGTCAGCCCTGCTTATTATGGGCAGCCCATAAAAAAATGGCGGAGCCAACGCTCCGCCATAATGACCATCCCCTGAAAGGGCAGGTCCGTATCAGTCCACGACCTGCGGCGGCGGCACGACACGCAGACGGGCGATCACACGGTCACGCAGCTCTTCCGGGCTGGCATCACCGGGAACACGGATCACCGGCTCATCGTCAGTCGGCTCTTCCAGAGTGGCCAGCTGGCTCGGCAGCAGGGACGGCGGCATATAATGGCCGACACGGTGCTTCAGGCGGTCCTCTATGATCTTCGGGTCCACCTTCAGATAGACGAACTGGACAGGAATATGCTTGGCCAGAGCAATGCGATACTTCTTCTTCAGGGCGGAGCATGTCAGCACGGCACCGGTACCCTTCTCGGCACATTTGGCCAGCCAGTTGTGGCACAACTCCAGCCAAGGGGCACGGTCTTCATCCGTCAGCGGATGGCCGTTGCGCATCTTTTCCACGTTTGCCTTGGGGTGCAGGTCATCACCTTCCTGAAAGGGCCAGCCAAGACTCTTGGACAGCAGCTCAGCCACAGTGGTCTTGCCGTTACCGGAAACACCCATCACCACAATGTAATGCGGAGCAATACCAGACGCTGCCTGGGCAGCTTCTTTCTCTGTCATGGCGTCCATTGTTCAACCTCCCGTTCGGTGGCAACCAGCACATCGGTTGCCATATTGGGGAACAACCCATGCTCCACCACGCCCACAGTGCCATCAAGCCGTGCAGCCAGAGCCTTCACGTCACTGATCGGACCAAAAGCGCAATCAAGTATCCTGTTCCCGTTATCGGTAGTAAGCAGCTCGCCCGCAAGAAGCCTGCGGGGGCGAATGATCTCGGCCCCCATAGCCTCCAGGCGTGCTGCCGTTGCCTCGTACCCGAATGGAACAACCTCCACTGGTACGGGCACCCGCTGGCCAAGCTGGTCAACCGGTTTGGTCACGTCCACGATCACGACGAAACGCCGTGACGCTTGAGCAACTATCTTCTCACGCAGCAGCGCAGCACCCAGCCCCTTGATGAGATGGAGCGTCCCGCGCTCCACCTCATCCGCGCCATCAATGGTGATGTCGACCGTGGAATGATCTGCAAACGTCGTGATCGGAATTCCTGCTGCACGGGCAAGTCTTGTCGACTCCTCGGAGGTCGGGATGGCCTGAATGTTCAGCCCTTCCTTCACGACACGCTCGCCCAGCCGTTCGATCATGAATGCTGCAGTGCTTCCCGTCCCCAGTCCGACAACCATTCCTGGCTTGACGAAACTTGCAGCGAGATGGGCAGCAGCACGTTTACAGTCATCAACATTCATGAACGCTCTCCAGCAGCAGCTCTGTCTGCCAGTATCAGTATTTTCCCCTCGGAAACAATACGCCCTGATGGGATGCTGCCATCACCCTGGCGCAAACGGGCCAGCATTGGTACTTTATTGTCTCCCGTCACAAGGAAGACAACCAGACTGCTAGATGCAATGGCCGGATAGGTCAGCGTGAGACGTTCATGCGGCGCCGTGCTGGGGTCGGCAACACCCACCCATGCCTTCTTTTCCTCAAGCACAGACTCACCCGGGAACAGGGACGCCGTGTGACCGTCCGTCCCCAGCCCCAGCATGACGAGATCAAATAGGGGGCGGCCCGCCTCAAGCTCAGTGGCCCCATAGGCCTTCTGGAGCGTGGCCTGATACAGGGCTGCATCTTCCTTCGCCGTCGTGGTCGTCGGCATCGGATGGACCTGACCGGCCGGAATGGCCACTTTGGACAGCAGAAGCTCCCGTGCGCTGGCATGGTTGCTATCTGCATGACCTTCCGCCACGTAACGCTCATCACCATAGAACAGCTCCACACGGGACCAGTCCACCTGGCGGGCCATGTCAGGGCGGGCGAGAATGGCAAAAAGCTTCTTCGGCGTGGACCCCCCTGAAAGGGCAATCCGCACTTTTCCTTCCGGCCTGTCTTTCACCGTGCTGATGAACAGTTCAGCCATTTTCATGGCCACTGCATCTGCATCCTCCAGAACATCCACAACCGCATGGCGCATGTCTGTCGTCATACCCTTACCCTCCGAATCACGTCTTGTTCCCCGCTGACGGGGGAGCTGCCGGCATAATGAACGTCTCGGCTGCGTATGCCCAGCCACCTTCATCAGGTTTTCCAGTCACATGGGCAGCCTGCTGCTTCACAAAATCCTGAGCCTGCCCCATGGCAATACTCATCCCGGCTGCCTTCAGCATCGGAATATCATTGGGAGCATCACCAATCGCCGCCACTTCCTGCGGTGTCACGCCATAAAGTTTGGCCAGTTCAACCACTGCCTCACCCTTCGTGGCCCGGGCCGGAGTGATGTTCAGCTTGTGAGGGGCAGAGCGCAGCATACTGACCCGCCCCGCAAAAGGTGCCGCCAGTTCCTGCTCCAGTCGGGCAATCAGGGCCGTATCTTCAGAACAGACCATGAGACGATTCACGATTCCTGACTGTAACGGCAGTGAGGGAACTTCCCGTGGCGTGATGCCCGTCAGCTCATGCTCCCCCAGAGCAAGAGGGGTCTGGTCATCACAGAGCAGCCATTCCTGTTCCGTCTGGCACCAGATTTCCACGGGAAAGGGAGACAGGGCCTCCATGATGGCCACAAGCTCGTCCCCGGAAAAATGATGGCTTTTCAGGATCGTGCCATCAGGCATGAAGAAGACGCCACCATTAAAACCGGCACACGGGCCTTTCAGCCCAAGCTGACGGACATAAGGCAGGACGGCCGCCGGAAGACGGGCACTGACCAGGGCCAGCGCAACGCCCCGCCCGGCAAGTTTCTGCACGGCAGCGCATGTTGTGGGGGAAATGGTCCGATCAGAATCAAGAATGGTGCCGTCCATGTCGGACAGCACCAGCCTGACTGAAGGGGATGTCTCTGTCATGGTTCTCTCCCTCCCTCCCGGGGGGAAAGTGGGGGAGCGGCTCCCCTACCGCATCCCCACCGTCAGGACAGTCTGTTACTTGCGTTCAGTATGGCCACCAAAGCCATACCGCATGGCGGACAGGGCTTTCTCGGCAAAGTTGTTGCCGGTACGGGACCGGAAACGTGTGAACAGGGCAGCCGTCATCACCGGAGCCGGAACATCTTCCTCAATGGCCGCCTCAATCGTCCAGCGGCCTTCGCCGGAATCCTGCACCTCGCCACTGAACTCGTTCAGATCGCTGGAACGGGCCAGAGCCTCGGCTGTCAGGTCCAGCAGCCAGGACGACACGACACTGCCACGACGCCAGACCTCGGCAATATCAGCCAGATGCAGGTCATAACGCTCGCTTTCCGGCAGCTTCTCGGCATTCTTGCTGGCCAGAATGTCAAAGCCTTCAGCAATGGCCTGCATCATGCCGTATTCGATGCCATTATGGATCATCTTCACGAAGTGGCCAGCTCCGGCCGGACCACAGTAAAGATACCCTCTCTCTGCCCGCGGGTCATGACGCCCGTCATCCTCACGGTCCGGCGTGCGGGGCACGTCACCCATGCCCGGAGCCAGAGCATCAAGGATCGGGTCCACATACTCCGCAGCATGCTTCTCACCGCCATACATCATGCAGTAGCCACGCTCGAGGCCCCAGACACCACCGGAAGTGCCGACATCGATATAGTCAATGCCCCGCTCACCCAGCTCTTTCGCCCGGCGGATGTCTTCCTTGTAGTAGGTGTTGCCACCATCAATGATGATGTCGCCCTTGCCCAGCAGGGGGGCCAGCTTCTGGATGCAGTCTTCCGTCACCTTACCGGCGGGCAGCATGAGCCAGATCACACGACGCTCTTCACCGGAGAGAAGCTCCGCCATTTTCTCGAAGGTTGCTGCCCCCTGGGCACGTCCCTTTTCACACCGCTCAACGATCTTATCGGTGACAGCAGGTGTCCGGTCGAACGCGACAACATCGTGCCCCTTGCGGGTCAGGCGGACGGCAATGTTGCCACCCATGCGGCCAAGTCCGATAATTCCGATACGCATCCTCAAGCTCCTTTTACACTATCTGTCACCAGCTGAGCGAGACGGTCCAGCCCGGCCTGCAAAGGCCCGGCAATATGCACACGCAGGGCACGGCGGCCACGGGCAGCCAGAACATCGAAGTCCCCACGTGCCTGGGCGGCCTTGACAATACCAAAGCTGTAAACATGCCCCGGCACGGGCAGGTCGGCCGCATCACCCGCCGTTACCTGAAGGAAGACGCCGCTGTCGGGACCTCCCTTGTAAGCCTGGCCTGTGGAGTGAAGGAACCGTGGACCAAACTGCGCCGCCGTTGCGACGTGGAGCCGGTCCCTCAACTCTGTCCTCACCGTCTGCTCCCAAGCGATATGAGCCTTGTTCCGCTCAATATAAGCCAGGAGGCCAATATAGTCATTCTTGCCCACACGGTCAAAATGAGCTTTCAGAATGGTTTCTGCACTCTCATTGCCCAGAACCTGGCGGTTGCGTTCATCCGCATAGAAGGACAGGCTGCCATCCACGGCGAACGGTGTCTCTTCCGGCAACCGTCCCGTCTCGGCATAGGCCTTTGTCAGCTTGCGTGTTTCCACCTTGCTGAACTCCACGTCCGGCTGATCGAACGGATCGATTCCCAGCACGGAACCCGCCACCGCCGTGGCAAATTCAAAGACGAAGAAAGCCTGCACGATCTGTTCGACATCATCCAGATGCAGGGTCACGACAGGGTGGCCTGCCTCACGCAGAGCTTTCAGCCCCGGACTGACAGGCTCATGCCCCAGACGCAGCTCCACGAAGACACGGTCATCGCCATAGACGTCCGGCGTGCCCAGCGGCTCGCCATCGATGGGAATGAGGCCCGTGCCATTCTTTCCCGTACTTTCGGCCAGAAGCTGCTCCAGCCAGGCCCCGAGGGATGCAATCTTCTCCGACGCCACGAAGGTGACCTTGTCCCGCCGGAAGCTCGTCGCCGCCACGCCCAGGGCCAGCCCGAGGCTGACACCGGGATTCGTCACGGGGGGCACGGACGCATCACAGGCCTCGATCATCAGCTGGGTGCTGTCCAGCAGGGCACGGACGTCATAACCCGCAGCCGCAGCCGGGACGAGACCGAAAGCGGACAGGACGGAATACCGCCCGCCAATCTCCGGATTCCCGTAGAAAACATGGGCAAAACCATGCTCCCTGGCGACTGTCTCCAGAGAAGAACCAGGGTCCGTCACGGCAACGAAATGCTCACCGGGCTTGCACCCCAGGGCCTTCCCGGCCTGTTCCCAGAAATAGGCGAACAGGATGTTCGGTTCCAGCGTGCTGCCGGACTTGCTGGAAACGATGAACAGCGTTCTGGCCGGATCAATGGCCCTGGCAAAGCTGGCAACCTGCTGGGGATCGGTACTGTCCAGAACATGCAGCTTAGGTCCACCAGGCACCTGGCCAAATGTCTCTTCCAGCACTTCCGGGCCAAGGCTGGACCCGCCCATTGCCAGCAGAAGAATGTCGCTGTAGCCACGCTCCTTCACCTCACGGCCGAGGGCCTCGTACGCCTCAAGGCTTGCGCGGCCATTCCTGACGACATCCAGCCAGCCAAGCCACTGGCTTTCCGGCCCATTGGTCCAGACGGAGGCGTCACGATCCCAGAGACGTCGCACCTTGCCGTCCCGGCTCCAGCTCTTGCCGGCAGCAACGACGGCATTTTCCAGTTCATCCGATAATGCCAAGGATACTCGCATCAGACGTTCCCCCAAAACAGCTTCCCGGCGGGCCGCAACCGCACCGAGCAATCCATCAAAAGCGACTTCAAAAGCAGCCACACCTTCTTCCAACAAGGTGGTGGTCACGCTGTCCAGATCAAGGCCAAGCCGCCCCGTTTCCGCCAGAATCCTGCGTGCGGCATCAGCATCCTGCCCCAGACGGGCCTGCGGAATCCCGTGGTCCCGGAAGGCCTCCAGAGTACGGGGAGGCAGCGTATTGACGGTATCCTCCCCGATCAGCTCTTCCACATACAGCACGTCACGATAGGCCCTGTCCTTCGTGCTAGTACTGGCCCAGAGAAGACGCTGCGTCTGTGCCCCCTCTGCTGCCAGAGCCTGCCAGCGGGGACTCTTCACGACACTGAGATAATGCTGGTAGGCCATGCGAGCATTGGCAATGGCCACCGTCCCCCGCAGGGCCTGCAGGGCTTCAGCTTCCGGATCACCCGCCGCCACACGGCGGTCAATCTGGCCATCAATCCGCCCGTCAATACGACTGACGAAAAAGGACGCCACGCTGCTGACATGCCCCACGGGCTGGCCTGCCTTCACACGGGCTTCCAGCCCCCGCAGGTAGGCTTCCAGAACCTTCTCATACATGCCAAGCGCAAAAAGCAGCGTGACATTGACATTGATTCCTTCGGCAATGGCCTGTTCGATGACCGGAATGGCTTCAGCCGTTGCGGGAATCTTGATCATCACGTTGGGATGGCCAACCTCTTCCCAGAGCCTGCGGGCCTCGGCCAGGGTCCCTTCGGCATCATAGGCCAGATAGGGGGAGACCTCGAGGCTGACATAACCGTCCCGCCCGTCAGTCTCATCAAAAACAGGGCGCAGGACCTGACAGGCCTGACAGATGTCCTCCACCGCCAGAGCCTCATAAAGTTCACCCGCCGTCAGGCTGCCCCTGCTGAGAAGAGCCTGGACGGCGTCTTCATATTCCGCACCATGCCCGATGGCCTGCTCAAAAATGGCAGGGTTGGAGGTCACCCCTTTCAGGGCGTCCTCCTTCACCATGACCGCCAGCCGGCCATCCTCAATGAAGTCCCGCCGGATAAAATCCAGCCAGATGGACTGCCCATGATCAGCCAGACGGGTCAACGGTGTATCCGGCAGAGTGCGTTCCATGATCCCTACCCCTCTCCAGTCAGTCCGCCACCGGCTGTAACAGCTGGCGGGCCTGCTCATAAACGGCCTGCACCGTGAACCCGAACTTCGCCATCAGCTCCGCCGCAGCACCGGACTCCCCGAAGCTGTTCATGGCCATGATGGTGCCGTCCAGCCCCACATAACGGTCCCAGCCGAAACCGGCGGCCATTTCTACACCAACCCTCTTACGGACAGAAGGTGGCAGGACGGAGTCACGATAGGCCCTGTCCTGACTGTCGAACAGGCCGAAACTCGGCATGGAAACCACACGGGCACGCACCCCCTCGGCGATCAGTCGCTCATAGGCTCCCACCACGAGAGAAACCTCAGACCCGGAGGCCATCAGCAGAATTTCAGGCACGCCTTCACAGTCCGCCAGCACGTAACCGCCCCGGGCCACACCTGCGGCAGAAGCATAGCGGGTACGGTCCAGCGTGGGCAGGTTCTGCCGTGTCAGGGCAAGGGCAACAGGGCCTGCACGGTGCTGCATGGCCACACGCCAGCTTTCCACCACTTCATTGGCATCTGCCGGACGCAGCATGGTCAGCCCCGGCATGGCCCGGAACTGGGCCAGCTGCTCGATGGGCTGATGGGTCGGCCCATCCTCACCCACACCGATGGAATCATGGGTGAACACGTAGATCACGGGCAGATGCATCAGGGCCGCAAGACGGATGGCGGGCTTCATGTAATCCGAGAAGATCAGGAACCCGGCACAGAAAGGCCGCAGGCCACTCAGGGCCAGACCATTGCAGATGGCCGCCATCGCATGTTCACGCACCCCGAAATGGACATTCCGGCCATCATAATGCGCGCCTTCCTGCACCATGTTGGACGGGGCCCGCAATGACCGTGCCCCCCTGATGAGGGTCTTGGTGGACGGGGCAAGGTCCGCCGCACCACCAACCAGCCAAGGGAACTGCGACGCCACGGCGTTCAGCACTTCACCGGAACTCTGGCGAGAGGCCAGCCCCTTCCCGTCAGCCGGATAGACGGGCAAGTCCTTCTCCCAGTCCTCCGGCAGCGTACCGGCGAAGATGTGCTTCAGCTCATCCCCTTCTTTCGGGTACTGGGCACAGTAATCAGCAAACTGTTTTTCCCACTCGGCCTGCGCCCTGGCACCACGCTGCCCGGCCAACTCCTCGAAATGCTCCCGCACACCATCAGGCACGGTGAAATGCGGGGCATCATCAGGCCAGCCATAGGCCTTCTTGGCCCCCACCAGCTCCTCCATGCCGAGCGGCTCACCGTGCGCCGAGGCGGTCCCGGCCTTGCCCGGTGCCCCATAACCGATGACCGTCTTCAGGATGATCAGGGTCGGGCGGGATGTTTCCTCCCGACCCTGTTTCAAGGCCTCGCAGATAGCGGGAACGTCATTGCCGTCCTCCACTTCCAGCACCTGCCAGCCGTAAGAGGCGAAGCGCATGGCCACATCTTCCGTGAAGGTCACGTCCGTGGAGCCTTCGATGGAAATGCGGTTGCTGTCATAGACCCATGTCAGGTTGCCCAGCTTCAGATGGCCCGCCAGAGAGGCCGCCTCGGCAGACACGCCTTCCATGATGTCGCCATCACCACAGAAAGAGGTGATGTGATAGCCGAACAGACTGAAGCCCGGACGGCCATAATGCGTGGCAAGCCAGCGTTCGGCCATGGCCATGCCGACGGCACTGCTGCATCCCTGCCCCAGCGGGCCGGTCGTGATCTCCACACCGGCCGTCAGCCCATATTCAGGGTGGCCCGGCGTGCGGGATTCAAAACGGCGGAAATTCTTCAGGTCTTCCAGCGTCAGGGCCGGACGGTCAACGACCTGTCCGTTCTCGATATCCTTCACCCCGGCCAGAAAGACCGTGGCATAGAGAAGGATGGACGCATGCCCACCCGAGAGGATAAATCGGTCACGTCCCGGCCAAAAGGGATCGGCCGGGTTATAATACATCGTAAACTGCCAGTAAGCATACATGGCCGGAGCCAGAGCCATTGCGGTACCCGGATGACCGGACTGTGCGCGCTCTACACTATCCATCACCAATGTGCGGATCGTGTCTATGCCAAGTTTCGACAGCGTACTGTTCACTGATCTAACGTCCTCAATTCAAACACTCATCTGATCTCCCGCCGCAGGCCCATGCCCCTTAACACAGCCCGCCACGGTCCAGATATTTCACAACTGGCCTTATCCTGTGGAAGAACGCAATGCCCAACCGACGAATAAGAGCAAATTTCCTGCCCCCAGCACATCAACAGGCTCTCCCTGTCAGAGAGGCCGACAGATTCCGGCCAGGCCTCCCCCTTTCATCCATGCATCACCCACCACATATCCAGCAGACCGAAAGAAGGCCCTCTTGACCTGACAGCCTGCAGGCGGGACATTCGGGAACCTTTTCTGACACTGTTTCTTTACCGCAAAGGCAGCCCATCCATGACGCAGCCCGAAATGTCTTTCACCCCGGAGCAGATCACCGCTCTCTTCATTGATGCGGCCCGCAATGGTGAGAATGATCTGGTCAAGCAGTTCCTTGATGCCGGGATGCCGGTGGACTGCACCGATGGCCGGGGCTACACGCCCCTGATTGTCGCCACCTATAATGACCAGCTCGACACGGCCTGCCTGCTGCTGGACAACGGGGCCGATCCGAACGGAACGGACGCCAAGGGAGCCACGGCCCTCTCCGGTGTCGCCTTCAAGGGCTATGAACCCATTGCCCGCCTGCTGCTGGACCGTGGTGCAGACATTGACAGACCCAACCATGCCGGACGGACACCGCTCATGTTTGCCATCATGTTCGGACGCCAGGGCATGGCCCGCCTGCTGCTGGAACGGGGGGCAGACCCTGACCTCCGGGATGCCGAAGGCCTGTCCGCACGCGACCTCGCCCACCGTCAGGGCCTTGGCAGCCTCTTCACCGAAACGCCCGCACCATGAGCCGCTTCTTGAACAGGCGGGTCCATGACCTCCAGCCCTACATCCCTGGTGAACAGCCCCGCATGGCCAGTCTGGTCAAGCTGAACACCAATGAATCCCCCTACGGTCCGTCCCCCCGGGCACTGGACGCCATGAAGGCCAGCGTGAATGACGAGCTGCGCCTTTATCCCGATCCGACCGCCCTTGCCCTCCGCACGGCCATTGCCGAACAGGAAAACGTTCCCGTCGAGTGTGTCTTTGCCGGGAATGGATCCGACGAGGTCCTCGCCCATGCCTTCCGTGCACTCTTTCATGATGACGCACCGGTCCTGTTCAGCGACGTGACCTACGGCTTCTACCCGATCTACTGCCAGATGTTCGGGCTGAAGTACCGCACCATTCCCCTGCGGGATGATTTCACCATTGCACTGGACGATTATGAAGGCCCTGCGGGCGGCATCATCATCGCCAACCCCAACGCCAATACGGGCATCAGCCTGCCCCTCTCCGCCATTGAAGGACTGCTAAAACGCTTCACCACACAGACCGTCATCATTGATGAAGCCTATGTCGATTTCGGCGGAGAAAGTGCGGCGGCCCTGACACAGCATTATCCCAATCTGCTCATCGTCCGCACCTTCTCCAAATCCTCCGGGCTGGCGGGGCTGCGTGTCGGCTATGCCATCGGCTCGGCAGAACTGATCGAGGGGTTGACACGGGTGAAGGACAGCTTCAACTCCTACCCGCTGTCCCGTCCGGCACAGGCCGGGGCCACAGCCTCCATCCGGGACACGGAGTGGCTGAAACAGACCACGGCCCGCATCATCGTCACCCGGGACCGCACCGTCACGGCCCTGCGGGACCGGGGGATGACGGTTCTTCCCTCCACGGCCAACTTTATTCTGGCGCATCACCCTTCCTGTTCGGCGGACCGGATTTTTGCCGGCCTGCGGGAGCGGGCCATCATCGTACGCCACCAGGGCAGCAGCCCCCGTATTGCCGACTGGCTCCGCATCACCATCGGCACGGATGAGGAGATGGACGCCCTTCTGGCTGCGCTGGACGACCTCCTGCCCCGCTGATTCCATCCAGACATCATCATTTCACAGGATCATCCCATGCCCACATCATCATTCACACATGACCAGCTTCTTGACCGTCTGGCTGAAGTCTCCGTCCGCACGGGGCTGAACATCACCCCCGGCCAGCAGCTCATCATCACAGCGGGGCTGGAAGCCGTGCCCCTCATCCGGCACATCACGGCCCATGCCTACAAAGCAGGGGCCTCTCTGGTCACCACCCTGTATCAGGATGATGAAACCACACTGTCCCGTTTCCTTCATGGGTATGAAGACAGCTTCGACACGGCGGCGGACTGGATGGCCAGGGGCATGGCGGAGGCCTTCGGCAACGGGGCTGCCCGCATGGCCATCACGGGCGGGAACCCGACCCTGCTGAAAGACCAGAACCCGGATCACATCTCCCGTGTCAGCCGGGCCAATTCTGCAGCCTACCGCCCCGCCATGGAGCGGATCACCAATTTTGACATCAACTGGAACATCATCGCCTGTGCCACCCCCGCCTGGGCACAGCAGGTCTTCCCTGACCTGCCGGAAAATGAAGCCATGACGGCCCTGTGGAACGGCATCTTCCATGCCTCCCGCGTGACAGCGGCGGACCCCGTTGCGGCATGGGCGGAACATAACCGCACCCTCCATGCCCGTGCCGCCATGCTGAATGACCGCCGCTTCGATGCCCTTCACTTCACCGGGCCGGGCACGGACCTGACGGTCGGGCTGGCTGACGGTCACCTCTGGGCTGGTGGGTCTGAAGAGGCCAGAAATGGCGTGGTCTGCAACCCGAACATTCCGACGGAAGAGGTCTTCACCACGCCGCACTGTGCCCGTGTGGAGGGCACCGTCTCCAGCACCAAGCCTCTCTTCCATCAGGGGTCACTCATTGACGGGATTCAGGTCCGCTTCGAGAAGGGGCGCATCGTGGAGGCCCACGCCAGCAAGGGCGAAAATGTGCTGAAGCGCATTCTGGACAGTGACGAAGGCGCGCGCCGTATTGGTGAGGTCGCCCTCGTACCGCATTCCTCCCCCATCTCCCAGAGTGGCATTCTGTATCAGAACACCCTGTTCGATGAGAACGCCGCCTGTCATATTGCTCTTGGTCAGGCCTACACGAAATGCATGACCGACCCGGAAGGGCTGAGCAAGGAAGAGCTGATCGCCCGTGGGGCCAATCATTCCATCATCCATATCGACTGGATGATCGGCTCCGACAAAATCGACATTGACGGTCTGAAAGATGGCCAGCGCACGCCGCTCATGCGCTCCGGTGAATGGGTCTGATGGCGGTCACGCTGGACCCATCCCGCCTGCCGCAGCTGGACATCCTTGCTCTGGCCCGGAGCGGCCTCATCGTGCGGGCTGAACGGGAGACACCGGAAATAGGCATCCCCAGTTTCCTGACCCGTGCGGGGTGGAATGAACTGATCGCCAATCACCGCCGCCCCTCTGAAGGGAGCACGGAGCATGAACCGGAAGAGCAGACGGCCAGCCGTCTGCTCCCCGCACTGGAACGCATCTGCACCCGCCTTCTGGGTGAGGCGGCCCGTGAAGCCGAGACACAGCAGCAGGATGCCTCCATTTTCACGATTGAGACTGATCTTTTTCCCAGTTCACCAGAAACACGCATCATTCTGGTGGCAGACAGGACCCATCCTGTCGCCTGTGCCCTGATCGGCACGCCAGAGCAGATCACGCAGCTTCTGGCTTCCAGCAGAATGGAAGCCGGACAGGCCTGATTCCCCCTTGCCATCCCGACATGAAGCGATTCGTCTTCCGGAATCGTCTTTGCGGGCTGGCCATTTTTCAAAAACAGGATGAAAACGCTCCCATTAACCTGTCAGAAATAATGACAAGTAATGATCGTAATAAAGACCCTTTCAGACATCCTTAATATATCTAAAACAAAACGATTTAATTCCATGATAACATTGCTTTAAATTAATACTTTTCATAAAGATGATTACAGATATAGAGCGAATCTATACAAATACAAAAAATTTTTTCTATATTAAAAAATTAATATTTCAATAATTATAAATTGTATAATTTCATATACCTACTGTTCATATAAGTATAATACCAAAAAATCATCCGCCTAATATAAAAATACACATGTAGACTACATAAATAAAAATGCCTTTAGTTGTATGAATTACCATAAAAACAATCAATGGTTTCATTTTTCAAAAATAAACTCCCATAATACAACCAGTTCAAGGGAGTTAAAATTATGCGTATTCTCACCGCTGATAGCGACAACGTCGCTATAGGCCATCTGATAAAGGTACTGGGAAAGTCCTCTTATACGGTTGACCACGTGAAAACCGCTGATGAAGCCCTCAACATGTTCAAGCACTATGACTATGACCTCTTCATAACCGCGCTGGGCCTGAGCGACCTGCCGGGTGAAGAGCTTATCCGTCAGTTCCGCCGTTCCCGGGTTTCCACGCCCATCATGGTGCTATCCTCCCGAACAGACTGCCAGACCAAGGTTGCGGCCTTCTTTGCCGGGGCGCTGATGACTATGTCACCAAGCCATTCGACATCAGCGAGGCGCAGGCCCGCATCCAGGCCCTGACCCGCCGTGCCTATGGCATCTCCGAGCCACGCCTGCGTGTCAGCCCGCTGGAGCTGGACCTTGAAAGCCGGATGGTCAGCGTCAACGGGCATTTCCTGCACCTGACCAGCAAAGAATACACCATTCTGGAGCTGCTGTTGCTGCGCAAGGGGGCCGTGCTGACCAAGGACATGTTCCTGAATCATCTCTATGGCGGCATTGATGAACCTGAAATGAAGATCATTGACGTGTTCATCTGCAAGCTGCGCCGCAAACTCCAGCGGTTCGGGGCAGAACACATGATCACGACCGTCTGGGGACGGGGTTACATCCTTCAGGACCCTGCGGCAGCGGCTGCGCACTCCCAGCATTCCGCACCGCAGAACTTCCCCACCGGCCCCGCAGCTCCCCTGCGTCAGGCAGGCTGAAAGACCAGCATCTGCAAACTTCACTTAAAGACGAGGCCCCCGATCCAGGATCGGGGGCCTTTTCCATGAACTGATGAGCAGGAAGACTGGAATGCTATTCAACAGCCAGCTTCTGGATATGGGCACTGACCCGCTCGACGACATCCGCCACCAGAGTCTCATCCTGCGCCTCAACCATCACACGGATCAGGGGTTCCGTGCCACTGGCCCGCAGGACAAGCCGCCCCCGTCCGGCCAGACGCTCTTCCGCCCAGCGGACACTCTCTTCAAGAGCCGGATTTTTCATGGGATTCGCCCCGTCATAGGGCACGTTCTTCAGCGTCTGCGGGTAAGGCTCAAACAGATGACACAGCTCACTGGCCGGTCTGCCCGTCTCCACCAGGGCCGCCAGCACCTGAAGAGCCGCCAGCAACCCGTCACCCGTCGTTCCATAGTCGGACAGCACCATATGACCGGACTGTTCACCCCCCAGGTTGCTCCCCGTCTGGCGCATACGTTCCACGACGTAACGATCCCCGACTGCCGTGCGATACAAGCTCAGCCCCTGCGTCTCCAGATATTTCTCCAGCCCGATATTGGACATGACCGTTGCCACGATCTCGGTGCCATGCAGACGGTCCGTCCGTTTCCACAACGTGGCGATGAGAGCCAGTATCTGGTCCCCATCCACCAGCTCGCCCCGTTCATTGGCGATCAGTACCCGGTCTGCATCACCATCCAGAGCAATGCCACAATCGGCACCATTGGTCCGCACCGCTTCACAGAGTGCCTGCGGATAAGTAGAACCAACACCATCATTGATATTCAGCCCATCCGGTGAGGCCCCGATGGTGATGACCTCTGCCCCCAGTTCCCACAGGGCTGCCGGAGCCACACGGTAGGCAGAGCCATGCGCACAGTCGAGAACGATCTTCAGACCATCCAGCCGCAGCCCACGAGGAAAGGACGATTTGACACTCTCGATATACCGCCCAGCCGCGTCATTCAGACGGGAGGCACGGCCTATGGCAGCCGGAGACGCAAGCTGCCCACTCAGGTCCTCCGCCATCAGGGACTCAATTTCTTCTTCCACGGCATCGGAAAGCTTGAAACCATCAGGACCGAACAGCTTGATTCCATTATCCGTGAACGGATTATGGGAAGCGGAAATCATGACACCCAGATCAGCCCGCAGAGAACGGGTCAAGAATGCCACGGCGGGTGTTGGCAGTGGCCCCAGCAGAACGACATCCACCCCGGCAGACAGAAATCCGGAGACAAGCGCACATTCAATCATGTAGCCGGAAAGACGGGTATCCTTGCCCAGCACGACAGTGTGGCGGTGCTGGCGACCGACATCATCCTGTCGGCAGAAATACAGCCCGACGGCCTGCCCCAGTTTCTGGGCAACTTCCACCGTCATGGGAGCTGTATTGGCCATACCACGGATCCCGTCAGTGCCGAAAAACCTCCGCCTGCGTGCCATCAAATCCCCTCCACACCCGCTTGAAACTGCCCGCTCCATTGCTGCCGGACAGATCATCATAAACCATCACATCTGGACGCCCTGACATGCCAGCCATCCCACGGATAAGCAAGTAGGCCGCAAAAAGAACGAGCGCATGGTGAGACACCATGCGCCCGCTCCCCTGCCGGATCGGCAGTCAGAATTCAGACCGTTTCTGCAGCAGTGGTCAGACCGCTCCCCGCAGAAGCTGCCGCACCACCGGCAGATGGAATGGACGGCCTGCGCCCGCTAAAGGACTGGTCATCATCATCCGTACGGCCAAGAGGCTCATCACGGATGAGACGCCCTATTTCTTCACCGGTCAGCGTCTCATATTCCAGCAGGGCCTGGGCCACACGATGCAAGGCATCCATATGGGTCAGAATGATGTGACGGCAGGTTGCATAGGCGGCATCCAGAATCTTGCGGATTTCCTGATCAACCTCACGGGCCGTGATGCCGGAAATCTGATCCGTCTCGGCATAATCCATCATGCCAAGCTTGTCGCTCATCCCCCACTGCGTGACCATGTTCCGTGCAATGCTGGTCGCACTCCTGATGTCACCAGATGCCCCGGCACTGACCTCATCATGACCGAAGATGACTTCCTCACCAACACGGCCCCCCATGCAGATGACAATTCTGGAGAAACACCACTGCCGCCTGTAGGTGAGATTGTCTTTCTCCGGCAGGGACTGCACCATCCCCAGAGCCTGACCACGTGGAACAATCGTCGCCTTGTGCATGGGGTCAGCACTGGGGCTGAAATAGGACGCCAGTGCATGAGCCGCCTCGTGGTAAGCAGTCATCTTTTTCTCTGCATCCTCAATGACGGCAGAGCGACGTTCCGCACCCATCATCACCTTGTCACGGGCTTCATCAAACTGCGCCATGCTGACCGTCCGCAGGCCCAGACGGGCTGCAAACAGGGCGGCCTCATTGACAAGATTGGCCAGCTCCGCCCCCGAGAAACCAACCGTCCCACGGGCAATCACCTTCGGATTGACGTCAGAGGAAAGCGGCAGCTTCTTCATGTGAACCTGAAGAATCTTCTCCCGGCCCTTCACGTCCGGGTTGGGCACGACCACCTGGCGGTCAAAACGGCCCGGACGCAGGAGCGCACGGTCCAGAACATCAGGACGGTTGGTGGCGGCGATAAGGATGACACCCTCATTGCTGTCAAAACCGTCCATTTCCACGAGCATCTGGTTCAGTGTCTGCTCACGCTCATCATTGCCGCCCCCCATACCGGCACCACGCTGGCGGCCCACGGCATCGATCTCGTCAATGAAGATGATGCAGGGTGCATTCTTCTTGCCCTGCTCGAACATGTCACGGACACGGGATGCCCCGACACCGACAAACATTTCCACGAAGTCAGAACCGGACACGCTGAAAAATGGCACATTGGCTTCACCGGCCACGGCACGGGCCAGCAGGGTCTTGCCCGTACCGGGAGGACCAACCAGCAGCACACCCTTGGGAATCTTCCCGCCCAGACGGGTATATTTCTGCGGGTCCTTGAGGAAGTCCACGATCTCGACGAGTTCTTCCTTGGATTCCTCCACCCCGGCCACGTCAGCGAACGTGACACGGCCCTTCTTTTCCACCATCATCTTGGCACGGGACTTGCCGAAACTCATGGCACCACGTCCAGCCCCGCCATTCTGCATCTGGCGGAACACCATGAAGCCCAGACCGAGCATCAGGATGATCGGCAGATAGGCCGCAATATAGCGCAGGATGGGGTTGTCATCGCTCTGCGGCGGATGGGCCGTAACCTCAACGCCCGCTTCTGTCAGACGGGACACCATTGTCGGGTCAGACGGCGCATAGGTCTCGAATGACGTGCCATTGGTCAGCACACCGGAAATGTTCTGTTCCCTGATGGCAACGGAACGGACCTCATGATGCTCGACATCATGAACGAAATCGGAATAGGCGATCTTCTGGACGGCCTGACGGCTTCCTCCCGGCTGGAATGCCGCCAGCACGCCAATGGCCGCCAGGACGATGACCACCCAGATCGCAACATTACGGCCAATGTTGTTCATCTCTTCAAAAACCTCACAAAACGGAGCGCACGGGCACAACCCATGCCATATCGTACCTTCAAGATAGGCATTTCTGGCACCGTTCCTACCCCTGGGGAGCCTGAATGAGAGAAAAACCCTCATTTTGTCCCATCTATTAAGCCGATTTCACCTGTTCCAGCTCCGTTCACCCGTCAGCGGCGTGCCACCGTCCCAGACAAACGTCACCCGGGGCATTCCGGAACACAGCCCTCTCATCCCCTCCGGTACGGCCACAACCTCACCCCCAACCCACAGGGCGGGCAGGGCGGGCAGAACACAGGCCGGCACGTCACGACCTTCCCGCAAGGCCCCGGCCTGCCGCCCCAGAGCGGCAATCACACCCTCCGGATGGTCAGGCCCCAGATACCGCCAGCGTCCCTCCCAGCACTGTCCCTTCCGGGCGGGCACCACCTCTTCCAGATTCCGGACTTCACGATAGAGCATCAGGCCTGTCTCCCGCCCCCGGAGCGGTGCGAGACAGGTGCGCCCCAACGCACCCCGTCCAGCCTGACGCAGGGCCATGAGTGCCCGCCTGTCCGGCACATAATCCCGCCCCCCGACGAGGCGAATCAGACGCCCGAGACCATCATCCTGCACAACCTCCGGGGCCAGTTTCAGCCAGCCCTCCGGCTGCCATTCCACCCGCTGCGCCACCAGAGCCGCCAGCCGCTCTTCATCAGCCTGCTGGATGATGGAGGCCTGCTCTCTGACCTCGTGCATCTGCTGCCGCTCATCGTCCGTCATGTCCTGCCGGACAGCCACCCGCCGGAACCGGCGATTCTGGTTGGACGGGTCTTCACACCACGCCACGCCAGCCTGACACAGCGTGGCCCGCAGACGTTCCGGCCTCACGCCCAGAAGAGGACGGAGGACGGCAATCCGGCCCCGCACGACACGGCCTGCCATGCCACACAGTCCACGGGACCCACTGCCTCGTTCCTGGCGCATCCAAAGCGTTTCTTCCTGATCGGCCTCATGATGGGCCACCAGCAGGACTGACGCTCCGGCCTCCACACAGGCTGCCTCCAGAGCCTCGAACCGGGCTTCCCGTGCCTGCTTCTGGAGGCCACCGGGTTTCATTATCCCCAACGTAAGCTGCCGTGCGGGAATGCCCTGCCTCTCCAGACGGCGGCAGGTTAGGGCCGCTTCCTCAGCCGATTCAGGGCGCAGGGCATGATCCACCACCAGAGCCAGAACATGCCGTCGCCAGCGTCTCGCCAGCACGGCCAGAGACATGGAATCACCACCGCCGGAAACGGCGATGCAGACCGGGTGATCTGCCACATCCGGCCCAAAAGGCTCAAGCTGTGCCATGAAGGCTGCAAACTCGCCATCCGTGACGGGTGCAGCCTGCATGGACGCCGTCTTAATGACAGCCTGCCCGCTCACGGAAAATCTGCTCAGACGATTTCACACGAGCAGAGGCGTTGGGGAACTCCTTGTGAAGACGCTGCAACGCCTCGCAGGATGCCGTCTTGTTGCCCAGTGCCAGCATGGAGGCCGACACACCCAGTAGGGCTTCCGGCGCACGGGGAGAATCCGGGGAATGGCTGTAGACGTCATAATAGGTCAGGGCCGCATTCTTGTAGGATTTCTGACCGGCAAGAGACTGCGCCAGAAGATACTGAGCCTCTGTCCGGCTCCAGCCGGTCTTGCTCTGCTTGAGAGCCTGACGGGCCTGCGTCTCCGCTTCCTCGTAATGATGAGCCTTCAAGGCTGCTCGGCCAGCCTGCAAGGTGTCAGACAGCGTGGCCGCATGAGGCGCAGCCGTTGCCTCGGATGACGCTGCCGGAGCGGCGGCACTGGCAGCTGGCGTGGCCATTTCTGCCGTGGCGGCCGGGCGGGCAGCGGCATGATGGCCACCATTCTCCAGAGCGAACTGCATGTCACCCAACTGCTTGGTCGTGGTCTCTTCATCCTGCTGCAGCTGATTGTTCATCTGCTCCATCTGGCCATGCATCTCCCTGACCTGACCTTCCAGCGCATTGACACGCTCCAGCAGGTTGGCCACGAGGTCTCCCCCACTGCGCCCCCCTGAAGAGGACGACATGGACGCGCCACTGCCCTGGCTGGACCCCGCCGGAACCGGCGCGGAGATGTCATCTCCCAGATCATCGGAGCTGCTGCCGACATCTCCGCCAGACCCTTCACCATGCTGGCGGGCCAGGGCCTGATGCTGCCGCATAATCGCCTCACGGGACAGCCCCTCATCCGCCCGGGCAGGGCTGAAGGCGGTTACTGCCGTGCAGGACAGCAGGACAGCCCCCAGGGCAGCCTTCAGGATGGCTGAAAAGGCCCCTGGAACGGGCCGAGCAGAATGATGCATGATCTCATCTCCCAACAGACGGGCAATATTCGCACATAAAAAAAATCGGGCCGGTTTCTTCAACCGGCCCGACCTCTCCCGGAGGGGCGTCATCCACCCCTCCTACAGGCTCCCCGGAACCGGGCCTGCTTCAGCGGACAGACGTAATAGCGTTACGGTTCTGTGCCCATGCATCCGGTGAATCACCGTCTGCCGTCGGGCGGTCCTTGCCGTAGGAGATCGTCATGATACGGGCCGGGGCAACACCCTTGGCTTCCAGATACTCACGGGCGGCGTTGGCACGACGCTGACCCAGAGCGATGTTGTATTCTTCCGTACCACGATCGTCGCAGTTACCGGCCACCAGAATGTTAACCTGCGGGTAACGGGCCAGCCACTCGGCCTGCTTGTCCAGTGTGGCGCGACCTTCGCTGTTAAGCTGGTTCTTGTTCAGCTCGAAATAGACACGGTCACCGGCTGTGGCCACCAGATCAGCCTGGCTGCCCGGCACGGGCCCCTGATTGACCTGCTGCATGTTCTGACCATCGCCATTATTGTCGTGGTTCTTGTGGTCACCACTACAGGCCGCCAGAGCACAAGCCATGCCCAGTACAGCGAACATCTTCAACTTCATGACAAACTCCTGCAAAAAAATGCACCCCCGAGATGGGGAATTTTTCACCCACCTGCAAGAGGCAGGTGAGGAAAGAGATTTGGTGACCTTTCAGGCCCCGAAGCCATGAAAGCACAAATACTTCCATAACCCAAAAAAAGAAGCTCGCCTATGCTCAACGACGCAGGGGTGACCATGCAGGATCGGAAGCCCCGGTCGAAGTGGGAATGACATGCTCATTGAAACCCGCCACATCAATCACGGCCACGTTGGATGAGAACCCGTTTCCTCCAGCACCAGCTGCATTCTGACGGCAGAAGGCCAGTGCCCGCCCGTTCGGCGCAAAGCTCGGACTCTCCACCGTGAAGCCCTGTGTCAGGGAGCGTTCCCCGACGCCATCCGGCCCCATCACACCAAGAGTAAAGCCACCGGAACCAATACGGACGAAAGCGATCTGGTCGCCCCTCGGTGACCAGACGGGCGAGCCATAATGACCCTTGCCATAGGAAATGCGACGGGCACTGCCACCACCGGCACTCATCACATAAAGCTGCGGCGACCCACCCCGGTCAGAATTGAAAACAATGTTCTGGCCATCCGGGCTGAAACATGGGCTGGTGTCAATCACACCCGGAGCCGATGTCAGGCGGCGACGCTGCTGCGTTGCCAGATCGATCAGATACAGGTCCGCACCACCATCTCGTGTCGTGGCGGAAAGGATAATGCTCCGCCCATCCGGAGAGAAACGGGGCGCAAAGGAAATGCCCTCAAACGTGCCCAGAATGGTCTGCTGTCCCGTGTTGAGATCATAGACATACACACGGGGGCGGTTATTGGCGTAGGACAGGAAGGCCAGCTTCTCGCTGATGGGGCTGAAACGGGGTTCCAGAGTCAGCCAGCTGCCATTGGTCAGCATGTGAGCATTGGCCCCGTCCTGATCCATGATGGCCAGACGGGTGGACTGGTGACGCCGCAGGCCTGTCCGAGAAATATAGGCAATGCGGGTATCAAAATACCCGTCTTCACCCAGCAGACGCTTGTAAATGGAATCAGCAATGATGTGGGCAATGCGCCGCCAGTTGCTCTGGGATGCCGTATAGGCACGGCCTTCCAGCTGCTGGCCGGCCACCACATCCCACAGGCGCATTTCCACCCGCACGGTGTCAGAACCTGCCGCACTGCCTGCCACGGCCACACGGGCACCACGCCCCTTGAGGACCGAGAAATCCGGCTGCGCAGAGGCCGGGACGGTCCCGCTCATGACCTGAAACAGCCCCGTGCTGGACAGGTCGGACGAAATCACGCCGGAAATCTGATTCCCCAGCCCCGGTCCGAAATCCGGAATCACGATGGGAATGGGAGCCTGATGGGCACCGGCCACCGTGATCTCCGCCTGGGCACTCCCGCTGGCAGCCCATGCGCTGCTGCTGCCCAGCAGGGTCAGAGGCGTGACAAGGACACCACCTGCAGCAACCCCGCCAAGCAGGGAGCGGCGGGAGAGGTGCTTCTGAAGAAGTTCGGCCTCGGTATCAGAAAAGAATGACATGCAATAACCTCAGATAAATCCAGCCTCAGGGCTTGAACAGAAAACGGAACTGCCGCACCTGCCCCAGCAGACGCTTCGGCACGGGCAGACGGGAACAGGTGGGACTCAGCACGGCATCCCGTGCCCGCTCCGCCTGTACCCGGTAGGACGGATCGGCCGCCATACGGGCACGGGTTTCCGGCAGGAATGTGACCATGCGGGCTTCACCGGAAGCATCAACCGTCACCATCATGCGGGCAGAGAAATTCTGGTAATTCCGGGCCAGCGTGTCTTCCTGATAGCAACGCTGCACGGATGACCCGATGGCATTCTGCTCACCGCTGGTCAGGGCACCCGTATCGCCATCAGGACGGCCACCCCCACGGGGAGACCCGCCCTGGGCCTGATTGGGAACGGCCTTCGGCGGATGCTCCTGCTTCTCCTGGCTGCGATACTCGTCCAGCGTCGCCAGAAGGGAGCGGCTGTCCTCCTGGGTCTTCTTCGCCTCATGCTGCTGCTCGGTATGGGAGAGCTGCGGTTTGGCAGGAGGTTTCTCCACCTTGCGATCCGGAGCTTTCACCTGTGCCTGCTTGTGGACAGGCTCGGTTTTCGGCTTCGCCTGCTCACTCACTTCGCCTTTTTCCTGCACGGGAGCACGCTGCTGCACGGGCGTCTTCACGGCCGTATGAGAGAGCTGCTGGGCAGCCTGCACGGGGCGGGGCGGCGGTGGAGCCGGCGGTGGTGGCTCGACAGGCTGGGGTTTGGGCGGTTTGAGCGCAGGCGGGGCCTTGGCCTCCACAGGTGATGGAGGGGCCGGAACTGCCGCCTTGTGAGCGGACTTCGCAGCCGGATGCGCGCCACCCGTGGTCTCATAGACCATGGTGACCGTCTGTTCGTCCGGTTTCGGCTCCGGCAGGGGCGGCTGTGGATGCCAGACCAGGAAGGCCAGCACGCCACCATGCAGCAGCAGCGAGAGTATGATTCCGCCTGTAACCAGACCGGACTGCCCCTCTTCCCGCCGCTGATAGGGTGGCGGAACCTCATCAGAAGGTGATGATGCGGAGAAGCTCACGAGGGTCTCCTTACTGGCCGCCCTGTGGCTGCTGCGCCAGCAGGGCAACATGTGTGAAGCCGCCAGACGTGATCTGCCCCATCGTGCTCATCACCTTGCCATAATCGATATGGGCATCAGCCCGCACGAAAATGCGACGGCCGGAATCATCACTGGCCATCTGCTTCAGGCGGGTGACGAGTTCATCCCCGCTGACCGGGTCATCACCCAGATACAGGCTGCCATCACTCTTGATGGACACCGTGATGGGCTTGTCATCGGAATTGACCGGCTTGGCACTTGTCTGCGGCAGGTCCACATTCACGCCACTTGTCAGCATCGGTGCCGTCACCATGAAAATGATGAGCAGCACCAGCATCACATCCACCAGAGGCGTGACGTTGATGTTCGCCTCCGGGCGGCTCCGTCTGCTCCTGCCCCGCCCGCTACGTGATGAAACCTCCATGATGCTCAGCCTCTCCCGCTGCCACGCTCTTCAGACTGACGGGACAGGATGGCCGCAAATTCCGTCCCGAACCCTTCCATCCGCTCGGCGAAATGATCCACGCTGCGGCTGATGAGATTGTAAGCCACATAAGCCGGGATGGCCGTGACCAGACCGATGGCCGTGGCAAAAAGAGCCTCTGAAATACCGGGGGCCACGACGGAGAGGTTGGTGTTGTGCATGGTGGCGATGGAGCTGAAGGCATGCATGATGCCCCAGACCGTCCCGAACAGTCCGACAAACGGTGCCACCGGCCCGATGGTAGCCAGCAGGACGATATAGCGGCTCAGCCGGTCCGTCTCACGGGCCACGGTGATGCCGATGGCCCGGTCGATCCGCTCGGACGTGCCACCGTGAATCACGTCAATACCCGCAATGCGGGAAGAACGCCGCCACTCCCCCATGGCCGCCCCGAAAACGGCAGCCATCGGATGAACGGGCCGTGCCCCTTCGCTGTCATAGAGATCATCCAGAGACCCGCCGGACCAGAAACGGTCCTCAAAGGCCGTGGCCTCACGATTGACACGACGCAGGAGAAGCACCTTCTCCAGAATGATGGCCCAGACGAAAATGCTGCACAGCACCAGTCCGATCATAACCAGCTGCACCACCAGCGAAGCATTCAGGAACAGATGAAGAGGCGACAGCCCCGCTGCCCCGGCAGCTCCCAGGGCACTTGAATTCACAGCCTGATCCACTCCGCTTTCTCCTGTTTCCTATGGTCGGTTGGCCAAAACACTACTGCCCATGTTGCAGCAGGATGATCCTTTTTCAATGGCACAGGAAACAAAAACAACAAATATATTTCTCTTTAAAACTTTTATCGAGCAGCGAGCCTCACTTTTCCTTCAATCCGGCCAGCCTTTCCTGATAAAAAGTCGGCAGCCGCATCGGAACCAAGCTGTCCGGATTAAGACAAGCCAGCTCCACGTCAATCACGGCCGCCACCTGACCATCACGGGACAGGTTGGTGATGACCTGCCGCAGTTTCAGCCGGGCACCCGCCGCATGATGGAGAACCGTCTCCACATTCATCCGCTCATCAAGCCGCAGGGGGGTATGATAACGCACGCCGATCTGGCGGACGACAAAACCGACCCCGTCCTGCACTTCCATGTCCCCTATATTGATACCCAGCGACCGCAGGGCCTCCGCCCTTGCCCGTTCTGCGAAGCCCAGATAGCGGGCATGATAGACGATCCCGCCGGCATCCGTATCCTCGTAATAGATACGGAACTGACAGTGATGTGCAGACATGTGCTTTCTCCTTACAGAAACCGGGGAGCCAGAGTATCCGATGGAGGGGTGAGGCCCAGATAACGCCAGCCCGGTTCACCCAGCATCCGCCCCCGTGATGTCCGCAGGATCAGCCCCTCCTGAATCAGATAAGGCTCCACGACATCCTCCAGCGTGTCACGGGCTTCGGCCAGAGCGGCTGCCAGAGTTTCCACCCCCACCGGGCCACCCCGATGATGTTCGGCAATGCGGCGCAGGTAACGCCTGTCCATCGCATCAAGCCCGTGACTGTCCACCTCCAGCCGGGAGAGGGCCGCATCTGCCAGAGTGCGGTCCACCACGCTTTTCTTCGCCACGAGTGCAAAATCCCGCACACGGCGCAGCAGCCTTCCGGCAATACGGGGCGTCCCACGGGAGCGGCGGGCGATCTCCTCAGCTCCCTCATCTGTCAGGTCCATGCCCAGCTTCGCGGCCCCACGGCTGACGATCTGGCGCAGTTCTTCCGGCGTGTAGAACACCAGACGCAGCGGAATGCCGAACCGGTCCCGCAAGGGCGTTGCCAGCAGGCCGGACCGTGTCGTGGCCGCCACGAGCGTGAACGGAGCCAGATCAATCCGCACCGAGCGGGCTGCCGGACCTTCACCAATAACCAGATCAAGCTGGAAATCTTCCATCGCCGGATAGAGAATTTCTTCAATCGCTGGCTGGAGACGGTGAATCTCGTCAATGAACAGCACGTCACGGGGCTGAAGATTTGTCAGGATGGCCGCAAGATCACCGGCCCGCTGGATCACCGGCCCCGACGTGGCCCGGAAGCCCACACCAAGCTCACGGGACACGATCTGGGCAAGAGTTGTCTTCCCCAGTCCTGGCGGGCCATGCAGCAGGACATGATCCAGCGCATCACCCCGTTTACGGGCAGCCTCAATGAAAATGGAAAGATTTTCCCGGCTGGCTTTCTGGCCAGTGAAGTCGGCCAGGGTCTGTGGCCGCAGGGCGGCATCAGCCATATCCTCAGGCTGGCGTGCGGCATCCGTCTCCGGCGCACGGCCAGAAGATGTCTCTGGTACAAACTGATTCATCAGCCCTGCTCTTCCCCTCTGCCCTCCTGCCTAGCGGGCCAGCTCCCTGAGGGCAAGCCGGATGATGACATCCAGCCCTTCCCCGGCATTCTCTCCGATGAGCCTGTTGACGATGGGCCAGCTTTCCGCACGGCGGAAGCCCAGACCTTCCAGAGCCATGAGGGCATCCTGCTCCAGCCCGTCCGTGCCACCGGAACCACCCCTGCCAGCAGCCGCTCCGCCAGCAGCAGCAAGGGACTGACCGCTCATGCTGGCCGGGGCGGGCATCCTGGCCACCTTGCTCTTGAGTTCCGTCAGAAGGCGGGTTGCCAGCTTGGGACCGACACCGGCAGCCTGCGTAAAGGCCGTCCTGTCCTCGGCATGAACCGCCTGCCAGAGCAGGCTGGGGCGGCTGGC
Organism: Bombella dulcis; assembly: GCF_026385505.1. Lineage (GTDB taxonomy): Bacteria > Pseudomonadota > Alphaproteobacteria > Acetobacterales > Acetobacteraceae > Bombella > Bombella dulcis. Next base: position 330,476 of record NZ_JANIDV010000002.1, on the reverse strand, counting down.
CGAGAGAATGGCCAGAGCCACACGGTTGCCAACCCCCTGAACAGTCGTGAGCAGACGGAACCAGGCCTGTTCATCCGCCTCTGCAAAGCCGAAGAGCTGGATGGCGTCCTCCCGGACGATGGTTTCCACCAGCACACGGGCCACTTCCGGCGGGCGGGGCAGGAGCCCCAACGTATGGCTGGATACCGACACGACATACCCCACCCCATTCACATCTATGAGGCAGTGATCCCCTTCAATATGGGAGACAAGACCCGTCAGCTGTCCGATCATGCCATGCGTACTCCTGCGGCCATATGGTGCGCACTGGCCCGATGATGGGCGTGGCAGATGGCAATGGCCAGCGCATCCGACGCATCAGCCCGCCTGACCTCCGCCCCCGGCAGAAGACGGCGGACCATCATGGTGACCTGCTCCTTGGTGGCCGCCCCCGTACCGACTACCGAACGCTTCACGGCCATCGCCCCATATTCATGAACGCTCAGACCGGCAAGGGCAGGCACAAGAAGGGCCACGCCACGGGCATAGCCGAGCTTGAGCGTGGAAGAGCCGTTGCGGTTCACGTAAGTTTCCTCAACGGCGGCCTCCGTGGGACCATAGTGCCGGATGAGCTTCATCAGCCCTTCATGCAGGTCACACAGACGGCGGGGAACGTCATCACCACTCTGGGTCGCCAGAACACCATCCGCAACATGGCGCAGACGGTTTCCCTCCACATCCACGATGCCCCAGCCCATGAAACGCAGGCCGGGGTCGATCCCCATGAGGCGGATCAAGCTGCCAGAGCCTCGGCTACCTCGTCAGGGAAGTCAAAATTGGCATAGACAGCCTGCACGTCATCATTTTCCTCAAGCACGTCAATCAGCTTGAGAACGGAACGGGCCTGATCTTCGTCCAGCGTGACGGTCGTCTGCGGACGCCAGTCCAGCTTGGCGGAACGGGGTTCGCCAAAGCGGCCCTCAAGGGCATCACGCACGCTCATCAGGGCTTCCATGGCCGTGGTGATCTCGTGACCATCTTCCGTGGTTTCCACATTGTCGGCACCGGCCTCGATGGCGGCTTCCAGCATGTCATCCTCGGAGGCGGCATCCTGCGGATAGGTGATCACGCCAATATGGTTGAAACCGAAGGACACGGAATTGGTTTCCCCCATGGAACCACCATGCTTGGAGAATGCAGCCCGGACTTCGGAAGCCGTCCGGTTGCGGTTATCCGTCAGGCCCTCGATGATGATGGCCACGCCAGCCGGACCATAGCCCTCGTAGCGGACGGCCACATAATCTTCCCCACCACCGGCACCGCTGGCCTTCTTGATGGCACGTTCAACCGTATCCTTGGGCATGTTGACTTCACGGGCGGCCGTGATCGCCGCACGCAGGCGGGGGTTCATGGCCGGGTCTGGCATACCGGACCGGGTTGCCACGGTGATCTCACGGATGACCTTGGCAAACTGCTTGGCACGCTTGGCATCCTGCGCCCCTTTGCGGTGCATGATGTTCTTGAACTGTGAATGTCCTGCCATGGACCCTACTTCTCCTACAGAAAGGTTGAACGTCTATACTTCCACGCACCGACGGCGTGCGCCAGAAGGCCGCCCGGAAAAGACGGCCCCTTCTTAAATCATCCTGCCGTGACAGTGCTTGAACTTCTGCCCGGACCCGCAGGGACATGGCGCATTGCGGGGCACTTCATTGAGCCAGCGGGCCAGCGTCGCCGTATCCAGGGCTTCCTCATCAGAAGGCCCTTCTTCCATCAGACCTGTCGGGGTCTGCGGCATGGTCGGGGCTTCACTGACAGGCTGGACATGGGCGATGGACTGCACGACACGCATCCGCAGGTCTTCCAGCATATAGGTGAACATCTGGAAGGCTTCCTGCTTGTACTCGTTCAACGGGTCACGCTGGGCATAGGCCCGCAGGCCGATCCCCTGACGCATCTGGTCCAGTCCGTGCAGATGCTCCTTCCAGGCCCCGTCGAAGGATGTCAGCAGGATATGCTTCTCGATCAGCCGCATCATGTCCGGACCGACACTGGCAGACCGGGCCGCATGAGCCTTCGTTGCCGTATCTTCAATACGGTCGATCAGATGCTCCTCATCCATGCCGTCTTCCTGCGCCCAGTCCGTAATCGGCATGTCCAGATTCAGCACACGGTGAAGTTCCCTGGCCAGACCATCAACATCCCAGGCCTCGACAAAGGAATTCTCCGGAACATGAGCGTGAACCAGGTCTTCGATCACCTTGCCCCGCATCTCGGCAATGATGCCGGAGAGGTCGGATGTGGCCATGTACTCACGACGCTGGGCATAGACTTCCTTACGCTGGGCATTCATGACATCGTCATATTTCAGCGTGTTCTTACGCATGTCGAAGTTGCGGGCCTCGACCTTCTTCTGCGCCTTCTCCAGTGCCCGGTTCAGCCACGGATGCACGATGGCTTCACCCCGCTTGAGACCCATCTTCTGCATCATCGCCCCCATGCGGTCTGAACCGAAAATACGGATCAGGTCATCCTGGAGGGACAGGAAGAAACGGGAATTGCCCGGGTCACCCTGACGGCCGGACCGGCCACGCAGCTGGTTGTCCACCCGGCGGCTTTCATGACGCTCCGTCCCGATGACATACAGCCCGCCAAGCTCATGGACCTTCCTGTGGTCAGCCGCCACCTGTGCACGGACCTTTTCTGCCACGGCAGCCCGTTCGGCTTCATCCTCAATGCCTGCAGTCTTCTCAGCCACCAGCATTTCGACATTGCCACCCAGCTTGATGTCCGTTCCACGACCGGCCATGTTCGTGGCAATAGTGATGGCCCCCGGTGCCCCCGCCTGTGCAATGATGCTGGCCTCACGCTCATGATGACGGGCGTTCAGCACGTTATGCGGGATGCGCTTCTGCCGCAGCAGGTGCGACAGGACTTCGCTCTGCTCAATGGAGGCCGTGCCGACAAGGATGGGCTGACCCGTCTCATGCACCTTACGGACCAGCTCCGCAACGGCCTCATATTTTTCTTCCGCCGAGAGATAGACCTCATCATCCGCATCCTTGCGGCGGACGGGCAGATTTGTCGGAATCTCCACCACGTGAAGATTGTAAATCTCGGCAAATTCGTCAGCTTCCGTCATGGCCGTACCGGTCATGCCAGCCAGCTTGGGGTAGAGACGGAAATAGTTCTGGAAAGTGATGGAAGCCAGCGTCTGGTTTTCCTGCTGGATTTCCACGCCTTCCTTGGCTTCCAGTGCCTGATGCAGACCATCCGAATAGCGGCGGCCATCCATCATGCGGCCCGTGAATTCATCAATCAGCATGACCTTGCCATCACGGACGATGTAATCGACATCCTTCGTGAAGAGTGTCTGCGCCCTCAGGGACTGCTGCACATGATGGACGACGGACACGTTATGCAGGTCATACAGCCCGCCCTCATGCAGCAGGCCCGCCTGCTGGAGCAGTTCTTCGACACGGTCGGAGCCTTTTTCCGTCAGCATGACGGTGCGCAGCTTCTCATCCTTGTCATAGACGTCCGGTTCCTTCACCAGCTGGACGATCACGTCATCCACCTGCCGGTAAAGGTCGGAACTGTCATCCGCAGGACCGGAAATGATGAGCGGGGTCCGGGCCTCATCAATGAGGATGCTGTCCACCTCATCGACGATGGCGAAACTGAAGGCCCGCTGGACCATCTCGTCCAGCGAATATTTCATGTTGTCCCGCAGATAGTCGAAACCGAACTCGTTATTGGTTCCGTACGTGATGTCAGCCCCATAAGCCGCACGACGCTGGTCATCCGTCAGGTTCGGGATGATCACGCCGGTGGTCAGGCCAAGGAAACCGTACAGGCGGGACATTTCCTCAGCGTCACGTTTGGCCAGATAGTCATTGACGGTAACGACATGCACGCCCTTGCCGGTCAGCGCATTCAGATAGACGGCCAGCGTGCCGACAAGGGTCTTGCCCTCACCCGTCCGCATCTCGGCAATCTGACCATCATGCAGAACCATGCCGCCAATGAGCTGCACGTCGAAATGGCGCATCCCCAGCACCCGTTGTGATGCCTCACGGCAGACGGCAAACGCCTCGTTCAGGAGATCATCCAGGGAAGCCCCGTCGGCCAGACGCTGGCGGAATTCCGCCGTCTTTCCCTTCAGTTCTTCATCCGTGAGAGCCTGCACCTGCGGCTCCAGAGCATTGATCTCCGGCACACGCCGCTGATACTTCTTGAGGGAGCGGTCGTTAGAGTGGCCGAAGAGGGCGCGAGCAAGGCGTGAAAGCATGAGTTACCCTGAAAGTTTCGCCATCAGCGGCCAATGTGTGCTCCTCTTTCCCCTGAAAGGCCGGAAGACACCTGCTGCGGATGGTCACAACGCTTTTCATATATGCCCGACATAAGGGGCCTCGCCATCATGGTCAATGGAAAAGCCTTTCCCGCTCCTCGCAATACGGTGCCATTCTCCGCTTTTTCGCCTTCATTTCCCTTCCCGCCAAAAATGACATAAAATATAAGAAAATCTTTGCCTTTTCCCACCATGTTGCCCTTGCTAGGGTGGGCAGGCTTTGTCATGGTGAAAGGGCTGAGTTTTAACCATAGCGAAACGACGAGGTCCTTCATGCGGCTTTCCCGCTCCCTTCTCCTGTGCACTGCCGCCCTTATCGGGGGTTTCTCCTCCGCTCCCCTCATGACACAGGCCGTGGCTGCCGATGCTCAGCCTGCTGCCACGCAGCCCGCCGCACAGCCAGCCAAACCCGCCGCAGACCCGAACATGCTGCTGGCCACCGTGAATGACCAGAAGATCACTCTGGGTGACGTACAGCGTGCCGCCACGTCCCTGCCGCCGGAGGCCCGTCAGCTCCAGCCTGCCGTCATCATTCCCCTGCTGATCAACCAGCTCATCGACCAAAAGGCCATCCAGCTCCAGGCCGACAAGGAAGGCCTCGCCAACAAGCCGGTCGTCAAGGCCGCCATGGAAGCCGCTGCCAACAACGTGCTCCAGAACGCCTATCTGGAAGAGCAGGTTGCCCCGAAGCTGACGGATGCCGCCCTGAAGGACTACTATCAAGTCCATTACGCCTCCAAAAAGCCTGAGGAAGAAGTACACGCCCGCCACATCCTTGTGGACAGCGAAGCCAAGGCCCAGAGCATCATCCGCCAGTTGAACATGGGTGCCGACTTCGCCAAACTGGCCGGCCGCCTCTCCACGGACAAGGCCTCCGGTGGCACGAACGGTGGTGATCTCGGCTGGTTCAAGCGTGGGGACATGATCCCTGACTTCTCCAACGTCGCCTTCTCCATGAAGTCCGGCAGCATCACGCAGAAACCGGTCCACACGCAGTATGGCTGGCACGTCATTCAGGTTCTGGGCACCCGTACCGCTCCGGTTCCGAGCTTTGAGCAGGTCCGTGACCAGATCCGTCGCGACCTGATCCGTCAGGAAGTCCGCAAGGTCGTGGAGGCTGCCGAGAAACAGGCCCATATCGTGCATTATGATGCCAAGGGTCAGCCCATCACGACACCGGCTCCGGCTGCCTCCACACCGGCAGCACACTGAGCCATGGCCAAATATCCCCGCTCCCCTCTGGCACTGTCACTGCCTAGGCTGATCTCGGTCGCCGGGGTGCGGCTCAGTGGTGTGGAGGCCAACATCCGCTATCAGGGACGGACCGACCTCATGCTGGTCGAGTTCGCCCCCGGTACGACGGCAGCAGGTGTCTATACCCGCAACCTCTGCCCCGGTGCCCCCATCTCCTGGTGCCGCCGTGCGCTTGCCAGCACGCCCAATGCACGGGCACTGCTGGTGAACTCCGGCAACGCCAATGTCTTCACCGGCCGTGCCGGGGAAGAAGCCGTGGTGGCCTGCGCCGGAGAAGTCGCCCATCAGCTGGACTGCCCGGTTGAGGATGTCTTCCTCGCCTCCACCGGGGTGATCGGCGAGACGCTTCCCTACAGGAAGATCATCGCCGCCCTGCCCGCCGCCATCGAGGGCCTGCATGATGACGGCTGGGAAGACGCCGCCCGTGCCATCATGACGACGGACACCTTCCCGAAGGCGGCCCGCCGTGAAGTGACAATCGGTACCACGACCGTCTGCATCCAGGGGATCGCCAAAGGGTCCGGCATGGTTGCGCCGGACATGGCCACCATGCTGGCCTATGTCGCCACCGATGCCACGCTCCCCCAGCCCGTGCTTCAGGCCCTGCTGGAGGAAGGCGTGGGACCGAGCTTCAACTCCATCACGGTTGATTCCGACACCTCCACATCAGACATGCTGATGCTTTTTGCCACCGGCCAGGCCGAGCATGAAGAAATCAGCAGCCATGAGGATGCCGCTCTGGCGGACTTCCGCACGGCCCTGAAGGAGCTTCTCCACGAACTGGCCATGCTGGTCATACGCGATGGTGAAGGGGCCACCAAGCTGATCCGTGTGGACGTGCAGGGTGCCCAGAGTGATGAATCCGCCCGCCGCATCGCCATGTCCATCGCCAATTCTCCGCTGGTGAAAACCGCCATCGCCGGGGAAGATGCCAACTGGGGCCGTGTCGTCATGGCTGTCGGCAAGAGCGGGGAACCGGCTGACAGGGACCGCCTCTCCATCGCCATCGGCGATCACTGGGTGGCCGGCCAGGGCAGCGTGAAGGAACACGATGTCGAGGCCCTGAACGCTTACATGCGCCAGCAGGAAATCACGATCACGGCTGACCTTGGTCTCAAGTCCGGCTGTGCAAGTATCTGGACCTGTGACCTGACGCATGGCTACATCGACATCAATGGCTCTTACCGGAGCTGACCTGTAACACTTCCGTTACAGGATGACGCAGGCCCATTCCGCCATTTCCGGCAGAATGGGCCTGTTCTGTCAGATTTCTGTTGACTGTTGCCCAATAAAGGGCCTGCCGGCCCAGAAAACCATGCTGATTACCATGACAGAGCTTGTATATACTGGGACGGCCCGCTAGAGCAGATTCCACTGCGAGTCCTGCTTGCGCCTGTCATATTCAGAAAAATAAGGAACGGTTCATGTCCGCAAAAAAACATGTCGTCATTCTGGGAGGTGGTGTTGGCGGACTGGAAGCCGCAACCCAACTCAGTCACAACTCCCGTGTCAAGATCACTCTGATTGACCAGAACGCCGTCCATATCTGGAAGCCTGTCCTGCATGAGCTGGCCTCCGGCACGATCGGCCCGAAAGGCAACCTGTTTGCCTTCAATGAGCTGGCCAAACGCTTCGGGTTCACCTTCATCCAGAGCACGCTGGATACCGTCGACACAACGACCAAGACGCTGAATCTGGAGAACGGGCAGGTCCTGAACTATGACCTGCTCATCGTTGCGCTGGGTGCCTGTGCCAACGACTTCGGGACACCGGGGGCAAAAGAGAACTGCCTCTTCCTTAACACGCTGGCCGATGCGAACACCATCCATGACCGTTTCCGCTCCCTGATCGAACGGGCACAGCTGACCAACAAGCCAGTCAACATGAGCATCGTGGGCGGCGGAGCCACTGGCGTACAGCTGGCCGCCGAACTCTGCCAGGCCATTGACAACACCCCCGGCCTTGGCCCGGATGCCCGCAGCAAGCTCCTGAAGCCAACACTGATCGAAGCACAGCCCCGCCTCCTGCCGCCTTTCCCGGAACAGGTCTCCGCCGAGGCTCAGGCCGAGCTGGAGAAGCTTGGTTTCGAAGTCATCACAAATGGCATGGTCAGCGAGGTCGGCTGCGGGTACATCGCCCTCAAGGATGGCCGCCGCATTGATTCCGACTTCCCCATCTGGGCAGCCGGGGTGAAGGCCTGTGCGGCAACCTCCCTCCTCAAGGAACTGGAACTCAGCCGCAGCGGGCAGATCATGGTCGGCAGCACGCTCCAGACCACGAAAGACCCCTCCATCTACGCCATCGGCGACTGCGCCCGCATGGAGGTCGATCCCCCGGCACCCACGGCCCAGGCCGCCCGGCAGGAAGGCCGCTATGTCGGCCGAATTGCCATTCCCCGCCAGCTGGCAGGCAAGCAGCCTGTCCCGTTCGTCTATACCGACCGTGGCTCTGTCGTGGCTCTAGGCGACTATAATGCCTGGGGCATGTGGCCATCCAAGAAAGGCTTCGGGGGGCATGGCCTTGGTGCCCAGCTGGCCCGTTTCATCCATGAAGGGCTTTTCCGTCAGCACCAGATGGGCCTGAGCGGTATTTTCCGGACCATCTGCGCGACCCTCGGGGCACGTTTCAAACCCAACAATCCGGACCTGAATGGCAAGCAGCCCAAGCAGGACATGACGGAAGAGAAGTAAGACCAGTTCTTGCTGACAAGAGAAAACCCCCTTTCACCTCATGTGAATGGGGTTTCTTTTTCCTGAATACCTTACAGATCAGCAAGACAGGAACTGACAGACCCCCTATACTGCGTGGCAACATCACCACGACCCGTATGACCGGACAAAGCCCGACCTATTCCGCCTTCATTACGGCCACAGGGAGTCTTTCACCATGACATCATCCCACGCAGCCCCTATCGTGACGACTGAAGACCAGGTCCGGGCCCACGGGTTTACCTTCCTCCCTGCACCACAGGCCAGGACATGGCTGAGCCTTTACGGCCTGAAGGACTGGGACGGCTTTGCCGCAAGCTGGAATGATCTGGGCATGGACCTGTACATGGCGGATGGCGGCCGTTACCGCCGCCGCCGTTATGGCACCTTCTCTATCACCGGCAGCAGCCTGACCCGCAAGAAACACCAACCCCACTACCAGAGCCGGGATTACAACCTGCTCAATGGTGGGGTGGAACGCTGGTTCAGCCCGATCACGAATGAGATGGGCCAGCATCCGGCCCTCACAGCCATCCTTCAGGCAACATCCAGCATGGCGGACCAGCTGTCGCCGGAACGGCCACAGCCTGCCTCATGGCATGTGGAAGTCCACCAGTTCCGCATTGAAGCCGCCAGTGATGCAGATGCCCGCCCGACCCCGGAAGGAATGCACCGTGATGGTGTGGACTGGGTGTTCGTCTTTATGGTCAACCGCTGCAACATCCGTGAGGGTGTCACCAGCATCCATGCGCTGGATCAGCAGACCGAACTTGGCTCCTTCACCCTGACGGACCCGCTGGATACGGCCATCGTGGATGACCACCGTGTCTATCATGGCGTCACGGCCGTCGAACCGGAAGACCCCTCCCTCCCGGCTTACCGGGATGTTCTTGTCGTCACGTTACGGTACGAATGACAAACATCACGGCCTGCCACGGTTTCTCCCCCTGTTCCCAATCAGAAAAGATCACATCATGACCCACGCACACCGCCGCCCCAGGACCCTGTTTTTTTCCGCTGCCCTGATGGCCTTGACCATTGGCACGGCCGGGGCTGCCAGCCGTCATCATCATGCCAGCCAGAAGGCCGGGACCATCCCCGTAGAACTGAAATCCCAGCCCGGTACGGAGCTGGACAGGCAGGCCCGCAGCCTGAATGCCGACCTGCTGGAGGATGCTGCCCGTCACCATGAACAGCCCATCATCCTGACCGGCACGGCCCAGCTTGCCCCGAAGCAGAAGGACATGATCCTGTTTGTCCAGCTCCAGTCCTACCGTCTCTGCGGGTCAGCAGGCTGCACGACATCCATCTACCGCAAAAATGGCGACAAATGGGACACGCTGCTCGACAGCGTGAATGGCACCATCCGCATTGCCCGCCAGCGTCATAACGGCATGGCGGATATCGTCGTTGACGGGAATGATCGCTGGGTTTTTGACGGTCAGAAATATCAGGACACGCTTAGCAGCCCGTAAGCGTCCCACTCCACCGCCTGTCATTCACGGGCGGTGGACATCCATTCCGCATGAGAAAGAAATATTTTTTACAGTTTTTTATATGAGAACACCGCCTCCTGATCTGGCAGGTACACTACATTAACTTATGTTCATTCAGTCTCTTCAGTAGCCGCATAATTTTCAGCACTCTCATACTTTACATATAACATTATGCTTATATGTGTATGGGATTGATATTTCTTCAGACTCCTTATACGCATGGCGCACCGTCAACAGAAACCAGAAACAGACAGGGGGCAGACATCACGCCCTCACGGACCAGACGCCATGACTTCTTCTCCTGCTCCTGCCCCCACCACCATGCGTCGCCGCCCGCTCATCCTGGATGGCGGCATGGGGCGTGAGCTTCACCGCATGGGGGCCCCCTTCCGCCAGCCAGAATGGTCCGCTCTCAGCCTGATGGAGCGGCCTGATCTGGTCCAGCAGGCCCATGAGAATTTCCTCGGGGCCGGAGCGCAGGTCATCACGACCAACAGCTATGCCGTCGTCCCCTTCCATATCGGCGATGACCGGTTTGCTGAAAAAGGCGAAGGCCTTGCCCGTCTCTCCGGCCTTCTGGGCCGCCAGGCCATTGCCGCACAGACTCTTCAAGGCAGAGACAGACCGCTTCTGGCAGGCTCCCTGCCACCAGGCTGTGGCTCCTACAGGCCCGACCTGTTCACACCGGAGAAGGCAGAGGCCATCCTGACCCCACTCATCCGTGGGCTGGTCCCGTCGGCTGATCTCTGGCTGGCAGAGACACAGAGCAGCATTGCCGAACTCCAGACGGCCCACAGGCTCATCCGCCAGAATACGGATGATGCACGCCCCTTCTGGGGTTCCTTCACGCTGGATGATGGCGACCCTGTCGCCCTCGTCCACCAGCACGCTCCAGTCCGCCTGCGCTCGGGTGAGCTGCTGGATGATGCCGTAAAGATCGCCCTTCAACTGGGGCTGGATGCCCTGCTCTTCAACTGTAGCGATCCGCGTATCATGGTGGCAGCCCTCCGCACGGCCCGCCGGACCATGGAAGCCCATGCAGGAGAGACAGCTCCTGCCATACAGCTTGGCGTCTATGCCAACGGCTTCGCCCACAACCATCATGATGGCGAGGGGGATGGAGCCAATGAAAGCATCACCCCGCTGGATGGCACACTGACCCCGGACCGCTACAACGACTTCGCCCGGCACTGGCACGACGAAGGCGCAGACATCATCGGCGGATGCTGCGGCATCGGGCCGGAACACATTGCTGCCCTCGCTGCCCACTTCTCATCCCGGAACTGACCTCCCCCATCCTTTTCCTTCTGCCTTCGGAGAACACCACATGGCCCGCCTGCATGGCCCCTACCGTCTGCCTGCCTCCCTGCTGTCCCTGTCCTGCCTTGTGGGGTCATGCAGCTTCGGCCTCGAGCTTGCTACAGCCATGTCTGGCGTCGCCTCCAAAGCATGGGCTGCCACAACCACCAGTGGGACGGCTCCAGCCGTCAGGACACCCCATAGAAAGGGCGGCAGCGCAACAAAAACTGGTTCCCATGCAGCTCCAGCCCATCGCAGGCCACATGCCATCAATGCCACATCCGCCGAGCATCTGACTGTCCGGCGGACCAGCACACCCCTGAAGCGGGCACGGGCCAGCACCTCGCCCGTCGATATCGTCACGGCACAGCAGCTCAGACGTACGGGACAGCTGAACGTGGCCGATGCGCTGGCACGGGTGAATCCTTCCGTCACCATCAGCACAGCGGGCTATGATACAGGTGCCCTGACCTCCTCCATCCGCCTGCGGGGGCTGAATCCCAACCACACGCTGGTGCTGGTCAATGGCATACGCCGCCACACCACGGCGAACATCAGTGCTGACAGCGGACCGGAAGAAGGCTCCAGCCCGGTTGACCTGAACATGATTCCGGCCGAGGCCATCGACCATATCGAAATCCTGCGGGATGGTGCCGCCTCCCGCTACGGAGCCGACGGGCTGGCCGGGGTCATCAACATCGTGCTGAAAAAGGACATCAGAAGCTCCGACATTGATGCCCAGACAGGAGCAAATGCCTATAATGGCGATGGCTGGCAGTATCAGTTCGGCTTCGACAAGGGCTTCTCCCTTGGGGAGGATGGCTATGTCAATCTGGCCGGGCAGATGTACCATACCGACCATTTCATCCAAAAAGGTCTGGATGACCGCACGAACCGTTATGACGACCCGGCCCTCAGCCTTGCTGAAGAGACACGCCAGAGCCTCAGCCTCAATTTCGGCAAGCACTTCACCCGGTCACTGGAAGGCTATGGCTTCGTCACCTACGCCCACCGTCACGGTGAAGGATTCCAGGATTACCGGACACCGGATGTCTTCCCGCAATATTACCCGGACGGCTTTGCCCCCATCGAGGCCATGGAGGAACAGGATTACGCCGTCACTCTGGGGCTGAAAGGCCGCCTGCCCGCCGGGTTCCACTGGGACGCCAACACGACATACGGGGCCGATGATGACCACATGACCCTGAAGAACAGCGGCAACCCGGCCTATTATGCCGATTACGGCACATCCCCCACCAGGGCACGGACAGAACGCTTCAAGAACGAACAGTGGAACAACACGCTGAACATCAGCCGCAAATTCGCCTTTGCTCCGGGCCGGTCCCTGGACCTCTCCTTCGGTGCCCAGCACAGGCTGGAGAAATACACCATCGGGGCTGGTGAACCGGCCTCCTACTACAAGGGCGGCCTTCAGGGCTTCGCAGGGCTGATGCCGCAGAATGCCGGTTCATGGAACCGCAATGTCTGGTCCGGCTACATAGATGCGGACTTCCACCCCCTCCGCCATCTTGATGTCGATTTCGGCGGACGGTATGAGCACTATACCGATTCCGGCAATGCCCAGACAGGCAAGATCGCCGCCCGCTATGACTTTACGAAACGCTTTGCCCTGCGGGCCACCATCAGCAATGGCTATCGTGCCCCCACCCTGCTGGAGCAGCATTACAGTGCGCTGAGCGTCACCCCCAACGGGGCCGTCGCCAGCCTGCCCGTCAGCTCCGTGGCGGCCAGCTCCCTCGGTGCCCGAAGGCTGAAAGCGGAACGCTCCACCAACGCCAGCGGTGGCATCGTGATGGAACCCGTCACGAACCTTCATGTCTCTGCGGACGTGTACCAGATCAACATTCGCAACCGCATTGCGCCGGGTGGCAGCTTCCAGGGCAGTGCGGCAGAAAACGCCATCGCCCTCATGGGGGCAACCCTGCCCGGCGGGCTGGACCCGGACAACGTGACGGCCACCTACTTCACCAACGGGGCCAGCACCCGCACGCAGGGTCTGGACATCATGGCCGATTACGACCTGAAGCTGCACCGCTACGGATCACTCAATCTCAGCATGGCCCTCAACCTGAACCGCACGCGCATCCACCATCTCAACACCTATGCGAACGGGTCACCCATCCTCAATGCCCAGCAGATCGGCTATCTCACCACGGCCTCACCACGGAGCAAGATCGTCCTCAATGCCTACTGGAAGCTGAACCGCTGGAACGTGAACCTGCGCCAGACCCGCTATGGCGAGACGGTGAACAACGTGACCTATCAGGACCGGGCACCGGCGGCACTGCAATATTCGCAGAGCCAGTTCCACCGCTTCGTGAACACGCCAGCATGGCTGACTGATCTTGAAGTCGGCTTCCAGGCCACGAAACGCATCCATCTGGCCGTTGGCGGGAACAATCTCTTCAATGTCCGGCCCCGCCGGATGCCGCCCGAGAACTCCTACATCGGCACGCTGTTCTACGACAACAACTCCGCCGGCATCCCCATGACAGGCGGCTATTATTACGGGCGCATCAATATCAGCCTGTAACCCCAGGAGCAGGCACGGATCACGGCAAGGCAGACCATCATGTTCTCAGCGATTGAACAGCACACCATCCACCCCATCCCCGCCTCGGACAGGCGGGGCCGCCCACGGGACCAGTTCACCATCTGGTTCAGCACCAACATGACGCTGCTGACAGTCGTGACGGGTGCGCTCGGGCCGTTGCAGTGCCACATCTCCTTCACCCTCACGGCCCTTGCCTTCCTGCTGGGCAGCCTGCTCGGTGCAGTCTTCATGGCTCTTCATGCCGTGCAGGGGCCTCGGCTGGGTGTGCCACAGATGATCCAGAGCCGGGGGCAGTTCGGTGCCTGGGGGGCCATGCCGGTCATCCTGATGGTCGTCATCATGTATGTCAGCTTTGTCGCCTCCAACTGCGTGGTGGGCGGCGATGCGCTGCGAAGCGTTCTGCCCTCGCTGGGAGCGCATCCGGCCATTCTCATCATGGCCGTCCTCAGCCTGCTGCCCTGCATCATCGGCTACAGGACGATCGAACTCTTTTCCTCAGCCGTGTCCTTCATCACGACGGCCGTCATCCTGCTCTGCTTCTTTGTCGGGCTGGCAAGCCTGCCACATGGGCAGGCCTTTCTGGCGGACCTGCATGGCTCTTTTGCCGGGTTTCTACAGGCATTCTCCATCGCCGTTCTCTGGCAGATTGCCACGGCTCCTTACGTCTCGGATTCCTCACGCTATCTGCCGGATGAAAAGACCAGCTACCCCCGCATCTTCCTTGCCTGCTATGGCGGCACGGTCGGCGGCACCTTTCTGGCCATGACGGCCGGGGCCTTTCTCAGTGCCGCCACGGGCCTCTCTCCCGCCATTGCCATCACCCACATGACAGGGCCGTGGGCTGGTCTCATTATCCTGGTGCTGGGTCTTTCCATCGCCTTTGCCAATGCCATGGACCTTTACTGCTGCACGCTGTCCCTCATCACGCTGCTGCATAGCTGCCGCACCAGCTGGCAGCCACGGGGAGTGAGCCGCCTCATCATCACCCTGCTCATCATCCTGACAGCCACGGCAATGGCCCTCTTTATGGCGAAATCCTTCAATGCCGCCTACAGTGCGCTGCTGGACCTCCTCATGGCCGTCATGATCCCGTGGACAGCCATCAACCTTGCGGACTTCTACCTCATCCGTAAGGGCGACTATCATGTCCCATCCTTCTTCGAACGGGATGGCGGGGTTTATGGCCTCGTGAACGGTCCGGCCCTGTTCAGCTACGGGCTGGGCATTTTGGCCGAAATTCCCTTCCTCAACCTGTCCTTCTATCATGGCCCGCTGCTGGCACGGCTGCATGGCGTGGACATCTCATGGCTGACGGCCCTGCTCGTCTCCACGCTCAGCTATCTGCTGCTGGCACGGCACAGGACCACCACTTCTCCGGCCCTCTGAGGGCTGGGGAACGGATCATCTCAATTTTCCGGGAAGTTTCTGGAGCGGATGAGGGGAATCGAACCCCCGTATGCAGCTTGGGAAGCTGCCGTTCTACCATTGAACTACATCCGCTTCGTGGGGATTCTTATACTGGCAGGCCGGATGCCATGCAATCCCCTTTTCATACAGTTTTGGAGCATGGCTTTACCGGTTCGCCTTGACGCTCCCTCCCACCGGGCGCATAGTCAGGGCGTGCCGTGCCGATGGGTACGCCACCCTCGTGATTTGATAGGCCGGCTTGCGGCGAGGTAAAAGAACATGCGCTAAAGAGGCCCTGTTTCTCTCCCGCAGAATCAGGACTTCGTACGGCCTCCATCCTATCGGGCAGGTCGTCTTTAAGGCCTGCCTCTTCAAGCTGGAGGAACCCATGCCCTCTACCGATCCATCCTTCCTCGCCTCCTGCCGCACCGACACACGTCTGCTGCATGATGCCCGCAACCGTACCGAACATGGCGAAACGTCAGACGCCATCTTCCCGACATCCGGCTTTGTCTATGACAGTGCAGAACAGGCGGAAGCCACATTTGAAGGCACAGTCCAGCACCTTCAGTATTCCCGTTATGGCAACCCGACGGTTGATGCACTTCAGGATCGTCTCGCCCTGCTGGAAGGAGCCGAAGCCTGCCAGACAACGTCCACCGGCATGGGGGCTGTCTCCTGCGCCCTGCTGGCCCAGCTGAAGGCGGGTGACCGCATCGTGGCCAGCAGTGCCCTGTTCGGTTCCACGCACTGGCTGCTGGATTCCCTGCTCCCCAGCTACGGGATCGAAACCGTCATGCTGGACGGTACGGACCTCAAGGCATGGGAAGAGGCCCTCTCCAAGCCCACCCAGGCCGTGCTGATTGAAACGCCCTCCAACCCGATGCTGGATGTGCTGGACATCTGCCATATTGCTGACCTCGCCCATAAGGCAGGGGCTGTCTTCATGGTGGATAACGTCTTTGCCACCCCTGTCGGCCAGAAGCCGCTGGAACTCGGAGCGGATGTCGTCATCTACTCCTGTACCAAGCATATTGATGGCCAGGGCCGTGTGATGGGCGGGGCCATTCTGGGCAGCAAAAAGTGGATTACCGAGACGCTCCAGCCTTTCGTCCGCAATACGGGCAACACGCTCTCCCCCTTCAATGCATGGGTTCTGTCCAAGGGGCTGGAAACGCTGCGCCTGCGTGTGGATGCCATGGCCCGCAATGCCGCCCGTGTCGCTGATGCGCTAAGCGAACTGCCCGGCATCACGTCCGTCCGCTATCCGGGCCGCAAGGATCACCCCCATGCTGATCTCGCCCGGAAACAGATGAGCAATGGTGGAACGCTGGTGGCCTTCAGTGTGGCCAATGGCAAGGAAGGAGCTTTTGCCTGCCTCAATGCCTTCCGCCTTATTGCCATCTCCAACAATCTGGGAGATGCCCGCAGCCTTGCCACCCATCCCGCCACCACCACGCATCGCAAGCTGACGCAGGACCAGCGTGATGCGCTGGGGATCACGGATGGCTCCATCCGCTTCTCAGTCGGGCTGGAAGATGCGGAAGACCTGATTGAAGACCTCCGCCGGGGTGCCGAAGCCGCCCTGAAGGCAGGCAGGTAACGCCACGTCTGGCAGCCCGTCACGCCCTCTGAGCAGGAATGTGACGGGCTGCGCCACGACAGGCCGGACAGATTACAGATGTCCTGAATACCAGTAAGGGAAAATCCTCCAGCCCTGACGGAATGACCTGACAAACCGCCATAATGATTCTAGTAAGAAGCCATGTCTGACAATTCCCCCCCTTCAGAAGGCCCGATGGCCGAGACGGAAACGCTGGAGCTGGAGCCGATCACGGCCCTGCCCGCCTTCACGGCCCATACTGGTCAGGTGACCGTCAATGTCCGTCCTTTCTGGGTGGATGAACATTCCGACCCCGAAGAGCATCGCTATGTCTGGCTCTATCATGTGCTGATCGAGAACAAAGGCAAGGAGAGCATCCAGCTTCTGTCCCGCAGCTGGACCATCACGGATGAGCGTGGCGGGCAGGAAAAGGTTCATGGCGAAGGCGTGGTGGGTGAACAGCCCGTCATTGCACCGGACAGCAGCTACCAATATACATCCGGGGCCGAACTCAAGACTCCCAGCGGCTTCATGGAGGGCATCTACCACATGGTCGCTCCGGCCAGCGGCTACCGTTTTGATGTCACCATCCCCGCCTTCAGTCTGGACAGCCCCCATCACATGGGCATGACCCACTGACACTCCCAAAAGAAGGACCCGCCATCGTGAACGCCCCTCACGCCCACCCGAAACGCAGACGCATTGCCGCCCTTCTTCTGGCGGCGGGACGTGGGCGGCGTTTCTCTGCCGGTGCCCCCCAGGACCAGGCCAGCATCAGCAAGCAGTTTCACCTTCTGGCGGGGCAGCCCATCATCCGGCACGCCGCTCTGGCCCTGCTGCCGCATGTGGATGTTCTCCAGCCCGTGGGCAGTGACCCGCTCCTGCCCGAAGCTCTGGCAGGGCTGGATGTCCTCCCCCCTGTCGAGGGTGGAGCCGAACGGCATGACAGTGTCCGGGCCGGTCTGGATGCTCTGGCAGCACTCCCTGAACCGCCGGATATCGTCCTTGTGCATGATGGTGCCCGCCCCTGTGTCCCCGCAGCCCTCATCGCCCGTACGCTTGAAGCACTGGAAACCCATGAGGGCGTCATCCCGGCCCTGCCTGTCAGCGATACGCTGAAGAAGGTGGAGAATGGCATCATCACCGGGACAGTCTCACGGGAGGGCCTCTGGCGTGCCCAGACACCCCAGGGATTTTCTTTCCCCCTGCTGCGGGACCTGCATGACCGCCACCGCACGGCCCTGACCGATGATGCCGGCCTGCTGGAAGCGGAAGGCCACAGGGTGGCCATCGTCATGGGTTCGGAAGACAATATCAAACTGACCGTTACGGAGGATCTGATGCGGCTTGAACGTGTAATTGAGGACCAGCAGAAACAGCCATCACAGGCTCCTGTTCTCCTGCCCCGTGTCGGTCTGGGCTATGATGTTCACGCCTTTGCGGAAGGCCGCAAGCTCATCCTCTGCGGGATCGAGATTCCCCATGAGAAAGGCCTTGCCGGTCATTCCGATGCAGATGTGGGCATTCACACGCTCTGCGATGCCATTTATGGCGCCCTGAATGAAGGCGACATTGGCCGCCACTTCCCACCCACCGATGAGAAATGGCGTGACATGGACTCCGCCCGCTTCCTCGTTCATGCCGGGGAGCTGATCCGCTCCAGGGGTGGGATGCTGGTCAATGCCGACCTGACCATCATCTGCGAACGCCCGAAGATCGGCCCTCATGCCAAGGCCATGTGTGCCCGCCTTGCCGAGCTGCTGAAGGTCAATCCCAGCCGCATTTCCGTCAAGGCCACAACTTCCGAACGTCTGGGCTTCACGGGCCGGGAAGAAGGCATCGCCGCTACGGCCGCCGTCAGCATCATGGTGCCTGATAACGGGGAATAAATCGCCCCACTGACCTTGAAAAAAAGCCCCTCCGGCTCATGAGCGGATGGGCTTTTTCTGTATCAGCTATTCGGCTTCCTGCCCTGCGCCAGATGCAGAAAACGGAGCGCATCGGCAATATCTGCGTTCCGCTTTTCAAGCAGGGTGGCCAGCTCTTTGTCATGGCCCCATTGTTCCAGCTGGCGATATTCGTCCGCATGGGCCAGATGCACGGCTTCATCAAAACTGATGACATCATGGACCAGAGCCAGCGGCAGAAGCAGGCTGCCTGTAATGGGCACCATCACACCCAGAGCCGCCAGAGTGGCTGGCTCCAGTGCTGAAAGATACTGCTTCAGGGCCGTGCCATAGGCTTCCGGCTGCGTCAGGGGCATGAGACCCTCCGTCATGGCAGGATGCAGCCCCTGTTCCGCTGCCCAGGCCCGGATGCGGGCCACCACGCCTTCATCCTGCGCAGCACTCTGGTAGCAGAGATTATCGTCAATGCCATAAGCGTGCAGGGCGTCCTCCATGGACGCACGATCGGGCAGAACACGCTCGATATGACTGCCCGCAATACGGGTCAGGGCCAGATCATCCGGGGTGAACTGTGCCCCCTCGGCAATCTGCCGCCATTCCTCCGCAAGGGCCTCTGCCAGAACAGGCGACGTCACAGCCAGAAGCTCCCCAGCTGGCAGTTTCACGGGACGGCCATCCAGCAATGGCCCCGACAGGCCCCCTCCGCCAACCGGTCCCACTGTCACCTGCTTCCAGAAACGCTTGCGGAACTGCGCCATGACGCCGCTCTCCCCCTCTGTCAGTTACCACCAAGGCCAAGGGCACGCAGAATCCCGCCAGCCCCACCACCGGAATGCCCCTCATCCCGTGCGGGCAGGGCCAGGCCTTTCTGCCCGGCACGGGCCTGCTGGACGGCATAAGCACAGGCATCATTCCCGAAGCTGGCCGTGTTCAGGGGTGTCTGATCCCTGTCCTGCGTCCCGATATGGAAGGTTCCATTCTGCCCGGACAGCGTCAGCGGCGTGGCGAAATCCGCCCCTACAAGGGTGACATGTGGCATGAGCTGGAGCGTGTAACTCATGTCATCCAGTTTCATCGTGCCCTGCCCGATGACGGAAAGATGCTTCACCTCCAGAGCCATGTCACTGAACTGCGCCTGCCCGTGATCAAACTTCGCCGTTCCGGCAAAACAGCGCAGCCCCATCGTTCCAGCCCCCATCTTGAGCAGGCTGGCCGCAGGCCCTGCCAGTGGCGCCAGGACATCCCTGTGGACACGCCCATCCACGAGTGAAAGACCCATCTGGCCATCCAGTGCCTGCCACAGGGCAGCCTGCTGTGTCCCTTCCGTACCAAGGGCACCATCAAGCTGTACGGGGCCTTCAAATGTCACGGGCTGGTTCAGGGCCATCTGCACCCAGCCAGCAGGCAGGATGAGGGGACTGGCCTTCATGCCCATCCGTACGGGATCGCCTGATCCATCCAGAACGACCTCCCCGGAAAGGGGCACATCCTGCACGCTGCCCCCCAGCACGGACAGGCTCAGCCGCCCTTCCAGCCCCAGCAGATGAAGGTGCAGCCCCTGATAGGCAATGCCCGCCACATGGAACCGGTCGGCCATCATGTCCACATCGAATGGCCTGTTCGCCATGCTCCCGAACCATTGCACCAGCAGATTTTCCGGGGCCTTTCCTGCAGAAGGAGCGGCTTCCGGCTTCTGCGGCGTTCCTTTATCCGGCCCGGCCGGGGCCGTGACCGCAGGAGATGATGAACCGGCGGGTACGACCGCATCGGCGGGCGTCATGATGGGAGCGTAAGTGAAACGGTCTCCATCCACATGGGTCAGATGAATTTTCCCGGTCAGCCCCGCCTCCGGCTGGACCGGCAGGTCAGCTGACAGGATGCCCCCGGCTTCCTGACTTTCAAACTCCATGTCCCGGACCGAGAGGGAGGACAGACTGCCATCTTTCACCGGCCCCATGACAAGCTGGCCCTTCACGTGGCCATCATGTACCAGCAGGCCGGAAAGTCCCCGGATATCGGGCAGCTGAAGCAGAGCCGCCTGACCGACGAGAGTCAGCGTGCTTCCCTGTCGGCCAGCCTGCCCCTGAAGATCGAAAGAAACATTGTCCTGTCGGGCATCCGTTCTGACCGCATCATTCCGGTTGAACAGGCTGGAGAGTGTCTTGTCCTGCCCCCGCACATTCAGCTTCAGCCCGACAGAAGCAGGCGTACTGCCGAAAGCGGCAGCCCGTGCCTGCTGGAGGCTTTCCGCCTCACCATGAAAGAGCCACGCATAACGCCCCCAGACAGCCTGCCCCTGAAGAACAAGCGGAGCCTGCGCACTGTCCGCATCAATCTGGATGTCACTCAGCTGGAGAGGCGCTGCCACATGCCACGCCCCCGCCGGCAGGCTGACACTCCCCAGATGGACATGAATCTGGTCCGGCACCAGCCGACCCGGCAGATGCAGCAGAGCATCCGTCAGGGCCATGTCAGCCCCATTGGTGGCTGCCACACCACTCATGTCATCATCGCTGTGAAAGCGGATCGTACCTTCCAGCTGCCCGAGATCAGCCGGAAGCGCATGGGGGAAAAGATGCCTCATGCCCTGCAGGGAGGACCACCGCCCCGAAAGCGTGACATTCACGCCACGCAGATGGTGGGCATCCCGCATGGTCCCATCCAGCGTTGCGTGATCCTGATGCTCGCCCGCACCCAGTGTCATGCCCAGACTGAACGCCCAGGGGTCTTTCTGCTCCGCACTGGCAGAAACCAGCCTGCTGAGCGGACCAACCCGCCCCCGCAGCGTGAAGGGTGTATGCTCATGCGTACCCTGTAAATCAACCCAGGGGCTGGCACTGCGCATTCCGGCCATATCCAGACTGATGATGTGAAGATGCCCCCCTGCCGGAACATGCCCGTCGGACAGATCATCCTGCCATGAAAGCTCCGCATCCGTCAGATGCAGCCCACCGAAGCTGACCTTCCAGCGGGGGCTGACCGTGCCATCGTGGTCTGGCAGGGCCACGGCTCCCCTGTCCTGCGACAGCATGGGCAGCCATGTGGAACAGTTTTTCTCACTGGCCCGGTGCAGCATGATGCCCGCCCCCTTCACCGTGAATTCCTGGAAGGAAATTTCCCGGTTCAGGATGGCAAGAAGGGACATGTCCGCATGGACGGAACGTGCCGCCACGAAGGGCGTGCAGCCCGGACGGGTCAACACCACATTGGTGGCCTGAAAGGACGGCCACGGCAGAAGCTGGAAGGAGGTTTCCCCCATTTTCAGCTCCAGCCCTGTCTGCCGCTGGAAGGCGACCATGACACGCTGTCGCAGATGGTCCTGATCTATCAGGAATTGCGGGGCAAGGCTGATGCCTGTCAGCACCACCACCAGTCCGATCAGGATTACTGCCAGCTTCTTCATCTGCTGTTGTCCTTGTTCTCTCATCACCGGCAGCCTCTCCATGAAAGGCCTGCCGTTCCCTTGTCAGTCTTTTACCGTGTCCGGCGTGGTGCCGGTGTATCGCCCGCAATGAATCCCAGCATCTGGAAGGTCTCACGCATATGGGGCGGCAGGGGAGCCGCCACCTGCAACCGTCCCCCTGCCGGATGTGGGAAGTCCAGCATCCGGGCATGAAGATGCAGCCTGTCCGGGAAGCCTTCCACATGGGCAGTCTCACCCCCATAGCGGGGATCACCCAGAATTGGCGTGCCCAGACTTTCCGTATGGACCCGCAGCTGGTGCGTGCGCCCCGTCCAGGGAGACAGGGCCAGCCAGCTGAAACGCTTGCCCGTGGCATCCAGCGTCTCATAGGAACTCTTGGCACTCATCGCATCCTCCTCCCCACGGGCGACGGGGACAATGAGCGATGCGCCGCCCGCACCGACCTTGGCCAGCGGCTGGTCGATCACACCCTCGGCAGGGCTGGGACGCCCGACAACGACAGCCCAGTATGTCTTGCTCACTTCACGCCCCCGGAAGGCCGCCGCCAGCTTGGCCGCCACACCGGGCGTGCGGGCCAGAAGCAGGATGCCGGACGTGTCACGGTCAATCCGGTGCACGAGGCGGGGCTTGTCACCCCCCTCCGGCCGCAGGCCCTCCAGCATCATGTCCACATGCACGGTGATGCCGGGGCCACCCTGCGTCGCCAGTCCGGATGGCTTGTTCAGCACGATGAGGTGGTCATCCTCGTAAATGATCATGTCCCGCAGCTGCTGGACCAGCTCCGGATTGGGCGGCGGCGGGGGTGCAGGGCGGCTCTGATCCGGCAGTGGCGGAATGCGGATGCTCTGACCGGGGAAGAGCCGCTTGTTGGGCTGCACGCGCCCTCCATCAACCCGCACCTGCCCCTTGCGGCACAGTTTCTGAAGGCCACCCTGTGTCAGGTTGGGGTAATGACGGCGGAACCAGCGATCAAGGCGCAGATCGGCCTCATCCTCACTGACGATACGATTCTCAACACTCATGACTGGCGAGATGCCCGTTTCTGCGCCACCATGTCCAGACGTTCCCTGATTCTTTTTTCAAAACCACGGTCAACCGGCCTGTAAAGCGTCACTCTTTCCATCCCGTCCGGAAAGTAATTCTGGCCGGAGACGCCATCTTCAAAATCATGGTCGTACTCATAGCCCTTCTTGTAGCCCAGCTCTTTCATCAGGGCTGTCGGCGCATTACGGATATGGGCGGGCGGCATGAGGCTGCCTGTCTGCTTTGCCAGAACCCTGGCCTCATTATAAGCCTTGTAGACCGCATTGGACTTTGAAGCGACGGCCAGATGCACCACCACCTGCGCCAGAGCTACCTCACCTTCCGGTGAACCGAGCCGCTCATAGGCCGCTGCTCCGGCCTGTGCCAGAGGCAAGGAGGTCGGATCAGCCTCGCCAATATCCTCACTGGCAAAACGGACGAGACGGCGGGCAATATAACGGGGGTCTTCTCCCCCTTCCAGCATCCGGGCGAACCAGTACAGGGCCGCATCCGGGTCACTCCCTCGCAGGGATTTATGCAGGGCGGAGATCAGGTTGTAATGCTCATCCCGGTCCCTGTCATAAAGGACGGGCCGCCGGGACAGGGACCGGGCCAGCTCGGCTGCTCCCAGAGGACGGGTGTCCGCTTTCGTCAGCGAGAGAAGCTGCTCAACCATGTTTAGCAGATAACGCCCGTCCCCGTCAGCCATGGCCCGCAGGGACGCCCGTCCCTCAGCCGTCAGGGGCAGGCTCCTGCCCGTCTCGCTTTCTGCACGGACAAGAAGCTGCTCCAGAGCCTCATCATCCAGCCGGTGCAGGACCAGAACCTGACAGCGGGACAGCAGGGCCGAATTCAGCGCAAAAGACGGATTTTCCGTCGTGGCCCCGACCAGCACGACCGTGCCCCGCTCCACATAGGGCAGAAAACCGTCCTGCTGGGCACGATTGAAACGGTGTATCTCATCCACGAACAGCAGCGTGCCCCGCCCTGTCGCCTCAGCCTTGCGGCGTGCCTCCTCAAACGCCTTTTTCAGGTCCGCCACACCGGAGAACACGGCGGAAATCTTGGTGTAGAACAGCCCGGCCCGTGCGGCAAGCAGCTGGGCGATGGTCGTCTTGCCACAGCCCGGTCCTCCCCAGAGGATCAGGCTGGAAAAATGACCATTCTCCAGCATACGGGTCAGCGTTCCCTCCGGCCCAAGGAGATGGGCCTGCCCCTGCACGTCATCCAGCGACTGTGGGCGCAGCCGGTCAGCCAGCGGCCGGGTTCCCGCCCTCTGGCGTGTTTCCTGCCCTGTGGAAATACGACGTTCCGCCTCACCAGCCCCATCATGCCAGGACGGTCTTTCCGGTGAAGGACCGCCAAAGAGATCAGGCACCATATCCGACATCATCCTCTCTCCTGTCTCCCGCTACATGCCAGGACCTGCGGCCTCTCACTCGAACAGATGCCGCAGCACACCGGGTACCAGAGCCGAGAACGGATTGACATGCATCTCCGGTCTGGCAAGGCTGCCTTCCAGCGTATAGGTCATGGACATGATGCCCCGCCCCTTTTTCGCCCCGAAGAGGCTGCCTGCCGCCTGATTCACTCCGAAGAATGGCGAGAGCGTCCCCCGCATGGCCATCGTGGACTGCCTGAAATCCATCTGCCCCTTCATTGTGCCACCGAGAATGGCATTCCCCGCCCGGGCATCCTCCAGAGTGAGCCGCTGCCCCGCCATGCCGAAAGACGCCCTGACACGCACATCCTCGAAACGCTTGCGGGATATCTGCCCCCAATGCATCGGAGCCGCCAGCGTGGCGATGACCAGTGCCGTTGGCGGATTCTCCAGCGTCATGTGGTCCACCCTCAGCGTACCGGTGAAGGGCGGCAGCCCCAGTCCCAGCCCCATGGTCCGCTGCGCATCGGACTCCGCCATACCTGCCGCCACAGGCTGGCAACGCCCCTGAAGATCAAACGTGCCGCCCGTCAGCTGGTTGTAAACCCCCACGGAGGCCAGGAGCCTCCCAAAATCGGCAATAGCCAGTTTCATGTCCAGGGTACCGATCTGCCCGGAAACCGGAGACAGGTCGAAACTGACAAAAGGCTGGGCCGCATGAAAAGACGCTGCCTGAAGACGCCGCGCCGCCCAGCGGAGACTGGCCGTCACATGCCGTGCTTCCTGCTCATTTCCATAAATCATGCGGCTGGCACTCAGCCCGATGCTCCAGACACCCGCAGGGAGAATGGACCCCACCGCATGAATGGCCTTTTTCTTTGGCTCGGCCGCCCTGCCGGATGACGCACCGCCCCTGCCGGTTTTCCGCCCCCCCAGCCAGGGAGTGACATCCAGAACCTTCGTCTGGACATCAATCTGGTACCGGCCATCAGCCGGATCACCCTTCACAGGCCAGTCAAGCACGGCACGCCCCACTGTCCGGCCGACCTGAAAATGACTGAGCGTAAGGCCACCCAGCTGATCATTCCTCATGTGCCCTTCAACCTGAAGGGCAAGCTGCGGCCCATAGGCACGCACATCATCCAGACGGGTCATGTGCCCATCCCGCCACGTGACATTCCCCTGAAGGCCCGCCGGAACACCGACCGGTTTCTGCCAGAACCTGGCCCTGATCCCCAGCTCCCTGAGATCAGCCTCGACAAGAGCCGTGCCACGCCTGTGGCCGGGACCTTCCCCATACTGGCTGTAAACGATGTGTCCCGCACCCTTGCCCTGAAGAACCGATTCCTGTGTCAGGGAAGGCGGCATACCGAAACTGCGGAACGCCGACGCTCCCAGCGCCGCTCTCAGGTCTGCCTTCAGCAGGAGACGGCCCGGCATGTTGGCCTGAAAACTATCGAACAGGCTGCCCGTCACGTCAACGCCCCGGAACTGGGCACCACCCTTCACCGTCAGCCCGGCCTCATTGACGGAGAGGTGTCCCCAGCCCTCCTGTATGCGCCCCATGGACGGCATGCTGATCCATATTTTATGAAGATCGAACTCTGCGCCGAATGCCATTTCCTTCAGCTGGATATGGCTTCTGAGCGGCAGGGTCAGGGACAGGACCCCCTTCAGGTCTCCCCCCGTTTCCGCCGGATCGACAGGATGACGGGACAGGAGATTGAGCCGGGGGCTGGACAGGACGCTGGTGAAGGCGGGCAGAGGCCCTTCCATTCCCAGAGAAAAATCACCTGTCTGCTCGTGATCCAGCAGGCCTGACAGGATGATGCGCCCCGTCGGCACGGAAACGCTGCCACCCCGCCCGTCAGCAAGGTGACCGTGCTGCACCTCGATCATCAGGCGGCCATCATCCATGAAATGGGCATGAGCATCCTCGCCCGTCACCTGCTG
The DNA here is from genome assembly GCF_026385505.1 of Bombella dulcis. GTDB lineage: Bacteria > Pseudomonadota > Alphaproteobacteria > Acetobacterales > Acetobacteraceae > Bombella > Bombella dulcis. Next base: position 304,116 of record NZ_JANIDV010000002.1, on the reverse strand, counting down.
CATCCCGTCCATCCATGTGACGTTCAGGTTGCGGCCGACCAGGTCACCACCCAGTTTCGTCACATCCAGCCCATCCCAGCCGGTATGACTTGAGAAATAAAGCTGAAGATTCAGGTTCTCACCACGGCCAGCCGTCATGTTGGTCGTCATCCAGCGGCGGGCACCACGGGCCGTACCATCCGGCCAGACACTGGCCAGCGTCGCAAAGTCGAACGCCGCCACGTTCCCGTCAATGGTCAGTTCAACATCCTTCGGACTGGTCAGATGATCCATCCGGCCATGAGCATCCAGAATGAACGGCACCATATTGCCGAGAGAATCCAGAGCCTTGAGGTCCGTATGCAGGCTCAGGGCCAGAGGTTCAGGCTGGTCGGCCTGTGCAGGGCCGATCCGGAATGATGACCGGGCAGAGGCAAGGCGGAACGGTATCTTCCCCGGACGGTCAAGCTCACCGGCACCCGCCTCCACCTCACCATCCACATGATCGAACTGTCCAAACAGGTCACGCCCGTTCAGCTGACCTTCCAGATGAAAAGCCAGCAGCATGTCCGGGATGGCCATGCCCTTCTTCTGCCCCGGAGAGAGGGGAAGCCATGCCGCCAGAACCGGAAAACGGACAGGCGAAATGCTCAGCTTCCAGTGCGTCCTGTCATTCCCGTCAGGGGCAATGTCCCCCGTCAGACGGACAGTGGACACGCCCGGGGCATCACCGAGACCCGGTGCCTGGATGGACGCCACCATCTGGCCCTGCCAGCCCGTCTGCCACGCATAATCCGCCTTCAGTTCCGGCATGGCCACGATCATCGCCGTGTCGGGCTGCGTTTCATCCCTGACGGTCAGCTCAATGTCATGCAGATCGAGATGATAGGGAATGACTGAGGCCAGAGACGGCCCTCCATCATTCTTGTGACGGGCAGCACCATGCCGCAGCTTTGCCAGCCTGAAGTGACCTTCCGCATCCCTGAAGGCCAGCAGGCGCAAACCCTGCACGTCCAGCGACCGGACACCGACCCGCCCATGCAGCAGGCTCGCCAGTCTGAAGACGACCCCGACATGCTCCAGCGTCTGCACGGGCATGTCGGCCTCGACCAGCCCGTCACCATCATCCGCATCAGCCGCCCGGAACCTGACCGTGTCCAGACTCAGCAGCAGTTTGGCCGAATGTCCGTTCTGTCTGGGCTTCCATGACAGGGTCATCCGTTCCCAGCTGAGCGTTCCCCCGCCCGGATGGGCGAAAGCCCCGCCCCACCGGTGGGAAAGCCCCGTCACATCCAGCGGCCCCTGTGCCAGCCGCCCCAGAAGCAGGGCCACGGCGAGCAGCAGCCCCACCAGCGGCACCAGAAGACCAAAAGCCACACGGCGCAGAATCGTCTGCCATGTCATGAAGCAAAAACCCTGAAATGAGACATATCAACGGATGCCCTAGGGAAGAAAACGCCGGATGACCGGACACGGGACGGCGACAGGCTGGCAGACATGAAAGGCCCGACCCGTCCGGAGTGACTGACCGGCGGCGGAACAGTGGACAGGCTCCATCCTCAGAGCCGGGAGAGAGCCTCCTGCACCCATGCAACATGCTGTGCCGGACGGACCTTACGCCTGAAAGCGGCAACCTTCCCCCCGGCATCAATCAGGAAAGAACTGCGCTCAATGCCCATGAATTCTTTCCCGTACAGTTTCTTTGGCACCCACACGCCATAAGCTTCGGCAAGAGCATGATCCATGTCCGACAGGAGCGTGAAGGTCAGAGCCTGTTTCGTGATGAATTTTTCCAGCGCGCTCACGCCATCCGGGCTGACACCCAGCACACGCAGCCCCTCTCCACCGGGAATACGCAGTTCAGCCAGATGATCCCGCAGGTCACAGGCCTGCGTGGTGCAGCCCGGCGTCGAGGCCCTCGGGTAGAAATAGAGGAGATAAGGCTGCCCCCTAAGAGCCTCGCTGCTCACGGTCTCCCCGCCCTGCGGTCCCATGCCCTCCAGCACGAAATCAGGTGCCGGACTGCCAACGGCCAGGGCTGTCTCTTCAATCACTGTCTTCTGTGTCATGGTCTTACCGCTCCGCACTATCTGGCTGGTCACTATGCGCCACGCTGCCATCCCCCACGGAATCATCCGGGCTGTGCGGCTGGTCTGGTGTCACGGTATCCACTCCCATCCGGGGGCCGCCATCAAGCCTTGTCCCCGGCACGGGCTGCACCTGCGCCGGATGGGCAGACTGCTTCAGCTTGGCAAAAGGATTGAACTTCTGGAAATCCGCAGGCGGCTGGAAACGGTCTGCCGGAATATCCTCATACCGCACGGAGACAGCCTCAAGATGCCCTGACAAGCCATCCGCATCCACGCCATCCTCGGCAAGAATCACGCCATCCCCGGTCACACAGGCCGTTGCCTTGCCATGAGGGCTGTCGATGGTCCATTCGCGACAGGACACGCCCGCAATCTGTTTCATGTCGCCAGCGTGATAGGTCATCCCCAGACCAAGGAAGAAAGGATTGTGCAGCCCGTGCATGGGACGGAGCTGAACGTAACGCCGCTCCTTCATGCTGACGAGCGTCATGATCTGGGAAGACCGGTCAAGAATGGTGGCACTCTGCCCGTCATCAGGATCAATCCGCAGGCGGTCTCCCGAGGCCGCAAAAGACACTGTCACCTGATGTTCCGGAATGGCGGCATCCCGGCCCTGCAACAGCTGTGTCTGGAAACGGTATGTCACCACGGCATCCCGTGTGGGGGAGAGCGGGGGATGATCCCCGGCCGGGGCCGCACCGGCAGCCGCACTGGCCAGCATCATGACCGTCCCGAAAGCGGCCACCATGACGATACCTGCTCTCCGGCCTGCGTCACCCTGCCCCTGCGAGGCTCCCCCGATACGCCACTGCATGAACACTCTCCCTCTCAACATCACCCTGCCAGCGACAGGCCCTGCCTGCCTGAAACCGGCCAGAGCATATCAGACCACCATGACAGGACCAGAGAGAAAATACCCCATCAGCCGGTCCTCTTTGTGGAACGCTCCCCCAGCCTCTCCAGTTCCGGCCGTAAAGCCTCAAAACTGACGTCATCCGGCCAGCAGGCTTTCTGCTGCATGGCTGCCTCCAGCTTTTTCTCATAGATGGCAGCCGGCACGCCCACACAGCCCAGAGTGGCTAGATGTGGAGTGACGTACTGCGTATCCAGCAGGCTGTACCCCCCCTGCCGCAGGGCCGCCATCAGATGCACCAGCGCAATCTTGGAGGCATCCCGCACACGGGACACCATGCTCTCCCCGAAAAAGGCTCCCCTGAGGGACACGCCATACAGCCCCCCGACAAGGGCACCGCTCTCCCTGTCCCGCACCTCCACGGAATGGGCATGGCCCTGCCGGTGCAGCTCCCCATAAAGCTGGCGGATGCGCCCGCTGATCCATGTTTCCGGGCGGGATGGCGTCATCTGGGCACAGGCCTGCATCATGCCATCAAAATCCTCATCACTGCACAGACGGTACTGGCCCGCCATGACGGTCCGCATCAGCCGTCTGGGCAGGGCCGGTTCATCCAGGAGGATGATGCCCCGCTCCTGAGGGCAGAACCATTCCAACTCCTCGCTCGTCTCATCCGGGGCCATGGGGAACAGCCCTGCCCCATAGGCACGCAGAAGCAGGTCAGATGTGATAAGCTCCATTCGTCACCTTTCCATGCAGAGACGCCGAATCATGTCCAGCACCTCCCCATCACGTCCTTCATCGCAGACCTACATCTATACGATCGCTCTGGGCCTGTCCTTTCTTCTACAGCTTGTCTGGCCTGCACTAAGTCCCCTCATGGGCATCATGCGGGTCCTTGCCATCATGGGGATTCTCGTTTTCGGACTGCTGGAACTCCGTCAGCTCCACCACATGAGCCGGCACTGACGGTCATCCCGCATGAAAAAAGGCGGGCACCATCATGGAACCCGCCTTCTTCCCGTCATGCCCGACCCTGAAGATCAACCCTCGGACCGGCTTCCCCGGTAGGTATCAGCCGCTTCCTTCACGGCGGAACCGTGCGTGCGCTCCAGCCTGCGGATGGTGAAATGCGCTCTGGCCAGTGCCCTGTAATGGGCAAGGAACGCTGAATTGATGGCCGCGCCACAGAGGGCACCTGCCACCGGCACCATCTGCGCCGCCAGCTTGCGGGACAGGGCCATGCCATAATGGCCCGCCACCTCGGCCATCAGCATCACGAGAGGCTGGCCCCGCATCAGGCCACGGGCAGCGAAGAAGCCCAGTTCACCCTCACCTTTCTGCTCACCCATGCCCCGCAGGGCGAAGACTTCCAGACAGGCCCGGCGCGTCTCTTCACTGCGCAGGTCTTCGCCATTCTCCTGTGCGATGGCGGCAATCTCCCGCATGATGGCCAGCGTGGTGAAACCGACATCCGGAGCCATGCTCATGAAGCCACCAAAACCACCCGCCGCACCGGAAACCGCCACAGCCGCCTGAATCAGATTCTCACGCCGCGTGCTGGAGCCTGATCCTCCCTGACGGTCCAGCCCCAGAATGGCGAGGCGGTAGGCCTGATCCAGTGCCGAACCGGCCAGCTTATGGAGTTTCTCCTGAAGGCCCGGCGCAAGGGAGAGACCCTGAAGCCCCAGATGCGTGGCCCGACCGACGGCACCGCCCATCAGGTCCCCCAGACGGGCCAGCGTGCCCCGGCCCTTCTCCACCCCATCCAGCACGGCATGAAGCTGGGAGAGGGCCTCCGTATCAAGGTCCTGAGACAGGAAGCTCGCACTGGGCACATGTTCCTTGCGCTGTTCCGTCATGGTCTGAATCTCCTCTTTCCGGAGCGGCCGCCCGAAAGGGCCGGTCCGTCATTTACTGTGCTTTTTCCCACTGCCCCCTGCGGGTCAGGTAGGCGAATTCTTCCTCCGTCACTGGGGCAACAGAAAGGCGGGACTGCCTGAGCAGTGCCATGTTCTCCAGGGCCGGGTCCGCCTTGATCTCCGCCAGCGAGATGGGGTTGAGGAAGGCACCATCAGCCTTCACGTCCACACAGACCCAGCGGGGATCATCCGCCGTCGGGTCCGGGAAGGCCGCCCGCACGACCTCGACCACGCCCACGATGCGCTTTTCCGTCACGGAATGATAGAACAGTGCCCTGTCCCCGCACTTCATGGCGTTCAGATTGTTGCGGGCCTGATAGTTCCGCACGCCCGTCCACGGTTCAACATCATTCTTCACCTGCTCCTCCCACGAAAAGGAGGCCGGTTCTGATTTGATCAGCCAGAAGGCCATGCGTCACTGTCTCCCTGTTGTCCGGGCCGGGACGTCCAGTCTTTTCCGTCCGGCAGACCATACGTGCAGCCATATCGTGTATAGCATTCCGCTTTACAATGCCTCACTTCAGGGCTTTTTCAAAGCGTGCCGCTCCTGCGTCCACCGTGACCGGCGGCGGCATGGTGTCATTTTTTTCATTTCTCTTCCCTGCCGGAAGCCGCCATACTCCACCCCATGCGTCCTTCTCCTTCCTCTTCGGGCCGATGGGCACAGAGTCCGGCCCGATTCCTGCACGTCACCCGCCCCGTCACGGTCCCCTGCCTGCTTCTCGGGCTGACCGTGCTGGCCACGGGGCTGGTCTGGGGGCTGTGCTTTGCCCCGGCAGACTGGCAGCAGGGCGAAACGGTCCGCATCATGTATCTCCATGTTCCCATGGCGTGGCTGGCCTCCGCAGGCTATGTGCTGCTGGCCCTCTGCGGAGTGCTGTCCTTCGTCTGGCGGCATCCGCTGGCCGGTGTCATCGCGCTTGAAGCCGGACCACCGGGTGCCGCCGCCGCCGCCCTGTGCCTGATCACCGGGTCTCTCTGGGGGAAACCGGGTTGGGGAACATGGTGGGTCTGGGATGCACGGCTGACCTCCATGCTCGTGCTCTTCTTCCTCTATGTCGGGCATATCCTGACCATCCGGGCCTTTGACGACCCTATGAGGGGCCAGCGTGCCGCCGCCCTTCTGGCTCTGGCTGGCGTGGTGGACCTGCCCATCATCAAATTCAGCGTGCAGTGGTGGAACACCCTGCACCAGCCTGACAGCATCACTCTGACCGGGGCACCGGCCATGTCCATGAGCATGTTCCACCCCCTGCTGGTCTGCACGCTCGGCTTCACCCTGACAGGCCTTGCCCTGCTGCTGATCCGCACCCGTGCCGCCCTGCTGGAACGCCGTGCCCAGTCCCTCGCCCTGCGGGAGCCACCGGCATGATTCAGCCCTCCCTCTGGCCCCCTCACTGGGGCTTCGTGCTGGCCAGCTACGGGCTGGTCATCACGGTCCTGACCGTGATGGTCGGCAGCAGCCTGTTCCGCCTCCGCCGTGCCACGAAAAGGCTTGCCCTCCTGCAACGCCTTCAGAAAATGGCGGCCGATCAGCCTGACAGGCAGGAAAATGATTAACAGCCTGCCTTCCTGTCTTTAAACGGAAACGTCATGTCTGCGTCACTTTCCTTCTCCCGCCGCAAAACCGGGCGTTTCTGGATCATTCTGGCCTGTCTTCTCTGCCTTGGCAGTGCGGCAGGCCTGATCCTCAACGCACTTTCCAGCACCATCGTCTTCTTCATGGCCCCGTCACAGGTGGTGGCCCATCCTCCTGCCCCTTCCCAGACCATCCGGCTGGGCGGCATGGTGGTGGCAGGCTCCCTCCATACCAGCCATGCCACGGACAGCACGCCGGAAGCCCGCTTTGACGTAACAGACGGGCAGGCTGCCGTGACCGTACAGTATCAGGGCATCCTGCCGGACCTGTTCCGGGAAGGGCAGAGCGTGGTGGCTCTGGGCCGGTATGACGGACACGGCTTCACGGCCAGTGAAGTCCTCGCCAAGCATGACGAAACCTACATGCCCAAGGAGGTCGCCGATGCCCTCCAGAAAAGTGGCCGATGGAATCCCCGTTTCGGGCCGCCCCCCGATGCCGCCAGCTGGAACAGCATGACCGCTCCCCCGCCCATCCAGACGACCGGATCGGGGGCCACGGAGTGACATGACCACACTGGCGACCCTGTTCTGCCCCGAGGGCGGGCATTTTGCTCTGGCCCTCGCCTGCGCACTAGCCTTCATGCAGGGTGTCCTGCCGCTGATCGGCCTCCGCCGGGCTGACAGCCCCCTGACGGCTCTGGCCCGCCCTCTGGCACTCAGCCAGTGCCTTGCCCTGCTCTTTGCCTGGACCTGCCTCATCGTCGCCTCCCTGGGAGATGATTTCTCCCTGAAGCTCATTGCCGAGACCTCCGCCATCAGCAAACCGTGGGTCTACAAGATCGCCGGCCTCTGGGGCAATCATGAAGGCTCGCTGCTGCTCTGGGTCACGCTGCTGGCCCTGTGGTGTGCAGGGCTGGCCCTGCTCCCCGGCCAGAATGCCACCCGGCCGGAGAGGCTGCCCTGCCGCCTGCGTGCCCGGCTTCTGGCCCTGCTGGGGCTGGTGGGGGCGGGCTTCCAGCTTTTCTGCCTGACGACCTCCAACCCCTTCCTGCGGCTCTGGCCTGTTCCGGCTGACGGAATGGGCATGAACCCGCTCCTTCAGGACCCCGGCCTCGCCGTGCATCCGCCGCTGCTCTATGGCGGTTATGTCGGCTTTGCCGTGCCCTTCGCCTTTGCCATCAGTGCGCTGCTGGACGGAAAAACCGAGGCACTCTGGGCACGCTACATGCGCCCGTGGGTCATCAGCGCATGGGCGTTGCTGACACTGGGCATCACCCTTGGCTCATGGTGGTCATACTCCGTGCTGGGCTGGGGGGGATACTGGTTCTGGGACCCGGTGGAAAATGCCGCCCTCATCCCGTGGCTGACGGGCACGGCCCTGCTCCACAGCGTTCTGGTCGTGGAGAAACGCAACCTGCTCCAGGGCTGGTGCCTGCTGCTGGCAATTGCCACCTTCGCTTTTTCCCTCTCCGGCACCTTTCTGGTGCGATCGGGCATTCTCAATTCCGTCCATGCCTTTGCCAATGACCCGGCCCGGGGACTGTTCATTCTGGGCCTGCTGGGCCTGTATGGCGGAGGGAGCCTGCTGCTCTTTGCCATCCGTGCCCCTGCCCTGCCTGTCCCGCAGACAGGCTTTTCTCCCCTTTCCCGGGAAGGTGCCCTGCTGCTCAACAACATCCTGCTCTGCACGCTCTGCGCCGTCGTGCTGACGGGGACGCTCTATCCGCCCTTCATGCAGCTTCTCTTTGGCCGCACCCTCTCCGTTGGCAAACCCTTCTTTGATGCCACGACCATTCCGCTCACCCTGCCGCTGCTGGCCGTCATGGGGGTGAGCATGGCCCTGCCGTGGCGGCAGGCCAGAGCGGACAGGCTCCTGCCCCGTCTGGCCCCGGCCCTGCTCATCACTGCCGGAGCCATCCTGCCCGCCTTCTGGCTGTTCCCCACGCCTCTGGCCGCTTCTACCGCCCTGCTGGCACTCTGGGTCATCAGTGCGGCCCTCTGTGACCTCGCCCTGCGCCTTCAGGCCCTGCCGAAAGGTGACCGTCAGCTTCATCGCCTGCCCCGCAGCCTCTGGGCCGCCAGCCTTGCCCATATCGGCGTGGGCGTGACCATCCTCGGCCTCTGTGGCATGGCGGGCAGTCAGGAACGTCTCATAGAGGCCAGACCCGGCACCCATGCCACGCTGGCCGGTCGGGACTGGGCACTCACGGCCCTGACAGCCCATCACGGCCCCAATTATGAAGCCGTGGAAGCACATCTGACCATCCGTCAGCGTGACACTCACGGGCCGGTCCTTGCCGAGCTGACGCCACAGATCCGCCTCTTTCCCCAGCAGGGCCAGCGCACGCTGCATGTCGCCATTCTTCACCGCCCGCTGGAAGACCTCTATGCCGCCCTTGGCAGCGTGAAGGAAGAGCATGACCCGCAGGGACAGGGCCATTACACGGCCATCCTGCGCCTGCATGAAAATCCCCTGGCCTCATGGATATGGCTGGGCGGCATCATCATGGCTCTTGGCGGCGTGCTGCATCTTCTGCCCGCACGGCGGCGTCTGATACACTCGGCAGGGAAGGCCCGGGCATGAAGCTGACACGCCGCCATCTTCTTGCCGCCCTTCCCGCTCTGGGAGCTGCCGGGCTGGGCGCAGGGTTTGTCCGTATGCTGCACGGGTTGAATCAGGGGCATTTTGACCCCAGAGCCATCAACACCCCCCTGACAGGCCAGCCCGTTCCCGACTTCCCCACTCTATCGCCTCTGCCTGATGCACCCGCCCTGCCCGGTCTGGCCCGCGAGAACTTCCAGAGCCTGAAACAGCCGGTTCTGCTCTTCATCTGGGCCTCATGGTGCCTGCCCTGCGTGGAGGAAATACCCTTCATCCGCCAGCTCGCCACCTCTCTGGTGAACAGGACCGCTCCGCTGGCTCTCTGGGGCCTCTGCTATAAAGATCAGCCTGCCAGTGCAGCCCGCTGGCTGGAACAGGCAGGTAATCCCTTCACTCGGCTGGGCATGGACCAGGAAGGGCAGGCCGCCATAGACTGGGGCGTGACCGGCGTGCCGGAAGCCTTCCTCATCATGCCCGCCCCGCAGACCGGGGGACGGATTGTCTGGCACAGGACGGGTGGACTGACGGACGCCCTCTATCAGGCCCATATCCGCCCGCATCTGGAGGGAACGCCATGAGACGGCTGCTGCTGGCCTTCTTCCTGCTGCTCTTCACCATCCCGGCCTCTCTGGCCGTGGACACGCCGGATGAAATGCTGCCCGACCCGGCCCTTGAACAGAAAGCCCAGCAGATCGGCCAGCAGCTCCGCTGTCTTGTCTGCCAGAATGAGAGCATCGAGGAGAGTTCCGCCCCTCTGGCCAGGGACCTCCGCCACATCGTCCGCCAGCAGCTCCAGCAGGGACATTCCCCGAAGGACATCGAAGCATGGATGGTCCAGCGTTATGGGGAATTCATCCGCCTGCGTCCCGCTTTCTACGCCGTGACGGCTCTGCTCTGGCTTATGCCCGTACTCAGCCTTATGGTGGCCTTGGGACTGGCACGCCGCCTCTGGCGCCGTTCCGCCCCTTCGCCCGCACCCCTGACCCCGGAAGAACGCCGCACTCTGGACAGCCTGCTGAAAAAGGACTGACCCCACCATGTCACTTCTGATCGTCGCCTTCATCTGTCTGTTCATCGGGCTGCCCATCGGCCTCAGCCTCATCATGCGGGCACGCCTGTCCTCCCAGACGGAAGACCCGACCCTGTCCCTCTACCGGCAGCGCCTTGATGCGCTGGAACGGGACCGCCATGCCGGCCTTCTGGAAAAACAGCCCTATGACACCGCCCGCATCGAAACGGAACGGGAGATCATCAACCATGTCTCCACGCCGCCCCGGAGCCTGTCCGGCTCTGGCAATGCCCACAGGATCATCGGCCTTGCCACCCTGCTGCTCATCCCCGTGCTGGCCCTGCTGCTCTATGCCATCAACGGCCAGCCTTTCTTCGGGCCACAGCCTGCCAGCCAGATTCCGGCTTCGGCATCAGCCTTCAGGACATCGCCCATCATGCCCCCCATCAGCACCATGACACCACCTCCCAGCACACAGGGCAGCAAACCATGAAATCCAGCCTCTCTCCCTTCGCCCGCCTGACCCGCAGTGCCGCCACACGGCTGGACAATGCCACACATGCCCTGCCCCGGCGCAGCCTGAGTGCCTGCCCCTGCTGCCATCAGCCCATCCAGACCACCGCCAGCCACTGCTCCCACTGTCATGCCGAGAAACATTATGGCCCTGTCAGACGGGAGAACCTGACCTGCTCCCTGTGCGGGCTGGCCCTCATCCTGGGCCTCACCCGGCTGCTCTTCCCGCAGCTTTTTGCGCCATTCTCCTTCTGGGTCATCCCGCTCATGCTGGGAGGGCTGGTCACGGGCTTCATCTTCGCCCAGTTCCGCTTTGCCGGGGACCGGTGGCTGCGGCTTAACAGAGGATGAAAAACGGGGGATGAAGGCGGGTTCCTTTTCACCCCCCATGAGCCTATCATCGCCCCCGTTTTCCAGCCTGCCATGATTCCGGAGGATCATACCCGATGTCCGCTACGCCTCATTCCCGCCCCGTCACCCAGCGTGGCATGGCAGTGCTGAATGACCCGCTTCTCAACAAGGGAACCGCCTTCCCGTGGGAGGAGCGTACGGCCCTGGGCTTGCATGGTCTGCTGCCCTCCGGCATTCATACTCTGGAGGAGCAGGTCACGCAGGCTTACGAAACCATCATGAGCACGACCGACATTCTGGAACAGCATGTCCGCCTCCGCTCCATTCAGGACAGTAACGAGACCCTCTTCTACGCCCTGATGCAGAAGCATCTTACGGAACTCATGCCCATCGTCTACACGCCGGGTGTCGGACATGCCTGCCAGGAATTCTCCCGCATCTGGCAGAAACCACGGGGCATTTTCCTGTCCGGAGCCGACCGGGGCCACATGGCGGACCGTCTGGCTGCCGTCCCCCATGATGACATCCGCCTCGTGATCGTCACGGATGGTGAACGCATCCTCGGGCTGGGCGATCTGGGAGCCAATGGCATGGGCATCCCCATCGGCAAACTCTCCCTTTACACAGCCTGCGCCGGAATCAACCCGGCCCTGATGATGCCCGTCATGCTGGATGTCGGCACGGACAACGCCACGCTCCGCAATGACCCCACCTATATCGGCAGCCGCAGCCCCCGCCTGCGGGGCCAGGATTATGATGACTTCATCGAGGAATTCGTCACGGCCCTGCTCGGTCGCTGGCCGGACTGCCTGCTGCACTGGGAGGATTTTGCCGGACGCAATGCTGCCCCGCTGCTCCAGCGGTACCGGGACCGCCTGCCCAGCTTCAATGATGACATCCAGGGCACGGCAGGCATCGCCACGGCCGCCATTCTCAGTGGCCTGAAAGCCAAGGGCGAAACGCTGGCACAGCAGTGCATTGCCTTTGCCGGTGGCGGGGCCGCTGGCATCGGCATTGCCGAACTGCTTCTTGCCGCCATGAAAGCAGAAGGACTTTCGCAGGAAGACGCTCTGAAACGCTTCTACATCACTGACCGCAACGGCCTGCTGACCCACGACATGGAAGGGCTGAGCGAAGGACAGGCCCTCTTTGCCCGTCAGGATGAAACCTCCCAAGACGGACAGGGGCGCACACTGGCAGACATCATCAGCCAGAACCACCCGACCATCCTGATCGGCGTTTCCGGGCAGGCGGGTCTCTTCAAGGAAGGGATGATCCGGGACATGGCCTCACACTGCACCCGTCCGCTCATTTTCCCGCTCTCCAACCCGACCAGTCATGTCGAAGCCACGCCTAGGGACATCCTGACATGGACAGCCGGACGGGCCATCGTGAGTACGGGCAGCCCCTTCACGCCAGTCGAAATTGACGGGCGCAGCATCCCCATTGACCAGACCAACAATTCCTACATCTTCCCCGGCCTCGGGCTTGGCGCGCTGGCCTGCGGAGTAAAAACCATCAGCGAAGGGATGATCATGGCGGCCGCACAGGCCGTGGCAGCCCTCTCCCCCCTGAAAGCGGGCGGCACCACGCTCCTGCCCCCTCTGGAGGGCATTCAGGACGTCGCCCTGCATGTAGCTCATGCCGTGGTCCGGCAGGCACAGGAAGAACAGCTCTGCCCTGCCTTTGATGATGCCGCCTTGCAAGACGCCCTCTCCGCCCTGAGCTGGAAGCCCCATTACCAGCCTTATCAGGCAGCCTGACCCCTTCTTTTTCACTCCCTTCCGGCAGGACCTCCCTTCATGGCAAACCGCACAGAAACCGATGGCCTCGGCCCGATTGACGTTCCCCAGACAGCCCTCTGGGGGGCGCAGACCCAGCGTTCGCTGCGCTATTTCAGCATCGGGCAGGAACTCATCCCCCGTGAAATGATCGAGGCCTATGCCATTCTCAAACGGGCCTGCGCCGTGGCCAATGCTGCCAGCGGACGGCTGAAAAAGGAAAAGGCGGACCTCATCGTCCGCATCTGTGACGAGATCATGAGCGGGATGCATGACCGCCACTTTCCACTTCATGTCTGGATGACCGGCTCCGGCACGCAGTTCAACATGAATGTCAATGAGGTCATCGCCAACCGGGCCAGCCAGATTACCGGCCAGAAACTGGGCAGCAAGAAGCCGCTGCACCCGAATGACGATGTGAACATGGCGCAGTCCACCAACGACACCTTCCCCAGTGCCATGTACATCGCCAGTGCCCTGACGGCCCACCGCCGCCTGATCCCCGCTCTGGAGCGGCTTCACGGAGCCATCGCCCACAAGGCAGCGCAGTGGAAACATATCGTGAAGGTTGGCCGGACACATCTTCAGGATGCCGTACCCATCACGCTGGGACAGGAATGGGAAGGCTATGCCGGAATGCTGGAAGACAATCTCCAGCGGCTGGAACAGGCCCGGGACGGGCTTCTTCCACTGGCCCTGGGGGGGACGGCCCTTGGCACTGGCGTGAATACGGACCCCCAGTTCGCCGCACGGGCCTGCAAAGAGATTGCCCGCCTCACCCAGCTGGACTTCTCCAGCGGAGCCAACAAGTTCGCCCTTCAGGGGGCACATGATGCTCTGGTGCATCTGTCCTCCACCCTGCGGACACTGGCAGGCAGTCTTTTCAAGATCGCCAATGACATCCGCCTGCTCGCCTGTGGCCCCCGGGCCGGCCTTGGTGAACTGAACCTGCCGGTGAATGAACCCGGCTCTTCCATCATGCCTGGCAAGATCAATCCGACACAGGCCGAGGCCCTGACGATGCTCTGCCTTCAGGTCATAGGGAATGACGTGGTCGTGGGCATGGGTGGTGCCAGCGGAATGCTGGACATGAACGCCTATAAGCCCGTAATGATCCAGAACATCATGCAGAGCCTCACCCTCCTGCACGATGGCATGGAGAACTTCCGCCGCTTTCTCATTGAAGGCACGACGGCCAATGAAAAGCATATCCGCCAGCAGCTCGACCATTCCCTCGTGCTGGTTACGGCTCTTTCCCCCAGCATCGGCTATGACAGGGCCTCACAGGTCGCTCATCATGCCGTGGAACACGGTCTCAGCCCCCGCCAGAGTGCCCTGACTCTCGGCTTCATGACAGGCGAAGAGTATGACCGTGTTGCCGACCCGAAACTGATGCTCCAGCCCAACATCACGCTTCCCAAGGCATGACCTGAGTATCGTCTGACAGACAAGAAAAAGGGCCTGACGGCATGTTCCGTCAGGCCCTTTTTTCATGTCTCGCTGCTGCGGAGACTGGGGCCGTCCGTTCCGGACAACCCCGCCATCTCAGAACCTGTAACGGACGTTCCCGTACCCGCCGAAGCTGGTCTGACGCCCGCCTATTAAGCAATTCAAGAAATCAAAACCACTCATTACCTTCCCTTCTTGCCTGCATCCTGCTCCATGTTATATTGTGGCAGGCCTCCGCTTGAGGCCAACAATCTCCCTTACGTCCTCTAAATACATATCAGCATAAACAATCCTTATATCATATCAAAACATACAGGACATCATATACCCCCCAGAACACCATTATTAAATACAAGTCACTACACACCATGTGAAAAACATCACAAAATAACATTCCAAGGTGTTATTACAATTTTTGTCGATATTTTCCCTTCTCTTCTTAAAAAAATTAAATTATATCTCCCCATTGCTTATTTTTCTATATACAATAAAATAAACATGGAAGAGAATCAATGTAAATATTTAAATTTTTCCCGACCATACCATTATCCAGCCCGCTCCTAGATATAAATATAAATCATGAACCTAACCTATTTTATCTCATTATATTTTATTATATCTATAATTCTCATTTTAATTCAAATTACTCAGTATGAACTCATTGTATCACATCTTATAATCACCATTACACTCGTAAATCTTAAACATGCCTCATCCATAATAATATATACTTGATAAGTATTTTTTCTCATGTAGCATTCATGCAAGCTTCTCCTGAATAGCTCTGACGAGCCTCTTACTGCTGGATCAGCTTGCCTTCCTTATCCACAAGCGTGATAGGATAATCACCGGAGAAACAGGCGTCACAGTTCGTGTGGTTCTCTGCAGGACGCCCCTCACGGCCAAGAGCACGATACAGACCATCAAAACTGATGAAAGCCAGACTGTCCGCATTGATGGCCTTGCACATCTCCTCCAGCGAATGACGAGCTGCCAGAAGATGCTTCTCGGAAGGCGTATCAATCCCGTAGAAACAGGGATGTTTGGTCGGCGGAGAGGTGATGCGCATATGCACTTCCTTCGCACCGGCAGCCCGGACCATGTCCACGATCTTGCGGGATGTCGTGCCACGCACGATTGAATCATCCACCAGAATGACCCGGCGGCCTTCCAGCACGGCCCTGTTGGCAGAGTGCTTCATCTTCACGCCCAGATTACGGACCTGATCGGTCGGCTGGATGAAGGTCCGGCCTACATAATGGTTCCGCACGATGCCCATTTCATAGGGCAGGCCGCTCTCATGCGCATAGCCAATGGCAGATGGAACCCCTGAATCCGGCACGGGCACGACGATATCGGCATCCACCCCACTCTCACGTGCCAGCTCGCTGCCGATGCGGGTCCGTACCTCATAGACGGACTGGCCCTCCAGAACGGAATCCGGCCGGGCGAAATAGATATATTCAAAGATGCAGAAACGCCGCCCGACCTCACCAAAAGGCCAGAGGGACTTCACACCCTCGGAGTTGATGACGACAATCTCACCCGGCTCAATGTCACGCACATAGTCCGCACCGATGATGTCCAGCGCACAGGTCTCGCTGGCCAGCACCCAGCCGCCCTTCTCCTTCTCATGCCCCGGCATACGGCCCAGCACCAGAGGACGCACGCCCAGCGGGTCCCGCATCCCCAGCATCCCGTTTTCCGGTGTCAGGGTGATGAGCGAATAGGCCCCCTTGATCTTCTTCGCCGCATCCATCAGCCGCTCAATCACCGTGTCATACAGTGAAATCGCAATAAGATGGACGATGACTTCCGTATCCATCGTAGAGTGGAAAATGCAACCCCGCTGCACCAGTGCCTTGCGCAGGGTGGCCGCATTGGTCAGGTTGCCGTTATGTGCCACGGCCAGCCCGCCAAAGGCATAATCAGCATAGATGGGCTGGACATTCCGCACGTGAGTGCCACCCGTCGTGCCATAACGGTTATGACCGATGGCGGCCTCACCCGGCAGACCCGCAATGACATCCTGATTGCCGAACACGTCCCCCACCAGACCAAGAGCCTTGTGCTGGTGGAAAAGTTCGCCATCAAAGCTGACGATACCTGCCGCCTCCTGACCACGATGCTGGAGGGCATGCAGGCCGAGAGCCGTCAGTGCTGCCGCATTCGGCACACCCCAGACACCAAAAACACCACATTCCTCGTAAGGACGACTGGACGATTCAGGAAAAGACATATCGATGGAGCAAACCTGACGGGCGAATCCCGCTCTCTCTGAGTGGCACAGCGGCACAGGCAGCCAACCCCTTGAAAAAACTGGTCATTCCCCCACGTCAGGGATGCCTGTCCGTCAGGGTGATGCCTGCGACCCCCCTTCAATGGCTATTCGATGGCAGAAACGCAAGATGTTCCGACCATGAAAGCGGTATATAACCCTGCAAAAAAGCCACACCCCGCACGATGAAGGGGGCAAGGACACTCCCCTGCATGGCGGCCTCCAGCCAGTCCTGTGCCAGATAGCTGCCGGCACAGAAAAGCAGGACCAGCACGACATACCCCCGCACCAGCCCGAACCCGGTCCCCAGCAGCGCATCCAGCGGCCCGGAGAGCAGCCCCCTCATGCCCCGGGCCAGCTGGGTCGTCACCAGATTCAGGATGATCATGACGAACACGAACAGCCCCAGGCGGCCACCCCAGATGAAAACGGGCGATCCCTGAAAAGACGGCGCAATGAACGGCCCCAGATGGGCCAGGACCGGCCCGCCCCAGCGGCCGACCAGCCAGAAACTGCCAACCCAGACAAGCAACGCTCCGCTCTCCCGCGAAAGACCCCGCACCAGCCCCCAGAGGGCCGAAAGGCCGATGAGAGCCAGAATGCCCCAGTCCATCAACCCCAGATGTTCCAGAAATGTCCCGTGCAGGCCTGTCATTGCGGCTCCATCACTCCCCCACCATGAATCCCGTAATATCCGCCTACTGTCAGGGCAGCTTGGTGGACCGGTAACGCCCCCCCTTGCGGGCACGGATGCCACGTTTGAGCAAATCGGATGAAAGGTCAATCCGCTCGTTCAGTTCCCGCCAGATGGCCGTTTCATCAACATCATGCTGCCGCCATATCTTCTGTATCTCCAGCAGGAACAGGGCACTGTCATCCACCAGTGCCTTCGGCTCCTCATACAGATAGTCCAGAAGGCAGTCCGTGGCCTGCTCGGCCAGTATCTTGCATTCCTGCCCGTCCTTGCCGTTCCTGGTGTCATCCACGACAGGCCCATGCCCCGCAGATCGTGTCATGCTGGCCTTGATCATATCCATCCGATCCCTTCCTGCAAAAGAAGATAAGGCATAGAGAGCCATCACCCTAGCCTGACTGGGAAAATAACCCCAATACCCACCATTTCAGGTCGAAAGCCGCTTCTAGTCCCAGTAATATGATCATTTACAAAAAGTAAAAAATGAAATTCCTGTTTAAATTATTGCAGGCCATCCATAAACCTTCCTGAAATACACCACAAAAATACCACAGAACCCACGTTACCATCACTCTGCTTCATACTAGGTCATCAGACTGACAGGCTCGCGCCCTGAGAACAGAGGAAGATCATGACTCTCACATGGGACAAATCGCAAGAGTACTCCAATCAGGCTCCCAATGCAGGAAAATACAACACTTCTGGTGCCCCCGGTTTCTGGTTTGGTCCTGCGATCATTCCTTCTGCCCCGGACCCTGACGGACAGGTTTCCTACAGGCCGACCACACTCAATGCGAATTCGCAGATCAGTCAGAATCAGCCCGTCTACAACCTGTCAGTCTCCGGCGGGACGTCCGTCAGCCAAGCGGGGGACCAGGTCACGATCAACATGTAGATTCCCGGCACGAATGCGACCGTGCAGGTAACGGGGGCCTATGTTGGGGAATTTTCCTACAAATACGTTCCTCACCCCACACCTGCCATCATTGCAGAGTTCCAGCTCACGGGCGTCTCCTCCATCAACACGCGGGATGGCATCCTGACTCCCGCAGAATCTTCCGGGCTGGCCGCACTGGCCCAGGCGACGAGCACGGGAAAATATGCCGTCTATCTCCAGATTTTCCCCTGCACCAGCACTGATTCCGTCATTCAGGGCAATCCGGCAACGCCAGGCTCCCCCGTGACGCTCAGCACCGCCACATGGGACTTCAATGCGTGTGCGACCGCCATCATCATCGCCTGCTTCCTGCCCGGCTCCATGATCGCCACGGAAAACGGTCCGAAGACGGTTGAAACTCTTGCCGTTGGCGATCATGTCCTGACCGGTCCTGTCGGCAGCCAGATACCGGAAACGGTGACATGGGTGGGGCGTGGCTATGTCACGGTCCAGCCTGACCTTCCGGACGACCGTGCGGGCTATGCTGTCTGCATCAGCAGGAACGCTCTGGGAGAGAACTGCCCGGATGCCGACCTTTATCTGACATCAGAACATACACTCATCTCAACGGTCACTTCGTGCCGGTACGGATGCTCGTCAATCACCGGTCCATTTTCTATGACCGTGACCTTCTCTCCTACGACTATTATCATTTCGAGACAGCACGCCACAGCATCGTCCATGCCAACAATGTGGCCACGGAGAGTTACCTCAGTTCCGGCAGCAGCCGTCGCAGCTTCCACGACATGAGCTTCCAACAGCAGGGGAACATTGTGACCTTTCCACCGTCCAAAAGCTGGGAAAAGGATGCCTGCGCCCCACTCGCCGTGGACGTCGCCTCCATCCAGCCCCTTCATGACATGCTGGACAGCCGGGCACGGTCTCTCGGCTTTGCCCGGCAGGTACCTCCCGTCACCCTGACGCCGGATTCAGACTTCCATCTGGTGACCGATACGGGAGAGGTGCTTTACCCCATCCGCCGTGTGCGGGATCAGGCCATCTTCCTTCTACCGGAAGGGGTCTGCTCCCTCCATCTCCGTTCACGCACGAGCCGCCCCTGTGACACGGTCGGGGTCTATGTGGATGACCGCCGCAATCTTGGTGTGCTCGTCGGGACGGTGGAACTCTATCAGGGCAGCCAGACACACTGCCTGATCCACCATCTGACGGACCGCCATGCCCTCGGCTGGGATGTGGTGGAAAGCAGCCCCTGCCGCTGGACGAACGGCAATGCCTTCCTGTCTCTGGAGGGTGTCCCGGCCATCCGTGAACGGGACATGCTGTCCATACAGCTCATCGCTGAAGGACCCTATGTGGACAGGACACAGACAGCCGTGCCGACCATTGCTCTCCCCAGAAAGATGGCCACGTCGTAAATTCTGACGCAGGCCTTTCCTGAAATCCGCAGGAAAGGCCTGAATGGCCGCTGAGGCCGGAATTTCTTTTCCCACATTAAAAAATACTTTATACAGCCCCCGTCTGTGAACGACTGCCATTGTCTTCCACAACAGGGGATCATGTTTCATGGATGCGTCATCCACAGCCTTCCCGGCGGGATTTCTGCTGCCTGCCGCCCTGTCCTGTCTGCTGTGCTTGCCCTTCACACACCCCGCTCTGGGGCAGAATGTGCCCGTCGCAGGCTATTCCCCCGGTGCCCGGAGTGCCACGACAGCCAACACGATGCTCGACAGCGTGGTCGGCAACTCCCATTCCCCCATAAAGAAGCAGACCAGCATCACCGGGGAACTCTACCGGGTGGCGGCTGACGGGACCGTCACGGCCCCCAACGGGCTGATTGTCTCTCCCGGTGGCTGCCAGACACCCGGAACCGGACGCCTGTCCACGGTCCATGAAAAGACCATGCCCCATCCCCATTACCGCTTCGGCACCCTGCGCCACGGCAAGGGGTTCGAAACGGTGACCATCGGCGTGAGTGAACAGCCAAGCCTCACCACCACGGGGCAGAAAGTACCCCGAACACGCCGTGCCACCCTCAATGCCTCTTTTGGCCCGACCGGACTATATATCCTGCCGGAACCCTGCTCCCGCACCAATCCCAGTGACCGTGCCCTGACACTGGATGCCGCCGCCAGCCTTGCCAGTGCCGACGGCAACGCCTTCACCCTTGCCGGGAACCGCTCCCACGAAATTCCCATCAATGCGGCCCGGACCCTGCCCGATGGCGACATAGAGCTGCGCAACAGTGCCCTGACCGGTCCTGCCACCCCGTGACCATCCGCAGCACACGGCTCATCCCCCACAGACACCGGATTGCCCCCGTCCTCCAGCGCACGGCCATGCTGGCCCTCCTGCTGCTTCCATGCCGGATGATGGCACAGGGCGTTCCTCCGGCCTCCACTCCGGCGGGCATTCCCATGACGGCCCTGCCCACCTCTCTGGGCATTTTCGACCACCATACGATCGGTGCCCCCTCCGCCAACACCACAGGCACCGAACCGGGGGACGGGCTGGATCATGCCACCCCGCCACCAGTGGAGCATATCCCGCAGGGGCCTGCCGGCCCCAACCCGTCCCCCCATCTGGAAAATACCGTTGCCCTGCCCAGGCTGGAAGCCGTCATCCTCCAGCCAGCAGGACAGAAAGGCAACAGGACCGCCCAGCAGCCCATCTCGTCAGAGGGCCTGCGCCTGAGCCATTCGCCCACACTCTACCGGCTCATTCTCCCCTATATCGGCCATCCGCTGACCTTCCAGAAAATGCATGAGCTGACGGGGGCCATTGCCGTCTTCTTCCGCCAGAATGACCGGGCTTTCATCAGCGTGACCGTTCCTCCCCAGCGCGTGCATGAGGGAGTCCTGCATATTGATGTCTCGGAATATCATCTGGAGCGCATCACCGTACACGGCAACCGCTGGACACCCGCATGGCAGGTCCGCCAGGCCAGCAACCTCACGCCCAACCAGACCATGGCCCTGACAGCCCTCCAGACCGATCTGGACTGGCTGAATCTCAACCCCTTCCGCACGGCGGACCTCATCTACCGTCCCGGCAGCCACCCCGGCAGCACGGATGTGGACATCAACGTGACGGACCGCTTCCCCGTCTATGGCTATGCCGCCATGAACAACCAGGCGGACCGTTCACTGGGCCGCCTCAACTGGTATGCAGGGGCCTCATGGGGCAATGCCTTCGGGCTGGGGCAGATACTGACCTACCAGTTCAACCGTACCTTCATGGACCGCTTCGACAACCATACGGGAAGCTGGACCATTCCGCTCTTCGGGCATAATGCCCTGCAGATTTTCGGCAATTATGCCCTCTCCCACCCGACCAGCAACACACCGGGCCTCATCAACCGTGGTCTCAGCGGACAGGCCTCCATACGCTGGCTGCACATGTTCGACCATGTCGCCCTTGGCCGTGATGTCGGGCTGGATGGCATGATCCAGCTCGGTTTCGACTGGAAGAGCACCCACTCCGACCAGTTCTACCACAACCACACCATCACGCTCTCCAAGGCGGACACGGCCCAGTTTGTCGTGGGCTATACAGGGTCCCTCCAGGACCCCTGGGGGCAAACACAGATCAACAACCAGTTCTTCTACGGTCCCGGCGGGCTGATGAAGAATGACACACGGCGGGCCTATGAGAGCATCTTCCCGCTCTCCAGTCCCAATTACGTCTATGACCGGCTGATGCTCACCCGCACGCAGGACCTGCCCTATGGCTTCTCCTCCACCACCAAGGTGACCTTCCAGCGGGCCAGCAAAAACCTGCTCTATAGTGAACAGCTGATGATTGGTGGCATGGGCAATGCCCGGGGCTATTTCGCCAACACCTCTTTCGGCAGCAATGGCAATGCCGTCAGCGAAGAAATCTTCAGCCCTGCCCTGTCCCTGCTCAGACTGGCCCACCTGCCCACCCCGGGGCAGCCGGACAGCAACAAACTCGGCATCTTCTGGGACTGGGCCGACAACCGGCAGGTCCGCCATGTCGGCACGGGCGCACGGGCAGCCACCCTCGCCAGCGTGGGTGCCGACATCACCGGCAGCCTGAACCGGCATGTCAACATCACCTTCGATGCCGGCATCCGCCTCCGCCGCATCCACACGACGGAACTGGCCAACCGCCGTGGGACATTCTGCGACTTCCAGATCGTAGGGGGATTTTAGGCCGCTGAACGGGGCAGCTTCAGTTCCGTCCAGAGCGTATCCAGCGCACTGACCAGAGAATCCAGCTCTTCTTCCGTGTGAAGCGGGCCAGGTGTCAGACGGAGACGTTCCGTTCCACGGGGAACGGTCGGATAGTTGATGGGCTGGAGGTAATGGCCGAATCGTTTCAGCAGGCTGTCCGTCAGCTCACGGCAGAGGGTGGCATCCCCCACCATGACCGGCGTGATATGTGACTGGCCGGGCATGTACGGAATCTTCACGGCTTCCAGCTTCTTCCGCAGCAGGGCCACGGCCTCACGCTGGCCTTTCCGCTCGGCATCACTGTTCCGCAGATGGCGGACACTAGCCAGCACGCCAGCCGCAATCATCGGTGGCAGGGACGTGGAGAAAATGAAGCCTGAGCCAAAAGACCGCACGAAGTCGCACAGGGCCGCAGACGCAGCAATATAGCCACCCACCACACCATAGGCCTTGCCCAGCGTGCCCTCGATGACCGTCAGACGATGTTCCAGACCACGTTCCTGCGCCACGCCGCCACCCTGCGGGCCATACATGCCCACGGCATGGACCTCATCCAGATAGGTCATGGCGTTATAGCGGTCGGCCAGATCGCAGATTTCCTCGATCGGGGCGATGTCACCATTCATGGAATAGACGGATTCAAAGGCCACGATCTTCGGCGTGTCCAGCGGAAGCTCTTTCAGCTTGGCTTCAAGGTCTTCAAGGTCATTATGCCTGAAAATCCGCTTTTCCGCACGGGAATGACGGATGCCCTCGATCATGGAAGCATGATTGAGTTCATCCGACAGCACGACACAGCCCTTCAGCCGTGAGGCCAGTGTCCCCAGCGTCACCCAGTTGGACAGATAGCCGGAATTGAAGAGCAGGGCACTTTCCTTGCCATGCAGGGCGGCCAGCTCTTTCTCCAGCGCAACATGGTAATGGTTCGTACCGGAGATGTTGCGTGTCCCCCCTGCACCAGCACCGCTTTCATCCAGAGACTTATGGATGGCGGCCAGCACGTCGGGATGCTGCCCCATGCCCAGATAGTCATTGGAACACCAGACGGTCACATCCCGCCCGACACCATGATGGAAGGCTTTGGGGAACCTGCCAGCGTGACGTTCCAGCTCCGCAAAATAACGGTAGCTGCCGTCAGCATGGAGGCCGTCCAGCGCAGTCTGGAACAGGGTATCGTAATTCATAGATATTGCTCTCCTCAGTGGCCTCACTTTATGGCTCACCTTCCAGAAAGCAAGGTTTAAACACTGTTATAAACGAAAACATGATTACAGACTGTTTCAAACAGGACTATCTGACTACAGTTTTCCGGATCACTCCTTTATAGCTGGTGGCCTCACTGCTCCCTCATGTGGAGAGCGTTTCTTGCCGGAGGCCTGTCTTGCCTGTTTCCGCTTCTTCCCCCTCCCCGGATGACCGGCCGGGATTCAGTGCCCTGCTGCCCTACTGGCAGGTCACTCTTGCCGCCTTCAGTGGCTGGTTTCTCGATGCTTTCGACCAGACCGCCCTGATGTTCACCCTGCCCGACATTGCCAGGGATTTCGGCTGCACGCTGGCCGCTCTTGGCAGCGTTTTCCTCGCCCAGGCTCTGGGCCGGGCCGTCGGCAACACGGGCTGGGGATGGCTGTCCGACCGCTTCGGCCGCAAGCCCGCCTTCACGCTGGGCATCCTCTTCTTTGCCCTCTTCGCCGCCCTGACGGGGACGACCCACAGCATCACCATGCTGGTCATCATCCAGTTTCTCTTCGGGATCGGCTTCGGCGGGGAATGGACGGCCTCTGCCACCCTGCTAATGGAGAGCGTTCCCGGTCCATTGCGGCCTCTGGCCTCCGCCACCATGATGTCAGGCTATGAGGTCGGCTACATGGCAGCAGCAGGGGCACAGGCCCTCATCCTGCCCCATTATGGCTGGCGGATCATGTTCTTCATCGGGCTGTTACCGGCCCTGCTCATCATTTTCATCCGCTTCCGGGTGAAGGAAAGTCCCCTCTGGCTGGCAGCGCAGGAAGAAAAGAAAAAACAGCAGACCGGACGGACGGAAACACCCGCTGGCTCTTTCTGGAAAACGGCCCGGCAGTTCTGGAACGGCGCGGCTTCCCAGGCCATTGCCTTCATGTGCTTCCTGGAGTTCCAGAAGGCCGCCCTCTATACTTTCTACCCCACCATCCTGCGGGACAGCCACCATCTCAGCCCCCAGCTCATCTTCTGGCCCGTGGCCCTGTACTGCCTTGGGTCCCTGACCGGGAAAATCCTCTGCGGTGCGCTGGCCACACGCTTCGGGGAAGGCATCGTCATGCGGGCGGCACTGATCGGCGTCATGCTGCTGATCGTCCCCTTCCTCAATGCCGGACCGTGGGCCATCCTGCTGGCCTCCGCCTTTTTCGTCGGGGCGGCGGCGTCCGGCGTCTATGCGCTTGTGCCACATTACCTCTCCCAACGCTTCCCTGATGCAGGCCGCAGTGCGGGCATGGGCACCAGCTATGCCGTCGGGTCGCTGGGGCAGGGCGTGGCCGGGCGTCTCGTCCCTTCCCTTGCCCCGCTGGTGGCTGGCCTGCCCATCGCTGCCACCCTCTGCGTCCTGTCCGGCACGCTCATCAGCATTGGCGTGACACTCTTCCGCCCGAAGGGTGTGCAGGATTTCTAAATGCACCATCACTCCATCCCATAAGAAGCCACCAGCCATTCTGCCACACGGATGCCATCAATCCCTGCCGAGAGGATCCCCCCTGCATAGCCAGCCCCTTCACCCGCCGGGAAAAGCCCCCGCAGGGCCGGACTCTGCCCCGTGGCATCACGCTCAATCCGCAGGGGCGAGGATGTCCGCGTTTCCACACCGGTCATCACGGCATCCTCCATGCTGTAGCCTTTGATCTTCCGCTCGAACCGGGGCAGGGCTTCACGAATGGAGGCCACCACGAAATCCGGCAGACAGCAGGCAAGGTCAGTCGGCGTGACACCCGGCTGATAGGATGGCACGACCGTGCCCAGAGAGGTGGATGCCCGCCCGGCAAGGAAGTCCCCCACACGCTGTGCCGGGGCACGATAATCCCCGCCCCCTGCCACGAAGGCAGCCTTCTCCCACTGACGCTGAAAGGCGATCCCCGCCAGCGGTTTATCCGGGAAATCCACACCGGGGCGGACTTCCACCACGATGCCGCTATTGGCATTCCGCTCCGCACGGGAATACTGGCTCATCCCGTTCGTGACGACCTGATCTTTCTCCGAGGTCGCCGCCACGACCTGCCCGCCGGGACACATGCAGAAGGAATAAACACCCCGCCCCGTACTGGCATGATGCACCAGCTTGTAATCCGCCGCACCAAGCAGAGGATGACCCGCCTGCGGACCGAAACGGGCCACGTCAATCACCGCCTGCGGATGCTCGATCCGCACCCCGATGGAGAAAGGCTTGGCCTGCATCGGCACGCCGCTTTCATGCAGCATGGCGAACGTATCCCGTGCCGAATGGCCAACCGCCAGAATGACCCGGTCCGCCTTCAGCACCTCCCCCGTGGAGAGGCGCAGCCCCGTCACCTGCCACTCTTCCCCCTCACTGGAAACCGTCTCGATCCCTTCCAGCCTTGTCTCGAAACGATATTCCCCGCCCAGAGCCTCGATCTGCGCCCGCAGGGACTGCACGACCGTCACCAGCCGGAAGGTACCGATATGGGGTTTGGAAAGGGTGAGGATTTCTTCCGGCGCACCGGCCTTCACGAATTCTTCCAGCACCTTGCGGCCCAGATGGCGGGGGTCTGACACGCCGGAATAAAGCTTGCCATCCGAGAACGTCCCCGCTCCCCCCTCACCGAACTGCACGTTGCTTTCTGCCGTGAAGCGGGATTTCCGCCAGAGGGCAAACGTATCAACCGTGCGGTCCTTCACGGCACGGCCACGCTCAATGATGATCGGTTTCAGCCCCGCCTGTGCCAGTACGAGAGCCGCCATGAGACCACAGGGGCCGGCCCCGATCACGACAGGGCGCAGCGCACCATCTGCCACATGAGGCGGCGGGACAGGGGGAAGCCAGCGCATGTCCGGTGTCTGACGGACATGCTGGTCCCCGCTGAAACGCTCCAGCACCGCTTCCAGATCACGCAGCTCACAGTCCAGCGTGTAGACGAGCTGGATGTTTCCCCGCTTCCGGGCATCATGGCCCCGGCGGAAGACGTGACAGGCCAGCAGCTCATCTTCCCTAATGCCCAGACGGGCCACAATGGCCGCCTGAAGCTCTTCCGGCGCATGGTCGAGAGGCAGGGCAAGGTTGCTGAGGCGGAGCATGGGGACGAGACGGGGGGATAAGGCAGTCATGCCCGTTCCTTTAGAGCCAGCACCGGGGCACTGGCAAGGCAGGATGGAATACCATCCCGGCACGCCCCGATGCCCCATGAAACAGGACCAGAAAAGTGATGAAAGCTGGATAGGTTTAGCTTATACTCACCCATCTCACATCTTTTCGTGCCTATCAGGGTCCGCCATGACATCCATGCCCCATCCTTCACACGAGCCGGCCGAGGGCACAGCCTGCTCCCACCACCACGACCATGAACCACATGGGCATGGGCATGGGCATGGGCATGGGCACCATCATCATGGCGGGCACGGGCATGTCCACGCACCGGCCTCCTTTGGTGGCACCTTCCTCATCGTCATCATCCTCAACACGCTCTATCTCGTCGGGGAAGCCGGATGGGGACTGGCGGCACATTCCCTCTCCCTGCTGGCTGATGCAGGGCACAACCTCTCGGACGTGCTGAGCCTGCTGGCCGCATGGGGTGCCCAGATACTCGCCCGCCGGTCCCCCAGTGAACGATTCACTTATGGGCTGAAACGGGCCACCATCCTGACGGCCCTGCTCAATGCCACCATTCTTCTGCTCGTCACGGGAGGAATCATCTGGCAGGCCATCTGGCACCTCATCCATCCTGAAATCGTGCAGGGCCGGACCATCAGCATCGTGGCGGGCATCGGCATTCTCATCAATGGCGGTACGGCCCTGCTGCTCATGAAGGGGTCACATCATGACCTGAACATGCGGGGAGCTTTCCTGCACATGGCCTCCGATGCGCTCATGGCCCTGGGCGTGGTCATTGCCGGTGTCCTCATCACGCTGACGGGCTTCTCCTGCATTGACCCGCTGGCCAGCCTCATCGTGTCCGGGCTGATCATCTGGGGTACATGGTCCCTGCTGACCCATGCGCTCGGTCTGGCACTGGACGGCGTTCCACAGGCCATTGCCCCCCGCGCCGTGGAAGATGCCCTGCGGAACCTGCCGGACATCGCCGACCTGCATCACCTCCATATCTGGCCCATCAGCACGACCGAGACAGCCCTGACGGTCCATCTGATACTTCATCCCGTCCCGGCAGACTGTTCCGCACGGGAGGCCCAGAGCAGAACGGCAGACCTGCTGGCCCGGGCCACGACCCTGCTGCGTGAAGAATTTTCCATCGGTCATCCCACATTTCAGGTAGAACCTCCTGAAGGCACCCTCTGTGCCACACCGACCTGCGACACGCCCCACACCGCCCCGGAAGAGACGGACTGCACCCATGCCCACCACCACCACGCCTGACGCCGAACTGCCCAGGGACAGCGCCGCCACGCCACTGCGCCTACGTGTGGCCCGCCTGTCCATTCTCGTCAGCATTGTCGTGCTGAGCATCAAATATGCCGCCTGGGCCGTGTCCGGCTCCGGTGCCCTGCTCTCCGATGCCATCGAGACCATTCTCAACGTGCTGGCCTCTGTCGGCACGCTCTGGGCCGTGGCCTTTGCCGCCCGCCCGGCGGATGACAACCACCCTTACGGGCATGGCAAGGCGGAATATGTCTGGGCTGTCATTGAAGGTGTTCTGGTGGTTCTCACCGCCCTGGTCATTCTGGCCATTGCGGGGCACGATGCCCTGCACATCCAGGCACCGGAAGCTCCTCTGCCCGGTGCACTGCTCAACGCTGCCGCAGGCGTCATCAACCTCATCTGGGCACTCATCCTGCGGCGGATGGGAAAGAAACACCACTCTCAGGCCCTGAGTTCGGCAGGGGATCATGTTCTCTCCGATGTCTGGGCCAGCCTGGCCCTGCTCATCGGTGTCTGCCTGATTCCTCTCCTGCACTGGCTCTGGCTGGACCCGCTGCTTTCCGCCCTCGTGGCCCTGAATGTTCTCTGGACCGGGTTTGGCATGATGCGCCATTCCATGACCGGCCTGCTGGATGAAGCCCCTCCGCCAGAACTCGTCCATGAAGTCGGCCAGACCATCACGCAGGCCGGCCAGGGCGCACTGGAAGCCCATGACCTGCGCATGAGACGGGTAGGTGCCCTCTATTTCGTGGAGTTCCATCTCATCGTCCCGGACGAAATGCGCATCACCGATGCCCATGACATCTGCGACCGGATCGAGAATGCCATACGAGCCGTGCTGGGCCGGTCTTCCATCCATATCCATGTCGAGCCGGAAGACCTTGCCAAACGCCACAAGCCGGGAGCCAGCGGCGTCCTCGTCATGTAGTCCTGCATGTCAGAACTGCCATGCAGAACCATATCCCCCCTTGACCACAGAGAAGGCTCCGTCCGAAACAGGGCCTGAAACCCCTTCACTCCAGTCATGTGGCGGATCCATCCCAGACGTGCCCGATTCTTCCCCAAGCTCTCCCGCCCCTGCTTCCGGTTCGCCCCATGCCATGAGACGGCGCAACCGCATCACGCATTTCCGCCGCTCAGCACGGATGCGGACCTCGCAGTGGCGGCGGACACTCATTTTCTGGGCAGGGGCCATCACGGTCGGCATTGCGGCGTGGCTGTTTGCCCGTGCGGCCGACTATGCCAGCTCCCTCTGCATGAGCCTCCATCACTGGAACCCCTATGTCATGTTCGCTGTCATCCCCAGCGGGCTGGCCCTCTCCATGTGGCTGACGAAACGCTTCTTCCCCGGGGCGCAAGGGTCCGGCATCCCGCAGACCATCGCCACGCTGCACATCGAGGATTTCACGCTTGTCGACCGCATTCTTGCCCTGCGCATTGCTATTGGCAAAATCTTCATGACCACACTCGGCCTGCTCTGCGGAGCCTCCATCGGGAGAGAAGGCCCCACCGTGCAGGTGGGTGCAGCCATCATGAACGCCTATTCCCGCTTTCTGGGTCATGCCAACGTTTCGACCCGCCGGGGCATCATCCTTGCAGGGGGAGCCGCCGGTGTGGCGGCCGCCTTCAACACGCCACTGGCCGGCATCGTCTTTGCCATTGAGGAACTGGCCAGCTCCTTCCAGCAGCGGACATCCGGCGTGATGCTGACGGGTGTCGTTCTCGCCGGTGTCACGGCCATTGTGCTGGCGGGTGGAAACTACACCTATTTCGGCCATGCCTCGGTGGACGTCCCTGTCGGCACGGCATGGATTGCCGTGCTGGCCTGCGGCATCCTCGGCGGGCTGGGTGGTGGCCTCTTTTCAACCATCCTCATACGGGTTGGCAAAGGGCTGCCGGGATTCATCGGACGCGTCCAGAAGGGCCGTCCCATCCTCTTCACCGCCCTCTGCGGGGTCATTCTGGCCATTCTGGGATTTGCCAGCCACGGCGACACGTTCGGCACGGGATACATCCAGGCCCATCATCTGGTTGACGGATCACGCCATCCCCACATGTCCTACTTTCTGATGAAATACGCCGCCACAGTCGTTTCCTACTGTTCCGGCATTCCAGGCGGGCTGTTTGCCCCCTCCCTCTCCATCGGGGCCTCGGTGGGGGGCTGGGTTGCCCAGTTCCTGCCACTCACGGCTCCCGGTGCCGTCGTGCTGCTGGGCATGGTCGGCTATTTCTCCGGCGTCGTGCAGTCTCCCCTGACAGCCACCGTCATCGTCATGGAAATGTGCGACAACCAGCAGATCACCCTTGCCCTACTGGCTACGGCCTTTCTGGCTTTCGGTGTCTCCCGCATGGTCTGCTCCCACTCCCTCTATGGCCGACTGGCCGACCAGTTCATGGCCCGGCAGGAAGGGTACCTCCAGAAGAAGCACGAAGAGAACAGACAGTCCAAAGACTAACGAAAGATCATCTAGCGCTCTTTAACTTTTATTGTACTTACCCTATAAAAAATTTTAGTAGAATACGGAGGTTTTTTCACCTATGAGCACTCTAGATACAAACTCTGAATTACCAGATCAAACTCCAATTACAATAGGAGAAAAAAAGACAAAACAGTCCCTATAAATATACTTAAAGATGTATTCGAAGAATTAACAAGAAACAATGCAGCGATTAAAGAGTTATTTACAGAATACTATAAAATAGATTTTCAAGACATTGAGCAACTTCACCTAAAGATTCGACAAACATTAGAACCTCATAATGTTTGTTCGATCTCATTAAGATTTGTCATCTACTACGTGGATGACACAAGTGATGAAATAACCTCCTTTGAAATGGCATCAAAATTAAGAGCCCATTCAACAAGTCAAGTTGAACGCATATATCTAAAATATGATTTTATGATACAACATCCGGTAGACAAAAAAATAAGTATGTATTCTATAAATATAAACATTGCTTCACAGATATCTTTAATATCTCAACTTAAAAATGAACCAATACTATCGTTATCATCTTCTTTTATTAGGTTAGCAAAAACAAGAATGACATCTCTAAGAATAGAATACGGAGACTATACAATTGCCCGCTCCTTACAAACAACAGTAAAAGGGTGGTTTTCTACTCTACATAAAACAAAGAAAAACTCGATTATGAGTATCCTTCAAAATTACAGACCTATAATAAGGAAAACAATATCCCTGACTACTATGTCAATTTACTTCATTCTATGCTATATTACATTGCCAAAATTTATAATTATATTCTCACTATTAACATTTATTATATTCAACATCTCATCATTTTTAGGAAGAATTATCGAGATGTATCTTGATTCATGGACGCCTCTTTCTTTCATAAAATTCAATAAAAAAGATGAAAGCGAAATAGAAAATTTCGAACAACAAAATAGGAATAACATAATTTTCGCCGTAGCAGGATCAATATTGAGTCCTTTTATATCAGTGTTATTCAAATTCTTTTTAACTTTAATATTAAAAAAATACATGTGATAATCTATTGCCGGACATGGTTGTGTCCGGCAATAAATAAAACTCAGCCCTGAGCGGACAGGTCCACGACCCCGACATGGCCTTCTTCCGTGCCGAAAATGACGACTCCACCCTGGGGAGTGAAAGCGATGGCATTCACGGCACCACGGGCAGCACCGCCGCTGCGCTGACCGTTGCAGAGCGGCAGGATGCGGTCTGCACCTCCAGCAGCGTCTTCGGCACTGTTGGGCACTTCTGCCAGAAGAACCGTGCCATCCTCAAACCCGATGGCCAGAATGTCATCCGTGGGATGGGCGCAGACGCAGGTCACGAACAGTCCCGGCAGGCGGGCCAGCTCCATTGGCGGTTTGCCCATCGGGCCTCCTCCGAAGAACGGCCATAACACGGCAGCATCCGCCCCGGATGTCGCCAGCCAGCGGCCTTTGCGGGTAAAGCTCATGGATGCGATCTTGCGGGGATAGCCACTCATGCGCATGTTGTGCCCGTCGGACAGACGCCAGCCATGCAGTTCATTCTCCTGCATACTGGTCACCAGGGCCTCACTGCCCGGATGAATACACAGCCCGGTATGGCTGCCCTTCCACTCCAGAGAACGAACGCTGGATTCCTTCGCCTGCACGAACCACATGGACACGCCATTATAATGCGAGGCAGCCAGCTTCTTCCCTCTGGCATCAAAGGCGAGGCCACTCAGGGCCGAGGGATGGTCCAGCACCTTCAGGGGAGCATCCGTGCCGTGGGCATAGAGATGAACCTCCTTCTTGCTGGCACAGGCCCAGTGCGTGGGTGTGCTGGCCAGACAGTCCACCCAGCCACGGCCTGCATGACGTTCCGTCATGGTGCCATCGGCCCGTGTTTCCACCACCCGGCCATCTTCCCCACCGCTGAGGAAACTGTCCTTCCCGCAACCCTGTGCAAAGGACACGGCCCCATCATGTGCAGGCATAACCTGCCAGCCTTCAGGCATCCGCAGGCCATCACGGGAGATGAGAATGATCTCCCCATCCATCGTCAGGGCAGCGAATGTCTGGCCATCACGGCTGACCTGAACGCCCGTTATCGGGGCCTCAAAGCACCGCTCGGCCCCACGGGTCTGCAACAGGGTCCTGCTCTGTGCGGCACTCATACGGCCACGCAGCCTTCAAAACCGCGCTGAAGCTGGGCACAGTCCAGCTTGCGGCCGATGAAGACGATGCGGGACTGTTTCGACTCTCCAGCTTTGAACGGCCCGATATAGTCGCCATCAGCCATCATGTGCACGGCCTGGAAAGCGAAACGCTCGTCTTTCCCCTGGAAATGCAGAATACCCTTCGCCCGCAGAATGTCCGGTCCCTGCTCCTGAAGGACAAGGCCGATCCAGGCATGGAAGCGTTCCTCATCCAGCGGCTCCGTCACGGTGAAGGAATGGCTCGTCACGTCCTCGCTATGGGCATGATGATGCCCGCCCGGACCGTGAGCAGCCTCATGATGATGGTCATGCTCATGACAGTGATCGTGGCAGTCGCAGTGATCATGATGATGGTGATGATCGTGGTGGTCATGGCCATGCTCGTCTTCCTCGAGGAAGTCCGGCATGGTGGACAGGGCACGCTTGAGGTCGAACCCGCCACGGTTGAGAATGTCATCCAGAGCGACCTTGCCCCGCTCGGCACGGTGAATCCGCACGACGGAATTGATGGCCCGGAGCTTCCGCTCCACTTCAGCCAGGGCAGCGTCATCCAGAAGGTCACATTTGTTCAGGATGATGACGTCAGCAAAGGCAATCTGATTGACGGCCTCCGGGCTTTCCCTGAGGGTCTGAAGCACATTATAGGCATCCACGACTGTCACCACTGCATCCAGCTCGGCCTTCTCACGGATGCTCTCATCCACAAAGAAAGTCTGTGCCACGGGGGCCGGATCAGCCAGACCGGTGGTCTCCACGATGATGCCGTCAAATTTGCCACGGCGGCGCAGAAGACGGCTGAGAATCCGGATGAGATCACCCCGCACCGTGCAGCAGATGCAGCCATTGTTCATCTCGAAGATTTCTTCATCGGCATCGACCACCAGATCATTGTCGATGCCCAGCTCGCCGAACTCATTGACGACGACGGCGTAATTCCGCCCGTGATCGGCCGTCAGGATATGGTTGAGCAACGTGGTCTTCCCCGCTCCCAGAAAACCGGTGAGAACGGTGACGGGGATTTTTCTGATCTCTGAATCAGCCATGATGTCTTTTCCTTCTTCGCCTTGAAAGGTGAGATGACCATACTCTTCTCCTGCTTCAAAACCAAAAAGAAGGACAGGTGGTTGCATAACCGTCCTCCCGCATCCCATATGGGCAGGGAGGCCAGCAGGGCCTTGCCCGCCCCCGCATGACCGAGGGGCCGCCCTCCGGGTCCGGGCAGAGACATGATTCATTCCATGCACTCCGCCCTCATTTTCTGATGGAGACAAACCCATGAATGAAAACACCATTCTCATTCCCGGTTTTGACAAACCCGTTTCACGCGTTGCCCTTGGCACATGGGCCATTGGCGGCTGGATGTGGGGTGGGCCTGATGACGACAACGCCGTCCGCACCATCCACCGTGCCCTTGATGAAGGGGTGGACCTGATCGACACGGCTCCCGTCTATGGTTTTGGTCATTCCGAGGAAGTCGTGGGCCGTGCTCTGGCAGAGAAACCCCACAGGGCACGCATCGCCACCAAGCTCGCACTGGACTGGACTGACGATCACAAGCCATTCCGCAACTCCAGCCCGGCCCGCATCCGCAAGGAAGTGGAAGATTCCCTCCGCCGCCTGCGTGTCGAGACCATTGACCTTGAGCAAGTCCATTGGCCGGACCCCAACACGCCGATTGATGAGACCGCCCGTGAGCTTCAGAAGCTGCACAAGGAAGGGAAAATCCGTGCCCTTGGCGTGAGCAACTACTCCCCGGAACAGATGGACATTTTCCGTGAAGTTGCCCCGCTGGCCAGCGTCCAGTCCCCCTACAATCTCTTTGAACGTGAGATTGAAAAGGACGTGCTGCCTTATGCGAAGAAGCACAAGCTCGTGCAGCTGGCCTATGGGCCGCTCTGCCGTGGGCTGCTGACCGGCAAGATGACGGCGGACAAGACCTTCCCGGAGAGTGACCTGCGCTCCGGTGACCCCAAGTTCCAGAAAGAACATTTCAAGGACTACATCGCCGCCGTGGCTGACCTGAAAGCCATTGCGGACCGTCATGGCAAGTCCCTGATGGTTCTGGCCATCCGCTGGGTGCTGGACCAGGGGCCGACCATCGCCCTCTGGGGTGCCCGCAAGCCGGAACAGATCAACGGTGTGGTTGATGTCTTCGGCTGGCAGCTGACTGAACAGGACAAGAAGGATATTGACGCCATTCTCAAACGTCATGTCCCGACCCCGCTGTCTCCCGCTTTCATGGCCCCGCCAGCCCGTAAAGCGTAAGACAGTTACCGCACGATACGGTCTGACATCATGAATATAAGGAGCGGCAGGACTATCCTGCCGCTCCTTTTTCTGTGCAGTTCTGCCGTGAATAAATGAACATTTTTCCCATATTAACGTCTTTATTCAGACAGATTGTTCAGTCATCCATGTCACAAACTGTTGTTTCGCTTTAACGAAAAATTATCGTACGATGAGGAAAATTATAAGAAAATAACATTACTTTCTCGGGGAATAACCACTCTCTGAGGAAATATATTTTGTCGGGCACCCCTAAACCTGTTGTCGCAACCGGGACGTACCTGGTAGATATCGCTTCCCTGACGGTAGACCCCAAAACGAAACGAGCCACCATCTCCAACCCGAAATATAATGTAGAAGCCACATTCACACCCTATCATTCCACCTGCCGCTCCGACAAGAAAGTTCAGGACTTCACATTCAAGGACCCCCAGACAAAAAAGAACCTTACCGGGAGCTATGATTACTCGTGGGGGAACAAGTCCGTAAACGGCTTCATCATCGGTAATGGCTCCGGCGGCTATTACATCATAACCTCCGCCATGCCAGGCAGTTCATCATCCACCATTGATGGCGCAACCCTTCTAGACCCCGGAAAGGCCCAGTACAGTTACAGCTATGACCATTCAAAGGACTGGTCCTCCGGGAATTTCTTCGACCTCCAGCTGAATGGCGAACATTATTATTTCCATCAGGACAATGACGGCACCGCCACTGACGGCTCTCTCGACAATGAACAATTCACCTTCAATACATGCTTCCTGGCCGGCAGCCTGATCAGGACACCATCAGGCTACAGGAAGGTGGAAGAGCTGAAACGTGGTGACGTGGTCATCACCTATGACCCCGTAAAGAACCAGACGTTCCCGCAGGTCCTGACATGGGCAGGACGGAGCCGGGTCTGGGTGAGACCTTCCCTTCCCCTGGACATGGCGGGCTATCCCGTACGGATCAGGAAAGACGCACTGGCAAAGAATGTCCCCTCTGAAGACCTGCTGA
The DNA here is from genome assembly GCF_026385505.1 of Bombella dulcis. GTDB lineage: Bacteria > Pseudomonadota > Alphaproteobacteria > Acetobacterales > Acetobacteraceae > Bombella > Bombella dulcis. The sequence goes on along the minus strand of NZ_JANIDV010000002.1, from coordinate 268,386 downwards.
TCACGGCAGAACACTGCCTGTTTCTCGATGGCTGCTTTGTCCCAGCCCGTATGCTGGTGAATGGCCGGTCCATCCATTATGAAACAGCGGACGCCTGCCAGACGGTATATGACATTTTTCACGTGGAAACGGAAAACCACAGCATCATATTCGCCAACAATGCCATGACGGAGAGTTATCTGGATACAGGCAACCGCAACCAGTTCATACGGCACAGCAATGATAATGGCCCGGATAATAAATAATCACTCGGGCTGCTTATTGAAGGAATCCTTATATTTCCAAGATACCAGCTTCACCACCATTGGAGCCACCTCCCGACAGAGCCTCTGGATGGCTAGTATGAACTGAAAGCCTCTAATCAATACCCTAGTCACAGGGGGCAGCCATGCTCCCGCTCCCCCTAACAAGCAGGAAAACAACAGCGGACTAGAGACAGAACTCATAGCCATCGGGATCGCAGCTGATGGTCTCCACCCGGTTGTAGAGGAACATCCCCGGATGAAAGAAGCGGAAGGTATCGAACATCCCATCTTCAGCAATGTCGGATGCAGTACATCCGTCATCAGCCACTATCGCTAGAGGGAAGACCAATCCTTCACACCACCAACCATTTAGTCCCCACCATACATCCTGATAAATCGTCCAGCAGCCTCGATAACATTCAAGAATGAATGAAGGTTATCGTAACAGCATGAACTTGCTCATATACTTATCATAAACTTCTTCGCATTTTATCTCACATTCATGCCAAAAATGCATTCCCAATTTCACCAAAACACTCTAACCTCGCCCTTTAGTATCAGGCGGAATACACTCACGGGCTTAAGCGTTACCATGAAGGCAATTCTTCGTTTTTTCAGACACGGGCGGCAAGGTTATATTCACGGCCTGTCCCTCTGCAGCCTTGCTCTGCTGGCAGCATGTTCGAACAGCAGCAGTCCGCATAACCCGGCCCTCACACCCATGAGCCAGTATGCAAACGGACAGACCGGCCCGCTGAAATATGATGCCCACGTCCCCGCCTTTGCCAGCGAGAACTTCGCCCCCTTCAACCGTCAGGATGTCGCTGCCATTGCCCTGCGGGAATGGCGAATGTTCGGCAGCCCCGTAGCCGATGCCGACCCTCATGATCGGCCCGAGCCAACCAGCCCCGCCATGAAGCCAGAACGTCTGCCCGGCCTCTGGCAGCGCATCGGGGAATACTGGTGGATCGGTCAGGCTCCGGAAGAGACTGAAGCCCGCTGGACAGGCCGCACCGATGGTAATGGCAGCCTGTTCCCGTTCCTGCATGATGGCCGCTATGCATGGTCTGCCGCCTTCATCTCCTATGTCATGCGCATTGGCGGGGCGAATATCCGCTTCCCCTATTCACCGAACCACGCCACCTACATCAATGCCGCAGCCTCCGGCAGCAATCCCGGCATTTCAGCACAGAACCCTGCCAGTTACGCCCCCCGGCTGGGCGACATACTCTGCGTGGGGCGTGGCAAGAGCCGCAGCATCACCTATTCCATGCTGCCCACATCTTACGGCTTCCCGGCCCATTGCGGCATTGTGGTCGCCACGGATCAGAACGCCCCTCCCTTCGGGCGGGAAATCAGCATCATCGGCGGGAATGTGGATGATGCCGTCTCCCTAACCCATGTGCCGACAGACAGCAGCGGCCGTGTCAGCAGTTCGGACGGGCAGAGCTATGACAGCCGCTACCCGTGGTGTGCCATCCTCACCCCCCGCTATGATGCGGATGCTGACCCGAATGGCGGGCGGTAAGGACAGCGGCCCTTTTTTACTTCACGGGCAGGCCACAGGCTTTCCAGCCTGTGCCGGGGCCGTGTTTGTCTCCAAAACCATCAACAACGTTCGTGAGTGTCTCATAGCCTGCCTGGGCGGCCAGTTCAGCGGCTTTCTGGGAGCGCATCCCTGAACGGCAGATGAAGAAAAGCGGTGTCGCCTTGTTCGGTACGGCCTGTTCCAGCCCGTGGATGAACTCAGCCTCACTGCCCGCACCCCATGTCAGGGCGACGACCTTCTTGCCGATGGACCCCAGCTCCGGCATCCCCACCTGCGCCCATTCTTCCGGCGTGCGGACATCCACCAGAATGGCCTGACCATCAGCTTTCAGGGACCCCCATGCGTCTTTCGCAGTGCTGTGCTTCATGTCATCCTCCTCTGTTGAATTCACAATCAACGATCATATATAGGGTGTATTACCCTTTCACGTCGTTTCAGGCAGCATCATGACGGTCATGCCACCTGTCACGCTAAACATGACCCATTCCGCCGATCAGCAACAACCGGATTCCTGCATGAAACATACATCATCCATCGCTCACGCCACACCCTGTCCGTCTCTGGTGGAGGCCATTGGCAACACGCCGCTCATCCGCCTCCGCCATGCGTCCGAGATCACGGGATGCAACATCTACGGCAAGGCCGAGTTCATGAATCCCGGCGGGTCCGTCAAGGACAGGGCAGCCCTCTCCATCATTCAGGATGGCTTTGCCCGTGGCGTGCTGAAGAAAGGTGGCACCATCGTGGAAGGGACGGCCGGGAATACCGGCATCGGTATTACACTCGTAGCTCACGCCCTCGGCTGCAAGGCCGTCATTATCGTGCCGGAAACCCAGAGCCGGGAGAAGCTGGACTTCCTCCGCATGATCGGGGCTGACCTTCGCCTCGTCCCGGCAAAACCGTACCGGGACCCGGGCAATTATGTGCATGTCTCCCGCCGTCTGGCTGAAGAAACCGGCGCCTTCTGGGCCAACCAGTTCGACAACACCGCCAACCGTGAGGCCCATCGCACGACCACGGCCCCGGAAATCTGGTCCCAGCTTGAAGGCAAAGTCAGTGCCTTCACCTGTTCCTGCGGGTCCGGGGGGACGCTGGCGGGCATCGCCTTCGGCCTGCGGGACCTAGCCCGGCGGGACGGCCAGAAAAGCCCCAAGATCGTCCTTGCTGACCCGGAAGGTTCCGGCCTCTATGGCTGGGTCACATCCAATGACCTCAGCGTGAGTGGCGGGTCCATCACCGAAGGCATTGGTCAGTCCCGTGTGACGGCCAATCTGGAAGGCTGCGCCCCGGACCATGCCGAACGCATCCCCGATGCCGAAGCTCTGGAACAGATCTACCAGCTCACCATGAAGGAAGGTCTCTCCGTTGGCGGGTCTTCCGGCATCAATATTGCTGCCGCCATCCGCACGGCCCGCCGTCTGGGGCCGGGGCATAACATCGTCACCATCCTCAGCGATGGCGGCGCACGCTATCAGTCCAAGCTATTCAATCCTGACTTCCTGCGCGGCAGAAACCTGCCCACACCACCCTGGATGTAACAGCTGGTCCTGATCCGCCCCTAGCGGCGGATCAGCCGGGCAGCAAAGAAGCCGTCCATGCCGCCCTGTGCGACGTTCATGCCCGGATGGGTACGGAAATACCCTTCCTCCGTGCGGGCACGGGGCAGAGCGGCCAGCTCCTCCTCCGTGAAAGGAGACAGCTCCCACCGACCATCTTCCAAAGCATGGGCGATGCGCTGCGGGCCTTCTTCGTCCTGAAGGGAGCAGACCGCATAAAGCAGCGTCCCCCCCGGCTTCAGCATCTCATAGGCTGCATCAATGAAGCGGTCCTGCCCCGCCGCCAGCGTGGTGATGTCACGGGGCCGCTTGATCCACAGCACATCAGGGTGCCGCCGCAGCGTGCCCGTTGCCGAACAGGGCGCATCCAGCAGCACGACATCCAGCGGCTCGGATGGACGCCAGCGCAGGGCATCCCCCACGACAATCTCCGCCTTCAGCTGGAGGCGGGCCAGATTGTCTTTCAGTCTCTGGGCACGGGACTTCTCACGCTCCACGGCCACGACCTCTGCCCCACCGCAGACAAGCTGGGCCGTCTTGCCCCCCGGAGCCGCACAGAGATCAGCAACCCGCTTCCTCCGCATGTCCCCCATCAGCCGGACCGGCATGGCCGCTGCCATATCCTGTGCCCAGAACTGGCCTTCGGCAAAACCGGGCAGCTCGGTCATCTTTGTCCCGGCCGGATAACGGACCGTTCCGGTCGACAGGGTCTCGCCGCCTTCCGGGACCTCGCAGCCGGGTTTCATCGTCAGGTCCAGCGGAGCTTCCTGATAGAAACCCTGCGTGATGGAGCGTGCCCGCCGCCCCCATGCACTCCAGAGCCAGTGAGGAACATCCAGCCGGGCATCATCCAGCCCCTCCTTCAGCGTTTCAGCCTCCCGCACCACACGGCGCAGAACGGCATTGGCCAGCCCGGCGAACGGTGACAGGCCACGCCGGTGCAACAGGTCAACAATCGTCCCGACAGCCGCATGAGGAGGTGTCTGAAGATGCAGAATCTGCGCCACGCCCAGCAGCAGGGCACAACGGACCGGCTCCGGCGGCTGGCGGCGCAGGAGCGGCTGAAGCAGCTCCGTCATGCTGCCCAGATGCCGCAGGGCCGCTGCGGCAAGGCGGTGTGCCGCTGCACGGTCCCGCCCTTCGCAGGTACTGCGTTCCAGCGTGGTTTCCAGCATCCGGCGATGCTCCACCACGCCGCAGACAATATCAAAGGCCAAGTCCCTTACCGGGTCTTCATGGCGGGAAATGGAGGCGGGCCGGGAACCGGTGCGCCGCCCCCGTCCACCCCTGAGGCGTGAACGGGCTGGACGGGAAGAAGAAGCGTTTGTCATGCGCCCGTTGTCGGGAGTCAGCAGGAGAAAAGTCAAGATGGTTTTTGTCCGGCCTCTTGACCCTCTCCATCAAAGGGGCTGCAATCGGACCATCATGACAGATCACACCATTGCCCATGCCCTGCACGGCATCAGAACCCGCATCAGCACGGCCTGCCAGCAGGCGGGACGGCCAGCAGATGATGTCAGCCTCGTCGCCGTCAGCAAGTTCCACCCGCAGAGTGCCGTCCGGCAGGCCCTTGAAGCCGGACAGCGCGTTTTCGGAGAAAACCGTGTGCAGGAGGCCGCCGCCAAATTCCCGGCCCTGCGGGAAGACTGGCCGGACCTCCGCCTGCACATCATCGGGACATTACAGAGCAACAAGGCTGCCGAGGCCTGTGCCCTCGCCGACGTGATCGAAAGTCTGGACCGCCCCTCCCTCAGCACGGCACTGGAGAAAGCAGCCCAGAAAACGGGCCGCCTGCCGGAGCTGTTCATTCAGGTGAACATCGGTGATGAACCCCAGAAATCCGGCATTGGCACGGCAGACGCCGACCGGTTCATTGAAGATGCCCTCTCCCGCTTTAAGGACCATGTAAAAGGGCTGATGGCCATTCCCCCCCTCAATGAAGACCCCCGTCCATTCTTCCGGAAACTTGCGGAACTGAATCGCCGTCATGGCCTGCCTGCACTCTCCATGGGCATGTCATCGGATTTTGAGACCGCCATTGCAGAAGGGGCCACTCTTGTCCGTGTCGGTACAGCCATATTCGGGAACCGGCCCCGGGCTTGATTATGAGGAGTGACAGTTTTTTTAGGCTCTCTACTTGCATTACATATGAAAAAACTGTCATGAAGCCGGAATCATCATAGCCGGTGCCCTCCTGCATGGGGCATCCCTGCCTGTCTTCCTGTGGGGGATGGGTGTCTATCAGTCACACAGGATGGTTCTCTCCATGTCTGAACAGGATAGCATGTCCCTCAAGGAATCCTCTTCTGATCCCCGATACCCCAATTCCATAGGGACACCGACCTCAACCCCGCCACAGGGGCAGAATGGCCACAGCCGCCCCAAGGGAATGGGGGCCATGCTAGCCGCTCTGGGCGTCGTGTATGGTGATATCGGGACAAGCCCGCTCTACGCCCTGCAATCCTCCATCCGCAATGTGGGGTCGGAAACCCACCCCGCCCACGCATGGGAAGTCATCGGCCTGACCAGCCTGACCTTCTGGGCACTCATGCTGGTCGTGACTATCAAATATGTCATTCTCATCATGCGGGCCGACCATAACAAGGAGGGCGGCATCATCGCCCTGATGGCCCTGGCCCAGCGTGTCTGCAAATCCAACTATTTCCGCTGGGTTTTCGGGCTGATCGGGATTGCCGGGGCGTGCCTGTTCTTCGGTGACGGCATCATCACCCCCGCCATCTCGGTCCTTTCCGCCGTGGAAGGTGTGGAAATTTCCGTTCCAGATGCCTCGCCCTTCATCATTCCGGCCGCCATCATCATCCTGCTGGGGCTGTTTGCCGCACAGGCCCTGGGGACCGGGAAAATCGGCCGGGCTTTCGGTCCCATCATGCTGGTCTGGTTCATCACCATCGCCGTTCTGGGGGCACGGGGCATCATGCTCCATCCGGGCGTACTGCTGGCCCTGTCCCCGCTTGAGGCCATCCGCTTCATCGTCACGCATGGCAAGCTGTCCTTCATTGCGCTTGGCTCGGTCGTGCTGTCCGTCACCGGTGCAGAAGCCCTCTATGCCGACATGGGGCATTTCGGGCGGTCTCCCATCCGTTTTGCGTGGCTCTTCCTCGTGCTGCCCGCCCTGTCCCTGAACTATTTCGGGCAGGCCGCCTCCATCATTCATGACCCGACCACACTGGCCAACCCGTTCTACTATCTGGCCCCGCACTGGCTGCAGATTCCCATGCTGCTTCTGGCCACGATGGCCACCATCATTGCCAGCCAGGCCGGTATCTCCGGCAGTTTCTCCCTCTGCCGCCAACTCATCCAGCTCGGCTATCTGCCCCGTACCCGCATCATCCACACCAACCCGCATGAGGAAGCGCAGATCTATCTGCCCTCCCTCAACTGGATGTTCGCCTTCGGCTCCGTCGTTCTGGTGATCGCCTTCCGCTCCTCCGCAGCCCTGGCCTCCGCTTACGGTATTGCCGTGACGGGCACCTTCCTCTGCACCTGCGTGCTGGCCATGGTGGTCTTCCGTCGTGTCTTCCAGTGGAAGAGCTATGCCGTGGGCCTCGTATTCGGCTTCTTCTTCATCATGGATGGTGTCTTCTTCTCCTCCAACGTCATGAAGATTCCGGATGGCGGCTGGGTCCCGCTCAGCATCGCCGTTGGCAGCACGCTCATCATGACCACATGGCAGCGTGGGCGTCAGCTCATCCGCAACATGAAGAAACGTGATGCCGTGCCTATGGGGTCCTTCATTACCCGGCTGACCCAGTCCCGCACCATCCGTGTCCCCGGCCTGGCCGTCTTCCTGACCTCCGACCCGGAGATGGTGCCGGATGCCCTGCTCTATAACCTGCGACACAACAAGGTGCTGCATCAGACGGTCCTGTTCGTCACCGTGCAGACACTGGACCAGCCGGAGGCTGATCCGGCAGAACGCATGACCATCAAGGAGCTGGCACCGGGCATACGCCGTGTCATCATCCGCTATGGCTTCATGGAAATGCCCAACCTACCCCTGACGCTGGCCAACATGGCCGAGATGGACTTCGACCCCATCCAGGCCTCCTACTTCACGTCACATGATCTCGTCTTCCGCTCCAAGGTGCCGAAGATGTCGCTCTGGCGGATGTGGGTCTTCCTCTATCTGCTCAACAACGCCACGTCGATTTCCGAATTCTTCCGGATTCCGCCGGAGCGTGTCATGGAGTTCGGGGTGCGGGTCGCGATCTGATCGTGACCCATCCCCTGCCTCTTTCACTCTACATTCACTGGCCGTTCTGCCTTTCCAAATGTCCTTACTGTGACTTCAACTCCCATGTCCGGGAGACTATCCCTCAGGAGCGTTTTGCCAACGCCCTGAGGGCCGAGCTGCGCCATGAAGCCACAAGACTCATGCAGGATGCGCCCCGCCAGCTTGTTTCCATCTTCTTCGGCGGGGGGACACCCTCCCTCATGGCACCGGAAACGGTCCATCATCTGATTGAAGATGCCCGCCGCCTCTTCCCCAGCGTGAATGACCCTGAAATCACGCTGGAAGCCAACCCCACCAGTGTGGAAGCCGACAAATTCCGTGCCTTTGCAGATGCGGGCGTCAACCGTCTCTCTCTGGGGGTGCAGAGCCTTGATGAGGCTGATCTTGCCGCCCTGGGGCGACAGCATTCAGCCCGACAGGCCATCACTGCGCTGGAGCTGGGGCGCAGCATCTTTCCCCGCCTGTCCTTCGACCTGATCTATGCCCGCCCCGGCCAGACAGAAGAAACATGGCGGGCCGAACTCCAGCAGGCCCTTGCTCTGGCGGCTGACCACCTGTCCCTCTACCAGCTGACCATCGAACCCGGCACGACATTTGAGGCCCGTCACAGGCGGGGCAGCCTCATCCTGCTAGAAGATGAGCTGGCAGCGTCCCTGTACCTGATGACCCGTGACGAGGCCGCCCGCTTTGGCCTGCGTGACTACGAAATCTCCAACTATGCCATCCCCGGTGCGGAAAGCCGCCATAACCTCACCTACTGGCATTATGACGACTATCTGGGGATCGGCCCCGGTGCCCATAGCCGCCTGACCTTCAGCGGACAGCTCCATGCCACACGCCGACACCGTGCCCCGGAACCGTGGGCAGAGCTTGTGGAAACACATGGCCACGGCACCCGGGAAGATGAAACGCTTTCCCCCGAGATGAAGGCCCATGAGGCCCTGCTCATGGGGCTGAGGCTGCGGGAAGGAATCAATGCAGCCCATTTCACACGGCGGACGGGCCTTCCCCTACGGGACTGCCTCGACCCCGTCATTCTGGCAGCCTGCCTGGAAGAAGGCTACCTGGAGCAGGATACCCATACGCTCCGGGCCACGGATGAGGGCCGCCTCCGGCTGGAGGCCCTGCTCGGGCAGCTCGTCCTCTGACACGGACCTTTGAAAAGGCCGGTCTGCCTCCCCATTTATGGGACAGGCCAACACTGTCTGCATCATGATGACTGCCATGCCCGCACCGAAGACACCCACCCTCCACATGATAAAGCTGATCGTAGGCTGTACCTCACCCGAGATGCTGCGGGACTGGGTTGCCGTGGAACGTCACGGAGATGTGGCCTATGTCCGGACCCGCACCATGCCCAAACGAGCTGATGAAATTCTGGAAGGTGGTGGCTCCATCTACCGGGTCATCAACGGTCTCATCATGTGCCGCCAGCCCATCATCGGTTTTGACAGTTACACACGGGAGGACGGCCATCCCGGCACCCTGATTCTTGTCTCCGATGACGTCATCCCGACCCAGCCCCGGCCCATGAGGCCTTTTCAAGGCTGGCGATACTTCAAACCGGAGGACACTCCACCAGACCTTGACCAGCCCGCTACCGGCGTCCCCGATAATGGGATCAGTTCACTTCCGGCATCTCTCCGCAACCAGCTCTCCGAGCTGGGCCTGTTATAGGCACGCCATTACAGCCCTGAGCTGATCCTCAAGAGAGGTACTTCTGGCCGGGAAAATTCCATCCAGGACGGCAGTCCCCACAGTGAAACCTGCGGCTCCCGCCTGCCGGACAGTCCTGATCTGCTCCGGCGTGCTGATGGAACCGGCCACGATCACGGGCTTGCCCACGGCCGCACAGCTGGCCCGGATCACCTCCGGCACATTCCCGTCATTACGATAGGCCAGCAGGTCCAGCCCCGTCACGGCCGGATGCACTGCCCATTCGGCGGCATTGCGGGCAATCTCTTCCGGTGAGCCTTTCAGCACGCTAGGGTGCCCCACGACATGACCAGCAAAGGGGTAATAGGCCACATCATGCCCGGCCAGCAGGGGCAGTACATCCGGCACGTGGGTGCCCCCCATCAGGCAGTCCACCCCCAGAGCCAGTCCGGCCCTCACGGAATCCAGTTCTCTTTCCCTGTCCGGCGACACGATCTCCAGATATGAGGTTGCTCCGGCAGAACGGAGCCTGTCGGCCAGTGCCCGTAATTCCTCCACCGGCAGACCAATATCCTTGAACCCGATATGCCGGATACCCAGCCGCAGGGCAGTTTCTGCTGCTTCCATCGCCGTCTCCACCGTACGGTCATCACAGGTCAGCATGAATATGAACCGGAACGTCTCCATGAACCTCTTCCCCTCACTCTCCTGAACGTCCCCCCTATATGGAAGTCCTGCCACGGCTTACCAAGCCCTGCATCACATGGCAGACAGACCTGCCTTCCCTATGGACACAGCCCCCTGCCACTTCCATGATCGCCCATCGACATGCAACAGGGAACCATCAACATGATAGACGACAGTGCCGAAGCGGCCTTCCAGAATGATGACCAGACCATTGCCGGGGATAATCCCTTCCTGCTGTTCCAGGACTGGATGTCTCTGGCCGAAACGAAGGAACCGAACGACCCCAACGCCATGGCCCTTGCCACCGTGGATGCACAGAACCTGCCGGATGTCCGCATGGTCCTGCTGAAAGGCTTCGATGATGAAGGCTTCGTGTTCTACACGAACAGTGAATCTGCCAAAGGCCGGGAACTGGAACAGAACATGAAAGCAGCCCTGCTGTTCCACTGGAAATCCCTGCGGCGACAGGTGCGCATCCGGGGCACGGTTTCACGCCTTCCAGCTGAAGAAGCAGATGCCTATTTCCAGTCCCGCCCCCGTGCCAGCCGCATCGGTGCCTGGGCCAGCCAGCAGTCCCGCCCCATCGCCAGCCGCAAGGCACTCTGGCAGGCCGTGACGAAAGAAACAACCCGCTTTGCCATCGGTACCGTCCCCCGGCCACCTTACTGGAATGGCTACCGGGTCACTCCCCTCACCATGGAATTCTGGATGGACAAGCCCTTCCGCCTGCATGACCGTGTTCTCTTCACCCGGACGGTGGATGGTACAGGATGGGCGACGCAGCATCTTTTTCCATGACTGTTGCCCATAAAAAAAGTGCGGGCCAGAAACCCGCACCTTTCCATTCCAGCCATGATCCGAATATGTCCTACCGCCCGGTCATGATACGGTCGACCAGTTCCTTGACGGTCGGGATATGCCCGTTGGCGTAGAACGGGTCCGTTGCAAAACGCCACGCATTCGTCCCACCAAAGACCAGATTATGGTCCACGATGTGTTTCTGATCTTCCGGAGAGACATCCTGAAGATGAGAAATTGTCTGCAAAGTCTTTTGGATACAGAAGGACCTTGGATCAGCCCGCTGCCCGGTACTGAAGGACGGGCCTTTCTGACTCCAGTTGGAGAAGCGACACTGGGAGAGACACCCCATGCAGGCTGCCTGATCGGCCAGCACCTGCCGTGCAGTTTCCAGCGTCTCGAAGACGACGGTCCCATCCGGTGTCCGCATGGGCTGGGTATACCCAGCCTCTTTCCAGCGACTGACCTTTTCGGCGTCTCCGGACGTGACAAAAACCTCACGCCCCCGGCCACCAAGGCAGATCGGTGTATCAAACTCACCCTCTGCTTTCGCCTGAAAGGCGATCTGCCTCTCAGAACGGGCACGCAGCTCCTGAAGGAACCCGTTATTCACCGCCGAGGAGTAAAATCCTGTCGGTGAGAAACGGTTCAGGTACACATCCCCTTCCTTCAGTGTCAGAAGAAGCTGCTTCCATGCCTCCGGAACGGGGCTTTCCTTCGTCAGGAGCGGCCGGGTACCGAACTGGAAGGCGATCAGGCCGATCTCCGGATTGTCCAGCCAGTCGTTCCATTCTTCCAAATGCCAGACCCCACCCGCCATGATGATGGGCACATGCTGGAGGCCAAAGCCGTTCATGACCCTTCGCAGAGCCGCCACACGGTGATAGGGAGCTTCCGGCTTGAGAGGATTTTCCGTATTGGAAAGGCCATTATGGCCGCCTGCCCGCCACGGGTCCTCATAGACAACACCGCCCAGAAGGTCCGCAAAACGCACGTAAGAGCGTTTCCACAACGCACTGAAGGCACGGCCTGACGAGACGATCGGGTAATAATGCACCCCAAACTGGGCGGCAATCTCCGCCAGCCTGTAAGGCATGCCAGCACCGCAGGTCAGACCCTGGATCAGGCCCGGTGCCCCTTCCAGAATGCCGGTGATGACCTCTTCTGCGGCCCCCATCTCCCACATGAAATTGGCATGAACACGGCCACGCCCCCCGGAAATATCCCGGGCTATCTTCGCCTGTGCGATGCCACCTTCAATGGCGTAGCGCACGAGTTCGGCCTGCCGCTCACGGCGCGTCCGGCCATGATAGATCTGTGGAACAGGGTTCCCCTGCTCGTCATAACTGTCTGCATTGACGGCAGAGATCGTCCCGACCCCACCTGCCGCAGCCCAGTATCCTGCAGACACACCATTGGAGACAGAAACACCTTTGCCCCCTTCGACCAGGGGCAGAACCTCCTGACCACCAAAACGGACGGCATTGATCGACTTCATAGAGGCCAGATGTCCCCACTACTCAATCACAAACAACTCATGCAAAGGGAGCCTGTCGCTCCCCTCACACATCCTTACTCCGCATCACGGCGAGGACGACCCGGCTTGGCACCAACGCTCTCCGTGATATCGGCACCAGTTTCCTGATCCACGACACGCATGGAGAGTTTTACCTTACCTCGGTCATCAAAGCCAATAACCTTGACCTTGACGGCATCACCCTGCTTGACGACATCCGTCGTCTTGGCCACACGGCCATCCGTCAGCTCAGAAATATGCACCAGACCATCCTTGGGGCCAAGGAAGTTCACGAACGCACCAAAGTCAGCCGTCTTGACGACCTTCCCGTCATAGATGCGCCCCATCTCCGGCTCGGCCACGATGCCTTCAATCCGGCTGATGGCTTTCTGGGCCTGTTCATCATTGGCGGCGGCAATCTTGATAACGCCGTCATCCCCGATATCGACCTTGGCACCGGAATATTCAACAATCTCACGGATGACTTTACCGCCAGAGCCGATCACGTCACGGATCTTTGCGAGCGGGATCGTCATGGTCGTGATCTTCGGCGCATTACCGGCCACGTCAGACCGCCCCTCGGAGAGGGCCTTGCTCATCTCGCCAAGAATGTGCAGGCGGCCTTCACGGGCCTGCTCCAGGGCCACCTTCATGATTTCCGGCGTGATGGAGGTGATCTTGATGTCCATCTGGAGGGCTGTCACACCTTCGGACGTACCGGCCACCTTGAAATCCATGTCACCGAGATGGTCTTCATCACCAAGGATATCCGTCAGCACGGCATGGCCACGCTCTTCCTTGATGAGACCCATGGCGATGCCAGCCACCGGCCGGGGCATGGGCACACCGGCATCCATGAGGGACAGGGACGTTCCGCAGACCGTCGCCATGGAGGAAGAGCCGTTGCTCTCCGTGATCTCGGAGACAACACGCAGCGTGTACGGGAAATCCTCCTTGGAGGGCAGAAGCGGATTGAGGGCACGCCATGCCAGCTTGCCATGACCGATCTCACGACGGCCCGGAGACCCCATGCGACCACACTCACCGACAGAGAAAGGCGGGAAGTTGTAATGCAGCATGAAGCGGGACCGGTATTCCCCTTCCAGCGCATCAATCACCTGCTCATCCTGTCCTGTTCCCAGGGTGGCGACAACAAGTGCCTGTGTCTCACCACGGGTGAAAAGAGCAGACCCATGAGAGCGGGGCAGAACGCCAACCTCCGCCATGATGGGACGGACCGTCTTCGTGTCACGCCCGTCAATACGGATGCCCGTCTTCAGGATGGCACCACGGACCACCTGGGCCTCAAGGTCCTTGATCATCGGCTTGGCCAGCTCGGCGTCAAAACCTTCTTCCTCAAGCGCGGCCACGATCTTCTCACGAGCTTCGGCCACTTTCTCCATGCGGGCCTGCTTGCGGCGTTCCTTGTACGCCTCGGCAATCAGCTTGCTGCCAACCTTGTCCACACGCTTGCGGAGAGCAACCTCCTCCTTGGAGACTTCCGGCAGGTCCCACGGCGCACGGGCGGCATGTTCGGCCAGATCAATGATGGCATCAATCACCGGCTGGAAAGCCGTATGACCCAGCATGACAGCCTCGAGCATCTCATCCTCGGACAGCTCCTGCGCCTCGGACTCAACCATCAGCACGCCCTCGGAGGTACCGGCCACCACGAGGTCCAGCGCACTGTCCTTCACCTCACTGAGGGTCGGATTGACAACAAATTTGCCATCAATACGCCCGATACGGGCTGCCCCGACGGGACCGAAGAACGGGATGCCGGACAGGGTCAGGGCCGCAGAACAGCCGATCAGGGCGACCAGAGCCGGATCATTCTCCATATCATGGCTCAGAACAGTCGCAACGACCTGCACTTCATTCTTGAAGTTATCCGGGAACAGGGGGCGGATCGGGCGGTCAATCAGGCGGGAGGACAGCACTTCATGCTCGGAAGGACGCCCTTCACGCTTGAAGAAGCCCCCGGGAATCTTACCAGCCGCATAGGCCTTTTCCTGATAATTCACGGTCAGGGGGAAGAAATCCTGCCCCGGTTTCACCGTCTTGGCACCAACGGCCGTACACAGCACGACCGTATCACCGTAGGTGATCACGACGGCACCATCGGCCTGGCGGGCAATCTTGCCGGTCTCAAGAACCAGCGGCCGGCCGGCCCATTCAATTTCTTTACGGAAATAATTGTCAAACATTCTGTCTTCCTCCGGAAGCAATAATCACGGCCCAGCCAGTACCAGACTATAAACAGCGTTTCGGACGGCATGGCGATGATGACGCATCAGACACGTCGTGACACCATGTGGCCTGAAACGCCGACGAAAGCGTTTTCTGGCAACCCAGCAAGGGCCAGAATCCGGGAGTTCACACCCCCGGATCATGGTCGGATCTCAGCGGCGCAGGCCGAGGCGTTCGATCAGCGTCTGGTAACGCTCTTCACTCTTGCGCTTCAGGTAATCCAGCAGCGCACGGCGGCGGCCGACCAGCATCAGCAGACCACGACGGGAGTGGAAGTCCTTCTTGTGGGTCTTCATGTGCTCTGTCAGATTCACGATCCGCTCGGTCAGCAGGGCAACCTGCACTTCCGGGGACCCGGTATCATCATCGGCACGACGGTATTCAGCGATGAGCTGGCTGCGACGTTCAGCTGTAATCGACATCTTGTTCTCCAAAAAACAAATGGTTTTCCAACATCCTGACTGCCCGCAGCCGCCCTTCGGCAGCCCGGCACAGCCCAATGACATGCCCTCCAACCGTAACCCGCCAGAGTGGAACATCCTCCACCCCCTCAGGCACGCTCCCCTCAAGATGGGCGAGCATGACAGCCTGCCCACAGATCAGGGATTTTCCCTCTGCCCGCGTGACGGCCAACGCCGGGATGTCGACCAGCGCAGTCGCCGCATCCAGCAGGGAAACCGGAAGAGCACATGCCTTGTCTCTAGTTTCTTCCAGTTTGTCCAGTCTTAACTGTTCCACCGTATGGCTGTGGGACAAATCAAAAGGCCCACATTTCGTGCGCCTCAGGACGGAGATGTGTCCCACCGTGCCACAGGCCAGAGCAATGTCCCGTGCGAGGGAGCGCATATAGACCCCCTTGCCAGACTGCACCTCAAACACCGCCGTATCAGCGTCAGGGCGTTCCACCAGGGTGATCGAATCGATTCGGGCAGGCCGGGGCGGAAGGTCCGGTGGCCTACCTGCCCGGGCAAGATCATAAGCCCGCTGCCCCCCAACCCTCAGGGCCGAAAACACAGGCGGCACCTGCATGACATTCCCGCAGAGTGCAGGCAGCACGGCCCTGATCTCGTCATCGGAAGGCCGCACCTCTGACGTTGCGAGAACCTCTCCTTCACGGTCATCCGTCGTCCGGCTTTCCCCGAAAGACAGGGCAAAACGGTACCGCTTGGTAGCGTCCATGATGTAGGGAATGGTGCTTGTGGCCTTGCCAAAAGCGATCGGCAGCACGCCCGAAGCCAGAGGGTCCAGCGTTCCACCATGTCCGGCCTTGCGACCATCAAAGGCCCGCAACAACCTGTTAACCATTGTAGTGGAACTCGGCCCCAGCGGCTTGTCGAGAATCAGCCAGCCATGAATGTCTTTCCCTCTCTTGCGTGCCATCAGCGAACCGCCCAGCCTCAGTCCATATCGTCTGAAGCTGGATCATGACGCAGATCACGCTGGACTTCCGGAGAGCGGAGAATGTTCTCCACTTCCATCGCATGTTCCAGAGAGGTATCAGGCTGAAAATGAAGCTCCGGCACAGTCCGCAGGCGCAGAGCAGAAGAAAGCCGCTTACGCAGGAAGGAAGCAACACGCTTCAGTGCTGGCAGGACAGCCTCTATGTCATCCCGTCCCAGACGGGTGACGAACACGGTGGCATGACGCAGGTCCGGGGAAACACGCACCTCCGTCACCGTGACAGTCACGCCATACAGCTCCGGATCACGAAACTCCGTTCTGGCAAAAACCTCTGCCAGAACATGACGGACCTCTTCTGCAACACGCAGCTGACGGGTGCTTGGACCGACAGAGCTTTCGCCCGCCGGCCCGAGGAGATCAAAGGAAGGCCGTTTCTTCAAGCCGGAATCTCTTCCATTTCATAGCATTCAACCACATCGCCTTCCCGCAGGTCATTATAACCGGCGAAGGAAAGGCCGCACTCATAGTTATGGGCCACTTCACGGACATCATCCTTGAAGCGTTTCAGCTGGCTCAGCTCACCCTCATGAATGACAACGTTGTCACGCAGCAGACGCACGCCACAGCCACGCTTGACGACACCTTCGGTAACGTAGCAGCCAGCCACCTTGCCCACCTTGGTGATGTTGAAGACCTGACGGATTTCCGCATAACCGAGGAACTTCTCGCGGTGCTTCGGTGCGATGCGGCCCTTGACCAGTTTCTCCACATCATCAGAGACCTGATAGATGATGGAATAATACCGGATGTCCACACCATCACGCTGGGCCAGCTCACGGGCCTGCACGGTGGCACGCACGTTGAAGGCGATGATGACGGCACTGGAGGCCTTGGCAAGCTGGACGTCACTCTCGGTGATCTGACCGACACTGGCATTCAGGACACGGACAGCCACTTCCTCATGGGACAGCTTCTCCACCGTTGCCTGGATGGCCTCGGCAGACCCCTGCACGTCAGCCTTGACGATCAGGGCGACTTCCTTCTGCTCACCAGCCTGAATCTTGGCCAGCATCTGGTCCAGCGTACCACGGGCAGCAACCTGCATCGCCGTCGCCTTCTCATGTGCCTTGCGCTGGCGGAATTCGCTGATCTCACGGGCACGGTTCTCGCTGTCAACCACCACGAACGGCGCACCGGCATCCGGCACCCCACTCATGCCCAGAATTTCCACAGGAACGGACGGACCAGCCTTCTTGATCTGTTTACCGTGATCATCCAGCAGGGCACGGACACGCCCCCAATGGGCACCGGCCACGACAATGTCCGTCCGGTTAAGCGTTCCCTTCTGGACCAGCACGGTCGCCACGGAACCACGGCCACGGTCTAGACGGCTCTCAATGACGGCACCTTCAGCGATCCGGTTCGGATTGGCCTTCAGGTCGAGAATCTCAGCCTGAAGCAGGATGGCTTCTAGAACCCTGTCCAGACCATCACGCTTGAGAGCGGAAACTTCCACCTCCTGCGTGTCGCCACCCATGCTTTCCACCACGATCTCATGGTTCAGCAGCTCATTGCGGACACGGTCAGGGTTGGCACCCGGCTTGTCCATCTTGTTGATGGCCACGATGATCGGCGCACTCGCTGCTTTGGCATGTTTGATCGCCTCGACCGTCTGCGGCATCACGCCATCATCAGCCGCCACGACCAGTACCACGATATCCGTCACGGAGGCCCCACGGGCACGCATGGAGGTGAAGGCCTCATGGCCAGGCGTATCGATGAAGGTCACCTTCTGGTCTGAAGACAGCGTCACCTGATAGGCACCGATATGCTGGGTGATGCCCCCGGCTTCACCATGGGCCACATCGGTAGTCCGCAGTGCATCGAGCAGGGAGGTCTTGCCGTGGTCAACATGGCCCATGACCGTCACCACAGGCGGACGGGGCAGCAGGTCTTCCGGCTTGTCCTCGATCCCTTCAATACCCAGCTCGACATCATTGTCTGCCACACGCTTGATACGGTGACCGAATTCGCTCACGACCAGCTCAGCCGTATCGCCGTCGATGCTCTGGGCAGCCGTTGCCATGACGCCCATCTTCATCAGCATCTTGATGACCTCACCCTGACGGGCCGCCATACGGTTGGCAAGCTCACCCACCGTGATGGTTTCCGGTACGGTCACGTCACGCACGACCCGGACCTGATCGGACCGCAGACGCTCCAGCTCGGCCTGACGGCGTTCACGGTCACGCTGACGGCGGACGGAAGCCAGAGAGCGTGTCTTGCCATCATCACCTTCGATGGCAGCACGCACGTCAATGCGGCCGGAACGACGGTCCTGACCACCGGAGGCACGCCGGGACGCCGGACGGCGGGACTGCGTGGATGAACGACGGGCACCCCCACCGCCTCCGCCACCACTGCGACGGGGGGCTGCCGTACTCTCATCATCAGCGGCAGAGGCGGCAGCACCGGCACGACCACGCAGATGCAGGGTCTCACCGGCCGCGGAAGCAGAACGGGTTGAAGCCGCACGGGAAGATGCCGCCGTGTTCAGCGGACGGCTCGGCATGATGGCACGCTCGGCCAGAGGACGCAGACGCTTGGTCGGCTCGGCCAGCTGCACCCCACCCGTGTTAGAATCTGGACGAGAGAGCACCACTTTCTCAACTTTCTCGTCACGAATAACGACACTGTCACTGTCCTCCTCACGCCCTCCTCTCTCAACTGAGCGGATTTTAGCTCCCGTACGCACGCAGCTTTCCAGTTCAGCTTTCTTACGCGCTTCCTCCTCGGCAGCGGAACGGATGCGGATTTTCTCGGCTTCCTGACGGGCCTCTTCCTCGGCACGGGCGGCGGCGGCGGCCTCAGCCAGAACCCGCTGACGCTTCTCCTGCTCGGAAGCTGTCAGGCCACGGACGCCCGTTGCGGCACGACCACCACGGCTGCCTGCCGTACGGCTTCTCTTGGGCTTGCGCACCTCGACCTGGACCTCCTTGGAACGCCCGTGACTGAAGCTCTGTCTTACGGAGCCAGCCTCCACAGTCCGCCCAACATCCTTGCGTCCTGCCGGACGCAGTGACAGGCGACCGGAGCTTTTGCTCTGCCCTTCTTTCGGGGTCGTCCCCTTTGGAGTTCCGTTCTGGTTGCGCTCGTTGCCGTCGCTCATAATTTCTGCCTGTTCCTTACTGCCCTACCGTATCAGGGCCAGGGAGCATACCTTCGGTCACTCCCGTAAATCTCTTATATTCTGCCTTCAGGCGATCTGCCAGCGCACCGGGAGCCATCACGGCATAAACTGCACGTTCCCGCCCGAAAGACGCTGCCAGAACAGCCCCTGGCACCCAGACCACCGGTAAGTCCCGCTGGCCCGACAGCAGACGGGCCACCTCATCCTGACTCGCACCTGCTGCACAAATGACAACCCCGACTCTACCAGCAACGATCCGTTCCCGACACTTCTGAAACCCACAGACTGCTTCGCCAGCGCGTCGGCCCAGACTGATACCATCCAGAAGACGCTTTGCCAAACCATCCCTGACAGACTCCACAAGTCCCTCAGGCAGTTCCACTTTCTGCCGTGCTGCACGGGAGAAAGCCCGGGCAAGCTGTTTATCTTCCAGAACGGCCCTGTCTGCCAGCAGCCACATGCCACGACCGGGCAGACGGACGGACAGGTCCGCCACGACCCTGCCATCCGGCCCCACGACAAACCGCAGCATGTGCCCCGGTTCACCATGAGTCCGGCTGACCAGACAGCGACGCTGGGAGAGGGCACGATGCCCCCGCCCCGGCGGACCATCATCAGTGTCAGGGATGGACTCCTCAGTCGTGACTCGAGTCTCCCTCACCAGCATCTCCCTCACCCTCGAACCAGTGAGCACGGGCCGCCATGATGATCTCATTAGCCTCGGCTTCCTCGAGCGGTTCTTCCCCACCCAGAAGCTCGATCAGCTCATCGGCAGCCAGATCGGCCAGATCATCCAGTGTCTTGATGCCCTTCTCGCCCAGCTCAACCAGAACCTGAAGGGAGAACACGCCAAGACCGACCAGATCATCACTGACACCCAGCTCACGCCGACGCTCATCCAGCGCACGCTCACGGCCAGCCAGATAATCATTGGCACGGGCCATCAGCTCTTCAGCCACGGTTTCATCAAAACCTTCGATGTCATGCAGCTCTGCCGGATCAGCATAAGCCAGATCCTCGATGGTGTGGTAACCCTCTGTCACCAGCAGGCCCGCAATCACGTCATCCACATCCAGCTCGTTGACGAACTGGCTGGTACGCTTGCGGAACTCCTCCTGACGACGTTCGGATTCTTCCGCCTCGGTCAGGATGTCGATGTCCCAGCGGGTCAGCTGGCTGGCAAGACGGACATTCTGCCCACGCCGGCCAATGGCCAGGGACAGCTGTTCATCCGGTACGACAACCTCGACACGTCCGGCATCCTCATCCATCACCACCTTGGTGACTTCAGCCGGAGCAAGGGCATTCACCACGAACGTGGCAGCCTGCGCACTCCAGGGAATGATGTCGATTTTTTCGCCCTGAAGCTCGGCCACGACAGCCTGAACACGGGACCCCCTCATGCCGACACAGGCACCGACCGGGTCGATGGATGCATCACGGGACTCGACGGCCATCTTGGCACGGGACCCCGGATCACGGGCCACGGCCTTGATCTCGATGATGCCATCGTAAATTTCAGGCACTTCCTGTGCAAACAGCTTGGCCAGAAAACCCGGATGCGTACGGGAGAGGAAAATCTGCGGGCCACGGGGTTCATCACGCACATCGTAGATGTACGCACGGACACGATCGGAGTTGCGGAATTCCTCACGGGGAATCATCTCATCACGACGCAGAAGCCCTTCGGCATGGCCGCCAAGCTCCACCATGAGATTCCCATATTCCGTCTGCTTGATCGTCCCGTTGATGATCTCGCCCACACGATCCTTGAACTCATCATACTGACGCTTACGCTCATATTCACGCACGCGCTGGACGATCACCTGCTTGGCCGTCTGGGCGGCAATGCGCCCGAAATCAATCGGCGGCAGGGGGTCCACGATGAACTCGCCTTCCTGAATCTCCGGCCTGAACTTCCGGGCGATCTTCAGCGGAATCTGGGCGTCCTCGTTTTCCACCACCTCGACGGCTTCAATCCAGCGGCTCAGGCGAACCTCGCCCGTCTTGCGGTCAATCGTGACACGGATGTCTTTCTCATGCCCGTATTTTGCACGGCCAGCCTTCTGGATGGCCTGCTCCATCGCTTCGAGCACCTGCTCACGATCGATATTCTTTTCCCTTGAGACCGCATCAGCAACCAGAAGCAGCTCGGGACGGGTAACAGATGTGTCCATCAGATCGGACCTCCAACCAGCATAAGACGGGTCATCAGTTCTTCTTCCCCGGCTTTTTGGGTTTCAGCTTCGGCGCACGGCGGGGCGCACCCCCGGCCTCAGCCTCTTCTTCCTGCACCACACCAGCCAGTGCGGCACTCGCCTCAATCAGCTCATCCGTCAGGACCAGACGGGCCTTGCGCATGTCATCCAGAGACAGGGCCACTTCCTGCCCGTCATCCAGACGGAGCAGACCATGCCCGTCACGCTCGCCAAGGACGATCCCGGCGAAACGCTTGCGCCCGTCCAGCGGCACGTCCAGTTCCACCCTGGCCAGATGCCCGGCAAAACGCTCCCAGTCCTTCGCACGGGTCAGCGGGCGGTCAATCCCTGCGGAAGAGACCTCCAGCATCCATGCACCCGGGATCGGGTCATCCACGTCCAGCACGGCACCGACGGCGTGGCTGATCTGCTCGCAGTCCTCAACACTGATGAGGGAGCCGTCAGCCCGGTCCGCCATGACCTGCACGGTCGGTGTCTCATGACCGAGAACGGAAAGACGGGCCAGCTCATAGCCCATATCAGCCAGAGTCGGCGCAATCCTGTCCGCAATGCGTGCCTCAAGCCCGCTCAGACGGCGGATCCCATGAGAGCTTTCCCCATCATGGAACGTGACGGACTGGCCGGACGAGTCCGGCGATGTGGAAAAATGATCCAAAACAAAAAAGGCGGCCCGTCAGGGCCACCCCCCAAAAGAGCGGAAAGTGAAAACGCTCCCCTGATACGACAGAGCCACCCCCAATGCAAGCATTTCCCATCCATCCCGACATAACCGTACCGGAAAGCTCCCATCTCCTTTCCAGCCTTGTTCTCCAGCCGGAAATGGTGCCAAATACCGTCATGGAACAGCCTTCACCCGCACAGGAACCTCAGAAACAGTCCCTCTGGCGTCCCGTGGCCATGATGGCCGCTGCCGTCGGGCTGGGTGGTGCTCTGCTGGCCTTCCACGAACGGGCCTCCCAGCCGGAAAAGCCTCAGCCCCAGCCGCAGATGCAGGCTTCCAAGCAGGCCGTTCCCGTGCTGGAAGGTGCCCTCACCCTTTCCATGCTTCCTCCCGATGAAGCGGCACGGGCCATTGCGCACGGTGTCTTTTCTGACCAGCAGAAACCAGCCCTTCTGGCGGCCCTGAAAGAAAACCGCATCCGTCTGGCTGCCATGCCCCTGGCCGACGCAGAAGGCCATACGGGGCAGATACTGACTGTAAGCGGCGGCGGCATCAGCCAGCAGGTCGTACTTGGCCCCAGAGCCAGGGCCGTGCTGCTCCCCATCGCCCGGGAAGGCATTGTCACGCTGACCCGTACCAGTCCGGCAAAAATGGGATCCGTTTCCGTTGCGACGCTGGACATGTTCCATAATGTCGTGGTTCTGCCCCCCCTTACCCAGACCAGCCCATCCTTCGCCGTCCCGGTGATCGTGCAGTAACAGACAGGAAAAGAACTTGACCCCATCCCGTCCTGCCCGTGAAAACAGGGACTTCCCCTCCCGGCAGGAGTGCAGAAGCCCATGATGAAATCCCTGATCCCCTGGCTGTCCCGCATGATGCCCCTGATGATGGCGGCCTTCCTCATCCTTGCAGCCGTCCAGCTGGCCCTGATGCTCCAGCTCTCGCCTGCAGCCATGCTCCACGGGCTTCTTGTGGCCGCCAGCTGGGCACGTCCCGGCTATCTTCCGGCTGGAGCCATCGGACTTGCCCTCTCACTTGCCGGGGTGTTCTACTGCCTCTCATCCGACCGTCTGGCCCGCCGTGGCCTGCGCCATAGAAAGAGTCTTCTCATGGATGTTCTCAGCCGCCTGACTAACCGTACTGCACTGGAAGAAATGCTGGCCCGCCAGCAGCGTGAAAGTACCATCAATGCCGAAGAACTGGCCGCCGCCCTGCGTGCCCGTGTCATCGGGCAGGATCAGGTCTGCGAGGACATTGCCCAGCAGCTGCGCCGCCGTCTGGCCCTCCAGACCCGCAACCGGCCCGTTGGTGTCTTCCTGCTGGCAGGCCCCCCCGGCACGGGCAAGACCTATCTGGCCAAGCAGATTGCCACCCAGACGGAACGCCCGCTCCTGCATTTTGACATGACGCAGATGTCCAGCCCCCATGCAGCCACACAGCTCTTCGGGTCACCCAAGGGCTATGTCGGTTCCGACACGTTCGGGCGTCTGACGGGAGGTCTGAAGGAGCATCCTGATGCCGTTGTCCTGCTGGATGAAATCGAAAAGGCGCATCCGGACGTTTTCAAGAAATTCCTCACGGCCTGGAATGACGGCCATGTAACGGAAGCTTCCACCAATGAGCTGGTCCCCACCACACGGGCCATTTTCGTCCTCACCTCCAACATTGCCACAGACGAACTGAACGCCATCGCAGACCGCCTCGCCGACGAACCTGAAAAAATGCGTGCCGAATCGACTGAAGCCCTGCGTCGTGCCGGTTTTGCTCCGGAAGTCCTGAACCGTCTGGACCGCATCTTTGTCTTCCGCGCCCTGCGTGGGCTGGACCTCGCCCGTGTCGCCGCCCTTGAAATCGAACACATGATCCGTGGTTACGGCCTGAATGTCGAAGCGGGCGGTATTGACCCGGCCCTCCTGTTCGAAATTCTCCAGCGGCAGCAGAAGCTGGGCAGCATGGCCAGTGCCCGTGACATTCTCCGCTCCATTGAGGACATGATCAGCGACAGCCTCATCACGGCACGTCAGCAGGGACGGACCCATGTCCATCTTGTCATGGCAGGTGAAGGGCAAATCAGGGCGGAAACCAGCGAAGAGCCACAGGAAAAAATGAACAAGGCCAGCCTGTGAAAACCTTCTTCGGTACAGTCTTTTCCCTATGGAAACAGGCCCCGCTCTGGCGGCTCTGCTTCATCATGGGCATCGGGAGCATGATCCTGGCAGCCTTCTTCCCCACTCCCTGGCTGAAGCAGCAGGCCCCCTGGCTCCCCGGAACGGCCCCGCAGACCACACATCCGTCGCACGGAGCAGCCTCCGATGAGACATCGACAGGTCACAGTGAGGCAGAGACTGGTCCTGCCGGGCAGATGCCGGTTCATCTGCAATATCCCAGCATGTCGGAAGTCGTACGGAATCACGTTGTCCTGGGGGGACATACCATACCCCTGCCCAGAGGCGAATGGCATCCCATCCTTTCAGCCCAGATCAGCAGCGACTCCCCCCTCTCTTTTCTGGCCCTTGTCCGCACGCATCAGGGGGCTGTCACCGGGCTGATCATCGCTCAGGCCACCCAGCAGCCCATCCCGCTGGACCGGGCTGGGAATGCAACCAGCATCTGCCACGATGACCGCAACTTTCTCAACCACAGCCTGCCTCTCTCCCCCGCCGGAGAAGACTGCATCGGCTCCGGTACCGTCGTGATCCAGGGCAGCGATGTCAGCACCAATCCCCTCATCAACCAGTCCATCGCCCGCCTCCAGGCTCTTGGTGTCACTCCCATTCCTCCACTATTTCTGGCCGTCCAGTGGCGGCACGTTGCCGCCACGGCGGATGGTCAGGCCCAGGTGGGCCTCGTGGACACGCTCATTCCACCACTAGACTCACAGACACACCAGCTTCTTGCCCCCATTCCTGTCTGGGGAAAAAGCATTCCGGATACCTATCCTGAAGCCAGAACCTTCCTGAACCAGATGCGCAGCTGGGCACCTGAATGGCAGAAGGCCCTGCAACTGGGCTTTGACAACCAGTTACAGGGCCATGCCATTCCACGGGACCCGTAGGTTTCTCGTCCCGGGACCGTCAGTGGTGCCCCTTGGCCACTACACGGCCCATGCGCTTCTCCGCTATGCGGGCGAGGCGCACGAAGGGCAGCCCGACGAGCAGATAGGCCGTCCCCACCATCAGTCCCGTACCGATATAGTCATAGTAGGTGGAGGAAAGCCGGATGTAGGTCTGGCTCAGCTCCGTCAGGGTGATGACGGACACGAGCGAACTGTCCTTGAGCAGGGCAATGAAATCATTTGTCATGACCGGCACCACGGTGCGGAAGGCCTGAGGAACGATCACCAGCCGCAGGGCCTGCATGTGGGTCATGTTCAGGGCAATGGCCGCTTCCATCTGACCACGGGGCACGGAAAGAAGCCCCGCCCGGTAGTTCTCCGCCTCATAGGCCGCATAATTCAGCCCCAGTGACAGCACGCCGGCTGCAAAAGGAGACAGCCGAAGCCCGAAAGCGGGCAACCCGTAAAAAATGAACAGCACCTGGATCAGCAGCGGCGTGCCTCGCACGACCTCAACATACACCCCGGCCACCCAGCGCAGCGGGGCCATGCCATAAGCCCGGGCCAGAGCCAGAACCAGCCCAACAGCAACAGCCAGCACCATCGCCAGAGCCGACACGCCGAGTGTCATCAGGGCACCGCTGGCAACCAAGGGCAGAAAACTGACATAGCGATGAACCATCGCCTGCATGCTGCTGCCGGACATCCGCTCCATCGTCTGGCGATAATCCGTCCATGCCGTCGGCTTGATCATTGGCAGGGTCTGATCGCCCGTATAATCCGCCATCTGTGGCGTCCAGAGATTCCAGCGGGCCAGAATCTGATGGAGCGTCCCATCACTCATGAGATCACCCAGCACGGAATCCACCGCATCCCGCAGACCGGGATTATTCTTGGGGAAGGCGATCCCATAGGCCACACGCCCGATAGGCGAACCAACCAGTTTCAGGTCATCCGAACGGTAATAAAGGGCGATCGGCTCATCAATCAGGATAGCATCAAGACGCCCGTTCTTGAGATCGGAAAACAGGTTCGTCTCTTCATCATAGGAACGGACATTGGATGGGTCATGATCCAGAAGAAGACGCTCGGCAGCCGTACTCTTGATGGTCCCGACCACATGGCCCTTCAGGGCTTCCAGCGTGTCCAGTCCCGTTTCACTGTTCCGCAGAACGATCCGGTCCACCGTCACATAATAGGGCCGGGAGAACAGCACGGCCGCCTTATGTTCCGGCGTCATCTCGATACCATCAATGACCAGGGCGTACAGGTCCCGTGACAGGCCGGGAATCAGACCATCCCATCCATTCTGCACGAACCGCCCGTGCCGCCCCATCCGGGCACTGATGGCCTGCATCAAATCATACTCAAAGCCGGTCATCCGCCCTTCATGCGCCGGGTCATGAAAAACATACGGAACATTGGCTTCACCATCGGACGCCCAGGGCAGGTCCCGCTCATCCGTGGCACCGGGCACACGCAGCGGAGCTGCCGGTGATGCGGGGGCCTTCGCACCCGCTGCCACCATGTCATCCGCCAGAGCATGACTGCCCGGACCAGCGACCCCCCAGACCCCGCACAGGGCCAGAGCCAGCGCAAACATCACACGCTTCATCATCGTAGCCCCCGTCATCAGAGAAGTGTCCGCAGGAAACGCCGTGTCCCCGGCTCACGCGGATTGGCAAACATCACGTCAGGGTCACCGCTTTCGACGATCTGTCCGGCTTCCATGAACAGCACCCTGTCCGAGGCGGCCCGGGCAAAACGCATGTCATGCGTCACGACCAGCTGGGTCATGCCCTCGGCATCCAGTGCCCGCATGACGGAAAGCACCTCTTCGGAAAGTTCAGGGTCCAGAGCGGAGGTGGGTTCATCATACAGCATGACGGAAGGCTTCATCGCCAGCGCACGGGCAATGGCCGCCCGCTGCTGCTGCCCGCCGGAAAGCCTGTCCGGGTACCGGTTCTGCACGGCAGCCAGACCAACCTTTTCCAGAAGCTCACAGGCGATCCTGTGAGCCGTCTGCTCTTCCATGCGCTTGACCTGGATGGGGGCCAGCATGACATTCTCCAGCACCGTACGATGCGGGAACAGATTGAAGGACTGGAAGACCATGCCCACATGGCCCCGCAGACGGTGGGCCTTGACCTCATCCGCCCGACGCCACTGGCCGGTACTGGCCACGGTCACGCCCTCCACCTGCACTTCACCTGCATCGGGATGTTCCAGAAAATTGAGACAGCGGAGAAAAGTCGATTTCCCGCAGCCCGATGGCCCGATAATGGAAATCAGCTCCCCCCGTTCCACATCCAAAGAAATCCCACGCAGAATCTCATTTCCACCAAAAGACTTGGCGATACCGCTCGCCTTCAGCACCCAGTCAGTCAGTTCCGAACACCCCTACAGCACGCCACAGCGTGGAACTGCCACCCTGTAGTCATTCACCATTGCGCTTTCTAACCATAACCGCCCTTTAAGCAAAACATCCTTTTATGTATTTTCCCTTTAACCAGACAGATTTTCCTGCCCGTCTCCTCATGCCGCTCCACATGAAACACCCTCATGGCCCCTGTTCCGCCCCGCACGCCGCCACCCCCCCTTCTCGAGCTGGATCATGTCCGGCTGGAGCGGAGTGGCCGCTGCCTGCTGTCTGACCTTTCCCTGCATCTGTCATCTGGCGAGGCCCTCCTTCTTACCGGTCCCAATGGCACAGGAAAATCATCCCTTCTCCGCCTGGTGGCAAGCCTCTGCCTACCTGCGGCCGGCCGGGTGACACGGACAGCCGACATTGCCTGGCTGGGGCCGGAAGATGGCCTGAAACCGGCCCTGACGGTTGAGCAGAATCTCCGGCTCTTCTCCCCCCATAAAACGGAAGCTGTCCATGCCGTCCTGCTTCATCTGAAACTGGCGCATCTTCTGGACTGTCCTGCCCGTCTGCTCTCACTGGGCCAGAAACGCCGTGTGGCCCTGAGCCGCCTTCTCCTGTCCGATGCCTCCCTGTGGCTGCTGGATGAACCGGCCAATGCACTGGATGCCGACAGCCTCGCCCTGCTGGATGCCATGTTCAGCACGCACCGTGACCGTGGCGGTGCCCTCATCGTGGCTTCCCACATCCCCCTGAACATACCGGACAGCCGTCAGCTCACCTTCGGAGCCTCACCGTCCCTGTCTTCCGTCATGACAGACACGGTTCCCCCACGGACGACTTTCCCGTCTCCCCGCAGGCGACATGCTTTTGCGAACCATCTACGCCGGGAATTCTGTCTTGCCTGCCAGAACAGAACCGACCATCTGGCAGCACTGCTCTTTCTCATCCTGTGCAGCAGCCTCTTCCCGCTTGCACTCGGCCCTGCTCCGGCCCTGCTCCAGCAGACCGGTCCGGGCGTCCTGTGGGTCTGCACCCTTCTTGCCTGCCTTCTGCCGCTGGAACGCCTCTATGAGGCAGATGCCGAGGACGGATCACTGGACATCCTCCAGATCACCCTGCATCCGGCCCTCATCGCCCTAGGGAAGATGCTGATGCACTGGCTGAGCAGCTGTTTCCCGGTCATTCTGGCAACGCCCCTGCTTGCCCTGCTTTTCCAGATTCCATTTTCGGTCCTGCCCGTCCTACTGGCAGGGCTGACCCTGGGCAGCCTGACCCTGGCCCTTACGGGCGGCATGACGGCAGCCATCACGCTGGGAGCACGACGCAACAGTCTGCTGCTCCCCATCCTGACCCTGCCTCTCATGACACCGAGCCTCATCTTCGGGACGCTGGCCTGTGCTTCACCAAAAGGCCCCTCCTGCACGGCCAATCTCAGCCTGCTGGCAGCCCTCTTCCTTCTGGCCCTGCCCGGCTGCCCCCTCGTGGCCGGAGCCAGCCTAAAAGCAGCACAGGACTGAAATATTCAGCCGAAAATGAGGTCATCAAGAAACAGCCCAACCTGTTTATATTCTCTGGAAAAATTCTCCGATACCATGCCCTTCCACTGCCGGATCCGGTCTGGTTCTATCTTCTCGACACCCCATGTTTCACATAAAAAATCCGCATTCGCCTCAACAATCAGTGAGGCAACAGTAAGCCAGTGATCGTGAAGCTGAATCAATTTCTGGGGGACGTCAAAAAACTCATGTCCTGCCTTCCCTTGGACAATTCCTCGACCTCCCGCCGTAAAAAAATCACGCGTCGCCAATACCCCATGATTTGTAGCAAGCCACAAAAAGAACCTCTCATACTTTGTGGACTTTGAACTAAAAATACTGGGAAAGAAAGCAAAACCCTTTTCTATAAAACCAGCCCGTTCTTCCTTACTCAATTTACCAGACAGCCGGACCGTCATTGGAGCAGACGTATCTTCCTCTGGATTGACATGGCTCCCAGTCCACCACAAACTTTCCCCTTCTCTCAATTTTTTCTTATAAAAATTGACTATCTTATGAACTGTTTCATTCGGTGGTTGACGTATCTCATCATACGTTGTTCCCATTTTATCAAAAATAGTCTGACCATTTTCCAAATTCATATCAATTTTGTATCGTGGGAAGTGTGTAACAACTACCTCTGACAAACACTCCTCATATGAACGCATACGGAATTCAACAGGATCCGTCAGTTTTCCAAATATTAGAAATATCTTTTCTATACCCTTTACCCTTGTGCTCTCATTAACACTCCCCCCAAGTGTAATCCACTTATCATCTTTGGAACTCTTCACTTCAACACCGTAACATTGACGTGCTATGATGTCAGGAAACCTTTGTCCGGAAATTATCTCAATAGTATTCTCGAACGAAGTCCCCAGTGACTGCTCTTTTAAAGAATCCGCAACATCTTCCTCCAAAAGTTGAGCATTTCTCTTTATAAAATACTCACTTTTATACTTTGCACACTCATTCAATCGTTTATTCGTCCGCTCAAGTATATTACGAAATTCCTCAAATAAATCTACCCTATTTTCATTGAAAACAATCATTCAGGAATCTCGTCCAAAATATAAATCCCACTTACTCTGAAGATTATGCGCAATATGATATCCCAACAAGGGCGGAACAGCATTCCCAATAATTTTATAAGCCTCAGATGCAGAAACACCCTTCCGTCCTGACTGTGGAGGAAATACGAATTCATAATCATCAGGAAATGTCTGTATCCGGGCACATTCCCGAACTGTCAAACGCCTTTCTTCAAGGCCTGTCTGCAGTTCTTCTAAATTCATGCCACCATGTTCTGCAGAAAGTCTTCTGAATTCTATATTCCCATGATGCTCAGAACGAATAGTCGGACCAATACCAGACAGTCGTATCTCGCTCTGCCCCTGACAATGTTTTCCCATGTACTTCGCCTTAGAATATTTTTGCTGGGAAAGATCAGATGTTTTGTCCGGCTCCAACAGTCCTCCAAGAGCCTCCCTCAAACTCACAGGCTTCACCAACGCCTCACCATTATTCGTATAAGCATGTGTTGGCTTTGGGTAAGGATCAAAACGTTCATCCAAGGAAGGCTGAGAAAGTGCGGCCAAGGCCTCTGGCGTTAGAGAAGACCTTCGGAAGCCGATAAAAATAACACGTTCACGCGACTGAGGGACACCATAATCAGCCGAATGCAATACTTTCGCCTCGACAACCAGATACCCATCCTCGGAAACAGATCTAAAGTCTCTCTCTATTATTGATTTCACATCATGAAGATTGACCAACCCCTTGACATTTTCAGCGATGAACACTTTTGGTTTCGTGATCTCTATGACCTCTCTCATCCACATATAGAGCTTTCCCCTACTCTCCAGACTAGGGAAAACATCCTCCGAGAGCAGGCCCCTGTGATTCTTGGGTGATTTGAATCCTAATCTTTTCCCCGCAACTGAAAAATCCTGACAGGGGAATCCTCCTGTAACAACATCAACATCACGAGGAAAAACCGATTCTCCCTGTCTATGATGTCTTACAAGATCAACAACACTTCCAAGATGGTATATTTTATCATCCATCCCAAATTTTCTGAAATAATTATCCCACGCTGCCTTGGCACCATCCCTGATATCATTGGCAAATACAGTATTGAATCTTGTCTTTGGGAGCAAAACCCACCGATCATCTCCACCAGTATCCTGCTTCCATTCAGGGTGGATCATATCGTTGATCGATGAAGCAAGCACCTTGAAGCCTCCTTCAAAACCAAGATCCAATCCACCACACCCCGAAAACAGGGATAACACATTGTATTTTCTTCCGGGCAAATCAGACATTTATTGAAAATACCCTCCAACACATCAAAATAAATCAATCTACACTCCATGACTCATAGAAAAGGCCGCTTCCGATGACAGAAGCGGCCCTTTCCCATTCCCAAGCAGAAATCTTCAGACTTTGTCCGCCTGAAGTTTCGCCACGAAGTTTTCCAGCCAGTGAATGGTGTACTCACCCTTCCGGAACTCAGGGTCATCCAGAATTTTCTGATGCAGGGGAATGACCGTCTTCACGCCTTCCACCACACATTCCGTCAGGGCCCGCTGCATACGGGCAATGGCCTGTTCACGGGTCGGCGCATGAACGATCAGCTTGGCGATCATGCTGTCATAATAAGGCGGAACCTTATAGCCAGCAAAAAGGGCACTATCCATGCGGACACCCAGCCCGCCCGGAGCATGGAACATCTCAACCGTACCCGGATTGGGTGCGAACGTCTCCGGGTCTTCGGCATTGATGCGGCACTCGATGGAATGCCCGGACATCACGATGTCTTCCTGGCGGTAGCTCAGCTTTTCACCGGCCGCCACACGGATCTGCTCACGCACGAGATCCACGTCACAGACCATTTCCGTCACCGGATGCTCCACCTGAAGGCGGGTGTTCATCTCGATGAAGCAGAACTGACCATCCTGATAGAGGAACTCGAGCGTACCGGCATTACGGTATCCCATGCGTGACAGGGCATCCGTGACGGTCCTACCAATCTCGTTGCGCTGCTCGGGCGTGATGACGGGAGACCCGGCCTCTTCCAGCAGCTTCTGATGACGACGCTGGAGAGAACAGTCACGCTCACCGAAATGCACGACATTGCCGTGCGTATCACCCATGATCTGAAGCTCGATGTGACGGGGCTTGTCGAGATACTTCTCCAGATAGACCTCGTCATTGCCGAAAGCGGCGTGGGCCTCCGTCCGGGCCACGCTCCATGCTTCTTCCAGCTCATCCGCAGTCTGGGCCACCTTCATGCCACGGCCACCGCCGCCGGCAGCCGCCTTGATGAGCACGGGATACCCCACACGGGCCGCAACCTCACGGGCTTCATCAAGATTCCGCAGGGCACCGTCAGAACCGGGCACCAGCGGCACGCCAAGAGCCTCCATCGTGGTCTTGGCCGTGATCTTGTCACCCATCATGCGGATATGTTCAGCCGTCGGACCGATGAAGGCAATGCCATGCTCTTCCACCGTCTCGGCGAACTCAGCATTCTCGGACAGGAAGCCATAGCCGGGATGAATGGCCTCCGCCCCGGTGATGGTCGCAGCGGACAGGATGGCCGCCACGTTCAGGTAAGAATCACGGGAGCTTGGCGGCCCGATGCAGACAGCCTCGTCAGCCAGACGCACATGCATGGCATCAGCATCAGCCGTGGAATGCACGGCTACCGTCTTGATGCCCATCTCACGGCAGGCACGCAGCACCCGCAGTGCGATCTCGCCACGGTTGGCAATCAGGATCTTGGAAAACATTACTCAATAATCGCCAATGTTGCCCCGAACTCGACCGGCTCACCAGAAGCCACGCAGTAGCGGACCAGCTTGCCCGCACGGGGAGCCTTGATCTGGTTGAAGGTCTTCATCGCCTCGATGAGCATGATGGTCTGACCGGCAGACACCTGTGTCCCTTCCTGCACGAAAGGCGGAGAGGACGGGTCCGGCGTCAGATAGGCCACGCCCACCATCGGGCTGGGGACAGCACCGGGATGAGAGGACGGGTCCGCAGGGGCGGCAGCGTCCCCGGAGGCCGGAGCGGCGGATGCCGCTGCGGGAGCGGGAGCTGCTGCTGCCGCAGGAGCGGCGGCCTGCACGGTCACATTCCGGGCGACACGAAGGCGGCTGTCACCTTCGGAAACTTCAATCTCGGTCAGGCCTGTATCCGTCAGGATATCGGCCAACGCCCGAATGGCCTCCTTGTCCACGAGCATACGGCTCATCCTTCATCCTCAATCATATCTGCCACCGCCTGCAGGGCGTGGGCATAACCTCGTATCCCCAACCCGCAGATGACCCCGCGGGCTGCCTGTGAAACATACGTATGATGACGAAATGCTTCCCGGCGATGAATGTTAGACATATGCACCTCAATCACCGGCAACTCAACCGCCAGAAGCGCATCAAGCAAAGCAATTGATGTGTGCCCGTAAGCCGCAGGGTTGATGACGATACCGCTTGCACGGCCCCGGCACTCCTGCACCCAGGACACAAGCTCCCCCTCGCCATTGGTCTGGCGGAAATCAATCGTCACATCGAGCCGCTCCGCAGCCTGGAGGCACAGCTGCTCCACGTCATCCAGTGTCGCTTCACCGTAAATCTCAGGCTGTCGCAGACCCAGCATGTTCAGGTTCGGTCCGTTCAGGACAACAATAAGAGGTCGCTTCATCTGGACGGCTGATAGCATCTTCATATTCCTCAGGTAAAGTCACTCTTTTATGCCCGAATGGCATGAAGACCTGCAATTACCTGACGTTTCACGGGGTTTTACCGGCCCCGTGCTGGCCCGGAGAGCCAAATTGTGACACAATCCGCCCCCCAGCAACAATAATGCCGTGGACAGCATGAAGGCCCCGCATCATTTTTCCTTTACCATGCCGCGTGGTCCTTCCCCAGGAAGCACGAAAAAAGCCTCCCCAGGCATGGCCTTCCCGAAGGCCTCACTGTTCCTGCTCTGCCTTGCTGCACCTGTTCTTCACCATCCTGCTCATGCAGCCCAGCATCGCAGGAGAAGTCACCAGCAGACCGTGGATAATACGGCCCTCATAAAAGCAGCCTCCACACTCCCCGTGACGGAAAGTGGCCTAGCCAGCTGGTATGGGAATAAAAAACTGGCCGGAAAGCGGACCGCCAGTGGCGAACGTTTCCACCCGGATGCCATGACAGCCGCCCATCCGTCCCTGCCACTTGGCACAAAACTGCTGGTCCACTCCCCGTCAACAGGCCGCTCCGTCATTGTCCGTGTCAATGACCGTGGCCCGTTTGGCGGTGACAGAATCATCGACCTTTCAAAAGGGGCAGCAGCCAGTCTTGGAATCATGGGACATGGCGTCAGCCAGATCACCATAACGGTGCTGCCCCGCAACATGGCCCGCTTCCGCCATGCCTCGGACATACGCAACATTCTTCAGGAAGAAGAACGACAGGCGCAGAAAGCGGTTCAGGACAGCGCGGTCAGATAACCCGCTCTCTCCTGAAGCCACGGTCTCTTTTCAGCACTCCGCTCCGTCAGCAGGAACGCCCATTTCTTTCCGGACTGTCCGGCGATAGCCTCTCTCTTCCAGCTCCGCATTCAGGACAGCCCCGAACAGCACCACATAGGCACTGACAAACAGCCACATCATGACGGCCGCCACGGCCCCCAGCGGCCCGTAAGTCGTGCCGTAGCTGGCGAAATGGGACACGTACCATGAAAAACCGATGGACACCGCAACCCAGAGCAGCGTTGCCAGCAGGGCACCGGGCATGATCCACCGCCAGCTGGTCAGATGCTCCCGACAGGGGGCGATGCGGTAAAGCACGATCAGGGCCGTGAAGACGAAACACAGCATGATGGCCGGAGCAAGCCAGTGCACCAGTACGGGCGTTCCCTGTTCCACCAGAAAGTGGAGTGACGGCGGGAAATTGTCCATGGTCACGCCCACATAGCTCAGATAACGTGGCAGATAATCCACGACAGCTGGAGCCGCCACCATCAGGGCCAGGGTCAGACAGGCCCCGATCACGGCCATCAGTGTCGTGCCGAAAGCCAGACACTGGAAATGCAGGAACCCCCGTGCCTCCTTGGTGTGATAGACGATGTTCAGGGCAGACAGGATGGATTTGCTGCTCGCCGTCACCGACCAGAGGGCGACCAGAACAGAAAAGACCAGTCCCAGTGTCAATGAAGACTGGGGCTGGGTGACCAGCGCATGGACCCGGTCAAAGATCATGTCATAAGCAGCCGAAGGCAGGATATGCTTGACGACATGCAGCTGGCTTTCTGCCGTCTGGACATCAAAGGCCAGTCCATAGACTGAAATCAGGGCCGTCAGGGCCGGGAAAAGCGACAGGGTCGCATAGAAGGCGCACCCGGCAGCACTCAGGGATGTCTGGCTGTCCCCACTGTTGCTCAGCACCTGCCGGAAGATTGACAGCCAGCCCTGGGGCGGCGGCGGGGGTTCTGTTGGCATCTCGATCTTGTCGGGCACGTAACGCGCTTTTCCTCTCCATGTTTCACCGTGGCATCAGGCCACGGCCTCATGATCACACTTTTCCCAGTTCGGCCTGACCCCGGCAAGTATCACGATCCCCCGGAACGCCCAAGCCTGGCCGCATTCCGCTTCTTCCCTGGGTCTCCTGTCATGCCGGGAACTGTCTCCCCCATTTTCAGATAGGCAGCCAAGGCGTGCAGGCAGGTCCGGGGCCTGCTGGCAGGAATACATCTTCCAGAGCTGTCATTCCATTGCCATTCCTTTCCCAGACTTCCTTAACGATAATCACTTTTCCGTGAAAATAAAGACCAGTCCCTCCATTTTCATCCGGTTCCCCCTTGCATTGCAGAAAAATCTGGGGCTTTGTCACGCACTTCACGCAGCAACGCACGTGCCACTGGCCCTCTATGCGGTTACGCAACGACGTCAAGCGTTCTGGCTTCCGTACGTCCCGGCAGGGGCAAGCGGAACTTCGCCGGTCCGTTCGACCGTTTCGCAACATCCTCCCTAAAACATGACAGGGAAGACTTTCAGGGAACGTGAGTCTCATGACCCCTAAAATTGCCCGGTTCCTCGCGGAACAGAAACCCGCCACGCCCTGCCTGGTCGTGGACCTCTCCTGCGTCCGTACGCAGTACCACGCCCTGCATGGTGCCCTGCCCTCCTCCCTCATCCATTATGCCGTGAAGGCCAACCCGGCCCCGGCCATCCTGAAGGAGCTGTACGCCCTCGGCTCATTCTTTGACATTGCCTCCCCCGGCGAAATCGACATCTGCATGGAGGCAGGCATCCCGGCCGAGAGACTGTCCTTCGGCCATACCGTCAAGAACGTGCGGTCCATCGCCTATGCCCACCAGAAAGGCCTGACGCTCTACGCCTTTGACTGTCTGGAAGAGCTAGAAAAGCTGGCCGAACACGCCCCCGGCTGTGAGGTCTTCTGCCGCCTCGGGGTCGTCAACACCGGGGCACAGTGGCCCCTCTCCCGCAAGTTCGGCACCACGCCGGAGAGTGCCTTCACACTCTTGCAGAAAGCCCATGAGATGGGCCTGAAACCGGCCGGTCTCTCCTTCCATGTCGGCAGCCAGCAGACCAATACGGAAGCCTATGGCGACGCCATCGCCCAGGCTGCCGGAATCTATCACCGCCTCCAGAAACAGGGCATCACGCTGGACTTCATCAACATGGGCGGGGGCTTCCCGACCTATTACGACAGCCCCATCCCCAGCATCGACCAGTTCGGGCAGTCCATCACGAAGGCCATGAAGGCCCACTTTCCTGATGAAGCCCCCCGCATCCTGCTGGAGCCGGGCCGGTACATGGTCGGCAGTGCCGGTGTTGTCCATACCGAAGTGGTGCTGGCCAGCAGACGGGGTGGCGAAGACCATGACCCCCGCTGGGTCTATCTGGACATCGGGCGTTTCGGCGGGCTGGCGGAAACGGAAGGCGAATCCATCCGCTATGCCTTCCAGACCCCCCATGATGACAGGACGGCAGGCCTGTCACCCTGCATTCTTGCAGGGCCGAGCTGCGACAGCATGGATGTTCTCTACGAAAAGAACCTCATCCCCCTGCCGGAAGAACTCAGGGCCGGAGACAGGATCAACATTCTCGCCACGGGTGCGTATGTGTCCACTTACTGCTCCACCGGTTTCAACGGGTTCCCACCGCTGGACGAACATTACATCTGACCCGCTCACAGGGTCATGCAGACGGGGCGGGTCGGAGGACCCGCCTCATGCCCTGCCCCCGGCCTGACCGGAATCAGCCTCAAGCGTCTGCAATGAGACCAGACGGTGATAAAATCCGTCCTTCAGGGCCATCAGGCTTTCATGGGTACCACCCTCGACAACCTGCCCCTGATGAAACACCAGAATACAGTCAAGGTCCCGCACGGTGGCCAGACGGTGCGCCACGACCAGCACCGTGCGCTTTTCCATCAGACGGGTCATGGCCTCCTGCACCAGCATCTCTGATTCGGAATCAAGACTTGCCGTTGCCTCGTCGAAAATCACGATAGGTGCATCAACCAGAAAAGCCCGGGCAATCGCCACACGCTGACGCTCTCCTCCGGACAGTTTCACGCCACGTTCCCCGACCAGCGTATCGTAGCCTTCGTGCAGACGGGAAATGAACACATCCGCATTGGCCTGCCGGGCCGCCTCCACGATCTCCTCACGGGTCGCCTCGGGCCGCCCATAGGCGATGTTCTCTGCCAGCGTCCGATGGAACAGCATGGGTTCCTGCGGGACCAGAGCGATCTGACGCCTCAGGCTCTGCTGGGTGACGTGGGCAATGTCCTGCCCGTCAATCAGGACAGTCCCTTCATTCACGTCATACAGACGCTGGAGCAGCCTCGTCAGCGTCGTCTTGCCGGAACCGGACGCCCCGACCAGAGCCACACGGCTTCCGGGCATAATCTTCAGGGACAGATTCTGATAGATCGGTTTTTCCTGGGACGGATAACGGAATGTCACATCCCGAAGATCAATTTCTCCGGCCTTCACCTCCAGCAATGTGGCGTCCGGAGCATCCTGAATGGCCGGTTCGGTCGAGAACAGCCCGACAAGCTCTTCCATCTCATTGATCGACCGCTGGACCTGACTCACCTGCTGCCCGAGGTCCCGCAGATAGCCCTGGATGAGAAACATCATCGTCAGCACATAGGCCACGTCCCCCGGTCCGGCCATGCCCCGCCACCAGAGAATCACCGCCAGACCGATCATCACCACACGCATCAGCAGCGTATAGGATGCCTGAAAATTGGCACTGTTCGTGCCCCGGTACCAGCTGTAATAGGTCTTCTCCGCCCATGTGCGGGCCACGGAATGAAGATGGTCCTCTTCCCGCTCTTCCGCACCGAAACTCTTCACGACGGCATTGCAGGTGACGGCATCACCCAGCACCGCACCCATCCTGGAATCCCATTCATTGGAAATCCGGGCCGTGGGGGCCACATAGCGCAAAGCCAGCCAGATGGAGATGCAGGCGAACAGCCCCACCATCACCGCCAGCACCAGCCCCATGAGCGGTGCCCGCACCAGCAGGACCACTGTCGTGCCCAGCAGGACCAGCACTTCCGGAGCAATCAGCAGCAGCAATGTGTCATCCAGCGTGTCGATCGCCCATATGCCACGGGTGACACGCCGCACGGTGGACCCTGCAAAATTGTTGGCGTGCCAGTCGGATGAAAAACGTTGCACACGGGCGAAGGCATCATCCAGCACCCGGCGCATGACGGCAAGGCTCAGTTTGCTGATGCCCAGATAGGAGGACCGCCGCCCCATCACGCCCACCAGCCCCAGAACCAGCAGTCCACTGACCATCAGCAGGGCATCATGCAGCAGATGCCCCCGCCCTCCATCGGCCGGCGCCGTGGAAATGTCCCCAACCAGACGCCCTGCCAGCAAGGGCGTGCAGATATCCGCCACCGTTGCCAGAGCCACACCCCCCAGTGTCCTGGCCAGCATGGCAGGATGCTCCACCCACCGCACGGCCACGAACCGCAGCACCGCACCAAAGGAAAGCTTTTTCACTCCATCCAGCCCGTCTTTACCGTCTGCCACGTTCATTCATTCCTTCCATCAATCCCGACAGAACCAGTCTGCCCCATTGACCGCCACGCTTGAAGAAAACACCAACTCATCCTAGGAACAGGCTCACCTTTCCCCCAATAATGGCCGGACCATCCATTCCTCATGGCTTCTTCCAGCACGACCCGCACACGCACGACAAAAACCCAGCCCCGCATGAGCCTGAAAGCCGTCCGGGCCTTCCTGACCGCACTGGACAGGGCACACCCGGACGCCCGCAGCGAGCTGATCTATCACAACACGTTCGAACTGCTCGTCAGTGTCGTGCTTTCGGCACAGGCAACGGATATCTCCGTCAACAAGGCCACCCGTGCCCTGTATGAAGAAGCACCGGACCCTGCCAGCATGGCGGCACTGGGCGAGGACGGCATCGCCCGGCACATCCGCACCATAGGCCTCTGGCGGTCAAAAGCCCATAACGTGGCCCTGCTCTGCCAGCAGCTTCTGGAAAAACATGACGGGCAGGTTCCCGACAGCCGTGAAGCTCTGGAGGCCCTACCCGGCGTGGGACGGAAAACGGCCAATGTCGTCCTCAACATCGCTTTCGACCAGCCAACCATGGCCGTGGATACCCATATTTTCCGCCTCGGCAACCGCACGGGCCTTGCTCCCGGAAAGACAGTCCGGGCCGTGGAGGATGAGCTGGTCCGTCGCATCCCCAAGGAGATGCTCCGCCCTGCGCATCACTGGCTCATTCTTCATGGCCGCTATGTCTGCAAGGCCCGGACACCGGAATGCTGGCGATGCCCCGTCACGGAATGGTGTCTCTATCCGGACAAGACCAAGATACCACCGAAACGCTGAGCTTTGCCACAACCAGCCAGAGTCCAGCATGGCCTTCTCATGAAGGCCTTTATTTTACCATGAAACTCTATAAAAGACCTTACAGCTCCCGGACTGCCAGTTTAACCATACGACAAACCTTGACAGCGCCCCTGCCACGGGGCTGCCCGACATCACGCTTCCCCTCTATACCCGCCACCATCTCGGCCTCGCCCGGCCGGAAGACTATTTCGACAGCAACATGCTTCTGATCCAACCCCGCCTGATCTCCCCCTCCCAGATCAACCGCTGTTTTACCCTGGCCACACGTCCCTATCTCTGCCCCGGCACGGACATTCTCAACCAGGTCTTCCACGACCATGTCCATATCCTCCCGGATCGCTGGAACTTCATGACCGGCAAGCTGACGGAAAATCTCTGCCTGCACCTCCCGGCTCACTGGAAAAAACGCCGGGAAAGCGAACGGGTGAAACGCTGCATCATCCAGTTTCCTGAAGGGGCCAAGCCGTGGGAAGACCCTTCCCTGCCCGGTGCCAGCCACTATCAGCGGCTTTCCGCCACGCTGGAAAAACGCCTCAGCCGCATTGCCCCGTCCCTCATCCGCACCCTGTGCAGCAGCTGAATTGCCAGCTCATTCTTCCCTGGCCAGCGGGAACGGGACTACGCTGCGGTATCCTTCATCACCCGTCCAGAGACGGGTCCCCTGTACCATCCTGTCTGACAGCAGTCTCACCCCATTCCGCCCTTCATCATAGATGGCCCAGCTTCCCTCCCGCCTCAGGTCAACCGGACCCAGCTGCCGGACAGCAGGACATAACGGATGCTGGGTCCCCATGCGAACCTCCAGAACCACATCACGGCATGACAGGTCTTCCACTTCATCCGGCCCCGCTTCTCCACGCCACAGGATGACCTTCCCCGCCCTCAGACGGAGCTGGCAGACACCTGCCCCGCAGAGCGGAACACCGGCACCCTGCGTCTCCCGGCCCAGAGCACGCTGCATCTCCTGACGGGCCAGCCCATGACCCGGCCGCCCTTCCATCACCCGCATCGCCCCTACCTGCCGGACAGCCAAAACATGCCCCTGTTCCACCAGCAGCATCACCGGCCGCTCAATGAGCCAGACTGCCGCCAGGGACGCCAGTATCAGCCCTGCACCCACGAGGCGGCCCCTGCCACGCCACAGACACAGTACCGTCAGACCCAGCATGTACAGCCCCACCACCCAGGCCGGAAAAGACGGTACAGGCCATGATGCCAGTGGAGCCGCTGCCACACGGGCCGCCAACCAGCCAATCAGCCGGATGCCCCAGCCCATCACGTGCAGGGGCATGGAAGACAGCCCCACAGGCATCAGCAGCAGGGCCACCATTCCGGCAGGCATCACCCACACACCCATCAGGGGCACGGCCAGAAGATTGGCCACGACAAACCACGGCTGGAAGGCCCCGAAATACGCCATGCTGAGCGGAAGGGTCGCCAGCCCGGCCAGCAGGGACGTCATGGTCAGGGATGCCAGAAGCCGCCCGCCCCGTCGCCATACCGACCGGCCATGCCGCCCATGAAACTCCCCAGCCCCCTCATCCAACCCGGCCAGCCGGGAGAGTACATCGCGCAGAGCCTCATACCCGGCAATCAGGGCCATCACGGCAGCAAAGGACATCTGGAACGACACATCCAGCACCAGAACAGGAGAGACGGTCTCCAGAGCCAGACAGATCAGGGCCAATCCCCGCATGGAGACAGCCCGCCGCCCCAGCAGCAGGGCCAGAACCCCCAGCCCGGCCAGCCCCAGAGCACGCAGGCCCGGCACATGCAAGCCCGTCAGACCCACATAGCCTGCCCCCACGCACAGGGAAAAAAGCAGGGCCACTTCACGGCAGGGATGATGGGCTGACAGACGCTGGGACAGACTCATGAGACGCCGTGCCACGGTGAAGGCCATCCCCATGACGAACCCCAGATGCAGCCCCGCCACGGCCAGAAGATGCGCCAGACCAGAAGCCGCATAATTCTGCCGTGTCTCTGCTGAAAGATGCCCTGTCTCGCCACACAGGACAGCGGATGCCACCGCCCCTTCCTGCCCCGGCAGGGCCTCACCAACCGTCCGGGCCACGCCCTGACGCAGACGGACAGACCAGCCAGCAGGATGCTGCGCCTCTCCGTGCAGGGGACGTGGTGGCGACAGGGCCATTCCCATACCGGCCCGGCCATCAAACCACGCCGCTCTCTGCCCGTCATACCCGCCCGGCCAGACAGGAGCTGACGGAGAGCGCAGCAGGACACGCAACCTGACGGACTGGCCCACCACAAGACTGTCCAGAATCCCCTCCTGCCCCCGTCCCGACCGGAAGGCGACCGTCACGCGCCGCCTCAGGGGAGCCATTCCCACCCACCAGGGCGAGTCAAACACCGCTCCATCCACACCAACATGCCAGCCGGTTCTTTGCCCTTCATGCTGCCCCTCTACAGGCTCCAGCACAGCCAAACGACCCTCCATCCAGACAGATTCAAGCGGCAGAAGCGGCATGGGCGACTGACGGAGAGCCTGCCCATAAGCCAGCAGAAACCCCATCCCGACTGTCAGCAGCCCACTTCCCAGACAGCATCCCAGACTCTGCCAGTCCGCAGCCCATGCGGTGACCGCTTCCATCCGCCGGCTCCAGACCAGCAGGACCAGCCCCAGCCCCGTCATGAAAGCCGCTGACAGGCAGACAGGCCATGATGGCTCCACCGGCAGGGCAAAATACCCGACAATGCCCAGAGCCACCCCCACAGGCAGCCAGCAGGTCAGGCGGCTGCCCTGACCGGCCAGCCCTGATGCCACCCTGTGGATCACCACATGCCTCATGCCCTGCCCTCAACACGTCTTCCTGAAGGGCGGGCCGGTCCACAAGGAGCGCACTCTGTGCTAAAGCGCATGATGACACATTGAAGTGGATAGCCCGCCCCAACCCGGCATGTTATAAGGCCTGCTCATGAAGATCCGTACCCGTTTTGCTCCCTCGCCCACCGGGCTGCTCCATATCGGCAATGCCCGTGCTGCCCTGTTCAACTATCTCTTCGCCCGTCACCACGGGGGAGAGTTTGTCCTGCGCATTGAGGATACAGACCGGGAACGTTCCACCCAACAGGCCGTGGATGTGATCTTTGACGGCCTGAAATGGATGGGCCTCGACTGGGACGGCGAGCCTGTCTTCCAGGCCACCCGGCAGGAGCGTCATGCAGAGATCGTCGCCCAGCTGATGGAAAAGGGCATGGCCTACCGCTGCTACTGCACGCCGGAAGAGCTGGCCGCCATGCGTGAGAAGGCCCGTGCCGAGAAGCGTCCGCCCCGCTATGACGGCACATGGCGTGACCGTGACCCTTCCGAAACCCCGGAAGGCGTGCCCTATGCCATCCGCCTCAAGGCTCCGAAAGAAGGCGAAACCATCATCAGGGACCTCGTGCAGGGGGAAGTCCGTGTCGCCAATGCGGAAATGGATGACCTCATCCTGCTCCGCTCCGATGGTACGCCGACCTATCTGCTCGCAGTGGTGGTGGATGACCATGACATGGGCATCACGCATGTCATGCGGGGTGATGACCACCTGACCAACACCTTCCGTCAGGCCATGATCTACCGGGCCATGAGCTGGGACCTGCCCGAATTCGCTCACCTGCCCCTCATTCACGGGCCGGACGGAGCCAAGCTCTCCAAACGTCATGGTGCCCAGTCCGTCATGGATTTCCGTGAAGAAGGCATCCTGCCGGAAGCCCTCTGCAACTACCTGC
The DNA here is from genome assembly GCF_026385505.1 of Bombella dulcis. GTDB lineage: Bacteria > Pseudomonadota > Alphaproteobacteria > Acetobacterales > Acetobacteraceae > Bombella > Bombella dulcis. The sequence continues at coordinate 224,790 of NZ_JANIDV010000002.1, read as the reverse complement.
TGCGCCTCGGCTGGGGACATGGTGATGCAGAGGTGCTGGACCGTGAAGAACAGATCAAACTGTTTGACATGGATGGCATCGGCCGCTCCCCCTCTCGCATGGACTATGTCAAGCTCAGCCATCTCAATGGCATCTGGATGCGCCGGGCAGATGATGAACGGCTGACAGCCCTGGTCATGCAGCGTCTGGAACAGCGTGACGATCTGGACCATGACGAGACGGTCCGTGCCCGTGTTCTCGCCCTCATGCCGGGGCTGAAGGAACGGGCCAAGACGGTCGTGGAACTCGCCGACAACGCCTCTTTTGCGGGCCTGCGCCTGCCGCTGACCATCACCCCCAAGGCTGAAAAGCATCTTGGTGAAGAGGGCCGGAAAGTCCTTGCCGGGCTGGAAGAGAAACTCGCTGCGCTGGACCCCTTCACGGCCGAAGGGATCGATGCCGTACTCCGTGCCTTCGCCACAGAACATGAGCTGAAACTCGGAGCGGTCGCCCAGCCCCTCCGTGCCGCCATGACAGGCACCACAACATCGCCCGGAATCGACCTCACGCTCGCCGCACTGGGACGGGATGAAGTGCTCGCCCGTATCCGGAGTGTCCTGTCCGCATGAATCCCGCACACCACGTCCCCCATCTTCTTGGCATCGAAGGCATGACAGAAAAGGACATCACGCCTTTTCTGGACCTCGCCGAGAGCTATGCCCTGCTCAGCCGCTCCCGCAACGCACCGCGGGACGTGCTTCAGGGCCGCACCGTCATCAATCTCTTCTTTGAGGACAGCACGCGCACACGCACCAGCTTCGAACTGGCTGCCAAAAGGCTGGGTGCCGATGTGGTGAACATGACCGTCGCCACAAGCTCGGTCAATAAAGGGGAAACCCTGCTGGATACGGCCTCCACCCTCAATGCCATGCACTGCGATCTGCTCGTTGTCCGCCATGCCCAGAGTGGTGCCCCGGCCCTGCTCTCGCAGAAGGTCGAGGCCAGTGTCGTCAATGCTGGCGACGGGATGCATGAACACCCCACGCAGGCCCTTCTGGATGGCCTGACCATCCGACGGCATTTCGGCCGCCTCAGCGGGCTGAAAATCGCCATATGCGGCGACATCGCCCATAGCCGTGTGGCTCGGTCGGACATCCATCTCCTGCGGGCGATGGGCAATGACATCCATCTGGCAGGCCCTCCCACCCTGCTCCCTGGTGCTCTCGGTACGCTGGATGGCGTCACCCTGCATCACGACATTGATGAAGCCCTGAAGGATGCGGATGTCGCCATGTGCCTCCGTGTCCAGCGGGAGCGCATGGGCAGCGGGCTTGTACCCAGCGCACGGGAATATTTCTCCCTCTTCGGGCTGGACCGCCGCCGCCTTGCGCTGGCCAAACCGGATGCTCTCGTCATGCATCCCGGCCCGATGAACCGGGGGGTGGAAATTGCCTCCGCCGTTGCCGACTCCCCCCAGAGCGTCATTTCCGAACAGGTCGAGATGGGCGTGGCCGTCCGCATGGCCGTCCTTGACCGCCTCTCCCGCATGAAGAATCCCGCATGAGCAGTATCCTTTTTGAAAATGTCCGGCTGATCGACCCCGCCTCCGGGCGGGATGGCAAAGGGAGTCTGCTCGTCGAAAAAGGCCGCATTGCTGCCATCGACCCCAAAGAAACATCCAAAGCCGTCCGCATCGTGGATGGCAGAGGGACTGTCCTCTGTCCCGGCCTTGTGGACATGCGGGCCAGCTTTGGTGAACCGGGGGCTGAATATCGGGAAAGCATCGATTCCGGCATTCAGGCTGCCGTGGCAGGAGGAATCACCTCCCTGGCCCTGCTCCCTGATACCGAACCGGCCATTGATAATCCGGCTCTTGTCCACTACATCCGCCGCCGTGGTGAAGAGACGGGGCTGGTCTCCATCCATCCCTATGGCGCACTGACAAAAGGCTGCGCCGGTGTGGAAATGGCCGAGATCGGCCTGCTGAAAAAGGCCGGAGCGGTCGGCTTCACCGATGGTGCCCGTGCCATTGCCGACACCAAACAGATGCGCAACCTGCTGGCCTATTCCGGCTTTCTGGATACGGTCATCGTCCTGCATCCGGAAGACCCGTCTCTGGCCAAGGGGGGCTGTGCCACGGCCAGTCCGCAGGCCGTGAAGATGGGCCTGCCCCAGATTCCCGCCTGTGCCGAAGCCATGATGGTCGCCAGGGACCTCCGCCTTGCCGAGCTGACCGGAGCACGCATTCATTTCGGCCATGTCTCCACTGGTGAGGCCCTTGGCCTGATTGCTGAGGCAAAAAAACGGGGAATCCGTGTCACCTGCGATACGGCCCCGCCCTACTTTGCCATGACGGAGGCCGATATTGGCGACTTCCGCACCTATGCCAAGCTCTCCCCGCCTCTGCGGCTGGAAGCCGACCGTCAGGCCGTGCTGGCCGGTCTGACCGATGGCACCATTGATGCCATCGCCTCCGACCACAGCCCGGCTGATGCCGATGACAAACGTCTCCCCTTCGCACAGGCCCGTGCAGGGGGAACCGGTCTCGTCACCCTGCTGGGCGTCACGCTTCAGGCTGGCCTGCCCCTGCTGGATGCGCTGCGTCTGCTCACCGTGGCTCCGGCCCGCCTGCTGGGCCTAGAGGCGGGCACGCTCTCCATCGGCGCAGCGGCTGACCTCTGCCTGTTCAACCCGGAAGAAGAATGGACCGTTACGGCAGGCAGTCTGCCCGGCCGGGCACAGAACACGCCTTTCGATGGACAGACCCTGAAAGGCCGTGTCCTGAGGACATTCCATCATGGCAGGGAAGTCTTTACTGCCGAAGGTCTTTCTTCATGAGCGGTATCCTGACCTGGAGCCTCATGCCGCCCAGCCTTCCCGTCATTGCGCTGGCTGCCTATGGGATGGGCAGCATCCCGTTCGGCCTCCTGCTGACAGCACTGGGAGGACAGGGCGACATAAGGCGCATCGGTTCCGGGAATATCGGGGCCACCAACGTGCTGAGGACAGGCCGCAAGGGGCTTGCCGCTGCGACACTGCTGCTGGATGCCCTCAAGGGACTGCTCGCCGTCCTGCTGGCAGAAGCCCTGTCGCCCCATGATACGGCTCTCTGCCTCTCCGTGGCAGGCTGTGCTGCCGTACTGGGACACTGTTTCCCCATATGGCTAGGTTTTCGTGGTGGCAAGGGCGTTGCCACGGGAATCGGCGTCTTCTGGGGCATGTGCTGGCCGGTCGGGCTGCTCTGCACGATCCTCTGGCTGGCCGGGGTCCGTCTGAGCAAAATTTCCTCGGTTGGTGCGCTGCTGGCCTTCCTGGCAGCTCCCTTCCTGATGGTGGCTTTTTCCCTAACACCCATCATGTCCGCCCGCCCCATCGCAGCAGCCCTGATAACCCTGCTGATTCTCCTGCGCCATTACGGCAATATCGCCCGCCTCTGTAGCGGCACGGAACCTCGTGTCGGGCAGAAATGAGTCTGCCCCGTTACCAGAGGCAGGTCTGACCACCACGGAACGTCTGGCACGGCTGCGGCTGGCCCGCACGAAAGGAATCGGCACCGCCACATTCAGTCGGCTGATGGGCCTGTATGGCACGGCAGAACAGGCCATTGCGGCCCTGCCTGCCCGTGCCCGCCTCTCTGACCGCCCGGCACCGGCTGTTCCGTCCATATCCCAGCTCGAAGATGAAATCAGCTGGCTGGAAAGACGGGGAGCCAGCCACCTGCTGCGTTCGGATGCCGCCTATCCGCAGCTGCTCGCAGCCCTGCCCAATGCACCCGTTCTCCTGTTCGCCCAGGGCAACACGGACCTGCTTTCCACACCCTCCCTGGCCATTGTCGGCGCACGCAACGCCTCAGGCCCCGCCCAGAAACTGACTGAAGACTTTGCCGCCGGTCTGGCCGAAGCCGGTCTGACCATCATTTCGGGTCTGGCCCGTGGCATTGACGGTGCCGCCCATCGTGGTGCCCTGCCTTCTGGCCGGACCATTGCAGCCCTGCCCGGTGGGCTGGACATCACCTATCCACCCGAACATGCCCGCCTGCAGGCAGACATCGGCCGGCAGGGCTGCCTGATTACGGAATATCCACCCGGCATGCCCGCCAATTCCCGCCATTTTCCGCACCGCAATCATCTCATCGCAGGTCTGGCCCGTGGCTGCCTGCTGGTCGAAGCTGCCAGACGCTCCGGCACGCTCATCACGGCCCGACTCGCCGTGACCTTCCAGCGGCTGCTCTTTGCCATACCCGGCTTCCCCGGAGACCCACGCTCCAGCGGAGGAAATGACCTGCTGAAACAGAACAGGGCCATATTGGTCGAGCGTTTTCAGGACATTCTGACCGCCCTGAAGGACATTCCCCCACCTGACAGGGCACTGGCCCCGTGGGGCAGGCCTCCCTCCCGCCAGCCATCCCTGTTCACTCACATGACGGATACCCCCGCCCCCCGAACGGCGGAACATGCAGCCAGCACACCAGCCATGCCTCCTGCCCCGATGCCGCCTGAAACGGGAGAAAACACGCACGGTCCTGACGAAAAAAACATTCTTTCCCTGCTGGCGCATACCCCCTCCACTGTTGACGAGATTGCATCACGCTGTCAGTTGTCCATCTCAGAAGTTGCGGCAATACTCATCGAGCTGGAAATAAACGGGGCTGTCCAACGCCATGGGGATGGACAGATCACACTACCCAGCTAGCGGGCATCGGCCATAAGCAGCCTTATCGTCAGGACACCAGAGACCGGGAAAAACTCATGGCAGTGAAGAATGTTGTGGTTGTCGAAAGCCCTGCCAAGGCAAAGACCATCAACCGTTATCTCGGCAGCGATTACACCGTCATCGCCTCCTTTGGTCATGTGCGGGACCTCCCCCCCAAGGATGGCAGTGTCCGCCCTGATGAGAACTTTGCCATGTCGTGGCAGACTGATGAGCGTGGCTCAAAGCAGATTGCCACCATCGCCAAGGCCCTCAAGGGAGCCAGCAAACTGATTCTCGCCACCGACCCGGACAGGGAAGGCGAAGCGATTTCGTGGCACGTCCGCAGTGCCCTTGAAGAGAAAAAACTCCTCAAGGATATTGAGGTTGAGCGGGTTACTTTTAACGAGATCACCAAGAACGCCATCGCTGCGGCCATGAAAGCCCCCCGCACGCTCGACCGGCCCCTGATTGACGCCTATCTGGCCCGCCGTGCGCTGGATTATCTGGTGGGCTTCACCCTCTCCCCCGTCCTCTGGCGCAAGCTTCCCGGCAGCCGCAGTGCAGGGCGTGTCCAGTCCGTCGCCCTGCGCCTGATCTGCGAGCGGGAAGCGGAAATTGAGGTTTTCAAGCCCAGAGAATACTGGAGTGTTGAAGGTCTCTTCACGACTCCTGAAAAAGCGGACTTCACGGCGAAACTGACGCATCTAGAGGGTAAGAAGCTCGACCAGTTCGCTCTCCCCAACGAAAAGGCAGCTCATAAGGCCCGTGATCTGGTCCGCTCATCTGCCCTCAGCGTACGGAAGATTGAGCGGAAGCGGACACGCCGCAACCCGGCACCGCCTTTCACCACCTCCACCCTCCAGCAGGAGGCCTCCCGCAAGCTGGGCATGAGTGCCCAGACCACCATGCGTACCGCCCAGCAGCTCTATGAAGGTGTGGACCTGAACGGCGAAACGGTCGGTCTCATCACCTACATGCGTACTGATGGCGTCACGATGGCTTCAGAAGCCGTGCAGGCCATCCGTTCGCATATCGGCTCTGCCTTCGGGAAAGATTACTGCCCGGATAAACCCCGCTCCTACGCCACAAAAGCCAAGAATGCGCAGGAAGCCCACGAGGCCATCCGCCCGACCGACGTCGCCCGCACACCTGCGGCGGTGGCTTCCGTTCTTACAACCGACCAGAAACGGCTTTACGAACTGGTCTGGAAGCGTGCCGTAGCCTCCCAGATGCAGTCCGCTGAGCTGGACCAAACCGCCATCACCATTGGCGATGAACAGGACCAGACCCTTCTGCGGGCCACTGGCTCCATCATCGCCTTTGATGGCTTCCTGAAGCTCTATATCGAAGGCCGTGATGATAAGGAAAAAGGCAGCGATGACGACCAGAACCGCCTCCTCCCGGCCATGAAGGAAGGCGACCGGCTGGGCACGAAGGACGTGACAGCCGAGCAGCACTTCACCCAGCCGCCACCCCGCTATTCCGAAGCGTCACTGGTCAAGAAGATGGAAGAAATCGGCATCGGGCGTCCCTCCACCTATGCCTCCATCCTCAGCGTCCTGCGGGACCGCAATTATGTGCGTCTTGATGCCCGCCGCTTCGTCCCGGAAGACCGGGGGCGGCTGGTGACGGCCTTCCTGACCTCCTTCTTCCAGCGTTATGTGGATACAGGCTTCACCGCCTCGCTGGAGACACAGCTGGATGACATCTCTGACGGGCGGGCTGACTGGCATGATGTCATGTCTGCTTTCTGGCACGATTTCTCCGCCACGGTCGCCAAGACCAAAGACCTGAAAATCTCCGATGTCATTGATGCGCTGGATCAGGACCTCGGCAACCATTTCTTCCCCATCCGTCCGGATGGCAGCGATCCCCGCAGCTGCCCGTCCTGCTCTGACGGGCGGCTGGGCCTCAAGCTGGGGCGGCATGGTGCATTCCTTGGCTGTTCCAACTATCCTGACTGCCGGGTCACCCGGCCTCTGGCGGTTGATAATGGCGAAGAAACGGCCCTGCCCGATGGGATGCGCCTGCTGGGCCATGACCCCGCCACGGATGAGAACATCACCCTCCGCCGTGGGCCTTACGGGCTGTATGTCCAGCGTGGCGAACCGGACCCGGAAGACAAGAAAGCCAAGCCGAAGCGGGCCACCATCCCCAAGGACCGCAATGGGGAAGAGCTGACCCTGGAAGAGGCCATCGGCCTGCTGTCCCTTCCCCGTGAGGTCGGTCCGCACCCGGAAACAGGCGAGATGATTACGGCTGGCCTTGGCCGTTTCGGGCCTTTCGTCAAGATGGGCAGCATCTATGGCACGCTCAGCAAGGATGATGATGTCCTGACCATCGGGCTGAACCGGGCCGTTGATGCTCTGGCCAAAAAACTGGCCTCCATCCGCACGCTGGGAACGCATCCCAAAGACGGTGAGGCCGTCATGGTCCGCAAAGGCCGCTTTGGCCCCTATGTGCAGCACGGGCAGACCGTTGCGACCCTCCCCAAAGGGAACTCGATGGATGACGTGACTCTGGAAGAGGCCCTCACGCTGCTGGAAGAGAAAGGCAAACCCCTGAAGGGAGGCCGCAAGACAGCCACGAAAAAGACGGCAGCAAAAAAGACCACAACTAAAAAAGCAGCGGGGACAAAAACCAAAACAGCCAGTACGGCAAAGAAGAAGACCACCAGAAAGACTGCCAGTGCCACCAAAGCCACCAGCAGCGGCACTGACGGAAAGAACACGCAGCCCCCCCCCATCAGCAAGGATGACCTTCCTTTCTAACTTTCTTTCTTCTTTCAATACGGCATAATGCACTGGGGACCTGTCTTCCTGAAGATGGGCCACCATCCCACCCGGTCCTGTTCCCAGAAGAGACGATATGACACTGTACCGGTTTTCTGATGTTCTCTTCCCTCCATCATTCCGGTCCGTCACATCCATGATGCCAGCCCGTCCTCGACGCTCCGTTTCAGCCCTTGCCGGGTTCGCCCTGTCCGGGCTGTTCGCAGCAGGACCGGCCGTGGCCCTGCCCGTTCAGACAGCTCCTTTCTGGCATCATTTCATTCACCACTTTACTGGCCATGTGACTGATGTCGTACTGTCCCATAACAGCAACATTCCCCCGGCAACGGCAGGACAGTCTGCATCGCCTGACAGACCGGAATCCAGAAACGGAGCAGACAATCCGTCCGCCAGCCAGCCCCTGACCCAGACATCATCTGATTTCACCGATGAAGACAGGCAGGCAGAGCTGACATTATCCACGGCTCTCACCTTCATCATGCCCCGCACACTGGCTCCTCACACGCCGCGGGACCTCTGCCTGTGGGGCATGCAGGCCCTTCTGGTACTACCCCCTGCCTCACAGGGAGCTGCCACCACCGCCTCCAGCAGCTTTACCCTGACACTCCAGCCGAAGACCCTTTTCACCCCGGCCCGAATTATCCTGCTCTACAATCACCGCCCCCTCCTGTCCGAACACACGCCGAACAAGGACGACGTGGCAGGATGGAGCCATCTGAGCCTGCGCCTCATCACGCTCCTGCGTCAGAACATTCCCCAGTTCCAGCTCATGAATGATGAAGGTCTGCTCAACCGTTTCCTCAACGGGATGCTGGGCAGACTGGACCCTTATTCCCGCTACCAGTCCCCGTCGCCGCCTCCCAGCCGCTCTGATGCCGTTGCGTCCAGCCAGCCACCAGCCAGACCTGCCGCAAGTGTCGGCCTGACACTCCGCCGGACACATGCCCGTTTTCCCCTCGTGGCCGCCCTTAACCTCAACAGCCCCCTCTGGGATGCAGGCATCACACCGGGCGACAGCCTGGTCGGTCTGGACCGCCATAGCACACACCAGATTCCACTGCCCACTCTCCAGACCATGCTGACCGGACCGGCGGGCAGTGCGGTTGAGCTGGAGTTCCATACGCAGGATGGTCACCAGTTCACCAGAACCTTCACCCGGGGCCGCATGGAGGAAGAAAGCGTTTTTCCTGACAGGACAGGCCATTATCCTGTCCTACGGGTGACCCATTTCTCCAGCCATACAGCCGAAGAGATCAGCCAGTATCTCTCCACATTCCTGCCCGCACCTTCGCCGGATAACGGCCAGACACTCCCGACCTCTTCAACGGCTTCCTCAACCGCCACCCTGCCGGGCCTCATTCTGGACCTGCGGGGAAATCATGGTGGAATCCTGCAGCAGGCCGTCATGACTGCCGCCCTGTTCCTCAATCATGGCGTCATCACCACGACTGAAGGACGGGCTGCCGAGGCCAATCACGTCTGGAGCATTCAGGGGGGCGACCTGACAAACAATGCTCCCCTCGCCCTGCTGGTGGATCAGGACACGGGCAGTGCCGCCGAGGTTCTGGCTGCCGCACTGGCTGACCAGCAGCGTGCCGTCGTGGCAGGCAGCAGCACCTTTGGAAAAGGGATGGTGCAGGTCTCGACCATCATGCCCAATGGAGGTCACCTGTCCCTGACCTGGGCACGCCTCACGGCCCCCCAGGGCTGGACATTGCAGGGACTGGGCGTCCTCCCACAGCTCTGCACTACCCCCAGAGGGCCATTCTCTCTCAGGTCCCAGCTGGAGGCTCTCCGTGACGGGCATTCCCTCATGGCTGACGCCCTGCAGAAATCCCGCCTCATTCACGGCGACAGTACGGAAAGCGCACGCCTTGCCCTGAGGCAGAGCTGCCCGCCCTCGCCACCGAACCGGGATGACATAGCCGCCATACAGGCACTCTTTGCAACCCCTCATGCCTATCACACGGCACTGCTTCACCTGCCTGACGGCAGTGCTGCCCATCAGGCCGCATCCTCCAGCCCCTGAACGGACTGCCCTTCATCCCCCATCTGCAAGGAAACCGTTTTCATGCCGTATGGTCTCAAGACAGGATTCTGGGTTCGTGCCACCCTGCGACGCCTCAACCAGAATGGCCTCATCGCCGCCGTGGCCCGGAAAGGCGATGAAGATGCTGGCAGCATCTTCATCGTACTGAATGGCCGGGACGGACGGACCGCCATATTGCGGGAACAGGACAACACATGGTGCCGCCAGTCCTTTGAAAGCGACGACACGGGAAGTGCCGCAATGCAGGCCTCCGCCTATCTGGAAAGGCAGGAACGTTACGACCCTGACCTCTGGATCATCGAGATTGATGTACGGGACAGCACCCACCCGCTGGAAAACGAGATTGGTACACGCCGTTTCAGTCATCCGGACTGAACGTCCCTGCCATTTCACTGTCAAGGACCAGCAGAAACCCTCTGTTTTTCAACAAATATCGTGATCAACCTGTAACCCATAGGACACATCCTGCCCGAATTCAGTCGAGAGGCGAACAGGTATTTCCGGTGAGTCCATTGCCTTTACCGCCACTTTCAGTGAAAAGGGTAACCACCCGTCTGGTCGGAGAGTAATTACATGAACACACGCACCTCCATTGCATCACTGCTGGCCCGCAGCGTCTGTGCCGCCTGCCTGTCAGTCATGGCGTTTGGTGCGGCGGAAGCACAGCCTGTTCGTGGTCTCTATGTCGCCGGGGCTGCCGGAGCAAGCTTCAACCAGTCCCAGACCGTCAATCCGCATACGAAGCTTTTCCCCCGTGGGCGGGATGACTACACGACGGGCATCACCGGCCTTGGCAGCATCGGCTGGGGCCTGGGCGACGGCTTCCGTGTGGAAGTCGAAGGCAATTACCGCAACAACCGCCTGTCCCGGTTCCACTCTCCCGGTTTCAGCAGTTCAGCGCATGGCCATCAGCAGAAATATGGCGGCATGGCCAATGCACTGTTTGACATGGATATCGGGCAGAACTGGATCTACCCTTATTTCGGTGCCGGTATCGGCTATGGCAGCCAGTTCACGAATACTGCCATCCGAGGCACCGGGCCGAACCGGGGCTACAGGCAGCGCACCCGGGACAGTGCCGGGGGCTTCGCCTATCAGGGCATCTTCGGCGTATCCCTGCCCGTACCGTGGGTCGTCGGTCTCTCCACCACAATGGAATACCGCTTCTACACCATCACGGGGCGTCACCGTCACTTCACGACAGCGACCTACAATTTCAGCAATCCTGAAAACGATCCCGTCAGTGGCAAGCGTGGCAGCCGCACGGACTTCAACCACTCCCTGATGCTGGGCCTGCGGTATGAGTTCAATCCTGCACCGCCTCCGCCTACACCCGCCCAGACACTCTCCTCCACCCCGGCTCCGTCCCCTGTCCGCACCTATCTGGTGTTCTTCGACTGGAATCGTGACAGTCTTTCCGACCGTGCCCGTGCCATCGTGGAAACCGCAGCCCGCAACTCCACATCGGCCCAGTTCACCCGTATTCAGGTCAATGGCCATTCGGATTCTTCAGCCGTGCGTCCGGGAAGCCGGGAGGCGGAGGCATACAACATGTCCCTCTCCCTGCGACGGGCACGGACCATCAAGGCCGAGCTGATCCGTGATGGTGTTCCGGCTGGCGTCATTGACGTCCATGGCTTTGGCGACACGCGGCCACTCGTCTCCACCCAGCCCGGGACTGCCGAGCCGCAGAACCGTCGGGTCGAGATCGACTTCCAGTAAGCGGACATTTTCAGAAGAACCGGCCTGACGGGATGACTGTCAGGCCGGTTTTTTCATGGACCCATCCCGATGCAGAAAAAGGGCCGGACACATGAGTGCCGGCCCTTTTTTACCTCATCATTCCTCACCTAGGTGAAGAAGGCTCTGCCTCACTTTGCAGTCGTGTGTCTGGTGACCGTGTGAGCCGCCCGTGATCTCGTATGATGCACGACCTTCTTCCCTGCCGGAGCTGCCGCGGCAAGCGGCTTCTTTTCCGGCTCGGCTGCTACCGGGGCCGCAGCGACACTACCCGGCTGCTCCACATGAACACGCACCAGCAGCTGACGGCGGGGCTGTGCATGAGCCGGAATCAGCTCCACACCGAAAGCATCATCACCCTTGTGGTCCACATCAGGCCTATACTGCACATAGGTGCGGTTATTGTAGTTATACAGGAAAGCCCTGCCATACTCGGGCGGTGGCACCACACCGAAAGAAACATAGCTTCCTCCCCCCCCCTTGCTGATGGAGAACGGGCATGTGCCGCCATCACCCGTACTGACCGTCATGGTCACGCTCATCCGCCCCTCAGCATCCGTCTGGACAGGGGATACCTCGCACTGGGCAGCCCGCTTCTCATTGGCGAAAGGATTGGGAGGAATATCAACGGCGTTTGACCCCCTCGACTGCTGGCCAACACACCCGCCGAGGGCCAGAAGAGTTGCCCCAACAACCCCAGCCCGCACTAGAAAACCGCTCTGCTGCACAGTCAACTCCAGAGAAAACTAAAACCAGATAAAAAAGGCGTCTCCGGGACCTCACCCGCAATCCGCCAGTTCCAGATGTGCACGATACGCTTTCATGACAGTCATGAGAATGCGCTCTTCCACATTTCTTTGTTTGTCAATCATATCTAACTCTTCTTTAATCACCACGCAGCCATATCCACCAAAGAATTGCCTGCCTCAGGGCAGACTTTCCCAAATGAGCGTGATATAGGCAGAAAACCTGTCAGCGGGAGTTTTCACATGTCTCTTCTGTTTCGCAGCCTGTCCTTTTCCAGAACTGGACTGGCCCTTACTACTGCGGCTTTTTTTGCCTTTGCACCTGCCTCCCGGGCAGCTGCGTGTCATTCTTCGGCAGAAGATCACTCAGCTTTCAATCTGGCGGGCCTGAAGTCGGAACTCATGGTCACGGCCCTCTCCTGCCAGACACAGGACCGCTACAACCAGTTCATCACCCGTTTCCGTCCCATCCTCACGGCCTCGGAAAAGCAGCTCGATTCCTATTTCCGTCGTACCTATGGCCATCAGGCGCAGAAGAAACATGATGACTACATCACCCAGCTGGCTGACGTGCAGTCCCTCGGTGGCCTGAAGTCCGGCACGGCTTTCTGTGCGCAGCGCGTCCCCATGTATGACGAGATTGAAGCTCTGGACGATTCGAAGAGCGACCTCGCCCATTATGCCGATGCCAAGGATATCGTTCAGCCATCTTCCTTTGAGAGCTGCACGGCCCCACAGCCGCCGCACCGCTCCAGCAGCCACCGCAGACGCCGGGGCTGAACCCGCCCCTTCCCTCACGCCCCGACAGACAGGATTACAGAATGGCCGACATGTTCGAGCAGGATTCCTCCCGTTCCCAGCCAGCTGAAAATTATGATGCCGGGGCCATTGAAGTTCTCGAGGGACTGGAGCCTGTCCGCCGCCGTCCCGGCATGTATATCGGCGGTACGGACGATACGGCCTATCATCATCTTGCCTCCGAAATCATCGACAATGCCATGGATGAAGCCGTGGCGGGCCACGCCACGACCATCGAGGTTCATCTGGAAGACTCACACACCCTGATGGTGCGTGATAATGGCCGTGGCATCCCGACTGACCCGCATCCCCGTTTTCCTGAAAAATCAGCCCTTGAGGTCATTTTCACGACCCTCCATGCGGGCGGAAAATTTTCGGGCAAATCCTATGCCACGTCAGGCGGTCTGCATGGCGTGGGCAGTTCGGTGGTCAATGCCCTGGCCTCCCGGCTGGAAGTCGAGGTCTATCGAAGCCGCAAGGGCTGGCGGCAGACCTTTTCCCGTGGTCTGCCAACCAGCACGCTGGAAAGCACGAAGCCAGCCATCCGGCGGGGTACGATGGTGCGCTTCACGCCGGACAGTGACATCTTTGGCAGCCAGCATTTCTCCCCGGCCCGTCTTTATCGCCAGTGTCAGGTCAAGGCGGCCCTGTTCCGGGGTGTCAGCATTTCATGGTCCTGCGCACCAGACCTCCTGAAGGGCGAGAACGCTCCCCCTGCCGAAGCTGTCATCGCCTATCCCAATGGGCTGGAAGATGCCCTGACGGCTGATCTCGGCCCATCACCCGCCCTGCTGACCCCGCTCTGGGCGGGTGATGCCGAACTCCCCCTTGCGGCGGATGGACAGCCCGGAGGCCGGGTTGAATGGGCCGTTGCTTTTCTGGACCAGGGCACCAGCTCTCTCATCTCCTACTGCAACACCATTCCCACCCCGCAGGGTGGTACACATGAAAACGGCCTCCGAGCCGCCCTGGTGAAAGGCTTCCGCAGCTGGGGTGACCAGCGCAAGATTCGCCGTGCCAATGCCATCACGGCTGAAGACGTTCTCGGAACCATCAATGCCCGCCTGTCCGTCTTCATCCGCAATCCACAGTTTCAGGGGCAGACAAAAGACAGACTGACCACGCAGGAGGCCAGCCGCCTTGTGGAAGGTGCCCTGAGGGACCGCATCGACCACTGGCTGGGCGGGAACCCCCAGCAGGCCGATAGCCTTGTGGGCTACATCGTCGAACGGGCGGAAGAGCGTCTGCGCCGCCGTGAAGCCCGTGAAACCACCCGCAAGACCGCCACACGCCGTCTGCGTCTGCCCGGAAAGCTGACGGACTGCTCCCGCAGCAATGCGCATGAAACGGAACTGTTTCTCGTCGAAGGCGAATCTGCAGGCGGATCGGCCCGTCAGGCCCGTGACAGGGAAACACAGGCCGTTCTGCCCCTGCGTGGCAAGATTCTCAATGTGGCCTCTGCCACACAGGAGAAGCTCCGGGCCAATACCGAGCTGCGGGACCTGATCGAGGCTCTGGGCTGCGGTTTTGGCAAGACGCTGGACCTGAGCAGGCTCCGCTATGGCCGGGTCATCATCATGACGGATGCTGATGTGGACGGTGCCCATATTGCGTCCCTGCTGATGACCTTCTTCTTCCGGGAAATGCCTGATCTCGTCCGGCAGGGGCACCTCTATCTGGCACAGCCTCCTCTGTACCGGCTCACACATGGCAGCAAGACCGTCTATGCCATGGACGATCTTGACCGTGACCGCCGCCTGAAAACGGATTTCAAACCCAATGCCAAGGTCGAGATTTCCCGTTTCAAAGGGCTGGGGGAAATGCCCGTTTCCGATCTCAAGGAAACAACCATGTCCCCGACACGCCGCACGCTCCTGCGGGTAACCGTTCCGACCGAAGAGACCCTTCTGACACGGAAACGGATCGAAAGCCTCATGGGCCGCAAACCGGAGCTGCGCTTCCAGTTCATTCAGGAACAGGCACGCTCTGTCGAACTTCTCGACATCTGAAAACAGTACCTACCCACAGGCAAGGAAGGATGTATCTCTGACGTGAGATACATCCTGTTCTGATCAGTCAAAGACCGGATGTGCCGGATTCTCACCCATGCGGCCATCTTCACGATGCAGGGTCGCAATCTCGGCCATCTCCTGCTCGGGCAGCACAAAATCAAACAGGTCCAGATTCTCGGCCATGCGCTCCCGATGTACAGACTTGGGAATCACCACCACCTCATTCTGAAGATGCCAGCGCAGAATCACCTGAGCCGGACTCTTGCCGTGCCGCCTGGCAATATCGGCAATCAGGTCATTCTTCAGCACGGTGCCCTTCCCCAGAGGCCGCCATGCTTCCGTCTGGATGCCGACACTCTTATGAAAGGCCCTCAGTTCCTCCTGCTGGAAGAACGGATGAATCTCGATCTGATTGACTGCCGGCACGACACCCGTCTCATCAATGATCTTCTGAAGGTGATCCTTCTCGAAATTGGACACGCCAATGGAACGGACACGCCCCTGCTTTTTCAGCTCGATCAGGGCCTTCCACGTATCCACGTACAGGCCCTGCTGGGGCATGGCCCAATGAATGAGATA
Organism: Bombella dulcis; assembly: GCF_026385505.1. Classification (GTDB taxonomy): domain Bacteria; phylum Pseudomonadota; class Alphaproteobacteria; order Acetobacterales; family Acetobacteraceae; genus Bombella; species Bombella dulcis. Next base: position 209,402 of record NZ_JANIDV010000002.1, on the reverse strand, counting down.
GAGGTCCACCACGTCACGCTGTAGCAGACGGGCACTCTCATCAAAGGCCTTCAGGGTCGCATCATAGCCCTGTTCATCATTCCAGACCTTCGTGGTGACGAACATCTCGGGATGACCTTTCAGCCCCTCTCCGACTCCTGCCTCATTACGATAGAGACGGGCCGTATCAACAGCCCCGTAACCAAGCTCGATGGCCGTCCTGACGACATTGGCCGTTTCATCAGGTGGTGTTTCCCACACGCCAAGCCCGATCCACGGCATGGTCTGGCCATCATTCAGCGTCACACGATCAGCCGCACTCTTGGGAAAACCGCTCATAACCCCTCCATATCAGGGAAAACCCAGCTTCATGGTCACAGTGACCAGCCTCATCATCTTCCTTTCAGGGAGTGCAGACAAGCAAATCCGCACGCCGCCATGAGAACGTCATTCTTACGGCTCAAACAGGCGCAGCTGCACCGGTGGGGTCTTCTCGGCATACGGCACCAGAGAAGAAATGGTCAGGCCAAGCAGCCTGACGGACCTGTCCAGAGGGAAAAAACTGCCCAGCAGCTCCAGAGCCATCTGCCGCAGGACGGCTTCTTCCACGATGGGGAACGGTGCGGAGCGGGCACGTGTCACGGTCTGGAATCCGGCATAACGCAGCTTGAGCGTGACCGTCTTCCCGGCAATGCGCCGCTGGACACATCCGGCCGCCAGTCGGCTGACAATCTCATTCAGTGTCGTTGCCAGCCTGTCCCATTCCGCCACATCATGAGCGAAGGTTGTCTCCGTCCCCAACGATTTCCTCGGCCTGTTGGCCTCCACGGGGCGATGATCCATCCCTCTGGCAATGTCATGATAGAACCGGGCCGAACTGCCAAAATATTTCTTCAGCTCCGGGACTGTCCATGTTCTCAGGTCAGCTCCCGTATGGATTCCCAGGCCATGCATCCGTCTGGTCGTTGCTGGCCCCACACCGTGAAACTTCTCCACGGGCAGGTCTGCCACAAAAGCCGCCCCCTGAGACGGGGGAATAACGAACAGCCCGTCAGGCTTGCGCTGCCCGGATGCCAGCTTGGCCAAAAACCGGTTATAGGACACCCCAGCTGAAGCCGTCAGTCCCGTCTGCTGCCGAATCTCCCCCCTGATGGATTCGGCAAGGGCCGTGGCGGACCCGTAATCCTGCCACTGCTCCGTGACATCCAGATAGGCCTCATCCAGTGCCAGAGGCTGGATGACAGGCGTATGACGCCTGAAAATGGCATGAATCTGAGCTGATACAGCCCGATAGACCTCAAAACGGGGCGGCACGAAAACCAGTTCAGGGCAGCGTTCCAGAGCCATATGGGATGGCAGGGCAGAGCGCACTCCAAATGCACGGGCCTCATAACTGGCTGCGGCCACGACACCCCGGCCGGCCCCCCGCCCCACGGCCACAGGCCTGCCCTTCAGGGCCGGATTATCCCGCTGCTCGATCGACGCATAGAACGCATCCATGTCCACATGGAGAATACGCCGGATGGTCGCCTCATCCTGCCGGTCTGTCCCATTGCCTCCATGCCCTGCCATCACCCCGCTCTCTAGAAGGATGCTCTCGGCATGGGCATGTAACTGCCAACGACCAGGGCCAGAATGGTCACATCCGGACTTTCTGCTGCACTATGACAGACTATTTCTTCTGAAGCCGACAGGAGAATCAGAACTTGAAACTCCGGATCGGTACTCTGAGTCCACGGTGCCATCTGCCCGCCTCCTTGATCTGAACGATCTTACTCGCAGCGATGACACAATCTCCATTCTCAAACCACCAAAATTAAAAACGTCATTCGAGAACATGTGCACAAAACATCACAACACTTTATCCCTTGCAGCATTCTTTCTTCCCAAACTTTTAAAATCTCATAACAGAAGTAATCTCCCTCTTGTCACAAGTATAATAGATACTACCTCAAACAAAGCATCAAAAAATATTCTCAAACTTGAATTTAAAAAATTTGATAATTATTAAATTATTTTTTATAAAAATTATACTATAATTCAAATTGCAATTTATTTTAATCATTTAAATAATAAACAACCAACACCAAAAATCCCATCGACCAAAGAATTTTCTAAAAAATATACTCCTCAAACTTTATCTTCGGCTAGACCATGCTAACAGAGACGACCAGCACACCTTCTGAAGAACGGAATATCTGCATATAATCTCCTGAGCTGGACCTCCTTGGCCGTTCCTTAGGATGCCACACCCCATGATGCCCACCCTCCTGACATCCGGCCTTCTCTACAGCCTCGCTGCCTGTGCCGAGATTGCAGGCTGTTTTTCGGCATGGGCATGGCTGCGCTTGGGCAGAACACCCCTCTGGCTGATACCGGGCGGTTTATGCCTCAGCCTGTTCGCCATTCTCCTGACCTTCAGCCCTTCCGACCATGCAGGCCGGGCCTATGCCCTCTATGGCGGCATCTATATTGTCATCAGCCTGCTCTGGGGCTGGGCCGTGGAAGGTATGGCACCAGACGGCTGGGACATGACCGGAGCTGCCCTCTGCCTGGCAGGAGCCTTGCTCATCCTGCTGGCACCCCATGACAGGACCTGAGAGAGGCAGTTCAGGACCGGTAACTGAAACGGGGCAGCGTCCAGTTGTAACGGATGGACAGAAGCCGGAAACTGATGCCGAACACCATGGATATGATCAGCTCCACATTCCTGTTATCCACAACATGGGAACAGCACAGGAACACGATCCCCGTGGTGACGGAGACCGTCCCGTACAGTTCTGACCGGAACAGGAGCGGAATGTCATTGCAGAGTATGTCTCTCAGCACTCCCCCCATACATCCGGTTATCATGCCTGAAATGATGACACAGACCACCGAGAGATGTTCCGTCATCGCCACCTGGCAGCCCATCACGGTAAACACGACCAGACCGATGGCGTCCAGAAACAGGAAAAGCCTGCGCAACCGGTGCATGTGCTGGGCCACCATAATGGTCGCCAGAGCCGCAAAACCTGTGATCAGCGGATAGCTGGGATGACGCACCCATGAAAGCGGATAATGGTTGAGCAGCACGTCACGGATGGACCCGCCCCCCAGAGCCGTGATCCATCCCAGCAGGAACACGCCGACAAGGTCCATCTCCAGCTTCCCGGCCAGCAGGGCAGCCGTCATGGCCTCGGCAATGATGGCGATGATATAGAGCGTGGTATAGAGATCGAACGTCATGCTGCCTCACCTGACGTGCGCCATCCTGCCGGGATCATGCTGCCCCTGTCATTTCACCGAACGACCAGCCGCCCATAATTGGCAAACAGGACATGTGCATCATCTTCCCCGAAAGGAGCACCCTTTTTCAGGCACTGGATGAAACGATTCATGAAACGCATGGATGCCAGCGTGTCATTGGCGGCATCACCGTTGAATGTCACCATCATCCGGTTGAAATCACCATCCACCGCATAATAACGCTCTGACGAAAAACGCTCGCACAGCGTATGGAATTCACGCTCCATGGAGCTGACCATCTGCCGGTAGAACTGATGGGACGCCTCGATTTCACGGTAAAAGGTCTCATGCCTGGGCTGGACCCGTGGATGGGCATTGGGGAAAGGAGACAGGTCCTGCGAGAAAAGCTCATGCTTGGAAAGACGACCGATCTTCTTGCCCAGCTGCCGTACCTCTGCTTCGTAGCCCAGCAGACTGTAAACCGAATCAACCATAGAAATACCTTCCCCCCTGGACAGTCCCGTCTCCCCATTACCGGGAAAAAGCATGAGGCGTGACAGACTGCATGATGTTGTAAAACGGGTAGCATACCTGTCATTCTGACAGAATGGCTTTCTTGTGCCCTCCCCTGCCCGTCACCTGTCGGGCTGATTCAGGGACCAGCAGCGGGATGTCACGACGTTCTGATCCTTCTCCGGAGCAGGCATCGTCAGGGCACAGAGAGCCGTGGTTCCGGCCACGGCCTGAGTCCCCTTCAGGTGCAGGACCAGTATCTCCTCTCCGCCCGCCTGATGGGCCGCAACAACACGATAATGCCGGTTCAGCAGCGTCTCCAGAGAGTCCGTCAGCGGCGTCATCCGTGTGGGCACAGCAAGAGGACTGTAGGAAGCCTTGATCCCGGAGGCAGGGAGAGACAGGTCAGCTGCTTCCGCCCCGGCCAGAGCCATCAGGCAGGCCAGCCCTGCCACACCACGCTTCATGAACCGCCACATGCCCATGCCTCTCCCCGTCACTTCTGTCAGAACAGCTTTGCTGCAATGGCGTTGATCTGTACCGTACCCGTGAAATAACGGTTGGCAGGCAGTGTTCCCGCAGCCTGACCGTCATGCAGCTTCAGGACACCCCGTACCCTTGTGAAGATGGAAGCCGTATGGTCACTGCTCATCCGGCTCAGGCTGGCAGAGATCACGTAGCTCATCGTGCCATTGTCATAACTGCCATTCGGGCCATGATGTAGCCGGACCCTCATGCGGTACTGACCAAGCCTATACTGTCCCTGCCCGATGGACACGACCTTCAGCTCCTGCTTCTGCCGGAAATTCGGGCCGAGCTGGGTCTTGAGCAGATCCGCCGTGGAAGCGGCATTACTGCCAGCCACAAGAGGCGTCGGTGACAGCTGGGCCTGCACGCCATAGACACGGTCCAGCCCTTCCGCCCGGGCCGGTGCCACGCTGGCAACCGCCCCCATGGAAAGAGCCATCAGGCCTCCACACAGGCTGGCAGCCCTGTATCCTGTCATTTTCATCACATAATCCTTCATTCTGCTGTCACCACCGTAACCATCAGGACGGGTCATGACCAGATCATGTCCCGCAACTTTATTACTATTCCAGAACGAGTATGACCAGAGGCGCACAACCTGCCGGGCCAATGATGGCCGACACCATGAAGGCAGGATCAGTCCGGCTGGGAACGGTCATCAAGAATGATCTGCATGAAGGTCAGGTCCAGCCAGCGGCCGAACTTGCATCCAACCTGCCGGCACTGCCCCACAGCCGAAAAACCCAGCTTCTCATGCAGATGAATGGACCCGGCATTCCCTGATTCAATTCCGGCCACCATGACGTGATAGTCCCGCTGACGGGCCTCTTCCAGCAGAGCCGTCATCAGGGACTGCCCGATGCCGGCCCGCCGTCTGTCCTTATGGACATAAACGGAATGTTCCACCGTATGACGGTAGCCATCCCAGGCCCGCCAGGGGCCGAATGTGGCGTAACCTGCAACCCTGTCCTCAGCATCCACGGCAACCAGAACGGGCAGGTCCGCCTCCTCATGCGCCGTCAGCCATTCCATCCGGTTGGCCTCATCGACCGTCCGCTCATTCCATATGGCCGTGGTCGTACTGACCGCATGATTGTAAATCTCAGTAATGGCGGTGATGTCCTCGCCTCTGGCTGGCCGAATCTTCATCATCATGCCCCTTCCGTCCTGACTGCATCCACAGGGACTGTCTCATTCTGACAGGTCCTGCACAAGCCTCCCCAGAATGGCCCGATACCTGTCACGGACATCTCAGGGCGCACCTGAACCTATATGAAACAGGTAATGAAAACAGCATGTTTTCACATTTCATGAAAAAAATACGAAACACCATTTCTCTATTACGAAAAATTAATTACTGGTAGCACAGAGTTCCCTCATGTTGCCCTCACCTTGGAGAACAGAATCGTGTCGTCCTCCTGCCACTTCTTCTTTCAGCTGACCGTCGCTGCGTCACTGCTTCTCGGTTTTGCCGCTGCCGGGCCACTCAGTGGCATCCGCAAACGTCTACCTTTCCGGAGACAGTGAACGGATCGCCCTGAAGCTGTAAACCCCTGGTTTTATAAGGGTTTCCTTTATCCTGTATAAATAATACATATTTGACGCTCCCATCCGGCCTCACATAAAGTCAGGTCCATGACATGAGCCGTGCCTGCCGTCACTACCCCCTGAAATGACAGGGAAAACTGGCGGGCTGGCACGGCAGGATGGGAGAGACAATCATGACGGGGATGGTGACTGACCCCCTTTTCTTCTGGGCTGGGCTGCTGGCAGGAACTGCCTGGGTCATGCTGCTCTGGATTCAGCTCCCCGGTCATACCCCTCGCCCCGCACGACTGAGCCGTTCCGCCGGTCTGGCTGGTCTGGCCCTGTCCGGTGGGCTGGCATGGGTGCTGTGGTCGCCTGTCTTCGGGCCTGTCAGTGCCTTCTTCTGCCTGGGGGGCTGGAGCATGGCCCTGCTCTGTTTCATGCCGGTCTTCTGGGCACTCTTCCGCACCTACCGTTCCCATACACCGGGATGAAACCCCCAGCGGCCCGGGCAGAGCGCATCCTTCCTCCACGACCTCATTCCACGTCCGCCCTCTGGATGCGCCTGGTCATGGGCAGCATCCTTGCTGCCTTCTGCCTCCTGGCCTCATGCTGGGCCGCCAGACACATTCCCTTCCTTCAGCCCTACGGGGCAACAGGCCTGTCCCTGCTGGTCATGGGCGGCTGTCTGACAGGAATGATCGCCCTGACCCTCTGCGTCGGCATCGGCAACTGGCAGAAACTCCAGCATCTGGCCATCCGCTACCGGTCCCTTCACGGCTGGATCGGCATTATGACGGGCAGCATGCTCTCCGTGGGTTTTCTGGCGGGAACCGTCACACTGTTCGCCACCCCGCTCCAGCAATGGAGCCAGCCCCACCTGCCCGCACAGAGAAACATTCCACTGGCAGACATTCCCACCATACTGGACAGACTCACCCCACCCGGAACCGGGCAGCATCCAGCCCCCGCTCTCCATTACAGGCTGACGCTCACCACACCCGGCTCAGCCAGTCTCAGCATCCCTGTGGGACCGGAACTTCCACTGGGCCTGCCAGCCTCCCAGATTCTCGTCAGCCAGCCTGCACCAGGAACCATCCAGCTCTACCAGATGATTCCGTCACCCGTCCCCAATGTCATCGGGGGTTTGCACCGCCGTATGGGCCTGCCCCTGCCCGAGAACTGGGCGATGCCCTTTGTCGGCATCCTCTGCCTCCTTTACGGGCTGGCCCTGCTTTCCGGGGTCATTCTGCTCCTGCCCGGCATATGGCGGACCCTCATGACGGTACGGCTGGAGGGTCATGCCCGACGGCTCTGGCTTGACCTGCACAGCCTGCTGGGCCTCTGTTCCCTTCCCTTCCAGCTCATTATCGCCCTGACAGTGGCCCTGTTCGCCTTTGCCCCTCTTCTGCCACCCTGCTCCGGCACTGAGGCCATGTCTCCCCCTCATGCAGCGGCCTCTTCGGCTCCCCTGCCGCCCATCACCGCCCTGAAACAGATGCAGAACCTTGCCCCGGAATTTCAGCCCCTCACGCTGGATTATGTTCTGGGGCCTCACGGAACGGACAGCCTGCCTGAGCGGCTGGCTCTCCACGCCCCCCTCTACAACGCCAATGGTCTTCGCAGTCTTCCCCCCTCAGACCAGCCCTATCTGCTCATTGAAGGCACGGACCCTCACAACCCCCTCATCGGACGGGATCGGGGTGCCGTCCTGATGGCCCCCCATACGGGAACCGTACTCGACAGCCAGAATCTGCCCGGTCGGCAGAGCCTTGCCCGCCACATGCTGACATGGTGCCTCGCCCTGCATTTTGGCAGCTTTGGCGGCGAATTCGTCCGCTGGCTCTATGTGATACTGGGGCTGTGTGGGGTGGGCTTCTTCCACACGGCAAACAAGCTCTGGCTCAATACCCACCGCCACAAAGTGCCGGGACAGACGGCCCCTGTGGATACCCTTGCCACGTCATGGCTGAGCCGCCTGAGTGAAGGAACACTGCTTGGCTGCCTGCTAGGCCTCTGCGGCCTCGTGGCCCTCAGTCCGTTCACAAGCCATCTGTATCCCATCACGGCCCTGAAGGACGCTTCCTCCCACATGATGGAAAAAGCCTGTCAGCAGGCCAGCCTGTTCTATTATGCCCTGATGCTCCTGAGCCTTCTCAGCTACTGTGTCCTGCCCCGGCGTCTCTGCCGTGGCGTGGTGCTGGCTCTTGCAGCCATGTTCCTTTCCGCTGCCGTCCTGACCGTAACGCTGCATCACACGGCCACACAGACTCCCGTTTCACCAGAACTGACCATCGCTTTCGCCATTGCCAGCCTGTGCCTCTGGGGTGGAGCCTTCCATACACTCCGCCCCAGACCCAACCGGCAATGAAAGCACCTGTCAGAGGGGATGTCCGTTCACTCGTCGGACACGGCCTCCCTGTCCTCTTCTGAAGGAAGCCCCGCCCAGTCACGGATCATCTTTTCAGTCAGATACAGCAGGGTCGGGCCGATGAAGACACCGGCAAAGCCAAGTGTGGACAGTCCCCCGAAAGCCCCCAGCATGATGATGACAACGGAAATCCGCACATAACGCCGGATAATGAGCGGCTGGAGAAAATTGTCACCCGCAACAGTCACGAGAGCAAACAGCAGCATGATGATGGCATGTAATAGCGGTGCCGTGAAATAGAGCCAGACAGTGCTGAGGAACATCACCCAGCCCCCCCCGAACTGCAGCACGCAGGAAATAAACATCACCGCCGCCACGACGCTGCCCATCGGCACACCGGCCACCATGAGGCCGATCCATCCAAACAGGGATTCAACAATGGCTGTCAGCGTAACGCCCAATGCCACACCACGGGTCGTGATCTCCGCTTGCTTCAGGAGGGAACGGCCTGTCCTGCCACCAAGACGGCTGCTGACCGTCTCCAGAAGACAGATGATCCCCTCCGCTTTTCCCAGAATCAGCACCATGGCAACCAGTGTCAGGCCGAACTCCAGAAGCAGGGAACCGAGACTTCCTGCCGAGAACAGGAACGCATGGAAAATCTTCTCCGGTGACGGCGTGACCCGCCGCAGCAGGGTCGGCAGGCTGTTCTCTCTCAGATGATCCCAGAATGGAACGATGTCCCCTCCCACATAAGGGAGATGCCCCACCCATGCCGGAGCCGCAGGCAGCTGCAGGGTCGGCAGGATGGCTATGAAATGGGACACATCATCAACATGCCGTGCAAAAATGACGATCACGAATATTGCCGGCAGGAAGAAAATGACCACCGCCGCCAGCACGGTGAAAAATACCGCCGCTGACCGGCTGCCAAAACAGACCTTCTGAAGGCGCAGGACCAGCGGCCAGAGCGTAATAGAAATGGTCACGCCCCAGATGATAGGCGGCAGGAAAGGATGAATAATCCATACCGCTGCCAGAAGCAGCAGACAGGCTGTGATGGCTGTCAGTACCGGGCGGACCGGACTGATCGCCACTCTGGTTGTTGCCTCGGCTGAAAGGAAGAAACTCTTCAAACGCGCTATCATAATCTGTCCTGAACGAGATGTATCCGCAGAGGGACCGTTCCGTTCCCATCGGCAATGGGAGGCTGACCTTCATGAAAACCGGAATGTCATGCCGGTCATTCAGAATCAGGAAACACCCGGAACCCAGGGAACCTTTCATAAAGGTTCCATGAAGTAAAACAAAAAGACACATGCCCCGATATGGTCACGATCTTTTCATTTGCCCCCCGTGACCTCCCACCACAAAGACTGCTAAAAGGTTTACACGGTGGCCTCCCGTCGGGTGTCAGCCCGTCCGGCATTGCCGTTCCCTCTGTTGAAAGGATTTACCCGCATGTCTCAGAAAGAAGTCAATCTGGCCCGCAACATGTCCCGCGAAGACCTGATCTTCGCTCTGGTGCAGGATGTGGTCCGCATTGAAGGTCCCAACACGAAGATCGACCGCGCTTATCTTCTCAAGCTCGTTGCCGAGATTGCCCGTTCCGTTGACGGCAAGTAAGACCGGACCAGAGACTTCATAAAAGTCATGGACTGAAAAAGCCGGGATGTTACCCGGCTTTTTTCATGTCCAGACTACTGGAAGCAGACCCTCTTCAGGAGAGGGCAGCATCACCGGATGGGGCATCGCTACCAGATGTATCGGAAGACGACGCATCAGAAGGCACAGTCGCTGTCACCTGTGTCACGAACAGGCTGATACCCTCCTTGCTGAACCGGTCCAGCAAGGCCCCAACCACAGCAGTACGCACGGCATCACTGTTGGTGCCACGGGCCGTATAGATGGCCAGCGTAGCATCCACCGTATCCCCGATCCTTTCACCCAGCCAGCTCTGCGGGGCCGGGTCCCTCAAAACATCAGGCTGCTCAGCCACGACAAGCATGAAGAGTGCCTGCACCTTGTCCAGATTGACATTGGTCGGGACGGCGAAAACAAGATTCATCTTCAGCGGGTTATGGCCTGCACTGTAATTCTGCACATTGGCCGTGATGAACTGGGAGTTGGGCACGATCAGCGTCGTCCCGTTCGGCAAACGGATATCCGTTGCCCGGACATTCACACGCTGAATCACACCCGTATTGCCGCTGATGGTGATTTTATCCCCCGCCTGTGCCGGACGCTCGGCCAGAAGAATCAGACCGGAAATGAAGTCCTTGACGATGGACTGAAGACCAAAGCCGACACCAACGGAAAGGGCACTGACAACCCATGTCAGGTTCTGGACGGAAATGCCGATCATGGAAAGCAGTTTCAGTCCGGCCGCAATCCACAGCGTGTAGGTCAGGATACTGATGATGGAGGTCTGCGCCCCACTATCCAGAGACGTGACCGGAAATAAACGGGTATGAAGCCACTGCTGGAGAAACCGGATCAGGTAATAGACCCCAATGAGCAGCAGGGCTGAATCCACCACGGCCCGTGGAGAGAACGGCACACCGAAAAGCATGCCACCCCCAAAGATATGCTGAAGCTGCCGCCATGTCCCGATGAAGGAAACGCCATTCCGCCCCTGTAACAGGGCTATGAAGACCATGATAAGGCTCAGCCCGACAAGGGCGGTGCTGATGACTTCCACCTGTGCAAGACGGCGGGCACTTAGCTCCAGCTCATTCCACAGACGCCCCAGACGGCTCTGGGCCGAAAAGACGAACTGGGCAAAGTCCCGCCATGCCTGCATGAGCAGCATGACCACGCCAAAGGAATAAAGAAACGTCAGCACCCAGTCATTCAGCAGGAAGGCAAAAGAAATATAGCCACTCAGAACGGCAATGCCTGTCACCCCCAGGAGCAGAGCGGAAATCCCATGCAGCGGAATATGCTGGATGAGCAGGGAACCAATATCCTGCCCGGCACCGGCTCCCCCCGAAAAATCCCCGCTCTGCTGCTGACGCTTGCTGGAGCGACAGGTCAGATACAGAAGGACGGCGGATGTGAGGGCAAAAGCCCCTTCCAGCACGGTATCAATCCCGGGGCCGATGTCCCGGCTCACCTCGGCTGTCCGCAAGGCCCCATAAAACAGGATGCCACCACCCAGCAGCAGGCTGCACGGCAGACAGTTCTTCCCCAGCAGCCACCGTGAGAGAGAGACACCAGCCCCAACAATGAAGGCACAGACAGGCAGGGCCTGCGTCAGATACAGCCCCTGTGCAATGGGGACACCCTCACCATTGAAGGCCACGGCCTGCCACCCCTGCCAGAGAGCTTCTGCCAGCAGACCGCACATTACGCCCGCCAGCACGCTCCCCAGGGCACGCTGGGTACGGATCACGCCTCCCCAGCTCGCCTGTATCCGGGCTGAACCGAGAACAAGCACTGTCAGACGCCGCAGGCCCCATCCAAACAGACCAACCAGACAGCCGACACCCAGAACACCGATCAGAACAGTCAGCTCGGCTCCCCCGATCTCCTCGAATGTCGTATAGCCGTCAGCAATAGCCCGCTGCCAGAAGCCGACACTCAGCGGTGTCGCCACATGCCGGACCAGGGCACCCTGCTGCACCTTGCGGCGCAGGTCGTTCAGCTGGCTCTCCACCTGTTTTGTCTGAAGGTCACAGACACGCATCCGCACCAGCAAGGCAGCAATGCTCAACGATGTCTTCCGGGCAATGACACGCTGACGGGTAATGGAACTGTCCTCTCCATCCTCCGCCTTGGTCCCCAGCACCTGAAGCAGGGAATTCATGGAACTTTCATAAGACTGGATCTGCGCCAGACCATCCGTCACATGCTGACGGACCTGCCCTATCTGCTGGGCGTAACTGTCCAGCACCCGCCCGGTTGGCGGTGCCTTGGCAGGAGCAAGTGCCCCTCCCACCGAGCGCAGCACGCCCTGATCCCGGTCCAGCTGCGTCCGCAGGGTTGCCGCCACACCGGCCCAGCCAAAATCACCTTCCGGCTGCCCCATGACGAGAGGCACCGCTGGCAGGGGCGTACTCACCACGGCAGGAGCTGACGAGGCCTTGGAAGCTGAAGCCGCAGGGGCAGGAGCCGATCCGGCCGCCTGCACCGGGGCAGACAGCATGGTCACCAGCCCCAGGCCAGCCCCCATGCGAATCATGATCTGACGAACAGAATAACGCTTCATAAAGCCTACTTGAATTTCAGTAACGGACAGCCACCCACAGGGGCATATGGACACAGAAATATGGTGGTATCGTGCCGTCTTTCAAGGTCACGGGCATCACGGCCCCACCGTCCGGACTCCGCCTTCCAGATGGTGTTCCGACCCCATGACCATGCCCATCTTCAGCGTGGCCGCCACATTTTCCGCCGTCCGGCGGACATTCTCCCGTGCCTGCCGCAGCACCTCTGGCAATGTTGCTGGCCGTGGGACCGTATCGAAAAACGCACCAATGCCGACCTGATGCATTCCGTCCACGCCATCACCCGTAGAGCCGACAATGGCAATGACAGGCTTGCCCTGCGCTCTGGCGACCTGCGCCACGCCCATCGGGGCCTTGCCCTGTGCACTCTGCCCATCCATCCGGCCCTCGCCAGTAATGACAAGGTCCACATCCACGAAACGCTCAGCCAGCCGTAACTGATCCGCCACAATCTCCACACCGGGCCGCAAAATGGCCCCCGTGAAGGCCAGCAGCCCGGCACCCAGCCCGCCTGCAGCTCCCGCACCGGGAACGACCGCAACATCCCGGCCACACTGGTCCGACAATATCTGCGCATAATGGGTCAGGGCCTCATCAAGGCGGGTCACATCGTCCGGACTGGCTCCTTTCTGGGGACCGAAAACATATGAAGCCCCCTGTGGACCAGTCAGCGGGCTGGTCACGTCACAGGCTCCTTCCAACGTGATGCCAGACAGACGCCTGTCCACGCCTGAAAGGTCCAGTTTTGCCAGCCGGGACAGGGCCGCACCACCGGGTGGCAGTTCCTGCCCTTCAGCATCCAGAAACCGGGCACCAAGGGCTTGGGCAAAGCCAGCCCCGCCATCATTCGTTGCGCTGCCCCCCAGCCCTAGAATGACATGACGGCAGCCCCTTTCCAGAGCCGCAAGAACAAGTTCTCCGACCCCGTAAGTTGTCGTGTGCAGAGGATTCCGTTCCTCGGTTTTCAGAAGAGGAAGACCAGCCGCAGCGGCCATCTCGATGATGGCCGTCTGCCCATCCCCACTGACACCAAAAAATGCCTGAACAGGCTCCCCCAGCGGCCCCGTGACGGAACAGTGTACCAGCTCACCATCCGTCCCCTGCACGAGGGCCTCCACCGTGCCTTCCCCACCATCAGCCATTGGCAGGCAGAGATACTCTGCTTCCAGGAATACACGGGAGAAACCGGCCTTTATTTCCTCAGCCACATCCAGCGGGGCCAGACTTTCCTTGAAGGAATCACACACGATCGCAATTTTCATGCCACCCTCCCCACCTTCAGGCCTGATTCCTACATGATGGGCCGACGATGCAGGGTCGTCTAGTCCTCCTCGCCGTAGAACTCCTCACCCAGCACGATGGCCGGTCTCCCCTTGGACCGACGGAAATTGTTGGTATCCCGCAGGGAATAGGCACAGCCGCAATATTCCTGTTTGTAGAATTTCTCCCGTTTGCTGATCTCGATCATGCGGGCAGAACCACCGCCCTTGCGCCAGTTGAAGTCCCAGTAATCCAGCCCCTCATACGGGGCCACGGCACGGGCACCACAGTCATTGATCTGGGCCATATTCTTCCAGCGGGAAATGCCCAGAGAACTCGTCATGACAGGAAAACCATGTTCATGCGCATACAGGGCCGTGCGCTCAAAACGCATGTCAAAGCACATCGTGCAGCGTACACCCCGTTCCGGCTCCCATTCCATGCCTTTGGCACGCTCGAACCAGTTGTCTTTGTCATAATCCGCATCCACGAACGGAATATTGTTTGCCTCCGCAAAACGGACATTCTCTTCCTTACGCAGAAGATATTCCCGCTCCGGATGGATGTTCGGATTGTAGAAAAAGATGGTGTAGTCAATGCCGGATTCCGTCATCGCCTCCATCACCTCACCGGAGCAGGGAGCGCAACAGGAATGGAGCAGAACTTTCTTCTGCCCGCCCGGCGGCTCCAGCAGAGGGCGACCTGACGGTGTCAGCGGCGCAGACTGGCGGCGTTTCTTCCGGGCAGCGTAACCACGCTCCCTGTCCGGACGGCCTTCAGCGTCACCACAGGCCGGACAATGAAGAGTGTCCTGCGGGCCTGTCTCCTCATGGCTCATGCGTATTTCCTCCATCCGATCATCATTACAGTTCCGGTCCACAAACCGGGATATTCCGCCCGCCATACAGAGACCACACGCCCCTGTCGAGCCGCCAGTCCATCAAGATTATCTCTCGTAACTTGAACCAGATGCTTCAAACGCCCCTCCCCATAAACCGCAGCCAGAGCCAGCCACTCAAGGCAGCGATGAAGGAGCCGACGAGAATGCCGATCTTGCTGGAAACCAGAAGAATGAACGTCGGAAAAGCCAGCGACGCCATGAAAAGACTGACGGTAAAGCCCAGACCGCAGAGCAGGCACAGGCCAAAAAGCATCTGCCATGACGTATGGGCTGGCAGTGATGCCAGACGCAGTTTTATGGCAAGCCATGTCATGCTGAAAATTCCAACTGTCTTGCCCAGAACCAGCCCGACAGCAACGGCACATATCAGGCGCAGGCTGAGGGCCGAAACCGATACGTCCAGCAGTGGGATGCCAACCGTCACGAAGCCGAATGCTGGCAGTACCAGCCATGTCACCCACGGCGACACGCCATGTTCCACACGTTCCAGAGGGGACGGCCCCTTCTGCTGATCTGTCGGCAGGCAGAGACCGGCCACAACACCTGCCAGTGTCGGGTGCAGGCCTCCCTCCAGAAGACAGAGCCACAGCAGGCAGCCCCCAACCCCATAAAGCCACAGGCAGTTCACCTTCCGCCACCCTGCACAGGCCAGCAACCCCGTCAACACCACTCCCCCCATGAGGGGCAGGGCGTGCAAGGTTCCCCCGTAAAAAAGAGCAATGATCAGAATACCCAGCACATCATCAAAAATGGCCAGAGCCATCAGCCAGACACGCCCGCCTTCAGAGACATGCCGCCCCAGAGCAAGCAGAATGGGCAAAGTGAAAGCGGCATCTGTCGCCACCGGGATGGCCCATCCCGGATGAAGGGCCGGGTCAGGCGCGGCGATCAGCGCGTAGAGACCCGCAGGAACCGCCACACCCCCCAGAGCAGACAGGCAGGGCAGGAGGCACTGCCTGATGCTGGAAAGATGCCCGGTAACGAGTTCCTTCTTCAGCTCAAGCGTGATGACGAGAAAAAACAGCGTCATCGGGCCAATGGTCATCAGCTCGGCAATACTGGGCAGGGACAGGTGCCACGGACCCGATCCCTCCAGTGGCCTGTCCAGCAGGGCATAGACGGAACGCAGCGGCGAGTTGGCCAGAATCAGACCCAGAACCGCCATGACCAGAAGCAGAAACGGCCCGCCCATCTCCGGTGCCAGCATCCAGTGCCTGCGCCTTTCCATCATCCGCTGCCCTCTCCCTCTGACTGCATGAATCCGCCCCTCATACAGCGTTCTGGAGAAAAGGTCCTGGACAGGACTCAATAATGTGAGAACAGTGCCCCGGAAAAACGGTAGACCAGCTTGAAGTAATAGGCATTGGTCTCCGGCACATAACGGCCATCGACCGAATGGGCATAGCGGGTCGTGATGTCCAGTGCCGGATTGATGTTCCACATCAGGCCAACCCCCAGCGTGACTTCCCGGCTGCTGCTGTCCGCCACGGAACGGCCCAGAGTGTTGTCATGCCATCCGGCATTGTTCTGCCAGTCCATTGAAAAGAACGGCTCCCACATGCGGCTGGCCTTCCAGCTGAAACGGAGATTGCTGTGAAAGGCCGTTCCCGGATGGTAGGAATGCTCCCCCTTGTTATGCATGGTGGATGCCACTACCGCTCCAAGGTCGCCATCAAAGCTGAAATACTTCCATTCATAATCAAACATGAAGCTCGACAGGTTGGACCAGTATTGCGGATTCAGTGCCCTACGGGTTGCGCTGGGTGTCTGCATGAAGGTCTGGATACCAAAGGTGCTGTGCTCGTTGGGCTTGAACCACACGGCAGGCCCTGTCAGGGTCGGCCCCAGCCCCCCGTAATTCGTCCCGTTGGCCAGACGGTAGCTTTCCGACTGGATGACCTCATAGGCAAAGCCGACATGAGGGATTGAATCAAATGTCCAGAAATGGACATATTTGCTCATTCCCGACCATGTATGGCTGCCCTTCTCCGGTCTGCGTAACCCCTGCCCGTCATAGTAATTTCCCGTCGCATTACCGTCCCCATACTGAACGAACACATTGAACGGTTTGAAATCTACCGGCAGGTCATATTCATGAGGGCCGATGATCGAAAAAGTGATCTCCGAAGCCCGGGCCGAGGATAGGAATACCACCAGCAGAAAGGTCAGAACTCCCAGAAGAGACAGACCCCGGAATCTTGATCCCCTCAGGTACAGCATAAAGAGCCTTCCCCACAAAGCCAGACGTGATACAGGCCTCTGCCGCTGGAGGTTCCACATCACATAACTCTGCCATCCTGCAAGAAGACGGCCGGACAATGACGGCTCCTTCTCCTATAGGGGGAGATGCTTCAGATTAACAGGTAAAATTGATTACGAATATAAATCTACCCTATAGGTACTTATTCCTTCATGCTCTGCATGACATCATCATCAGATGGGGACATTGATTACGCCTTTACGTCCCCACCACGCCGTGCCCAGAGACAATACGCCACCCCCGTCACCAGAAGACTGACGAACCATGAAATATCCACGCCATGCAGGGCGGGCACCAGCGGGCCGGTATAGGGACCCGTCTTCATGAAGGGCAGCTCCACCAGAACGCCCATGACGTAGATCAGCACGACCGGAAGATTGAAACGCCCATACGGCCCGCCATCCGCCCGGAAGAACGCCATGACATCATAATCACCATGCCGCAGCAGGTAATAATCACACAGATTGATGGCCGTCCACGGCACGAGCACAGCCATGAGAATGTCCAAGAAGGATGTATAGGCCTTCAGGAAGTCCCCGACCATGCCAAGACTCATCACGAGTGCCACCGCCAGCAGCAGGACGGTCATGAAGAGCCTTCCCCCCAGTCCAGCCCGCCATGAGGGCCAGAACGTCTGCACCAGAGTCAGGCTGCACAGGGCACCACAATAGACACTCATGGCATTGGCCAGCGGGATGGCCAGAGCCAGCACCAGCAGGACAATATTGCCTATATGCCCCCCCATATGGGACAGGGCACCCGCCAGAGGCAGCATGGGATAGCTGAGTGACAGGAGACTGCCCAACACCATGGGCAGCACCGCCCCGATGACCGTCCCGCCATATGTGGCCCAGAATGCCTGACGGCCTGCTCCGGCTTCATCCGGCAGATAGCGGGATGAATCAGACACATAAGGGGCGTAGGCGATCTGCCAGAGAGCCGAAACGGAAAACGCTCCGAAGAACCCGGCCACCGTACCGTGCATGTCCGCCAGCAGGGCACGGGAGAAACCGCCCAGCCCACAGCCAATGGCATAAACGACCGCCACGATGGACACCCAGCTTGCCAGACGGGAACAGACATGAATGGCCCTGTACCCCATCACACAGGGCAGAAGGGTCAGGACAGCAATCAGCCACACGCCTCGGCTGCCCTCGAAAAAAGGCAGGACATGAGCCAGTGCTTCCCCCCCGACCACACAGTTGGACGCCGCAAAGCCGATATACATGAGGACGACCAGAATGATGATCGGCACGGAACCATATATGCCGAACTGTGCCCGGCTCTGCACCATCTGGGGAACACCAAGCCGTGGCCCCTGTGCGGCATGAAGGGCCATGAAGATCGCCCCCACCACATTGCCCAGCAGCAGGGCCAGAAAAGACCAGAAGAGGGAAAGCCCGAAAACGGCCGGCCCCAGGGCACCGGTCACGACTGTCAGCAGCGTCATGTTAGCACTGAACCAGACTGAGAACAGGTCCGCCACACGCCCGTGACGATGCGTCTGCGGGACTGGGTGGATGGTATGGGTTTCCATGTGGGTACTCATGGCCCTGCTTTTCCCACACTCCCCGGGGCGTGAAAAGAGATTACTTTACCGCAACTTTCTCAGCTACCTGGCCTCGTCCCGGAAAATGCTCGTATCAAAAATAAATAGACTTTGAATTTCCAGTTCCATCTCCTTAAACGTGTAGCGTCATATCTTTGATTAGCCACATTTCCGTACTATTGCGGTTCTTTTTTGGAGCAATGGGGCAATCATGCCAGTCTACCTGTCTTTCCCCATTCGCCAGAAAAGGTCATTTTCCGCATCACGATTCTCAGTCTATTACCGAGCCATGCGACTAAGACCAATTATCTTCTGGATTCCGGCCCTTTTTCTCATGCTGCTCTGCATCATGCCGTTTTCTGCGCAGGCGCAGGTACTGGATGAAATCATCGGGAACGAACCGCTGCTCAGGGTGGATACGCCCCTGCCGGCCCACAGCGGATACACGACATCCGTTCCGCCCTTTGACCGGCCTGAAGCCCTGTTCCCTCACGGCTTCGGCATGACGGACTGGCTGAGGAAACGTGGCATTGCCTTCCTCCTCGACAACACGAACGAGTTTGCCGGGGCCATCACCCCACCTACCCGCTCCTATCCCAATTCCCAGCATTTTGCCCCGTACAAACAGGGGGCCAGCAATGCTGGACAGTATGCGGCTTCCGTCAATATCAACTGGGAACAGCTTGTCGGCCTGCGGGGCTTCTCCACCCATTCGATCATCGTAGGCCGCTACGGCACGACCGCCAACCGCATGTTCGGTGACTGGCTGAACCACGCCTCGGAAGATTACGGCGGAGGCGGCAACGTGGTCGTCCATCTGGTCATGGCCTATGGGGAAGAGACGCTTTTCGGTGGCCGCCTCTCCATCGCTGCCGGTCGCATGGCCGAAATGTCAGACTTCCAGAACAGCCCGCTCTTCTGCAATTTCCAGAATGGCAGCATCTGCGGCCGTCCCAAGGCGGCAACGGACAGCAGCTTTGTCAGCGGATACCCTGCCTCTGTCTGGGGAGGGCGCATCCGTGTCCGTCCCACCCGCTTCCTCTATGTGCAGACCGGCCTTTATGCCGGGGAGAACGGCATTTACAAGAACGAACAGCATCGTACGGGTTTCAAGTTCAATGGGGGCAACATCAATGGTTTCCGCCTGCCCTTCGAGACCGGCTGGGAACCCATCTTCGGCAAGGGCCATCACGGCCACTACAAATTTGGCGGCGTCCTGATGACCGCCCCCAGCCCGGACAACTATCTGGATGAAGAAGGCCATCCCTATGCCCTGACAGGAGGCCGCCCGCGCATGCGCCATGACGGCTATGGGGCCTGGTTCATGGCTGACCAGCATATTCTGGACCATTATGGCAGCGGCAAACGTGGCATCTCCCTTCTGGGTGGTTTCCTCTATAATGACAAGCGCATCGCCCTGCGGGAATGGGAGGCTTATGGTGCCCTCATCGACCGGGGCATCTTCCGGTCCCGCCCCTTTGACACGTTTGGGGTAGCCTTCACCTACGAAAAGATCGCTCCCGGCGTACAGGCCACCGAGAGCCTGATGCTGGATACCCAGCAGTTCCGCCATCTTCCCAACCATGCGACGGGGGCACAGCGTCATGCCGCCGTGCTGGAAGTCAACTACGCCATCCATGTCTATCGGGGCGTCATCTTCCAGCCCCTTCTGGAATATTATTTCCGCCCCAACGGGCAGGGCAACCTGCGTGATGCAGCCCTGCTCGGCTTCAAGAGTCACATCGAAATTTTCTAGGCCACACCTCTTCCTCCAGGAAGGGTTTCATGAAGTTGACCGGGAGGCAGGGCCGTCAACGCATTTCCCATGAAATACTCATCCTTTCCAGCATATCTGCTACTCAGTCATAACGGTTGCAGACATGATCTTTCTAAGTTGTTATGGCGGATATTCTGATGGCCTGTTTTCATGGGCAGTCTGTCAGACCATCCAATGAATAAGGATATACCAATGCGCTTCACCACACTACACAAGGGTCTGGCTCTTTCCGTTTTTGGTCTGGGTACTCTGGCGGCTCCGGCTCTGGCCGATGACGCCGCTTCAGCCAGCCAGAACAAGACAGCTGCCAGCCGCCACGCAAAGAACGAAGCACGCAAGGAACATCGGGCATTCCATCATCTGTCCGACAATGGCCAGAAGGCCATGGCCAACATTCTGGATGCACAGCAGTTCCTCGCCAACGGGCAGAACAGCAAGGCCGTCACGGCCCTTCACTCCGCCAGTGCCCATCTGGATGCCGCTGCCAAGGCCCGTGAACAGTTCACCGCTGCTGAAGCCGACCTCCAGCCGGCCCCGCAGCACCCTGTTTCCAGTGCCCATACGGCACAGTCCGGCCCGACGGACTGGATTCCGGTTGGTGGTGAAGTCATCGCCACGGACATGCTGGAACCCAGCAAGAAGAGTGCCGTGGCCACAGCCAATGCCCAGCTGAAGGCAGGCCAGACCCAGCAGGCCGCCCAGACACTTCAGGTTGTCGGACAGGACATCGACTTCATCATCGCTCTGGCTCCCCTGGCCCAGCTTCAGGGTTATGTGAACCGTGCCACGACCTTTGCCGAGAACAACCATCCTGATGCCGCCACTGTGGCCCTGAATGATGGTCTGAACACGCTCGTTTTCGTTTCCGAGAATGTCGTGACGGAAGCCAGCAACAGCAGTGCCACTGCCAAGAAGCAGCACTAAGCTCTGTTCCTCCCTGCGCCTGCGGGGAAAGAACTGCATGGAAAACCGGTACGGGATGAGTCCCGTGCCGGTTTTTTCATGCCCGACCTACAATCCTCAGGCACTGTGTGGATAATCAGTGAAAGGACAGCGCAAAGCTGGCCGTTTTCTGCGCTCCCGCACCTGTGGAAAAGTCTGTGAGTAATGAAGATGTCCCCTTGACAGCGATTCCCGTGAAGCAGACCGGGGAGTCGTCATCAGGCCGGAACGGAAGTGTTCACACCCTCTGCACCCTTATTACTGACCAGCCCTCCGGATGACAGACCGTCCCTTCTCCCCCTGCGACGTCCTGTCCTCATCTGGCAGAACATCAGACCAGCCGCCACCCAGAGCATTGTAGAGACGGGCAAGGTCCGTCGCAAAAGCACTGTCACTTGCTGCCAGCTCCAGCTGGGCTTCCTGCAGTTTCTCCTGCGCTTCCAGAACAGACAGATAGGTCGCCAGCCCGGCCCGGTACTGGCTGGTCGCCAGTGTCAGGGCACGCTTCTGGTCATCCACGGTTCTTGCCAGACCTTCATGATGAATCTGCTCGTCATGATAGGCCTGCAAGGCGTTATCCACTTCATTCCACGCCTGAAGGACCGTCTGGCGATATTCCACGGCCGCTGCACGCTGTGCCGCCTTCTTCAGCCGGAGCTGGCCATAGAGCCGCCCCCCCTGAAAGATCGGCAGGGAAATGCTGGGACCGACATTCCAGGCACGGGCATTCCAGAAGCCAAGGTCCCGGAAAGACAGGGTCTGGAACCCGAAATCAGCCGTCACCGTCACCTTGGGATAGAAATCGGCCGTGGCCTCGCCCACCTCGGCCACCGTTTCCCTCAGATGCTCCTCGGCCTCCCGGATATCCGGACGGCGATGGGCCAGCTCGGAAGGCAGACCGGCAGGAACAAAGGGGGGCACGGTCGGCACGGCAGCCGTACGGCCCAGCTCTTCATTCAGGCTCTGCGGCGGCATACCCAGAAGCAGGGCAATGGCATTCTTTTCCCGGGCCACCGTCTCGTCCAGATTGGCCTGCTGTGCTTCAATCCCATGCAGACGGGCCTTCATGCTGTCCACATCCAGCTCCGTCACAAGGCCACTCCAGTAACGGCTCTGTGCCAGTGACAGCAGGTCCTGCACGGTGGCATGGCTGTCCGCCAGAATGCGCTGACGCTTCTGGTCACCACGCAGCTGGAGATAATCACGGGCCATGTCAGCCTGACGGGCAATGAGGATGCTGCGCCGCTCCTCCTCACTCATTTTCATCAGATATTTTGCAGCCTGATACTGATACGCCACACGCCCCCAGAGATCGATCTCATAAGTCGCATCAATCTTGTCCTGCCACTGGTTCAGCAGCGGCACCTGAGCCTGCTGGGAACTCTGGATGAAATTGGCCTCCCGCTCGGGCAGGTCAGGGAACCCCTTGCCCACCCGTTTGAAAATCTCCTGAAGCTGCTTGGAACTGTGCTGTGACCGTGCATAGGTGCCATAGGCCGAGAGGCTGGGGAAACGTTCGGCACCGGCAATGATCATCTGGGCACGGCTCTGCGCCAGATTCTGCGTGGCCAGCAGGAAAGATAGGTTCTGCGTGGCCACACGGTCTTCCAGAGATGTCAGCTCAGAATCATGGAACGTCTTCCACCACGCATCCGCCATCGGCAGTTCCGTCACGACAGAAGCGGGGGAGGCCTTTTCATCCGTCCTGTCTTCAGGTGCGGCGTTGGCCCCATGAGGGCCATGCCCTTTCCCCTTCGCCGTTCCTCTGGAAGTCTGGTTGCTTCCGTTATGAAGATCATAATGTGGTGGTGCCCAGTCCTTCGGAGGGTGATAGTTCGGGCCGACCATGAGGCAGCCTCCCAGCCCCAGCAGAGCCACCCCGCACAGAAGCTGCCGACTGAAACGGCGTGCATACAGGGCCTCACCCCCGTTACGTACGGAACGGAATAAACGAGCGTCTTTCACAGTGAAGCTCCTGCATGATAATCAACATAAAATGGGCCGGAAACAGACTGCCCGTATGGACCCTGCCGCCCCGGCACCCTAACATGCCCCCTCATATGCAGGAGCAACCCTTCCACGAGACGATGACCAAGACCGAACAGACGGCCCCATCTCCTTTCCGCAGCAGGGGAACATCCAGCAAATATGAACGGATCCTCCAGAGCGCAGGCCAGCTTTTTCTCCAGCAGGGTTATGAGCGGACATCCATGTCGCAGATCGCCCATCTGGCTGGCGTCTCCAAAGGGTCGCTTTACAACCATTTCGAGAACAAGGCGGGCCTGTTCACGGCCTTTTTCGAGGAACGCAGCCGCACACGGCTCAACACGCTGAAATCCGTCTCCCAGGCTCCACAGCCCGACCTGCGCACGGCCCTCCGGCAGGCCTCCGCCACCATCATCACACTGATGATCGACCCGGAAGCCATCGGCCTCTACCGCATCGTCGTCGCCGAAGCCAATGAGTTCCCCAATCTGGCGGACACGCTGTGGCATTATGGCGTCTCCCGCACGCTGACCGGCCTCGCCGAATGGTTCGCCGAAAAACATGCCGCAGGCCAGCTCGTCATTGAAGACAGTGACCTGGCTGCCGAACAGTTCCTCACGATGAGTCAGACCCGCATCATCCACCGGACCCGCCTGTCCCTGCCCGTGGATACCAGCCCGGCCAGCATAGACGAAGTCGCCAGCATGGTGGCGGACAGCTTCCTCCGCATGTACGCCCCCTGAAGGAGCCGCTGGAGAGACGTTCTTCAGCCTCAATGTCCGCCTCCCTGCTGGTCATTCCCCTTCATCGGGGACATGAGGAAACAGAATGGCACGATGCAGAGAGCCATGATCCCCAGCACGTTGAAAAGCTGGTTGTAGGCCAGCATGGCCACCTGCCTCAGGAATTCCTGATAGATATGGGCAATGGCATAGGCATGGGCACGCAGTGGAGCCAGACCATGCGCCTCTGCCAGCTGCTGGGCACGGAACATGTAATCCCGGAACTCCGGCCGTGCCGCAATGGCATGGGCGGACACGTCCGTCTGCTGGACCTGCCGCATTTCTGTCAGGGCCGCCGTGGAAAGCGAAATGGCCTGGGACCCGAAATAGTTCCGCACCATGCTGAACAGGGCTGACGCATCACCATTCAGCTCCCGTGGCAGGGTCGCATAGGCGATGGTGGAGATGGGAACAAACAGGAAGGCCAGCGGGGCCGTCTGCCGCACACGGCAGAGCACCAGATACCAGAAATCCACATCAGCATAGAGCGTGGCTGAAAAGAAGCAGGACAGGGCCATGAAGATGAACCCCACCCCGATGAGATGCCGGACCTGTACATGCTTCATCAGCATCCCCACGAGGGGGATCAGCACCATCACGGCCATGCCACCCGGAGCCATGATCTGCCCTGCAATCGTGGCCGTATAGCCCTGCACCTGCTGGGCAAACTGCGGCACGATCACAGCAGACGCATAAAGCAGCACCCCCACGGCACCGATCATGAAAGTGCCAATGGCGAAGTTCCGGTCCTTCAGCACGCTCAGCCTCAGGAGTGGATTTTTCGCCTTGAGCAGCCAGATGATGGCCCCCAGCGTGCAGAGACCACCAATGACGGCCATGGTCGTAATGAAGGGCGACCCGAACCAGTCATCATCCTCACCACGATCGGCCATGATCTCAAGACAGCCGAGACCCAGTGAAATCAGGCTGATGCCGACGACATCCACCCGCTCCCGTACAACCTTCACCCACGGCGGGTCTTCCACAAGGGCGGCCACGGCCATGACCGTCATAATGCCGAAGGGTACGTTGACGTAAAAAATCCACCGCCATGAATAGGTGTCTGTCAACCATCCACCCACCAGCGGCCCCAGAACCGGCCCCACGACCATGGCCAGGGCTGTCAGACCAAATGCGGCACCACGCTTCTCCGGCGGGAAGATGTCCAGAATGATGGCCTGCTGCACCGGTTGCAGTCCCCCACCAAAAAACCCCTGCATGAGACGGAAAATCACCAGCATCGGCAGGGAGGTGGACAGCCCGCAGAGGAAGGAAGACAGGGTGAACATCATCACGCAGATGAGAAAATACCGCTTCCGCCCGAACCGTTTCGACAGCCAGCTTGAGATCGTCAGCACGATCCCGTTGGCCACCAGATAAGATGTCAGTGCCCATGTGGCGTCATCGTAGGAGCTGCCAAGCGATCCGGCGATATGCGGCAGGGCCACGTTGACGATGGTGGTATCCAGCACCTCCATGAAGGCGGCCAGCGTCACCACGACCGCCACCAGCCAGGGATTATGGCGTGGTTTCCAGTTGTGGTGACCTTCTTCTGAAGAATCAGCCATGTCCGGCCTCACTCACCCACATGGACGGTTGGCTCGACGGACATGCCCAGAGAAAGAGGCAGCCTGTCATCAAGCCCGCTGTCGATCAGGATTTTGACGGGAATACGCTGCACGGTCTTCACAAAGTTCCCCGTGGCATTTTCCGGCGGGAAGGCACTGAAGGACTCACCAGACCCCTTCTGTATGGTATCCACATGGCCTTTCAGATGAAGCTGGGGATAGGCATCCACCTCAATCTCGGCCTTCTGGCCCGGGCGCATGTCAGCGAGCTGCGTTTCCTTGTAATTCGCAACAATCCAGACATCCTTCGCCACGATGGAGAACATCTCCTGCCCGACCTGCACGAAGTTGCCCTGCTCCACCGTACGCTGCGAGACCCAGCCGTCCCGTGGGGCACGAACATCCATCCAGTCCACATTCTGGCGGGCCAGCTCCAGCTCTGCCTGCGCTGATTTCAGCGTGGCCTGGGCCTGTGTGTAATGGGCATAGGCATTGCCAATATTCGCCTTGACTGGCTCGGCCTGTGTCAGCTGCCCCTGGGCCTGCATGACGGATGCCGTGGCTTCATCTAGTGCGGCACGGGCATAGTCAATGTTCTGCTGGGTCGTGGCCGCACGTTCCACACGATGCTGCCGGACATAATCCGTCTGGGCACGGAAGAGACGGGCCTTGGCTTCATCCAGCGCACCGCGGGCTGCCATCAGCTGACCGGGATAGTTCTTCTGCGCCACGGCGTAGGACAGATCATAGGAGACCATGTCCGCCTCGGCCTGGGCCACGGCGGCCTCGGCCCGGTGCAGCTGCGCCAGATAATCCCGGCCATCAATCTGCACCAGCAGGTCACCCTTATGAACAAACTGGTTGTCATCCACCAGCAGGCGGGACACATACCCGCTAACATGGGCGGCAATGGAAATCTTGCGGCCTGTCACATAGGCGTCATCCGTTTCAACCTTGTTCCGGTTGAAAAAGAAATACAGCCCGACACCCAGCACGACCATGACCAGAATGAGGATCAGGATGAGTTTCCGTGCCCCATGATCCCTGAAAGACTTTCCGGTCTGGTCCGGGGTGGCCTTCTGCTCTTTCCCGCCCCCTGCGGCGGAGTGAGTGTCAGACTGTGTACCGGACTGCGCCATGGTCACCTCGAAATATGCAATTATCCGTCCTGCACCCTAGGCAGCGCAGCTGCTGCCTGCATGGCTGTGACTGGACCAGCGATGATCTGAAAAGAAAAATGACCAACCGGTCATTCTGTATATGAACAGGGACTATCCTATTCATATCGAACAATCAAGCACTTGTTCCGGAATGGCCAGTCTCATGAAGTGGTCATGACTGCCACAAGGCCCCAGCCCGACAGCAGGGGCTCATCCGGGAGGACGGGAAACGGCCGGTATCAGCCTTCAGCAAAGGCCCTGCGCCGACTCGCTGCCTGAAACGTGTTGTACAGCAGGCAGGCAATGGTCATTGGTCCGACGCCACCCGGCACCGGCGTGATATGCCCGGCCACCTGACTGGCTTCCTCAAACACCACATCCCCGACCAGACGGCTCTTGCCCTCGGCGGTCTGCACACGGGTGATGCCCACATCAATGACCGTGGCACCGGGCTTGATCCAGCTGCCCTTCACCAGTCCGGCCTTGCCCGTGGCCACGACAAGAATATCGGCCTCCCGTGCCAGGGCCTCGATGTTGCGGGTATGGATATGCGCCACGGTAACGGTGCAGTTGGCCTTGAGCAGAAGCTGGGCCATCGGCTTGCCCACCAGATTGGAGGCCCCGATGACCACGGCCTTCATCCCCGTCATGTCCGCATGGACGGACTGCAGCAGCTTGAGGCAGCCCAGCGGGGTACAGGGAACGATGCCATTCTCCATCCCCAGGGCCAGACGGCCAGTATTGACTTCACCCAGCCCGTCCACGTCCTTGTCAGGATGGATGGCATTGGTCACGGCCGCCGCATCAATCTGCGGCGGCAAGGGCAGCTGGACGAGAATGCCATCCACCTTGGGGTTGGCATTCAGCTCATCAATCAGGGCCAGCAGCTCATCCTGCGACGTGCTTTCCGGCATCATCTGCATGAAGGACTTCATCCCCGCACGATGGGTCTGGATCGCCTTGTTCTTGACATACACTTCCGAGGCGGGATCGTTGCCGACCAGCACCACGGCCAGACCGGGCAGCTCATGCCCCTGCTCGACCAGCTGCTCCACCTGACCACGGATTTCAGCCGTCATTCCGGCTGCCATGGCTTTGCCATCAATCAGTTGTGCCCTGCCGTCTGCACGTACGGTGGATGATGCTGTCATGAACGTACTCTCCGCCAAACCGGTATTTCCCGCCTCTCTATGCCCATTGGACAAGACATGACAAGACCTGATCTTTCCGCTAGAGACTGGGAAGCAGAAATGGACAGCCCCTCCAGCCAAGGATGAAGGAACTCACCCCGTGCGTGACGATCTACGCAAGAATTTTGCCAGCGATAACGTGACCCCTGCCTGCCCGGCTGTCATGCAGGCCATCGCTGATGCCAATAACGGCAATGTTCCTTCCTATGGTCATGATGATCTCTCCCTGACACTGAACCAGCGTTTCGGCGAGGTATTTGAGGCAGAAGTTACCGTTTTCCCGGTTACTACGGGCACGGCAGCCAATTCCCTGGCCCTCTCCGCTATGGTTCCCCCTTATGGCAGCGTGCTGTGTGACCAGAGTGCCCATATCAACAATGAGGAAGGCGGGGCACCGGAATTCTTCACCCAGGGGGCCAAGCTGGTGGGCATTCCCTCCCCGGAAGGACGGATGGACCCGGCAAGCCTGCCGCCCACCCTCCAGCAGAACCGTTCCAAGGGCGTCCTCACCCCGCCATTTACGGCACTGTCCCTCACGCAGGCTACAGAATGGGGCACGACCTATGCCTGCGAGACAATCGCCGAACTGTCAGAAATTGCCCATGAACACGGTCTGACCGTCCATATGGATGGTGCCCGGCTTGGAAATGCCATTGCCCATCTGGAATGCAGCCCCGCTGACACCACATGGAAAGCCGGTGTGGATGTGCTGAGCTTCGGCGGCACCAAGGCCGGAGCGATGGCAGCGGAAGCCATTGTCTTCTTCCTTAATGACCGGACCCGCCCGATGGTGGAGGCCATGACACGCCGGATCAAACGTGGCGGCCATCTGTGGTCCAAGCAGCGTTTCATGACGGCGCAGCTGCTCGCCCTGCTGGAAAATGATCTGTGGCTGGAAAACTGCCGCCACGCCAACGCCATGTGCCAGCGTCTGCGCCACGGCCTGTACAGGCATCCTGCCGTCAACCTGCCTTTCGCAACGGAAAGCAACGAGATTTTCGCCGTCCTGCCAGAGGCACAGGTGGAACAGCTCCGCTCCGAGGGCTACCAGTTCTACACTTACCCTACCCCGCAGGGTGTACCGGGCAGGCTGGTCCGCTTCGTCACCAGCTTCTACACACGCCCGGAAGATGCCGATGCCCTGCTGGAAAGCCTCATCAGCTAATAGCCTGCCTCACAGGACGACCGTGAACTGAAGCCCGAACACGGCGGCATCATGATAGGTCGTCGTGGCACTGGGCCGCTGGATGTACTGGAAGTCCGGCTGGAGGGCCATCGCCCGGGCAACATGGGCACTGTAGAACAGCTCATAGACATTCTCGTGGGACTGCACGCCGTCCACGGCTCCCCACCGATTAGGCAGGAACGGACGGCCCAGCATCAGGGAGATTTCCTGCTGGTGCGTGGCTGATGAGCTGATCCCCAGATGCTGCCACATCACCCCTACCGTATCGAGCGGCCTGTTCCAGAAACACCCTGTCTCCAGCAGCCCCAGCCATTCATGTTCATGAACGGACACGGTCTTTCCATCCGTATACATGGCACCGCCGAGCAGGATCAGCCCGTTACTCTCCCCCGGCCCGTGACGCAGCAGCATCTGGTCCGCCATGAACCATACACTGTTCATGCCCGCCCGGTAACGCTGCGGACGGCCCGTCAGCAGAAAGGGCTGTCCGTAAGCATCACGATACAGGTCCGGATAACGGGAATTGTCGTAGGAATAACCCAGCTTGTAATGGCCCGTCAGGCGGTGTTTCCCGAACTCCGGCAGCCAGCCGAGTTCCACCGGGGTGGAAAATTTGCCCAGCCCGTCCTGCGCCCATGACCAGCCAGAAATGCCACCGTTATACCCGTGCGGACTGACAGCAAACAGCCCGCCCATGATACAACCCCCTGATGGGCATGACATGCACGACCATGCCCAGATTGCCCGAAGGCCAGTCCCGGTTGCCATTGGTGTATTTGTTCGGCCCCGGATTGCCACAGATGGCCACATTCATGAAATCACAGAACAGGGGGGATGCCGCAAAGAAAGACCCGACCGGCATCCACCCCACGTTCAGGTCCACCCGTTCCTTCCAAAAGGACCGCTCACCATACATGGCCACAAGATGCGCCACCACATTGCCACGGGCACCATAAATCTCCTGCGACGCCGCCAACGTATCCCCAAAATCGGCCGACACGCTCCGCCCATGCCCGTTGACGATGATGGTATGCGTCTTGAAATTCCGCAGTCCGGCAAGTTTCTGCCAGTCAATATCCAGCTCCAGCCCGACCTGACCTGCATTGCTGTTGGCCCGTTTCTTCCCGCCCATCAGGTTCCCGGCCAGTTCCTCATTGAGGGACACGAGCAGGCTGATGCCATGATCCACCAGCCAGGGCTGGATGCCGCCCCAGTCACCAAAGAAATGCTGATCCCTCACGGAAGGCGGATTGTACCGTTTCCGGGTCAGCACCTCATCGGAGATGGCGTCACTATGCACGGCATTGATGACATCCGGCAGGACGGTTCCCGTGTTTTTCCGGACCCTCTGATGCTCGGCAATGGCCGCTGCGACGGCCAGAGCTTTGCGTTTTTCTTCCAGCCGTCTGGCCTCACGCTGCTTGTAGCGTGACCATTCCACAGCAAAATGACGCCCATACACCAGCCGGTGGTGACTTCTGGTCCGGCCCATCTGCCGCTGACGCTGGAGCGCACGCCGTCCCTCCGGGGTCAGGCCCTGTATGGGTGACGGAAGAGACGAGATGGTGGACACTGCTGATGCAGTCCCGGAGGCCGCCACCGCCTGCCCTGCCAGACAGGACAGGAACAGGCAGGCCAGCACGGGCCATGCCGCACATGACCGCTGGCTGAAAGACAGGCTGTCATTTCTCAGCAAAACCCAGATCTCCCGTGGCCGACACGTCAACGTCATGCCATCGCCATCACGCGCCATCAATTTCGGTGAACTGACGCTTCACTACCGAGAATATGCAGGGCCGTAAACGGCCCGCAGGAAAAATCCTGCCCCTCCAGTTACGAAAGAGCAGGATACCCGAGCCATCAGGCACATTGAGGAAGGGAAAGCGTATCCGGCTTACTGGCCGTCTTCGCTTCCATCCTCGTCACTGTCACCCGCACCATCAGGCGAGACGGCCACGAAGAGCTGCTGGCCATCACGCAGGATACGCAGCAGCGGCGGCTGATGCTGTCGGAGAGCCTTCTGCACCAGAGCCACCACGGCATGGGGATTGGCTATCATCTGGTTACCAACGGCCACGATGATGTCACCGGGACGGATACCGGCATGATCCGCCGGACTGCCCTGGGCCACATCAGCAACAACACAGCCCTGCACGCTGTCATCCAGCCCCAGCTCCTGCCGGGTACGGGGCGTCAGCACGCCAAGAGCTAGACCCATCTTGCCGGACGGCGCATCAGCGGTACCGCCTTCCGTGCCCCCTTCCTGACTGCTCCTGGCCTGGTTGCCGACCGTGACCGTCAGGGGAAGCGTCTTGCCATCCCGCAGGACCGTGAATGTCCCCTTCGACCCCGGAGCCATGGACACGACCTTCACGGCGAGGTCATGGGCACTGCGGACATCGTGTCCATCCAGAGACAGGACCACGTCACCGCTCTTCAGCCCTGCCTTGTCAGCCGGTCCACCCTTGATGAGATTGGCCACCAGCGCACCATGAGAGGGCGCACCGGGATGGTCGCTGCTGACCAGTCCGAGGGCACGGGCCATCGTCGGGGTGATGTCCTGCGTTTCCACACCAATGAAACCACGCACGACATGGCCGGTCGTCCGCAGCTGATCCACAACGGAACGCACCGTGGCGGACGGAATGGCAAAACCGATCCCGATGGACCCGCCCCCATTCGGGGACATGATCATGGAATTGACACCGATCACCTTGCCATCCAGCGTGATCAGCGGCCCGCCGGAATTGCCATGATTGATGGGCGCATCCACCTGGATGAAATCATTATAGGCCCCGGAATGAAGATCACGCCCCAGAGCGGAAATGATGCCCGCCGTCACCGTGCCACCGAGGCCGTAAGGGTTGCCGACGGCCACGACCCACTGGCCCGGCTGCACGTCATCAGAATTGCCCAGCTCGACATAAGGCAGATGATCGGCCTTCACGCGCAGCAGGGCAATGTCCGTCTTGGCATCATGGCCGATGACCTTCGCGGGCATGGTCGTACCATCATCAAGCTTCACGCTGACTTTCGTGGCACCATTGATGACATGGTTATTCGTGACGACATAGCCATCAGCCGAAATGATGAAGCCGGACCCTCTGGCCTCCACCATACGGTTGGACGGCATGCCCGGCATCATCTGGAACGGAAAGGGGAATGACGGGAAGGGAAATGAGAAACCCTGCGGACCGCCATTGCCACCGGGCGGCCCTTCACCACCATCCTCATCAGCCCCCTCACGGATGCGGGCCGTGATGGAGACGACAGCAGGTTTGACCTGCTTCACGATCTGCACGAAATCAGGGATACCCTGTCCACCCGACATCTGCGGACGGATGGGAGCATTCTGGGCCAGGGCAGGCAGGGGAACACTGGCCAGACCCAGCACGGCCAGACATGCCAGAGACAGACGGGAGGGCGACATCATCACAGACTTTTCCTGAGGTTATGGGTTGTACATGCATCAAGCGGAACGTGTGGAGAAGATAAGGCTGGGACTGCCCGCCCTGCAAGCAGACAGCACCTAAAAGAAATGTAAGACACACCGGCCATCAGCCACCCCATCCGCTCTTGCTGACAGGGCGGCTGGCTTCTAGAAAGTCACCATGCAGACCACCTCCCTGACCGACAGGCAGAACAGTTTCCGGGCGGAATTTTTCCGGGGTGTGAAAACATCCCTGCCCCTCCTCATCGCTTTCGTACCCTTCGGCCTGCTTCTGGGCAGTCAGGCCGTGCAGAAAGGCTTCTCCATTCTGGAAGTCCCCCTGCTGACAGGCCTCAATTTTGCCGGAGGGTCAGAATTCGCCGCTGTCGGCCTGTGGTCCATCCCACCCGCCATCATGCTCCTGGCCGGAGTGACCTTTCTCATCAACAGCCGCCATATCCTCATGGGCGCAGCCCTCGCCCCGCACCTGAAGCATCTGCCCCGCTGGAAAATCTTTCTGCTGCTTTTCTTCATGTGTGACGAAGTCTGGGCACTGACCCTGACAGACCTGCATGCCCGGCCAGGCCACCGCTTCAGTACCGGTTTCTATGCCGGCATCACGGTCTGCCTGTATCTCACCTGGGTCATCTTCACCTTCATGGGAGGCTATACGGGCAATCTTCTGGGAGACCTGACACGCTATGGCGTGGACATGGCTTTCCCGGCCGTGTTCATCATGCTGCTCAAGGGCATGTGGAAGGGGGCACGCAATGCCCTGCCCTGGTGTGTCAGCCTTGGCGTGGCCGTGCTGGTCCATCTCCTCCTGCCCGGAGCCTGGTACGTCCCCGCCGGAGCGCTGGCAGGCATTACCACCGCCTTTCTGGTCGTGAGGGGCATATGATGCTCCACATCCCCGCCCTTCTGGCCATCCTTGCCATGGCCCTCGTGACGTATCTGACCCGCATCGGAGGCTATCTGCTGCTCGCTGGGCGTAAGCTCTCACCCCGGATGCAGGCCGTCATGGACCTCATTCCCGGCTGTGTGCTGGTGGCCGTCATCGCACCTGACTTCGCCACGGGCCGCCCGGCCGATCTGCTGGGCCTCACCGCCACCATGCTGGCCGCCACACGCTTCTCCCTGCTGCCCACCATGCTCTGCGGGGTCATCACGACGGGACTGTTACGAGCCATTCTGGGCTAGTCGCCCGCCTTTCCCCGCAACGCCCTGAAGAACAGTCTGAGCCGCTCTCCAGCATCCCGTTCCCTGACCCCGCTGATGACTTCTTCCGGCCGGTGCAGGCATGTGGGACGATGGAACAGGCGGGGGCCGTGATCAACGGCTCCCCCTTTAGGGTCATAGGCCCCGTAGATAAGACGCCGGATGCGGAAATGCGTGATGGCCGCCGCACACATCGGGCAGGGTTCCAGCGTCACGACCAGCGTGCAGCCAGCCAGCCGGGCAGAGCCGTGCTGACGGGCAGCCTCCCTCATGGCCAGAAGCTCGGCATGGGCACTGGCATCATGCCACTCTTCCACATAATTACGGGCCATGCCCAGAACACGGTCCCGCCCATCCAGTACCACGGCCCCGACAGGCACCTCCCCCATACGGGCCGCCTCATCCGCCAGGGCAAGAGCCTGCTGCATCGCCTGCCGTGTTGTCATGACTGCACGAAGAGACATGAACCCATCCCCCTGAAGCGAAAAAACGGACCATAATCCGCTCCGGACTGCTTTATAGAGCCGTAAATGGATTGCCAAGGAAAGGCCGGGCACGGTATGCGTGCAGGATATGAAAGACGATCCTTCCTCCTCTCCCGATACGCAGCGTGGTGAACGCATTGCCAAGGCTCTGGCCCGCCGTGGGGTCGCCAGCCGCCGTGATATTGAACGGATGATTGAGGAAGGCCGCATCACCCTCGGGGGCAGCCCGGTAACCCACCCGGCCACGTTCATCCAGCCGGGGGATATTGTCTGCGTGGATGGCAGGCCCGTGGACCCGCCCCAGCGGACCCGCCTGTGGCGTTATCACAAGCCCGCCGGTCTGGTCACGACCCATCATGACCCGGAAGAACGCCGCACGGTCTTTGAATCCCTCCCTGCCGCGATGCCCCGTGTCGTCAGCGTGGGGCGGCTTGACCTCAATTCCGAGGGGCTTCTGCTCCTGACCAATGATGGTGGTCTGGCCCGTGAGCTGGAGCTTCCCTCCCGTCAGTGGATCCGCCGCTATCGCGTGCGTGTTTTCGGCCTTGTGGATGAAAAGCGGCTGAAAGAGCTTGCCAGAGGCTGTGTTCTGGACGGCGTGCAGTACGGCCCCATCGAGGCCACGCTGGACTCCTCAAAGGGCGACAATTCATGGCTGACCGTCAGCCTGCGGGAAGGCAAGAACCGGGAAATACGCAAGGTCATGATGGGCATGAACCTGCATGTCAGCCGTCTCATCCGCCTGTCCTACGGGCCTTTCAGCCTTGGCAGCCTCAAGCCCCACGAGCTGGAGGAAGTCTCCCACAAAACCCTTCTGGACCAGATTCCGGGCCTGAAATCCGGCAAACCCGGCAGGGCACGGTCCTGACCTCATGAGAATCATCGCCGGGACCGCCCGCAACCGCCGCCTCCAGGCTCCAGCCGGACTGACAACCCGCCCGACCGCCCAGCGTGCCCGCCAGACTCTGTTCGACATGCTCATGCACGCCCCGTGGTTCGGCCGGGATGAGCTGGAAAACGCCGTGGTGCTGGATGCCTTTGCCGGTACCGGTGCCCTGGGGCTTGAGGCCCTGTCCCGTGGGGCAAAATTTGCTACCTTCATGGAGGGCAGCCGACCCGGAATTGCCGCCCTTCAGGCCAACCTGCATGGCTGCGGCATGACAGACCGGGCACGCCTGCGCCACTGCGACGTGACCCGCCCGCCCAAAGCCTCCCAGCCCCATACGCTCATCTTTCTTGACCCCCCCTATCACAAGGGACTGGTGCAGAAAGGCCTGCGTGCCCTGTGGCGGCTTGGCTGGATTGCCGATGGTGCCCTGATCGTTGCAGAAACGGAAAGTGCTCCCCTTCCCACTGAAGGGAAAGAGCCGGAAGACCCCTTCCAGCCCTTCCACGCCCATCTTCTGCCGAGCCTCTCCGCACCGCCACCGCCCCTGCTGGCCCAGCGCAGCTTCGGGGCAGCGACGCTGCACATCTGGCGGCAGGATAACAGCATCAGGGGAAGCCGCCCCACCCTCTGAAACGGGAGGCAGGGTGGTTCCACTTCCCAGAATCACCCGGAACAGGCTATATTGCGGCCCGATCGTGCCCTTTCTGTCCCAGCCAGAGGACCTGCCCCTGTGCTCTCCCGCTTTCGCCTTCCTGCCAAGCTGCGCTCCCTTCTGCCTGCCTCACGGCGCAGTCATGGCACTACCGCCGAACCGTTTCCCGGCCATGATCTGACACATGGTGGCGAGGAGATTCCAGCATGGCACGCCTCTCCCTTCTCCCGCATCCTGTCCGCACGCATGATGGAGGTCCTGGGCCTCATCCTGCTCATCATGGCACTGGCCATTGCAGCGTCCCTCTTCAGCTTCAATCCGCATGATCCATCCTTCAACACCGCTACAGGTACCGAGCCGACCAACTGGCTGGGCCGCTTCGGTGCCACCATTGCAGACGGGCTGACGCAGCTTCTGGGACTGGCCGGGATCGTGCCTGTCCTCATCCTGCTGGCATGGACATGGCAGCTCCTGCGCCATCACCATCTGGGCCTGCCCCTGCTGCGGCTGATGGCGGCCATCCTGTTCTGCCCGGTGGCGGCCATGATGATCGGCCTGTTTCAGCTGAGCCTGCCCGGACTGGACGCTGCATGGCCCACCAGCAGCGGCATCGGCGGGGAAAGCGGTGTCTTCTTCGCCCAGAAACTGCTGAGCCTCGTTTCAGGTGAAACGGGCAGCATGGGCAGTGTCGTCTCCATCCTGATCACCCTCGTTCTGCTTGGCATCCTGTGCCCCATGACCATGGGCCTCCAGAGCCGGGAATGGCGGTCTGTCGGGCGGGGCCTCAGTGCCCTCTTCCGGCTGCCCGCCCGTGCGCTCTTCCGCCCCCGTGGCACGGCCCCCGAAATGGAACGCCAGACCGCCTATCCTTCGGGAGCTGGTGGCCCCATCCGTCATGGCCGCCCCGTTCAGGGAAATGCGCCCCTGCCTTCCGGCTTCATCATGCGCAATCTCAGTCGGCAGGCTGAACGGCCCGCTGCGGTTCCCGGTGCGCCGTGGTCTCCCATGCAGCATGGAGCCACCCCGTGGCAGAAGCCCCCTTCCGCCCAGCCACCCCAGCCTCCCGCACCGCCTCCAGCCCCGGCACAGGAGGAAACACAGCACGTTCCTCCCCATGAGGAAGAAGCTGACAACCCTTACGCCCGCATGCTGGCCCATATCCGCCACGATCCTGGCCGGACCCGCATGGTGCAGCGTCGCCATGCCGAAGAAAATTACGACGACATCCCCGGCGTCCCGTTGACAGTCCAGCCGCAGGAACTGTCCGGTCCGGCACAGCAACCCGGCTTCCTCAAACGCCTCATCTCGGCGGGCAGCCCGGCCTCCAGGGCAGCACCGGAACAGCACAGCACCATCATCACCGAAACCATCCCCAACATGGCCCCGGTCACACCGGCAGCTCCGGGTACGCCCGCTGCCCAGCATCCGGAAACGGTGTCCACTCCCGTCCCTCATGAAGCGGCACAGCCTGTCAGTTCTGCTGTCCCGCCCCATCCGGCCGTTGCACCCCAGCCCAGCGTAGCCCCGGCCCCCCTGCCCGGCATGACCACACCCTCCGCATGGCTGCCACCTGCCATCAGCCTGCTCAATCCCATGCCTGACAGCAACCAGGTTGGCCCCTCGGAAGAGACCCTGCGGGCCAATGCCCAGATGCTGGAAAAAGTGCTGGATGATTATGGCGTGCAAGGCTCCATCACCGATTACAGGGCAGGGCCTGTCGTCACGCTCTATGAGCTGGAGCCAGCCCCCGGTGTCCGCTCCTCCCGTGTGATCGGTCTTGCGGATGACATTGCCCGTACCCTCGCCGTGCTGAGTGTCCGCATTGCCACCGTACCGGGCCGGAACGTCATCGGGATCGAAGTGCCCAACAGCACACGGGAAACGGTCTATTTCCCGGAACTCCTGCTGTCCCCGGCATGGAAGGAAAACCGCAGCAAGCTGCCGCTGGCTCTCGGCAAGGATATTGCCGGTGAACCCATCATGGCAGACCTTGCCAGAATGCCCCATCTGCTCGTGGCAGGAACAACAGGGTCGGGCAAATCAGTGGGGATCAATGCGATGATCCTCTCCCTGCTCTACCGGCTCAGCCCGGAAGACTGCCGCCTCATCATGATCGACCCGAAAATTCTGGAACTGTCCATCTATGATGGCATTCCCCATCTGATGACCCCAGTGGTGACTGAACCACCAAAGGCCGTCAGTGCCCTGAAATGGGCCGTACAGGAAATGGACCGCCGCTACCGCCTGATGGCCGATCATGGCGTGCGAAACATCAGCAGCTATAATGACCGGATACGCCACCTCAAGGCCTCCGGGGAAACCCCGACCCGCCGCATCCAGACCGGCTATGACCCGGAGACGGGCCGCCCGGTCTTTGATGAACACCGTCTGCCTCTTGAACATCTCCCCTACATCGTCATCGTCATTGACGAAATGGCCGACCTCATGATGGTGGCGGGCAAGGAAATCGAAGCCTCCGTGCTGCGTCTGGCACAGAAGGCCCGTGCCGCCGGTGTTCATGTCATCATGGCCACACAGCGTCCGTCCGTTGATGTGATTACCGGAACGATCAAGGCCAACTTCCCGACCCGCATCTCCTTCCAGGTCACCAACAAATATGACAGCCGGACCATTCTGGGTGAACAGGGGGCCGAGCAGCTCCTTGGCCGGGGTGACATGCTCTTCATGCAGGGGGGTGCCCGCATCACCCGTGTGCATGGCCCATTCATCAGCGATGAAGAAGTCGAGGCCGTGGTGGCGGACCTGCGCTCCAAAGGCTCTCCCGTCTACAATACCGAGGTTCTTGCCGACGAGCAGGAGGAAGAAGACACCTCCAGCAGCAAGAGCAGCAGTCGTGCTTCCGACGATGATCAGGACAGCGTCCTCTATGAACAGGCCACGGAACTGGTCGTCCGTGCGCAGAGAGCTTCAACCAGCTTCGTGCAGCGTCATCTCCGCATAGGCTATAACAGGGCTGCCAACATCATCGACCAGATGGAGCGTGAGGGCATCATCAGTGCCGCCAACCATGTGGGCAGGCGCGACGTTCTGGCAACGAAAGCCTCCCTGGGGCTGGATCGTGACGACCATGAGGATGAAGACTGACACATGGCCCCTCCTCCCCTCTTCCATGCCGGGATGGCCCTCCCCATCCTGTGGGAAGACCGGCATTTTGCTGTCATCAACAAACCGGCAGGTCTGGCCGCCCATCCCGGCCCCCAAACGAAAGACAGTGTTGAAACCCGCCTGACTTCTCAGAAGCGGGGCGGCCCCTGGCTGGTGCACAGGCTGGACACGGATACGGCAGGCTGCCTGCTCGTGGCCCGCCGCAAATCCGCCCTCATCGCCGCCCAGCAGGCCTTTGCTGAACACAGGACCATCAAACGCTACTGGGCACTGGTTGAAGGCCAGCCTGCCGAACGGGAAGGAACACTGGCTACCCTGCTGCGGCGTGTCTCCTCCGCCCGGCAGGGATGGAAGATGATCTCCGAGCCTGCACCCGACACGACAGCATCATCCAATCACGGCAGTCTGGCCCGCACTTCATGGCGGGTTCTGGCGAGCGATGGCACATCCAGTCTGCTGGAACTGACCCTGCATACCGGAAAGACCCACCAGGCCCGTGTCCACTGCGCCATGCTGAGCACACCCATCATTGGTGACCGGCTTTATGGTGGCAGCGGCCGTACCACCGACAGACTCCACCTGCTGGCACGCTCTCTGGAAGTTCCCATCAGGATGGTGGCTGCTGACCCGGGCAGAGCCGCCGAACAGGAGGCCCGCTCCTTCCTCATCACGGCCACGGCAGAAGACGCGAAGCTGGAGCAGTTCCTCCAGTCTCACGCCATCGGCTCGTAAGCCCCCTTACACGGGGCGGAACAGATCAGCCTCAAGCTGGTCAGGATTGTCCC
Organism: Bombella dulcis; assembly: GCF_026385505.1. Classification (GTDB taxonomy): domain Bacteria; phylum Pseudomonadota; class Alphaproteobacteria; order Acetobacterales; family Acetobacteraceae; genus Bombella; species Bombella dulcis. The sequence continues at coordinate 169,881 of NZ_JANIDV010000002.1, read as the reverse complement.
TGTAACGCTCCGGGTCTGTCTGTTCCGTTATGGCGGAATAGGCCCCTCTTTTTATGAAATCCATGTAGTTGCGGCCTGACTGCAGATAATACAGGACACACAGTATCAGGTTGCAGTTCTTCTTCAGGATGGACAGGACCCGGTCCTTTTCATGGTAGGGAATGCCACGTTCTGAAACGAAGACATTATAGGTGTCGGCATTGAGGGGCATGTAATCATACCCTTCCACGCCATTATCCCTGAATTCATCAGACGCCAGGAACCCGACGGCCCTGAAATGGGTCTTTCCCGCCTCACTGATGAAGTGCGGCACCTTTTCCCGGAATGTCGGGTCTTCATCCATGAACATGGACTGAAGCGCATTATGCATCACGGTCGCCAGAATTGGGAAATAGATGGCCATGTCAACATTGTATTTTGCACAGACATAATACCACCGGCCTTTTCTGGGGTAAAAATCCGTAAAGGTGACAGAGAAAGCCCTCATGATTTCATAAAGATAGCGGTTGGCCGCAGGAATGCGCTGCTCAATGACCCCGCCAGTACGGTCCGCATGGATCAGTTCCGTCAGGATCGTGTTCTGCATCCCGATTATGTCAAAGCCATTGGAGTAATAGGGGTCCCATATCCCGTAGGAATCCCCGACCAGTGCCCAGCGGTCATCACTTACCCAGTAGTCGGACTGGCTGGCGAACCGCCTCAGTATCCTGAAATCCATGATGGGGAACTGTCTGTCTTCAATATAGTCAATCAGCACCCTGACATTCTGCTTCAGCCAGAGCGTGGTCTTCTCCCATGTTGCGAAGTCCTGAAACGCATACATGCTCTCATCAAAGATGACGCCAACACTGGTCCTGTTCTCGGAAAGGCGCAGAATCCATATCCAGTACCCTGCCCCCTCCAGATGGATGGAACTCCATGACCGATGCTCCGTCGTGAAAGGGTTGTCACTGGTCCGTGGCAGGAATTCATCCACATTGACCCCGCCCCCGACCCGGAACCAGACGGAAGAATGCTCGATAGGCAGCTTGTGCGTGATGCCGAATTTGCGGGCGAGCAGCTTCTTCATCCCGGCAGCATCAACGAGCCAGTGCGCCTTCAATGTTCTAGAACTGTTCCCTTTCCGATCCAGAACATGAACATATTCATGCTGCTCACCATCAATGGTCTCGAAATCAATATATTTGTGATTCAGGTAAAATCAGCTTCATCCTTCACCAGATCAAACAGATCATTTCCCAGCTTTCCACGCTCAAAATAAAATGCATAATTGGGAGAGAAATTATTATATCCCGCTCCTAATAGAACGATTCATTGATCCTGAAAAAACGCATTCCCATCTTGCGGGGATGACGTGCCTTCATGAAATCTTTCAGACCAAGCATCTGGTCGAAATAGATGGCGGCCACCTCATTGAAGGACTCGCCGACCTTGCCCGATATGTCATCAAGGGGGAATGAGGAATCATGAACGACGGCAATATGAAGGTCGCCATTCTTTTTCTTCAGCTGATAGGCCAGTGTCAGTCTGGCGAAACCTGCACCAATAATGATGACATCATATGTCATCATACACCCTGTACTTAGCTCACGATGTAGCTATCAGCCTCTGCCCTGACAGTGAAATAAAGCGAGCCATCCCGGCACAATCATTCCGACGCCCCCAGGAAAAGACGTTCCCCATACCGAAATTACTCCCACAGCCAGTATCACCGTGAAGAGCCATGACAGGCAAGCCATCTGCGTAATAAAAAATAAACCTCTGGTCTGACCTGCCATCTGCCTCAGGGCAGAGGTCACACGGGGTCCATCAGCATCCGTGTCACGGCCTTCTTGAAAGGGGCCAGACGGTTGGCCAGCATCAGCCCTGCCCGACGGGCAAGCGGGAACGGCCCGTCATCACGGGTATAGGCCACGGCAATGGCATTGGTCGCCGTAAAGAGCGGGAACGTTGCCCTGCGGTGCCGGTTCTCGAAACGCTGAAGAGACGCTGCATCTCCCGGATCACCCGGTCCCGCACTCAGCTCCTGCACCAGAGTTTCCTGACCACGGATACCAAAATTGAAGCCATGCGCCGTAATGGGGTGCATCCCCACCGCCGCATCTCCGATCAGAGCCACACGGGGTGCGTGAAAACGATGAGCATAAACGGCCTTGAGCGGATAGGTGATGCGGTCACTCATCACCCGCAGAAGGCCAAGCCGCCCATCCGTACGGCGGGTAATTTCGGCATTGAAGTCATCAGGCTCTGCCACCCGCAGGCGGGCAATGTCATCCGGCGGCAGGGTCAGCACCAGAGAGGACACATCTCCCACCCCACCATCCGGAGCGACCGGCAGAAGAGCGATCGTCTGGCGTTCGTCAAACCATTGCAGGGCCGTGTTGTCATGCGGCGTCAGATGACGCATCCGGCAGACAAGAATGCTCATGCCAAAATCATGCACGATGGCCCCGATCCCTGCCATCTCCCGTATCTGGGAAAAGCGGCCATCCGCCCCGACCAGAAGACGGGCCTGCATGGCCCTGCCATCCGAGAGCTGAACCAGCACACCATCCCGGCTGGCCTGATACCCCGTCACGCCCGTCCGGCACAGCAGGGCAATGCCCTCCGTCCGGCTCACGACCCGATGAAGGGCACGGCGGATGAGGTGGTTGGCCACCAGATAGCCCAGAGGCTCCCCCTCCGGCCCATCATGGGAGGCTGACGCCGGCACGGCACCCGGTGCATGAAAAATCAGGGGCGGTCCCCCCAGACGGCCACTCTCCACTCGGGCAACATCCAGCGGACAGACAGCATCGGCCGGAATCTCGTCCCACACGCCATGCTGCTTCAGCCAGTGGACCGTATGATGGGTCAGGGCGATTTCCCGCCCATCGAAGGAAGGCGTTTCCAGCACGGCATGGGGAGCCTTCTCCACCACGCTGACACGCCAGCCTTCACGGGCAAAGGACAGGGCCGCCGCCAGACCGGCAGGTCCCCCACCGGCAATCACCACATCACTGGTCAGGGAATCCGACTGCATCCCATCCGCCTGATGAACGTCACCGTGTCCTGTCATGCCCTGCACCCTTCACTTCACATCCGGCCACGGCTTTAACGCAACCATCATGACCCGGCAAGCAGCCGGCTCCCGGTCTCAGCGTCGCCTGTCATCCGCCCCGAAAGTGACAGGACTCCAGCCATCCCAAACAGCCACATACTCATCAATCTCAGGACGATTCGAGGTCCGTTCCGGCTTTTCCGGCGTTCCGACAAGCAGGAACCCGGCAAGACGGTGCGGCGCATCCAGACCAAGCTGGCTGAGCAGGGACCGGTCCTCACAGAATCCCCCACTGATCCAGACGCCTCCGAACCCCTCCATATGCAGGGCGTTGAGAACGTTCATGGCCCCGGCAGCCACGGCCATTTCCTGTTCCATGACCGGCACCTTATGCTCCGGCCGGAGATGCATCCCCAGTGCAATGATCATCGGTGTCTCGGAGAAACGCCTGCGCCGTTTCTCACGCTTCTTCTCCGGGGCATCAGGCTCCTGCCGGGCTACGGCCGCCACCACATGCTCGGCAAAAGCCGGACGGGCCTCCCCCGTGATCACCACGTAACGCCACGGGCAGAGATGGCCGTGATCCGGTGCCCGCAGACCGGCAGACAGAATGCGGGCCAGCACGTCCCCCTGCGGAGCCGGAGCGACAAGATCGCCCGTTGAAGACCGCCCCAGCAAGGCGGCAAGCGGCGAAGTGGATGAAGCCTGCGTCATGGTGGCGGGTCCCCTCACAATCCCTGTCGTGAACTCTACTGCCGACAGTCTCACCCACACGGTCACAATAAGCAAGTTTGGAAAGCGGCGCGGATTGGTATAGCAGGAAGACATGACTGCTCAGACTTCACGCACCGCCACGCTCACCCGCCAGACAGGTGAAACCGACATCACTCTTTCCCTCGCCATTGACGGACACGGAAAAAGCGACATCCAGACCGGCATCGGTTTTTTCGATCACATGCTCGATGCCCTGGCCCGCCATGGCGGGCTGGACCTCACCGTTCAGGTGAAAGGCGATCTCCACATTGATGACCACCACACCATCGAGGATGTGGGCATCACGCTGGGAGACGCCCTCCACAGAGCCATCGGGGACAAACGGGGAATCGAACGCTTCGGCTCCGCTCTCGTCCCGCTGGATGAGGCTCTCTGCGAGGCCGTCGTGGATATTTCAGGCCGCCCCTTTCTGGCCTGGAACATCACGTTCCCCCGTGAAATGATCGGCTCCATGGCCACGGAGATGGTGGAGGAATTCTTCCGTGCCCTCTGCATGTCCGCCCGCATCACCGTGCACATGAATGGCCGTGCCGGTACCAACGCCCATCACATTGCCGAAAGTGCCTTCAAATCCTTCGCCCGTGCCCTGCGCATGGCTCTCTCCCGTGACCCCCGCAGTGCAGGGCAGATTCCGTCCACCAAAGGGGTATTATGAGGCTCCTTTCACGATTTTTCCTTGATTTGTCTCCCATTCCTGCCTGAAACAGGACCGGACATCTTGCAGTATGGAGAGTGTTTATGCGTGTTGTCGTAATCGACTACAATGGCGGCAACCTGGCTTCTGCTGCACAGGCAGCCCGGAGGGCCGCCGCCCTCCGGGAGCTGGATGCGGACATCATCATCTCCCGGAACGAACATGACATCCTGACCGCAGACCGCCTCATCCTGCCCGGTCAGGGGGCCTTTGCCGACTGTGCAAAAGGCCTTGATGATGGCGGCCTCCGCCCGCTTCTGGAAAAAGCCACGCATGACGGCACGCCCTTCCTGGGCATCTGCGTGGGGATGCAGCTCATGGCCCGCTATGGGCTGGAGCATGGCCGCACCGAAGGGCTGGGCTGGATCGACGGTCACATCGCCCCCATGACGGGCAGTTCCGAACAGGGTCTCCGCCTGCCCCACATGGGCTGGAACACCCTGTCCTTCACACCCGGTGCCCACCCCCTGACCAACGGGCTGGAGCCGGGCAATCATGGCTATTTCGTCCATTCCTACGCCCTGATGGAAGCTCGTGCGGAGGAAACCGTCGCCACGGCCGAGTATGGCATGGCGGTCCCCGCCATCGTGGCGAAGGGCAACCGGTGCGGCACACAGTTTCACGTGGAAAAAAGTCAGGACGTGGGGCTGACCATCCTCGGCAACTTCCTGACATGGCAGCCGGGCTGATGCAGGCACAGCCATGAACCAGTCTTCTGACAGTTACCGGGCCGAGCGGCTGGAGAACACCATCTGCGAGGATGATCTCGAAAGCCTGATGGAAAGCACCGTGGCCGCCATTCTGGCCGAGGGCGTGTTCGACTGGCACACGCCGCCTGAAAGTGCCGTCCTGCGCCGCTTCTTTGAAGGCCTCCTGCTGGTGCCGGAACGTGATGTCTTCATCGTCCGGGCACCGGATGGCAGCATCTGCGGCGCAGCGGTCCTAGCCCATGCAGCCACCCGTTCCGAGATATACGGTACGAGTGCCACAATCACCGCTTTTTTCATCGTTCCCTATGAACGGGGCAAGGGGCTGGGCAACCTGCTCATGGAGGCCATCATCACACGGGCACAGTCCCGTGGTGCCAAGGTGCTGGACTGCCGTGTCCGGGAAACACTGCCCGATGCCATTGCCCTGCTCAATTCACTTGGCTTCACCCACTGGGGCACTCACCCCTATTTTGCACGAATCGGAGACCGGACAGTGCGCGGATTGTTCTTCTCAAAACTCCTCGTCCCTGAAGAAAAAGCCATGCAGTGGCAACCCGTCAGCACGTCCCTTTCCGCGCCCCATCATGGCCCGGAACCGGGTGGCCCTGTCGAAAAGCCGCTGACCCTCTACCCGGCCATCGACCTCAAGGGCGGTGCCTGCGTACGCCTGCAACAGGGAGAGATGAGCAGGGCCACCCATTACTCCGACAACCCACCGGCACAGGCAAAACTCTTTGAACAGGCCGGGTGCCGCCACCTCCACATCGTTGATCTGGACGGAGCCTTTGCAGGCCAGTCTGCCAACGTGAAGGCCGTGGAAGGCATCATTGCCAACACGTCCCTCCCCATTCAGCTCGGGGGTGGCCTGCGGGACATGAAGGCCATCGAACGCTGGCTGGAGGCCGGTGTCAGCCGTGTCATTCTCGGCTCCGCCGCCGTGAAGGACCCCGACCTCGTCCGTCAGGCAGCCCGTGCCTGGCCGGGCCGTGTGATCGCCGGGATTGATGCCCGGCAGGGCCGTGTCGCCACCGAGGGCTGGGCTGAAGTCTCCGAGCTGACCACGACGGACCTTGCCCGCCGGATGGAGGATGCAGGCGTGGCAGGCATCATCTTCACAGAAATCACCCGTGACGGAATGCTGGAAGGGCTGGACATTGACCAGACGGTCGAGCTGGCCCGGAATGTCTCCATTCCCGTCATTGCCAGCGGCGGCGTGGGGACACTGGACCATCTCCGTGCCCTCCGTCAGGCGGCGGATGAAACACCCGGCATCACTGGCGTGATCGTGGGCCGTGCCCTGTATGATGGCCGCATCAGCCTGCCCGAAGCCCTCGACGTGCTGGAGGGATCATGCTGAAACTGCGTGTCATCCCCTGTCTTGATGTCCGTGACGGACGGGTCGTCAAAGGGGTCAATTTCGTTTCCCTGCGGGATGCGGGCGACCCGGTGGAACAGGCCCGCCTCTATGACGCTGCCGGGGCGGACGAACTCACCTTTCTGGACATCACGGCCAGCTCGGACAATCGTGACACCATCTTTGACGTCGTGGAGCGGACCGCTGCCGAAGTCCGCCTGCCACTGACCGTTGGCGGTGGCGTGCGCAGCTGTGCGGACATCCGCAAGCTCCTGCTGAGCGGTGCCGACAAATGCGCCATCAACTCCGCCGCCATCCGCACGCCGGACCTCATCAATGAGGCGGCGGAGCGTTTCGGCAGCCAGTGCATCGTGGTGGCCATCGATGCCCGCTCCAACGGGCATGGCGGATGGGAGGTCCATGCCAAAGGCGGGCGGGAACCGACCGGGCTGGACGCCGTGGACTGGGCAGAACAGATGGCCACACGGGGTGCTGGAGAAATCCTGCTCACCAGCATGGACCGTGACGGCACCCGCTCCGGCTTCGACCTCGACCTGCTGAAAACTGTCTGCAACCGTGTCTCTGTTCCCGTCATCGCATCAGGCGGGGTGGGCGAGCTGGCCCATTTCGTGGAAGGAGCGCAGGCGGGAGCCAGCGGCCTCCTGGCGGCCAGCGTGTTCCATTTCGGCCAGTTCAAAATCAGTGATGTCAAACAGGCCCTGCATGATGCCCGGCTTCCCGTCAGGCTGGACCGCTAGGGAACGACATGAAAAAGGACAGAAAACATATGTCTCAGAATAACGCTTCATCACCCGAAACCCGCAAGGATGTTCTGGAGCGGCTCTATCACACGGTCATGGCCCGCAAAGGGGCCTCACCATCCGTCAGCCATTCAGCCCGCCTCATGGCCAGAGGGCGGAGCAAGATCGCCCAGAAATTTGGTGAAGAAGCTGTCGAATGCGTCATCGAGGCCATCAAGGGTGACCGGCAGGGCCTCATCAGCGAAAGTGCGGATGTTCTCTACCATCTGATCGTCATGTGGGTCGATGCAGGCATTGATCCGACAGATGTCTGGGCCGAGCTGGAACGCCGTGAAGGCACGAGCGGGATTGAGGAAAAAGCCTCCCGCCCGAAACCCACCTTCTGAGGCGCGGCTCATAGGTGGGTTGCCGCCCTCTCCCCTTGACTTCCCCCTGCCCCACTCCCCAATCATGAGGAGAAGAGAAGGAACCCATCTTATGCCGACATCCAGCCCCGCCTATGATCCCAACAATGTCTTCGCCAAAATCCTGAGGGGGGAGATTCCTGCCGAGCGTGTGTGCGACAGCAAGCATTCTTTTGCCTTCTATGACATTTCACCCCTCGCACCGATCCATGTTCTGGTGATTCCCCGTGGGGCCTATACGGACCTGCACGACTTCATCTCCCGTGCCAGCGATGAAGAGATTCTGGATTTCTGGAAGCTGGTGGACAAGATTTCCGCCGAACAGTCTCTCATTCCCAGCGGTTTCCGCCTCATCAGCAATGTGGGCCGTGACAGCGGGCAGGAAGTACCGCATTTCCACGTTCACCTTCTTGGTGGCCATCCTCTCGGCCCCATCCTGTCTTCTGGACGGTAAGAGACCATTCTTGACTGGCAACGCTCCCGTAATGGAGGCTTTGCCGGTCAGGGGATCGGGAATGTTTTTTCCGGACGCCCTGCTTTTCCCCCTTGCGCTTCCCCGGCAATCCCTCTAGAGAAGGCCTCACGCCTTTAGTCCCGTTCGTCTAGAGGCCTAGGACACCGCCCTCTCACGGCGGCAACACGGGTTCGAATCCCGTACGGGACGCCATTCACTCCACAATGTGACAGTACCAGCAGGCTGACGCCAGAAAGAATCTTCGGCATTTCGGAATGCTCCGATCCGCTGCCCGTCTCCGGATCGAAACGGGCAACCCTGTTCAGGGAATCATTTTTTCAGGGCGTCCACGACAGCCTGAGACGTATGGACATCCCCCGCCTTGGAGAAAAACGTTTCTGTCAGGAATGTATGGGCGGTCTCATCACCATCCGCACAGGCATCGCTGATGACGGCAAGATCATAATCCAGATCGCAGGCCTGACTGAAGGTTGTCAGCACGACGTGAGATGTTGCGACCCCTGACAGAAAAATCTTTTCAATTCCCTGTGCCCGCAGAATCATGTCGAGGTCCGTACTGCCAAAGGCTCCGACACGCCGCTTCTGCACCACAGGTTCTTCCGGCCTCGGAGCCATCCTGTCATCAATGGCGATTTCATGACTCTCGGGAATCGCCATGCCACTCTCCCTTATCCATGAAAACATCCTGTTGCGCCCATTGATCTCTGGATAACCAGGGCGGAAACAGACCATCACATGAATGACGAGACAGCCAGACTGACGGGCGGCCTCAAGCACGGCATGGGCTTTCTCCACCACCTGCTGTGCCCGTTCGGGAGGCAGAAAATTTTTCAGGATGTAATTCTGGAAATCCATGAAAATGAAAGCTGTTCTGGATTTCTCGGATAGCGCATCTACCATGAATATCCTCCTACATTGACCCCATACAGACCGGGGACAAAACAAACATGGAATGACTGTACCATATCTGTGAATATGTACCATCTCTCTATACAGAGAACATGTAACACCTTTATCACTTTTACTCTCATGCAGAAAATATCATATCCACCCATTAAAATCACCTTGGATAAAATAGTTTGATATTTATTTTCTTATGAAACCAAAAAGAAATATCCCATAGAAAAAAGGCCTGATGTTCTCAGGAAAAAAATGACCGCCCCATCAGAATCGACAGGACAGCCATAGATAATCTGTTTTCTCTTGATTGCCCGCGTCAGAATAGCAGAAACATCCATATGAATCTCTAATAGGGAAATATCCATAAACCAAAATGATAAATCAGGAAATTTCCCTAAAATCATAGTTTATTTCAGTTAAATTCGAATAATACTGTACAATAACATGAATTATACTTCTAAGAAAAAATATTTACATAAAAACACTTGAAAATCCACCTTATAAGCCCCGATTCCCTCGAATAAGAATTTTACGTAAATTTAATAAATACACCTTTAATTTATCTCTTGATAATTACTTCTTGACCGTAATTTATTTATTTTTTAATCATCGGATATCTTGGGATGGGTGTGACATCAGCATCCCTCAGCTCTGTTCAATACTCCTGTACCGCTCACGATTTTTCTTCTCTGAAAGGCGCGAACTGTGAAAAAAACGCACATCACATGATGCGGTTTTGTCTTCTCTGCCCACCAACGCCAGCACGACCGCCTTTCACGATCTCAACCACACCACCGGTCTGAACAGAAAACGCACTCACTCGACATATCGCAAAGTCTCTGTCGGCATTGCCATGCTTCTGGCCAGCGTTTCTCCGCTGTCCATCATCTCTACTGAAGCACAGGCTGATGATACGACAAATGGAAGTCAGGCATCGTCCAATTCCATCACAGATAATCCATCCATATACAGTGGAACAGCCAATCTTACAGGCGGAAGTATCGGTGGAACAATTGAGAACGAAGGCACGTTCACACTACACGGAACCACGTTATTCAACGTCATAAATGACAAAGGGGCAACCCTCAGAGTCTTTAAAGATTCTTCCTCCAAGGGAAGCACAATTTCCAATATACTCCTTAATAAAGGCAGGGCGGACATTGTAGGTAGTACTATCAAAGTCACTACAACCAATAGTAATATCCTGAACCTCTCTGAAGCCGCCAAAATCGGCACCCTCACCAATGAGGCCGGCACCGCCACGCTCCTCAACAGCACCACCGGCGATGTCATCAACAAAAACGGCGCCACCTTCACCGCCACGCCCTTGTCCATATACATGGTGGCATAGGGCAGGCCGGAACGGGCCAGGAACAGCCTCACGGCTTCCCGGCATCCAAAACGGGCCGTCAGGATGCCGGGCAGAACGCACGGGTTTGTGCTCCGTGCCAGCTCGGAGATGATACGATGTGCCACGGTTTCGGCCTGTTTCCGGTTCCCTTCAGGCTGCGGAGATGCGTGGTTCTCAGGCATCACCACATCATCATGCGCAGCATCGGCAGGAATGCCGATATAGACAGGCTGCCGCTCCTTACGCAGTGCCGTCAGAACACGTTCCACCTCCCGGACACAGTTCAGGCCATCCAGCACCGTCCGGGCGCAGACGACATGACCGGCTGCCTCGTAAAAGGCCATAAGCTGACCGTTAGCCAGCGTATGATGCACCAGCCTTTTCTCTTCCAGAATCGCCCGCCTGGGCATCCCCACAAGATGGATGATGGGCAGATGCTCTGCATAAGCACCGGCCACCCCGTTCATGGCACTCAGCTCACCGACACCATACGTCGTGTTCAGGGCCGCAACCCCACGCACACGGGCATAGCCGTCAGCCGCATAGGCGGCGTTCAGCTCGTTGGAACATCCGATCCAGCGCATGTCCTCCCGGGCCGTGATGGCATCATTGATCGGAAATGCATAGTCACCCGGCACGCCGAATACATGCTCTATGCCAATCCGGGACAGCTGCTCCAGCAGGTAATCAACAACCTTTACCATAAGATTGACCTTCCCTTTTCTTCACGTCATTTCGTGATCATGGGAGAAATCCTACCGTGCCATTCTACGATATGATAATATTATGGTTCTATACAGATCATAGGCTTTTACTGATGCTTTATCCTCAGCTGACCCTCCGGGAACTTCACTATTTCATGGCCGTTGCCACACAGGGCAGCTTCAGCCGCACCAGTGACCTGCTGCATATCAGCCAGCCTTCCCTGAGCATGGGCATCCGCTCTCTGGAAAACAAACTGGCTGTCCGCCTCTTCGAGCGGACGCACAAAACCATCACCCTGACGGAAAAAGGGAAAACCTTCTTCCACCACGCCGAACGCCTGCTTGAAGCGGAACAGAACCTGCACCGGGCCATGACGGATGAAACGGGACCGCTGAAAGGCACCGTCCATCTGGCACTCCCTCCCATACTGGGGGCCATCTATTTCCGTCCCATCATCCGGCAGTTCTGTAGCCTGTATCCCGATGTCGTACTGGACATAGAGGAATACCCGTCTGACCGGCTGATCACACAGCTCCTGGGACACCATACGAACATTGCCGCCCTCGTGGGGCCTGTCCAGAACAGGCAGCTGCGCACCTTTCCTTTCGCAGAGGAAGAACTCTGCCTGCTGATGGCGGATTCACACCCACTGGCTGGCCGGACCTCCTGTTCCTTCACCGAGATTCTGGAAGAAAAACTGGTCCTCATGAACGAGGATTTCAAAATCAACCGGTTCATTGCAGAAGCCTTCGCCCATCATGGCGTGACACCCCAGGTCACCGGGCGCACAAGCGACACGACCCTGCTGCTGACCATGGTTCAGGCCGGTATCGGCCTCACCATCATTCCCGCCTCTTTCCACAGTCCGGCACAGAATGACGGGCTTCACTGCTGCCCGCTGCGTAACCCGACCATCCATGTCACCATTTCTCTGGCCGTCCGTCACAACAGCCCCCTGAGCAAGACTGAGGACGCATGGCTGCAGACGAGCCTCAGCGTCCGCCCCTACCAGCAGCGGTCACTCCCGGACCTGTCCTGAGTTTCTCAGATGAAACCCCACCGTTTCATCCACTCTTCCGCCAGAACAGGCCACTGCGCCGTCGGTCCATCCCTGCGCCCCACGCCAAACCCGTGACCACCAACCGGAAAGCAGTGCTCTTCACAGGGCCGGTGATGCCTCTGATAGGCCTGCACCAGCAGCGCCTCCTGTTCTGGCGACACGATCGGATCATCTGACGCATGGACCATGAACAGGGGCGGTGCATCATCCCGCACATGAGGTGGCAGGGACCAGTAAGCCGCCCGCTCCGGTGCAGGGTCATTGCCAAGACATACCCGGCTGGTACGGCTGCCGGTAAAAGGCGGTGCAACACTGACGACCGGATAAAGCAGCATCAAAAGGGCTGGTGGCCTGTCCTGCTCCCGAAGGGCCGTCAGACCCATCAGATGCCCACCGGCAGAAAATCCCATGAGAGCCACACGCCGTGCATCAATGTCCCGGCCAGTCCGCCCGGACCGTAACAGATGCAGGGCCTGTCTGGCATCGGCCAGCGGGGCTTCCATGCCTTCAGCCCATCCTTCCCCCGGCAGACGGTAAAGCAGGATGGCAACCGTGATCCCCAGCGACACGAGCCAGCGGGCCGCCGGCAGGGCCTCATGCCCCACGGCAATATGCCCATACCCTCCTCCCGCTGCGATGATGACAGCCGCTCCACTGGGGCTGGCAGGGCGCATGACATGGAGACCGGGCACCCGGACGCCCGAAACACGCCCCCCATGCAGGACACGAAACCGTTCCACGGCTTCCGCCGCATCAGGCCAGAGCGGGTAAAAACTGGCCTCATCCAGTAGCAGCTCCCGCACATGGGAGGCTCCACGGGCCTCACCCAGCCCCATTCCGCCAGCAAGACCCACAGCAGAAAAGGCGGAACACTGCTGCAGAAAAGAACGGCGGCTTCCTGTCATGACAATTCCTGTGCCTGTCAGCCCTTCACGGAGCGCATCACCCATGATGGCAGGCCCTGATGCCGGCATGAAATATTTGTTACATCCCAAGGAATACACCCCGTACCATGACGGGGATGGCAGAAACCTGCCTGTTCCACCCCGCCCCCGTCCAGGTTCCCGATGCTGTTTCCGCCCCTGCGGAATTAGGATAGAGTGCCCTCCCATAGGGGGACAGAAGCATCATGCGCCAGAGGCAGCATATTGTGCAACGCTACGAGGATGAACTGCTCCATCTGCGGTCCCTGATGGAACGGATGGGTGGACTGGTGGAACATCAGCTCTCCCTCATACTGACCGGCATTACCGAGAATGATGCGGCCACCGCCCTTCAGGCGGCCCGTCAGGATGACATGGTGGATGCTCTGGAGCATGAAATCGAGACACTGGCCATCCGCCTTCTCGCCCTGCGTGGCCCGATGGCGGCAGACCTGCGTGAAATCGTCGCCTGCATCCCCATGACCGGTGCGCTGGAGCGCATGGGCGACTATGCCAGTTCCATCGCCCGCCGCCTCAGCGAGATGGAACAGCCCATTCCCCGGCCCGCCCGTCTTGCCCTGGGCGAAATGGGACGGCTGGTGCTGGAACACCTCCGCCGTGTCATGGATGCTCTGGAACGCAAGGATGCCAGTGCCGCCCATGCCATCTGGGAAGCCGACCAGCTTGTGGACCAGTACTGCGAGGCCATGACGGCAGATTCACTGGAACAGATGACCCTGAATCCCCACACCATCCGCCTGCATATCGCCCTGCTCTTCATCATCAGAAATCTGGAACGGATCGGCGACCACACCACCAACATGGCCGAACGTGTGGTCTTCATGGTCACGGGGTCCATGCTGCCACCATCCCGTCCCCACGGCCATGCCGGACAGGACACGGCCTACCCATGACAGCCCCCATGCAGCCTGCCTGCAAAGGCTTCATCCTCGTCGTGGAGGATGAACCGGCCCTGCGCCTCCTGCTGGAACACAGCCTGCGCCAGCGTGGCTATCGGGTCAGTGCCGTCCCGGATGGCGAACAGGCCCTGTCCTTCCTTGAAACCACCCGCCCGGACGTGGCCCTGCTGGACTGGATGATGCCCGGCCTTTCCGGGCTGGACCTCTGCCGCATCATCCGGCAGAAACCGGGCCTGAAGGACCTTCCCATCCTCTTCCTCACGGCCCGGATGGATGAGCAAGATGTCATAGCCGGGCTGGATAATGGTGCGGATGACTACCTGACGAAACCATGCAGTGCCGACAGGCTGGATGCCCGCCTGCGTGCCCTGCTGCGCCGGACCCGCCCCGTGCAGGACATCATCACCTTCGGCCCCCTGACGCTGGAACCGGAACACCATCAGGTCACACGCAACGGCCGCCCCGTTCCCCTGGGACCAACCGAATATCGCCTGCTGGAGCTGTTCATGCGCCATCCCCGCAGGGTCTTCTCCCGTGAGGACCTGCTGGAGCGCATCTGGGGGCCGAACGTGCATGTGGAAATACGCACCATAGACGTGCATATCCGCCGCCTCCGCAAAGCCCTGAACCATGAGGGGGAGCCGGACCTCATACGGACCATCCGTGCCGCCGGTTACGCTCTGGAGGATGGCCGGATGGCCAGACAGCCCAGCGCAGACTGATGACATCATCAGTCTTTTTGCTGGCGTTGATGATGGCAGGATGCGCCCTCCTCGCCCTTGCGGGCTGGAGCGTGGCAGGACGTCTGTCCCGCCGCACTGCACGCCCGGACATTCTCCCTGTCACCACCGCACAGCCACCCCCACACGCCCCCTCTCTCACCGATGCTACCCAGCTGGCTGACACCATCCCCGGCATGGCCCTCATCCTCGGTTCCGTGGGACAGATTCTGGCCTGCAATACCGAAGCACAAGCCCGCTACGGGGACAGCCTGAGTGCCCTGCTCCGCCACCCCAACGCACGGAATGCCCTGAACACGGCCCTTCATGCCCCGTCAGCCGCCGGAACCGGACTGCCTACCGCCTGTACGGCAACCGTCAGCCTGGATGTGCCGGTAAAACGCTCGGTCCGCCTGTCCATGCGCAGACTGGCCGGAGCTTCAGGACGGGACAGCCTCGTCCTGACCCTTCTGGATGACCGCAGCACCATGCAGGCCGTTGACCGCATGAGGGCCGATTTCGTAGCCCATGCCAGCCATGAACTCCGTACGCCCCTCGCCTCCCTCAGCGGCTTCATCGACCTGCTCCGGGAAGGAAATGACCAGACAGACCCGGCCTCCCGCACCCTGTATCTGGACATCATGAAACAGCAGGCCACCCGGATGCAGCGGCTGATCGACCGGCTGCTCTATCTCTCCCGGCTTGAACTGAAAACCCATCACCGCCCCCATGAACGGCTGGATGTCGAAGAGCTGTTCGCTCTTATCCTGGGAGAAGTCACACCCCGCTTTCAGGATGAGAGCCGTCAGCTGAGCGTCACGCATGAAGAAGGCCTGACCCTGCTGGCCGACGAAGATGAAATGGTGCAGCTCTTCCTCAACCTCATCGAAAACGCCATCCGTTACGGCACACGGCCTGACCATACGCTGCATGTCCAGCTTAATGCACGGCGGGCAACAGCGGACAATCACCCTGCCTCCGATGCAGGCGGCATTCTCCTTTCCGTCACGGATGACGGACCAGGCATTGAATCCCACCATCTCCCCCGCCTGACCGAACGTTTCTACCGTGTCACGGACAGGCCGGACGACACTGCCGGAACCGGACAGGGAACGGGGCTGGGCCTCGCCATCGTCCGCCAGATACTGGAGCGGCATGGTGGCCGCCTGCATGTCGACAGTACGGTCGGCCACGGCACGACGTTCCTGGTCTGGCTGCCCACCGCACCACCCGCCCCGGACCGGACCGGAGATGAGGAAAACTGATTCCCCCTTGCGGAAGGGCGGGACAGATACCCATAGTCACATGGGGGCAGGCACGGCCTGCCATGCCTCTTCAGACACGGGAAATACGCATATGCCCTTCATCACCACCAGCGACCATGTGAAACTTCATTACGAAGACTATGGCCAGGGGCGGCCCCTGATCATGATTCATGGCTGGACATTCTCCAGCCGGTTCTTCCACCGCAATATTGACGCCTTCTCGCAAAAATACCGTGTCATCACGCTGGACCTGCGGGGACATGGCGAATCAGACAAGCCGGAACACGGCTACCGCATCGCCCGTCTGGCCGCAGACCTCCGGGACCTGATCGAGACGCTGAAGCTGGAAGATGTCACCGTACTGGGCTGGTCCATCGGCTCCCCCATCATCTGGTCCTATCTGGAGCTGTTCGGTCAGGACAGACTCCGCAGTGCCATCTTCGTGCAGCAGACACCAAAGCAGTTCTTCTCCCCGGACTGGAAACTGGGGCACGCCACCTGTTACGATGAGGCAGGCCTGACATTCCTCCAGCAGCAGCTGGCCTTCAACCGCTCCGCCTTCGACCGGCAGAATCTCTCCGACTGTCTCAGCACCAGCCTGGCTGATGATGAGAAAACCATGCTGCTGGGCGAGATGGCCAAATGCCCCAGCTCTGCCGCTTCCCTCATGATGGCTGACCACACGACGCAGGACTGGCGGGACGTGCTGCCCCATCTCACCCTGCCCTCACTGATGATGGTTGCAGGCAGGGACAAGGTTCTCCCCGCCGCAGGCCCCCGCTGGGTAGCCGAACACATGCCGGACTGCCGTGCCGTGGAATTTGAGGACAGCTCCCACATGGTCTTCCTTGATGAAACGGAGAAGTTCAACCAGACGGTCCTCACCTTCATGGAAGAAGGAGCTGCGGCATGAGCGGTTTCCCCTTTGCCTTCGGCATGAATGAATTCACCACCCAGCCCTGGTCCTTCGAGGAAGACCTGAAGCATTATGCGGCTCTGGGAGTGGAGACGATTGAACTCTGTGAAAGCAAGCTGGACCCGCACCGGCTTGATGAACAGATGGCCCTGCTGAAAGAAAGCGGTCTGAAGGTCAGCTCCTTCCAGCCTGCCGTGCGTACCTTCGGGGCCAGCAAGATGATGCCCTATCCGCAGGAGCCGGAACGCCGCCTTGCCCGGCTGGAAGAGAGCATGCGCCGCTACGCTCCCCATGCGCAGGATGTGCCTTTTGTCGTCAATACCGGTGCGCCGGAAAATGGGGACATCATGGGCTGCATCACCCGCACGGTCGAGGCCCTGCGCCATCTCTGCCCTCTTGCCCAGGAGCTGGGCATCACCCTCTCCCTGGAACCATTAAACCCAACCTCCATCAATTACGAGACCGCCATCTGGACGATCGATCAGGCTCTGGATGTCATCAGGGCGGTGGATCATCCCGCTCTGGGCCTCTGCCTGGATTACTGGAACATCTGGCAGCAGCCGGATGTCTGCGAGGCCATCCATCGGGCCGGGCCGCTCATCAATGTCGTGCAGATCAGCGACTGGCGTACGCCCCGCTCCGCAGGAGACAGGCGTGTTCCCGGCAAGGGCAGCATCCCTCTCCATGACATGCTCCATGCCACATGGGATGCCGGTTTCCGGGGGGCCTGCGCCGTGGAGATATTCTCCTCCGACGTACCGGACAGCCTTTATGACGGCGATCTCTCCGCCCTCATCACGCAGTGCCGGGACATGCTGGACCATATCTGGGAACATCCGTCCCCCCGCTGAACCGGTCCTGAAAAGGCCATGAGGAACTCCCCTTCATGGCCTTTTTCATGACAAGGGCAAACCGGGCAGCATCCTGCATAGCAGGACTGTTTCTTCGTTTCATAATCAGAATAATTTATTTTTTAAGTCTTATAACAGGGCAGATTTTATCCCATAAAGATAAGGAGATTCACGCAACAAGGGCCTTATTTTTCCATGCTCAGCCTGTTTGACCTGTTCAAGATAGGGATTGGCCCATCATCCTCCCATACGGTTGGCCCCATGCGGGCCGCCCAGCGTTTTGCCGACGTGCTGGCGGACCTGCCAGATGGCCCGCTGGAGAAGGACCCTGCCCGCATTGTCGTCACCCTCTACGGCTCGCTGGCCCTGACAGCCGAAGGGCATGGCACCATAAAGGCCGTCCTCCTCGGGCTGGCCGGAGAAACACCGGAGCATGTGAACCCGGACACCGCCAGAAAGCTGGTCCAGCACATCGAAAGCACACACCTGCTGAACCTGAACGGCACAAGCTTCTCCTTCGACTACCAGAACGACATCTGCCTGGACACGGCCACCATTCCCCCCATCCATCCCAACACCATGCAGTTTGAAGCCTTCGGGCGGGATGGAACCCTCATCACACGCCAGCGTTTCTGCTCCGTCGGTGGGGGCTTCATCACGCCAGAAGACCAAGCCCGAACAATGTCCTACTCCCTGCCCGACGTGCCCTTCCCCTTCCACAGCGGGGAAGAACTGCTGGCCCATACGAAACGGCAGAATACCGACATCGCCTCCATCATGATGCGCAACGAAACGGCCACCCGCCCCCTCTGGGATGTGGAACGGGGCATGGACCGCATTGCCGAGACCATGCTGGCCTGTATCGAGGCCGGACTGCGCAATACGGATACCCTTCCCGGCCCGCTGAAGGTGCAGAGACGGGCTGCTAAGCTGTATGCCCGCCTTCAGGCCAGAACCAACGCCGCTCCTTCGCCTCATGGCGTAATGAACTGGATCAGCCTCTTCGCCATTGCCGTGAATGAAGAAAATGCCGCAGGCGGACGGGTCGTGACCGCCCCGACGAACGGTGCAGCGGGCGTCATTCCGGCTGTCATGCGCTATTACCGGGATTTCTGCCCCGAATATTCAGAAGACGGCCTGCGGACCTTCCTGCTGACGGCCGCCGCCATCGGGGGACTGTTCAAGCTCAACGCTTCCATCTCCGGGGCGGAGGTAGGCTGTCAGGGAGAGGTCGGCGTGGCTTCCTCCATGGCCGCAGCAGGGCTGACGGCAGCCCTGGGCGGCACACCGGAACAGTGCGAACATGCCGCAGAAATCGCCATGGAACACCATCTGGGCATGACCTGTGACCCGGTGGCTGGCCTTGTGCAGATTCCCTGCATCGAGCGGAACGCCTTCGGAGCCGTCAAGGCCATCAATGCCTCTTCTCTGGCCATGAGCGATGACAACAGCGCGCATTATGTCTCGCTGGACCATGTCATCAAGACAATGGCCGAGACCGGGCGGGACATGAATCACCGCTACAAGGAAACAGCTCTGGGTGGCCTCGCCGTCAATGTTCCGGCCTGCTGACGGGAACCGCTTGCCTGACGCCGCAGCCCATACGATATTGTGAATCCTTTTTCACAGTATGCTGCGATAGTCTCGCCTCATGACCTGCCATCATCTGTCCGCCTTCCTGCTCGCCGCATCCATGCTGACCGTGGCCTCCGCCGCCCGGGCTGAACCGGGCGACCCTCTTCCGGCTGCCCGGCGTCCACGAGCACCGGAGCTGCTCGTCCCCACCCTGCCCTGCCAGAAACTGGCCAGCACGCCCCTCACCTTTGCCTCGAAAAAGAGTGACGACTCGCTGCATGTCCGTGTGAAATGCTCAATGGAAAAAGGGCAGGACCAGCTGTGGCGGGCGAAGGCCTGCACGTATGATGGCAGATGGAATGGCCTCTACATGCCACGCCTCCACAAATCCCACCCTTACAGGGATGCCGTGGAAAACTACATGAGCCATGCCTGCTTCACCGATGGGCAGCTGACGCCCTATATCTCCGATGAACAGACGGACCAGCCCGATGCCGTCTCCAGCGAAGATGCATGGTCGTCACGCCTCATCACGCCGTGGCGGGATACGCAGCTGGCCCACGGCATCAGCCCTGCACAGGACGACACGATCGGCAACGTCTTCCTGCATGGCAGGACCGTCAGGGTGACGCTGAGTTTCACCCATGTCCCGCCAGTCACGGCGGAAGAGAATGATCAAGACAGGGCCGCCCACTCACCCGCACGTTTCCAGCCCGCCACCAGCCTCATCAATCTGGATTCCGTCTCCTCGCCCTGACGACGGAAGATCAGTCCACCACCCGGAAGGTCAGATTATAACGGCAGCCCAGCCCTTCCACAGCCGGTGCTGACCTGACGGGCAGGATGCCATGAAAGTTACGTCGGCTGGAGCCACCCCAGACAACCACGTCCCCATGATGTAACGGCACGTTCCGGCGGGCATCCTGACGTCTGGCACCACCCCACTGAAAGATGGCCGACAGCCCCAGAGACACCGAGACAACCGGGGCTTTCATGTTACGCTCATCACGGTCCTGATGCAGCCCCATGCCTGCACCAGCTTCATAACGGTTGATCAACCCGCATTGTGGTACAAAGCCCGCATAACCTGCTACCCGCGCCGCCCGTTCTGCCAGTATGGAAAACACGGCTGGCATGACCGGCCACAGACGGCCTGTCAGAGGGTCGGTCCGCACATAGCGATAGCCATGTCCATCACTTATCCAGCCATAGGACCCGCAGGATGTCATGGCGGCCGCCATCAGCCTGCCACCGCCTGTCCTGTACTGACGGAACGGAGCCTGCTCCGCCACGCTTTCCACAGCCCGCAGCAGGGCCGGAGCCTCCGCTTTCGCAAACCCGCCAAGCAGAACCGCACCGGGAGCCAGCACCAGCCGCTCTCTGGTCTCCGGGAAGAGATCATCCATCAGGACGCAGCATCACCCCTTCTGCCTGTGAAAAAAGCGGATCTGCTTCGTGACAATGCCCAGCTCCTTCAGCGCATTGGAAAAGGTGGCAAAATGAGGAGCCGTCTCATGCGCCCGAAAGGCGGCACGGTCCTCATAGACCTCATGCAGCACGACAAAATTGGGATCATCTTCGCCACGCTGGACAGTAAATTCCAAACAGCCCGGCTCATCCGCCACGGAACGGACGGCATCCTGGTAACAGGCTTTCAGGAAAGCCTCAACCGTATCCTCTCTGGCCTCAAATTCTGCCAGAACGACAAGTGGTCCGGACATCATGCCTTCTCCCTGCATTACGGACTCTGGCAGCCGACATGCCACCAGCCTCCCCCATAAGATGATCCCCGGAAGCCGCAGATGCAACCATTCCTCGTACCCCTTGCCAGACCGGAACAGGCACGGTCTTATGGAAGCATGTCTTTCACCTTCATGAAGACAGGGGGTCCCCTCTGATGACCGATCATCCCGACACAGCTGCCACCCTCTTTCTGGACAGTACGGGCGTCCCTTATGAAATACGCCAGTATGAGTATGCGCCCCGGAAAGGGCATATTGGCGAGCAGGCGGCCAGTGCCATCGGGGCGGAACCCTCCGCCGTCTTCAAGACGCTGGCAGTCAAGATCGACCGGAAACAGGCGGCTTTTGCCGTCATTCCCGTGGACAGACGAGTCAACTTCAAGGCACTGGCTGCGGCTCTGGGAGGAAAGAACGCCAAGATGATGCAGCCCGATGAAGCCCATGAACGCACAGGGTTCGTCTCCGGCGGGACGACTCCGTTCGGCTCCCGGGAAGACCTGCCAACCGTGATTGACCGCAGTGCAGAGACACATGACACCATATGGATCAATGCCGGGGCACGGGGACTGCTGGCCTGTCTGGCACCACAGGACGTGCAGACGGTGACACGGGGCATTTTTGCCAGCATCGCCGCCTGAACCCACTCTCCCGATCCGGAACATAGCCGTTTCGTGACGTTAATTTCACTAACATTTTATCAGCCCGCCCCCTATATCCTGTCGCCATGACATCCCCACATTGGGAGAAGACAGGCTCGAGCCTGATGATGCCGGAACAAGGGAGAACGAGATGATCCATGTCCCCACGATGCTGAAACAGATGACTGCCGGTGCTGCTCTGGCCGTTCTGGCCTGCGGACTTGCCGGCAGCCCGGCAGAAGCGCACCATCATCACAGCTTTGGCCACAGCTTCGCCAGGGGGCTGGGCTATGGCGTGGGAACCGGCATCGGCTACAACGTGGTTGACCGTGTCTTCAACGGGTATGGCTATGGTGATGGCGGCTATTATGGCGGGGGCTATGCCACGCCCTTCATGGCCCCGAGCTATGCACCACCCCCGCCACCGCCCCAGACGAATGTCGTCGTCATCCAGCAGCCTGCCGCTCCCCCGCCTGTCCCCGGTTACCCCTATCCGGTTCCCGGTTACACCCATTACCAGCCCGGGCAGGGATATGTGTCCCAGACGACCACTTACGTTCAGGGCTATGGTTACGTCCCGGCACAGCCCATCACCCCCTGAGCAGCATGAACTGAGGGCTGCCCTGTCAGCCCCCTATTCCTCCAGCCGTCATACAGGCTGAACAATCAGTAAAAACAGGTTGATTCAGGTGAGGGATTCTCTTTAATGCAGGCGAAGGTTTCTTAATAACACGACACAAAAGAGTTAATACTTAGGGATGATCTTCTGTCGTCTTTTCATTGACCGCCCCGTAGCAACAACGCTACTAGCTCTCGCCATTTTCCTGTCTGGGCTAATCGCTCTGCCTTTTCTTCCCATCTCCACCATGCCAGACATGACGGCAACCTCCATCATGGTGGTCGCCAACCAGCCAGGTGCAGACCCACAGCAAATGGCAACCTCCGTTTCCACACCGCTGGAGCGGCGTCTGGCATCCATTGCGGACGTGCAGTCATTGGAATCCGTCACAAGCAGCGGACAAACATCCATCTTCATGGATTTCTCCTCGTCCCGAGACATTGACGGTGCACTACGGGACGTACAAGCCGCTCTACGTGCTGCTCGAAGTGATCTCCCCGCCGGTACCCTGACCTCCGATCCACAAGCTTTCAAGCTAGATGGGGATAGACCTATCTACCTTCTGCACCTAACATCAGACCAAATTCTTCGCCCTAAACTTTATGACCTCGCCGCCATCCGCGTCCGTCCTGCGCTTGCCCAAATCCCAGGTGTAGGTCGCATCGAAATATTCGGTTCGTCTAACCCTGCTGTCAGAGTGGAGCTGAATCCCTACCCACTTTATCGCTGGGGCCTAAACCCCGAGGATATCCGCTCCGCCCTTGCCTCGGCGAATGCCTTCACACCCAAGGGTTTCATCAGCACGGGCAACCAGCGTATCCAGCTTCAAACCAACGATCAGGCCGTAGATGCCGCCCATTACAGAGATCTCATCGTTGCTTATCGCAACGGCGGGAATCCTATCTTTCTGAAAGACGTTGCCACCGTACGAGACGATGTACAAGACGTCTATCAAAATAGTACACTAAATGGACAAGCAGCTATCACTCTTGCCGTCATTCCCCAACCACACGCCAATGCCGTACACATCGTCGATGACATTATAAAACGTATTCCTCAAATTCGACAGGCAATCCCTACCAGCGTCGAACTCCGCACCGGACTAGATCTATCCATGACGATCCGTGCTTCATTAGTAGACGCTAAAGCAACACTAGTTATATCTATTATCTTAGTCGTAATGGTCGTAGCAATCTTCTTCCGCCATTTTACCAGTACACTTATTCCAACCATCACTATTCCTGTCGCCCTATCCGGTACATTAACAGCAATGGCTTGGTTCAATTTTTCATTAGATATCCTCTCTCTCATGGCATTGACCATTGCGGTCGGCTTCGTCATCGATGATGCCATCGTGGTACTGGAGAATATCGCTCGTCATATAGAGGAAGGAATGGACCGCCATCAGGCCAGCATCGTAGGCACGTCTGAGATTGCTTTTACCATCGTTTCGATCAGCCTATCCCTCATCGCTGTTTTCATACCGCTCTTATACATCCCTGGGACGCTCGGCTCCGCCTTACAAGAATTTGCACTAACAATGACGGCTACTATCGCAATTTCCATGATTTTATCACTCACTCTGACACCTGCACTCTGTGCACGTTTTCTTACGATTAAACCAAAAAATCACACACAAAAAAAACTTACCCCTCCACACAAATCTTTCGCCACCGCCCCCCTCCACTGGCTTTTTTTTAGTTTAAAAGAAATTGTCCGATTTATAGAAGATGGTCTATCCCAACTTACAATTACTTATGAACGCTCCCTGCGCTGGAGCTTACGTCATCCCATTCTCATTGGGTTGACCCTTCCTAGCAGTTTCGTACTTATGGTTGGAGGCCTTATACTCATGCCTAAGACCGCTATACCAGAAATGGATTTAGCCATTTTACAAGGCAGTATAAGTGGAGAGCCAAATCTTTCCTTCAAAGCACTCACTCGTAGAATCCATCAAGTAGGAGATATTGTCCAACATGACCCAGCTGTACAAACGGTCATAACTTTCAATCGCGACAATCATAAAGGACGCTTTTTTATTACATTAAAAGATAAAAGCATTCGCAGTGATATTTCGACCGTCTTAAATCGTCTACGTAAAGCTATTCCACAACAGGCTGGAGGAGAGACCTTCTTCTGGGCCCTGGACCATACCCGCAAGGGAGGTGATGACAGTAACACAACCGGTAATTACCGTTACGTCCTCCAGAGCGACGACAGTACGCCCCTCTACACAACCATGCCCCAACTTCTAACCAAATTACGGGCTAGCGGAAAATTTCTTAATCTCTCCACCGATGCCGAAGAGCTGAGCGTCGCCGCTAACATTGTTATCCGTCGTGACCTTGAGGCCCGCTACAACATCACCCCCCAGCTGGTACAGAATGCTCTGTTCGATGCTTATGGCCAGAGCATTGTCTCCATTATCCATCTCCCCTTGACTGAACACCGGGTCGTCATGGTGGTGGCCGAGCCATTCCGTGAATACCCCAACACGTTGCACCATCTGTGGCTCTCTACATCAGCTGGAACAGCAGCAGGCGGCATCGCCTCCAACCTCATCCGTGTCCGTACCAATACGACACTCAGCTCACAGGCATCCCTTTCCAGAGATTCCGTTACGAACTCATTAGCCAACCAACTATCTGGCAACAATTCCAACGGAGCCGCAGTCTCGTCATCACAAGAAACGATGATTCCGTTGGATAACGTCGCCAATGTCGTCAATACACCTTTGCCACTTCGTATTTCCCACCACAATGGCTATTACGCTACAACTCTATCTTTCGACTTAGCCGATGGAACAAATTATGATGATGCCATTGCCCTGATCAACAACGCCCTTGCCAGCCTTCACGCTTCGGACAGCATCCACGGTGAATTCACCGGGACAGCCGGGGAAACGAATGCGCTCATGGTCAATGCGCTGCTGGCATTTCTGGCAGCCATTACTGTCATGTACATCACCCTTGGTATCCTCTACGAAAGCCTTATCCACCCGGTCACCATCCTATCCACCCTACCTTCAGCCGGAGTCGGTGGCATTTTAGGTCTCTGGACTACTGGAGAAGAATTTAGCCTTGTCGCCATCATTGGCGTTATCCTACTGACAGGCCTCGTAAAGAAAAACGCCATTCTTGTAATCGACTTCGCTCTCCACATCCACCACCACCATCCAGATATGACAGCAGAAGACGCCATCCATCACGCATCCGTCACACGTTTCCGCCCCATCCTCATGACAACACTGGCTGCAGCCCTTGGTAGTATCCCCCTGCTGACCAGTCGAGGCTATGGCTGTGAGCTGCGTCACCCACTTGGCATTGCCATCCTGGGAGGCATGGCTGTCAGCCAGCTTCTGACCTTCTACACCACACCGGCAGTCTATCTGCTGATGGAGGGGCTGAAACGCCGCTGCCTGAACCTTGGTGGCCGGATACGGGCCGCCCTGTAACCGGCAGTAGGCCATACTCCCGACAGGGAAAAACGGTCAGTCCCTTCCGGCATGCTGATTGCACCACCCCGCCGCTGTTTCTATAAATGGCCTCCTGACAAGGAAAGCCGCCCATGACTCAGAAACACGATGCCAGCATCCCTCATCCCTTTCCAGATGAAGACGCCTCCCTTCTGCCCCGCCCCACACGCCGCACGGTCCTAACAGCCGGGTCCATCGCTCTGGGCGGAGCGGGAGCCTGCACGTTGGCCGTACCGTTTCTGGACAGTCTCCGCCGTACGGAGGCCAGTTCCGCTGCCAGCACGCAGGAACAGGCCGTCATGGACATTTCCGTACAGGACCTTGAACCCGGAGCGCACAAGGTCGTGGTCTGGCAGGGTATGCCCGTGGCCATCCAGCACCGCACAGCGGACATGATCCGTGCGCTGGAAGACCCGGCCCTGCTTGCCCAGCTGGCCGACCCGCAGTCCCGCATGAAACAGCAGCCTCACGAAGCTGAAAATGCCCACCGGTCCCTCCGGCCGGAATACGGCATCTATGTCACCATCTGCACCCATCTGGGCTGCGTACCGGACTATAAGGACATTTCCAGCCTGCCCGCCTCCGGCGGGTTCTTCTGCCCCTGCCACGGGTCACAGTTTGACGGTGCCGGACGGGTCCTCCGCAACATGCCGGCACCCTACAACCTCCCTGTCCCGCCACTGCATTTCGTGGATGACCACACGATCCGGCTGGGTGAAAGCACGCTCTCGCCACATTTCAGCATGAACAGCATCCAGCAGCTCTGAGGAACGGCCCACACGATGAATGACACGATTCCCCCATCCAGAGGCTGGCTTTCCTCCCGTCTGCCGTTCCTGAAACCTCTCTGCCGGCACATGGCCCGCTTCCCCATGCCGCCGGTCAATCTGTTCTGGACACTGGGAGCCTGTCTGATGGTCGCCTTCGGGCTGATGTTCGTCAGCGGGCTGTTCCTGTCACTGCATTACCAGCCGGACCTGTCCCGGGCCTTCGACAGCGTGGAAGCCATTGAACGGCGGGTCCCCTCCGGCTGGCTCATCCGCAGCATCCATACGGGTGGTGTCAGCATGCTGTTCGCTGCGCTCTATCTCCATGTCGGGCGGGGCCTCTGGTACGGGTCCTACAAGGCCCTACGGGAACTGGTCTGGCTCTCCGGCCTGGTCATGATGCTCCTGTTCATGACAACGGCTTTTGCAGGCTATGTCCTGCCGTGGGGGCAGATGTCCTACTGGGGGGCCACTGTCATCACCCATGCCGTGGAGGCCATACCGGGCATCGGCCACGGGCTGCTTGTCTATCTGCTTGGTGAGGATACGCTGGGGGGCATCGCCCTGCACCGCTTCTTCATCCTGCATTTCACGCTTGGCTTCATCATCGCCACCGTGATCGGGCTGCATGTTCTCTGCCTGCATGGAACCGGCTCCAGCAACCCCACGCTGGATGGCCCCCGCCCGGACCGGACGACACGCCCCTTCGCCCCATTCTATGTGGTGAAGGACTGTCTGGCTGTCTGCGTGTTTCTGGCTCTCTTCGCCATCCTGATCTTCTTCCTGCCTGATCTGCTGGGCAAGCTGGATAATGTCATCCCGGCCAATTCGCTCAAGACACCGGCGGACATCACACCGGAATGGTACCTCGCCCCGTGGTTTGCCATGCTGCGGGCCGTTCCTTCCCGTCTCGGTGGGCTGATCGCTGCCTCCGCCAGCCTACTGGTTCTCTTCGCCCTGCCGTGGCTGGATCGTTCCCCCCGCCATAACGCCACATACCGCCCGCTGGTACGGCTGGGCATGGGACTGTTCTTCATCGCCTTCATCACCCTCATTCTGGCAGGCATGAACGGGGCCACGCCCCTCTGGGTCTGGCTCAGCCGGGCTGCCATGCTGGTCTGGTTCCTCGTTTTTCTGGTCCTGCTGCCCGTCAGCGCATACAGAGAACGAAAAATCACGGGTTCATCCACACAGGGAGAGACACCATGAGGCTTCTACGTACCGTCCTGACAGGCACAGCCCTTCTCGTCTCTGTCTCCCTGACCAGCCTGCCCGCTCTGGCCGACACGGCGGATGACCCCATCGTTCCCATACAGAAAGCTCCCCCACCGACAGAGCCTCCGCCCCCCATGCGTCCGGAAGAACGGGGACTGATGATCTTCCAGCAGGTATGCAGCTCCTGCCACAGCATGGAACGTGCCCATTACGGAGACATGATCGGCCTTCAGCCCTCCGTCACGGCCCTTCAGCACTGGGCGCAGCAGCGTCATGCCGGGCTGGAAAGCCCCATCGCCTCCCCCTATCCCAGCGTAGCCGTGGGCAAAGCCAATAATGGCGGAGACTATCCGCCCGATCTGTCCCACATTGCCCGCACCATCCGGGGTGGCCCGGACTATATCCGCCAGATGCTGGCAGGCTATCGCCCTATCCCGCCCGGTGTCACGCTGGCCCCGCATACCTATTACAACCCCATCGCCCTGACGCATCACCACAAGTTCAAGATGCGTCCTCCCCTGCATGAGGGGATGATCACCTTCCCGGATGGAACAAAAGCCACCATTCCCCAGATGGCCAGCGACGTGACGGCGTTCCTCCAGTGGGCTGATGATTCCCACCGCAGCACCCGTCACTTCATCGGCACGGCGGTGCTGCTCTATCTCGCCCTGCTCGGCGGGGTGCTGCTCGCTCTCTGGCAGCTGCTGAAAAAAGAAGCCTGAAAACGAAAAACCCCGCCTCAGAAGTGAAGCGGGGTTTTCACCAGAGGAAAATATGCCTGCGGCGTCAGGGGGCCG
Organism: Bombella dulcis; assembly: GCF_026385505.1. Lineage (GTDB taxonomy): Bacteria > Pseudomonadota > Alphaproteobacteria > Acetobacterales > Acetobacteraceae > Bombella > Bombella dulcis. The sequence goes on along the minus strand of NZ_JANIDV010000002.1, from coordinate 141,231 downwards.
GATTGGCATTCAGCTGGTGGATGGCGTTGATCTTTTCCTCCAGCTCCGGCGCGATCTCCACCTGAATGGAGATCAGGGCCGTTTCGAGCTGCTCCATCGTCGTGGCACCGATGATGTTGGAGGTCACGAACGGGCGGGACGTGACGAAGGCAATGGCCATCTGGGCAAAGTCAAGCCCGGATTCCTTCGCCAGTGCCTGATAGGCCCGGATGGCCTCATCCACGCCGGGTTTCTCATAACGCTGGCCCCGATTGAACAGGGTCGTGCGTGCCCCCGGCGGGCGGGCACCATCCAGATATTTGCCTGTCAGATAGCCCTGCGCCAGAGGGGAATAGGCCAGCAGGCCGACATCTTCCCGCAGGCCCATTTCCGCCAGACCGATCTCATAGGTCCGGTTCAGCAGATTGTAGGCGTTCTGGATGGACGCAATGCGGGGCTGCTTTTCCTCCCGTGAAACACGCAGGAATTCCGACACGCCCCAGGCCGTCTCGTTGGACAGGCCCACATGACGGACCTTGCCTTCCTTCACCAGCTCCCCCAGAGCACCGAGAGTCTCGGCAATCGGCACCTCGTCCGCATCGGAAAGCGTGCGGAACGTCGTGCCACCCTCCCCGAAAATGTTGATGTCACGATCCGGCCAGTGAAGCTGGTAAAGGTCCAGATAATCCGTATTCAGCCGCCGGAGAGACCCTTCAATGGCATAGCGTATCTGCGCCGGTGTCAGGCGTGGCTTTTCACCATCCGGTCGGAACCAGTCATTCTGGCTGCGCCCGACCACCTTGCTGGCCAGAATGACCTTCTCCCGGTTGCCACGGGCCTTCAGCCAGCTCCCCACGATCCGCTCAGTGGCCCCCTGCGTTTCCGCCCGTGGGGGAATGGAATACAGCTCTGCCGTGTCAATGAAATTTACGCCATGTTCAAGAGCCATATCGAGCTGGGCATGGCCCTCAGCCTCAGTATTCTGCTGGCCGTATGTCATGGTCCCAAGGCATAGTTCACTCACCTTCAGGCCAGTCCGCCCCAGTTTCCTGTACTGCATGGCTATCTCTCCCTGCCAATGATTTCCAGCGGCCGGATATTCTTACATATCCGTAATGTGAGGAACCGGGGAGCGGAAAGGGCGATGCTTCCCTTTTACCCCGGCTTGCCGCTATCCTTGCCCCACAAGATGCACGATGCAGCATATCAGGAAAACAGGCAGGACCAATGCGTATTCTACTGGTTGAGGATGACCCGACTGTCCGCTCCTTCGTCCTCAAGGGGCTGAAAGAAGCCGGACATAACGTGGACCAGGCCGATAACGGCAAGGACGGGCTGTATCTGGCCATCGGGGAAAAATATGACATCATCATCCTTGACCGGATGCTTCCCGGTGGCATTGACGGCCTGAACATTCTTGAAACCCTGCGCGGCCAGAAGAACAACACGCCCGTGCTTCTGCTGTCCGCCCTCTCCGAAGTCGATGACCGGGTGGACGGCCTGCGGGCTGGCGGGGATGATTACGTCACGAAGCCGTTCGCCTTCTCCGAGCTACTGGCCCGTGTGGAAGCCCTGGGACGCCGGGGCCATAACGAATCCGCTCCGGAAACATCCCTGACGGTGGGCGACCTCTCGCTTGATCTCCTCTCCCGTGAGGTCCGTCGTGGCGGCCAGAAGATCGACCTCCAGCCCCGTGAATTCCGCCTGCTGGAATTCCTCGTCCGTCATGCCGGACAGGTCGTCACCCGGACCATGCTGCTGGAAAAAGTCTGGGACTACCATTTCGACCCACAGACAAACGTGATTGACGTGCATGTCTCCCGGCTGCGCCAGAAAGTGGACAAACCCTTCGAGACAGCCATCATCCACACCGTGCGCAATGCGGGCTACATTCTCCGCCCCACGCAGGACTGAAAGCGGAAGCAGCGGAGGGTCACATCATGGCAGAGGACAGGCCTCCCTCACGACGCCGATTCCCCCCGTGGCGCAGGAAACAGGGGGAAGGCCGGCGCAGACACTGGCCCATCCGGTCGGCGGGCATCAATTTTGCCCTGGGCTATGGCGTCCTGTTCCTCATCTCCGCCACGCTGTTCCTGTCCTTCATCTGGTGGAGCAGCACCAACCTGCTCAACCGGCATGTTCGGGCTTTCATCGAGACGGATGCACAGGAACTCCAGAAACGCTGGACCTATGGCGGGGCACCGGCTCTTGGCGACGCCATCACGGACCGCCTGGAACAGAACATCGATGATGACGCCCTCTATCTGCTGACGGACCGTCATGGCCGCAGGCTGGCCGGGAACCTGCCGGGCTGGCCGGTCGCCATCAAGCGGATGGACCATTTCTACGAGCTGACCATCCGCCGCTATACTTTCACCACCCCGGCGGAATTCAAGGCCTATGATCTGCCTCATGGCTTCAGGCTGATTGTCGGGCATGACATACGGGGCCGCACGCTGCTCAGCACCGTCATCACCCGCACGGTCATCTGGTGTGCCGTCATGATCGCCCTGCTGGCCGTAGGCGGTGCGCTGGTGGTGCGGGACCTCTTCCGCCGCATGGTCGGTTCCATCGCCCGCACGGCCTCCGCCGTGGCCAGTGGCGACCTCAATCACCGCATCGCCCTGACCGGCAGCGAGACGGACCTCGTGGCCGAGACGGTCAACACCATGCTGGACAGGATCAACCGGCTGATGGAAGGTGTCCGGCAGGTCTCCAATGCCATTGCCCATGACCTGCGGACGCCCATCACCCGTGCCCGCAACCAGCTTGAGGAAGCCCTCTTCTCCGCCACCTCTCCGGAGGAACTCCGCACGGCGGTAGACAGGGCCATCGGCGATCTGGACCACATTACCGGCATTTTCGAAGCCCTGCTCCGCATTGCCCAGATTGAGGCGGGGTCCCGCCGTTCAGCCTTCACGATGATGGACCTCAACCAGCTTCTGGCCAACATGGCAGAGCTGTATGAGGCTTCTGCCGAAGAAGCCGGACTGAACCTCCACCTTGATATCGTTCCCCTCCCGCCCCTGTTCGGCGATGAACGGATGCTCCAGCAGGCTCTGGCCAATCTGCTGGACAATGCCATCAAGTTCTCTCCGCCGGACAGTGCGCTGACCCTCCGTGCCCGCCCTGTCCCTGCCATCGCCCCACCGGGCCACTCACCGTCGGAATGCAGCCCGGCAGGGCTGGAAATCAGCGTGCAGGATCAGGGGCCGGGCATGAATGATGCCGACATACTCCGTGCCCATGAGCGGTTCTTCCGGGCTGAAAGTGCCCGCAACACGCCCGGTTCCGGGCTGGGCCTGTCTCTGGTGCAGGCCGTCACCAGCCTGCATCATGGCCGCCTGACCCTCACGAAGGCCAATCCGGGCCTGAAGGTCACGCTCTTCCTGCCCCTCACGCAGGATGCGGAGCAGACCACCCGAAAGGCCCCTCTCACGGAAGGACCGTCATGACCTCCCACTGCTCCCCATCCCCGTTACTGAATATTCATATCCCGCCCATCTTCAGGGCATGTTGGCTGTGATATCCCCATGACCATGCGCACCGTATTCTTCCTCACTGTCATCCTTCTGCTGGTCCAGATGCCATCACGGCCCGGACTTGCCTGGGGATCACTGCTGCATGAAGATGCCCCGCCTCCTGCCGCCTCGCAGGACCTCGTCATCACCAGTGACAGTCAGGCCTACTGCGCCCAGCTGAGCAATCATCTGGCCGAAAAAATGCGCCTGCCCCATGACGTTCCCGTCGGAGCCATGGAAGACGCACAGCATCTGCAGGAACAGGGGCGGGAACTCTGCCAGCAGAATCACATAAGGGCGGGCATCGGTCGTCTACGGCGTGCACTCGTTTTACTGAAACATCAGGAAGAGCCTCATCAATGAGCCTACGTCATCCCCTGCACCGTCTCTGTCTGACAGCCCTGGCCACAGGCTGCCTGCTGGGCGGAGCCACCGTCTCTGCATCCCCGGCTCTTGCCGTACCGGATGGCGGTGCTGTCGTCACGACACCCCCGCCGCCACATCCTCACGGCACCCTGCTGTCCTTCTCCGTCTCTGACGAGGAACAGGCAAAGGCCGATACCCTCTCCATCCATTTTTCTGCCAGGATGGAAGGCCCCTCACCCACCAGCACACAGCAGCAGCTCAACCAGCTCATCAGCAGTGCCATGGCCGTGCTGAAAGACCAGCCTGACGTGAAGACCACGGCAGACAACTACACCGTCAATGAAGACTATGGCCCCCATAACAGGAAAAACTGGGTTGCCCGCCAGAGCCTGACCCTGAGCAGCCAGAATCGTGACGGCCTGCTTGCCCTGGCCGAAAAACTCCAGAAGATGGGACTGGGCATCGAGGACATGCAGTGGACCCTCAACCCGGAAACACGGGAGAAGCTGGAACAGCAGGCCCGTCTCGGTGCCCTCAAGAAACTTCGCCAGCAGGCTGAGGAAGATGCCACGGCACTGGGCCAGACTCTCCTTGGTCTGGAACGGGTGCGCATCGGCGGGCATGGCCCTGATGGCTTCGAGCCACATCCGCCTTTTGGTACCCCGCCCATGCTCATGATGGCCCGCAGTGCTTCCGCACCCCCTGAGAGCACGGCAGAAATGCAGACCGTCCGCGTGACCGTCCATGCACAAGCCCGCCTGGCAGACCGGGAACCGCCTACACCCTGAGGATCAGAAATCAGCCATCGGGCGTTTGCCCAGTGCGACCGGGAGGGTCATGACCTTGCCTTCCCGGCGTATGGTGAAATTGAAGATGGTCCCCGGATGGGCTGCTGCCACGCTGCGCAGCACCGTCCGGGCATCATGGACGGGGACATCACCGATGGCCAGAATGGCGTCCCTTTTCCGCAGTCCGCCCCGCCATGCAGCCCCGTGCGGGTCCACATCCTCAACCCACATGGGAGAGCTGGCATCATTGAGCGTCACACCCAGCCAGCCATGTTCAACATGACCCGTCTTGCGAATGGATTCCACGACTGGTGCAACGATCTCGGACGGAATGCCGAACCCGATCCCAACAGAACCATCACTGGGTGAGGCAATGGCAGCATTCATCGCCACGACCTGCCCCTGAAGATTGAAGGCCGGCCCGCCGGAATTTCCCGGATTGATGGGCGCATCCAGCTGCATGAAGTCATCCAGTGCGCCACTGCCCAGATCACGCCCCACGGCAGAGACAATACCGGCCGTAACGGATGACCCGAAACCGAAAGGATTCCCGGCCACAAGAATCCAGTCACCGATTTCCACCTGCCGGCTGTCCCCCCATGCCACACAGGGCAGTGGTGTCGCACTGTCCACCTTGATGACGGCAATATCCGTCATCGGGTCATCTCCCAGACTGTGAGCTGGCAGCGACCGGCCATCTGACAGTGACACCATGATCCTCGTGGCATGACCGATGACATGCCGGTTGGTCACGATGATTCCCGATGCATCCACCACAAAACCGGACCCAGCTCCCGTCAGCTCATCATCCGCCGGATGCAGGACATGATGTGGCTTGCCCCCGTTACTGGTATGACGCCGGACATGCTTCTTCCGTCTGGACTGCGCCGAAGCTGATGACGGCTCCCTGCTGGACGGGTTCGTGGCGTCATCATCGTCGTCATCACTGTCCGCTGCTGCGGAACCGTGAGAGATCGAAATATTGACCACCGCCGGAATGACTTGATGCACCAGTGGCGCAAAACTGGGCAGATTCAGCGTATCACGCACCGCCACCACCTCATGGGACTGCCCCGCTGGCGGGCTGGATGTCACGGGGGTTGGCACAGGCGGCAGCACGAGCGGAGACGATACCGGAACGGACGGACGATGCACCGCCCTGTACAGGCTGGTATTCCTTATCGGCTCGGGCAGCTTCTCACCACCGGGCACCCACCACAGGCAGATGCCTGCGGCCATCGTTCCCCCCACGGCTGCCGGTAAAAGGACAGACCAGATCAGATGCCTCACAACCGGCTGCATGAATAGTGCGCTCCCTTCATTACGACAGGCATGTCGCAATGTTTTGACCTCTGTCCTCCCCTACCACACTCCATCCCGTTTGAAAGCACCTTCCTGATCTCCATAATATGACTCATATCTACCCTGTCCGGCAAGACACACCCTTGCTTCCATTAGGCAGGATACTTGCACAAATTCATCCACCGTAGCAGTCTGTCCGCCTGTAGCTGTCATGAAGAGATAAGAAACAGTAATATTACTTAATTTAATGAATGGGGTGCATCATAATGAAGTCAATTCCTGAATTTTTATAGTGAATCCACAGGATCAATACGTCTATCACATTCAAAAAGGTATCATGATGCATCATTACGGCGAAAATAATACATTGATCTGGATCACCCGATTTTTCTGACATATTTTTTTACGGTTCTCATAATCCAGGATGACAGGATCAGGCATGTCGATTTCTGTGACATCAAGGAATACGGAGCCTGTCTTCCCACGTACGAACAGCTGAGCAAGCATGGCATTACCGTCCTGAACCCACGTGATGACACCTTTCTTCTGCTACAGCATGACAGGTTCCTGTCTGCCCGGCCTGACGGCACGTTCGAGCTGGCCACGAAAGCCAACTGGTGGGAAGAGTTCAGGCGAATCTCGACCGTCCCGTTCAAATTCATTCAGGAAAAAACCTATTCGCCACGCATCCCCCATATCATCCACCAGACCGACAATGCACTCCGCCCGCAGGAATGCTATCTTGAGAACATCAAGTCACTACAGACCCTGAATAAAGACTGGGAATACAAATATTATTCCGAGAAGGACCGTCTCGATTTCATTTATGCCTATTTTGGCTGGGATGCCCTGAGTGCCTATCTGAGACTGAACCGCCTGTATGGTGCCGCACAGGCTGATTTTTTCCGCTATCTCTGCCTGTATCAGCATGGCGGCGTCTATCTGGACATGAAATCAGGAAGCACTGAGCCACTCTCATCTGTCCTGCAGGATGATGACCACTTCGTCATTTCACAATGGGACTGGAGCATCCCCGAATATTTTGAATGGGGCAAAAAGGCTGAAATCTCCCATATTGAAGGTGGGGAATACCCCATATGGTGCCTCATCTGTGCACCGGGTCACCCTCTGATGGCCAAGGTCATCAACCAGATGATTGCCAACATCTTCTTCTACACACCTGACCTTCATGGCATCGGCAGTGTGGCAACGCTGAAAGTGACCGGTCCCATCGTGTTCACGAGAGTCGTCTTCAACAATCTGAGCAAGTACGACATCAGGAAGAAGAACATTCTGGAAAAAGGCCTCAATCCCCACATGGTGAAGAACGTCCTCCGCGAGGTGCAGTACCATGAACAGGTCCTGCCCCTTGTCATACAGTCCTCCCGCATCGGCGATACGGAATAACCTTCTGAAGGACAGGCCCCGCTTCATGCCTCACTGGCGGGATTTTCAGGCCATTTGTGCCTGGGGTACCGGCCCCGCATGTCCCGCCGCATGTCCAGCCAGCCGGATGTCCAGAACTGTTCCAGGTCCGCCGTCACTGCCTGCGGCCGTCCGGCTGGAGATAGCAGGGTCGCATGGAGCGGCACCCTGCCACCCGCCAGTTTCGGCAGGGCCGTCGTCCCGTAAAAATCCTGCGCCCGAGCGGAAAGTGACGGTACGACAGTCGTGTAATCAATGCGCCTGCGCCCCACCTTCAGCGTGACATGGGTTGGCAGCTGCCGGTCCAGCTCCTGCCGGTCCTCATAAGACAGAAGACTGGCCAGAATGGCTGCCACATCCAGCTCCCTGAGCTGGGCCAGCCTGTCCAGCCCAGCCAGCCACGGTTCCAGCCAGTCCATGTTCCGGGCCAGTGCCTCGTCAGACATGTCTGGCAGATGGAGCGCATAATGCGTCCGGGCCAGTGCCACACGGGCCTGAAGCTGCCGGGCCGGCACGGACCAGTCCAGATGCCGGGGCAGATCAGACTGCACCTTTGCCAGCAGGGCCGCCGTAACATCTTCCGGCTCCGCCGGTACATTCCGGTCCTTCAGCACCAGATTGCCCAGCCGCAGTCTCTGCCGGACAATCACCTTGCCTGATGTGCCATCAAGAGCTGGTTCCCGCTGCTCCGTCAGGCTGGCCTGCACGGAATCCGGCAGAGTCTCCAGCGTGACCGGAGCCGCAAGGGTCATGTCCGTGCCCTTGCGGATGTGAAAGGCTGCCCCTGCCAGAAGCCCTTCCTGCACCAGCGGGTCCGTCGCCCCTATGCGGGCACTGCCACCACCCGCCAGACGGTAACGCCCATCCGCACTGGTCCGCTGCGCCAGACGATCAGGGAAACCTGCCGCAACCAGCATCCCGGCACTGTACCCTGCCAGTCCTTCACTCATGAGGTCAGCCAGATCATCCTGCTGCACAGCCTGCCCGGCCCGGCGAAGAAACCGCACTGCTGCCCGACGGAGCTGCCGCACTACATGACGGGGCACACGGGCATCATCCTGCATGAAGAGCTTCAGGCGCAGCCGGAGATCAGCCGATGCCTCCCCACCTTTGCCGCCACGCCCGCCCAGCGGGTCACGCTCTTCCAGGAGGGCCGCCAGACAGGCCGCCACGGCCAGTTCTTCCTCTATCCGGGCCGCACAGAGCATCGCTGCCAGCCGGGGGTGCGTGCCAAAACCCACCATTCTCCGCCCCAGAGCCGTCAGACCCTGCTGGCTGTCCAGTGCCCCGAGAAGCTGAAGAAGGGCCTGCGCCGCCGCCAGCCCGCCCTCTGGAGCGGGTTCAATCAGGGGAAGTGCCGCAGGGGCCGTTCCCATCGCCTGCTTCCATGCCGCCGTGACAAGGGCAAAATCGCACAGATCCGCCTCCCGGATGGCCGGGACCTCCTGCACGATCAGACTGCGCTGGGTCATCTCCGACCAGAGACGGATGGCAATACCGGGCATCTGACGCCCCGCACGGCCTGCGCGCTGTTCCGCCGTAGCCCGGGAAATACGCCGTGTATGCAGGCGGGGCAGACCCGTGCTGGCATCACGCTGGGGCAGACGCCGCCAGCCACCATCCACCACAACCCGCACACCGGGCACCGTCACGGATGTCTCGGCAATGGAGGTCGCCAGCACGATACGCCGCCCGGAGGCATGGTCCAGCGCACGGGCCTGATCCTCAACCGACTGTTCGCCATAAAGCGGATAGATGGGGGCCTGCTCACCAAGCAGGGCCTGGAGACTGGCCTGCGCCCTGCGGATTTCCCCCACACCGGGCAGAAATGCCAGAATGGACCCGTTTTCCTCCCGCCATGCCTGCGCCAGGGCCTGAGCACAGCTTTCCGGCAGATCACGCAGATGGGCAATATCCCGCCTGTAACGGACCTCCACCGGATACTGACGGCCATCACTCTCGATCAATGGAGCCTTCAGGGCGGTCGTGAAAATCCCGGCATCCAGCGTGGCAGACATGGCAACGAGCCGCAGCTCAGGCCGCAGGCTCTGCTGTACGTCACGGCAGAACCCCAGAGCCGTATCCCCATCAAGGGACCGCTCATGCACTTCATCAAACAGGACGGCTGACACGCCCTCCAGCAGCGGATCAGCGAGCAGACGGCGGACAAGCAACCCTTCCGTCACGACCTCAATGCGTGTCCGGGCTGAAACGGCACTGTCAATGCGGGTGCGATAGCCGATCACCCCGCCGGGTTTTTCACCTCTCAGGGCCGCCATGCGCTGGGCCGCAGCCCGCACGGCCACACGCCGCGGCTCCACAAGCAGGATGCGGCCATTCCCCAGCCAGTCCGGAGCGGCCTCCAGAAGCGATAGCGGAACAGCCGTCGTCTTACCTGCACCCGGCGGAGCCACAAGAACGGCATTCGGCCCCGTGGCCAGAGCCTCATGAAGGACAGGCAGAACCACCGTTACAGGAAGGGATTCCACCGTCATGCCGCCCCCATGCGCTCTATCGGCTTCAGTCTTCGTAGGTCAACAGAGACGTGACGGGAACATCAACCTTCTTGCGGCCACCCAGAGCCAGAAGCTCAATCATCACGGAGGCCCCGACAACCTCGGCCCCCGCCTTGCGCAGAAGATCAATGGACGCTGCCAGCGTGCCGCCCGTTGCCAGAAGATCATCCAGCACCACCACACGCTGCCCGGGGCGGACGGCATCGGCCTGAATATGCAGTTCGTCCTCGCCATATTCGAGGCTGTATTTATGGGCGATGGTCTTGCCCGGCAGCTTGCCCGGCTTGCGCAGCATGGTGAAACCACAGCCCAGACGGGTTGCCAGCGGTGCAGCCGTCAGGAAGCCACGGCTCTCGATCCCTGCCAGAATGTCCGGCTGAAAACGGGCCACATCCTGTGCCAGACGCCCCGTCGCCACCTGCCACGCCTCCGGATTCCGGATCAGGGTGGAAATATCGTAAAACAGAATACCCGGCTTCGGGAAATCGGGAACCTCACGGATATACTGTTTCAGATCCAGCGGGGCAGGGTCTTTAAAGGACATGGCAAGCCTTCATTCGGGTCATAAGTCACACCAAGGCCCCTTATAGGCCCTTATGCGCCTGTTTTAAAAGGGAGCCTCACGGAGCCATACGGGCAAAAACCGCCATGACAAGGAAAGCCGCCAGCAGCATTCCCCCCATCGGGATGGCCGTACCAACCGGCAGCCATGAGAACATGACACTGGCCAGAATGCCGAACACATACTGCCCCGTCCCGGCCAGAGCCGTTGCCACGCCGGCATTGCGCCCCTGCGTCAGCAAGGCACCAGCCATGGCGTTCGGGCCGATACAGCCCCCCGGCCCCAGCGCACAGAGCATCGCCCCGAAGAGTGGCCAGAGATAGAGATACTTCAGATGCCCTGCTGCATCAACATCCAGCGCAGACCAGACAGCCAGCCCCAGAAGAATGGCCGCCCCGACACAGCTGATCCCCAGCCCGACCCGCAGCAGGGTCCGGCTGCGGTAGTAATTCAGCAGCCACGCATTGATCTGGGAAGACCCGATCATGCACACCGCCATCACCCCGAACAACACGCCATACTGGAAGGGCGTGAAGGCATAGACACTCTCGAACAGGAACGGGGCCGCCGTCAGATAGGTGAACACGGCAAAGCCCTGCACCATCCAGATCAGCGCATTGAAGCGGTAATTCCTGTCCTTCAGTGTCTGCCCATAGCGGGTCATGATAGCCCAGAGTCGCATGGGGTGACGGTCTTCACCATCCAGCGTTTCCGGCAGAAAGAGAAAGACAGCCAACAGGCCGATCGCACCATAGAGGGACGTTGCCCAGAAAATGTCCCGCCATGTGATGAACTGAAGAGCAAATCCTCCCAGAGCCGGAGCCAGAATGGGCACCACCCCCTGGATCAGGATGAGCCGGGACATCATCTTCGCCGTCGCATCACCAACCGTCACATCCCTGACGCACGCATTGGGCACCACGAGGCTGGCAGCCCCCATCAGGGCTGCAAAAGCACGGAAGAAGCAGAGCATGGGCATGGAGGTGGACAGCGCACAGCCCGCTGCCGCCAGCGCATAAAACAGTGTTCCCACAAGCAGGGGGCGACGGCGGCCGAAACGGTCCGTCAGTGGCCCGACAATGATCTGCCCGATGGCCAGACCGGCGACCCATGCCGCCATTGTCAGGCTGCCCGTCCCCGGTGCCGAACCAAGCTGATGTTCCATCTCCGGCAGGGCAGGCAGGTAAATATCCGTCGAAACAGGGCCAACGGCCGTCAGCGTCCCCAGAAGGAGCGGCAGCCAGAAAGGCATCTTCCCACCCTTGATCAGAGGCCTGCCAATCAGGGCATGTTCAAAAAAACCACGCTGTGACGTTTTCATGCTCTGCTATCCCGCTTCCTCATCTCTTTACGAAAACCACGCAATACCCAGCCTCCCAGCCCTGCGGAAACAAGCACCAGCACGGCTGCTGCCACCAGTGCCCATCCGTGGCGCAGTTCTACACCGCTGCCTGCCAGAAGAAAAATCAGATTCTGGGGCAGTCCACCCAGCATGGTGGCCAGCACGAACCGCCCTGCCGCCAGGCCCGCCATTCCCGATGCCACGGACACCAGCAGGGCGGAACCGACAGGCAGCAGCCTGACACACAGAACCGTGCGGAACGGGGCCTGCCGTCCCACCCGAACGAGCCACCGCAGAGGCTCCCTTTCCACCGGTTTCCGCCGCTGCCAGAAACGGCCCCAGCCATATCCGAGAAGGGCACCGGCCCCATAGGCCAGACTGACCTCCACAAGCCCCATGCCGACACCAAACCCGGCCCCCAGAACAAAACAGAGAGCCTGCCGTGGCAGACCGAAAGCGCAGTACAGCACGGCCAGCGGCAATACATGCAGGGCCGCATGAGGCTGCCCCGCCCACTGTTTCACCTGCCCCAGCCCATACTGGACAGCCGGAACCTGCCAGAGCAGCAGCGGCCCCCCCGCCAGCAGCAGGATCAGGACAGCCGGACGCCACGAAAAACGGCGCAGAAAAGACGGCCCTCCTGCCCCATCAGAGTCCCCGAGCGGCGAAGGACAGGTCAGAGCAGACCCCGTGCCCGTATCTGGGCATAGGCGGCCAAGGTGACCATGCAGGTCATCTCACCCTCCACGATCATGCGGTCAAACTCGGCCAGTGACATGTCTTTCACCGTCATGTCAGCCTCCGTGGCTTCCCGCTCGGCCTCACCACGGACGAGATTCCGGGCAAGGAAGACATGGCCCATCTGGGTGGAATAACCGGCCCCCTGATAGAGAGTCCCTGCATGAATCAGCTCACCAGCCCGCAAGCCCGTTTCTTCCCGCAGCTCGCCCATGGCCAGCTCTCTGGCATCAGCATCAGGCCGTGTCTCCCACATGCCCATCGGGAACTCCCAGAGCCGCCTGCCCACCGGATAACGGAACTGCTGGACCAGAGTGATGCGCCCATCCTCATGCATGGGCATGATGACGGCGAATGTCCCACGCTCCACCACACCATACAGCCCTTTCCGACCACCGGGATGGATGATCCTGTCCTCCCGCACGGCCGTCCACGGATTGCGGTACACCGTCTCGGAAGAAAGAATCTGATAGCCCGCCTCTTCACAGGCTTTTCTGATCTCGTCGTCAGTCATCGCACAGGCCCCCATAATTGTCGGCTGGGTCAGTCATGATGGTCATTCCGCCCTCTATCATGAAGGCCGGACAGAAGGGAAATGCTTTGCCCCCGCCTACTTCATGTCATCATAATAAACTGCTGCATGGCAGCCATACACAACTATAGAAGCTGGGCAAACCATTGCCCCGTGACGGAACAGTTTTTCTCACCTATGGTCAGGAGTCATAACAGGCTGTGCCAGTTACAGAAACAAGCAGGCACGGCTGCGGAAAACTGCACAAGGGGACGCTCCATGTCTGATGAAGACGCAACCTACACATGCTCGCCGACCATGCGGGTCATGCCTGTGGTCCTATTCAATCTTCTCGTCTATTTCGTCATCGGGCTGCCCAATGCTGTCATCGGGGCCCAGTTTGTCCATAATACCCTGGGCTTCACGACGGCCATCGCCGCCAGCACCATCTCCCTGCAGTATATCGGCACGGCCATGGGGCGCATGATCGTCGGTCACCGCATTGACGTCTTTGGCCCCAAGGCCGTGCTGCGTTACGGCCTCATTTTCTGCGCCATTTCCGGCCTGCTCGTGTGTCTTGCCGCCCTGATTCCCACCTTCATGGGCCTGAATGACACGTCCCGCTATATTGCCCTGGGCATCGCCCTCATCAGCCGTCTCTTCATCGGCTGGTCGGAGAGCTGCACCTCCACGTCCGTGACGGCATGGAACCTGCGTCGTGTCGGTCAGGCGCACTCCTCCGTGGCCATTTCCTGGAATGGTGTCACATCCTACGGTGGCATCGCCGTTGGCGTGACCGTCGGTCAGTTCCTCAGCACGCTCCTGCCGACCATCCCGCTTCTGCCTGTCGGTTTTGTGGAGGTGGCTCTGGGTGTCGGCGGCTTCATCCTGCTGACCTTCTATAAAGCCATCAAGCCGCTGGCTGGCAAAGGCAAGCCGATGTCCTTCGGTCTCGCCGTCAAGAAAGTGCTGCCCTACGGTGCCGCTCTGGCTGCCGGTTCGGTCGGCTTCGGTACGGTGAACAGCTTCCTTGCCCTGTACTACACGGAAAATCACTGGACGGGTCTGGGCATTGCTTTCGGTGTCTTCGCTGCCTGCTTCATCTTCATGCGTATCTTCGTTTCCGGCCAGATCGACAAGCACGGCGGTGTGCCGATCGCCTACATGTCCCTGGTGACGGAAGCCGTGGCCATGCTCGTCTTCTGCCTGGTGCATAACAACATGGGTGGTCTCATTGGTGCAGCCCTGACAGGTGCCGGCTTCTCCCTGCTCTTCCCCGCTATGGGCACCATGGCCGTCAAGACCGATGGGCCGGAATATAATGGCATCCTGATTGCAGCCTATTCCATCTTCACGGACCTGACCATTGTGGTGTCCAGCTGGTTCATGGGTGGCCTGCGTGACCATATGGGCTGGGGTACCATGTTTGCCGTTGCCGGTGTCCTCTGCGTCAGCGGGATTGCCTTCAGTGCCGCCTTCTCCCGCATTCCGGGCTGCGGCGTGCCGAAAAGCACCGCCTGACAGCATCCTCGACGATGGGGAACCAACTACACAGGTTCCCCATTGCGGGACTATCATCTCTCTGAAATGCCGGGCATTCTTTCTGCCCGGCATTTTTTTGTTCATAAGGAGACCTCCTGCCGTGACCATCCGTTACTGTTCCGTTTTCTGTGGCTCCCGACCGGGACATGACCCTGCCTACATGGAGGCAGCCCGTACACTGGGAATGGCACTGGGACATGCCGGCATCACGCTGATTTATGGCGGAGGCAGGGCAGGGCTGATGGGAGCCGTGGCTGACGCCACATTACAGGCCGGGGGTACCGTGAAAGGCATCATTCCCCGCTTTCTGGAAGCACGGGAAATCCTGCATGAAGGCGTCACGGACCTTGAAGTCACCGAGGACATGCCGAGCCGCAAGGCCAGACTCTTTGAAGCCGCCGATGCTTACGTCATCCTGCCCGGGGGCTTCGGCACGTTCGATGAATTTTCGGAAGTTCTCGTGAACCGCCAGCTCGCACTGAGCCAGCGGCCCATCATCATTCTCAATATCGGCGGCTGGGCCAACCCCCTCATCGCCATGCTGAACGCCACAGTGGAGCAGGGCTTCGCCGATGAAGGGGCACAGAGGCTCTATGACGTCGTGGGTGACGTCTCCGGGGTCATCCGGCGTTTGAAGGCACCTTCACACGCCTGATCTTTGCCCCGCAGGCGGAGAGCTTCTTCTCCACATGTTCATAGCCGCGGTCGAGATGGTAGACACGGCTGAGTTCTGTCTCACCTTCGGCCACAAGCCCGGCCAGAATGAGGGAGAAAGACGCTCTCAGGTCTGTCGCCATCACCTTGGCACCGGAAAGCTGCCTCACACCACGGATCACGGCGGACCGTCCCTGAATGGTGATGTTGGCTCCCATGCGATTCAGTTCCGGCACATGCATGAAACGGTTCTCAAAGATCGTTTCCGTAATCATGGACGCTCCATCCGCAACGGAGAGCATGGCCATGAACTGCGCCTGCATGTCCGTCGGGAAACCGGGGTAAGGCTCGGTCGTCAGGTCCAGCCCACGCAGCCTGCCTTCACTCCGTACCCGCAGGCCGCCTGCCTCCTCCGTGACCGCAACACCCGCCTGCTGAAGGGCATAGATGACGGCCTCCTGATCGGCCATGCGACCACCTTCCAGCAGGACATCCCCACCGGCCATGCCCACGGCACAGGCATAGGTGCCACATTCGATCCGGTCCGGCATGACGGCATAATGGGCACCATGAAGCTGCTCCACACCTTTCACCATGATGGTGCCGGAATGGGCACCGGTAATCCGTGCCCCCATGGCGTTGAGGCAGTTGGCGAGGTCCAGAATCTCCGGCTCCCGTGCTGCATTGACGATCTCCGTCGTCCCACGGGCCAGCGTGGCAGCCATGAGAACATTCTCCGTCGCACCCACGCTGGGGAACGGCAGAACCACACGGCCACCCTTCAGGCCACCGGGCGCACGGGCATTGATATAGCCCCCCTCCAGCCTGATCTCCGCCCCGAGGGCTTCCAGCCCCTTGAGGTGAAGGTCCACCGGGCGGGTGCCGATGGCACAGCCGCCCGGCAGAGAAACACAGGCCTCGCCCATGCGGGCCAGCAGCGGCCCCAGAACCAGGATGGAGGCCCGCATCCGGGACACGATGTCATAGGGAGCCTCCACGGACTGGATGCATCCACCAAGGCTGAGCTTCCGGGGACCATCAATCTCCGTGACATCATAACCCAGCTGCCCCAGAAGGCTCCGCATGGTGCGGATGTCGGCAATGTCCGGAACATTGGAGAGAATGAGAGGCCCTTCAGAAAGCAGGGCTGCCACCATCAGTTTCAGGCCGGAATTCTTGGCCCCGCCAACGGGGATGCGCCCTTCAAGACGGCGACCACCCTCAATCAGGAAATAATCCATCTGCCTCCCTTCCTCTTCATCCTCTCCTCCAGCCATGACATGGCCCGGAGACCCTTTTACGTTCTGGCGGTTACAGCCGTGGAGGGGTCACGCCAGACTGGCGCATATATTTCCCGGCACGGTCGGCATAGCTGACCTCACAGGGGCTGTCCCCCCTGAAGAACAGAAACTGGCAGATACCTTCATTGGCATAGATGCGGGCAGGCAGCGGCGTGGTGTTGCTGATCTCGATGGTCACCTGCCCTTCCCATTCCGGTTCCAGCGGCGTGACATTGACGATGATTCCACAGCGGGCATAGGTGGACTTACCAAGGCACACGACCAGCGTGTCACGGGGAATGCGGAAATATTCCACCGTATGGGCCAGCGCAAAGCTGTTGGGCGGGATGATGATGTCCCCACGGCGGGTCACGAAACTGTCGGCAGAGAAATTCTTGGGGTCCACCACCGCACTGTCCACATCCGTGAAGATATGGAACTCATCAGCCACACGGGCATCATATCCGTAGGAAGACAGCCCGTAAGAAATGACCTTTTCACGCTTCTGCGCTTCAACAAACGGCTCGATCATGCCGTGTTCCTGCGCCATGCGGCGTATCCAGTGATCGGGCATGATGGACATGGCCGTTCTCCCTCATGGATGATGTGGTCGCTCCGACCTCACAACAGACCCGCTGCGGACAGGCTCACCCGCCTACAGGGGAGGCCCGACCCGCCGGACCTGCCCCCGTCATATCATCTGTCCGCCCCAGCCGGAAGGCATCAGTCATCCGCTGCGCTATGGATCACCAGATCGGACATGCTGGGCCGACGGCGGCGACGTTTCTGCTCCGGCAGCGGTTCACGCACCGCACCACCACGCAGTGTCCGGCGGAAACGGGGCCAGCGTGGCTTCACCTCACTGGCCAGCACACCCGCCACGATGAAACCGGCACCGACTAGGGTCGTCATCGTCAGGACATCACCCGTGAACCAGCCAACAAGCCCGCCCCATATGGGTTCACTGGAATAGATGATGGTCGCCTTGGTGGGCGAAACCGTCTTCTGTGCCCAGTTGAGCACCAGCTGGGTGGCAGCACTCACGACACCCATCACCAGTGCACAGCCAAGCCAGCCCCAGCTGAACGGAGGAACATGTTCCCCCATGACCGGCATGGCACAGAAGGCAAAGAGGCCCCCCGCCACAAGCTGCACGAAGGCCATGCGGCGGCTGTCCGTCTGAAGGGCGAACAGCCCCACGCAGATGATCTCGAAAGCGTAGGAGAATGTTCCCAGCAGGGTCAGGCCATCGCCCGTACTCATGGTCAGGCCGGTCTTCCACGGCTCCGCCAGAAGGACAAGCCCGACAAAGGCAAGGAAAATACCCGCAATGCCGCTCTTACTGGGAGCCTTGCGCAGGATGATCCACTGGAGCAGAGGCACCAGAGGCACATAAAGAGCTGTCAGAAAGGCGGAACGGCTGCTGGTGATGGTCATAAGACCAACCGTCTGGCAGATATAGCCAAAGGCCAGCACCACACCGATCAGCCCGCCACGCCATATCTCCGAACGGGGAATCCCCTTCATGATATGTCTGCGCCCGACAAAGCAGATCACGAAAAGGGCGGCTATGAGAAAACGGACCCCGATGAAGAAGAGCGGCCCACTGGTCTTCAGTGCCATCTGGATGATGTAATAGGTCCCACCCCACAGCACCGTGATGATGCCCAGGGCGATCTCCTGCCGTGATGGCAAAGGCAGACGTGTCTCGCTCACTCAACGTTCCTCTTGGCGTGTGGACGACATGGAGCGGTCAGACTGTGCCGGACGGTTCCTCTGTTGCTGCTTGCGCCGCAGGAGATTGGCCCGCAACGCCTGTGCTTCCCGCATCTGGCGTTCCTGCCGTGCTGTCATGGCTGTTCCGCCGGGTGTCCCGTTCTGGTCAGGTTTCATGAACCTGCGTCCTTTTCCTCATGAAAGCGTGTGAACGCATCCCGCAGCCCGACGGAAAGCAGCTCGTCATACACGCCCAGTGTCGCCTTCTGCATATGCTGCTTGGTATAACGGGCCAGAGCATGGGCACGGATTTCATCCTGCCGCTCTGCCATAAGTTCCGGTGGCACGTCCAGCACTTCCCTCAGGGCACCGGCCAGTGCCCGATAATCCCCTGCCGGAACGAGCGTGCCGCTCTCGCCGTGCTGGATGGTCTCTTTCAGCCCGCCCCGTGCCGACCCGATGACCCAGCAGCCCATCATCTGTGCTTCCACCGGCACACGCCCGAAAGGCTCCGGCCTCAGGGACGGTACCGTCACGACATGGGCCAGCCGGTAGGCCGCCGCCATGTCGTTGCAGGGACCGGCAAAACGCAGACGATTCGCTATGCCACGTTCTTCCGCCATCTTGTTCAGCATCTGGGTATAGCTGTTATCCTCGCCCGGGCCGACCATCACACAGACCCAGTCCTGCTCCGGATGATGGGTTGCCAGATAGCCCAGAGCTTCGATCAGGCATTCCTGTCCTTTCCAGCGGGTCATCCGTCCTGGCATGAGAATGATGCGGCTTTCCTCACTGATGCGCCAGCGTTCCAGAAGGCCCTGCATCTGGATGCCCCGCACGGCATCCGGAGAAAACACCTCCGGGTCACTGCCACGGGGAATGATGCGCAGCCGGTCATCCCCGATCCTGTACTCCCGGCGCAGCCGCTCCCCGATATGTTCGGAAACGGCAATGACACGCTGCCCCCGCACCAGACCGGAATTATAGAACTTCTTGAACCAGAACCGGGCCTGATGGTCGCCATGCCATGTCGTCACCAGCGGCACGCGCTCCTTGCGGCAGGCCACGGCAGCGACAAGAGCCGGATAGCGGGACCGGGCATGGACAAGGCTGACCCCTTCCCGCCGGATCAGCTCCCGCAAGGCTCTCACCCGGCTGAAAAAGTACAGGAGGGACGCCCGCTTGCGGAATTCCATCTCCACAAACTCGCCCCCGACATAACGCAGACGGGCCACAAGGGCACCACTCCCTGCCGCCACGAGGGCACGCCCTCCAGCCTGACTGATGGCCTCGGCCATATCAATCGCCCCACGTTCCAGACCGCCGATACCAAGAGCCGGTAGAACCTGAAGAATGACCGGTTTCTGCTTCATCACCATTTTTCCGTTATGCCCATACCCACTCAGCTCCCGGTCATCCCGCCGGAATTGTTACGACAGCCCCACCACTGTGACTGGTCGCCGCAAGGGTGCTTAGAACCTGTACCATGGTAAACGCCTCCTTACTGCGGAAATCCGTGTCAGAAATCCAGTACCAGCATTTCTTGTAAAAAACGGAGACATAACTTTCTGACGGCGGATTCTTGCCGGAATGGATGGCAACTTCAGGGCGGCTCTCAATCCCGACCTGCCCGATTGTCGGCAGCGTCCTGCCGGAACGGACATCCTGCTCCGGCACTTCCATTTCATAAGAAAGCTGGGTCAGCATGGCGAGCATGGACCGGGTCAGGACGGCAACCTGCCCCTGCTTCTTGGGGTACGGCCCATAGACGATCTCCGCCTCGGCCGTGTTCGGCTCCAGATGCAGCAGACGGCGCACCTCACCCTGGATGGCCTGAAGGTTGCTGTCCGCCGTGGTGGTCAGCACCAGATAGATATGCTCGCCAGACCCGGCTGAACCACTGTCACCACTGTTTCCACCATTCCCTTGGCCAATACCACCACCCTGTTTACTGCCTTTCCCTGGAGTGGAAGAGGCCGGGTCATCCGTGGAAATACGCACCGTCATCGCCCCAGCCAGCTGGAGCTGACGGAGATCATGCAGCAAAAGGTAGAACCGCACGGACCCCCCCCCGAAAGGCCCGACACCCCGCACGTTGGAAAGGCCGTCAATGGACTGCGCCGTCAGCCGCAGCAGGGTATCAATCGCCATGCCGCCAAGACTGAGGGGCATGATGGCCGTGGGCGAAATGGGCCGGACCACATTCTCGGCATACTGCTCCCCCGTCAGGGGCTGGTAGGTGATGGTCGGGGTTTCGGCCTGAGACAGCGTGCCGCTGCCAAACAGATAGTTGCTCACAGCGGATGCCGGATAACCGTAATAGCCACCGGAGAAACTGCGGGAGAAATTATAGCCCGCAATCACCTGTGTCGTGTCCAGAAAGGCCGGTGGCTCCCCATAGCGCAGCCTCACGATGTTCAGCAGCATTTCCCGCTTCTGCACCTCACCCAGCGCACGGGAATAGGCCAGCTGGTCATGCTGCAGATGCGCTGGACCGATCGGCTGGCATCCACCAAGAAACAAGGACATGACAGGAAACAGGGCAGGCACCAGAAGCCGGAGCCTGTCCCCCACCCGCCCCGGTTCAGGAACAAGCAGCAGAAAATGGCCCAGCTTGCAGAACAGGCAGGACAGAAGATGGACTCCCATGGAAACAGCCAGTTGCAGAACGTTCTGGAAATCTTACCTTAAACGGGAGGCTTCTCCAAAGGGAAACTCCATCCGTCCTCGATGGAGCATCCTAAATCTTTTCCGTCCCGGCCCTCTTGAAACCATAATTCTCTCTCCCCAGATCGGGGGGCGAGGGTACCGCAGGCCTTGCCTGCCCCAGACCTGATAACGTCACAATAGGGTTTCCTCCTGATGCCTTGAGGGGTCGGGGGACGCCGCTGAGAAGGACAGATATCCATGGGAAAGATTATTGGTATTGACCTCGGGACGACCAACTCCTGCGTTGCAGTCCGCGAGGGTAACGAAAACAAGGTCATCGAGAACAGCGAAGGTGCCCGCACCACGCCGTCCGTCGTTGCCTTCACCGACAGTGGTGAGCGTCTGGTCGGTCAGGCCGCCAAGCGTCAGGCCGTCACCAACCCCACCAACACGCTCTATGCCGTCAAGCGTCTGATCGGCCGCCGTTTTGACGACCCGACCGTCGCCAAGGACCAGAAGACCGTCCCTTACGAGATCGTGAAGGGTGACAATGGCGACGCATGGGTGCGTGCCCGTGGCGAAAACTACGCCCCCTCCCAGATTTCCGCCTTCGTGCTAGGCAAGATGAAGGAAACGGCCGAGGCCTATCTGGGCGAGAAGGTGACCGAAGCCGTCATCACCGTTCCAGCCTACTTCAATGACGCACAGCGTCAGGCAACACGTGATGCTGGCCGCATCGCCGGTCTGGACGTCAAGCGCATCATCAACGAGCCGACCGCCGCCGCCCTCGCCTACGGGCTTGAAAAAAGTGATTCCGGCAATGTGGCCGTGTATGACCTTGGTGGCGGTACGTTCGACATCTCCATTCTGGAAATCTCCGATGGCGTGATCGAAGTGAAATCCACCAACGGTGACACCTTCCTCGGTGGTGAGGACTTCGACAACAAGCTGATCAACTATCTGGCTGACGAGTTCAAGCGTGAGCAGGGTCTGGACCTGCGCACCGACAAGATGGCTCTCCAGCGTCTGAAGGAAGCTGCCGAGAAGGCCAAGATCGAGCTGTCCTCCGCCAAGGAGACGGAAGTCAACCTGCCCTTTATCACGGCGGATGCCTCCGGTCCGAAGCATCTGGTCGTCAAGGTGACCCGTGCGAAGCTGGAAAGCCTCGTTGAAGACCTCATCAAACGGTCCCTGGAACCCTGCCGCAAGGCCCTCAAGGATGCTGACCTGACACCGGCCGACATCAAGGAGGTCATCCTTGTCGGTGGTCAGACCCGCATGCCGAAGGTCGTGGAAAGCGTGAAGGAGTTCTTTGGCAAGGAACCCGCCCGCAACGTGAACCCGGACGAAGTGGTCGCTATCGGTGCCGCCGTGCAGGGTGGCGTACTTCAGGGTGACGTGAAGGACGTCCTGCTGCTGGACGTGACCCCGCTGTCCCTCGGCATCGAAACACTGGGGGGCGTCTTCACACGTCTGATCGACCGCAACACGACGATCCCGACCAAGAAGAGCCAGACCTTCTCCACAGCCGAAGACAACCAGCCTGCCGTGACCATCAAGGTCTTCCAGGGTGAGCGTGAGATGGCTGCGGACAACAAGCTGCTCGGCAACTTCGACCTGACAGGCATTGCTCCGGCTCCCCGTGGCGTACCGCAGATTGAGGTGACCTTCGACATTGACGCCAACGGCATCGTGAACGTCTCCGCCAAGGACAAGGCCACCGGCAAGGAACAGAACATCTCCATCAAGAGCGATGGTGGTCTCTCCGATGCCGACATCGACCGCATGGTCAAGGAAGCTGAAGAAAACGCCTCTGCCGACAAGGCTCGCCGTGAACTGGTCGACCTGCGCAACAGCACGGAAGCCATGATTCATCAGACGGAGAAGACCCTCTCCGAGAATGGTGACAAGGTCCCGGCCGCCGACAAGACCGAAGCCGAAGACGCCATCAAGAAGGCCCGTGAAGCTCTGGAAGGCGACAATGCCGAAACCATCAAGAGTGCCAGCGAGCATCTGACACAGGTGGCCATGAAGGTCGGTCAGGCTGTCCACCAGAGTGGTGGTGCCACTGCTGGTGAGGAGCATCACGCTGGCAGCAAGGCTGACGAAGACGTCGTTGATGCCGAGTTTGAAGACGTTGACGACAAGAAAAAGAAATAATCGCTGAAACGGGATGGAATCCGGCATCTGCATGGCCGGATTCCCCCCTGCGACCGGCGTCTTGTTTCCCTTCCTGCGGGGAAACAGACGCCCTTTTTACATTGAGGGCCTTACGCCTGCTCCCGTGGCAGGCCATACACGCCGCCCGCCTCGTCCGGGTGTCCGCTCTCTCGCGTGACTGAGGATCACTATGGCTACACAGATGGATTATTACGAGACACTGAGTGTCTCCCGCTCGGCGAGCGGTGAAGAGATCAAGAAGGCCTACCGCAAACTGGCCATGCGCTATCACCCCGACCGCAACCCGGGTGATGAAGAGGCTGAACTGAAGTTCAAGGAAGTCAATGCCGCCTATGAAGTGCTGAAAGACGACCAGAAACGGGCCGCCTATGACCGCTTCGGTCACGAAGCCTTCCAGAACGGCATGGGCGGCGGCGGTGGAGCCGGTGGGTTCGGTGGCGGCTTTGGCGGATTCGATGCCGGTGGCCTGGGCGACATTTTCGAACAGATGTTCAACATGGGAGGACGTCGTGGCCGCCAGCGGCGGCAGGCCGAAGACGTGCAGGTCCAGGTCGACATCAGCCTGACGGAAGCCTTCTCCGGTGTCAGCAAGGAAGTCGAGGTCGCCACCCGCAAGAGCTGTTCCAGCTGTCAGGGATCCGGCTCGGCTGACCCCAATGGCAGCAGACAGACCTGCCAGACCTGTCATGGCCAGGGGGCCGTCCGGGTCCAGCAGGGCTTCTTCGTGGTGGAACGCCCCTGCCCGACCTGTAATGGTGCTGGCCAGACTGTCAGCAACCCATGCCGCAGCTGCCACGGCAGCGGTACCGAAGCCGCCCGAGAGACCGTCAAAATCGACATTCCGGCCGGTATTGACGATGGCACCCGCATCCGTGTGCCGGGCAAAGGCGAGGCTGGTGGCGAAGGTGTCCAGCCGGGTGACCTGTATGTTCTGGTCACGGTGGACAGCCACAGCATCTTCGAGCGTGAAGGGGCCAACATCCACTGCCGTGTCCCCCTCCGCATGACGCAGGCCGCCCTGGGAGATGAAATTGAGGTGCCGCTCATCGATGGTGGCCGGACGATGGTGAAAATCCCTGCCGGAACACAGACAGGCGACAATTTCCGCCTGCGTGGCAAGGGCTTCTCCGTCCTGCATTCCAAGGCACGGGGCGACATGTATATCCGCATCACCGTGGAAACCCCCAGCCATCTGACCAAACGCCAGCGTGAACTTCTGGAAGAGTTCGAGGCGGAAAGTGGTGACCACAGCAAGGGCAGCCCGGAGCATGACGGCTTCTTTGCCCGCGTCAAGAAGTTCCTTGATCGGTAAAGGATACCAGACATGAGCCGCACCTCTCCCCGCATCGGCATTGCGGGCATCACGGGCCGCCTCGGCCATCTCTGTGCCGAAGAGGCCGGACCTCTTCTGGCCGGTGGCCTGTCCCGCACGGCAGACCCGGCCCGCAACATCGTCACGGAGGCCACTGAACTGGCCGGAACATGCGATGTCATCATTGATGTCAGCCATGCCAGCCTCGTTCCGGCCCATGCCAGAGCCTTTGCAGAAGCAGGCTGTGCATGGGTTCTGGGCACGACAGGACTGGACAAAGCCGCACAGCAGGCCGTGAACGAAGCCGCCAGCCGGATCGCCGTGCTGCAGGCAGCCAACTTCTCTCCAGCCCTGACGATGCTGCTCTCCCTGGCCCGTCAGCTTGGTGCTGCCCTGCCGGATTATGATGCCGAGATTCTGGAGGTTCATCACCGCCAGAAACTGGACGCTCCTTCCGGCACTGCCCTGGCCATCGGCCGGGCCGTTGCCGCAGGACGGGAGGATGAGTTCGACGCTATCAGACGGCTGGACCAGAACGGGAAACGGCCCAATGGTGCCATCGGCTTCGCCTCCCTGCGGGGTGGTCAGGTCGTCGGGGAACATGACCTGCGTTTCTTCGCTGCCGATGAAGAAATCTCCCTCTCCCACCGGGCACTGGACCGCCGGGTCTTCGCCCGTGGTGCCCTGAAGGCTGCCCTGTGGCTGACAGATGCCCACCGCACACCCGGCCTTTACGGTATGCAGGATGTCCTGAACACGCCCTGACGGCACGTATCCAGCGGACGGTAATTCCGGAAAGGGAAGACACGGCAGTACCGGCCGTGCCTCCCCTTTTCTGCTGTCCGGTACCGGCCTGATCTCCTGCCTCTCCGGCACCTGTCTGGACCCTGCCCGTCACCAGCTTGCTCTTGACCTCAGAGGCATTTTCAGCCAAGCGATAATATTCTCATTCCTGTCACTTGTGCCTTTCGGGGGGCAGGGGCAGCCTCTTTTCACCACTCATTCCCTGCGAGGTCCCTGAGTGCGCAATCACGGCGACTTTCTTTTTACTTCTGAATCCGTTTCCGAAGGTCATCCCGACAAGGTGGCGGACCGTATCTCCGATACCGTTCTCGACGCCTATCTCGAAGCTGACCCAGAAGCCCGTGTAGCCTGTGAAACGCTGGTTACCACCAATCGGGTCATTCTTGCCGGTGAGGTCCGTGGCCCCAAGGCTGTGGAAGACACCCTGATTGACCGTGCCCGTCAGGCCATCAAGGACATCGGTTACGACCAGGAAGGCTTCTCCTGGAAAAAGGCCGAAATCACCTCCTTCCTGCACGCCCAGTCCGCCGACATTGCCGTCGGCGTGGACAGCGCAGGGGACAAGGACGAAGGTGCCGGCGACCAGGGCATCATGTTCGGTTTCGCTACACGTGAAACAGAAGAGCTGATGCCGGCTCCCCTGTTCTATGCCCAGAACATTCTTGAACGCATCCGTGACTACCGCAAGCAGGGCGATGCCCGTGGCGTTGGCCTGCTGCCGGATGCCAAGAGCCAGGTGACCCTGCGCTATGTGGATGGCAAGCCGGTGGGAGCCACCTCTGTCGTCGTCTCCACGCAGCACGCCGAAGGAATGCGCCAGAACACCATCCGTGAAATGGTGCGTGAGACCGTGCGTGAAGTCCTGCCGGAAGGCTGGATGTGCCCGGAGCATGAATTCTACGTCAACCCGACGGGCAACTTCGTCATTGGCGGGCCGGATGGTGACGCCGGCCTGACAGGCCGCAAGATCATCGTGGACACTTACGGCGGTGCCGCCCCTCATGGTGGCGGGGCCTTCTCCGGCAAGGACCCGACCAAGGTGGACCGTTCCGCCGCCTATGCAGCCCGCTACCTCGCCAAGAACGTGGTGGCTGCCGGTCTGGCCGACCGCTGCACCATCCAGCTCAGCTACGCTATCGGCGTGTCCCGTCCGCTGTCCGTCTATGTTGATCTGGATGGTTCCGGCAAGGATGTGGATGAAGTGCGCCTCGGCTCCCTGCTGAACGAAC
Organism: Bombella dulcis; assembly: GCF_026385505.1. Taxonomy (GTDB): domain Bacteria; phylum Pseudomonadota; class Alphaproteobacteria; order Acetobacterales; family Acetobacteraceae; genus Bombella; species Bombella dulcis. Next base: position 114,814 of record NZ_JANIDV010000002.1, on the reverse strand, counting down.
TAGTGGACCTCTCCCCCCGTGGCATCCGTCAGCGTCTGCGCCTGAACCGTCCCATCTATGCCAAGACGGCCGCTTACGGGCATTTCGGCCGTATCCCGGACCCGGCTCTGGACAACTTCACATGGGAGAACACCGATCTGGCCGAGCAGCTGAAAAGCGCGCTCAACCGCTGAGAGTCTCTCCGTGGAGGGGAGTCCTGATCCCCTCCAGCCTGCAAGCCCCTTCCCTGTGCGCATGACCATGCGTGAAAGGCGGGGCTTTTTGCCATCTTCAGACTGTGTACCGACCATTGCCTGACGACATCAAACCCCAGCCCGAACGTCTCTATGGCCGCCAGCGTGGCCACCCGCTCCGCCCCCGCCAGCAGCGTCTTCTGGATGAAGCCCTGCCCCGCGTGCATTTCCGCGGCATGGCCGAACCGCTGAAAGGCTTTGGCAGACCCATTTCCCGGCTCTTTCTAGAAATCGGCTTCGGCGGTGGTGAACATGCCTTCGATCAGGCCGCCCGGAACCCGGATACCGGCTATATCGCCTCGGAAGTGTTCGATAACGGCGTCTGTTCCCTGCTCTCCCGCATCATTCCGGAAGGTGAGGAAGCCACCGCCACCGGTCCGGACAACCTCCGCCTCTGGGCAGAAGATGGCCGCCAGCTGCTGAAAGGCCTTCCTGATGGCTGTCTGGACAGGGCCTATCTCATGTTCCCGGACCCGTGGCCGAAGGCCCGCCATGCCAAGCGGCGTTTCATCCATCCTGAAAACATCCGGCAGATGGCCCGACTCCTGAAACCCGGTGCCCACTGGCGTGTCGCCAGCGATCATCCTGTCTATCAGGAATGGGTCACGGAGGTGATGGGCCAGCAGGACCTCTTCGAGGCCCCGGCCCCTGCACTGGAGCGGCCCGAAGGCTGGTCTTCCACCCGTTACGAGGCCAAGGCCTTCCGCGAAGGGCGGCAGCCTTTTTACTGGACCTTCACACGGAAAGGGTGAGATACGTCCCCCCGTACAGCTTCATGTTTCAGGTAGCCCGCAGGAGTACGCCATGACACAGCCACAGAGCGATAACACCGCCATTGAACGGGAAGAAATGGCCTTTGATGTTGTCATCGTGGGTGGGGGGCCTGCGGGTCTGACCGCTGCCATCCGGCTGCGCCAGAAAAACCCGGAACTCTCCGTCTGTCTTCTGGAGAAGGGCAGTGAGGTCGGTGCCCATATCGTCTCCGGAGCCGTGCTGGAACCCACGACACTGGCCGAACTCTTCCCGGACTGGAAAGCACGGGGTGCCCCGCTGGATACGCCCGTCAGCAGTGAGAAACTGCTTTTCCTGACTGAAAAATCCGCTCTTCCCGTCCCGGCCCTGCATCTGCTCATGCCGCAGATGGACAACCGGGGCAATTATGTCATTTCCCTCGGGGCCTTCTGCCGCTGGCTGGGTGAGCAGGCCGAAGCTCTGGGCGTGGAAATCTATCCCGGTTTTGCCGGGGCTGACCTCTTCATGGAAGATGGCAAAGTCTGCGGTGTCATCACGGGTGACATGGGCGTGAACCGCAAGGGCGAGGAAAAACCGGACTACATGCCGGGCATGATCCTGCGGGCCAGGCAGACCATTCTTGCCGAAGGCGCACGAGGTTCCCTCAGCAAGAAGGCCATGACCGCCTTTGATCTCCGCAAGGATGCAGACCCGCAGACCTTCGGCCTCGGCATCAAGGAAGTCTGGGAAATTCCGGCAGAGAAACACCGCCCCGGTTTCGTACAACACAGCTTCGGTTGGCCGCTGGATACGCACACTTATGGCGGGGCCTTCCTCTACCATTTCGGGAAGAATCTCGTTTCTTACGGTTTCATCACTGCTCTGGATTACCGCAATCCGTGGCTCTCTCCTTTCGAGGAAATGCAGCGCACCAAGCAGCATCCGGCCTTCCGGGAGCATTTTGAAGGGGGACGGCGCATCATTTACGGGGCACGGGCCATCTCCGAAGGCGGCGTACAGTCCCTGCCCCATCCGGTCTTCCCCGGCGGGGTGCTGACGGGCGACTGTGCCGGCTTCCTCAACATGCCCAAGATCAAGGGCATCCATACCTCCATGAAATCCGGCATCATCGCTGCCGAGGCCGTGATGGATGCCCTCCAGAACGGGCAGGATGAAGCCGCGTCCTACATGGAACGGCTCAGAAGCTCCTGGCTCTGGAAGGAACTGCACGCTGCCCGCAACATCCGTCCGGCTTTCTCGCACTGGGGGATGCTGGGAGGTGCCCTCTATAGCGGGATCGACAGCATGATCTTCCGTGGGCAGGCCCCGTGGACACTGCGCCATCGCCATGCCGACAACCAGACCCTGCTCCCCGCCGACAGGGCACCGAAGATCAGCTACCCCAAGGCGGATGGAAAACTGACCTTCAACCGGGCCGAGTCCGTCTTCCTCAGCAATCTCAGCCATGATGAAGACCAGCCTGTCCACCTGAAGGTGCAGGACATGGCAGCATGGAAAAGTATCAACCTTGACCGCTTTGCTGCGCCGGAGAGCCGCTACTGCCCCGCCGGGGTCTATGAGACCAGCGAGACGGATGAGCTGGTCATCAATGCCCAGAACTGCGTGCATTGCAAAAGCTGCGACATCAAGGACCCGGAACAGAACATCAACTGGTGTACACCGGAGGGCAGCAGCGGGCCGAACTATCCTTCCGGGATGTGACTTTTGGAATAAAAGCGGATAGTCTGACTCCAGTTTTACGTTGAGCCGCGCCAGCAACAAAGGATGACCATGAAGGTTCTTGTCCCCGTCAAACGGGTTGTTGATTACAACATCAAGCCGCGTGTCGCGGCTGATGGTAATGGTGTCGAAACGCAGGGCGTGAAAATGTCCATGAATCCGTTCGACGAAATTGCACTGGAAGAAGCTCTGCGCCTTCGTGAAAAAGGTCAGGCGGACGAGGTCGTGGCCGTCTCCATCGGTCCGCAGGTGGCTCAGGATGTTCTGCGCACGGCCATGGCCATGGGGGCAGACCGGGCCATCCTCATCCACACGGATGCCGAGATTGAACCCCGTGTCGTCTCCAGCCTTCTCAAGGCCGTTGTGGAGAAGGAGCAGCCGGGTCTTGTCTCCATGGGCAAACAGGCCATTGATGATGACATGAACGCCACCGGCCAGATGCTGGCTGCCCGTCTGGGCTGGCCGCAGGGAACCTTCGCCAGCAGGGTGGAGATCGCTAATGGCAGGGTTGAGGTCGCCCGTGAGGTCGATGGCGGGACGGAAACCGTTTCCCTCACCCTGCCAGCCGTCATCACGGCGGACCTGCGTCTCAATGAACCACGCTATGCGTCCCTGCCCAACATCATGAAGGCCCGCAAGAAGCCACTGGAGACGATCGCAGCCGACTCCCTCGGCGTGGACCTGACGCCCCGCCTGAAGATCGTCAGCGTGGCCGAACCGCCGGAACGCAAGGCCGGTGTCATTGTGGAAACGGTGGAAGAGCTGGTCGAGAAGCTCAAGACGGAAGCGAAGGTGATCTGATGACCGCACTTGTTCTGATCGAAATTGAAAATGGCAGGGTCCGTCAGGCTTCCCGTTCCGCCATTGCTGCGGCATCCCGCTTTGGTGAAGTCGATGCCCTGCTGCTGGGTGAGGCCGGTGCCGAAGTCGCTGCCAGGCTGTCCGGCATCCGCAAAGTGCTGCATGTCCCGGCCCTGAAGCACGCTCTGGCCGAACCAGCCGCCGCCCTGCTGGCTGGTCTGGCTGGCTCCTACAGCCACATCCTGTCTGCGGCATCGTCCACCGGCAAGAACATCCTGCCCCGTCTGGCCGGTCTTCTGGATGCCCAGCCGATCTCCGATGTCGTGACCATCCAGGATGAATCCACTTTCGTGCGGCCCATCTATGCCGGGAACGCTCTGGCCACCGTGCAGTCCAGCGACAGCGTCAGGATCATGACCATCCGTTCTTCCAGCTTCGACCCTGTGGCTGAAGACGGCGGCAGTGCCTCCGTCGAGGTTCTGGACGCTCCGGCTAATGAAGGGAAAAGCAGCTTCGTGAAGCTGGACCAGAGCCAGTCCGACCGCCCGGAACTGGAAGTCGCCCGTGTGGTCATCTCCGGTGGCAAGGGCCTCAAGGATGCCAGCAACTTCCACACCCTGCTGGAGCCAGTTGCCGACAAGCTGGGGGCCGCCATCGGGGCCTCCCGTGCCGCCGTTGATTCCGGTTTTGCGCCGAACGAAATGCAGGTCGGACAGACCGGCAAGGTCGTGGCTCCTGAACTCTACATTGCCACCGGTCTGTCCGGGGCCATCCAGCATCTCGCCGGGATGAAGGACAGCCGTGTGATCGTGGCCATCAATCTTGACCCTGAAGCCCCGATCTTCAAGGTGGCTGATTATGGCATGGTGGGTGATCTCTTCGAGATTCTCCCCGCTCTGGCCAAGGCTCTCTGACGTCTTTCTGGTTCTTCCGGAAGCCCGTCCCTCTTTTCGGGGGCGGGCTTTCCGTATCTGGCAGACCCGGCCCGTAAAGAAGGCTTCATTTTTCTATAAAACAGTCCATTTGCCCCTTGCACCTTTCCTTCAGGAGGGGTAGGAAGAACCCTGGAAAGTCGGAGTGTAGCTCAGCCTGGTAGAGCACTGTGTTCGGGACGCAGGGGCCGGAGGTTCGAATCCTCTCACTCCGACCATTGTTCCCTAGGAAATCCGTCACCATTCAAGGATTACCCTTCTGAATTCTGACAGAAAATCATGTCTCGCAGTCAGGCCGACGCCAATGGACCTGATCTTTCATGAAGATTGCAGCCTTCTCATACATGACGTGACCCCATCGACAGAATAGCTGTCACGCTTCTGCCGGCTGTCACCCGGCGTCCCATACCCTATAGCATGAGAGACGGTGACCGTTCTCTCCGTCATAGGGAACGACAGGCCATGTCTTCCGCCATGATGTCCGTGTCATGTGCGCTTCACAGAGCCAGAACCTGTTTCCAGTCTCTCTTCTGCAAGGATCATATCATGACCCGCAAGATTTACTCCCTCATCGCCGCTGCCATGCTGGTCGGTACAGCCGCTCCCGCCATCGCCGAGCCGGGTGGCTGCCTGAAATATGGTGCTGCCGGTGCTGTTGCTGGCCATGTTGCCGCCAAACACGGCGTGATCGGTGCCATTGGTGGCTGTGCCGTTGGCATGTATCAGCGTCACAAGTACCGCAAGAGCATCGCCGAGAAGGCCGCCCTGTGGGACAAGGAACACCCCATGCAGGGCAAGCAGAATGCTGGTTCCGGCTGGTGGAACAACCGCTCCCCCGTCGCCAACAGCCAGAAGGCCCAGTGGTATGATGCCGAGCATCCGGCAAACGGCACGGCCCAGGCTCCCCGCTGAGAACTGACCAGCCTCCGCTGGATGCAGAAAACCCGGCCAGGTCTGGCCGGGTTTTTTCATGCACGGACAGGAACCATCCCTTTAACCGAACTGAAACCCCTTCATCGCCTGCCGGGACAGGGTCTCCAGAAGCGTGACCGCCTCCGGCGCATCATTCAGGCAGGGTATGAAGGCGAACTCCTCACCACCCGCTTCCATGAATTCCTCACGGACTTCACGGCCGATTTCATCCAGCGTCTCAATGCAGTCCGCCATGAAACCGGGCATGATGACAGCAATCTTCGTGACTCCCTGCTTCGGCAGAGACGCAATATAGGGGGCCGTATAGGGCTGCAGCCATTCCATCGGCCCAAAGCGGGACTGGAAGGTCAGAGGAACCTCCTCTTCTTTCATCCCCAGAGCCGCCGCCAGTGCCTTGGTCGTGCGGACACACTCATCCTGATAGGAATCGCCCTTCTCCACGAATTCCTTCGGCAGGCCATGATAGGACGTCACAAGCCGCTGCGGCCTGAAGGGCAGCTCTTCATAGGCCCGACGGACAGACACCGCCAGAGCCTCGATGAACTGCGGATGATCCGGGAATGACGGTACCGTCAGCACGGAAGGCTGACGCCGCAGGCGCATCAGCGCACGGAACAGCTGGTCATTGGCTGTCGCTGTCGTCGTGGCCGAATATTGCGGATAGAGCGGAATATGGATGATGCGGTCACAGCCCTGATCCATCAGCTCCATCAGGGCCTGCTTTATGGAGGGCCTGCCATAGCGCATCCCCCAGGCCACCGGAACCTCGTCCGGGGCCAGACGTTCCGCCAGCCCTTCTGCCTGCCTGCGGGTAAAGACACGCAGAGGGGAGGCATTCTCTTCCTTGTCCCAGATGCGGGCATAATTGGCCCCGCTGGCAGCGGGCCTGCGGGCCAGCACCAGCGTGTTGAGGATCGGCTGCCAGATGAGCGGATGGGACTCAATCACCCGGCGGTCTGAAAGAAATTCCTTCAGATAGCGGCGAACGGAAAAATAGCCCGTGTCATCTGGTGTACCAAGATTGACGAGCAGAACACCAACCCGCCCCCCGGAGGGAACAGGCGTGCGAGGAGGCGTGTAAGTGAAATAAGACATAGCTCATCCACTATGGAGACAACCCCGCCTTTTGGGAAGAGGATTTCACTTACACTCTTTTACAGGCATCATTTATGAAAAGGCTCCACCAGGAAGGTAGAACCTTTACATAACGTAACGCTGCTTATGACGGTTCTTCCGCACGGGGTACTGGCTGCCAGAGCGGTGAGTCCTTACCAATCAGATGCTGTTCATCAAGACTCTCGGCAATCTGCACGGCATTGAGAGCAGCCCCCTTGCGGAGATTGTCCGACACGCACCAGAAGGCCAGACCATTCTCCACGGTCGGGTCAATACGCAGACGGGATACATAGGTGTCATCCTCTCCCACGCACTCGATCGGGGTGACGTAACCGCCATCTTCCCGCTCGTCCCGCAGCACGACACCCGGAGCCTTCCGCAGGGCCGCACGGGCCTTCTCCAGATCAACCGGTTTCTCACACTCAATGCTGATGGCCTCGGAATGACCGATAAAGACCGGCACACGCACGCAGGTGGCCAGAACCTTGATGTCCGGGTCCAGAATCTTGCGGGTCTCGACCGCCATCTTCCATTCTTCCTTGGTGGAGCCATCCTCCATGAACCGGTCGATATGCGGAATCAGGTTGAAAGCGATCTGCTTGGTGAACTGGGCAACAGTCGGCGGATCATTCACGAAGCTGCCCTTCGTCTGGCTGAACAGCTCGTCCATGCCGGACTTCCCGGCCCCGGAAACCGCCTGATAGGTGGACACCACCACACGCCGGATCGTGAACAGATCATGCAGCGGCTTCAGGGCCACCATCATCTGGGCGGTGGAACAGTTGGGGTTGGCAATGATGCCCTTGCGGGCCTTCTTCAGGGCAGCGGCATTCACCTCCGGCACCACGAGCGGGATGCCCGGCTCCATGCGGAAATGGGAGGTATTGTCCACCACCAGACATTTCGCTGCCGCAGCCTTGGGGGCATACTTGGCAGACACGGCCCCGCCGGGAGAGAACAGGGCAATATCCCAGCCCGTGAAGTCGAACGTCTCCAGATTCTGGACTTTCAGGACCTTCTTTTCCCCGAAGGACACTTCCCGCCCGGCAGACCGGGCAGAGGCCAGTGCCACGATCTCATCCACCGGGAACTGACGCTCCGCCAGCGTCTTCAGAATTTCACGCCCGACAGCCCCTGTCGCACCAACAACGGCAACCCTGTAACCCATTCTCTCATTCTCCCTCAGGCAGGGTCCATCCCCGCCCTGTTACATTCAGAAACCCATCCGGGTCTCATTATAAGGACTGTCTTCACCCGATGAAGGGCAGCCGCTTGCAAAAGGCGGAAAAACGGTGACGCAGCAGCTCACGGCGGGCACGGCCATCCTGCGCCATGTAATTGAGCTGGACGGTATGACGTGGCCCCACATAGGGGCGATGCCCATGCCATGTATCCGGCCCGTTCGGGAAAATGACCAGCGTCCCCCCGACAGGCGGAATCTCGCTGGCATAGTCCTCCACATCATCCGGCCCGTTGAGAAAGCGCAGACACCCCCCCTTATGATCCCAGTCCTTTGCCGGATCATTCAGATAGAGCAGGATGGTCACACGCTTGGAGGCACTGTCCCTGTGGATGCGGCCATCTTTAGCCCGTGTCTGCCCCCGCATGGTCACCATGCTGGGCGCAGAGCGGACATCCAGCCCGAATTTCTCCGAGACGATCTCTTTCAGCTGCGGTCCGGCGAATTCCTCCATCATGGCCTTCAGCTCCGGATGCAGCTTCAGTGCCCCGAGGGGAAAAGACCCGCCCGCCCGTATCTCCGGCAGCAGCGACACCACCCGATCAAGGGACGGCCCCGAGAGAAAATCCGGCACCACGATATGGGGGCATGGTTCCTGCCTGACCGCAGCCTGCCTGACCGCCCCATGATTGAGAGAAATTGCACTCATGATGGCCAACACGCTACCGCTCCCCAGCAGGGCAGGCAAGCCACCCTGATACAGCCAGAAGACATAATGAGAGAAGATTTTGCCTTCACGGCCCGATCGGTTAAAAATGCGGCCCCAACGAGGCAAGAAGGAAAGAAGCCAGCATGACGGTCTCACCGAACCATCAGAATGCGATCAATGGCGAGAACACTGCCTATCTCGGTGAGCTGTACACCCGGTGGCTGGAAGACCCTGCTTCTGTCCTTCCTGAATATGACACCCTCTTTGCCACCTTGGGCGACCTCGCCGGGCATGAAACTGGCTCACACGCCCCTGCTTCAGAAGCGGACCTGCGGGATGAACGGCTGAAAGAAGCCTTCCGCCTCTGCGGCCACCTCCAGGCGGAACTGGACCCGCTGGGCCTGCGCCCTGCCCGCCAGATTGATACTCTCACCCCCGACAGCCGGACAGACCCCGCCCTGCTGGCCCGCCTGAAACGGGCCTATTGCGGGCCAATCGGGGCGGAATTCATGCATCTTCAGGACAGCCAGCAGCGGCAGTGGTGGATCGACCGGCTGGAAGAAGCACCTACAACGGCCCTGCCCCTCTCACAGGAACGCATCCTGAGCCTGCTGACCCGTGCGGAAGGCTTCGAGACCTTCTGCCAGCAGCGTTTCACCGGGATGCGCCGTTTCGGCCTTGAAGGGGGGGAAAGCCTCATCGTTGCCCTTCAGGCCCTGCTGAACGAAGCGGCACGGGATGGCGTACGCTCCATCTCGCTCGGTATGCCCCATCGGGGGCGGCTGAATGTCATGGCCAACATCCTGCGCAAGCCCTACGCGGCCATCTTCAGCGAATTTGCAGGCAAGGCGTTCTACCCGGAGGGCATCCGGGTTTCCGGTGACGTGAAATATCACCTCGGCACCACGACCACCATCCGGCAGGGCCGCCACGAAATCCGCATCTCCCTCCTGCCCAACCCCTCCCATCTGGAGGCCGTGGACCCGGTCGTGCTGGGCCGTGTCCGGGCCGATCAGGACAAGGACAGGGAAGAAGACCGCCAGAACCATCTGGGGATTCTCGTTCATGGCGATGCCGCCTTTGCCGGTCAGGGCGTGGTGTATGAGACGCTCCAGCTTTCCAGACTTGAAGGCTACCGCACGGGCGGAACGGTACATCTCATCATCAACAATCAGGTCGGCTTCACCACCAGCCCGGACGCTGCCCATTCCGGCATCTGGAACACCGATGTTGCCAAAACGGTGCAGGCCCCCATCCTGCATGTGAATGGTGACAACCCGGAAGCCGTGGCCCGCTGTGCCGCTCTGGCCCATGAATGGCGGAAGACCTTCGCCAGCGACATCGTGGTGGACATCATCAGCTATCGCCGCCACGGCCATAATGAGACGGACGACCCCGCCTTCACGCAGCCTGCAATGGTGCAGACCATCAGCCAGCATCCGACACTGCGGCACCTCTACGCAGAGAAGATTCTGGCCGAGACCGACATCCATCCTGCCGAAGTCGATGCGCTGTGGGATGACGTCCAGTCCCAGCTCCACCGTGCCTTCGAGGACGCCAGCACCTACCAGCCCGACCCGACCGACTGGCTGGATTACAGCCCGCAGGACCCCACCCGTCTGCTGGACACGCCAGAGCGCATCCAGCCCATGACGGGCGTGCCCCTGCCCCGGCTCCAGCAGGTTGGCGAGGCCATGACGGCCATTCCGGCAGATTTCACGGTCCATCCCCGTCTGGCACGGCTGCTCAAGGCGAAACAGGCCACACTGGCCGCCGGTGGCCCTGTGGACTGGGCCACGGCAGAAGCCCTCGCCTTCGGCACGCTGGCCCTTGATGGCCACGCCATCCGCCTCTCCGGGCAGGACTGTGGCCGGGGAACCTTCAGCCAGCGTCATGCCGTGCTGACGGACCAGCATACAGGCCATCATTATACGCCGCTGGCCCATATCGCCCCCCGTCAGGCCCCCGTGAATGTGTGGAATTCTCCCCTCTCCGAATATGGCGTGATGGGGTTCGAGTATGGCTACTCACTGGGCAATCCGGATGCGCTGGTGCTGTGGGAAGGGCAGTTTGGTGATTTCGCCAATGGGGCACAGATCATCATTGACCAGTTCCTCGCTGCCGGGGAAACAAAATGGCTGCGGACATCCGGCCTGACCCTGCTCCTGCCCCACGGTTACGAAGGAGCCGGACCGGAACATTCCTCTGCCCGGCCGGAACGCTTCCTCCAGCTCTGCGCCGAGAACAACATGCGGGTCTGCATGCCTTCCAGCCCGGCGAGCTTCTTCCATCTGCTCCGGCGGCAGATTGCCCGCCGCTGCCGCAAGCCGCTCATCGTCTTCAGTCCCAAATCACTCCTGCGGCACAAGCAGGCCGTCTCCCTGCTGGGCGAGATGGGACCACAGACACGCTTCGTCCCCGTCATTGCCGATGCCACCTGTGCCGGTGGAGCAAAACGGATCGTGCTGTGCAGCGGAAAGGTCTATTACGACCTCCTCCAGCAGCGGGATGAAGCCGGACTGAAACACTGCGCCCTCATCCGGCTGGAGCAGCTCTACCCCTTCCCCCATCACGCCCTTGCCGAAGAGCTGGGCCATCACCCGCAGGCAGAAGACATCATCTGGTGCCAGGAAGAGCCGGAAAATGGCGGAGCCTGGCAGTTCGTGGACCGGCGCATTGAAGCCTGCCTGCGTGAAACAGGCCATGCCTGCACCCGCCCGCATTATGCCGGACGCAAAGCCTCCGCCTCCCCCGCTACCGGGCTGCCCGGCATCCATCAGGCCGAACAGAACACCCTCGTCCGGCAGGCTCTGGGGCTGGACGTTACACCCAAACCCATCGACTGATCCTTCATTCAAGACGTAAAGACACACATCATGCCAGCAGATACATCCATCACCAGCCAACTCAATTCCCTCCGCACCGGGCCGGATGAACGAGGGCATTTCGGGGTTCACGGGGGCCGCTTCGTAGCCGAGACCCTCATGCCCCTGATGCTGGAGCTGGAACAGGCCTATAACGAGACCAGGACAGACCCGCAGTTTCAGGAAGAGCTGGATTATTACCTCCGCCACTATGTGGGCCGCCCCAGCCCGCTCTGGCACGCCAGACGGCTGAGCGAAACGCTCGGCGGAGCACAGATTTACCTCAAGCGGGAAGAGCTGAACCATACGGGGTCCCATAAGCTCAATAACGTGATGGGCCAGATTCTTCTGGCCCGCCGCATGGGCAAGACCCGCATCGTGGCCGAAACCGGAGCCGGACAGCATGGCGTGGCCACCGCCACCGTCTGCGCTCTCTTCGGGCTGGACTGTGAAATCTACATGGGGGCCACCGATGTGGAGCGGCAGAAGCCCAACGTCTTCCGCATGCACCTTCTGGGAGCCAAGGTCCATCCTGTCACGGCGGGGGCCGGCACGCTGAAAGATGCCATGAATGAAGCCATGCGGGACTGGGTGGCCAATGTGGAGAACACCTACTTCCTCGTCGGCACGGTGGCGGGGCCACATCCTTACCCGGCCATGGTGAGGGACTTCCAGTCCATCATCGGGACGGAAGCCCGTGAGCAGATACAGGAACAGACAGGCCGCCTGCCGGATGCCGTTGTGGCAGCCATCGGGGGCGGGTCCAACGCCATGGGGATTTTCCACCCCTTCCTTGATGATGCCGATGTCCCGCTTTACGGCGTGGAAGCCGCCGGTCTGGGCCTGGACAGTGGCAAGACGGCGGCCTCCATCGCCCGTGGCAGGCCCGGTGTCCTGCATGGCAACCGCACCTATCTGCTTCAGGATGAACACGGGCAGATCACGGAAGCCCATTCCATCAGTGCCGGGCTGGACTATCCCGGCATCGGGCCGGAACATTCATGGCTCAAGGACATTGGCCGGGTGAACTACGTCAGTGCCACGGACGATCAGGCCCTTGAAGCCTTCCAGACCCTCACGAGACTGGAAGGCATCATCCCGGCACTGGAAAGTGCCCATGCCGTGGCCCATGCCATCGTGCTGGCCCCGACCATGACAAAAGACCAGACCATCATCGTCAATCTGTCCGGCCGGGGGGACAAGGATGTTCCCACCGTTGCGGCCCATCTGGGCGTGAAACTGTAAGGAGAGCCATCATGAGCCGCATCAAAGCCTATTTTGACCGCCTGAAAGAAGAGGGCCGTGGTGCCCTGCTCCCCTATCTGGAAGCCTTCGACCCGGACCGGGAGACCTCTCTGGCCCTGCTGCGCCAGATGCCCGAAGCCGGGGCCGATCTCATCGAGGTCGGCGTGCCCTTCTCCGACCCCTCCGCCGATGGCCCGACCATCCAGCTTGCCGCCCGGCGTGGCCTGAAAGCCGGAGCCACCCTGAAGGGAACGCTGGAACTCATCCAGGACTTCCGCAAGGAAAATGACCATACGCCAATCATCCTGATGGGCTATTACAATCCGATCGACAGCTACGGTGCGGAGCGATTCTGCAAGGATGCCCGCTCCGCCGGTGTGGATGGACTGATCGTGGTGGACCTGCCGCCTGAGGAATCCGAGGAGCTGGCCCCCCACGCCAGAGCGGAAGGGCTGGACATGATCACCCTGACCGCCCCCACCACACCGGATGACCGGCTGAAGACCATCCTCAGGAAGGCCAGCGGATTCGTCTATCATGTGAGCATCACGGGCATCACGGGCACACGCAGTGCCACGGAAGAGCAGCTGAAAGCCGCCATGACCCGCCTGCGGACCGCCACGGACCTTCCCGTCGTGGCCGGTTTTGGCATCAGCACGCCGGAGCAGGCCCGCACGGCCTCCCGCATCAGTGACGGGGCCGTCGTGGCATCCGCCATCATCAAGGAGATGGCCGCCACCTATGATGAACACGGCCACGCCACGGCCAGAAGCATCCCCACGGCACTGGAGAAAATCCGCTCCCTTGCCAAGGCGGTGCGAGAATAATCTTCTAGTCTATTTTTTCCATATCGAGCTGCTAAATGCACAAGGAACCTTGTCATGATTAGAAACATAACAATCGCAGACGTAGCAACATATCCTAAAGAAAGAATAAATATAGATAATTTGGAAACAGTGAATTACTTTTTTGGATATAATGGATGTGGAAAAACAACCATATCACGCATCATAGAAAACATAGACCCGTATGGTGCATGCAAAATAAAATGGACAAATAATAAAAAATTACAAACTCTTGTGTATAATGCAGACTTCATAAACAAAAATATTTCTGAAAGGATCGCAGGAATATTTACTATCGGAGAAAACAATATAGATGCTAAAAATAATATAGATTCCATAAAAGAAAAAATAGATTGCCTAGAACGTGATTCTACATGCATAAAAGACTATATAAAGGAAATATCCCGTGAATTAGAGAATAATAATAAAAAATTCCATGAAAAGATGTGGGATGAAAAGAAAAATTTCAATAAATACGAAAAATCATTCAAAGGATACAATGGAAGTAAAGAGAAGTTTGCCAAAAAAGTCATAGAAGAATACAATAATAAAAATATAGAAAATATTGATGAAGAAGAATTTAGAAAAAATTATAATATAGTTTTTTCAAAAGAAACGAAAACTTATACTGAAATAAGATTTGACACAACAGTTTACAATAAAGAAATTTTGTTCACATGTGAAAACTCCCCCCTTTTAGGGAGAAGTATTGTAGGACGAAATGATACAATCGTATCCCAATTTATCAACGCAATGGGCAATTCCGATTGGGTACACCAAGGACTTAACTTTCTCGACGAAGGGGCAAGCAAGTGCCCTTTTTGTCAACAAACCATCAATGATAATATAAAATCTCAGTTAGAAAAATTTTTTGATACAACATACGAGAAATCACTTGAGGAAATTAAAGATATAAATACAAAATACATGAAGGCTCAAAGATATGTAATTTCCTTCATAGACAGCATAATAAATAAAATCCAATCTTCATTGGACGTAGAGGGAATTCAAGATAAATACGAAAGAATAAAGAACATAAAGCCAAAAATATCAGAAAAATTCAATGAAAATTCTCATGTCTTCGAAAAAAAGATGAACAACCCGAGCATTGTAATAAATGAAAACGAGATAAAACACACAGCTGAAATTTTACGTTTAATTGAAAGAGATGTCTCTGATATCAACGCTCTAATAATAAAACATAATGCACTAGTAACAAAAAAAGACTCTCTTGAAAGTGAATTAGACAAAAAAATATGGTCATTATTCATCAATAAAAATATGAAAGACATAAAAGATCATCTCTCCGAGAGAAGAAAAAATCAAGAACTTATAAAAGAAAAAAATAATAAACATTCAGAAATAAACAGGATAATAGAATCTAAAAATAGAAAAATAAATGATTTAGAAAAATCTCTAGTCAGTGTACAACCAACCATCGAAAGAATAAATAACCTCCTAAAAACATATGGATTTAAAAATTTTTACATAAAAAATATTAACAAAACAGACCAGTATACCATTGTTCGCCCTAATGGAAATGACGCCATCAACACCCTGAGTGAAGGTGAAAAATCATTTATATCATTTTTATACTTTTATTTCTTAATACATGGTGGAATCAGTGAAAATGATATAAACCAAGAAAAAGTCATCGTAATAGATGATCCTGTCTCAAGCATGGATTTTAATACATTATTCATTATCAGCGCACTTATAAAGGAAATTATTGAAAAAACCCACGATAAAACCGGAAACAATCCACAAAAAATAAGGCAGATTTTCCTTTTATCTCATAATGCTTATTTCTTTAACGAAGTTACATACCAGAAACATACCAAGGGCACATCTTTCTGGCTCATAACAAAAAAAGAAAATATTTCATCTATAAGACGCTGTAAAAAAAACCCTGTCAAAAAATCCTATGATTTACTCTGGGATGAAATTCGCAGTGCAAAAAAGCATCCTAACGAACACTCTATCGGCATACAAAACATATGCAGAAGAATACTAGAAAATTATTTCTATTTTGTAGGAGACATTGATCTTAAAGACCTTCCTAACAAATTCCAAGATGATGACAGATTAATATGCCTATCATTAATAAACTGGGCACATGATGGCTCACACAATATTCAAGATAGTATTATCACTGACATTAGTAACAACAATGTTGAGTCATATTTAAACATATTCGAACAAATTTTCATAAAAATGGATCACAAAAAACATTACGATAAGATGATGGAAGACTAAATCTCCCTGCTTTTGCATCCAAAAGAGAACCCCCGACCCTGCGGCCGGGGGTTCTCACCCGATTACCTATCCCCCTACGGGGACCGTGCCGATGAAGGCTTACTTCTTCAGCCAGCGGCCGATAGCGCAGAGACCAGCAAGGGCAGCCACGATGACGCCGCCCCACAGCAGGGTCTGGCCGACACACTGGCAGCGGCTCTTGGAGTTCAGCCCCTTGCCGATGGAATCGACGGCGGACTGAGCGTGCTTGGCGCACTGACCAGCCTTCTCCTTCAGCTCGTCCGTGTTGACGTACTTCTCAGCCTTGGCCTTCAGTTCATCCGTGTTGAGGACACTCTCAGCCTTGGCTTTCAGCCCGTCGGTATCGACGAACTTCTCGGCCTTTGCTTTCAGCTCATCCGGGTTGATGGCCTCTTCAGCCTTGGACTTGAGCTTATCAATGTTGACAGCGTCCGCCATGATATCCTCCCTGGACCTGCCCGCCGCCGTCATTTCAATAAGACAGTCAGTCCGGCAGGCCGAATCTTGTGTTTCCATCAGAAAAATACTGACTGACGGTAAACATAACACTGATTATTTGGCCGATCAGCAAATTTCCTTCATGGGAGAGTCCCTTTCTCTGCATATGTCGGCCCTTTTTATAGTCCCGGAGCACAGTTTTCTGTCTCCGTAACCTCGGCGGGATGCTATTTTCTTCCTGCATCACGTTACAGACACCACCATGGAAAGACGACCATGCCTGCCACGCCATCATCCCAGACCTTCCCCATTGACGGGATGAGCTGCGCCTCCTGCTCCGCCCGGGTGGAAAAAGCCCTGCTGGCCGTCCCGGGAGTGGAGACGGCCAGCGTCAGTCTGACCACCGGCACGGCCCATGTCACAGGAACGGCATCTCATGCCGCCCTCATCACCGCCGTGGAGCAGACAGGCTTCACCGTTCCCCCGTCTCCCGTCCAGCTCCGCATTGACGGGATGAGCTGCGCCTCCTGCTCCACCCGGGTGGAAAAGACCCTTCAGGACGTCATGGGCGTCAGGACCGCCAGCGTCAATCTGGCAACCGGCACGGCCCACGTCACGGGCACGGCCGCCCATCAGACCCTCATCGAGGCCATTGAACGGATCGGCTTTGCAGCAACCCTGCTGGAGCAGGAAAACGGGCCGGAGGCCATGCGGGACCGTCAGGAGCGTCTCAGGCAGAGCATGAGTCTTCAATGGCGTGACCTGAAAATCGCCGCCCTGCTCTGGTTCATCATCATGCTCATGACGATGGGGCACGGGCTTGGCCTTGTTCCTCCCCGGCTACAGCCCTTCATCCAGTGGGGCTGCGCCAGCGTGGCCCTCCTGGGGCCGGGACGCCGCTTCTTCCGGAACGGGATTCCGGCCCTGCTGCGTGGTGCCCCCAACATGAATTCCCTCGTCGCCCTCGGTACCGGGGCGGCCTATCTCTATTCCAGCCTCGCCGTCTTTTTCCCCTCCCTGCTGCCTGAAGGCACACGGAACCTCTATTTCGACACGGTCCTGGGCATCCTCACGCTGGTCCTGCTGGGCCGCCTCATGGAAGCCCGGGCGAAGGGACGGACCTCCACGGCACTGGAAAAGCTGGTCCATCTACAGCCCCAGAAGGCGCATCTCCTCACCGGAGACGGAGACCGGATCGTGCCGGTTTCTGACGTGAAGCCGGGGGACACCCTGCTCGTCCGCCCCGGCGAGCGGGTTCCTCTGGATGGCCTGATCCTGGAAGGGGAAAGCCATCTGGATGAATCCCTGCTGACAGGCGAACCCCTGCCCGTCCGGCGCATGACAGGCGATACGGTCATGGGTGGCACGATCAATCAGGAAGGTGCGCTGACCATCCGGGCCACGGCCACCGGGGCCGACACCATGCTGGCCCGCATCGTCAGCATGGTGGCACAGGCCCAGGGGAGCAGGCTGCCCATCCAGTCCCTCGTCAACAGGGTGACGCTCTGGTTCGTTCCCGCCATCATCGTGCTGGCCGTGCTGACATTCATCCTCTGGTTCTGGCTGGGGCCTGTGCCCACACTGGGCTATGCCACCGTCAACGCCATTGCCGTACTGATCGCCGCCTGCCCCTGCGCCATGGGGCTGGCGACACCGACCGCCATCATGGTCGGCACGGGCACGGCGGCAGAAATGGGCCTCCTCTTCCGCAGGGGCGAGGTGCTTCAGACTCTGGAAAAAACCCGCCTTGTCGCTTTCGACAAGACCGGCACCCTGACATGCGGGCAGCCCCGCCTGACAGAATTCTACCTGCTGGCCGACACAACCGTTCCCGACCCGGAGATGGCTGAAGAGCATCTTCTGGCCCTTGCTGCCGCCGTCGAACGGCAGTCAGACCATCCCATTTCCCGTGCCGTCATCAAGGCAGCCGAAGACCGGAACCTGCCCGCAGCCAGAACAAGCCATGCCCGCATCGTTGCAGGGCTGGGCATCGAGGCGCAGGACGAGGCGGGACATGACATCCATATCGGCAACAACGCCTACATGAAAACACTGGGCCTGTATGATGCAGCTGCCAAACGGCTTGCCGCCTCCTTCAGCCAGAAGGGAACGTCGCCCCTCTTCATGGCCCACAGGGGACGGCTCGTGGCCCTCATGGGCGTTGCCGACCCCATCCGCCCCTCTGCCGTGAAAGCCGTGGCAGCCCTGAGGGCGCAGAACATCCGCACGGCCATGATTACCGGCGACATCGACGCCACGGCACGGCATGTTGCCAATCTGGCAGGAATCGAGGAGGTCATCGCCCATGTCCTGCCTCATGAGAAGAGTCAGGCCGTACAGAGACTGCAGGAGACACATGGTTCCGTGGCCTTCGTAGGGGATGGCATCAATGACGCTCCCGCCCTGGTACAGGCTGACACGGGGCTGGCCATCAGCCACGGGACCGACATTGCCATAGAAGCCGCCGACCTCGTCCTGACAGGAGAGAACCTGATGGGTGTGCCTCACGCCATCGCCCTCTCCCATGCGACCATGACCATCATCCGGCAGAACCTCTTCTGGGCCTTCGCCTATAACATCGTCCTCATCCCGATTGCTGCCGGTGCGCTCTATCCGTTCACCGGAACGCTGCTGTCCCCCTCCTTCGCAGCAGGGGCCATGGCCCTTTCCAGCGTCTTCGTCCTGAGCAACACGCTCAGGCTGCGGCGTCTCCGTACCGTCATAAGGGCAGAAACCGCCCCGGCGTCATGACCTCACGGCCGGGGACAGGTCTGGTGCCGCCCCCGGCCGACGCAGGCTTCCATCAGGAACTGGCCAGAACTGCCGCCAGAGCCTCCACGACAGGAGGCAGGTTCCGGTCATTCAGTCCCGCCATGCAGACACGGCCACTCCGCAGGACATAGACGCCATGTTCCTCCCGCAGGCGGTCCACCTGAGCAGGAGAGAGCTTCATCATGCTGAACATGCCACGCTGCTTCAGCAGATAGCGAAAATCCTGACCCGGCAGGCGGGCGGAAAGCTGCTCATGCAGCTTCTGACGCATCTCCCGGATGCGTGCCCCCATGCCTGCCACCTCTTCCCGCCAGAGCTGCGCCAAGGTTTCATCCCCCAGCACGGCATCCACGAGCTGCGCCCCACGGACCGGCGGGCTGGAATAGTTCCGTCGTACCGTGACCTTGAGCTGGCTCAGCACCCGTTCCGCCGTGTTCTCATCCCGACAGACGACCGACAGTGCCCCGATACGGTCCCCATACAGGGAGAATATCTTGGAGAATGAATTGCTGAGCAGAAATTCCAGCCCCGCCTCAACCATCGCCCGGACGGCATGAATGTCCTCTTCCAGCCCATTCCCCAGCCCCTGATAGGCAAGGTCCAGAAACGGAATCAGCTTCCGCTCCTTCAGGACAGGCACCAGCGCATCCCACTGCTCATCCGTCAGGTCTGCCCCCGTCGGGTTGTGGCAGCAAGGGTGCAGCAGCACGACATGCCCTTCCGGAATCTGGCGGATGCAGGCCATCATGGCCTCAAAATCCACACCGCCCGTCGCCGGGTCGAAATAGGGATAAGCGTGCGTTCTGAAACCGGCCCCTTCAAAAATGGAAATATGATTTTCCCATGTCGGGTTGCTGACCCACAGTTCGGCCCGCGGAAAATAACGGTGAAGGAAATCCGCCCCGACCTTCAGCGCACCGGACCCGCCAAGAGTCTGGACCGTGGCGATGCGGGCAGCCTGCACCGGCTCGCTCCCACGCCCGAACAGCAGATGCTGGACAGCCTGCCGGTAGGACGCCAGCCCTTCCATCGGCAGGTACAGGTCCGGCCTGTCCTGCTGGCCTGCCAGTTTTTCATAGGCCCGGCGGATGCAGGCCAGCTGGGGCACATGGCCTGCCCCGTCATAATACAGCCCGATGCTGAGATTGACCTTGCTGGCCCGGTCATCCCGCCTGAAATCTTCCACCAGGGAAAGAATCGGGTCTCCGGGAGACAGTTCAACAGACTGGAACATAAGCCCCTTCATCCTTTCTTCACGCTGCCATTGCGTGGCCCCTGCGGGCCATAGTCATAATCCGCCACGACCATGCCGAACACCTTCAGGGCCTCCGGAGCATCCATCTCGGGCAGACGAACCTCGATGAACACGGCACGATCCGCCTTTTCCGCCTGCTTCAGCGCATCTTCCAGTTCACTGACGGTCTCCACCACAAGGGAGAGTGCCCTGTCGTCACGGTCAAACACACGGGGCAGATCAGCATAACGCCAGTTGGCAATGTCATTATACTGCGACCGCTCGCCCAGAATCAGACGTTCAATCGTATAGCCCCTGTTATTGAGCAGAAAGATGACAGGTTTCTGGTCATGCCGCAGAATGGTGGAAAGTTCCTGCACCGTGAGCTGGAAAGACCCATCCCCGATGAAAAGCAGGTGACGCCTGTCCGGGCTGCCAAGCTGGGACCCGAAAAGGGCCGGCAGGGTATAGCCGATCGCCCCCCAGATCGGCTGGGAGATGTAATGCGTCCCTTTGGGGAAAGGCGTGCCCAGCAGGGCCGTGTTGCTGGTCCCGGCCTCGCCGATCACGACATCTCCTTCCTTCAGGAACCGGGCCACACGGGGCCAGAACATGTCATGGGTCAGCCGCTCTTCCGCACCACCGGGCAGGACCGTGCCGGATGCTGCCGGACGGGCAGGCAGCGTGCGGGACGACGGCTTCACCCGTTCAAGCAGGGCCTCCAGCACCGCCCCGAGCGGGGCTGCCGGAATGGAGCGGCCCGCAAGATTGACCTCATGGGCCAGCAGATTGATGAACGAATCGGACCGGATATCATGCGTGAAGAATCCCGTATTGATCTCCGTAAAACGCAGGCCGACGCCAATCACGCAATCGGACTGGCTGACCAGCTCCCGTATGTCCGGGCGGCTGGCACCCCCGACATAGCCACCCAGATAATAAGGAGCCGTCTCATCCAGCACGGCCTTGGCTGGGGCCGTTGCCAGACAGGGAATGGCACAACGCTCTGCCAGTGCGGCAATCTTTCCGGCCACACCGAAGCGGTCCGCATCAGAATCGAGAATCATGACCGGCGACCGGGCCGCTGCCAGACGTGTGGCAATATGGCTGGCCGCCAGAGCCGCCTGCTCGGCATCACCCTGCGGCTCTGCAAAGACAAACGGTTCATCAGGTACGTCAATGCTCAGATGGGTAATGTCGGAAGGCAGCTGGAGATGGACGGGACGCCGCTCCCGCCAGCAGGTCCGGAGTACCCGGTCAATCTCTTCCACGGCATTCTCCGGCGTCAGGCGGGACTGGGCGACCGTATATTCCGCCATGCACCGCCCGATATTGCCATAGCCACCATCACCCAGCGTGTGATGCAGCAGGGCACGCCCCTCAACCGCATGAAGCGGCGGAATCCCGGTAATGTGGACGAAAGGAACACGCTCGGCATAGGCCCCGGCAATGCCGCTGATGGCCCCGAGGTCACCCACGCCAAAAGTTGTCAGCAGGCCGCACAGGCCGGAGGTACGGGCATACCCGTCCGCCGCATAGGCGGCATTCAGCTCGTTACAGTTCCCCACGAATGTCAGGGACGGATCAGCTTCCACCTGCTCCAGAAACGACAGGTTGAAATCCCCCGGAACACCAAAAAGATGGCTGATTCCCGCCTCGGCAAGACGGCGGACCAGATAGGCCCCGATCTGCATGCGCCTGGACATGATCTGAAATTCTCCGACAGGGCAGTACGAACCAGCCTTTTCCGGTTCGGGGCAGGACAGACAGAACCCCATACCGCCTTAATGTCCTTTTAACACATGTGACCATATCGTGTTTTTCATGCGCTCTGTGTGCAAATGGACTATGAATCATGACCGACTGTGCACGGATCATGCAGAAACAGGCCCATCATGGATCATTTTGACTGGAAAATTCTTTCCGCCCTGTACCGCAATGGGCGGCTGACCAACCGGGAGCTGGGCGATGCCATCGGCCTCTCCCCCTCCCAATGTTCCCGTCGCCGCCTCATGCTGGAGAAAAAGGGTGTCATCCAGGGCTATGGGGTCACGCTGGCTCCACAGGCCGTGGGGCTGAACGTGATGGCCTTCGTTCAGGTCATCATCAAAGATCATGCTGCCGGAGCCTTCGAGCGGTTCCAGACCCTCATAAACAGCATTCCCATCATCCAGGAGGCCCATGCCGTCAGCGGAGATGCGGATTACATCCTCAAAGTCGTGACGGAAGACCTGCCCGGCCTTTCCGCCTTCGTCACGGACCAGCTGCTGGCAAGCGACATGGTCAGCCACGTCAAGTCCTACATCGCCCTCCGGCCACTGAAGACGGACAGCCCCCTGCCACCTTTCATGCCCTGAAAACCGGCCTGCCCGGCATGAACTCACCTTCAGCCGAAGAGAAAGCTGGCATCTTCAGGCAAGCCCGGATAAAGTCCCCCCAACCTGTGATACCCTTCCGGTCCCATGCCACGGTGCCCCCCGCCTGCGGAGGCCCATTCCTTCTGGTGGACCGGCAGGCATGGGACGCCCACCGATGATGCACCACTGCTGGAGAGTAAACAGAACACCATGAGCTGGCTGACAAAACATGTCCGTCCCAAATTGCGGAGCCTGCTACAGAGGGACGTGCCGGATAACCTCTGGACCAACTGTGAATCCTGCTCGCAGATGATGCTCACCAAGGAGCTGACCCGCAAGAAGAAGGTCTGCCCCCATTGCGGCCATCACATGCGGGCCTCGGCCCATGAACGTATGCAGTGGACCTTCGATGACGGCCAGTACACCACCATCGAGCTGCCCACCGCCCCGGCCGACCCGCTGCATTTCCGGGATTCCAAACGCTACACGGACCGGCTGAAGGCAGCCCGCTCCAAGTCCAGCCTTGATGATTCCCTCCTTGTCGCTCACGGCCGGATTGGCGGGCAGAACGCCGTCGTTGCCGTCATGGCCTTCGAGTTCATGGCCGGGACGATGGGCGGTGCCCTTGGTGAGGCTTTTCTGGCCGCATGTCAGGAAGCCATCCGCCAGAAGGCTCCGCTCGTCATCTTCACGGCCTCCGGCGGTGCCCGCATGCAGGAAGGCGTCGTCAGCCTGATGCAGATGCCCCGCACGACCATCGGCGTGGAAATGCTGCGTGAAGCAGGCCTGCCCTATCTGGTCGTCCTCACCAACCCGACGACGGGTGGTGTGTCCGCCTCCTTCGCCATGCTGGGTGACATCCATATCGCCGAGCCTAATGCCCTGATCGCTTTCGCCGGTCCCCGTGTCATCCGGGATACCGTACGTGAGGAGCTGCCGGAAGGCTTCCAGCGGTCCGAGTATCTGAAGGAACACGGCATGGTGGACCTCATCGCCACCCGTGATGAACTTCCCTCCCTGCTGGGTCGGCTCATCGGAATGCTTACTCCCGCAGCCGGCAACAAGGATGCCACCCCGGAAGAAAGCCCCGCATCCTGAGCCTGTCTCCATCCTGCCTCCGCCCCTCCGGCGGCGGGCAGGATGGTGGGACAGCCCCTCCTGTTTCCCCCTCTGAAACAACCGGATTACGCAATCATGGCAACAGGCCAGCAGACCAGTACCCCGCAGGGTGAGTTCCACGGGCGGACGGGTGAAGTCGTGCGCCGCCTGCAGGAACTTCATCCCAAACTGATCGACCTCTCGCTGGACCGGCTGAAGGTCCTGCTGGCCCGCCTTGGCCACCCGGAACGCTCCCTCCCCCCGACCATTCATGTGGCCGGGACCAACGGCAAGGGCAGCACCTGCGCCAATCTGCGGGCCATTGGCGAGGCGGCGGGGCTGAAGGTCCATGTCATGACCAGCCCGCATCTGCTGAGCGTGACGGAACGTTTCCGTCTGGCCGGTCACCTCGTCAGCGAGGGCCAGCTTGTTGCCACTCTGGAAGAGATCGAGCAGATTAATGACGGTGCCCCCATCACCGTTTTTGAAGTCCTGACAGCCGCCGGATTCCTGCTCTTTTCCCGTGTTCCGGCTGATCTGCTGATTCTGGAGGTCGGGCTTGGGGGCCGGTTTGATGCCACCAATGTGATTCCCACCGCACGGGCCTGCGTCATCACCTCCATCAGTCTGGATCATCAGGGCTTTCTGGGCGATGATCTGGCGGGCATCGCCAGAGAGAAAGCAGGCATCATCAAACAGAACGTACCAGTTTTCGTTGCGCCCCAGACTGATGATGTCATGACCGCCATCAGGGACTGTGCCAATGCCCATGAAGCTCCCCTCTACCGGCTGGGCCATGAATTCACCATTGCCCCACAGGGCGATGGCCTGCTCTATCAGGATGAGACCGGCACCCTGACCCTGCCAGCCCCGGCCCTGCATGGCCCCCATCAGGCACAGAACTCCGCCCTTGCCATAGCGGCCCTCCGCCATGCCGGACTGGACCTGCCAGACACCGCCTTTGCAGGCATTGCCAGAACATGCTGGCCTGCCCGCCTCCAGCCTCTGCACGGCACCCTGACCCATGATCTGCCTTCAGGCTGGGAGCTGATTCTTGATGGTGGCCACAATCCCGGTGCGGGCACCGCTCTGGCCGAGGTACTCAGAACATGGCAGGACCAGCCACTGCATCTCATTGTCGGGCTGAAGGACAGCAAGGACGTGCAGGGTTTCCTCCGCCCGCTGATCCCCTACGCCACCACCATACAGGCCGTGGCAGAGGAAGGGCAGCATCTAGCCATGCCTGTCCAGACCATTCTGGACGCTGCTCAGGCCGCAGGGGGCACAGCCCGCCCCGGCCCGGACATCCGTACCGCCCTGAAACACCTGCGTGATGAAGCCGGGACCCATCCCGCTCCGGCCCGAATCCTCATCTGCGGCAGTCTCTATCTGGCAGGCTGCGCCCTGGCCCTGGATGGTGCCACGCCCTGCTGACCTGCTGACTGTCCCCCCGGTCAGCTGCATGATGACCATGAGAGCCGGATGGCCATATCCGGCTGATGCCCGCCTGCACCCTGTTCCCGTGCTGGCATGACACCCCTTGACGGAGGAGTAAGACAGACCATCATGAGCGACCAGACAGCATCCCCCCAGCCATCCCCGAAACCGGAAAGCGGCCCGCTTCAGGACCTTCTCCAGCGTACGCCCCCGGCCAACCTGCAGGCCGAACAGGCCCTTCTGGGTGCCATCCTGACCAACGACAAGGCCTTTGAGAGCGTCTCGGACTTCCTCCATGCGTCCCATTTTGCCGATGCCGTCAATGCCCACATCTATGAGATGATCACCAACCGTGTCGAACGGAACGGCGGCAAGGGCACCATCGACATCATCACCATGCGGGGCGAATTTGAGGCCAGCCCCATACTGGCTGCCGCCGGAGGCACGGAGTATGTCGCCAGGCTGCTCAATGCCATGGTGGGGATCGTCAATGCCCGTGATTATGGCAAAGTCATCCATGACTGCTGGGTCCGTCGCCAGCTGATCGGCATTGGCACGGACATCGTCAACAACGCCCACGGTGCCCGACCTGATCTGGACGGGCCAGAACAGATTTCCGCCTCGGAAGAAGCCCTGTTCAGTCTGGCAACGGACAAGGGACAGGAAGGCGGGTTCCTCGTCTTCTCCCAGGCCCTGAAAAAGGCTCTCGACATTGCCGATCAGGCCTACCAGAACACGGGGGACATTGTCGGCCTGACCTCCGGCCTGCGGGATTTTGACAAGAAAACCGGTGGCCTGCACCCGTCCGACCTGCTGATCCTTGCCGGCCGCCCCGCCATGGGCAAGACAGCCCTTGCCACGAAGATCGCTTTCTCCGCCGCCCAGTCCATCATGCGGGAAGCGGAAGAAAAGGGAGACAGCAAGCCCCGTGGCAGCGTGGCCATTTTCTCACTGGAAATGTCCGCCGAACAGCTCGCCACCCGTATCCTGTCCGAACAGGCTGAGGTGTCCGGTGAACGCATCCGCCGGGGTGATGTCGGACCGAAGGAATTCGACCGCTTCGTCCGTGTCGCCACGGAGCTGCAACGCCTGCCCCTGCACATTGATGACACACCCGCCATCTCGCTTTCCGCCATGCGGACACGCTGCCGACGTCTGTCCCGCACACAGGGGCTGAGCCTCGTGGTGGTGGACTATCTCCAGCTCATGCGCCCCGCCGTGGGAACAAGACCGGACAGCCGCGTGCTGGAAATCTCCATGATCACACAGGGCCTCAAGGCCATCGCCAAGGAACTGGAAGTCCCCGTCATCGCCCTGTCGCAGCTCTCCCGTCAGGTGGAATCCCGTGACGACAAACGGCCGATGCTCTCCGACCTGCGTGAATCCGGCTCCATCGAGCAAGATGCCGATGCTGTCATGTTCGTCTATCGTGACGAATATTACCTCCAGCAGCGCAAACCCAAGGAATCCTCCTTCCCCAGCCCGGACAAATACCAGATCGCTCTGGAAGAGTGGCAGCGGAAGATGAGCCTCGTCCATAACAAGGCCGAACTGATTCTGGAAAAACAGCGTCACGGGCCAACGGGCACGGTCCATCTCTATTTTGAAGGCGAATTCACCCGCTTCGGTGATCTGGATTTATACCATGATGATTACCAACACCCTCAAAGCAGCAGCCCACAAGCACTTTCACATCAGCCAAGTGCCTCTGCGCAACCAGCCACCATCAAAACACAAAAACGCCAGACAATTCCTAGGTAGCTATCCCATCCCTCACTCGTGAGGTTTATCCTCCAGAGGTGGGGTGATGACGGCGGCAGGGGTGGCGGCGATGACCTCCGGTGTGGGTTTGCGCCGCCACCACCAGCCACGGTGCAGCATCTTCTCGAAGCGTATCTTCTGACGCAGCCAGTTGAGCATCCCGGACAGGGTGACGACCGCAATCCCGATGCCGTCCCACATGTCCACGGGCTGGTTGAAGACGAAATAGCTGAAAGCCACGATCCAGACCATCTGGCTGTATTGCGGCAGGGCTACACGGTTTGCCGGAGCAATGGACGCTGCCAGCATGAGCAGGAGCTGCCCCGCCGCTGCCAGGAACCCGTAACCGAACAGCAGCAGCCATTCGCTCACCCCATGTGGAAGGACAAAATGCTGCACCATCAGGATGCCGTCACCCACCAGAGGCCCGAACAGGCTGGAGCCATACAGGGTCAGGCGGGATGTCTCCTTGCCCGCAAAACGGTAGGCAATCACGCTGACAGCCGAGGCCATCGCCACCACGATGGCACAGACATGGCCAAACTGGAGAGCCTTCACGCCGGGGCGCAGAACGATCATCACACCAGCAAAGCCCAGCAGGACAGACAGCCAAGCCCAGCCCGTCACCTGCTCCTTGAGGAACAGGACAGACACGATGGTGACAAAGAACGGCATCAGGAACATCAGGGACAGGGCTTCCGGCATGGGCAGGAGCATGAAGGCTTCCACACTCCCCGCCGTGGCCACGAACACCGCCGCCGCCCGCACGAGCCAGAGCCACGGATGGCTGGAAACGACCAGAACCTTGTAGGATTCATTCGGACGCTTCAGCAGCGGGACGATCAGCAGCCCGAACACGCCACCAAAAAAGGCGACCTCAAAGGGGTCCAGCCGCCCGGCCAGCCCCTTGGAGCAGGCATCACTGATGGAAAAGAACGCATAGCCTATGAGGGCCAGCACGATGCCCGACGTAAAAAGTATCTTCTTCATGCAATCCCTGTCCCTGATACATTGCCGCTACTGCACTGCGCCAAGGGTAAGGGTTAACCTGTCAAAAAGAAACCGTCCAATCCTGTCTCTACGGGATGACAGTCCCGTGATGGTGTCCCGGTGTTACAGGGACAGGGCCACCCCCCCCATCACGCTGCGCCGCAGGCCATATTGTGGCGCACCGACCCCAATGCCGCTGCCATCACGCAGCATGTAACGCCGGTCAAACAGATTGATGACATCCAGCCGCAGCTGCATGGTGTGCCCGCCCAGCCACGCCTCATGCTTCAGGGTCTGCACCAGCCCCAGATTGAAGGTGACATATTGCGGCACATGCGTCCCGTTGGGGATGGTTTTATCCCCCGTCTCCCTGTCCTTCCTCAGGCCACTGCCATAGATCATGGTACCTGACAGCTGAAGGGGATGGTCCGTCCTGTGAAAAAACGCATAGGACCCACCGGCGGAAGCCGTTATCAGCTGGTCATGATCCAGATGCACCCAGTGGTTGCGCATGTACTGGAGGTCATCCGTGTCAAAATTCCACTGGGCCGAGTTGATGTCCTTACCCATCGCCCGTGAAACGGCCAGGTTGCCATAGAGGGTCAGCGGCCCCGTGCTGTAGTCTGTCGTCAGCTCCACGCCACGGACACGGCCCCGGCGGTAATTGTAAGCCGTCAGAATGACAGGTGCCCCGAACTGTCCTTCATCAATCAGATTCTTCGCCTGCTTCCAGTACGCATCCAGCCCGACATGCCAGTGCCGGGTGATCTGCTGTATGAAGCCGATATCATAATAATTGTCCCGCTCCGCCTTCACACGGTCATTCTGATAATTGGCCGGAGCAGCAGAGGTATCTGCAAAACGGTTCAGCGATGTCGTGCCGATCGTCTCGAAAGGCGGCGGTGTCAGATAACGGGCATAGCCCACATGAAACCGCCCGCCATGCCACGGTGTCCAGACCAGCGACACACGGGGGCTGAGCTGATGGGCATGGACATATTCTTCCACGCCATCAAACCGCACCCCGCCATTGAGAACCAGAGAGCGGGTCAGACGCCACTCATCCTGAAGATAGACCCCGTATAAGGCCCCCGTCCTGCCGGATGAATCATGCACCGTCACAGTTCGGGAACTGATGGTCCCCTCTTCATCGACCGGATAGACCTGTGAGTTGCTCTTGCTCACGGCCCGCTCACCATAGGCCTGCACGCCACCCCGCACGGTATGTGCCCGGCTGACACGCCATGTCACGTCACTCTGTACACCACTGGAAAAGACCGAACGGGCCGCCTGCTGGGCAATGCCGTTATAGACGAGGTCGCCCAGCCAGTCAGGCGAGTAGCGCGTGGAACTGTAACGCAGAATGGCAGACGTCTGGGCACTGACTTTCTCATGATCTTCCTGCCAGGAGAGAATAGCAAAATCCGTGATCTGCTGCTGGTGTTCATCCAGATGGGCACTGTCCGGCGCATCCTCCTGCACGGGCCGGTTATCCGCCCTGAAAAGCGGCGTAGCGAACTGATGCTGCTGGCCCGGATTGTTGGGCAGCTGATACCACGCATTGGAAAGACCCGCCGTCAGGCTGAAGCGTGTCTCCGGCCTCAGCGTGTACCGCAGATGCCCCAGCACATGATACTGGTTGGAAAGGTCATGAATGGCATTGTAACTGGATGTGGTGTTCTCGATGCCCACCCGGTCATGAACGGCATCAGCGGTAATGAACCCATCCCATTTCCCCCAATGCCCGCCATACTGGATGGAAGGCTGCACATAGTCCCGCACGCCCCCATAACCGGAGAGTGTTCCCCCTTCATCCGACACGCCATTCTTGGTCTGAATGTCGATCACACCCGCCTGCCGGAACCCATATTCTGCTGGCAGGACACCCGTTGTCAGGCTCATGGAATGGGCAAAGCGGGTCATCAGGGCCTGCCCGAACACGTTCACCCCTTCCGGCAGGGCCACACCATCCAGCCGGAACTGGACGTTATTATGGTCCCCCCGGATGTGAATCTGCCCGTAACTGTCCTGCGTCACACCGGGAGCCTGCAACAGGATGCTGTTCAGCGGGGCATTGTCGGCACCGGGATTGGCCTCAATGGCCTTGCGGGAAAAGTTCGTCTGCGTAGCCCCGATGGCAGGCTGTAGAGCCGCACGGGCCTGATCCAGCCGCCGGGCCGTAACATGGATATGCTCTTCCCTGCGGTTCTCATGACGAACGGCCTCATCACCACTGGCCTGATTCTCTGGGGAGAGGGCAGGCGTGTTCCCGCCTGCGGCGTCATCAGCCCGTGCCGTCTGAACCAGCCCCCCGGATGCCAGTGCCAGACATACATAAACGGCCCTGCCCCGCCCTTTCACCGCCATGCTGATTCCTGTCCCTTATGCGTGCTGTCCCGATGTTTCACACATGTTATGTTATAATATAACATTTGAGAAGCCGCTTTCATCAATGGCTCACAAAAAAGCCGGGTCAGAACCCGGCCTTTTTTCAGATCATCTTCACTCCAATCAAGAGCAGCAGACTGCCCAGAATGAGCCGCTGCCAGCGTTCCGGGCATCGTCCAGCGCAGTGGGTGCCAAGCCAGATACCCGGCAGGGAACCACTCAGCAGAAGCAGCAGGGTTGGCACCATGACGTCACCTTCCACCCAGTGACCTGCCCCGGCAATCAGGGTCAGGGGGATGGCATGGGCGATGTCGATGGCCACCAGCTCCCGCAAAGGAAGGGTCGGATACAGCATCACCAGCACGGCCATGCCGATCGCCCCGGCCCCCACGGAGGACAGGCTGACCATGCAGCCCAGCACGAACCCCAGCACAACCGTCAGCACCCGTGACCGTACCAGCCCACCCAGCTGATGACGCAGAACCCAGTCCTTGAGAGCCGGACGGAACAGGATGGCCGGAGCCGTCACCAGCAGGCAGATGCCCAGCGACAGGCGGATGACATGAGCCATCTCCTGCGGAGACCCCAGATGCCGCAGCCAGAGCAGGGCCACCGCCACACCGGGGAGACTGCCCGCCATCATCCACAGCACGATGGACCAGCGCACCGGCCCATATCTGCGATGCAGAGCCGTGCCGAACAGCTTCGTCACGGCGGCATAGACGAGGTCCGTCCCCACGGCAGCCTTGGGGTGAATGCCGCAGAGCAGGATAAGCAATGGCGTCATGAGCGACCCACCGCCCACGCCTGTCATCCCTACCAGAAACCCGACCAGTGCGCCGGAGATGACATAAGCCAGATGCCCCATCACCCTATCCTTCTCCCGGAACGGAAAGAGCCTTTTTCAGACAGAACTCTCCCCACCGGCATTTTCCTGCTGGAAAAACCGGGTTCCTGTTCCATTCTCTTTCAGAAACCGAAGCCCGCCAGCCTCACTTCATGGGAAGCCAGCAGGCAGACTGTCAGCGTACGGCCTTGTGCACGGCGTCCGTCAGGTGCCGCACGCTCCGGGCCACGTCACCGTCACCGGGCACGACAACATCCGGCTTTTCCGGTACTTCATAAGCAGAAGACACGCCCGTGAATTCAGCTATGCGGCCATCCTCTGCCTGGGCGTACAGCCCTTTCGGGTCACGGCTGCGGCACAGTTCAGGGGCTGTATCCACGAACACCTCGTGCCAGTCCTCGCCAATGATCGCCCTGGCCATTGCACGGTCCCGGATGAGCGGAGAGACCAGGGCCACCAGCACGATCTGCCCGGCATCCGCCAGAATACGGGCCACATGGGCCACACGGCGGATATTCTCACGCCGGTCTTCCGGAGAGAAACCAAGGTCGCTGCACAGGCCGGAACGGACCGTATCCCCATCCAGCACGGTGACATGCAGCCCCTCACGGCTGAGGGCCTCCTCGGCATGGCGGGCAATGGTGCTTTTGCCAGCACCGGGCAGGCCGGTCATCCAGAACACGGCCCGGCCATGCCCCCGCAGACCAGCCCGCACGGCATCGCTCACGCCGCTGGCTGTCGGATGAATGGCATGACTGCCTTCAGGCAGAGCCGCAGGGCCGATCAGCGGGGCACCACCAACAATCTTCTGGTGACGGTCCACCAGCACACCACGCCCGTCCGGCATACCCGGCGCAAAGGGATCGAACAGAATGTTACGGGCCACGGCAAGAGTGATCTCGGCAAAGCCATCCGGTGGCACCTCATCCGCCGGGCTGAGGCTGAGATCATCAAGGTCCACCACGGCATCAATGGCCGCCACGGTGACATCATATTCTGCCGTGGCGAGACGAAGCCGGAAGCTCTCACCCACACGCAGCGGCTCTCCACGCAGCCAGAACAGCCGTGTTTTCAGGCGGGCAGCTTTCTGCGGGGCAGCAGCTTCATCCCCCGCAGGGCACAGCAGGTCACCACGATCCGGCACCAGATCAGGCTCCAGCCGCAGGGCGATGGACTCACCGGCTCCGGCCACAGGATAATGCGGAGCGTGCCAGCGGCAGACTTCGGCCACAGTGGCTTCCTGCCCCTGCCCGCCGATCACCAGCCGGTCACCTTCCCGCACCGTGCCACGCTCGATGCGGCCCGCCACATAACGGACACCCTCAAAGCGATACACATCCTGCACCGGCATACGGAACGGCAGGGCATGACGGGACGCCGGTGGCTGGATGAGGGACAGGGCTTCCAGCAGGGTCGGTCCCTTGTACCAGTCAGCCTTTTCAGAGCGTGTGGCGATGTTGTCGCCATCCCGTGCCGAAGCCGGAATGACCTGATTGACGTTGATCTCCAGCCGCCCCAGCAGCTGGCGGATGTCGCCTTCCACCTGCTTCAGTCTGGCTTCATCAAACCCGATGCTGTCGGCCTTGTTCAGCAGGACGATCACATGATTGATGCCGATGAGTCGCAGCAGCATGGCGTGGCGACGGGTCTGCTCCCGCACACCCTCGGCAGCATCCACCACCAGCACGGCGGCTTCAGCATCGGCCGCACCGGTGATCATGTTACGCAGGAACTGCCGATGGCCCGGCGCATCCACGATGACGAAATCCCGACCATTCAACTGGAAGGGAATGCGGGTGGAATCCACCGTCACGCCCTGATCCCGCTCAATCTGGAGAGAATCAAGCAAGAAGCTCCACTCCACGGCCAGACCACGCTTGCGGCTGCTTTCCACGATCTGGACAAGGCGGCCATCCGGCAGGCTGTCCGTATCATACAGAAGGCGGCCGATCAGGGTGGATTTGCCGTGGTCCACATGGCCGACAATCACGATTGGCGTGCTGACGCCGTGACGGACCTGCGATGATGGTGAATGAGTCTGTGTCATCGAAATAGGTCCCTCACAGATAACCGGCAACACGAAGACGCTCGAATGCATCTTCTGATTCATGATCCATGGCACGGCCTGCACGCTCGGAGGTGCGGCTCGTCTCAAGTTCGGCAATCACTTCGGCCACGGTGGAAGCATTGCTCTCGATCGGGCTGGTGATGTCCTGATCGCCCAGCGAGCGATACCGTTTGCCATCCTTCGCAAAATAGAGGTCCACAAGCGGAATGTTCTCACGCTCGATATACCGCCAGATATCCAGCTCCCGCCATGCCAGCAGCGGATGGACACGGACATGCATCCCGTCCTCGTAAGGTGTGGCGTACTGGTCCCAGAATTCCGGTGGCTGGTTGCGGACATCCCACTGGTGGCTTGCTCCACGGGGGCTGAAGACACGCTCCTTGGCACGGGTGGCCTGCTCGTCACGCCGGATACCGGCCACGACACCCCGAAACTTGTGTTTATCGATCAGGTTCGCCAGCCCGACCGTCTTGCGGGCTGCAGAGCGGGCCGCCGGTGGCAAAGAGGGGTCCATTTCCTCGACCGGAGGACACTCCCCAAGGACAAGGTCCAGATTCCACTTCTTCGTGTATTCATCCCGGAAATCATACATCTCCGGGAATTTCTTGCCCGTATCCACATGCATGACGGGAAAAGGCACATGCCCCATGAAAGCCTTACGGGCCAGCCAGACCATCACGTTGCTGTCCTTGCCCAGTGACCAGAGCAGGGCCATGGGCTTCAGCTTGCGATAGGCCTCCCGCAGGATAAAGATGCTCTGGGCCTCGAGCTGGTCCAGACCATCCATGGTACGTGCGTCTTCCAGAGCCATGACTGCTCCCTTTCCTTCCTGATGGGCCATGCGGCCCGGTCTCATCGTGCGGGCCGTTCTGCAATCAGGGCAGCGGCTGAAACTTCTTCCACATTGGCATCGGGCGGTGCGGTAACGGGCCGGTGCAGACCACATTCCGTCTTGGAAAGCCCGGCCCAGCGTCCGGCACGACTGTCTTCTCCCGCACCGACCGGCCTCGTGCAGGGTTCACAGCCAATGGAACGATACCCTTTTGCCACCAGCGGATGGGGTGGCAGGGCCTTGTCCTTCATGAAACGGGTGATCTGTGCTTCACTCCAGCCTGCCAGAGGGTTCAGCTTCACGCTGCCATCCTCCTGCCGTTCCGCCACGGGCAGAGCCGCCCGGGTGGCTGCCTGCATCCGCTTGCGCCCCGTCACCCAGATGTCGAACTCCGGCAGCACCACTTCCAGCGGCTCCACCTTCCGCAGGGCACAGCAGGCATCCGGATCGAAAGCCACAAGCTGGCCCTCCGGGTCCCGGTATTCCACCTCGGCACGGGCAGGCCGCAGGGTGCGGACATCCTCCAGCCCCAGATGGCGGGTCAGCTCATCCCGGTAGGCCAATGTTTCAGGGAAATGCCGTTCCGTATCGAGGAAAAAGACAGGCACGGCCCTGTCCTGTGCGGCGACCTGCGCCAGCAGCACGGCTGATTCTGCACCGAAAGAGGAGATCACGGCCACACGCCCCGGAAACCGGGCCAGCACCGAAGACAGCACCCGGCCCGTTTCCTCTTCCGAGGCGGCCACGTCTCCCTGCTGGGGCAGGGCCTGGAACTCAGCGTCCGATATCGCCATGTGATCTGCTCCCGCGGAAAAATACGATGAAGCATAAACTAATTACATATTTAACTGGCTTCAATGTTGATTTTTGAAAAATAATCACTTTTTGAAGATATAAGAATATCCTTATGCCATAAACAGACAATCCCCACGAATCCATGATTCCCGGAAAACAGGGACAAACACACGACTCACACGCAGGGAACACCCCGCATATTTAACGAATTAAAAACGGTATTAATTCAGCAGTGATCTCAGAAACGGAGCGTTATGGTCGAGAGCATGTAGGTCCCATTCTGCCCGCCTGCCCGTCTCATGCGGTGTGTCAGCAGAATCGCCCCCCCATCAATCTGCCAGTTCACATGCTGCTGAAGCTGGAACTGAACCTGCCCCTGTGGCTGCAATCCCACGGCCCGACCCGCCTGCCGCAGCTTCGCCCCGGAAAGAAACGAAAAAGGCGAGGATGACCCATACACCCCGTCATTCATGCTCTGCCGCCAGAGATAGGGCACCCGGATGCGGATATTCATGAAAGGCCGGGGCGCAATGCTCACGACTGGCCCCGCACTGATGATGTTGGCCCGCGTAATCGTACGGGTCAGGTCAAACGTCCCGTTACGGGGTGAGAAAGGAGCCGAGAATGTCCCGATCGTACCCCCACTCCGGCGGTTGTCGCCGCCACTATAGGCCTCGGCCTGCACGCCCAGAAAGGGATGCAGGAAGGACGAAGAATGACGCCAGCCCAGAACACCCCGTACCGCCCACGCACTCACGGGACGGCTGGCAGTGGAAGAACTGCCGGGGTGGAAGCGTCCCCCCTGATACACACCACCCAGCTCATACTCAAAGGACGGTGCCGACCCATACCAGCGGAATCCCCCATTCTGGCGTGTCTGCGTCCCCGCCTGGGACCCTTTATACAGGGCAACGGCGGCAGACTTCCCGCCATAATGGAAGCCCATCCAGAAAAGGTCGAGAAAGGAATGGACCTGCTCCCTGCCAATGGAAAAAGGTGGCAGGGCAATGCCGATATTCCCCCCGTAAAGGCGGGTCCCATCATCAAAGCCGCCCCCCATGATGGTGTCCCTCGTCACCTGCGTAGCCACAAAATCATAGAGGTCCAGCCGCACCCGGTTCCACATGGCATAGCCACGGACACCATTCCATGAAAGCGGAACGTTGGACGTTTCCCGCATATAGACCAGCCATGATGGTGCATCGAGGAACTGCTGCCGCCCGACCATCACGCCGGTCTTGGCACCAAGCAGCTTGCGTTCATAACCGACAAAAAGCTGCTGCCCCCCCAGCCTGCGCCGCCATGTGGCGTTGTAGCCGTAATAGTTCCAGCCTGCTGCCTCACCATTATTCAGCTGACCGAATATCCGCCAGTGCTGACCTAAATGAAGGTCCGCCCCAAAAAGATTGCGCACCGTGAAACGGCCGGAATGACGCCTGCCCGCCGTACCCAGCTGCGGATTGGATTCATACCAGTTGCGGATGCGGGATTCACCAGACAGGGAAAGCCATATGCTACCGGATTCATTCAGGCGGATGGCTTTCAGCGGGTCGAGAAAATCCGTGTAATTCTTTGGGTCTTTCTTGCTGCTCCAGTCCTCGGCCCACGGGGCTGCCCCATAGACACCGACCGGGCCGAACCCGGCGAACTCACCATTCCCCCAGTTGAAAGCCCCCCAGTCACCCTGATGCCGCTTGCGGGACCGGTTCTGTTCTGCCGTGACACGGCGGGGCTGGCCGACCACCCCGGCCCCCGGCATGGTTTCCACGGCAGGCGGCACCCTGTCAGCGACCTGGGCCTCCGCCCGCTTCTGCCCCATCAGGAAGGCTGATGCCATCAGGGCCATCGAAGCCCACGGAATCCGCCGCTTTTTCTCAGGCGATACAGTGCCGCCACCTGAAAGGACCGGAACCGGTCCCTTCTGCTTCATCACACGCCCTAATTGCCCGCCTGTCCGCATGAAGCATCCAATTACCACTTTTATGAATAGTATTTTTTATTAAATACTCTCCTATTCCCTT
Source organism: Bombella dulcis (assembly GCF_026385505.1). Taxonomy (GTDB): domain Bacteria; phylum Pseudomonadota; class Alphaproteobacteria; order Acetobacterales; family Acetobacteraceae; genus Bombella; species Bombella dulcis. Next base: position 78,169 of record NZ_JANIDV010000002.1, on the reverse strand, counting down.
GTGAAGGCGTGATTTGTTTTTGTCAGAAAACTGTCACACTTCATCCGGCTCTCCGACGGAGAGGCAGGCACATGGTACCATGTGCCTGCCTGTTCCCTCAGCCCACACAATCCTTCAGAAACTGCTCCATCGCCTGTCCACGATGGCTGAAACGGTTCTTCTCCATCTCGCCCATCTCAGCGAAGGTACGGCTTTCACCTTCAGGAGTGAACATCGGGTCATAGCCATGCCCATGCTCTCCTCTCGGAGGCCATGAAACCTGTCCCCGACATTCACCCCGCACGAAACGATGCATACCATCCGGCCATGCCAGACACAGCACCACCACAAAAGACGCCGTTCCGTCGACTGACCCGCTGGCCTGCATTTCCTCATGAACACGGTTCATCGCCAGTGCCATGTCCCGCTGCGGGCCTGCCCAGCGGGCGGAATAGACACCCGGACTGCCATCCAGTGCCGCCACGCAGAAGCCGGAATCATCGGCCAGCGCAGGCAGGCCGGTTGCCCTGGCTGCCGCTTCCGCCTTGATGAGCGCATTGCCCTCAAAGTCGGTTGCCGTTTCTTCCGGTTCCGGCAGGTCCAGTTCAGCAGCCGAGCGGACCGTGATGCCGCCCTCTGCCAGCAGGAGAGAAAATTCCCGCAATTTACCTTTATTATGGCTCGCCAGAACAATCTCGCTGCCATGCTCAAGACGGCGGGTGCAATCCTGTCCACTCATCCAGCCATTCCTTCTTCCATTTTGCTGAAGCTCAGCCCTTCCTGCGGGCCAGAGCTTCCTTCTGTACGGCGAACAGTTCCTTTGTGCCCTTCTGTGCCAGATCAAACAGAATCTGGAATTCTTCAGGACGGAAAGGACGCTCTTCCGCCGTGCCCTGAATCTCCACGATACCGCCATCAGCCGTCAGAACGAAGTTGGTGTCAGCCTGTGCGCTGCTGTCTTCGTCATAATCAAGGTCCAGTACCGGGCCAGCATCCGTCAGCCCGCAGGACACGGCAGCAACCTGTCCGGTCAGGGCCTTCGACTTGCCCATGCCTTCCAGAGCGATGGCCAGAGCCACCCATGCCCCGGTGATGGAGGCGCAGCGTGTGCCACCATCCGCATTCAGCACGTCACAGTCCAGCGTGATCATGCACTCACCCAGAGCCTTGAGGTCCACGCAGGCCCGCAGGGAACGGCCAATGAGACGCTGAATCTCCTGCGTGCGGCCGGACTGCTTGCCCCGGGCGGCCTCACGGGAGCCACGGGTGTGGGTGGCACGGGGCAGCATCCCATATTCTGCGGTGACCCAGCCCTGCCCCTGCCCCCGCAGGAACGGCGGCACCCGTGTCTCGACAGACGCCGTGCAGAGCACTTCCGTCCCCCCGACACGAATCAGCGCAGACCCTTCCGCATGAGTGGAAAAACCGGTCTCGATCGTGACCGGGCGGAGGGCATCATCAGTACGGCCTGAGGGACGTTCAAACATGAAACATGGTCCTTAAATCTTCATTGAAAATCCACATGGGACAGACTGAACCAGACTCCCATGACAGGCCCCTACCATAGGCACACCCCACCTCACCGGCCATCCCCACACGCAAAAAATAGGCAACAGGCTGCTTCTTCCCGTTCTTTTGCAGGCCATGTTATAAGAGGGGCATGAAGCGTTCCTCCATGCTGCCAGACAGCCCGCCCTCGCCATCCCAGAAACCCCGTTTCCGCCGCTGGCGGTTTCTGATGGGGGCTGCCCTTGGCCTTGGCACACTGGCCGTCTCCGGCACGCTTCTCGCCGGAGTGGGACTGTATGCCCATCTCAGTGCCAACCTGCCCAGCGTGGACGCCCTCCAGCATTACAAGCCCCCCGTGGTCAGCCGCCTTTACACGTCTGATGACCAGCTCATGGCCGAACTGTCCCACGAGCGGCGCATCTATGTGCCCATCCGGGCCATTCCGCCACTCGTCCGCAACGCCTTCATCGCTGCGGAGGACCAGAACTTCTATTCACATGGTGGCGTGGACCCGCTGGCCATGCTGCGGGCAGGCGTGACGGACATCGTCAGCATCCTCACCCATCAGGGAAAACGGCCACTGGGAGCCTCGACCATCACCCAGCAGGTGGCCAAGGTCATGCTGCTGAACAACAACAGCCTGACCATCGAACGGAAGGTCCGGGAAGCCCTGCTCGCCATGCGGATCGAGCATACGCTCTCCAAGGACCGGATTCTGGAAATCTACCTGAACGGCATTTATCTGGGGAATGGGGCTTACGGGGTCGAGGCGGCGGCACAGACCTACTTCAACAAGACGCTGGACCAGCTGAACGATGCCGAGGCGGCCATGCTTGCCAGCATGCCCAAATCACCCAGCAACTATAATCCATTCCTCCACCCCAAGGCCGCCATGTGGCGGCGCAACTGGGTGCTGGACCGGATGGGCGAGACCCATGCCATCCCGGCAGATGAGGCACAGCAGGCCAAGCAGGACCCGCTTGTTCCGCAGGGGCAGGTGCGCTTCGGCCCGCTTGCCAGTTCCGAATGGTTTGCTGCGGAAGTCCGCCGCCAGCTGACATCCCTCTATAGCGAGGAACAAACGACCGAAGGCGGGCTGGATGTCCATACCAGTCTGGACCCGCATCTTCAGCAGGTCAGCACGAAACTGCTGCGGGAAGGGCTGATGGCCTATGCCCGCACCCATGAGGGCTGGCACGGCACGGTCGGTCATCTGGACAGTGCCGCCCTGATGGACTGGCAGACCAGCATGGCCCAGCAGAAAGGTCCGGCGGGCATGTTGCCCGCATGGCGTCTGGCCGTTGTCCTGTCTCCCGAACCTGCTGCCCGTGTCGGCTGGGTGAAAGCCCGTGAGGCCCATACGGCCCTGATCCGCAAGGTGGATGTTGCCTGGAGCCACCCCACCCACCCACTTCAGGAGGGTGACCTCGTGATGATCGAGCCGCAGGATGACGGCTCGGCAGCACTGGAACAGGTACCACAGGTGGAAGGGGCAACCGTCACGCTGGATGCCCACACGGGGCGTGTCCTGGCCCTCGTGGGCGGCTGGTCCTTCCAGCAGAGCCAGTTCAACCGTGTCACACAGGCCCAGCGTCAGCCGGGGTCTTCCTTCAAGCCGCTGGTCTATCTGGCAGCGATGGAACGGGACATTTCCCCTTCCGAGACCTTCGATGATTCCCCCATCAGCTTCGGGGACTGGAAGCCGCAGAATTACGAGCATGACAACTGGGGGCCCACCACCCTGCACGATGCCCTGCGGGAAAGCCGCAACCTCGTGACCATCCGTGTGGCGGCCCATCTGGGCATGAAGGCTGTCAGCGACATGGCAGTCCGCTCCGGCATGGTCGACAGCATGCCTCCCTACCTTCCTGCCGCCCTCGGTGCCGTGGAAACCACCGTCCTGCGGGAAGCCGGGGCCTATGCGGCCATTGCCAACGGCGGCCACAGCATCACCCCCAGCCTGATCGACTACATCCAGAACCCGGATGGCACCATCATCTGGCGCAATCAGGCCAACCAGCGCACGGTCACGACCGAGAACGGCCTGCCCGTCATCCATGATGGCCGCCCGGTTCTGGCCTCGCCCCAGAGTGCCTTCCAGATCACCACCATGATGCGGGACGTCATCGCCCGTGGGACGGGTGTCCGGGCCGGAACCGGGATCGACCGCCCCATCGCCGGGAAGACCGGCACCAGCCAGGATTACCATGACGCCTGGTTCGCCGGCTTCTCCCCCGATACTGTCACGGTGGTGTGGATCGGCTATGATGCTCCCCGCAGCCTGGGCAAGAACGAGACGGGTGGCCATCTGGCCGGACCGATCTGGAACGGCATCATGAAAGCCGTTTTCGCCACCCGCCCCCGGCTCGAGTTCCCTGCACCGGATGGCATCACCCTGGCGGAGTATGATACTGGCCGCATCCGGGCCACTGATGCCTTCAAGACGGACCAGATTCCGGGTGCCTCCGTGCCACTGCATGGCTTCGGAGCTGGAACGCAGGCCCTTACCGCTGCCGATACCGGTGCGGACATGATTCCTGACTCCGAAACGGACATGCCCAGCTCCTCTGACGGCACGACGGGCCAGACCGGCAGCCCGGCACCCTCTGGCTCCCCGTCGCAGGACAGGGCAAACTCGGCAGAAGGAGGTGACATTGGCGTTGGTGGTCTGTACTAAGGCAGCAACACTAACCTGAAGGAAACAGGAGAACGCCTGATGTCGGCTGAGACCGAAGCCCTCTCCGAACAGATCAAGCAGTCGGTGGCACTGCTGAGGAGGCATCTTTGACTGGGATGTCGCCAAAACACGCCTCGCCGAACTGAATCATCTCTCTGAAGACCCGGAACTCTGGAACAACCCGGATGCCGCCCAGAAGCTGATGCGTGAGCGCACCATGCTCGCCAACCAGATTGAGGGGGTCGAAGCTCTGGAAGCCGACGTGCAGGACACGCTGGACCTCGTCGAACTGGCCGAGATGGAAAATGACGACGCCGTCGTTCAGGAAGGTCTCACCACCCTGCGGAACCTTGCCGCCCAGGCCCAGCAGCGGGAGACGGAAAGCCTCCTCTCCGGTGAGGCCGACAGCAATGACTGCTATCTTGAAGTCAATGCCGGTGCCGGTGGAACGGAAGCGCAGGACTGGGCTGAAATGCTGCTGCGCATGTACACGCGCTGGTCCGAGAAACATGGCTACAAAGTGTCCATGATGGAAAGCAGCGAGGGGGAACAGGCGGGACTGAAATCCGCCACGATCCTCGTCAGCGGTCCCAACGCCTATGGCTGGCTGAAGACGGAGGCCGGAGTGCATCGCCTCGTGCGTATCTCCCCCTTCGACTCTGCCGCACGGCGGCAGACATCCTTTGCCTCCATCTACATCTCGCCTGTCGTGGATGATTCCATCGAAATCGAGATCATCGATTCCGACCTGCGGGTGGACACGTTCCGGGCCTCCGGAGCGGGTGGACAGCACGTCAACAAGACGGACTCCGCCATCCGCATCACCCATATCCCGACCGGCATCGTCGTGGCCTGCCAGACGGACCGCTCCCAGCATCGCAACCGGGCCACGGCCATGGAAATGCTGAAAGCCCGCCTCTATGAGGCCGAACTTCAGAAGCGGGAAGCCGAAGCCTCCGCTGCCGAAGCTGCCAAAACGGACATCGGCTGGGGCCATCAGATACGGTCTTACGTTCTGGCTCCCTATCAGCTCGTCAAGGACCTGCGGACCAACATCGAGAAAGGCAACCCTGATGCCGTTCTCGACGGTGATCTGGACGAGTTCATGGCCGCCTCTCTGGCACAGCGTGTGAGTGCCACACGCTCGGAGGCCAGTGCCACGGCCCAGTAAAGGTCACGGTCCGGTTGAATGACAGACGGGCATGGTCCTGAAAAAGGATCATGCCCTTCCTGTTTTCAGAGGCTGATTCCTGGAATTTCCACTACTGAAATACGTTACTTGCAGCGCAATCCCGGCATTTGACCAGAAAAATCTGTTCTTTCCATAGGAAGGGCCAGCCAAAAGAATTCACAGCCCCACCCCCATCACCATCGACTGATCTTCATAAAAAACGGGAGAAATCTGCCATCCCTGAAAATGCCTCCAGAAATATCCACATCATTCCCCTATTCCATCCACAGAGTGATATGAGAAAGAGTCGCATAACACCACTTGCATCACAGGGGCAGCTTGGGCCATTGGTAAAGGAACCGATACGGGAGCCATCCCGTACGGGTCTGCTGGCCCTCTCCCGGAAGATGTCTCTCCGTGAGTCTCAGGCTGGCACCGCACCCACACCGTCATGACGGGCGAGGGGTTTTTCCTCCTGCCGTGTGGGGAAACAGTCATGTTGGCAGGACTGTCCTGCCGAAAAGAAACGCCAGACCAGACGGCAAGGGAAAAGGGTAAGAAGGTTTCAGAATGAAAAGCTATGCCGCCCAGCAACGCAAGCCGACAGATTATATCGTTGCCGTTGTCGTAGCCTTCCTGGCCATCGGTCTGGTGGTCTATGCCCTGACACTCACACGGACGGAAAAGCCCGCGCCCGTGCATCCGCCCATCCAGACACGGGTCATCACGGAGGCACCACCTCCACCACCGCCGCCTCCACCGCCACAGCCGGTGATGGTCCAGCCGCCACCACCCTACATTCCTCCGCCAAAGATCAAGGTGGCACCGCCGCCCAAGCCACCGATCCAGCACAGCCACCAGAGGTCTCCCAAGCCGAAGGCCGCTGCGCCCCAGCCTGCGCCATCCGCTCCGGCCCAGTCTTCAGCAGCGGCCGCACCGGCAGCCAGCTCCAGTGCCAGCTCTTCCGAGAATGACCATTCCGCCGGGGCTTCGCCCATCAACAACGTGCGTCCGGAATATCCGGAGGAAGCACAGGAGGAAAACCGCGAAGGATCCGTGACAGCCTCCTGCGACATTCTCACCAATGGCAAGCCGGCGCATTGCAAGCTGCTGAATGTTAAAGGCGGCCATGACTTCGCCGAAAGTGCGCTGGACTTCCTCGAGCATTCGGCAGTCCGGTATCAGCCAGCCGTGGTGGGCGGGCAGCCGGTCGTGGAGCACAACCACGTCCTGCATGTTGACTTCACCCTCGGTGATGAGTGAGGACACGCCGACCTGACAGACCAGCATCATGCTGCCTTCCTCCTGGGCATACCTGAAGGGACACGGGGCAGCAGACCGTTTTTCAACATTGTCCCACCCTGCCAGGAGCGGCAGGGATGACAGGACAACAAGCCACGGGAGGCTCCTCCCGCCGGCGCACCTTCAGACGGGTGCTTTTTTAGACAAGGATATGGGATTCATGACCAGACTGTTCCGCCTCCCCGTAACTGCCGCTGCGCCCAGGGCGCGCGCTGTCTATGGCACGGCCCTGGCCCTGACTCTGGCGGCCACGCCGCTGGCCTCCGCTGCATTCGCACAGGATGCCGCACCCGCTGTTCCGCCTGCCGGGGCCACGATGTCAGCCCAGCCCCCCGCCGGGACAACACCGGCTGCCCCCCCGGCCGGAACGACGCCTGCCGCTCCACCGGCTGGCACCGCCGCTGCGGCTCCCCCCGCCGGGGCTGAAGGCGGAACACCCGTCACGGCAACACCGGTCAGCGACAGGCCTGCCGATGAGGCCCCTAAGGGCAACCCCTACGGGCTGGGTGCCCTGTGGAAGAATGGCGACATCATTGCCCGTGGCGTGCTGCTCATCATGGCCATCATGTCCCTGGGGACATGGATCATCATGATCAGCAAATTCATCGAACAGGCCCGCCTCTTCCGTGCCTCCAGAGCCGTCAACCAGAATTTCTGGACCCAGAAGACCATTCAGGATGGCGCACAGACACTGAAGGCCGATTCCCCGTTCCGCTACATCGCCGAGACGGGCATCGTGGCCGCCCGCCATCATGAAGGCTCCATGCGGGATTCCATCGACCTTCATTCATGGACGGCCATGTCCATCCAGCGTGCCCTGGAGACCATCAACACGCGCCTTCAGGGCGGTCTGGCCTTCCTTGGAACGGTCGGGTCCACCTCACCCTTCATCGGTCTGTTCGGTACGGTCTGGGGCATCTATCACGCCCTGACAGCCATCGGCATTGCCGGTCAGGCATCCATCGACAAGGTCGCCGGTCCGGTTGGTGAATCCCTCATCATGACGGCCATCGGTCTGGCAACCGCCGTTCCGGCCGTGCTGGGCTACAACCTGCTCGTCCGCCGCAACAAGGGGGCAATGGACCGTGTCCGCAATTTCGGGTCCGACCTGCATTCCGTCCTGATCGGCGGTTACCGTCATGAGGCCGGTTTCGGCGAGGGAACCCGAGACAACAGCCCGACCACGACAACCACCAGCGAGCGGATCTGACATCATGGCATTCAACACCGGAGACATGGGTGATGATGGCGAGGTGGTATCAGCCATCAACACGACACCGCTCGTCGACGTCATGCTGGTGCTGCTCATCATCTTCCTCATCACCATTCCGGTGGCCACGCATACCGTGAAGGTCAAGCTGCCGGTGGACCGCAACCAGCCGACCCAGACCAAACCGGGCAATATCGTGCTGGCCGTGACGGCGGATGGGCAGACCTACTGGAACACCCTTCCCCTCAGCGACCACAAGGACCTGGTCAACCGTCTGATGGAGACCGCACGCCAGCGGCCCCAGCCCCAGATTCAGATCCGTGGTGACGGCTCGGCCCAGTACATGCCGATCGGCAAGATCGTGGCGGCCTGTCAGGAAGCAGGCATCCAGCATGTGGACTTCATCACGGAGCAGCCGCACGACTGACCTGTCCTCCCCCGCCACGGGTCATCCACCTGTGGCAGGGGGATTTCCTCTTCCTTTCTCCCGGTCCGGCCTTGCAGCCCGGGGCGGACAATTTCTGGAGATTTCCTCATGGCCATGAATGTTGGCGCGGAAAGCACCCACGAAGATGAAGCCATTGTCGACATCAACACCACGCCGCTGATCGACGTGATGCTGGTGCTGCTCATCATGCTCATCATCACCATCCCACTCCAGACCCATTCCGTGGCGATCGACCTGCCACAGGGTGACCCGCCACCCTCCGCCGTGCAGCCGCAGATCGTCACCATCAGCATCAATTACGACAACACGCTGAGCTGGAACGACACGCCCGTCACCTCCGAGGATGATCTCCAGTCCCGCCTGAACGGGGCCGTACATCCCATGACGGGCGAGCAGCCGGAAATACATATCCGTCCTGACCGTCTTGCCACCTACAAGACCGTTGCTCATGTCATGGCCGATGCCCAGCGTCTTGGCGTGACCAAACTCGGTATTGTCGGTCTGGACCAGTATGTAGAAGGACAGTAAATCATGAGCCTGCCACATCTGAAACACGCACACGAATGGCTCGTGGCCGGAATGCTTGGCGTTTCCGCCCTTGCCTGTGTTCCTGCCATCTCCGGCCTTTCCCCTGTCCGGCTGTTGGTCAGCACGGCACAGGCGGAGGACGAGCTGGGGCCTGATGTCGGCAGGCAGCTCCAGCAGGCCCAGGCCGCACTGGCCAGCCACCATGCCGCAAAAGCTCTGGAATTCGTCAATGCGGCGGATGCCGTGCCGGGCAGGAGCGACTATGAACGCTATGTCATCGCCCAGATGCGGGCGGCGGCGGCCAGTCAGGCAGGCAATGTTCCTGCGGCCTTGGAGGCCTATGACACGCTCATCCGGGACAGCCGCACCACACCGGCGGCCCGCCAGCAGATGCTCATGGCGCAGGCCAGTCTGGCCTATGGTGCGCACGACTATGCCGCCGCCGCACAGGCCGCCAGCCGGTACCTTCAGGAAGCCGGTCCCAGCGAGCAGATGCAGACCCTTCTGCTCCAGTGCCACTATCTCCAGAAAGACTGGGCAGGCGTCGTGAATGCCGGTCGTGCCATCCTTGCGGCAGATCAGAAGGCCCGTCATGTTCCGGCAGAAAACCAGCTCCAGATGATTGCCACGGCCTACGACCAGCTTCATGACAGTGCGGGCAAGACCAGCACCTACGTCAAGCTGGTGAAGTATCATGCCCGCCCGCAATACTGGCAGATGCTGATTCACGATCTGACGGCTGACCACTCCCTCACGCCCCGCATGGTCTTCAACCTGCAACGCCTGCGCCTGGATACCGGCCTGCTGACCAGCCCGGCCGAGTTTCAGGACATGGCCGAACGGGCCGTGCAGATGGGCCTGCCCCAGCTTGCCCTGAATCTGCTGGATGAAGGCTATGCCCGCCATCTTCTCGGCACGGGAGCGGGAGCCGAAGCCCATTTCCGTGCCTTCGTGGCCCAACGTGCCGCAGAAACCCGCACGAGTCTTTCAGCCGCCGTAGACACTGCCCGGAAATCAGCCGATGCAGGCCCTTCCCTGACCGCTGGTTACAATCTCGTTCTCAACGGGCAGGTCGATCAGGGCATCGCCCTGATGCAGCAGGGGCTGACGAAGCACCCTCACCAGCCTGAGCTTGCCCAGCTCACGCTTGGGATGGCCCTGATGGATGGTGGCCGCCCTGCCGATGCCATGCAGCTGCTCAGCAGCATGGATGGTGACGGAACCGCCAACAATCTGGCCCAGCTCTGGGCCGTGCGGCTTGCGTCCCATCCGGCACATTAACTCCAGTACCTAAAGATCAGTACCGGCAGTGTATCTCATCACGACTGCCGGTACGTTACATCCGCCTGAAGACGCAGTCCTGCCCCGAAAGGCTACCGGGCGTCTCCCCGCAGAAAATAAAATCCTTTTCATGAAACTCCGTCTTAAAATCGTACTGATGTTCTGAGAGAAGGGCGGCAGAACATTTCATATCCATCCCCTTTGGAGAGACTTATCCATATGACTGGCACCATCCCGTATCCCGGAAAGGATACTGCCCCGCACCGGCCCCCTGCCGGTCCGCTGCTGCGCCGCCTGCTGGCGGCCCTGCTTCTGGCCTGCCTGACCCTGTTCAGCCCTTCATCGGCCCATGCAGAGGCACCTGCCGCTCCGGCAGCAAACAGCACGGGACTGTCTGCCGATCAGGCCCACCAGCTCATCACGGTTCTGAGTGATGACGCCCAGCGTCAGCAGTTCCTGACAACGCTCAAAAACCTGACGCAGGCTCGGCAGAACACGCACCATACCTCCGTCATTGATCTGGCCCGTGAGAACCTCGCCGCCTTCGGTGAGCGTGCCCTCCAGCAGATGCACATTCTGCATCAGAACATCATCAATTTCGGTGCCATTGCCCCGTGGGTCCACGCCATTGTCCATGATCCGGCCCTGCAGACCAGCATCGCCCGCATCACCCTGCGTGTCATCATCATGCTGGTGTGCAGCTACCTGCTGTTCTTCGGGGTACGCTTCATCCTGCGGCCGCTCTACCGGCGCATCAGCAATCTCGCCAAAAAACATGACCACAAGGTGTTCCAGCACGAAGCTAAGAAACTGCGCCGTGCCCGTGCCGAAGTAACGGAAGCTACCGAGAACACCGCCCGGGATCGGGATGCGACGACGGCCCACACGACAAACTCCAAGGAGGATGCCGCCGCCATACAGGCCAGCATCGAGGACAGCCTCCGCCATCAGGGTGCCCTAACACAGCTCATGCTCTGCCTGCGCCGCGCGCCCTATACGCTGGCCTGCGCCGTGCTGGAACTCATCACCATCTGCACCTTCCCGCTGGTCGCCCTGCTCATGGGGCTGCTGGACCCGGCTCCCTCTTCAGAGACCTCCTTTGCCATCTGGAGCATTTCCTGGCTGATCGGCATTGGTCTGGGCGTATGGACCCTGCTCCTGCGCATCTTCCTGGCTCCACAGACACCGTGGCTGCGGCTCAGCATCCTGCGGGACAGCTCTTCAGCCTTCATTTTCAGTTATTTCCGCCAGATTGGCGTCATTCTGGCATGGGGTTTCTCCTTCCTGGCCGTACTGCGGGCCATGCAGCTGCCCCTGCCGGTCTCCAGCGGGCTGCAGAAGCTCCTCATGCTGGTGGTCCACATCTTCCTTGCCGTCATGATCATCCGTTCCCGCAAACGGGTGCAGCATGCCTGCCAGCGCGTCAGTGCCAACAGCCGCCGCCTTCAGTCCATCATGGCTCTCGTCTCCGGAAGCTGGTGGATCGTGGCCCTCTTCTTCGACTTTGCCCTGTGGCTGGTCTGGGCGGCCGACATTGATGGCGGATATCAGCTCATCCTCCAGATATTCGTTCGCACGCTGGTAGCCCTGATCATCGTCCGCATCATCAGCATCCTGTCCTATGGCGGGCTGGAACGCTTCATGCGGGCACTGGACGGCTGGAACCTCAATGAAGAGACGCTGTTCCGCATCCGCCGCTACTACCCGGCGGCAACAGCCGTCATCCGTCTCATCATCATCGTGCTGACCATTCTGGCCCTTGCGCTGGCATGGGGTGCCCCGGTCCATCTCCTGTTCGGCCATGACATGCTGGGGCCACGTGTCCTCCAGGCAGCCGTCACCATTCTGGTGGCCCTGTTCATCGGTGTCCTGGCCTGGGAAGTGGCCAATGTGACCATCGAGCATCACATCCGCCGCCTTGGTCTTCAGGAGGGCCGGGATGTACAGATCCGCATTGCCCGCCTCCAAACGCTGACACCAATGTTCCGCATCCTGTTCCTGCTGGTTCTAGCCATCATCATCGGGCTGACAGTCCTCTCCCAGCTGGGCATTGATACCGGGCCGCTGATCGCCAGTGCCTCCATCTTCGGCGTGGCTCTCGGTTTCGGGTCGCAGAAGTTGGTTCAGGACTTCATCAGTGGCATTTTCCTGCTGCTGGAAAATGCCCTGACCGTCGGAGACTGCGTGACACTGAACGGCACCTATGGCGTGATTGAACGCCTCTCCCTGCGGTCCGTTCATGTCCGGGCCAATGATGGCTCCATGAACATCTTCTCCTTCAGCTCCCTGACCCAGGTCACCAACTATAACCGTGACTTCTCCCGTGCGATGATCCTCGCCACGGTGGACATTGACAGCGACACGGACCAGGTCGCCGCCATCCTGGTGGAGATCGGCAAGGAAATGCGCAATGAGGCCGCCTATAAGGACCTCATCCTTGCCGACTTCGACCTCTGGGGCGTGTCTGCCATCGGGGAATCTTCCGTCTCCGTGAAGGGGGTCTATCCCACGACCAATGCCGGACGCTGGACGGTGGAATGGGAGTTCAACCGCCGCATGAAGAAACGGTTCGAGAAGGCTGGCATCCAGTATCCCCGCGAGGTGGTGGATATTCAGGGGCCTGCTCTTGAAAAGTTCATCAGCGGTAGGGCGTCTGCCGGAACCACCGATGAACAGGGCCGGGACTGATCCTCTCCCTGCCGGTTCATCCCGTTTCCCCGACAGGGTCGGGGAGATGACCGGACATGAAAAAACCCCCTGTCCTTGCGGGCAGGGGGTTTTTTCATGCCTGACTGAAAGGGTCAGCGACCTTCATCATAGGCACGCAGAGCGAACAGTGCCCAGATGGCAGCCGGAACCCAGCCCAGAATGGTGATCTGGAGCAGCAAGCAGATAATGCCCGCAATCGGACGACCGATGGTGAAAAAGGTCAGCCAGGGGACAAAAAATGCGATCAGAATACGGATCATGACTATTTCCTCCATGCAATCGGAGATGACTGCAAAACGACATCCCTCCAGTCCGGAAGGACGCACCCCTACATCCTTAAAAAAAATGCCAATATTATGAAAGCGTTATTCTGCCCGCCGCTTCTACCCGCCCCTGCCAGATTGTCCGTTTCTTCCGTCACGGGGGCTGCTAAGAAAGAGGCTCTCCCGTCAGAAGAAAGTCATTTCCACATGATCATCGCCGAAGTTTCCTACCTTGCCTCCCCGGAAGACGTTCAGGCCCAGCGTCCTGCCCACAGGGCCTTCCTGGCCACGCTCTTCGAGAAACGCATCCTGCTGGCCTCCGGTCCCAAAATTTCCGGTGATGGCGGGGTTCTGGTTGCCCGTGATGGCGTCACACGGCAGGAGCTGGAAACCCTTCTGGCCGCAGACCCGTTCATCACGTCCGGCGTGGGCCAGTATGAGTTCACCGAGTTCAGAACCGCCCAGCTCGCCCCGGAACTGACAGAGTCACGCTGAGTCGCCAACGGGCATGACCAGCCCCGTTCAGGCACTCCCTGATGGCAGGGCTGGTAACCCATTCTTGATTCAGTGTCCGGACACACGGATCGTATTCTCTTTTCAGGACAACTTCCGGCTGGCTGTCTTCATTCTGACTGAGGCACAGTTTTCAGAATAGAACCGGACAGATTTCCAGCTCTCAGAATATAACAGATAATACAGAATATTAATGTTGACAATAATAAGTGCCAATACCACATTTCATGGCAGAGTTTCTAATAAATAGAATTATTACTTTATTATTCTATTCTTATTAGGAAGAATCCTTGGGGCTGGTGTCTTCCAGCCCTGTTATGAGGAAAGCATCATGACAGATTTTCTGAAAACAAAAGCCTCGAAACAGCCCGCAGCAGTCCTGGGCGCAGGCACGCTGGGGTCCCGTATTGCCCTGATGCTGGCAACACGGGGTGGCGAAGTCCGCATATTCGACAGGCAGGAAGAAGCGACCCGCAAGGCCCTCGCCTTCGTCGAGAAACACCTGCCGGAAGTTGCCCCTTCCATTGAGGGCGGAACTCCCGGTCACGTGAAGGCTGCCAGCACCCTTGAGAAAGCCGTGGATGGCGCATGGCTCGTCATTGAGGCCCTTCCCGAAAAGCTGGAACTCAAGACGGACATTTTCGGCCAGCTGGACCAGCTAACAGCCGAGGATGTCATTCTGGCAACAAACTCCTCATCCTTCCCGTCCAGCCAGATCGTCGGCAAGGTGAAGCACAGGAATCGTGTCCTTAATACCCACTTCATGATGCCGCCTGAAAAACGGGTCGTGGAACTCATGTCCTGCGGCTCCACGGATCAGGGCCTCATTGAGGACCTGGCCCGGTATTTCAAGGAAGTGGGCCTGTCCCCCTATGTCGCCCAAAAAGAGAGCGTGGGCTTCATCGAGAACCGCATCTGGGCTGCGATCAAGCGTGAATCGCTCTGCGTTGCCGCCGAAGGTGTCTCGGACCCGGAAACGATTGACCGCATCTACTGTGAGACACAGGGCACGCCTGCGGGACCGTTCAGGCTCATGGATCAGGTCGGCCTCGACATCGTTCTCCAGATTGAAGAGCATTATGCGCAGGTCTTCCCGGAACTCCCGGAAGCACCCCGTACGCTGCTGCGCAAGATGATCGCCGAGAACCGGCTGGGCGTGAAGACAGGCCGCGGTTTCTACACTTATGACGAAAAAAAATCATGAGCCAGAAGACAGTTCTCTATACGCTTGAGACCAAGCCCCCCCGGATCACGGCCCTTTCCATCGGGGATGGCCGTGTCCTCTCCCACATCGACATCGGCTGGGGCATACCGGACGGGATATGGATTGATGGAGTTGAAGGCCGCATCTACTGGACCAACATGGGCAGGGACGAAAATGCTGCCGATGGCACCATAGAATCGGCCCTGCTGGATAGCAGCGACCATAAGGTCCTTGTCGGGCAGGGTGCGGTCGTCACCCCGAAGCAGCTGACATCCGCGCCCGGACTCGAGCATCTCTACTGGTGCGACCGTGAGGGCATGCGCATCATGCGGTGCCGCCGTGATGGCAGTGAGGTCGAGGTCCTTCTCCAGACGGGCGTCTATCCGGATGACCTGAAGAATGTGTCCCTTCAGTGCGTGGGCATCACTCTGGACCCCCAGAACGGCCATCTTTACTGGACACAGAAAGGCCCGCCCAAAGGAGGTGTCGGGCGCATCTTCCGTATGCCACTGGACCCGCCCGAAGGCATGAACCCTGCCAGCCGCACGGACGTAGAGCTGCTGGCCGACCGCCTGCCGGAACCGATCGACCTGCATGTATCCCCGGCTCTCGGTAAGCTCTGGTGGACGGACCGTGGTGCCCCGCCTGATGGCAACAGCCTGAACGTGGCCCATGTGGACGGTCAGGGCCTCCACAGCCACGAAGTTGTCCTGCGTGGGCTGGATGAAGCCATCGGGCTGGCTATCGATACCAGAGGAACACGGGCTTTTGTCAGTGATCTGGGCGGCTCCATCCGAGAGGTCATTCTGGAAACCGGACAAGCACGCCTCATCACGAAACAGGCCCCGACAACGGGCCTCTATCTTTTCACATCCGGGGACTAACCACCCCTCCCGGAGGTCATGGCCGCTCACTACCGGACTGTTCCAATAGAACGGCCATCAGGAACATCTCCCATATTCATTAGGCGTTATATTCCTTTATCATTAACTGTTCATGTGATCATCTCTTTACCTTGACAGAACAGGGTGACCCGCTAAAAACACTTCCCACGCACGGCCATCCCCCGTCAGGATGACATGATGCACACCCGGCGGCGCTTTCCTACGGCTGTAGAAGCGTTTATGATACCGTACTGATCCACTCCTGAATGTTGAAAGGTACTCCTATGTCCCGGTCTTTCTCCCTTTCCCGGCGTCGTTTCATGAGCCTTTCAACAGGGCTGGTCGGTGCCGCTACCTTTGGTCTGACCCGCCCCGGAATCGCCCATGCTGATCCCCGTACCCTGAAAATCGGCATCATGTCCGGCGAGGATGAAGACATCTGGCGTGTCGTCAGCCAGAACGCTGCGCAGCGTGGCCTGACACTGAAGATCATCCCCTTCTCCGACTACAACACGCCCAATGAGGCCCTGTCCGAGCATGACGTGGACGCCAATGCCTTCCAGCACCGTCCCTTCCTTGACGCCCAGATCAAGGCTCACGGCTACAGGATCGTTCCGGTTGGCGACACATATTTCCAGCCGATCGGCCTCTATTCCCGCAAGTGGCATTCCATGAATGACATTCCGCAGAATGCCCGCATCGGCATCCCCAATGACCCCAGCAACGAGGGCCGCGCCCTGCATGTAATGGAAACTCTAGGGCTGATCCGTATGCCATTAGATTGTGGCCTCTTTCCTACGGTGCTGGATATCACCGACAATCCCCGTAACATTGCCATCGAAGAGCTGGATGCCGGTGTGGTCGGGCGTTCCCTGCCTGACCTGGATGCCGCCGTCGTCAACATGGACTGGGCACGCAAGGCTGGCATCACGGAGCAGGAACGCATTGGCGTCGAAGGGCTGGCAAACAACCCGTATGTCAACTTCATCTCTGTCAATGAAGGAGATGCCAAGGCTGACTGGGTCAAGCCACTGGTGGAGAGCTATCACCAGCCGAATGTCCGTCAGGTCATTCTGGACATCTATCACGGTACAGTCACACCTGCGTGGTCATGAACCCCATACTCGACATCCAGCACGTCACGCACAGTTTTGGTCAGCATACAGCCCTTCAGGACATTTCCTTCTCCGTAAAACAGGGGGAAGTCGTGGGGCTGATCGGTCGCTCCGGAGCGGGTAAGTCCACCCTGCTCCGGTGTCTTTGTGCCCTGGAACGCCCCCAGCAGGGCCATATCCTACTTGATGGCGTGGACCTCACGACACAGCCGGAGCGTCAGCTTGTCCGCATCCGCCGCAGGATCGGTCTGGTTTTCCAGCACTTCAACCTGCTGACATCCCGTACCGTAGCGGGCAACATTGCCCTGCCCCTCCAGATCGCCGGATGCCCCCGCAGGGAACAGGCAGGCCGTATCGCCGAGCTGCTTGAACTTGTCGGACTGAAGGGTTTTGAAAAAAAGTACCCCTCCCAGCTTTCTGGCGGGCAGAAACAGCGTGTCGGCATTGCCCGTGCCCTGGCCGCCAACCCGACACTGCTGCTCTGTGACGAAGCCACCTCCGCACTGGACCCGGAATCCACCAACTCCATCCTGAACCTTCTGGCAGACATCAACCGGAAGCTGGGATTGACCATCGTCCTCATCACCCATGAGATGGAAGTGGTCCGCCGCTTTGCCCAGCGGATTCTGGTGCTCGATCATGGCCGTCTTGTCGAAGACGGAACCCTGCTGGACTTCCTCCGTGACGGGCAGAATAACCGGACACTCCAGACCCTTCTGGCAGACATCCGGCCTTCCCTGCCAGCCTTTCTGGGTGAAACACTGGTCTCCACGCCTCCGCAGGGTCACCACCGGGCCATCATCCGGATTGTCCTCAGCGGGAATGGTGCCAGTGAGCCACTTTTCAGTGCACTCTATGAAAAGTTCGGTGTGCAGACTGCCCTGCTACAGGGTGGCGTCACCACAATCAGCGAACGTCTGAGCGGCGACATGATCCTCAGTTTTGAGGGAGACAGGACGGAACAGGCACTGGATCACCTGAAAACGGCAGCGCAGAACATGGAGATTCTGGGATATGTCCCCTCTCATCCTTAAACTGATTCTCCATTCCGCATGGCAGACGCTGGAGATGGTCGTGGCCTCCACGGCCCTGTCCGTCATTCTGGGGCTGCCGCTGGCCCTGTTCATGATCGCCACCGGCCCGCAGGGGCTGTACCGCCTGCCTTTCGCCGCCCGTCTCATGGGCATGGTGGTGGACGCCGTCCGTGCCGTACCATTCATCATCCTGCTGGTGCTGCTCATCCCCGTCACACGCTTCATCGCCGGAACCTCCCTGGGGACGGAAGCCGCCATCGTACCGCTTTCCATTGCCGGGATTCCCTATTTCGCCCGCATTGCCGAGATGGCCCTGCGGGAGGTGGATTCCGGCCTTGTGGATGCGGTCCGGGCCATGGGTGGCACACGCATGACCATCATCCGCTCCGTCCTGATTGCCGAGGCCCTGCCGGGGCTGGTGACCGGCGTGACGGTCACGCTCATCACCATGGTCGGTGCCTCCGCTATGGCGGGCGTCATCGGGGCTGGTGGGCTGGGTGATCTGGCCATCCGCTATGGGTACCAGCGTTTCAACACGACCGTCATGTTCGGGGTCGTGGTCGTCCTCATCATCATGGTCAGCCTGATGCAGGTCATTGGCAACAGTCTGGCCCGTTGGCTGAAACACTGATCTTTCAACCCGTCAGACACTGAAAAAGCCCGCCTCCCGAAAGGAGACGGGCTTTTTTCATCGGTCAGAAGTCACTGATCTTCAGGCGGCATCCAGAGCCTGCTTCACATCCACCAGCAGGTCATCAACATGCTCCACACCAATGGAAAGACGCACAGTAGAGGACGTGACACCAAAGCGTTCCCGCACCTCCTTCGGTACACCGGAATGCGTCATCGTAGCGGGATGACTAGCCAGAGACTCCGTACCCCCCAGACTGACAGCCAGCTTCATGATCTTCAGGGCATTGAGGAAACGGAAAGCAGCAGGCTCTCCCCCTTCAATGTCAAAGGAGAACGTCGATCCAGCACCGCTGCACTGACGGGCATAGACTTTCCCTTCCGCTGAATCAGCCTCATAGAAAGGTGGGAAATGCACCTTGCTGACCTTAGCATGGTCCCGCAGCAACTCTGCCACACGCTGTGCACTGAGTGTGGCACGCTCCATACGCAGCCCCAGTGTCTCCAAAGACCGGCCCAGCATCCAGCAGCTATGCGGGTCCAGATGGGTGCCGATGGCCCCACGGAGCTGACGCACCGGGCGGGTCATGGCATCACTGCCCAGCACGGCCCCGGCCACGAGGTCCGAATGGCCTCCCACATATTTGGTCAGGGAGTACAGGGAGAGATCAGCCCCATGTTTCAGCGGGTGCTGATAGAGCGGCCCCAGCAGCGTATTGTCACAGACGATGACGGGGCGGCTGCCCTGCTTCGCCTCGATTTCCTCGGCGATGCGACGCACCAGCTTCAGGTCCACCAGACCGTTGGTCGGGTTGGCAGGCGTCTCAATCAGGATCAGGGCCACACGGCCTGCCGCCACAGCCTGCTCCGCAGCCTCACGCATGATGGCTTCATCCACGCCGCAGCTTCCCAGCCCCACGGACCTGATGCCAAAAGAGTCCATCGTTTTGGTCAGCAGGGTTTCCGTACCACCGTAAAGCGGCTGAGAATGAAGGATCACATCACCGGGGCGGGTATAGGCCAGCAGTGTGGTCGCAATGGCAGACATACCGGATGAGAACAGGACACCCCGCTCCGTCTCTTCATAGACGGCCAGACGGTCTTCCACGATCTCGCTGTTCGGATGGTTGAAGCGGGAATAGACAAGTCCCTGCCCCTTGCCTTCCGGCGGCTCTTTCCGGCCCGAGACATAATCGAAGAAATCCCGGCCATCTTCCGCTGTCGGAAAGACGAATGTTGATGTCAGGAACACAGGCGGCTTCACGGCCCCTTCCGAAAGGGCGGGGTCATAGCCGTAATTGAGCATCTGTGTCTCGGGGTGCAGCTTATGGCTGCCGATATGGGTCTTCTTGTGATCTGACGCCATTGGGAGTTTCCTTCAGCAGGTACCTAGCCTGTATGTGATCCACCACCCAGCTCCATGACTGCCAGATGGTGTCCCACCCAGCACCGCAGCAACCGGTCTGGAAAGCAGGATGAGGATATGCCGTCATCCTTATATCCTGCTCATTTCCGCTGATTGATACCACATCCCCCTGAAGGGATAAAGGAATATACGCTGGCAACCCCCACTGCCGGAAGGCACCCCCCATTCCAGTCAATGAGGGTACAGCCTGCTCAAACTTTCAGCGTCCGGACCCATGACGGGGCAGAATGCGGTTCACCACCTGATCCTTCCGGATGAAACGATGATAGAGGGCGGCCAGCACATGCAGGGCAATGAAGCCCCCGAAGGTCCAGGCAAGCCAGTTATGGATGTCCGGCATGACTTCAGCCAGAGTACCACTATCCATCACGCTCTGCGGCAGGGGAATCAGCGGCCATGAGACCAAACCAAAGAGCACGATCGGCATGGCCATGGAGGACACCATCAGCCAGCCCGTGGCCGGTACGAAAATCTGGTACAGATAGAGCAGCCCCTCCATCCCGCCAGCCACCACACGCTGTGCTGCCGACAGGTCCTTCGGCAGGGCCGGAGCCTTGTGCGTCAGACGCCAGATGACACGCACCACGATCAACAGCATGGTCACAATGCCAACGGACTTGTGAAACTGATGCAGGAAGCCTGAATTACTGACGGGAACATGGTCCATATACAGGCCAAGGCCGATCATAAAGAAGACCAGCAGAGCGATCACCCAATGCAGGAAAATGCTTACCGCATTATGGCGTGATGGCTCGCCAGTCATCATTTCCACTTTTTCTGACACGCTTTATCTCCATGAATCATGGAATAAAAAAATCGGCCCCCTGCCACTATGAAACGGAAAAAAGGGCCGACCCAACAATAAGCAGTCTCCGGCCCTCAGGCCAGAACTCTCTTACTTGTCATTCTTGCTGTCCACTTCCTGGAACAGCTCATTGAAACGCCGCTTGGCAGCCCCATAAAGCGGAGCCTTACGGGCCTGAGCCTCGTTGTTAGCGTTATCGACGACAACCAGACCCACCATGCCCAGAGCAAAATGCGGCAGGCACTTGTACCCGTACAGGCCGGGCTTGGTGAACTGGACAATCTTTTCCTGGCTGAAAGGCACGTTGATGGGTGCGGCCCCATCAGGCGTCATGCCCGGAATGGATTGGGCGTTATGGCCCGGGTCTGTCGGCACGAAACGCACGCTGTCACCGGAGTGGATGTAAACGACAGCCGGCTCGAAAGAATAGCCATGAGCACCGTGGCTCAGCATCTTCACGTCAACCGTGGCCGCCGTGGCGGACAGGGCTGTTGCCATGAACAGGGCGAGGGCACCACCAGCAAATTTCAACATACTATCCTCCACTTCTTACCAAACCGCCGGGGACAAACCCCGGCGGAATGTGTTTTCCTGATTTTCCTGTTAAGAAAAAACAGTCTTAACGCTGCAGGTCAAAACGGTCGAGGTTCATCACCTTCGTCCAGGCCTTCACGAAGTCGCTGTAGAACTTCGCCTTGGAGTCGTCGGAGGCATAGACCTCAGCAACGGCACGCAGTTCCGGATTGGCACCGAAGACCAGGTCCACATCCGTGGCTGTCCACAGCTTCTGGCCGGAGGCACGGTCATAACCCTCATAGAGGTCTTCCTGACCGGCAACCTTCTGCCAGCGTGTGTCCATCGTCAGAACGTTGGTGAAGAAGTCCGTGCTCAGGACGCCCGGGTTCTTCGTCAGCACACCAGCAGCAGAGTGACCGCTGTTAACATCCAGAGTACGCAAACCGCCTAGCAGGACTGTCATCTCAGGGATGGTCAGACCCAGCGTGTCAGCCTTGTCCACCAGAGCGTTCAAAGGCGGTGTATTGTCCGCATCTGCACGGTAGTAGTTACGGAAGGCGTCAGCTGTCGGCTCCAGAAGGTTGAAGGAATTGACGTCCGTCTGGTCCTGGGTGGCATCGCCACGGCCCGGAGCAAACGGCACCTGTATATCTACACCAGCCTTCTTAGCAGCATGTTCGATACCAACGCTACCGCCGAGAACGATGATGTCAGCCAGAGCAACCTTGCGGGCACTGTGAGCATTGAACTTATCACGGATCTGCTCGAGCTTCGGCAGGACGGTCTTCAGCTCTTCCGGATCGTTCACGGCCCAGCCGTTCTGCGGCATCAGAGCCAGACGGCCACCGTTGGCACCACCGCGGTGGTCGGTCACACGATGGGAGGAAGCAGCAGCCCACGCTGTCTTGATCAGCTCACGATCGGACAGACCGGAAGCAGCGATCAGCTTCTTCAGCTCACGGACGTCAGCCTGGTTGATCGGCTTGGCCGGCATGTTGACCGGGTCCTGCCACACGAATGTTTCCTTCGGAACTTCGCTACCGAAATAACGGCTCTTCGGACCCATGTCACGGACGACCAGCTTGAACCATGCACGGGCGAAGGCATCGGCGAACTCGTTCGGATGCTCAGCCCAACGAGCAAGGATCTTGTGGTAAACCGGATCGGTCTTCAGGGCGATGTCTGTGGTGAACATCATGATCGGACGCATCTTGGACGGATCGTTCGGGTTTGCCGGATCCGGAGCAATCTTGTCGTCCGTCTTGGTGTGCCACTGATGAGCACCGGTCGGGCTTGTGCCCAGCACCCAGTCATTGTTCAGCAGGTTGTCAATGTACTGCGTGGTGAAATGGATCGGATCAGCAGACCAGGACCCTTCCAGACCACTGGTGGAGGCATCGTCAGCTGTCTGCGTGCCCTTGATGCAGTGATCGGCCCAGCCCAGACCCTGATGCTCGACACCGTTGGCAACCGGCGGGCCGCTCAGGCAGGAGTTCGGATGGGCACCATGAGCCTTGCCGAATGTGTGACCACCGGCGATCAGGGCCACGGTCTCTTCGTCGTTCATGGCCATGCGGCCGAATGCCAGACGGATCATGGCAGCGGACTTGACCGGATCAGGATCGCCGTTCGGCCCTTCCGGGTTCACGTAGATCAGACCCATGTGCGTGGCAGCCAGCGGGTGCTTCAGGGTGCCGTTCTGACCGACCTGGAAGGAGCTCTTGTTCGGGAAGAAGGTGGTACCCGGACCCCAGTAGATCAGCTCGGACTGCCAGTCATCCGGACGGCCACCGACGAAACCGAGGGTCTTGAAGCCCATCTGGTTCAGCGCAACGTCACCGGTCAGGACGATAAGGTCACCCCAGGAGAGCTTCTCACCATACTTCTTCTTGACGGGCCACAGAAGACGCTTGGCCTTGTCGAGGCTGGCATTGTCCGGCCAGTCATTCAACTGGGCGAAACGCTGCTGGGCACCCTCTTCACCACCACGGCCGTCGATGGCACGGTATGTACCGGCATTGTGCCAAGCCATACGGATAAAGAACGGACCATAGTTGCCGTAGTCAGCCGGCCACCAGGGCTGAGAAGTCAGCATGACCTTCTCGATGTCCTTGCGGACTTCCTGAAGGTTCAGCTGCTCGAACTTCTTGTGATAGCTCGTGTAATATTCTGAACCGTACGGATCAGACTCTGAATCGTGAGCACGCAGCTTGGCCAGATTCATGCCCTTCGGCCAGTAGTACTGGTTCGGGCTCGGAACATCGGCTGCCAGAGCAGCAGAGGCGAAAGATGTCAGGGTCGTGCTGGCAATCAGCAGGGCTGCCCCGAAATTTTTCAGTTTCATCCTGATCAGTTCCCCATTCATGGATAAGATCTCGACAGATTGCGTAGCAACAACGCGCCAACGCACGATCGGCACTGCACATACGCCACTACTACACATCGTAGGATTTATATTATCGATGGGGGACATAACAAGTAAATCGTTATTTTTAATAACTCTTATAAGTCATTTATTTTCAGAAAAATTTCCTCTTATATGTGGAAGTTAACATCAAAGACAAGAAAAAATTGCTGCGTCACACTTTCAGAAAATTGACCACCATGCATATAAATCGGTTTAAGTGCCACCCCGGTGGCTTCATGCTAAACAACACCCCCTAACTGCATAACCCGTACCTTGACATGCGGCTGCATCCTCATAGGGTGATATTGAAAACACCTTTGTGAAAAATAAATTCAGTGTCTCTAAATCAACTATCTCTCTTTTTTAGGAAAAATCTGATACCCAAACAAAAGGCTTGAACTCCCACGCCTTCACAAGACATAGGCAGTTGAATCCCACACGTCTACCAATTCCGCCATCTGGGCACACACTCTTGCGAGCATGGTGAACCGGCTGGGACTCGAACCCAGGACCATTCGATTAAAAGTCGAATGCTCTACCAACTGAGCTACCGGTTCACTTGAGGAGGCTATCTACCCGCTCCCCCGGGGAGCGTCAACCCCGGCGAGAGCCATAAAACGCTTTCCCTGCGCTTTTCCTGCCCATACGGAACATGACAGCCCGCATGGGCAGGAATCGCCAGCTTTCAGGCAATTACATCAGTTCTCGATGTACGCCTTGATGATGTGATCCGGATTCTGAACCATGCCAGAAGCCCCGGAGCCACGCTTGATCTTGTCCACATGCTCCATGCCCTCGATCACCTGACCGGCAATGGTGTACTGGCCATTCAGAGACGGCACACGGTCAAACATGATGAAGAACTGGCTGTTGGCGGAGTTCGGGTCCATCGTGCGGGCCATGCCCAGCGTGCCACGGTTGAATGTGGCTGTTTGGCTGAACTCGGCAGGCAGGTCCGGATAGGAACTGCCACCCGTGCCCGTACCGGTCGGATCGCCACTCTGGGCCATGAAGCCTTCAATCACACGATGGAACTTCACACCATTATAGAAACCCTCACTGGCCAGCGTCTCCAGACGCTCGACAGCCTTGGGGGCCAGATCGGGACGCAGGAGGATGACCACCTTGCCATCCTTCAGCTCCAGAACCAGCTTCTTGCCTGTTGTCGTACCTGTCATTGTCGTGCTCTCCCTGAGCTGATCATTACCATCCTGATCACCGGCCCGTGCCTGTGTCAGGGTTCCACCGGTCATGGCAGAGACTGCCGCCAGACCAGCGATAAAATACCGCCGTCTCATCTCCGTTCTCCTATCAGTTTTTCCCGTACGAGCCGGGCTGTCATGGGGCTGACAAATGGGGAAATATCCCCCCCAAGACGGGCAATTTCCTTCACGATCCGGCTGGCCGTCGTGCGATGGCTTTCGGAAGCCAGAAGGAAAACCGTTTCAATTTCCGGGGCCAGACGGCGCAGCGCACCGGAAAGCTGGGTCTCGAAATCGAAATCCCCGGCAGAACGCAGCCCCCGGATTACCGTCCCCGCCCCGGCCTGCCTGACGGCATCCACCAGCAGCGTATCAAACCCGGTGACGGAAATGCGATCCTTATGCGGAAGAGTGGCAACGTCCCGCTCCAGCAGTTCACGCCGCTCCTCGAACCCCAGCAGAGGCCCCTTGGCATCATTGATCGCCACTCCGACCACGACATGATCGAACAGGGCCGCCGCCCGGTCGATCACGTCCAGATGACCGAACGTGACCGGGTCAAACGTGCCGGGGTAAAAACCGATGCGCCGGTCAGTCATCCGCCCCGTCGCCATCCGCTGGGGAGGCCGCTTCAGCCTCGCCACCTTCCGTGCTGGCCGCGGCCTCGCCTTCAGCATCCTCTTCCGTTTCCGTGTCATCCTCCATCACGGGGAAAACGCTGATGATGCGCTCGTCACCATCGACACGGAAGAGCGTCACACCACCGGCCTGACGGGACATGACACGCACCTGCTCAACTGGCAGACGGATGAGACGGCCCGTATCCGTCACCATCATGACATCCGTTCCATCCAGCGTCACCAGCGTCCCCACGACCTCACGCCCACGACGGGCATTGGAGAAGGTCATGTTGCTGATGCCCTGCCCGCCACGGCCGGACACACGGTAATCATAGGCCGAGGAACGCCGCCCGAAGCCCGTATCCGTCACGGTAAGCAGAATCTGCTCCTGCCCCTCAAGCTCCGCATAGCGGTCTTCACTCAGCGGGCTGTCAGCCAGAATCCCTTCCAGACCCTCCTCATCAGAGGTCAGATCGCTGCTCTCCTCGACCTCTTCCTCCAGCCCTTCATCCCCGGACTGGGCAGCAAGGACACGGCGGTGGGCATTGGCAGCCCGGAGGTAAGCGGCCCGCTCCTCCACGCTGGCCTCAACGTGATTCAGCACGGCAAGAGAGACAACCCGGTCACCATCGGCAAGCCGGATGCCCCGCACGCCCGTACTGCCACGGCCAGCGAAGACACGCAGCACGTCATCCGTGATCTGAAAACGGATGGCACGGGCATTGCGGGTGGCGAGGAACACATCCTGCCCCTCACGGCACGTTGCCACACCGATCAGAAGATCATTCTCATCCAGCTTCATGGCGATCAGGCCGGAAGACCGGATGTTGCGGAAATCGCTCAGGCGGTTGCGCCGCACGTTACCGCTTGCCGTGGCGAAGACGAGATGCAGGTCATCCCACAGCTCTTCATCCTGCGGCAGTGGCAGAACGGCCGTGATAGTATCCTCACCAAGCTCCGGCAGCAGATTGACCAGTGCCCGTCCCTTGGCTGTCGGGGCGGCCTCCGGCAGGTGCCAGACCTTCATGCGGTAGGCCTTCCCGCCAGAGGAGAAGAACAGCACCCACTGGTGCGTGTGTGCATTGAAACTGCGAATGACAATGTCATCACCACGCCGCCCCGCCGCCGTGCGGCCACGGCCACCCCGATTCTGCGAACGGAACAGCTCCAGCGGCGTCCTCTTGATGAAACCATCCCGTGTGATGGTCACCACCATCTGGCCCGGCTCGATCAGGCTCTCATCGGACTGATCACCCAGCGCATCAGAGATTTCCGTGCAGCGCGGGTCGGCCAGAGCGGCACGGGCTGCCTGAAGTTCCTCCCGCATGACCTCCATGCGGCGCACATGGCTGCCGATGATCTCCAGAAGTTCCGTGATACGGGCACTGACCTCTGCCAGCTCACCCTGAATCTTCTCACGCTCCAGACCCGTCAAACGCTGGAGTCGCAGCTCCAGAATACCACGGGCCTGCGCTTCCGTCAGATGGACACGGCCATCAACGATCACATTGCCCTCATCATGGATAAGCTCCAGCAGCGGCTCCACGTCGGCAGCAGGCCATGTGCGGGTCATGAGCTGCTCACGGGCGGTGGCGGCATCCGGAGCGGAGCGGATGAGAGCAATGACCTCATCAATATTCGCCACGGCCAGTACCAGACCAACCAGCAGATGCCCCCGGTCCCTGGCCTTGTTCAGGTCGAACCGGGCACGGCGGAGGATCACGTCCTCACGGAAGCGGATGAAGGCATCCAGCACGTCCCGCAACCCCATCGTGCGGGGGCGGCCTTCATCCAGTGCCAGCATGTTGACGCTGAAGCTCGTCTGAAGCTGGGTGAAACGGTAAAGCTGGTTCAGCACCACTTCCGGCGTGGCATCACGCTTCAGCTCGACCACCACCCGCATGCCGGAACGGTCACTCTCGTCCCGGATGTCGGAAATGCCTTCAATGTCCTTGGACCGGACGAGGTCGGCAATCTTCTCCTGAAGCGTGGCCTTGTTGACCTGATAGGGAATCTCCGTCACCACGATGGCGAAGCGGTCCTTGCGAATTTCCTCAATCTCGGCACGGGCACGGACAGGGATGGAACCACGGCCCGTCTCATAGGCCTGCCGGATGCCCCGGCGACCCATGATGATTCCTCCGGTCGGGAAGTCCGGCCCCGGAACAATCTGCATCAGTTCTTCCAGCGTCATGTCCGGATTGGCGATCAGGGCCAGAACGGCGTCAATCACCTCACCCGGATTATGGGGCGGAATGTTGGTGGCCATACCCACCGCAATACCGGATGCCCCATTGACCAGCAGATTGGGGAAAGCCGCCGGAAGGACCTGCGGCTCCTGCTCGCTTTCATCATAGTTGGGCTGGAAGGCGACCGTATCCCGGTCAATGTCATCCAGAAGGAAGGAAGAGGACTTCGCCAGCCGGGCCTCGGTGTAACGCATGGCCGCCGGACTGTCGCCATCAACGGACCCGAAATTCCCCTGACCATCCACCAGCCGCACACGCATGGACCAGGACTGCGCCATGCGGACCATGGCGTCATAGATGGAGCTGTCACCATGCGGGTGATATTTACCCATCACGTCACCGACCGCACGGGCCGATTTGCGGTAGGGCTTGTCCGCCGTAAAGCCGCTCTCCCGCATGGCATACAGGATGCGTCGATGAACGGGCTTGAGGCCATCACGCACATCCGGCAGCGCACGGGAGACGATCACCGACATCGCATAGGCCAGATAGGAGGAACGCATTTCCTCCTCGATCGTCACCGGGAGGCGGTCGGAAGGCAAAATATCGTGCGGCTCGCTCAAGACAGGTCCACCCGTTTTCTATAAATGGTCAGTGTTTCAGCATAACCTATTCTGCACCAAGTTCCTAGTTTGTTCCTGCCTGCGCCTCCCTGCCGCACCATGACCGGATGACCTGCCCTTCTGCCATGCCCCCCTCCTCCACGTCTCCTTCCACACCCCACATCATCGAACTGCCGTGGCAGCCGCCGGAACAGCTCTTCCCTCTCTGCCGGGGTGAAGAAAAGTCCGTCTTTCTCGACAGTGGCGGGCCAGCGGAACAGGAACGGCACCGCTGGAGTTTCCTCTGCCCCCGCCCTGCGGGACATCTCACCCTGCCTCTGGAAGAGATACGCCACTTTCCACGGCACCTGCGGCAGTTTCTGGCTGTCCATGCCCCGGAAGAAGGCCCATCTTCACCCTGGCCAGACCTGCCCTTCACGGGGGGTGTCATCGGCCTGCTCAGCTATGAGGCCGGCATGGCCCATGAAGGGCTGACCTCCCGTCATGAAACGGACTGCCCCGCTTTCACCGCCCTAGCCTGCCGGAACCTATTCATTTTCGACAGGCTGGAGCAGAGGCTCTGGTGGGCCAGTGCGGATGGTTCCCCACCACCGGATGCTCCCCACATTCCGACCTCCCCAGAATGCCGAAACCCACCCATCACGCCCGCAGCCGAACAGAATACCAGCGCATGGCAGGATGCCGTCCAGACGGTACGGGACTATATTGCAGCCGGGGACATTTTTCAGGCCAACCTGACCATGCGCTGGACCGCCCCCCGCCCGGAAAACCTTGACCTGCACGGCCTGTACGAACGGCTTCGCACGGCCTGTCCGGCCCCCTTCGGAGCCTGGTTCCACACACCGGGCTTCACGCTGCTCAGTGCTTCGGTCGAGCGGTTCCTGTCACTGGACCATCAGGGCCGTATCGAGACCCGCCCCATCAAGGGGACATGCCCCGTCAGCCCGGACCCACATCAGAATGACATTCTGAAAAAGACGCTCCGCCATGATGAAAAAGAGCTTGCCGAAAACCTGATGATCACCGACCTGATGCGCCACGACATCGGGCGAGTCTGCCAGCTGGGCAGCGTGGCGGTCCCACAGCTTTTTGCCGTGGAACGTTTCGCCCATGTCCACCATCTCGTGTCCAGCGTGACGGGACAGCTGAAAACGGGGCAGGATGCCGCCGCCCTGCTGGCCGCCACGATCCCGCCCGGCTCCGTCACGGGTGCCCCGAAATACCGGGCCATGGAAATCATTGACGAGGTCGAGACCTCCGCCAGAGGGGCCTATTGCGGTACGTTCTTCCGGCTGGGCTGGGGTGGTGACCTGGACAGTGCCGTCATCATCCGTAGCATCAGTGCAACAGGGGAGCATCTGCGGGTGGGAGCAGGCGGGGGTATCACCTATCCTTCCCATCCAGAAAGGGAATATAAAGAAATGTGCCTCAAGGCCGCTCCGCTGCTGACGGTGTTGCACACTTACGAACACTGACCCATGCTGACCTCTTCCTGCCCTTTTCTCTGGTTAAACAGCGACCTTCTCCCGGCGGACAGTCCGGTCATCACAGCGCAAGACCGGGGCCTGCTGCTGGGTGATGGACTTTTTGAAACCATGCAGCTCCGCAACCGGCAGGCTTCGTTTCTGGATGCCCACCTGACCCGGCTGGAAGAAGGCTGCCGCATCCTGCGCCTCCCCGCCCCTTCACGGGAAACCGTCGAGGCCGCCCTCGACCGCCTGATCGCCGCCAACAACCTGACAGACGGTTCCGCCCGCGTGACCCTCACACGGGGCACCGGCCCACGGGGGCTGACCCCTCCTGCCAAGCCGCATACCACGCTGCTCATCACCACGGCCCCCCTCCCAGAACAGCCCGCCGCCCCTGTCCGGCTGCATGTCAGCGCACAGAGGCGGGACCCGCAGGTCGTGCTGAACCGGGTGAAGTCCCTCAATACCCTGCCCGCTATCCTTGCCCGCATGGACGCCCGGGAGCAAGGAGCTGACGACGCCCTCTGGCTCACGCCTGAAGGCGAGATTGCCGAGGCCACGGCCGCCAATTTCCTGGCCCTGATGGACGGACAGGTTGTTACCCCGCCCCTTTCCACCGGAATCCTGCCCGGCATCTCCCGTGCCCGCCTGCTGGCCGCCAGCCTCTGCAAGGAACGGCCCCTGACAGAAACGGACATTGCCAAACTTCAGGGCGCATGGCTGGTCACGGCCCTGAGCCTGACACCAATTGCGGCCATAGGCTCACAGGAGATTCCCCTTCAGCCCGAACAGACCAGCCGACTGCGGCATTTTCTCTATGATGGCCAGTAACGCTTCCATCCGTGCCATTGAATCGCTCCCGGTCAACCGCCACATCTCCTGTCATGACTTCTGATAAACACACCCCGACCGTCTCCGCCCTGCCCAAAGCCCCCGTGGCCCGGCGCAACCCCGTCGTGCTGGAGCAGCTGGGCCGCACCCGCACGGATTCCTACGCCTGGATGAAGGATGAAAACTGGCAAAAAGTCCTGCGTGACCCGTCTGTCCTGCGGGAGAACATCCGCTCCCATCTGACGCAGGAGAACGCCTATACGGATGCCGTGCTGGCCGGGACGGTGCCCCTTCAGGAAGACCTCTTCAAGGAAATGGTCGGCCGCATCCCCCCGGCTGAAGAATCCGTTCCCCTGCCGAGCGGCCCGTGGCTCTACAGCCTGCGCTTCGAGAAGGACGCCCAGTACCCGCTCCATGTCCGCCGCCCCCGCAGGGCCGGTACCAGCGAAGCCGATGGGCCGGAAGAAATCCTGCTGGATGTGAACGAACTGGCCGCTCGGCACAGCTTCTACAGCCTTGCCCAGGCCGCCCATACGGAAGATCACCGCCATTACGTTTATGCGGAAGACGTGCAGGGGTCGGAAGTATACCGGATTCAGGTCAAGGACCTCGCCACCGGCACGCTCTGCGCTCCGGCCGTGGAAAGCAGCACGGGCAGCTTCACCCTCTCCCCGGACAGCCAGTATCTCTTCTGGATTTACCGGGATGACAATGGCCGCCCCTCCCGCATCTATCGCCGCCCGCTTCTGGGGGGTGAAGACATACTCATCTTTGACGAGACAGACCCCGGCTTCTTCCTGAGCATTGGTGTCAGTGCCTCCCGGAAATGGATCGCCATTGAGCGGGGCGACCACGACGCGAATGAGACCCTGCTCATCCCGGCCTCTGATCCAACCGCCATGCCCAGGGTCGCTGCGCCGCTGGTACGGGGTGAACGCTACAGCCTGACCCACTGGAATGACCGCTTCATCATCCTGACCAATGCCGGTGGAGCCATCGATTTCAAGCTGATGACCGCTCCGGAGGCCACGCCGGACCGTGACCACTGGCAGGAATTCCTGCCCCATAAGGACGGACACTTCCTGCTTGGCGTCAGTACCGGACAGGACCATCTGGCCTGGATCGAACGGCGCAACGGCAATACGGAAATCTTCACCCTCAGCCGTGAGGATGCCGACAGGGGCAGCATCCGCCACCATGCCCGCCACATCAGCATGGACGAACCCGCCTACACGCTCAGCCTGCTGGGGATTCTGGAATATGAGCAGCCTGTCCTGCGCTATATCTACCAGTCCCCCACCACACCGGCGCACTGGTATGATTACGACATGCGGACCGGCGAAAAGAGCCTTCGCAAGGTCCGGGACGTCCCCTCAGGACACGACCCTGCGGCCTACGAGACGCGCCGCCTTTTCGCCCGGGCTGATGATGGTGCCCTGGTACCCATCACCATCCTGATGAAGAAAGGCACGGAGCTGAACGGGAAAAATCCCATGCTGCTCTATGGCTATGGCTCTTACGGCATCTCCATGGAGGCCAGCTTCTCCACCACGGCCCTCAGCCTCGTGGATCGTGGCGTGATCTACGCTACGGCCCATGTACGGGGCGGCAGCGAGAAGGGCTGGAACTGGTTCCTTGAAGGCCGGGCCACAAAAAAGACCAACAGCTTTACCGACTTCATCAGCTGCGCCCGCCATCTGATTGCCGAGAAATACACCGCCGCCCGTCGCATCGTGGCGCATGGTGGCTCTGCCGGTGGCCTGCTGATGGGAGCCATCGCCAACATGGCACCGGAGCTGTTTGCCGGTATCGCTGCGCAGGTGCCCTTCGTAGACATGCTCAACACCATGTCGGACACGTCCCTGCCTCTCACACCGCCGGAATGGCCGGAATGGGGGAACCCGCTGACCGACCCGGAGGCTTACGACCTCATCGCCAGCTATTCTCCCTATGACAATATCCGCCCGGTTGCCTATCCGGCGATTCTGGCGATGGGCGGCCTGTCCGACCCACGGGTGACCTACTGGGAACCGGCCAAATGGATCGCCCGCCTGCGTGAAGAGGCACGGGGCGGCCCCTTCCTCTGCCAGATCAACATGGAGGCAGGGCACGGCGGCTCTTCAGGCCGTTTTGCCCGCCTGAAAGAAGTGGCTCTCGTGCAGGCCTTCGCCCTCTGGAGCCTAAAAGGGGCTGAAAGCTGAACCTTCCCGAAAAGCCCCTGTCCCCCACGGGAGGCAGGGGATTTTTTCTCACTGAAGCTCGTCGCCCTGATCTTCCGACTCGAGTTCGGCGAGCTGGGAACATATCTTGCCCAGCCGTGCATTCTGCCCGGCAACACCGCCTTCACAGGCCGTCCGGGCATCCTGGCTACAGCTGGAAATGACACTCTCCATGTCCGATTCCAGCACGTCCCGCACCAGACCAATATCAAAGCTGCGCTGGGCCGTTTCTTCCACATCCAGCTGTTTCTGAACCTTGTGCATCTCATCCAGATTCTTCAGGCAGAGCTTACCTGCTGAATTGGGACTGACCCGCAGGACAGCAAGGATGTTGTTCACGACGACGCCCTTGGCATTCACGTTAGGGTCATCGTCATCCGTCCGGGCAGCCCCGCCCGCCCATGCCGGACTGGCAAGACAGACAGCCCCCAGAACCAGAACAGACCCGAAAGAGCAGAACCGCACGGAAAGAAAAGACAAAAACTGCTTCATGCCTGGCAGCATAATGCGAAACGGATCGGGGGGAAATGGGGCTTTTTCTCCACATAACCTTGACTCACCCCCATCTGACAGGGTATGCGGACGCCAAGTTTCGCGGGCGTTTCCGCCCTGCATTATGAGAGCCGCTGTCCGGCAGGACAGACTGGCCTGTCTTTTCTGTCGGGGAGCCTGAACATCATGAAGATCCGTAACAGCCTGAAATCCGCCAAGGTTCGTGACAAGAACTGCCGCGTCGTGCGTCGTCGTGGCCGCGTGTACGTCATCAACAAGCAAAACCCGCGCATGAAAGCCCGTCAGGGCTGAGCTGACAGACCAGTGGGACGGTGCAGCATGTCCACGGCTCCGCTGCGCCGCTCTGTCTGTGACGCTCTACAGCGCATGGCCCCCTTCAGGGGGCTGAAGCCTCCTGCCCTGTGGCCGGGGGCTTTTTTTGCGGCTGCCTTCAGTCTGTTCTGCGGCATGAGCAGTGCAGCCCCGTCACATGAACAGGGCCACGGCACACCATCACAGTCCCGTCGAGACGCCTCTCATGACAGACCAGCCTCCACTCCCCCTAAAAAACCACACAGCCCGAGCCTGAAGGAAAAACTGGAACAGACCGAACAGGCCATCGCCAGCGAGCAGGACGACCAGAAAGCCCAGAGTCTCATGAAAAGAGCCGAGACCCTGCGGCTCTACAGCGTGAAAAACAGTGGGCGTATCCTGCTCAGTGAAGCACAGGACAGTCTCAAACAGGGCCATACGGATGAAGCCGAGAAAGACCTCTCCGCCGCCCTGACTCTCCAGCCTGACAACGCCTTCCTCCGCCGCCAGAGGGCCGCCATACGCTTTCTTGGCAATGACCTGACAGGAGCCGTGCAGGACCTTCAGGTCGCCCTGGTGCAGGACCCCGGTGATGCGCAAAGCTGGGAACTTCTGGCCCGCACGCAGGAACACCTCCGCCATCCTCATCAGGCCCTCCATGCCTATACCGAGGCCCTGACACACGCCCCCCTCCTGCCTGACGGGCAGAAACGCTACAGGCAGCTGGAACAGCAGGCCAACGGCATCCCGGACTGATCCACCCGTCCGGCGGGTCTACATGAACGATACCGGGTCCACATCCACATCAATGCGGGCGTCATTCCTGCGGGGTGCGCCATCCAGCCACCGCCGCAGCAGGGGCTGAAGGGCAATGTCCCTGCGGGTCCGCAGCAGGAGACGGTACCGGTACCGGTCCCTCAGCAGAGCCAGCGGGGCCGGAGCCGGTCCCAGAACCTGAATCCCTTCCCCCCGAGGGGCGTGCAGGGCCAGCAGACGGGCCAGCTCCTCCGCCTGACGCTCTTTCGGCGCACTGACGATAACGGCTGCCAGCCGCCCGTAAGGCGGCCAGAAGCCGGGGCGACGCTGTGCGGCCTCCTGTTCCATGAAACTGATGAAGTCATTGGCCAGAAGGGCCTTCATGACCGGGTGATCGCCCGCATAGCTCTGAAGCATCACCTGCCCCGGCTTTGTCCCACGCCCGGCACGCCCGGCCACCTGATGCAGAAGCTGCATGGTCCGTTCCGCTGCCCGCAGATCCCCCCCGCCCAGCCCAAGGTCCGCATCCACCACGCCAACAAGGGTCAGGTCCGGGAAATGCCAGCCCTTGGCCACAACCTGCGTGCCGATGATCAGGTCTACTTCCCTGCTGGAGATTTTCCGTACTGCCTCTTCCATTGCCGCAGGAGAAGTCAGCGTGTCGGATGCCATGCTCAGCAGCCGGGCATCTGGGAAACGGGCCTGCGCTTCCTCATGAATCCGCTCCACGCCCGGCCCGATCGGCACGAGGCTGTCCTGCGCCCCGCAATCTGAACAGGAGCTGATGAGCGGCTGGGTATATTCGCAGTGATGACAGGCCAGAATCCGCCGCCGCCTGTGTTCCACCATCCAGGCCGAACAGTGTGGGCATTGCAGACGATGCCCGCAGGCCCGGCATATCGTCATCGGCGCATAGCCACGCCGGTTGAGGAACAGCATGCTCTGCTCCCCGGCTTTCATCCGCTCTTCAATGCTTTCACAGAGCAGGGGCGAGAGAAACTGCCCCCGCTCCGGGCCATGCGCCTTCATGTCGATCAGGCTGATCTCCGGCATCTGCGCCGTTCCGTGCCGGGCCTCCAGCACTTCATGACGGAAACGGCCTTTCTGCACATTGACCAGCGTTTCCATGGAGGGCGTGGCAGAGACAAGAATGACCGCCGCCTGCACCAGACGTGCCCGCACGATGGCCATGTCCCGCCCGTGATAGAGAACACCCTCTTCCTGCTTGTAGGTGTTCTCATGCTCTTCATCGACCACCACAAGCCCGAGATTGGCAAAGGGCAGGAACAGGGCGGAGCGTGCCCCCACGACAACCTGCTGCCGCCCTTCTGCAATGGCGCACCATGTCTCCCGCCGTGTCTTCTGCCCCAGCTCGGAATGCCAGACGGCAGGCCGGATGCCGAAACGCCGTTCAAACCGGTCCGTCCACTGGGCTGTCAGGACAATCTCCGGCAGAAGCACCAGCACCTGCCGTCCCTGTTTCAGACAGGCCGCCACGGCCTCGAAATAGACTTCCGTCTTGCCGGACCCCGTCACCCCCTCCAGCAGCGTGACCGTGAAGACCCGCTCCTCCACACCAGCCACCAGAGCCTCGGCAGCCTCGGCCTGTTCTTCGGACAGAACCGGCGGGGCATGGTCGGGATCGGCCTGTTCAGCAGGAGATGACGCCTCCATGAGACATTCTTCCAGAAGCCCCGCATTGGCCAAGCCACGAATCACTGCCGCACTGGCTCCGCTGGCTTCACTCAGCATCGCCGTGCTGCTGGGGCTGCGACTCTCCAGAGCGGCCAGCACGGCCCTGCGGGCTGGCGTCAGCCGTACCTTATCCGGCAGGGGGCCGGGTTTCCGCACCCACCCCATGGCCGGTTTCATGCTGCCTGCCTGAGCAGGAACACGCAGGGCAATC
Organism: Bombella dulcis; assembly: GCF_026385505.1. GTDB lineage: Bacteria > Pseudomonadota > Alphaproteobacteria > Acetobacterales > Acetobacteraceae > Bombella > Bombella dulcis. Next base: position 41,939 of record NZ_JANIDV010000002.1, on the reverse strand, counting down.
GCCAGAACCATGCCCGGTGCACTCAGCCCATAGGCTGCCACCCAGTCGATGAACTGGCGCAGATCATCTGGCAGGGGCGGCACATGCTCCAGCACCCCCGTAATGGAACGCAGCTTCTCAAAAGCGATCACCCGTCCTCTAGAAGACGGACGGAAATCCGCAGGAAGATGGGTGGGCTGGCTGTCCCAGACACAGCCTGTCAGCTCCTGCCGCCCCAGCGGCACACGCACCAGCGTGCCCGGTGCCAGCGGCCTGTCTGACCGGTAATCCAGCGGACCATCCAAAGGACGGGGTACCAGAACGGAAAGACGATGACCGGCTTCCATTCTCCTGCTATGGGAGGGAAGGCTGTTTTCTGCCATGTCTTCATCCTAACCTCTCCGGCAGGGAAATACCATGAGCCTTCCATCCGGAAGCCCCTCCCCTCGCTCCATAACCATCCATGCAGCCCACGAGGCTCTCACGGCCTGGCAGGACTGGCTGACCCACGAGAAACGGGCGAGCAAGGCCACACAGACGGCCTATCTGCATGATGTCTCCCTCGCCCTCGGGTTTTTCAGCCGTCATTTTGGCGGAGACCTGCCACTGGAATCACTGGGTGAGCTGAAACTGGCCGATTTCCGCTCATGGCTGGCCCATGAGACGAACCGGGCCGAAAAGGCCGCCCGTCTCAATCCCGGTGGACGCCATACACCGGATGGCCATGCCCGCAGCCGTGGCCGCCGCATCTCCTCCCTGCGGGCCTTTTTCCGCTATCTGGAAAAAGAACACCGCATCACCAATCCGGCCCTTGCCCTTCTCCGCAGCCCCCGCATGAAGACCCGCCTTCCCCGCCCCCTGACACCGGAGGCCGCCCAGATGGCCCCGGATGGCATTGCTGACCAGACGATCAATAACGGCTTTGCCCTGCGGGACGCCGCCCTTTTCACCCTGCTTTACGGAGCTGGACTACGCATCAGTGAAGGGCTGTCCCTTGATGTCAGCGACATAGAACGGATCAGCGACGACATCCTGTTCGTCACGGGCAAGGGCGGGAAAGAACGGGCCGTGCCCATTCTCCCGCAGGTCCGGCAGGCTCTAGAACGCTGGCTGGCCGTCCATCCGTCACCTCATGCCAGTGCGCCGCTTTTCTGTGGCGTACGGGGCAAGCGTCTCAACCCGGGCGTGGCCCAGCGGGCCATGAGGCAGTGGCGCATGTCCGAAGGCCTGCCCGACTCCGCCACGCCCCACGCCCTGCGTCACGCCTTTGCCTCCCACCTGCTCCAGAACGGGGCGGACCTGCGCACGATTCAGGAACTTCTGGGCCATGCCAGCCTGTCCAGCACGCAGATATACACGCTGGCTGATGAACACCATCTCATGGACGTCTGGCAGAAGGCCCATCCCCGCGCCAACCGCTGACCACAGCCGATCCCTTCTTCACTCCGCCATTTCCGGGCAGACCCGTCATCCCATGATTACCACCCGCCTTTTCCCAGTCATCTCCAGCCTGCTGGTTCTCTGCTGGCTGCTTTCTTTCCCTGCGGCCCATGCCTCCGGGCCGGAGGCTGCCTGCCGCCAGACGCACATCACCACGCTGCCCCTCAGGGAGACAGGCTATTACCTGACCACCGTGGCACAGATTCATGGCCGGTCCCTGTCCATGATCGTCGATACGGGATCGGAAGGCAGCCTGCTGACGCCTGACGCCCTGGGCAGGCTGCACCTCACCCCCAATGAGGAAGATGCCACCATCATCTCCGGGCCGGACGGGCGGGGGCATGTCGTACCCACCATCCAGCTGGCGGCCATCACGCTCGGCCAGCTCACCTACCACCACCCTGTCCTCCCCCTGGGTGCCCTGCCGGGATTCCCCGCCATGCAGCCCCCCGTGCTGGGGCTGATCGGCATGGACCTGCTCGGCCATTATGACCTTGACCTCGACCTGCCCCATCACCGGCTCAGCCTGTGGGACATCCATGCCGGGTCCATCCTCTGCCGCCAGCCGCCCTTCTGGCCCACACCGGGGCAGCGTCTCGCCGCCCGACGCATCCGCAACCGGTTCTTCATCCCCTTCACGCTGGATGGGCGGCAGGGACTCGCCCTGATCGACAGCGGTGCCCGGTCTCACATCATCAGCAAAGATTTCGTGCATAAACTGGGCATCACGAAGGAAGAGCTGGACCGTGACCCCGGCGGAACCAGCGCAGGCATTGGCGACAGGGAACACCGCTATCACTGGCACCGCTTCGGCCGTCTCACCCTTGGCGGGCAGACGCAGCTGCACCCTGTCCTGACCGTCACTTCCCTTCATGAACAGGCCGACATGCTGCTGGGCGCAGACTGGCTGATCCATCATCAGCTCTGGCTCTCTGCCGGGACGGAAGGGGCTGTTTTCATACAGAAACCCTGAAAAGGAGCCTTCATGAAGAAAAACGTAAAAAAGTGATATTTCTCTATTGCCAATAAATCCGTATCCCGCTAGACAAACGCCATCCCAAGGGAACGATGCTTTTCTCGGAAAGCAGAAGACTGCGGGTGTAGCTCAGTTGGTTAGAGCGCCGGCCTGTCACGCCGGAGGTCGCGGGTTCGAGCCCCGTCACTCGCGCCACTCCTTTTCAGAAGGGTGGCGTTTTTTTATTCCCTTCTCCCCCACATGCTACGCTCTGCTCCGCTTCAATGGCGGGCATTTCGGCCTCTTCAGGCAAGAAAATCCTTGCATCCTGAAGGAAGCTGCCCGACATCTCTGCCCATGCCTTACGTCATCAAGGAACTATTCGCCACATTGCAGGGTGAGGGTGCCCATGCCGGGCGTGCTGCCATATTCTGCCGGTTCACCGGCTGCAATCTCTGGTCCGGCCGGGAAGAAGACCGCCACAAGGCCCAGTGCACCTTCTGCGATACGGACTTCATCGGGACGGACGGCCCCGGTGGAGGACGCTTTGCCACAGCCGAAGCTCTGGCCGCTGCACTGGATGAATGCTGGCAGGCCCACACAGCCGACAGAACACACCGTTATGTGATCTTCACGGGCGGGGAGCCGCTGCTCCAGCTTGATGACGCCCTGGTCACTGCCACGAAGACCCGTGGCTTCACCATCGCCGTGGAAACCAATGGCAGTCTGCCTGCTCCTGAAGGAATCGACTGGGTGTGCGTCAGCCCCAAACCCGGCCAGCCCCTGAAACAGACGCATGGCCATGAGCTGAAGCTCGTCTATCCCCAGCAGACCCTGACACCGGACCAGTTTGCAGCGTTCGACTTCCAGCATTTCTGGCTCCAGCCCATGGATGGACCAGACCGGATTGCCAATACGGAAAAAGCCGTGCGCTACTGCCAGAGCCATCCACAATGGCGGCTGAGCCTGCAAACCCACAAACTGATCGGAATTCCCTGATGACGACACCTTCTTCCCCGTCTGCCAGCCATCAGGCCGCCCGGAATCGCCGTGCCCTCGTTCTGTTCTCCGGGGGGCAGGATTCCGCCACCTGTCTGGCATGGGCACTGCATCATTTCGACCATGTGGAAACGGTCGGCTTTGCCTACAGGCAGCGACACGCCGTGGAGCTGGACTGCCGCACCACCCTCCGGCAGAGCATCAGTGCCCAGAACCCCCACTGGGCAGAAAAACTGGGTGACGATCACACGATCGACCTTGCCAGCCTTGGTGCCCTCTCCGACACCGCCCTGACACGGAATGCTGAAATCAGCATGGGCGAGAACGGGCTGCCCAACACCTTCGTCCCCGGCCGGAACCTGATCTTCCTGACCTTTGCCGCAGCCCTCGCCTTCCGCCGCAGCATCCGCCACATCATCACCGGCGTGTGTGAGACAGATTATTCCGGCTATCCGGACTGCCGGGATGACACCATCAAGGCTCTTCAGGTGGCCCTGAATCTGGGCATGGAGCAGCGTTTCGTCCTGCACACGCCACTCATGTGGATCAACAAGGCACAGACATGGCAGCTCTGCCATGATCTGGGAGGCGATGCGCTGACGGAAACCATCCGCCATGAGAGCCATTCCTGCTATAAGGGGGACCGCACCCATGAACATGCATGGGGATTCGGCTGTGGTGACTGCCCCGCCTGCGCCCTGCGTGCCGAGGGGTGGCGGCAGTATCAGGAGGGGGCATGAGCGACATCACCCGGACAGAACTGGTTTTCACACGGCGTTTCTGCATGGGGCACCGGCTCATTTCAGGCGGCAGCGAACGCTGTGCGATTCCACATGGGCATAATGAATATGTCACCGTCACGCTGGTTCCCGGCCCCAACGCCCCGCAGAATCAGCGTCTGGACGGACACGGCAACATGCTGCTGCCCTTTGCGGAGGCCAAGGGCCGCTGGCACCGTTTCATTGACGAACGGATGGATCACAGCTTCCAGCTCTCCGAATCCGACCCGCTGCTGAACTGGTTTGCCGAACATGAACCCCAGCGGCTGGACCGCATCGTTGTCACGCCCGGCGACCCGACAACGGAACTGCTCGCCGCCCTGCTGATGAGCAAACTCCAGGCCTTTCTGACCGCACAGGGCGGGCTGCTGGCTCCCGCCTCGCTGGAGATCAAGGAAACGCCCACCAACACGGTGCGCCTGCATGGCGATCCGTCCCTCTATCTCCCGCTGGTTGACCGTCCAGCGGAAGAATGCTGGTGGCACCGGGCCGACGACACCACACGGGACTGACAGCCTGCCCTCCCCGGATGGTAAAGATCAGTCCCGCATCAGGGCCATGACTTCCTGACGGGCCTGCGCATCATCGGCCCAGAGGCCATAAGAGCCTGTCGTCACGGTCGTGGCACCGGGACTGCGGACACCCCGCAGACTCATGCACATATGCTCGGCTTCCACCACGACCAGAACGGCTTTCGGCTCCAGCACCTCCACCATCGCCTGCACGATCTGGTCTGTCAGACGCTCCTGAAGCTGCGGGCGGCGGGCATAGCCCTCCACGACACGGGCCAGTTTGCTCAGCCCTGTCAGACGGCCTCCCTCCGGCAGATACGCCACATGGGCACGCCCCAGAACCGGCAGAAGATGATGCTCGCAGGTAGACTGAAAGCGGATGTCCTTCACCAGCACCATGCCGCCATGCTGGTCGGCACTGAACTGCTTTTTCAGATGATCCCGGGGGTCTTCATAAAGACCGGAGAAAATCTCCAGATACATCTTGGCCACACGGTCCGGCGTATCCCTCAGCCCTTCACGGGACGGGTCTTCCCCGATGGCCAGGAGAAGCTCCCGCACACCGCCGGCAATACGGCTGATGGCATCCTCTGGCCGGGTGATGGCCCCTGCGGCTCCCTCCGGCGTCGGAGCCTGTGTCTCCGGAATCCCTGTTTTGCTGGCTGACATTCAGCATCCCCTCAACTTCATCCACCCTGCCCCGGCCTGCGCCGTGTGACATCCCCAGCTATACGGTCCAACCCTGCTAACGCTTCCGTAACGGAACGTCCAGCAATCTCAAGCTCCGAGTCCAGCTCGGCAAGGGGTTCCAGCACGAAAGCCCGCTCAAAAAGATGCGGATGGGGAAGTGCCAGAAGCGGATGTTTCACCACAGTCGCCCCATGAAAGAGAAGGTCAATGTCCACCGCCCGCTCACCCCAGCGTCGCCCCGGCACACGGCCCAGCAACCGTTCAATCTCCTTGCAGAGACCCAGCACGGCCTGCGGGGACAGGGTCGTCCGCCCGAGAGCGGCGATGTTCACGAAAGGCGGCTGATCTTCCACACCCCACGGGGCACTGTCGTAAAGGGACGAAACGGCATCAATCTCCAGCCCCGGCTGATGGCCCAGAGCCTCCACGGCAGCCCGCAGGACGGCTTCACGTTCGCCCAGATTGGCTCCCAGTGAAAACCCGACCCGATGCTCCCGCCGCTGCGTCACCGTGACGGACACATCCTCCACCACATGTGGCACAGGTGCCGAAGGCTTGCGCACCGTGACAGACACATCCTCCACGGCGGGACAGTCCACCAGCACGGCCGCACAGATCCGCCCGGCCAGCGTTTCAATCAGCCTGCATGGCTCGGCCTGGAAAACCCGTTCGGCACTCTGGCAGAGCTGCCCGTAACAGACAGCCTGCGTGTAATCATCCCCGGCAATCGCTGCTGAAAGATCAGCCTGCACCTCCAGAGACACATAGAAACGCTGGCCAAGACGTTTCTCTTCCTCATGCACGCCATGATGGCCGAACAGGCAGAGATCATGCACCCGCACACGGGTCAGGGCTGGCGTTATCACTCCGTTTCTCCCTTCACCATCCCGTTCACGGCCAGCAGGGCCGTCATGTCCATCATGTCCCTGTGTGCCTGCACGTCATGCACCCGCACCATGCAGGCCCCCTGTGTTGCCCCATAAAGATTGACCGCCAGTGTCGCCGGCAGGCGGTCATGCACCTCCCGCCCCAGCAATCTGCCGAACATGGATTTCCGGGACGCACCGAGCAGGACGGGCCGGTCGTAATAGGCCTCCAGACGGCGCATGTTCTGCACGGCCCAGAGATTCTGCATCACCGTCTTGCCAAACCCGATGCCGGGGTCCAGCAGGATGGCCCCCCGGGCGATGCCAGCCCGGTCGGCCAGCTTCAGGGACCGGTCAAAAAACCGCCGCCAGTCATCCCAGAGGTCGATGCTGACATCGACCACTTCCCGGTTATGCATCACGGCCACGATGGCACCGGCAGATGCCACGACGGAAGCCATGTCGGGATCGGCCTGCAACCCCCATACGTCATTGACCATCTGCACCCCGGCCACCAGTGCCCTCCGGGCCACGGAAGCCTTTGTCGTATCCACGGACAGGACAGCCCCTTCTCTGGCCAGCGGGGTCAGAACCGGCTCCAGACGCCGCCACTCCTCATCCGCTTCCACGGGGGTAAAACCCGGCCTCGTTGATTCCGCACCAACATCCAGCAGGTCCGCCCCCTCCAGCAGGAGCGTACGGGCCTGTTTCAGGGCGGCCTCCGGGGTGAAGAACTGCCCGCCATCCGAGAAGGAATCCGGCGTGACATTGACAATCCCCATCAGCAGGGGGCGTCTCCATGAGGGAGAAGGACGCATGGCCTGCCAGACGGCCAGCTGCTCCGCAAGGGTCATCATCTCAATCCTCCACCCGCAGGCGAGGGTCAGCCTTTCCGGGCTGCCTCAAGAAACTGCTCCATCTGCTCCATGCCCAGCGCACCCGGAGCCACGGCAGCCTGACCGAACAGGAAGGTCGGCGTCCCCTGCACGCCCACACTCTGGGCCTGACCAAGATTGGCTGTCAGAAGGGCCATGACGGCCGGTCCCTTCATGTCCTTCTCGAACCGGGCCACATCCAGCTTCAGGCTCTTCGCCACGTCACGGAGATGCTCCATGCCGGGCTTGGCCGTTTCATCCATCAGACGGCGGCGCATGGCGTCATACTGGCCCTGAAACGCCGCCGCATAGATGGCCTGGGCGTCCAGCAGGCTGGCATCCCCCAGAACGGGAATGACCTTCTCCACCAGCCGGACATCCGGATGGCGGGCAAGGAACTGATCCACCACCGGGGCCATATGGCGGCAGTAGGTGCAGCGCGGGTCCAGAAACTCCACGACCGTGACCTGCCCCTGCGGATTGCCCCGCACCGCATAGGACGGTGCCGTGGAAAGAGCCTGCCAGTTGGCCCGCACGGCGGCCTTCACATGAGCCTCCTGCTGGGAACTTGCCTGCTGGCGGATGGACTGGATGGCATCGGACAGGATGCTCGGATCAGTCTTCAGCGCATCCCGGACGATCTGAACGATCGCTGCCCGCTGCTTTGCATTGAAAACCGCCTCATCCGCCGCATGAGCCGGACCGGAGGACAGCAGCCCCACTGCGGAAAGACCGGCCAGCAGTGCCAGAGACAATGAGTTTACACGCTTCTTCATGGCCGTGCCCTCCATGGAATTGATGATGCAGTTGAAGACCCCGGAAGCTTTACACTCTACACGGCTCATGCAGGAAGGAAAGCTCCAGTGACCTGCCCCGTTAAACAGCAAACCGGCCCTTTTTTGAAGCCCCGTCATCCCGGAGGGAACACTGGCAGCCTGTCCCCAGCCTTACAGATGAAGCATGAAGGAGCGGTTAAAACCACCAGATGCAGACTTGCCCTCCCATCCCCGGCGGTTTAACGCTATGATCCTGAGCATGGGGCATATCTGCGGCGTCCCGCCCCCTATCATATAGCCTTGTTGTGACCTGAAACACTGGAGAGCTGCCACCGTGGTAAAGCATGACAGCCAGACCCCTCATCATCCCTGCCTGTCTGACAGACCCGCCCCCCGGTGGGCACGCAGGCTTGGCCTGCTGGCATCCCTGAGCCTTCTGGGTACCAGCCTGGTGGCCTGTTCCGGTGGCAGAAGCCTCAAGCATCATCTGTTCGGACCGACAACACCAGCCGCAAGGAACAATACGGGCATCGTGGTGGCGGACGAACCACAGGCCGCCCTGATCGGCCGTGACGTCCTCGCCCGTGGTGGCAATGCGGCTGATGCCGCCACGGCTACCGCCTTTGCCCTCTCCGTCACGCTGCCTTCCCGTGCATCACTGGGCGGCGGCGGGGCCTGTCTGATCTCCCGCCCCGGCCAGCCTGCCGAAAGCATCTCCTTCCTGCCTGTTGATGGCACGGGTGCCGGTGGAGACCGGCCTGCTGCCGTCCCCATGACAGCCCGCGGCATGTTCGTGCTCAATCTCCGTTACGGCTCCGTCCAGCTGGGCGACACGATTGATCCGGCCATTATCCTCGGGCAGCAGGGGATCACCGTCAGCCACCAGCTTGCGGCGGATATTGCCGCCGTCCAGGGGCCGCTCTTCTCCAATGAAGGAATGAAATCCCTCTTCAGCAAGAATGGCACGGGCGTGGGCATGACCGAAGGTGACCAGCTGACCCAGCCCCGCCTGACCTCCTTCCTCTCCCGCCTGAAGCTGGTTGGCGTGGGTGACCTCTATACGGGTGCCCTCTCCGACGTGTTCGTGACACAGGCCAACCAGGCCGGAGCCTCCCTGACACGGGATGACCTGCGCCGCTCCCTGCCGGGTGAAACCTCGGCCCTGCATTTCACAAGCGGTCCGTACCGCCTCAGCTTCCTTGCCCCGCCGGCTGATGGCGGGCTGGGCAGTGCCGTTGCCTTCCGTCAGGGGCTGCGGGCTGAAAATGTCATCAGTGCATGGCGTCACACCGGCCAGAAGACCCTTCAGGAAGGGCAGATTTTCATGGCCTCCGGCAGGAGTGACGCCAGCGGCCTGCCGCCGCTGCCTGCGTCCACCTCCTTCGTCGTGAGGGATGGGCATGGGCTGAGCGTCGCCTGCGCCCTGACAGAGAACAACCTGTTCGGAACGGGCCGTCTGGCAGGCAGCACGGGCGTCATCCTGGCAGGCGCACCCCGCTATTACCCCGGTCCGCTTCTCAGTGCCGCCTTCCTGGATGCCCCCCGCAGCAGGATGCAGGCCATCCTCTCCGCTTCCGGGCAGAATGATGCCGCCCAGATTGTCGCCGACACGCTGAAACAGCTCACACAGGGGCAGCCTGTCACGGCCTCCACGGGGACAGGACAGCTCAACAGCATCATATGCTCTGATAACCAGTGCACGGGACGGGCCGCACCCAACGGGTCAGGCCTGAGTGCCCGGACCGTCGCCCGCAGATCATCAAAATGACACCTGCATCAGACAGGCTGAAGCCCTGTCCGGTGCCGTTCTGATCGCCACCCGATGGGGCAGACGCCATGTCTGTCCCATTTTCCCCTGCCCCGACATCCGGGGCATGACAGTCACGAGGTCTCCATGTCCGCAGACAAGAACGCAGAAAAAAGCAAAGCTCTGGAAGGCGCACTCAGCCAGATTGAACGCTCCTTCGGCAAGGGGTCCATCATGCGTCTGGGCCAACGTCCCAAAGAGCAGGTGGACGTCATTTCCACCGGCTCTCTGGGGCTGGATATCGGGCTGGGCATTGGTGGCCTGCCCCGGGGCCGCATCATCGAGATTTACGGGCCGGAAAGTTCCGGCAAGACCACTCTGGCCCTCCACGCCGTGGCGGAAGCCCAGAAAAAGGGCGGCACGGCAGCCTTCATCGATGCTGAACATGCGCTGGACCCCATCTATGCCCGCAAGCTGGGTGTGGACATCGACAACCTGCTGCTCAGCCAGCCGGATGCCGGTGAGCAGGCTCTGGAAATCGCCGACACGCTCGTCCGCTCCGGAGCCATCGACATTCTGGTCGTGGATTCCGTGGCGGCCCTCGTTCCCAAGGCCGAGCTGGAAGGCGACATGGGCGACAGCCATGTCGGCCTCCATGCCCGCCTGATGAGCCAGGCCCTGCGGAAGCTGACCGGTTCCGTGTCCCGCTCCAACACAACCATCATCTTCCTGAACCAGATCCGCATGAAAATCGGCGTGATGTTCGGCAATCCGGAAACCACGACGGGTGGCAATGCCCTGAAATTCTACGCCTCCATCCGTCTGGACATCCGCCGCATCGGCTCCGTGAAGGACAAGGACGAGGTCGTGGGCAACCAGACCCGGGTGAAGGTCGTCAAGAACAAGATGGCTCCGCCCTTCCGACAGGTCGAGTTCGACATCATGTATGGCGAAGGCGTCAGCAAGATGGGCGAGCTGCTGGACCTCGGCGTGAAGGCCAATGTGGTGGAGAAATCCGGCGCATGGTTCTCCTACGACAGCACCCGCATCGGGCAGGGCCGTGAGAACGCCAAACAGTATCTGCGTGAACACCCGGAAATGGCCGATGAGATCGAAAAGAAGGTGCGTCAGGGTGCCGGGATCATTGCCGAGGACATGATGGTCGGTGAATCAGCCGATGATGATGCCAGCCCTGATGAGACAGCCGATGAACTGCCCCTGAACAGCAGCAACAGCACCGGGACTGGCAAGCGCAAAAGCTGATAGCCCCGGAATCACCGTCCCTCCTACGGGGACGGTGACCATGAAAAACCCCGCTCCGTACTACACGGAGCGGGGTTTTTTCCTGTCCAGCCGCCAGAGGCTGGGGACATTCAGGCAGCCTGCTGTGCGTCGGCACCCTTGCGCCCACGCAGGCGACGCCAGAGCCTGACACCACCCAGAGCCATGCGGGCTGCAAACGGAGCCATCTGCGGACGCAGGAGACGGGGGTCATAGCCAGCGAAGCGACGCTCGTTCTCCTTGAGGCACAGCTCCATCAGCTCGACAAAATCCACCTGCTTGTCCGTCATGCTCTGCGCACCAGTCACGGTGAAGTTATTGTCCTGCGTATGCTCCACGCCATTGTCATCAAAGCTGCGGACAAGGCTCAGACGCTCATAGAGCAGGAAGAACAGGACACCGATCACCCGCATCTCAAACCACGGACGACGCCAGAGCGGCATGACGGCACGATGATAGGCCAGCCAATTGGCAAACAGCAGAATGTGACGGCATTCTTCCTGCATCACCGGCTCAAAGGTCTCAATCAGTTCCATCGGGAACAGACCGGCCTTCTCGGCCAGTGAGAACAGCCCGAAGGCAAAGAAACTGTCCCAGCACTCGGAGAAGCCCGTGACCAGATAGGCCCATTCCGTGTCCCGTGGCTCAATATACGGGTCCTCCGGGGCCAGCGGGATGCCGTAATGCTCCACCATGCGGGCCAGAACTTCCTTATGGCGGTTCTCTTCCCACGCATTGCGGGCAATGGCGTCCTTCACGTCCGGATCATCCAGCATGTCGGCATAGGCCGCCATGCGCAGGCGGGCCTTGCCCTCGGTCTGCACGGCAATGTCCCAGATCGGCAGGGAGGTGATGCGATGCAGCGTCTCCGGGTCCAGCTTCGGCCAGGGAATGACAGACGGCTTGTAAGGATTGAAGGTCTCACGGAACATGTCGGCCATGGCCTTCTTGTGCTCCGTTGTCCCCGGCTTCAGCGGTCCCTTGACGGGGCTGCTCCAGTGACGGGCATCATAATCCACCTGCTCCAGAGTTTTCTCTGAAGGACTGTCCGGCAGATGGGAATAAATATCTGCCAGAGAGCTTTTCCCGGCTGCTTTACGTGCATCGCTCACGATAAGGCTCCTTTTCCTTACTAGGTCAGCCCTGTTCGAGATCGGCTGCCGACGAAACGATGCGGTTCACAAGCCCGTACGCCACCGCTTCTTTCGCCGACATCCAGTAATTGCGGTCCGTATCCCGGGCCACTTTCTCGTAAGGCTGTCCTGTTTCCCGCGCAAAAAGCCTGTTCAGGCGTTCGCGCATCTTGATGATCTCGCGGGCCTCGATATCAATATCGGTCGCCGGTCCCCGCACGCCGCCCATCGGCTGGTGCAGCAGGAACCGGGTATTGGGAAGACACAGACGCCGCTCCGGACGACCCGCCGCAAAAATCAGCGCACCGGCAGAAGCCACCCAGCCTGTGCCGATCATGTTGACAGGCGCAACGGAATCCACAAAGCGGATCATGTCATGGATGGTATCGCCACTTTCCACATGGCCACCGGGAGAATTGACGTAAACATCAATCGGCCTGTCCGATTCCCCGGCCAGAGCCAGCAGCCGCCCCGTGATGTCACGGGCCATCCGGTCATTCACCCCACCAAAGATCAGCACCTTGCGCTGTTCAAAAAGGTGACGCTCCACCTCCGGAGCGGGACCGGCCTTCCTGTCATCGGCAGCAGCCTCTTCCGGCTCATCTTCCATGACGGGATACATTCCGGCCGTACCATGCCGTACAGCCCCTCCAGCAGGGGAAGAAGCCCTGATGCGGGCGGTGTTATGAGTGTGGCGTTCATCATATGTCATCATGGTGCGTATCCTGCCCCTGCTTGCCCTCTCTGCCAAGCCATAAAAACGCTCTTTCATGCAGCTTTTTCATCGTTTTTCATGATAAAATCAGGACCCTTTTTCTCCCTTTCTTTCCCCATGGGGAATTGCGTCCGGGGGAAGAGACACATATTCTGCCATTTCACCCTTCCATTCCAGGGCTTTCCTGTTTTGGCCCTGCCCCTTCCGCCCCCGTTGCACGCCGGACCATGACACCCAGCCTTCCCAGCCGTTCCCCCCGCTCCACCTCCACCGCACGACGCACCCGCCTCATGAGGCTTGGTACCACCTGCCTGCTGGCCCTTCCCGTCTTCACCACGGGCTGCCAGCACCGTGATGCCATCGACACGACACGGGATGTCGCCCACGACATCATGGGCGGTGAGATCGAACGGCTGCACCCCCCGACACCCGGTTATGACCGGCCCGCACCGAAAATCACCCTCATCCCCACCACCAGGCCGGAATTCCCCAGCGAAGATGCCCGGGCCATCATCACGAATCGGCTGGAGCAGGACCGCAACTACTCGCAGCGCATTGCCGCTGCCGGTGGGGCACTGCCCATCGGGATGGTCAATCCTCCACCACCCCAGCCCCAGAATGGCGGTTCCATGACGCTGGCCAGCCAGAGTGCCGGTCCTGCTGCCAACGGACCAGCCAGCGGCCCCGGCCGTGCAGCCGGACCATCCGTCACGTCGGACCGTGATTCAGGCTTGATCTATCAGCCGGTCTCCCACGCCCTGCCCGTCTATCTGCCAGACCCCGGAAAGCCCCCCCGGCCCCTGCTCTTCCCCGGCTTCAGCCTTCCCCGCAGCATCCTGCCTGTCATTCCGGATTTCGACACCGCCACGCCGGACGGAGCACTGATCCGCTTCCAGCCGGATACGGACCATATGGATGGCGACCAGACCGACACATTCAGCCGGATCGTGGCCCAACGCCGCCATCACCGTCTGCTCATCCGTGGATTTGGTACGACGCTGAATGCCCAGAGTGGCCTCTCCCCTGACGAACAGACGCATGAGATCGGTCTGGCCCTGCTGCGGGCCAGAGCCGTTGCCCAGCATCTGACTGCCCTTGGCGTCTCCCAGGACGACATGCGCCTGACCGGAGAAGCCATCGGCGATGGCGTGCGTGTTTCCTATGAGCTGAACATCAAACCCGGAAAAACCGTCTCCCACTGAACAGTGACTCTGCCCTGTCAGCCCGTCCGTTCAGGGGCCGGACAGGGAATGAGATGAAAAAGAAGGGTAAATTTTCTGCCTTTTATGGCGAAAGCCCCTTGTCGGACCTGCCTGCCTCATGAAACATGGAGTGCCCGTTTCTGCAGATTACCTGCATGAACGGGACACCCCCTCTCCGGGGAGCCTGTCGAGGTTCCCGTCCTGCTGATTGATTGAGTGTCATGACTGAAGAGTTCCACAAGATTCGCCGCCTGCCGCCCTATGTCTTTGCTGAAGTCAACAAAGCCAAGGCCGCCGCACGGGCCGCCGGGGAAGACATTGTGGACCTTGGCATGGGCAACCCGGACAGCCCCCCGCCCCAGCATGTCATCGACAAGCTGGCTGAAACGCTGCGCAATCCCCGTGTGCATGGCTATTCCGTCAGCCGAGGCATCCCTGGCCTCCGCAAGGCACAAGCTGCCTATTATGAACGCCGCTTCGGCGTGAAGCTGGACCCGGAAACGGAAATCATCGCCACGCTCGGCTCCAAGGAAGGGCTGGCCAATCTGGCCTCGGCCATCACCAGCCCGGGTGACACCATTCTGGTGCCCAACCCGTCCTACCCTATCCATCAGTTCGGCTTCATCATTGCTGGAGCCTCCGTCCGCTCCGTCCCGGCCTCGCCGGATGATACCATGCTGGAAGCCCTGTACCGGGCCGTCCGTCATTCCGTCCCCAAGCCGACAGCCCTCATCATCAATTTCCCCTCCAACCCGACCGCCTATCTGGCCTCGAAGGAGTTCTATAAGGAAATTGTCAAATTCGCCCAGAAAGAAAACATCTGGGTCCTGTCCGACCTTGCCTATTCGGAACTCTATTTCGGCGATGAACCCCCACCCTCCATCCTCTCCATCGAGGGGGCAAAGGATATTGCGGTGGAATTCACCTCCATGTCCAAGACCTACTCCATGGCGGGCTGGCGTATCGGCTTTGCCGCCGGAAATCCCCGCCTCATCCAGGCCCTGACACGCATCAAGTCCTATCTAGACTATGGGGCTTTCACCCCGGTCCAGGTCGCTGCCACCGCCGCCCTGAACGGCCCGCAGGATTATGTCGAGAACATGCGCCTGCTCTACAGGGACCGGCGTGACGTGCTCATCCGTGGCCTCCATGCTGCCGGGTGGGACGTGCCCACACCAGAAGGCTCCATGTTCGCCTGGGCACCCATTCCACCCCAGTTCGCCCATCTGGGCAGCGTCGGCTTCTCCAAGCTCCTGCTGAAGGAAGCCAAGGTCGCCGTGGCACCAGGGCTGGGCTTTGGTGAGCATGGGGACGGATTTGTCCGTATCGGTCTGGTGGAGAACAACCAGCGTCTCCGGCAGGCCACACGCTCCATCAAGAATTTCATGAACCAGCACAACGCTTCCAAACCATAATGACACCCGGCCCTGCCCCGTGCATGGCCCCAGCCTGACAGGAACCAGCCTCCCATGACTTCCGCGCCTCACAACACTGCCTCATCCTCCGCCACGTCCCCGCTCCGGCTGGGCATTGCCGGCCTCGGGACAGTGGGCACGGGGGTCATCCGGCTGATCCGCCAGCATGGTACACTGCTGCGCAACCGCACAGGCCGCAGCATCGAGGTCGTGGCTGTCAGTGCCCGCAACCGGACACGGGACCGTGGGATCGATCTTTCCGGCCTGCGCTGGCACGACGACCCTGCCGCCCTTGCGCATGATCCCGATGTGGATGTCGTTGTCGAACTGATGGGCGGAGCCGAAGGAGCCGCCCGCACGCTGGTGACCGAAGCCCTGAAAGCAGGCAAGGCCGTCGTGACGGCAAACAAGGCTCTGGTGGCCCGTCATGCTCAGGAGCTTGCCCATCTCAGCCATGAGCATAAGGCCCCGCTTCTGTTCGAGGCTGCCGTGGCTGGAGGCATCCCCGCCATCAAGGTAGTCCGGGAAGGCGTGGCCGCTGATGCCCTGACCCGTCTGGGCGGCATCCTCAACGGGACAAGCAACTTCATCCTCACCGAGATGGCCGAAACGGGCCGTGCCTTTGAGGACGTGCTGAAAGAAGCACAGGACAAGGGCTATGCCGAGGCCGATCCTTCCGCCGATATTGACGGATGGGACGCCGCCCACAAGCTCAGCATCCTGACAGCCATCGCCTTCCGCCCGATCGTGTTCGACAGTCTGGCCGTTAGCGGAATGCGGCGCATCACGACCGATGACATCCATCAGGCCCGCAAGCTGGGCTACGTCATCAAGATGCTTGGCGTGGCCCGTCGCCTGCCGGAAGACCGTGTGGAAGCCTGGGTGCAGCCCTGCCTCATCCCGGCCCGCTCCGGTCTGGCTCAGGTCAATGGCGTCTATAATGCCCTGACAACCGAAGGCCCCTTCAGCGGCCCCATCACCATCTCCGGGCAGGGTGCCGGTGAAGGCCCCACGGCTGATGCCGTCATGGCCGACGTGATCGACCTGGCCCGTGGCCACGGCCTGCCTCTCTGGGGCCGTGTGGATGAGCAGGCTCCTATCCCCTGCGAACCGGTGGAAAAGCTCGTCAGCCGCTTCTATCTCCGCATCACGCTGGCAGGCAGCGTTGATGCAGAAACGGCCCTGAAGGAACTCCGTACCATCCTCGGCAATGAGAATATTGCCGTAGGGCAGGCCCATCATCACACACCACAGGGCAGGGCCGCTCAGATCATTCTGCTGACAGAACCTGTCACTCTGGAAGACATCAACCGTATTCTGCCACTTCTTGAAGAAATGTCTGCCGTGCAGGACACCCCGCTGGCCCTGAAAGTGGAAGACCTCCCATGACAGCAAAGCAGAATCATCACGTTCCTCATGAATACCGTGTCACGGGCCGCAATCTGGGGCTGGACCTTGCCCGTGTGACCGAGGCCGCCGCCATCGCCTCCGCCCGTTGGACAGGCCGGGGCGATAAGAATGCAGCGGACGGTGCCGCCGTCGAGGCCATGCGGAAAGCCTTCGATACGGTGGCCATCAACGGCACCGTCACCATTGGCGAGGGGGAGATGGATGAAGCCCCCATGCTCTATATCGGTGAAAAAGTCGGCTGCGGCGGGCCGGACATGGACATTGCCGTGGACCCGCTGGAAGGCACGAATCTCTGCGCCCGCAGCCTGCCCAATGCCATCACGGTCGTGGCTCTGGCACAGAAAGGCTGCTTTCTCCACGCTCCTGACATCTACATGCAGAAAATTGCCGTAGGCCCCGGTCTGCCAGAAGGCGTGGTGAATATTGACGATTCCATCGGCCAGAACCTTGCCAGTCTGGCACGGGCCAAGAAATGCGATATCAGCGATCTGGTCCTCTGCGCTCTGGAGCGGAAACGTCATGAAGAGCTGGTGGCCAAGGCACGGGAAGCCGGTGCCCGTGTCCGGCTGCTCAGCGATGGCGACGTGGCGGCCGTAATCGCCACCTGCCTCCCCGGCAGCGGCGTGGATATTTACGCCGGTAGTGGCGGGGCACCGGAAGGTGTTCTGGCCGCTGCCGCCATACGCTGCATGAACGGCCAGATGCAGGGCCGCCTCCTTTTTGAAGATGAAGCCCAGATCACTCGCACCCGTGGCATGATCCGCCCTGACCTTGATCCCACGCAGGCCCTCAGCCTGACGGACATGGCGGCTGGTCCGGTCTTCTTCTGTGCCACGGGCGTGACAGCAGGAGACCTGCTGCGGGGCATTGAATATCCTTCCGACAGTTACATCCGCACCCATTCCGTCATGATGCGCTCGGAAAGTGGCACCATCCGCTACATGGAAACCTACCACCACTTCGACCCCCATACGGCCTGACACCCCCGCCCTGATGCCTCCAGAAGCCTCTTCCCGCCCCGCTCCCACCACTGTTCTCAATGTCCAGCAGAGTGCGGGACTGCGCCGCTGGGTCTGGCGGCATCCTGTTCTGGCCGAAACGGACAACCGCCTTGCTCTGGCCCTTGCCCAGAAAATGGACATGTCCGAACTGGCGGCCCGTATCCTGGCAGGCCGTGGCATTACGGCTGAAACGGTGGAGGCCTATCTCCAGCCCCGTCTGCGTGAGGCCTTGCCCAACCCTTCCATCCTGAAGGACATGGATGAAACGGCCCTGCGACTGGCTACAGCCGTGCAGAAACAGGAAACCATCGGGATTCTGGGCGATTATGACGTGGATGGAGCCTGCGGCACGGCCCTGCTCAGCTCCACGCTTACCGCCATGGGCTGCACGGTCTTCACACATATCCCTGACCGTCTGAAAGAAGGATACGGCCCCAACAGGCCCGCCCTGCAGTCCCTGATCGACCAGGGAGCCACCCTGCTCATCTGTGTGGACTGTGGCACGGCGGCCGTCGACATTCTGGACTCTTTTGAAGGTCAGGCTGATCGGATCGTGCTGGACCATCACAAGCCTGACGGGACACGCCTGCCGAAAGGACTGGTCGTCAACCCCAACCGGCTGGACTGCACCTCCGGACTTGGCCATCTCTGCGCCACGGCCGTTGCCTTCCTGACCGTCGTGGCCCTTCAGCGCACTCTCCGCCAGCAGGGATGGTTCGAGACACATCCTTCACCGGACCTCATGGCCCTGCTGGACCTCACCGCTCTGGCCACCATCTGCGATGTCATGCCTCTGCGGGACCTCAACCGTGCGCTGGTCCATCAGGGGCTGAAAGTCATGAACCGCCGCCAGCGGATCGGTCTGGCCGCTCTGGCGCATGTCGCTGGTGTCAAGGCAAATGCCAGTGCCATGAGCTGCGGCTTTGCTCTTGGACCACGCATCAATGCCGGGGGACGTATTGCCAGGGCAGAGCAGGGATTGCAGCTGCTCCTCAGCCAGTCGGTGACGGAAGCCCGCCTCATTGCCGAGGAACTGGATGAGGTCAACCGGAAACGCCAGACCGTGGAAAGCCATATTCTGGATGCCGCCGTCACACTGGCCCAGAAACAGATTGACGATGGCCACGCCGTCATCTTCCTGCATGGCCGTGACTGGCATCCCGGTGTGGTGGGCATCGTGGCAGGGCGGCTGAAAGAACGCTTCAACCGGCCTGCTCTAGTTGGTGCCCTTCAGGATGATGGTGTGGTGAAAGGCTCTGGCCGTTCCGTCACCGGGCTGGATATTGGTGCTGCCGTCATTCATGCCCTCCAGTCCGGCCTGCTGCTGTCAGGTGGTGGCCATGCCATGGCAGCCGGTTTCTCACTGACAGAAGACAACTGCGCTGCCCTGCATGAGCGGCTTGATGATGCCCTCAGTGAGGCCCTGAATCTCCCCCCACAGGAAGACCTTCAGCTGGATGGTGTCATCACCATCAGGGGAGCCACACCCGATCTGGCCCGACAGATCGCCATGCTCGCCCCCTTCGGCCCCGCCAATGACGAGCCTCTGCTGGCCATACGGGACGTCCGCTGCGTGAAGGCCGACCGGATCGGGCAGGATGGCAACACGCTCCGGGTCATCCTCCAGGGGGCAGATGGCTACAGCCGCATCAAGGGGCTTGTCTTCCGGGCCGGGGACAAGCATTTCACCGATCTGCTGGAAGACCGCAGCTGCCCCCTGCTGCATGTGGCTGGCCAGCTGCGGCTTGAAACATGGCAGGAACGGGAAAATCTCACTTTTTTCATTTTTGATGCCGCACGGGCTTGACGCCGTGCCCGCCCCTGCCTATTAAGCCCTCACGCCTTTAGTCCCGTTCGTCTAGAGGCCTAGGACACCGCCCTTTCACGGCGGCAACACGGGTTCGAATCCCGTACGGGACGCCACTTTTCCATAAATATTGCTTGTTAATTGTGGCTGAAACGGCACTCCTATCATGACTGAACGCTGATTTTTCAGAGCGAAGCAATATATCCGGGCGACAGGTTTCATACAGCCAGACCATGAAACGCATATACCCTGTCAGCCCCCTTGTGACTGACAGAGCGCAAGAAATTCAATGCTGCAATCAGCCGGATACCCTGAAATGAAGAGGGCATCCATTAAGACGTGTCCGAAGCTTCGAGGAGAAGGGATACATGACACGACGGGCACGCATGATATCTCCCAAAGGACGATGAGCGGTCAGACCATGCCACGGTGAAAAAGATAAACCATCCTCCAAGCGTTCTGCCCGCTCCTTTGACCAGGAATCCTGCGGCGGGATTTTAATCGTTGCAAGAGGCAGGAAAGGGTTATCGTCTTCTGACCAGACCTTGGTCGCATCTTCTATGGAATTCTCTTCCAGATCGCGGCAAAGCTGTGCTCTTAATGTCCACTCTCCCCCGTATTCACTGAAAAAATGATTCAGCTTCTGACGAATAGCCACGGGATTTTTATCAATATCTATCAGCATACCCTGCTGACGCCTGAAACTCTCAGAAGACGGTACAATGTCAAATTTGGCAACGTACTTCCCAAACCGTAACGGTACCTGACTAAAGAACCGGTCACCTACAGGAACAGTAGGCAAATACCCCCCCAGCACGCCAATCATATCGTTTGACTTACCAAAACGGTTCAGCTGTTTCTGAAGTGCACGCAAAGACCGTGAAAGCAGTTTTTTGAACCCGTTGAAACGATTCGTTGTCAGTGCCAACAGGCGTAACGTGCGTAAAAAATGGCGTGAATCAGGTGCTGCAAAAACAGGCCCGTTGACCAGCAGAATATCCTGAACCGGAACACCTTCATTATCCGACAGGAGCTCGCCTTTAACATTATTGATTTTCAGAGCAAAACCACGTGGGCCAGACACCGCATCATCTAATGGATCCCCCGGAATGGACGAAATACGTACAACAACCGAATATTCATCTGGCTGTGCAAACAGACCCTGCGCCAGAACATCCGGCAGATCATCATGTATCTGGATGGTTCCCTCCAACAGGGCATGACTCTTGGCATGAACTCCCCGATCAGCCCAACCATTATCACGATGTGTCGCAGTAATGATCTTATGAAATTCACGTGCAAGCCCTTGATGAACCTTTTCTTCATCTGCAACAATATTCTCAAGAGCATCGCTATATAATACTGGCTCTTTCATGATCTGATCTCCTTAAAGAGTTTAAACAGAACGAATCTGCAACATCCTTCGAAGACAACGTGCAAAGGCCTGTCCCTTCTCACGAAGTCCAGCCAACTCAGCATCATTCAACCCTGAATCACGAAGCAGCTGATCGGGAATATACTTTGCCTTTTCCCGTAAAAGCTGCCCCTGTCGGGTGAGGCTGATAATGACCCGTCTTTCATCATCGGGGCTGCGCATCCGCCTCACATGACCTGCTGCTTCCATTCGCTTAAGCAATGGCGAGAGCGTTCCTGTCTCAAAACCGAGCTGACGCCCTATGGTTCCCACTGTCACATCACTTTTACCGTCGTGTCCCCAGAGGGCCAACATGACCAGATACTGTGCGTAAGTCAGATTCAATGGGGCCAGAAAGGGCCGATAAAGCTGCTGCAGGAGGTTAGCAGCCTCATAAAATGGAAAGCATATCTGCTTCTCCAGGCTCAGACTGCTGTCTGACGGATCATCCATATCTGCACCTTTCACATAGGAAAAACGTAAAGCATCATTCTTATTTCATGCAATTATATTGTATGCAATATAATATCCAAAAAAAACTGTCATGCAGACAGCCAACCTCCAGCCATCATAAAAAAAACCAGCAACTGATAAACTATATAACCCTCTCAGCCCCTCACCCCACAAACACCCCCTTAACCTCCAGCAGCAGCTCTGCCCGACAGATGTCGGCGATGAAAAGCGGGGACTGATCCGGCAAGCACTGAAACGCCCGTGCAATGCCTTCCCGCACGACCGCAGCATCTTCAGGATGGCGAACATAGAGTTTCATGCTTTCAAAACGGCCCTTTTCAAGGCGGGGGAAGCGTCGCCGAGCTACGTCGAGCAGTGAGCCGATCGTTTCAATCGTGATGGAGAGCTGTTCCTCCACGGTCTGCCCTACGGATTCATGACCCCGAATGCTCGCCGTGCCGGACAGATACAGGACAGTCCGTTCCGTGCCTTCCATGACAGTGGCACGGGCAAAGGATGGAGACCGCCGCCCATAACGGGGCGGATAGTAGTAAGCGGGAAGCTGGCAGGGATTCTCCAGATTCACGCCACGCTCATGCCTATGGGCGATCAGGAATACGGCCACGCCACCAGAAGACAGGCCAATGCCCGTGGCCGCAGGCAGTTCATCCAGACCAACATTCATGGCCTCAAAAGCCTGGGACCGGCCACTACAGAAATCCCGATACCGTTCCTCTCCCCGTATATTATCCTGATTGATCGCCCCCAGATAATTCCACATGCGATAAATATGGCCAAAGCCCTTCTCACGGGCCAGACCGATCAGCCGTTCATAAGAGGACTGGACAGCCTCACACAACTCTAGCCAATGCCTTCCTCCAGCCCTGTGCCTGCCGTTTCCCAGTAACGGCATCACGGACAACCTGCCCTAACAGAGACGCAGGGTGCCGGTATTCATGAATGACAGAGACCTGCCCCGACAGCGTCATACTTGCAATAAACAGGCCATCATAACCCAGTCTCTACCTCCCAGCGACATCCCGATCATCGGCGATGGCCCAACACTTTGGTAGACATAGAAGAAAAATAGCCTGAACAGGCTGCCTATATACATCCATTTCCATGCCAGCATGGAGACTGACAACTGAGGCATGCTTTTCCATTTTTCCCTTAAACAAACGAAATATTATCTTTCCATATTCACCAGATACCTTCAGCGAAATCTGTCCTATTCAGTAATCATCAAATCAGAAAGGACCTGACACAATGATCCCCCAGACACAGAGAGATTCCCTGCTTCTCGCCGCCCGCATCCTGCTTGCTGCCCTCTTCATCATCATGGGATGGGAGAAAGTGACAGGCTTCGACATGTCCGTCGGCTATCTGAAGAGCCTTCATGTCCCCATGCCTGCCCTTGCAACCATCATTGCCATCATTGCCGAGATCGGTGGCGGGCTGGCCATCCTGTTCGGCATCTTCACCGCACCGGCTGCGCTGCTGCTCGCCATCTACACGATCATTACCGGGCTGATCGGCCATCATTACTGGACAATGCCGGCTGGTTTTCCGGAATATGAGGCACATATTCACTTTTACAAGAATGTGAGCATTGCCGGTGGTTTGGTCGCTCTGGCCGTGGCAGGTGCTGGCAGATATGCCCTGACTGGCCGCAACGACGCCTGAACACCCTTACGGCACACAGCATGAAGAAAGCCCGCCGGAACATTCCGGCGGGCTTTTCTACATCATGACGGTTTCATCCTGCTGCCTCCAGCCAGTCTGCCGCCACCCGCTGGACATTCTGGCTCAGCCGGTTCAGTGCCGAGCCGTACAGTCTGGGAACAGACCAGAAAAGCGGCACCGAGGGACGATGTCCCGGACTGAATTCAACCAGGTCTCCAGTCTTCAGATACTGTTCCACCAGTGGAAGCGGATGCAAGGCCCATCCCAGACCATACAGGCAGAGGTCCAGAAACGCCCTGGAAGACCGTATCCAGCAGGCGGGTGCCCCCAGCGTGACACCATATACAGTCTCCGCCCATTGCGCCTGAAACAGGTCACTCCGGTCAAACCGCAGATAGGGCGCATTCCGCAGAGCCTCGGCCGTCACGCCCTTCGGGAAACAGGTGGCCATCAGGGAAGGGCTGGCACAGGCCACATAGGACATGCTGCCCAGAGACACGGTCCTGCACCACGGCACCGGGTCTGATGAGGCCGTGACAGCGGCCATGACATCACCGGAGCGAAGGCGTTCTGCCGTGCACTGTTCATCATCAATGGAAATATCCAGCGTAATGGCTGGTTCCTGCCGGGAAAAGGCCATCATGGCATGAGCAAACCATGTGGTGATGCTGTCCGCATTGACGGCGATTTTCACCGTTGCCGGAAGAGCGGCCTCCTTGTCCTGCCATGCCAGACGGGTGGCCAGGTCACTTTCCAGAACCTTCACACAGTCGAAATGACGGCACAGCATTGTCCCCAGTTCCGTCAGCCTGCATGGCTGACCACGGATGACCAGCACACTCCCCAGACGCTCCTCAAACCCGCGTACGCGCTGGGACACGGCCGAAGGTGTCAGCCCCAATACAGCGGCTGCCCGCTCGAAACTCCCTTCTCGCACGACGGCACTGATGGCTGTCAGGGCTGCGTAGTCAAACATGATGAAGTTTTCCTTCATTTAATGAAGTGAAATGAACTTTCCTGCATGTGGTCCCCCTGCCATAGACAGGCCATGCACACAATCATTGCTCCCATCATCACCGGTTTCTGCCTTGGCGCATCGGCCATCATCGCCGTTGGCGCACAGAATCTTTTCATCCTGCGCCAGGGGCTGAAGCAGGAACATGTCCTGCCCATCATCCTGCTCTGTGCGAGTGTGGATACCATCCTCATCATGGCCTCCGTCCTGGGTGTCGGCCAGATTGTTGGAACCATTCCGTATTTCACGGATGCCCTGACCTATGTCGGAGCCGCTTTCCTCATCTGGCAGGGCATGACGGCCCTGCGCCACATGATGAGCAGCAGCACCGTCACGCTGGAAGAGCAGCCCAGACAGAGCCTGCGCAAAGTCATGACCATGACATGTGGCTTCACCCTGCTGAACCCGCACCTCTATCTGGACACGATACTGCTCATGGGGTCGGTCAGCCTGTCCCAGCCAGAAGCAAGCCGTCCCTATTTCGGAATGGGAGCCGTACTCGCCAGTTTTGTCTGGTTTCCCCTGCTCGGCTACGGCGCACGGGCCTTGCGGCCCATCTTCACCAGCCCCCTTGCATGGCGCATTCTGGACGGCCTGACAGCCGCCATCATGCTGACCCTGGCCGGAACGCTGCTCTATCACGCCGCCATCCCGGCCTAGGCACCACCAAAAAAAGGGGCCGCCATCTCTGGCGACCCCACTTTCCCCGATAAAACCCGAAATCTTCTCTAAACACTATATTAAAAACTGACTTTAACAGACCCTGTAGCTCCACTGTCCATAGCATGCTCTCCATACTGACCTGTATAAGAGAGATCCAAATCAACACGATCACTAACCTTAGCAGCAACACCTGCTTTAACCACCGCAGCATCGCGAGCCAGTAACACACCGTTGACATTCATGTCGTTACCACCATCCATGAAACGTTCCGTTCGATTAGAACCCAAACTTCCATAAGTACGGCGATAAGCCGCCATAGCATGAGCCCGCAACCAAACATCACCTACCTGGAAACGACGTGCTACACGGAAACCAAAAGTCGTAAAACCTACGCTACGGTCCCTAGACTGACTATACAAAGCAGCTACGCCATGCTCATGGAAACGACCCGCATACTGGTTGACATAAGCTCCCTCAATGAATGGTTCGAACTGAAGTTTATTAAAATCGAACTTATAGCTCAATTCCGTAAAGGCTCGAGCTGTTCCGTTACGATAACTGCTGGTCTGGCGCCCACCAAAATCAACCACCTGAACATGCCGTCGCATGTTCATCAGATTCCACGTATAGAATGCGCCGAGCCGTAGATTAAAGCGGCCCCAATGAGAACCAGCATAAGCACCAAGACTAATATTATTACTATTCCCCGAAGAATCACTGGCACCATTTGCATTAAACATAGAATGCCCATATGCGATCATGCCACCCAGACGCCACCTATCATCAACAGGTGTATCCACGCCTATAACAAAACCCGCCGTCTCATGATGCAGCAAAGTCGCATTCCCGGCACCTCCATTGTGCCCTAAACTACCATACGCTTGCCCCCACATAATGGCATGATCTTTATAGCAACGGGATTCTTTGCGGCGAGTATGAAGATCATAATGTCCACGGGTAAACACATTATCATCATCGTCACACCCGGCATCAGCCAAACGGTCTAACACCGCCTGCTCTAGCAGATAACTATCTTGGATCAGGGCCGTACGAGCGGACGCATGAATATCACCAGACAAATTAGTCAGAGCGCGACGTGCCTCACCAGCTGAATTAACACCACTAATAGCACGAACTACAACATTGCTGTCCGGAAGTGCATCCAATACACGACCAACTTCACGCTGATTACCATTCCCAGCTACACTACTAAACGTTGTTGAAGCATTACGCGAATAAATCACATCTACAGCTTGATTCTCAAACACTAAATATGGCGTCAAGAACAACGTATCTGGCAAATTACCCGTCAGCGCATTGTCATGATTAGCACTAACAGTACCTGTTGTTGTTAAGATACGATATCCATCCCCCACATGAATACTCCCTCCATCATTTCTAACAAGATTGAGAGTTGCACTATTCAGCTGGGCATCGCCATTCACATGAATCAAGCCACTATTAAGCTGATGGTAAGAACCAGTCAGAGAACGGCCTACCGTGTCAATTACACCATTACCACGGCTATAACCCGTCGCATTATTCAGCGTAATATAAGAATTCGCAGCAAGTGGTGAAGACCCCACCCCGACAGATAGAACAGACTGATTATTCGGGCCACCA
The DNA here is from genome assembly GCF_026385505.1 of Bombella dulcis. GTDB lineage: Bacteria > Pseudomonadota > Alphaproteobacteria > Acetobacterales > Acetobacteraceae > Bombella > Bombella dulcis. The sequence continues at coordinate 15,506 of NZ_JANIDV010000002.1, read as the reverse complement.
TTCATTGTTAATGCTGTACCCTGATGGCCTACAGAACCAATATTCAATGTTCCTACAGATTGATTCCAATTGGCCTCAACCGTACCGCCACCATCAACAGTCGTGACCGCCGCAGCACCATCATCCGTCGTATTCCCCGTCAATCGAGCCCCGTTCTCAACCCTAATGCCAGAAGACGAAGTATTGCTACTAGCCGACTCTTCGCCATAACCGCTGGCTAAAGCCAAGGTTGTATCCTTGCCGGAAACAACAGTCTCACCCGTATAGCCATTATCATGGTTAGCGAGATACAACGTCCCACCACCTGTAGCATTCAAACCGCCAGTGCCTACTACACCGCCACGGAGATAAGTACTCTGCTGATTTGTGTCGAACGTTCCGTGTCGTACAGCTTCACCAGAAGGCTGCCCATCAACCAGATAAACATTCGAATCGACGTGAAGGTCACTACCTTGACGGTTCTTTATAATGCCATTACCATATACAAATAGACCACTATTATTAGTCGAAACACTCTTATCTACTTGTGCAGCACTACTAGTAATGCCACTATTACCATTGCTATCACCGACTATAAGAGTACCAGTGCTAACATTCGCATTAGATTGATCTTCCCCACCAACCTTCAGCTGCCCATCACTCTTGATATTAACTGTACCAGCATCATTAATGATGCCACCACTAGTCACACCTACAGAATAAAGAGGATGAGTTCCCGCACCAGCACCAACCGTCAGGCCACCCTGTCCTATTTCCAATCGTCCACCAGCCTGAGATGTCCCACCCGAGGCGGAGCCAACACTAAGAGAGCTATTCGAAGCAAGGTGATCATCCGTATCTTGGCCACCAACAGACACGCCATAAGCTGCCACGTTACCACCCTGTTGGATATTCAAATGACCCACGCCCTGATTGCCAACCGTCAGATTACCCGTACTACCACTACCCAGCAAGCTCAGCCTAGATTGATCAGCATTACCGTCCTGTCCATTACCGACAACCACACTACCTATGGAACCGGCTTGATTACCAATAATTACGTTACCACCAGTGGTAAACGTACCACCGTTTTGAATATTCATATTGGCTTGACCGCCATCAGCGACCACTGTGGTAGACGTGCCACCCTGGCCGTTATTGACTGTCAGTGAAGACCCAGATCCATCAACTGTTACACTCCCCTGCGCACCAGATTTACTCCCCAGATTCACATCACCATTGACAACGGCCTTACCCCCCTGTGCAACGGACAGAGCACCCGTGCCGTCTACGCCAACGGACATGCCTCCAGCGTTTACCGCCAAGCCACTCCCAGTTCCCTCGACCCTGACGCTACCATTCCCCTCTTTGTAGTTTCCCACCAAAAGGGACTGCACCTCAACCTGTCCACCATTTTGAACATTCAACCGATTCTCTTGCTTCGCTGGACTAGCGCCATAAGTCGCATCCCCATTACCAACCACCAGCTGACCATAAGGCCGTAATACCTGACCGCTGGCATCCGTCTGTCCACGAAGAAGTAGGATGCCATTCTTATCAACCGTCAATGTAGCAGAATCATTGGCAGCAAGCCCAACCTCTGTCTCGCCACCAGAAATGATGCCTCCGAGATTATCACCATTCCCCGTTAAAGTAAGCGACCCATTACCCCGGACGAACGTATATCCATTGTACACATTCTGACCCGTAAAGGTTACGTTATTAGGCTGAACTTGCTGCACATCATTCACAGTCCCGCCAGTATTAATATCCACACCGCCAGCTTTCTCTAGCGTAGCCGCAGTATCGGAATTGCCGAAAATGCTACCAGAAAAAACCTGATTCGTATCCGTTCCATCTCCCTTAACACGATACACGCTACTGCCTGTATTAAGATTACCCTGAGACGGGAGAACCGATACTTCATTAAAGGTAACATTCTGATCATTAAAAGCATCAGCAGCACGGGCAGACGTAAAAACATGCCCGAAAGGCGTCACCTCCACACAAAACAACGCTGCTGTGAACAAGAGTTTATTACGCATGTTTCCTCCCATGCCATGCTGGTCCCCTCAAAATACGCCCCAAAAATGAGACTCGAAGGGTACACACCTCGAAAGATACAGTCTCTTCGTCGAGAAACGATAACAAAATTTTAACAAACGGACAACCTGCTTGTGGATCCATAAGATAACATAAAGATAATGAAAAGATTTTTTTTCACCTCAAATTGATAAAAAAATTACTGTAACATCACCGAATAGATTCGCCCCACAAACTGCAATCATTCATTAAAACAACAGAAAGAAGCTAAATGCTGAAACAAATAGGCACTTGTCGGGGCCGTTCCAGCCCCTCACGTTCCGCCTGCTGAAGCAGGTCCGCCAGCGTAAGCCCTGAAAGACGCTCCTTCACGCCTCCATTCAGCTCCGCCCAGAGGGGCGAAATGACCAGGGACTGAAGGGGATTACTGTCCTTCTCCTGCAGAGGGGTGGTGTCTTCCCGGCCCCCGACAGCGCAGACGATTTCATGCAGGTTCACCACCCGTGGGGAACGGCCCAGCCTGTACCCCCCTTTCGGCCCGCGGACACTGTCCAGAAGACCGGCACGGGACAGGGCCTGGAGCACAGGCTCGATCCCCCGCCGCAGCAGGCCACTGCGCCGTGCAATGTCCGCTCCGCTCACAACCCCGGAACGTCCGGCATGAAACGCCACATCAAGCATGATGGACAGGGCTGTCAGGATACGGTCATTCTTCAGATACATCATTCACTCTTCGGCCAGCAAAGCATCAGCCCCTATTTAGCTGATCTCACGTCATAGAAAAGGGGTTTATGAGAATGGCTCTCGTTTCTTTGAGAATTCTTCAGGTAATCCATCAGGAGTGACATGACGAATACCAAGCAGACCTGCTAGTCTGGTTCACAGCACCATCATGGCAAGGAGTACCAAGAGATGACAGGATCATCCTCCTCAAAATTTCCTTTTCCACTTTCCAGCACCCCTTTCGCAGAACCGCGCGGCCATGTCTATCCATCCTTCATGGAAGTCGTGGGCGGGACGCCGCTGGTGGCCATTCCCCATCTGACGGAGAAAGAAGGGCTGAAAGCACATGTGCTGCTCAAGCTGGAATTCTTCAATCCGCTGGCATCCGTCAAGGACCGCATCGGCGTGGCCATGCTGCGGGAAGCCCAGGAAAAAGGCCTCATCACTCCGGGCAAGTCCATCCTTGTGGAGCCGACCTCCGGCAATACCGGCATTGGCCTTGCCTTCGCCGCAGCGGCCATGGGCTACAAGATGATCGTCACCATGCCGGAAAGTGCCTCCATGGAACGGCGGAAAATGCTGGCCCTGATGGGAGTGACACTGGAGCTGACCCCCGCCCAGCAGGGCATGAAAGGGGCCATCACCAAGGCACAGGAAATCCTGAAAGCGACCAGGGACGCCTGGATGCCCAGCCAGTTCACCAACCCGGCCAATCCGAAAGTGCATGAGGAAACGACGGCCGAAGAAATCTGGACCGATACCGCCGGTGCCGTGGATGCCGTCATTGCTGGCCTCGGTACGGGTGGCACGGCATCCGGCATTGCCCATGCCCTCAAACCTCGCAAGGAAGGGCTGAAAGTCTTCGGGCTGGAACCTTCAGAAAGTGCCGTCCTCAATGGTGATGACCCCGGCCCGCATGGCATCCAGGGGCTTGGCCCGGGCTTCAAGCCGGATACGCTGGATGTCCGTGCGCTGGACAAGGTCATCCCCGTCACCGAGCATGATGCCCTGACGACGGCCCGCCTCTGCGCCAGCACCGAAGGTCTGCCGATTGGCATTTCTGCCGGTGCTGCTCTCTTTGCTGCCATGGAACTGGCAAAGAAAGACGAATGGGCAGGCAAGACCATTGTGGCCATCATTCCCGATTTTGCGGAGCGTTATCTGTCCACGCCGCTTTTTGCCGGCCTGTAAGACCGGAACACCATAAAAAAAGCCTCCACCCTTTGTGTCAGGGCGGAGGCTTTTTTTATGCCGGGAAGGCCAGTGGCCTCCCCTCACAGAGACTTTACCTCATTCAGAGGTATAGCCACCGTCAATCACCAGCTCAGTGGCCGTGACGAATTTGGACTCATCGGAAGCCAGGTACAGGACACCGTTGGCCACATCTTCCGGCGTGCCCAGATGACCGACCGGGTGAATGTCCACCAGATGCTGGTAAGCAGCCTTGTCCGTATGGGTCAGCTCATCAACCAGCGGTGTCTGGATGTAGCCCGGGCAGACACTGTTGATGCGGATCTTGTACCCGCTGCGGGCACAATGCAGGGCCGCAGACTTGGTGAGCATCTTCACGCCACCCTTGGAAGACCCGTAAGCGGCCAGATTGGGAATCCCGACCAGCGCAGAGCTGGAACACATGTTGACGATGGAACCACCATCACCACCATTCAGCTCACGCATGGCTGCGACAGCATATTTCGTACCGAGGAACACACCATCCAGATTGATGGACTGCACACGCCGCCAGTCTTCCAGGGACGTGCTCTCGATGGTGCCATCGAAGGCAATGCCAGCGTTATTGACGACGATGTCCAGACGGCCATCATGCTCCTTGATGGCAGCCATCGTCTTCTTCCACTCATCTTCCTTCGCCACGTTCAGCGGCAGGAAGCAGGCCTTGCCACCAGCCTTGCGGATCTCTTCGACAACCTCTTCACCCCCCTTGGGGTTGAGGTCTGCCACGATGACCTTGGCACCTTCCTTGGCCAGAACCTTGGCAATCCCCTTGCCGATTCCGCTACCTGCACCAGTTACGAGTGCAATCTTTCCAGAAATCCGTCCCATCTGTCATCTCCTCAGATAAAGATTCTGTTGTCACGCTACTCTCTTTACACAAAACATCTTTGACTTATATCAAAATAACGGCGGCCCCATGACTGTGAGGCTACGTCCTCTACCGTATATTTTACTGGGTTCCGCAGTTTACGGCGTTTTTCATATTCACTGACCATTAATGCATATCATCCATGCCCATAAGGCACGTCCATCCCTCCAGGGACCTTCCGTGCCCGTCCTGCTGCATGGCCCGTCAGGAATGGAATCTTTTCATACGAAATAATATCGTTATTTAAAAATCCCCTTCCCTCCATCATTCACACCCATGACAGGCATGAATCGAATAGGGAAATAATCCTTACAAAACAGAATGTTATAAAAAATATTGCCTCAGTGTTCATTTTTCACTTTCAAATTTGAATGATTGCCCCATTATGACAATGCAATCTGTTGTTTTAATAAATCACTATCATTTTCTGTTTTATGGAGTTTCCATCATGGCTTCCACCGCCTTTGCCTCCTCCTTCCCGCTCCCCGCCAACACGGAACTGAAGACCATTCCCCTCAGCCCCGCCATCGGGGCCATCGTGGAAGGCGTGGACCTCTCACAGCCCCTGTCCCCTTCACAGAGGGACAGCATCCATCACCTGCTTCTGCGCCATCAGGTCCTCTTCTTCCGCAAACAGACCATTTCTCCGGCCCAGCAGCGTGACTTCGCCCGCAATTTTGGCAGATTGCATCTCCATCCCATCTTCCCCACCGTGCCTGACGTGCCGGAAGCCATCGTGCTGGACACGGCCAAGAACGACCTGCGTGACAACGCCCTCTGGCACACGGATGTCACCTTCCAGCAGGAGCCGCCGATGGGGGCCGTCCTGACCAGCCGCCTCCTGCCGGAGACAGGCGGTGGAGACACGCTCTGGGCCAGCGGCACGGCTGCCTATGATGCCCTCTCTGATGGCATGAAACAGCGCATTGATACGCTGACAGCCCAGCATGACTTCCTCCGCTCCTTCCCGGTTTCCCGTTATGGGCGGACAGCAGAAGAGCTGGAAAAATGGGCCGAAACACGCAACAATTTCCCGCCCGTGACACATCCTGTCGTCCGCATTCATCCGGAGACAGGCGCGAAGGCCCTGTTCGTAAGTGAAGGTTTCACAACCGAAATCAATGAGGTGGACCCCGAAGAGGGCGCCGCCCTATTGGCTTATCTGACCCGTCATGCCACAAGGCCGGAGTTTTCCATCCGCTGGCGTTGGGAGGAAGGCGATGTCGCCTTCTGGGACAACCGGATCACCCAGCATTACGCCGTGAATGACTATCTCCCGGCCCGGCGGATCATGAACCGTGTTACCATCATCGGGGACCGTCCTTATGGCCCCGCACGTCAGGAAGGATAAAAAGCCCGATGAGCCAGCCCACCAGCACTGCGACATCCGCCTCCTCCAGCCCCGCCGTAAACCGTTTCAGGGGGCTGCATGTCGCCATGATCTCCATTGGCGGCATCATCGGGGCAGGACTGTTTGTGGGGACATCCGCCACCATCGCCGCCGCCGGTCCTGCCGTTCTTCTCTCCTATCTTGCGGCAGGGCTTGTTGTCTGGCTGGTCATGCGGCTGCTGGGGGGACTGGCCATCAATGCACGGGGACAAGGCTCCTTCATCACCCATATCGCCACCCATAACGGCCCGAAGGCCGCTTTCGTCACCGGCTGGAGCTATGCCTTCCTCTGGGCCGTGACAGCCGGGGCACAGGCAGTTGCAGGCGGAATGATCATCGGGCGTCTGGCGGGCATTGCTCCGCTCTGGGGTGCCCTTGTCCTTGTCGCCATTGCCTGGACCATCAACCGCCTGTCCCTGCGCCATTACGGACAGGCGGAAACGGGGCTTTCCATCTTCAAGCTACTTTTCCTGGGGGGCTTCATCGCCCTCGGGCTGGGCTGGCTCATCCTGTCCGGCCACCCCCTGACCCAGGCCCTTGACAACATGACCTCACATGGTGGCCTGTTCCCCAAAGGGAGCTGGGCCGTCATCGGGGCCGTTCCCATGATCGTGCAGACCTTCACGGGCTGTGAAATCGCCATCATCGCCGCAACGGACAGCGACCGGCCCCTGCGTGCCATCGCCCGTACCATGCGGCGGCTCCCGCTGCAGGTCCTGTTCTTCTATGCAGGATCGGTACTGGTCATCATCTCCCTGCTGCCGTGGAATGACGTGCATGTCGGGCAGCCCCCCTTCCTGAGCGTGCTGGAATATCTCAGGGTTCCGCTGGCCCGCTATGCCGCCATTGCGGTGACGCTGGTTGCCGTCCTGTCCTGCCTCAACTCGGCTGTCTATGTCGTGTCCCGTACCCTGCGTGAGCTGGCAGACCTCCGCCTTGCCCCGCAGAAACTGACCCTTGAAACCGCCCAGCAGGTCCCCATCTGGTCCCTGCGCCTGACGACCCTGCTGGAACTGATCGTCATTGCCGCCGCCATCGGCTCACCAGAGACGATCTACCCCATTCTTCTCGGGTCATCAGGCGGGCTGATCCTGTTCATCTATTTCATGATCGCCATTGCCTACTGGCTCTGGGGACGGCAGTCGCAGACAGCCACGGCCCTGCCTGTGGCCAGAGGGCTGACCATTCTCATTCCCGTCCTGGGGGCAATCCTTCTTATTCTGCCGTCAGCACGGGGCGATACCCTTCTGTCCCTCGTGGTCATTCTCCTTCTGGCACTGGGCAGCCTGGTGTTTGTCTCCCGGCGATGTCTGAGCAGGGCCTGATCGTTCTTCCAGTAAAGCCGGGACAGCTCCGTCCCGGCAGCCTGCCCTTCTTCGCCTAACGGACATACAATGAAAACGTACCGGGATGGGCCTTACCGGCCTGTCCGTGCCCTTCGTCATGCCTGCTTCCGCACAGACCATCAGCGTCCATGAGTCTTCAGAAACGGATGATCATGCCCATCATGCGCCTGCCCGCCATACTGGCAGAAGAACAGGCCGCATCGGGTCATCATCACGCCATTCTGGCATGGCCACGGTCCGGCAGTCCCGTTCTCCAGCACTGGCAACCATCAGGACGAAACACCATTCCCGCAAAGACGTTCTTGGCGGCTATGAATCCCTTTCCGTCCACACCCACCATATCGTGCAGGGCACACAGCTCGTGCTGGGCCATAAGCAGCTGGAGCAGCAGGTGCCCGGCACCAATCCGCTCCGCACGCTGGCCCAGATGCCGGGGGTGCAGTTCCAGTCCGATGATCCGCAGGGTGTTGATACCTACTCGACACAGCTTTACATGCACGGCTTCGTCCAGAACGAAATCGGCATGACGCTGGATGGCCTGCCCATCGGCGAGCCAACCTTCCGCAACTATAACGGGCTGAACCCGCTACAGGCCATTTCCTCAGAGAATGTGGAGCGGCTGGAAGTCACCCAGAGTGCCGGGGCAGAAAGTACGGCCAGTACCAACAATCTGGGCGGCAGCATCAATTACGTCTCCAGCAACCCCAAAAATAAAATGGGAGGGCTGGTTGCACAGACCTTCGGCAGCAATGCGCTGTTCCATTCCTTCTTCCGGTTTGATTCCGGCAGGCTGAATGAGAGCGGCACAAAGTTCTACGTCTCCTACATGCGCAACCAGGGCGACAAATGGAAAGGCGGCGGAGACCAGTTCATGCAGCAGGTCAATGCAAGCTGGTCCAGCCCATCGGGGAGCGGAGCCAGGTTTCCGCCTTCTTCAACTGGGACGCCCTCCAGATGGTGAACTATCAGGATTACGCTCCCAGCTGGCTGGACCAGGCCGGGTCCCGGCTGGACAATTTCTACGGGCGGCCCGGCGCATGGGCACGGGCCTATCGGGCAGCACAGGGCCAGTATCCTGCCTCCTATAACGGGCTGACGGACCCCAAGGATGTTTCCTATTACGACAGTACGGCCAGTTCATCCGACCTGTTCGGAGGCATCAAGGCTGATCTTGCCCTGACCGACCGCCTGACATGGCGGAGCAGCCTCTATGGCCATAGCGAGACCGGGCACGGCACCTATGCCAGCCCTTATGCCTACCAGAATGGCGTTGATACGGTGCAGCTCAATGGTGGTCCCATTTTTGAACAGGTCCGCCGCCCTGCCATTGAACGGTTTGGCGGGCTGACCTCCTTCGACTACCGGCTGAAGCGACATGATCTCTCAACGGGCTTCTGGTACGAGAACAACCAGTATGATTCCTACGCCTATGCCTACCAGCAGCCCAACAGCCCCGACGGCACGCCTCTAAATCCCTTCGGGAGCTTCAGGGGTGTTCCCGGCCGGACGCTCTGGGGGCAGCGTTATAATACCAACAGTTTCACCGCCTTCGTGCAGGACACCGATCACCCCATCAGGTCCGTTGCGCTGCATTTTGGCTTCAAGTCCATCCTCAATACGACCCGTGTGGGCCATGCAACCAACTGGGAACCCCGCTTTCCCACTCTGGCCAGCGGGGAGAGCCTGACAACCGCCAAGGCTTTCCTGCCCCATATCAGCGGGGACTGGCATTTCCTCCGCCATCATGAACTGTTCTTCGACATTTCAGAGAATGCCCATGCCTACAGCCAGTCCGGCTATAATTCCAGCAACTCGCCTTTTGCAGTCTCCCAGCTGGCCTATGATGCCACGAAAGGCAGCCTGAAGCCGGAAACGGCATGGACCTTTGCCGCAGGCTATCGCTACAGCGACAGGCTCATCCAGAGCAACCTGTATCTCTACAGGACGAACTTTCATAACCGCCTCCAGCAGATTCTGGGCAGTGCAGGGGCCGGGTCCATCCTCACCAACAACACCTCCACCGTGCAGAATGTGAGAGGTGTGACTATGGATGGCGGCATCTGCAGGCCTATGTCGATACCCAGTATTACGGCAGACGCAGCTATGACTATGTTGGTGACTACAAGCTGCCAACCTACTGGCTGGCCAATTTCGGCCTCATCTACACGCTGGACATGACCCATCTCGGGATGCACAACCCCACAGCCGTGCGGAATCTGGTCTTCGCCTTCAACATCTACAATCTGGCCAATACCAGATACGCCTCCACCGTGGGCCAGAATGGCTTCACGATGGATAACAGGAACGGAGCGGCCTACAACAACCAGTCCATTCTTCTTGGCGCACCCCGCCAGTTCTTCGGGTCCGTCAAGGCGGAATTCTGAAAACGGCACGCCATACAGAATGGGCCGGAAAGGAACATCCCTTCCGGCCCATTCTGTATACTCACTCAGGAACCACCCTTTCAGGCAGGGCTGACGGCGGTATTCTGATAATAGAACTGATAGCGGCCCAGCTGTTCTTCCCAGTCCTTCACATTGGCGTCTTCAGACAGAGCCACACTGTCGAACCCGCAGCGTCTGAGATGGATGGCCTGATCCGGCAGAAGATGACCGGAGGCCCGGATTTCACCTTCATAGCCTTCATATTCCCGCAGGGACCGGGCCTGCGTGAAAGCCCGTCCATCCCGGAAGATGGGAAATTCCAGCACGATCAGCGTCAGGCTGCCAAGATAGGGATGCAGCTCCTCCACCTCGACATCCTGCGGCAGGGAAATGGCCGTCCCCTGCTGACTGTCCTTCCACTCCGCAAAAGGAACGGGAGAGGCAACGTCCAGCGTTTTACGCCCGCTGAGATCAAACAGTTTCATATGCCACCTCCTTGAAGGCTTTCAGGCCGCACCGCTTGAGCATGGCGGAGAAGGTCTCTCCCTTCTGCCGCTGCCCAAGATAGAATTCCACAATCCGGGCCACGGCATCCACGGCTTCATCCTCTGCAAAGGACGGCCCCAGAATCCCGCCGATGGCTGCCTGCTCTCCAGCATCACCCCCCAGAAGAATCTGGTAGGTCTCGGCTCCCCGCTTGTCGACACCCAGAAGGCCGATATTGCCCACATGATGATGCCCGCAGGCATTGATGCAGCCGGACATATGAATGCTCAGCGTACCAATCTCGGCCTGCAGGGCAGCATCCCCGAACCGGGCACCCAGCTTTTGCGCCAGCGGCAGGGAGCGGGCATTGGCCAGATTGCAGTAATCCAGCCCCGGGCAGCTCACGATGTCGCTGATAAGACCAACATTCGGGGCAGCAAGACCCAGTGCCTTCAGGCCCTGCCACAGCTCATGAAGCTGGTCCTTACGGACATGCCCGAACACCAGATTCTGAAGATGCGTGACCCGCACCTCCCCGAATGAAAGACGCTCGGAAAGGTCTGCCAGACCATGCATCTGCTCGACTGTCACATCGCCGGGAATGTCGCCCGGTGTCTTCAGGGAAATGACCGCACAGACATGGCCTTCATCCTGATGGGGGTGCGTGTTGCTCGCCACCCAGCGGGCAAAAGCGGGATCAGCCTTTTTATGCTGCTCCAGCACGTCCGCCGCATCTGCCGGAGCCTTGAGGTCCGGCAGGGCGAAACGGGCACGGATCTGCGCCACATGCTCCGGTGTCAGCCTGTAGGCGGCACAGTCCATGCGGCCCAGCTCCTCCTCCACAGCCGTGCGGAAGGCTTCCAGACCAATGGTCTGCACCAGAATCTTGATGCGGGCCTTGTAGAGATTATCCCGCCGCCCGAAGGCGTTATAGACACGCAGAACGGCTTCCAGCGTGGCGATCAGGTCTTCTTCCTTCACGGAATCAAACAGTTCCCGACCGACAACCGGTGTCCGTCCCAGTCCACCACCCACAAAGAGGCGGAAAAGCGGGCCATTTTCACCGGGGCGGGCCAGCAGGCCAATATCATGGAAGCGGGCCGCCACACGGTCTTCCGGGCTGCCGGAAATGGCAATCTTGAACTTGCGGGGCAGGAAGGTGAATTCCGGATGCAGGGTGGACCACTGCCGCACGATCTCGGCATGAATGCGGGGGTCCATCAGCTCATCCTTTGCCGCTCCGGCGAATTCATCGGACGTGACGTTGCGGATGCAGTTGCCACTGGTCTGGATGGCGTGCATGTCCACCTCGGCCAGCTCCCGCAGGATGGTCGGAACATCCTTCAGGGCAATCCAGTTGAACTGAATGTTCTGACGGGTGGTGAAATGGCCGTAATTCCGGTCATATTTTGCCGCAATGTCAGCCAGTTTATGCAGCTGGCGGCTGTCCAGCACACCATACGGGATGGCCACCCGCAGCATGTAGGCATGGAGCTGAAGATAGACCCCGTTCATCAGCCGCAGGGGCTTGAACTCTTCCTCACCCAGCTCACCGGAAAGACGGCGGCGGACCTGCCCTTCAAACTCATTAATGCGTTCCTGAAGGAAGACCCTGTCCCGCTCTTCATACTGGTAATGCCCGACAGACCGTGAAGCAGGCTGTGTCATAACGCACTCTCCTTTTCCCGCACCGGGGCATGATCATAAGAAAAATCAGGGTGAACACTTGGCCCGTGGGCACGGATGGCCTCCCGTGTCGTCACAGGTTCAGGCGGCTGGGTATCCCTGGCCACGACTTCATAGACACTCACCACCTCTTTCTGCCCGGCTTCCGCAAGGGCACGTTCCAGAGCCGGGCCGGCATCCTCATAAGTGAAGCGGATGGCTCCGGTAATGGATTCATGCCAGTGGTCTCCTTCACCAAGCCAGACAATACGGCCATCCAACAGGCGGCTTGCTGTCAGCAGCAGGATTTCCCCTTCTCCCGGACGGGACAGACGTTTCATCAGGCACTCTCCTTCAGTGTGCTATGGCCGGGCACAGCCTGCATCACCTCACCCCGGTGATGCACCACTTCTCCCACAATGATCAGTACGGGACTCTGAAGCCCCTGACGGCGGACATTCCCGGCTATCGTGCCCAGCGTACCCGTCACGCAACGCTGGTCGGCACAGGACCCACGATAGACAACCGCCACAGGCCAGCTTTCCGGCAGGCCATGCGCCTGCATCTGCTGGCACAGCTCCGCCATGGAACTCAACCCCATATAGATGACAACCGTCTGGCCCCGCCGGGCCAGGCTGGGCCAGTGCAGATTCAGCGTACCATCAGCCCGGGCATGGCCTGTCACGACCACACAGCTCTGGGCACAGTCACGGTGCGTCAATGGAATGCCAGCCGCTGCGGCACAGCCATTCGCCGCCGTGATGCCGGGGATGACCCGCACCGGTACATTGGCCGCCAGAAGGGTATCCATTTCCTCACCCCCACGCCCGAACACGAAAGGATCACCGCCCTTCAACCGCAGGACCCGTTCACCCCGCCGGGCACGGCGCAGCATCTCGGCCTCTATGTCGCTCTGGGGAAGCGTATGGTGGCTCCGCTTCTTGCCGACATAGACACGCTCGGCATCACGCCGCACACGGTCCAGAACTTCCGGAGCCACGAGATTGTCATACAGCACGCTATCAGCATTCTGCATCAGGCGCAGGGCCGCAAGGGTCAGCCAGTCCGGATTGCCCGGCCCGGCTCCCACGAGCCAGACTTCACCCTGGGGACGATCCGCTTCGCCTTCAGCGGCCTCCACGAGCTGCTCCAGCTGTGACCGTGCCCGCTCCTCCTCTCCGGCCAGAGCGGCCTCATAGGCCGGACCATCCACGAAGAATTCCCAGACACGCTGCCGCTGCTTCATCCCCGGCAGGCGGTCCTTCAGCCAGTCCCGCTGCTTCTGCATGAAACGGGCCGCCTCACCCATCCGGGCAGGGAGCATGGCCTCGACCATCTGCCGCACACGACGGGCCAGAACCGGAGACGCTCCCCCCGTGGTGATGGCCACCTGCACGGGAGACCGATCCACAAGAGCCGGGGTGATGAAACTGGACAGAGCTGGAGCATCCACCACACAGACCGGCACCCGCAGCGCATGAGCCTGACGGGCCACCATCCCGTTGACGGCCTCATCATCCGTGGCGGCAAACACCAGTGCCATGTCAGGCAGAATGATCCGAAGAGCCTCTTCCTCCACTTTACCCTGCCAGAACACGGCCTGCCCCTGCTCCACCAGAGCTGCCAGCTCAGGATGCAGGGTCTCAGCCCAGATATGCAGCATCCGGCACCGTCCCTTCAGCAGGCGCATCTTCTGCACGGCCACCTGCCCACCCCCTACAACGAGGGCATCACGCTGGTCCGTCCGCAGGACAATGGGCAGATAAGAAAAGGGCTTCGTCGTCATGCGGGGGAGCATGTCAAATCTTGAACAAAAATCAACTCATTATTTTGTTGTTTTTAGAAAATAACTATAAAATTTAGTGGAAAATATTTCCTGCCCGTCCACACCGAAATCACGGGCGGATCAGATCATGCACTGATAAATGGTTGAGTCTGGTCCATGCACGGGCAACTGGAGAGCCTCCCAGTAATCCTGCCCAACCCGGGAATCTGCTTCAATCCACACATTCTGCGGCAATGTTTCGGGAGAACAGCTGCCCGCATGTTTCGTCGCCGCTTTCATTCCCAGCTTGTACAGATGCCCCCCGACACCCCGTGAACCATGATAACTGATGATGTACGTACCCCCACTCTGCTCCGACACGCCAATGAAATAAAAGTGGTTGCCGTCGCCCTGTATCCCCAGCTACACTTCCGCATTGTGCAGTATCTTCTGCTCCTTTATGAGCTGCGGGTCAAGGCGTAACCGGTCCGGCATATTTCTGGCGAGCAACCCAAAACGGACATGTTCAAAGGCTGCATTCATGACCACCCTGGGGTTAACCCTGCCCAGATTGGTTGCCATCATGGAACAACAGATATCAGCAGAATGCATTCCGGGATGGATAGCATTCTCCGTGGCAATGACGCCCCCAACGGTAATGGTCAGACAGCATCCTGTTCCCGAGAGCCGTGAGAGACGGCAGGTAATGTCCCCCCGGAATACCGGCCTCAACCAGGTCTCCATTTGTAATTACATCAGTCATCATGAAATTCCCTGTCCAATGATGACCTTCTTACAGGAAAACAGGCCATGAATCGATTTATTCTCTTCATTACCAGATAACGGAACGCTGACGGGCAGTATCTGTCCCATGCTCCCATCCCTGTCTCACGGGACTGTGAAAACACTTGCAGCGTTAAATTACTTTTTAAATTTGATCATGATAATCATTCTTAAATAGGAGAAACAGCCTTGCCCGTCCCGTTTCCTGCACGCCGCTACAGGGACTTTTCATCCTGAGAAGTATCCCCATGCCGTAGCCGCAGAAACGCCACAGCCCTCAGAAAACAGGGAACATGCGACACATGGCCAGGCCACTCCCGACAAGAAACAGCCCGTAGAATCCATCCGTGTCCACGGGAAAACCCGCACCCTTTTGGCAGGCACGGGGCAGGCTGGGGGCATCATCAATGCCGTCAACAAACGCCCCACGAAGAACCAGACCAATGTCATGTCCGTTCAGGAAGAGAGCTATGCCCGACATCAGGGAGCCATGGATATTGGCGGCACCATTGACAGGCAGCACCACTGGATGTGGCGTTTCAACTGGCTGATCCGCAAGTCGAGTACCTTCGCTCATCACATCACGAACAATGGAATCTATGTCGTCTCTTTCCTACGCTGTCAGTCTTCCTTCCGGACGGATTTGACCTTCCTAAGTAGCTATGAACAGCTTAATGCCGAGTCCAGCTTACAGTTTTTCTACCTTATGCCAACACAGTCGTGCCACCCCATCATAGGTATCTATCCCGCAACTTTCTTTCTGGAGGTCGTGGTATTCGAACTTCACCCGTGTTCCCCAACCAGTCCGCTATTCGGTCATCTTCCAAGGAGCAAGTCAAAC